>CAVSTO010000012.1:0-192435 GCA_963730865.1 uncultured Acidobacteriaceae bacterium | reverse complement strand
ACGGCCGCCATTCACACTGCGAGCTTTTGCGTCGGTGGCTCGAAGGCGAACCCCGGCACTGCCTTTGATTGAAGTCCGGCTTTGGCAAGTATTACGTAAACCAGAAAGCCCGCCACGAAGCTGTACACAGCCGCCGGTTGCAGATAAGCTTTTGTTTCCTCAGCAATGGGAAGAAAAGGCAGAATTCCGATCACGAAGCCGATCGCCCACGCTCCATACCCTGCAAAGTTGATTCCCTGCCGCGGCCCGGCCCATTTCTTTCCGGACAACCAGTAATCTGCCACCATCGCCCCGCAGATCGGTCCGAAGGACGCGCCGATAATCGTGAAGAGGCCCACCAGATTAGCCGCTGCGCCCGTAATCGCCAGAATCGCCGCAATCACCGCGCCTACCATCGTGGATGTAGACCGGGGAACACCCGGAATCATTGTGGCCAGACTGTTCCCCGCGATAAACGAAGAAAAGCACATCGGAGCAATCGAAGCCACCGCGAACAGGAAGAACGCGATGCCCGCGAAGCTACCTGTTTGTGCAATGGCTGAATCGAGCTGATAGTCCTTCACTCCATACAGGACATGCGCACCCGCGACCGCGAGTAATGGGAACCCGCCAGCGACTATCACTGCAAGTAAAATACCGACCAGTCCGCCCCATCGCACGTCGTGTTCGTTCCGGTTGCTCATCCCGAAATCCACGCCTGCTGCCCCTGCCGTCGCAAAGAAGCCGACCACGATCTGCACCAGCATCGTGAATCCCAAATACGAATTCGGATGTGGCGGCGCATACTGCCCGATTCCGCCCGCATTCTTCGCAAATACCACCAAGATCATCACCAGCGGAACGAGGTTGAGATACAAGGCGAATCGAGCAACATATCCGATGCCTTTAGCGCCTACGTATCCCAACACTAAAGCCCAAACCGTTGCGATAATCGCGAAGGATAGGGTTCCCGGCCCCGACTTAGAACCCAAGGCAGTTAGGATGAACGTGGTTGCAACAAAGGTGTTCACCGACATCCAACCCACCTGTAGAACACCCATCAGCAAACCCGGCATCACATAACCGCCTTGTGTGCCGAAAGTCGAACTCCCGACCACGTAAAGCGGATATCCGGTTCGCATACCTGTCAGGGCCGGTATGTAGTAGAACAGGCCGTAGCTGATCAGTCCGGCGATCACTAGCGCTGCCAGACATAGCGCAGGACCAGCATGATCGAGCGCGACACCAATTTCGCGATAGAAGACAACCCACAGAAAAACGCCGGCGTAGGTCGGCGCCGTGTTCTTGTACCATGGCGCTCGATTGGAGCGGGGATTCGGCACGGCTTTAGATATATAGTTCGGCAACATGTCTGCTCCTTATTCTTCGAGCGATGCTAATTATATCCACCGTCTCCGGACTGCCTTTCTGATTGCAAAACCAAACGCACATCTAGGGACTGACCTCCTCTGCTCCCGATCTTTCGACGCATGTCAGCAAGTTTGGGAAAATAGTCAAATGCGTCGCGTCTCCGATGAGGAGCGTCGTGCCCGGCTGGCAGTGCGGCATGCGCTGATGCCGTGCTCTCGCGTTGACTCCCCGGAGGCAGTTACTCAAGCGATGACGGTGCTCCACGCCACCGAACGGGCCACCGTTTATCTCGCGTACTTTGCGCGTAGCCGATCGCCTGAGAAAGCTCAACTTGAACGGGCGCTCTACGCCGAGCGAAGTTTGGTCAAACAGCTCGCCATGCGCCGAACTCTCTTTGTGTTTACGCGCGATCTGCTGCCGGCCGCGTTGGGCAGCGCATCGGCAAGGGTTGCAAGCACCGAACGACGCCGCATAGCAAGCGAGATCGTTAAGGCTGGTATCACCGCCGACGGTGAAAGATGGCTCCAGCGTGCACGCGCTCAGGCGCTCTCCGTCCTTCGCGAGCACCCGCGCGGACTCTCAGCGCTTGAACTACGTAAGCTGGCGCCGAAACTTGGCGTAAAGATGAACACGTCAGCCACGGCGCCCGGTACAATATCGCAGGTCCTGACCTACCTCGGCGCACGGGGTGACATTGTGCGCGCCACCAACAGAGGTGAGTGGCAGACTGCACACCCACGGTGGACGCTGACGCGGCACTGGCTCGGTAACGTTCCGAAGCCAATTAAAGCTGCGGATGGCTATTGCCAACTTATGTCACGCTGGCTGCATACGTTCGGCCCTGGAACGGAAGGCGACCTTGTGTGGTGGTTGGGAGCTACCAAGAGTGCAGTGCGTACGGCACTCGCCGAGCTGGCTGCCGTTGAAGTCTCTCTCGACGATGGTACCCATGGGTGGTTGCTGCCCGGCGACATTGGTGAGGTAGCGGATCCTGGCTCCTGGGTGGCGCTTCTACCCTCACTCGATCCAACGGTGATGGGCTGGCAGTCCCGGAGCTTCTATATCGGAGGTCGTAGGGAGCAGCTTTTCGATAGTCAGGGCAATGCGGGCACGACGATCTGGGTGGATGGCCGGGTCGTCGGTTTCTGGGTGCAGGACGGCGCAGGTGCGGTGCATCTGTGTTTGCTGGAGCAAGTCTCGCTCCGTGCTCATCGTGAACTCGAATCGGATGCGACCCGCTTAACGGAGTGGCTCGCTGGCGTCCGACTCTCCACCGTATTGAGAGACCGGCGATGACCACTAGTCTGCCAATGCAGACATTCCTTAAAGAAGGGGCGTATCACCTCCTACTCAACGGGTCCGGGCTGCACTTCGGCCAAATCGCCCAGAGATGAATCACACTGAACTGAACCCGAAGTGGCTCGACCGGTGCCTCTTTCCCTTCACGAGCCGGTTTGTCCACGTAGATCGGAACACACTCCATTACATTGATGAAGGGAGCCAACCGATATTGCTGCTGCTCCATGGCAATCCAACCCGGTCGTTCCTTTATAGGCATACCGTTCGCAATCTGTCGCCTCATTTCAGCTGCATCGCTCTTGACTGCCCCGGTTTCGGGCTCAGCACGGCGAAGCTTGGTTTGGTGAACCCTTCACGACCACACACGACTGATTACGCGTCTATTGCCCGACCTGCCGATTCTCACTAAGCTCGCGATCTCTTGGATCGGAGTTCATTCCACTTAAGTGCGCTTTCGCTCTCTAGATGGGATGTAGGAGCCCGGCGAGCCGGTTTTTTACGAACGCCTGTGGGGTGAGCAGGATTACCGCTACTTGAATCGTCACAAGATATTCGGGTTTGGAGATGATGCCGAGCGAAACAATCATAGTGGTTGCACCGGCAGGCGGATGGCTGACGCGCAGAAGCACCATGGTAACTCCCGTGAGCGAGAGCGCGGCGAACAAAACCCGCGGCTGTACTTATAATGAACTTTAGACAAGAAGGGCGATTAGATTGATGCGGCTTTCTGACGAAAATCTTCGAGGGCGAACCGTGATTTCAGCAGACGGGCAGGCGATCGGCGAGATCACTGCGCTATTCCTCGACAGCGACGCATGGAAGATCGAGTCGCTGCGGGTAAAGCTACGCAACGAAGTGGCTGACCAACTCGGTGCAACGCGCGGAATGTTTCACGCTGGAACACTTGAGATGCCTATCCGGATGGTTCAGTCGGTTGGTGACGCTGTCGTCCTCTCGGTCGCTGCACATGAGCTCCGGCAAGTTCTGCCGGATATGGGCGACGCTGCTTCCGCGGCTCATTAACGACAGAGGCCGTCGACGCGCGCGTACGCGGTCCTGCAACCAGAGGACGGGGCGAGCCGGATAGCGTCGTGCCAAGCGGGAGACTACTATTCTCCGCAGCGCGGCTGGGCTAGCGGCGTGAACAGGCTGCAAGATCTCCGCAGAAGTGCGGCACGCAGGGTCGGCCCGCTCCAGTTGCGGCGGCAGGTGTTTCAGCAGCCATCCCAGCCGCAGATGCTTAAGGAGCACAGCAACGTGCTCGATCCGGTGTGCCGGTCCTTCACCAGATTGTTTTCCGACGTCATTTAGATGTTCGGGAGCAGATCGAAGTATTCGTCATCCTCGTTCTTGCCGCCTTCGCCGAGACCCACGGTCTTCTCCGATTCGACGAATTCGATCCGCTCAATCCATTTGACCATCTTGTAGCCAAGCTGGTTTTCAACCCGCAACCGCAGTGGAGCGCCGTACACCTCGGTCAGGGGCTTGCCATTCATCTCTGAAGCAAGCAGGCATTGGGCCTGGAGTACATTTTCGAGACTTTGGGTGTCGTAATACCTATCGCCGTAGAGCGAGCCGCCAAACGAGAAGAATGCCACGACCTTGGCATTCGGCCTCGGCCGGACGAGTTCCACCAGAGATTTCATGGGGAGTCCGCTCCATTTTGCAATGCCCGTCCAGCCCTGGATGCAGTGATGCATGGTGATCTCTTCGGTCTTCCCCAGTCGCTCGATATCTTCGAGAGAAAGCTCGACCGGATTGTCAACGAGACCGCCGACGTTCAGCTTGAATTCCCGGAATCCTCCCTCGGCGAGGCGCTTCCAATCCTCGCGCACCGGCATCTTGCCGTTGGGCCAGAATCGGGCCGAAATGTCCTTCTCGCTGTAGTGCTGACTCGGTGTGAGCCGGTTCAGCGTCGCCAATAGCAAAGGGTACGTGATGAATTTCTGTACGTGCTGCAAGGCACGAGGAAAGAACCATGAGACGTAATGCGCCACAACCCACGAACTGACGACCACGCCGATGCCGACGAAGCCCAGAATCATTCCTATCTGATTCTGATTGTCGGTGCCCATGACGATGTGGTTCATGTTGCGAACGAAGCCCGTCACCGCGACCAGCGTCACGTGCACGACGATGAACGCAAAGAAACTGAGCATCGTTAGAAAGTGAATGGAACGCCCCGATTGCCTGCCGCCGAAGAGCTTCGCATAGCGGGGGAAGCGATTCACCACAGCCGGCGACATGGCGATACCCGACAGGATGGCCAGCGGGCCGAAGACAAAGACGACGGCAAAATAGGCGACCTGCTGTAGCGCGTTGTAGCCATAGAATCCGTTGGGCTCAGGTGGCAAGTGAAGGGTTGCATAGTCGACCCAGGTATTCCACGCCTGCAGCAGCACAACTGTGGATTGTGGAACAAGGCGCCGCCACTGCTCCGTATCAAAGAGCATGATCATAAAGAAAACACCCGTGATGATGAACCCATAGACGTTGAGAAAGTGCCACGAGCGGGCAACGCCGACGGTGTGCCGGTAGCCTGGTGTGGCGACTATAGGCGAGATGTAGCGAGCATCGTCCTTCGCAGTCCAGACCCGATCCTTTGGAACATGGATCGGCGTGAACCGAATCCACTCGCTGCCCGGTGTGCAGTCGTTATTGAAGTAGAGGCGAGGGTGATCGACCAGGATCGACAGACCGCTCCGAATGAGCATCATCACGAAAAGAAAGTTGAAAAAGTGGCAATAGCGCACCCACAGCGGAAAGCCGTGCGGACCGACAAAATTGTTGGGATCGATCTGCGGGACAGGCGGAATATAAGGGAGACCGGCAACAAGAAATTCGATCCATGCCGCAAGTAGCGGCAGCAGTATTAGCAGGGCAGCCGCGATCAGGAACGCGGGCCGAATCCAGATGCGAAATCGGCGATCCGGAGGATGGTGCACCGCAGCATGGGCCGCATCGAATGAGATCATGGCATGTCTCGAGGGCTACATTCACGGTCTCATGCCAGCCTCGCCAGTTTCGCGGGTCCTGTTGGGTCGGGTCGCGGGAATGCCGGAAGAACGGCTGGATAAGATTGCCTGGAACGGGCCCGTGAGTGAGATCATCCAATGGCGTTGTCGGGGCGTGTTACGACGCAACCGCTTCGCTGAAGGTCTCCTGATGTAAATCAGCTACGGCGTTAATCCTTGTCAAGCGGAAGCAGCTGTCCAATAGCATTAGATTTGGGTCAGCGATGCGAACCGCATCGAGTTGCTGGCTGTACTTCGAGGGGAAAGCTGCAGTCGCGAATAGATCCGCTGTAGGGCCAACTGACGATCTAAGAGGATCGGCTTGGCCATCGCAGGTTAGTCGTCACTTGGCGACCACAGTGCATCTATCGACACATCAAGGTCATTCTGTCCCGATCGCCGAAAATCGGCCCAGAACGGCGCACACTTATTTGGAGAAATGAATGCCGGGGCCCAGGACCGCGGTGAAAAGGCCAGCGAAGATGGCCGCGAGGGTTAGCCAAGGCAAGCTCATTGGTATGTGCTCTGTAAGGACTGACTCGCCTCCGCAGTTACGAGCGATCATCGCGGGCAGGAAAAGAAGCCCCGCTCGATTGGAGCGGGGATTCGGCACGGCTTTAGATATATAGTTCGGCAACATGTCTGCTCCTTATTCTTCGAGCGATGCTAATTATATCCACCGTCTCCTGACTGCTTTTCTGAACCTCAGTGGCGCGCGATCCCGAAGTCGGCAACGCATAGAACCCGCCCGAACGGCGAATGCTAGAACGAACTGATTTTCACTTGCCTGCGCCGTAGGCTAAACTTCCCGGTCTCGCCCCGCCCTTCGGAATCAAATGACGGAATCCGCATTATGCTGAGATCTACTTTGCGATGTTCGGCGTCAATGCGTACCAGGGACGCACCATCGTCAACCGCGACGACCGCCTCGTCTGGCGGCTCCGTGACCGCGCGGCTGAGGTGCGATATCGGCTTGAGCTGTAGCCTTCGCGTGATCCGAAAAATTGTGGAGGATGGCTCAGTGTACACGCCTCGACAAGATCGCGCCCGGAGTTTTTGTTTTGCAGGGGCACATCAGACAAACGACGGTTGACAGAGGGCCCTCAGTACCCATGCATACCCATTGAATCCGGCGATGGCGAAAAGCCGCAAGCCATCCTAGAGCGTTGCCGAGCCTCACGGGGATTCCGGCATTCAACCGGTGCGGAGTCGCATTCAATTGGATGCGCAGGCCGCGTGAAAACGATGAGCAGGTGAACAGCAAACGGCGCGCTCCGCCCGACAGTGAGACTCTCCGAGTTCTAGTCAAGGAAGCACGAGAACAGGCATCGCATTATCCATTCCCTAAGAGCTTTGTGGCACCCGCTGGAATCACGCTGGAGAGACTAAGATATGCGAAAAGGGTTTACGAGAAAACCGCAAAGTGACGAACCCGCGACGCAAAGCAAGAACTACATAACGCCGGGCGGCCTGCAGCGCCTCAAAGATGAGCACCGGTTTCTGCTCATCAGGGAACGTCCGGCCGTGACGGAGGTGGTGGCGTGGGCCGCGAGCAACGGCGATCGTAGTGAAAACGCCGACTATCACTACGGCAAGCGGCGGCTGCGCCAGATCGATGGGCGAATTCGCTTTCTCACGAAGCAAATCGAATCCGCGGAAGTAGTTGACCCGGAAACTCCGCGAGGGGGGCAGGCGGCGACTAAGGCATTCTTCGGAGCGACCGTGCGCTATGCCAATGCGGCGGGAATAGAGCGAGTGGTGAGCATCGTCGGCACCGACGAGGTCGATCTCAACCGCAACCACATCAGTTGGGCTTCGCCTCTGGGGCGTGCGTTGATGAAGTCGACAGCGGGCGATCGCGTAGTTCTCCAAGCTCCGGGCGGCACGGAATACCTGACCGTGCTGGATGTGTGTTACGAGCGCATTTCGGTGGAACCGTTCCGTGAACCACCTGGAGCCGAGTCCTCGGCAAAGAGACTCCCTCGTCGACGCCAATCCACCTGATAAAGGTTTGCCAGGCGGCACATGAACATGCCAGCCGCAGTAAGGACAAATTGTGAGCCGACTCTGGGCTATTCGTTCCGTTGGTCTCGGAATATTGCTCCATCTGAGCCTCAGCGCCTGATAGATCGTGTGTGAGGGCGCAGGATAGATCTACACATAGCGACTACTCGCGTCTTGCGCCACTGTCCGGGTCGCCGAGGAAAGTGTAAGCGGCTTCATTCAAAACGCCAGCCTTGACAAAAGTTAAGCTATCATCCCAAAGCTGATCAGATCCCATAACGTAAATCCGATATGCGTGCTTACTATCATCTTGCCGCTGTCGAATCGCTCGAAAACTTCAAGCGATCGTCATTGACGTTGCACTCTATATGGCATCGGGCGAGTTGGTTTCTGGCTGCGTATAATCAGATCACTATGCCTAGTAGCCGGAGTATAATTCTTGCCTGAGCAGAATTCCGCGCAATCTGCACTCGACTTGCTCGTATTGACCATTGTTGACCGTAGAGGGCCGCTGCATGGCTATGGGATTGCCACTGCAATCGAGGAGTTGTCTCAAGAGGCCCTGCGTATCGAGGAGGGATCGCTTTATCCCGCGTTGCATCGAATGGAGGAACTCGGATGGCTGATGGCCGAATGGAAATTAAGCGAGACGAATCGCCGTGCACGCTTCTATCGCATCACGAAAGCCGGGAAGAGGCAGTTGGCATCCGAATCGGAGCGCTGGGCGAGCCTGTCGAGCGGCGTTTCGCGCATATTGCGTTACGCATAGTAACCGATTTGAGGAGTTGGTTATGTCCTGGCTATCACGACTGAAAAATGCACTGAACCCGCGCAGGCTGGATGAAGACTTGCGCGATGAATTCAGAGACCACTTGGAACGTCGCGCTGCTGCTTTGCACTCGACGGGACTCAGCCGTGAAGAAGCTCAGCGGCAGGCGCGGGTGCGTTTTGGAAATGTGACTCGTTTGCAGGAACAGAGCCGCACATTTCGTCTTTGGAATTGGCTGGATACAACTGTTCAGGACGTGCGCTACGGCTGGCGCGGCATGTGCAAAACGCCGGTGTTTGCCACGACAGCGGTGCTGTCTCTAGGCTTGGCTATCGGCGCAAACACGGCCACCTATTCCATTTTGGATGCGGCAATGCTGCGGCCCCTGCCGGTTTATAAACCGGATCAATTGTTCACGCTCTCCTGGCCAGAGCCAGAGAACCCTGGAACTCCGGGCGGGGCAGAAAGGAACTCATTCAGCTATCCGGAGTTTCTGCGTTTCGTTGACTCAACCAAATCGGTTGCACGCCTAGGATTTTCTAGCGGGCCGTTTCGCACGGAAATGACGACGCTCAAACCAGACGCTCCCATCGAAAAAATCAACCGAGCGTGGGTTTCCGGACAAGCCTTTGACATTTTGGGCGTTCGGCCAATCATCGGCCGACTCTTTTCCAAGGAAGAAGACCGCGTCCCGCAAGGCCGGGCGCTTGCTGTTATCAGTTACGACTTCTGGCAAAAGCGTTTCCAGCGAGATCCCAAGATTCTAGGGCAAAGAGTCTCACTGGACGGACAGGAGGTCGAGATTATTGGGGTGGCGCAGGAGGGGTTTTGGGGAGTGGAACCTGGACAATTTGTCGACCTATGGGTCCCAGGCACTCTGCATGACCCACGTATCCTGACGAATCCGGGCGGATACTGGCTCCAGATTATGGGCCGGTTTGCGCCGGGTACCTCGCCCGAGCAGGTAGAATCGCGTGTTCAGCCTCCTTTCCACGATTTTCAAGCCCAGCTCGTGAAGCTGTTTCCAGCCCTGCCAGAAGGCATTAAGAAGCAATTCCTGGAAAGCAAGATTCGTGTGCACTCCGCCGCCCGAGGAATATCTGGAATGTACGATTTTCGAACGACATTTTCGCGCCCACTATGGATTGTGTTTAGCGTGGCGGCTGGAATATTCCTGATTGCATGCGCCAACATAGCTAGCCTGCTGCTTGCGCGCTCCACCGCCCGCGCGACGGAAATGGCGATGCGGGTCGCGCTCGGAGCCGGACGCATGCGGCTGGTTCGGCAGATGCTAACCGAAAGCCTTATCCTTTCGTTTGCGGCCGGAACCCTGGGTTGGTCGCTGGCGCGAAGTATTGGGCCTCTGCTGGTGCACTTGCTCTCAACGAACAACAATCCGGTGCAATTTGTCCTGTCATTAGACAGCCGTGTGCTGTTCTTCTGCATCGCGGTGTCCGCGCTATCGGCCGTGCTTTTCGGCCTGGCCCCCGCATGGCAAGCTTCGAGTACACAGCCGGTCCGTTCCTTGCGCGCTTCGCCTGGGCAGGTTAGCAAGCTGCGGCTCGGAAAATCTTTTGTTAGCGTTCAGGTGGCCTGCGCATTCTGCCTGGTCGCCGTCGGCGCCGCGTTCCTATTCAGTCTCGGCAATCTACTCCGCGTCAATCCTGGTTTTGATTCAGAGAATGTGGCTGTGTTGAGTCTCACGACCGAGGCGGCGAGGCAGGGCCGGAACTCGGTTATGTGGCTCGACAGCCATGAGCCTGGTCAGGTACGGCTGCGCAATCAGATGTTTGAGCTGCAACAAGCGGTTGCCGGCCAGCGTGGAATTCAGTCGGCGGCAATGGCATGGTGGCTCAACTTCGGCGGTGGCGGTTGGATGGAACAAATCTTTGTACCGGGCAAAGGGCCTTCCAAAACGGAAGAGCTTCTCTTTCCTGTGTCCAGGGACTATTTTGCGACTCTTCGTATCCCACTTCTAGCCGGACGCGATTTCATGCGAAGCGACGATAGCGCGCGGCAACCTGTGCCAGCCATCGTGAATGAAGCATTCGCCCGGAAATACTTCAACAGCATAAACGTGCTAGGGCGCGAGTTCAGCTATATCTCTCGCATGGACAATTCTCGGGCGCGCGAGATGATCGTCGGCATCGTTGCGGATACCCGCTACTACAGTCTACGGACGGCCGCCGCCCCGATTGTCTATCTTCCAATCAATGGCAACACCGCCTTGACTCTCTACGTCCGCTCTAAACTCCCATTAGGACAAGTTATGCGCATTGTAGACCGCGAAGCGGATCGCATCGGGTCCGGAATGCAGATTCACGAAATCACCACTCTCGAAACAATTGTGGGAAACACGCTGCTCCGCGAGAAACTACTCGCCGGGATCGCCGGAGCATTTGCCTTCGTCGGACTTCTCTTGGCTGCTATCGGTCTATTTGGTCTCCTGAATTACGCAGTTGGACGGCGCACAAAAGAAATCGGCATTCGTATGGCATTGGGCGCGCGCCGAGCCCAAATCTTCGCGCTCGTTCTAAAAGATGTAACGGCGTTGACGGGCGCAGGAATGGTCGTCGGCCTGGCCGGAAGTTTGGCTATTCTTGCCATAGTAAAGTCTCTGCTATTTGGAATCAAAACGGCCGATCCATTCGTTACCGGGGCTGCCATAGGAGTGTTGATAGCAACCGGCTTTCTCGCCGCCAGCCTGCCCGCTTACCGCGCCGCGACTGTAGATCCGACGCGCGCGTTGCGAGAGGAATAGCGTGTGCAAAATTGGCCCTGGAGTATCGCCGACTGCAGCGGTTTTCGAATTGCGCCAGGATCACGGGCAGACCGGAAGTGGACGACTTGCGGTCCGGATAGATCCGCCCCGACGGCCAAGTATAGATCTACACATCGCGACCACACGTGATTTATGGGGCCGGCACTCTCGTGCCCGATTAGGCATCATTTCGACAGCCCAGGGCCATTCGTCACTATGACCAGAGCTGCAGAGCGGCTAGTTGCCG
The DNA here is from genome assembly GCA_963730865.1 of uncultured Acidobacteriaceae bacterium. Classification (GTDB taxonomy): domain Bacteria; phylum Acidobacteriota; class Terriglobia; order Bryobacterales; family Bryobacteraceae; genus Bog-105. The sequence goes on along the minus strand of CAVSTO010000012.1, from coordinate 180,991 downwards.
ATTGACGGTGACTTCCGGACGGCCTGGATCTTCGGTGTTCGAAAACGAAGCGTCCCAAGCCCATTCTGTTCAGCTACCTCTGCGACTGGGTGCCTTCTTCGTTCACATACTCCGCACTAAGCGTGCGCTTCTGGTTCGCAATGGGCAGCAATGTCGGATAGAATTGCACGAATGTCGTGTCCACAGCCCCGTGGTCTCGGTGGCAGCTGTAGCAGGCAGCCTCCTTCGGGAGAAGCTTGCCCGGACCGGGGCCGTCGAACGAGTAGAATGCCCACTCGCCACGTGTGTTGTCGCGCACGTGTACCTCGGCTCCCGTCAGTTGGCCTTGGAAATGCCCCGCCCTATTGATGGAGCCGTTCGACTCCGCGGCACGAATCTCCAAAATCATTATGGTCTTGTCCGGCCAATGGCCCGTCGCTTTGAACGCAACGTACACCTCGGGATTGACAAATACGTTGTCGAACATCGAATGATCCGCCATCGACTTCACGCGCGGGCTGTAGCTCATGTCCAGCCCGGAGCTGAGATACACCCACTCGCGATAATCGAGGGGCGGGTTCATCTTGCCATCGACCGTGTAAGTGGGCACGTGCCTGGATGCGGCTGCCGTTGGCGTGCGGTTGGCTTGCCCGTAGGCTAGCCAACCCAGGCAAATAGCGGCGGCGAACGTAAGTAGTGGCACTTTAAGACGCATAGGGCACCCTGCGATATCTTACGCGCCAACCCCGGCCAAAGTTCCCTAAGGGCTCCGTTCGCTTTCTATCGGGCGCGACTGAATCGGATGAATCATGTGTAACGGCGAACGATAGAGTCAAACTGATTTGACATGTCATGTAGCGGGCAAATCGGAGAATGAGCCGGTGATCCATGGCAGTCCGCACACAAGCCCTGGTAGGTTGAGAACATAAAGACATCTTGCGATGTCAAGCGAGACCAATACGTCAGGCTCTGAAATAGAGGTTGTGCCCGCCACTTCCGGCCAGTGCGTCATTGTGGCGAATCTCTTCGAACTCTACGCGCACGATTTCAGCGAGTTCCACGACGTCGAGCTGGGAGAGGATGGTCGATTTGGGTTCGAGAAGCTTTCCATTTACTGGTCTGAGCCGGACCGGCATGCTTTCTTAATCACATTCCGGCAGAAGTTAGCTGGATTCGCACTGATAAAAAGAGGGTCGGAAATCACGAAAGAAGAAGGCGTCTGGGATATGGCCGAATTCTTCGTGCTTCGCCGCCATCGCCGGTATGGTGTCGGCACCGAAGCAGCACGGCAAATCTGGAGCCGCTTCGCCGGACGCTGGGAGGTTCGCGTGATGGAAGACAACAACGTCGCGTACCGGTTTTGGGCTCACGCGATCGAGAAATTTCTTGCTGAAGCTATCTCTCCTATTCGTGCCGAGAATGCCTGCCGCTATTGGTCCGTTTTCTCCTTTGACTCCGGTCAAGCTGGCTGAGAACACGATTCCAGAGGCCGACTTGAATTTAGAGTGGGCATCTCAGAGATTAAACCCGGCCTTGGGCCGTCTCACCATCTTTATCAGGCCGTAGCTTTCAACGGAAAAGCGGACATCCTCCCGAAGCCGTTGCGCTTTTCCACAGATTTATAACCATCCCGCCCTTCATTCACTTACGAGCAAAGTTAAAGGTACAAAGAACGTTTTCGCCCCTTCGTATGCTACGTTCTGAGCGCACAGGGCGGTGCCCGTTGTGCGCGGTTCAAATTCAAAGCGCACAGGGCCGTTATTGCCCGTTGTGCGCGGTTCAAATTCAAAGTGCACAGGGCCGTTATTGCCCGTTGTGCGCGGTTCAAATTCAAAGTGCACAGGGCGGTTGTTGCCCGTTGTGCGCGGTTCAAATTCAAAGTGCATAGGGCGGTTGTTGCCCGTTGTGCGCGATCAGATGAGGCGTCCTCCTCGCGCGACCCTGCTCTCTTTTTAAGGAGATCCAAACCATGACCCCTCGCTCCATCCGCCGCGCCGCTGAGCGCAAAGCCATGAAAGCCGTCCGCAAAGCCGAAAGAACCCTCGCTGCCGACCTACAAGCTGCCGAATCCGCCACCGAAGCGCTGATCAGCCGCCACAACTGCGAAATGGACCAGACAACAGAAGCACTCTGCTACAACCCCGAGCCCAGCTTCGACGAACCCGCCGAAGCGCTCCTCTTTGCACGTCCCCCGCTGTCGTCGGCGCAGCTCGCCGCCAATCGCTCCAATGCGCAGTTGTCTACCGGTCCTACGTCTGAAGAAGGCCGCGCCAAATCCTCCCTCAATGCTGTGAAAACGGGTCTTACCGGACGCACCGTCCTGCTTCCCTCCGACGACGCCCCCGAATACGAACGCCACCTCCGCGCCTACACCGACGATTTCAAACCGGTCGGCCAACGCGAATCCGATCTCGTCCAGTCCATCGCCGACACCATCTGGCGCCTGAAGCGCATCCCCTCTCTCGAACACGCTCTCTTCGCCCAAGGCCACATCGAATTCGCCGAAGCGTTCAACCAGCACGAACCCGCGCTCCGCGCCGGCATGATCGAAGTGCAAACGTTCATCAAGTACGAAAAACAGCTCCGCAATCTCCAGCTCCAGGAATCTCGCCTCGTCCGCCGCCGGGAAAAAGAAACTGTCGAACTCCGTCAACTCCAGCAAGAGCGCGAACGCAAGGAGCAGGAGCGCGAACGCAAAGAGTACGAAGCTCTGGCTACCGCTTCGCGCCTCTATAACGAGGCCAAGCGAGCCAACCAACCCTTCGATCCACAGGTCAATGGGTTCGTTTTTTCAATTGAGCAAATCGAACAGCATCTGAGCCGTCTGGCCGCTCAAGGTTCGTTCGGACCCCCCGTAGCCCGCTTCACCGCGAACCCAAAAAGGAGCATCAAACAAGCCGCTTAGGTCGGCATGGCCCGGCAATCTGCATTCCTGAGGAGGTCAAGTTCTCTCCAGGCTATGTGCATCGTCCAGGTGAGGACCTGGTTCCCCATCGGCCAGTGAAACCGGTTCCGTGGGAAGGCCAAGCTTGAGCCAAGCCTCGAACCCGCCTTCGAGCGGGTGGACCTTCTTCACGCCGGCTTTTTTCAGTTGCAGCGCCACACGGGCGCTGGTAGCTTCGTTCGGTCAAGTGCAGTAAAGGATAACCTCGCGATCGGGCGGTATATCCGCGAAGTGCGTGCGCAGTTCGGCGGGACGGAGAACGCGGGCAGTGAGGATCTTTTGGCCAGTGCGCTCCACCTCAGCGAGGCTGCGGAGGTCAACGATGATGGGCGGCGGATGTATCTCGAGGATCGCGTAGACTTCCCTCGGGGTAATGCGGTTGATGCGCAGTTGACGGCGGAAGCGGACCCGTTGGAAATATCGCCAAGCGATGAAGGCGCCTACCAGAACGGCAATGACGAGGGTAGCGCGGCGGCCGAAAAGACCGAGAAAGACGATGACTTTATCCACTTCACGATGGAAGAGAAAGCCGACCGTCAGGTAAGCACTTGACCAAAGTGTCGCTCCGGCGGCATCGGCCACGAGGAATCGCCATCTGGGCATCTTGATCGCGCCGGCGAGCGGTGTGGAGACGAGACTGGTTCCGGGAATAAATTTTGTGAAGAGCAAGGTCCAGGCCCCGCGCTTCATAAAACCAAGTTCTGTTTGACGGACGCAAGTATCCGGTTCAAGCGCGAACCGGCAGAGCAGTTTGAGGATCGAGCGGCCACGCCACCGGCCAAGTTCGTACCAGAGTAGATCGCCCAGCAGAGCGGCGGAGACGATTACGGCGAGAGCTACCGGAAAGGAGTAATGTCCGTCTCCTACGGAGGCGCCCATGATAAGCACCAAGGGGTCTGAGGGAAGCGGAACGCCGGCCTGCACCGCGAAGACGTAGCAAAAGAGGAATGCGTAGCCATGCAGCAGAACCAGGGAACGGAACGAGGGCACTTTCTTCAGCTTGCCACGTAAGCCTGCGGACGTGATAGAACTGGAGAATCGATCTGGCAAGAGGTGCTCCATTCGTAATAGGGCAGTATTAAACGGCGCGGCGGACCCGCGAGAGATTGCGCGGGCAGTGTCGCGCAGCCGTCGCGATTTCCTGCGCCTAGCCACGGGAGCCAGCGCGGGAGCGGCTTTGTTCGGGTTCGCGCCCAGCTTAGGGATGGCCCTGCCCCGCGCGAAGAAGGCTGTGGTGGTGACCTTTGGCGGCGGTGCCCGGGACGAAGAGACGTTCATGCCGGAGGGGCAGGAGAACATCCCTCACCTGTTGGGCGAACTCATTCCGCGTTCCACGTTTTTTACCCAGGTGGTGAATCGAGGGATTCTGGGCCATTACGTCGCGACCGCCAGCCTCGCTACGGGTGTGTACGAGACGTTCAACAATTTTGCGGCCGTGGCACCCGACAATCCCACTGTCTTTGAATACTTTCGCAAAGATCTAAAACGGCCGGCGACCGACGCTTGGGTCGTGGCACCGAGCAACGGGTTCAATCGTATCGGGGAGAGCGAGAACCGTTCCTATGGCGCGGGATTGGGAGCCGGAGTGATTCTTCCCAAGCGCCTGCTGAGTTCAGCCTGGGGGCCGGCGAAAAACGGCGACCTCTACGATCATCTGCTGCGGGACAACTACGAGACGCCGATGTATACACCGGAACCGCTGTTGAAAGCAGGCGACAGCGCGGCGGAGCTGCATGAGATGGCGGAGTTGTTGAAGCTGTCCCTGTCGGATTTCGGGGCACACGCGAGGAGCTTGGAGAGTCCCGATGAGTTATCGGTCTATATCGCCAAGCAACTGATGCGGCAGTTAGCCCCAAGCTTGTTGTGGATCACGCTGCACGACATCGACATCGCGCATTCGGGCGCTTATTCGCTGTACGTGGACGCGATCCGGCGTTCGGACCGGCTGTGCGCGGAAATTTGGAAGACGATCGAAAGTGAACCGGAGTATGCGGGCAAGACGACGATGTTCATTTTGCCCGACTTCGGGAGAGATTCGGATACCGATCCGGGCGGCAACGGATTTCAGCATCATCGCACGGGCGATGCCATGTCGCGGACCACGTGGATGATGGCGATGGGTCCGGGCATACGTGAGAACCGCGTCGTCGACAGAGCCGTTGAATCGACGGACCTGGTTCCGACCCTGGGATCGGTCCTGGGATTCTCGGCGGAGCTTTCCCAAGGTAAGCCGCTGTCTGAGTTGGCTTAACTTATGTTGCCGAAGGAACTGAAGCCGGAACAGTTCAGCGCGTATCCGCCGCAGGCTCGGCGGATTGCCGCGGCGCATATCGCCCTGCTGCGGCAATTGCCGCTCGCATTTCTACCTCTGCTGCTGCGCGAGCTAGTTGCCTATGATTGGAAATTCCCGGCCGAGCGAAAAGAGTTAGACGATCAGCTTAGCTATTTGAGCGCCATGGCGCCTGAGCAACTCGAGCGCGAAATGGCCGTGTTCGAAGGCTTGCATCTTTCGCCGGATCTGGAGCGGACCGATTGGGTGAACGCGCCGGCGCAGTTTTCAGAAAAGCTGTCTGCGCATCTTTGGACCACGCATCAGATAGACGCGTTTCGAGCGGCTTCGATTGAGTATGTACGCAAGATGAACGCCGCAGCGTCGCCGCAGCGCCTGCCGATATCACGGTTGGGCGTGGTGATGATTGGCCGAGGCGTGGACGAGAACCACTACCCGTTGTTTCGCAAACTGCGAGCGCAGGGCGTGCACTTCACGAATGTGCGGCCGGAAAACGGCCGGCAACTTATATTGGCCGCCGTGGCGGCGCGGGCCAAAGCGCAGCCGATTCCGTTCGGGCATTGGTACATCGAAGGCGGCGAGAGCGTCCGGCAAGATGCCGGAGTGACGTGCGTTTCGTATCAATCGCTGGATGTGGTGCGGACCGCGATTCTAAACAGGATGCGCAGCATGACGGAGGCGGGGTCTGGTCCCGAGGCGCTGCGCAGCCGTCTGGCGCGCATGCAACCCGACGAGTTGGGTCTGGGCGGCAGCGGCGATGAGGCGGTGCTGAATCATTTTCAGGTGAGTGTACTTGCCGAGGGTTCCGGCACCCAGATCTTCAGCACGACCTTCGTACAGTGGACGGCGCGCGAGGTGTTGCGGCGAGCGCAACCCGTGACATTGCTCGCCAGGTATGCGCCGCGGCAGCAGGAGCATTCGATGGAACAAATGCTCGAAGGTGCACCCTATCATCCGGTACCGGATGCAAACGGTTCGCTGGTGGACGCGGACATGGGTGCATACTACACGTGGATCAATCAGCAGCGGTTGGCCGGGGCGGAGCAGGCTTCTTTCCTGATTTGGTTCGAAGACCACAAAGAGGCCTTGGCGATTGGGCCGTCGCTCAAGCGTGGTGACGAAGACAGCAGCTCGACCGGAATGGATGAGTTGCTGCGACGTCTGATTAACTTCCTTTGATTCACTTCTTCGAAGATAGTTGCAAGAAAGCCAAGGTGATGCGGTTACAATGTCTGGGAACCGACACATCGCATGCACTTGGGACACCAATGCTCTAGAGGGCTCGTAAAACAACAGGTTCTACTGTTTGCCGTCGTTATATGTTCTCCTTGGGCCAGAGCTGCTGTGATCCCGGCCAGCACTTCCCTGGAGGTGCGGTTGTCGGAGCCGAGCGGATCCCGCATTTCGCATGTGGGCGATGCCGTGAACGCAACGGTGATCGCGCCGGTTTACGGCGACGGGTGTTTGTTGATTCCGCAAGGAGCAGTTGTATCTGGAGAAATAGAACAGGTGGAGCGGCTCGGGTACGGGCTGAAGCACGTTAACTCCGATATGCAATACCGCTTCAGTCGCCTGGAATTGCCGGATGGCGCACGCGTTCCGATAGACGCGGAAGTGACGCAGGTAGAGACGGCTAAAGAACGCGTGAATGCCGACGGGGTGATAGGGGGCATTTATCCCACCGCCAATCTCTCGTCGAGCCTCGCGTCCTACGTGATTCCATTGCTGTGGATCGACCCGCATTTCGGGCTGCCATTCTTGGGGGTCAAGGTCGTGATCGCCAGGTCTCCAGATCCTGAGATCTATTTCCCGGCCGGAACGGAATTCATTCTGCGGCTGAAGGCGGATGCGACCGTGCCTTCGGCGGGAGTGTTTGAAAGTAGGGTTCGGCCGCTCTCCACGGGAGATATGGCAGAGGTCCGCGGCATCCTTGCCAAGCTTCCCGAACAGCGGACCGACAGGGGCCGCAATCATCCGTCGGACCTGATCAACATTCTCTTTCTGGGAAACCGTGACGCGCTGGATCGGGCGTTTTATGCGGCCGGGTGGGTAGGCGCGCAGCGAAGTTCTCTGACGTCGATCTTCGGCATGTATCACTGCATGGTGCAGCGAATGGGCTACAGCACGGCTCCCATGGGACAGCTGACACTGAACGGATTGAGAGCCGACGCGGCCTATCAGAAGAGCCTCGACACCTTTTCAAAGCGGCATCACGTGCGGTTGTGGAAACAGAGAGGGGAAGACGCCTGGCTAAGTTCGGCGACAGAGGATGTGAACTACGGATTCCGGCATATGCACCTGACGCACGTCACGGATCCGATGATCGACAACGAGCGAACCAAGGTGCTCAATGATGTGGCTTTTACCGGGTGCCTCGACTCCGCCGCGCTAGTACCGCGAGCGCGAGTGGACCAGCAGGAGAAGTCTATTCAGACAGATGGAGCGATCGCGGTTCTTCGTGTGAACGATTGCCGGCATCCGGGATCGAATGAAGACGTCATGCCGGGCCCTCGGCAACGGCGGCGATCTGTGCAAGCCTTCGTTGCGCTCAGGAATGACCTGATCCGGACAAACCCCGTATTTCTCGCGTACAACAGCGCGAAATTGTTATGCCTTCGGTGGGAGTCGCGAGGATCTCGAAACAATTCCGGACTCGCCGCACGAGTGAAGGCGCAAGGGACCGCCGCCTCGGAAGCCAGAGTGCAGAGCAACTGGATCCGGCCCAGTGTTCTGGGCTCGGAAACTCACGTGAACTAACACCGCCCGTACACCTGGAATAGGGCTGCTACGTCTTTCAACACGGTAGGATAGGACTAGGCGGCCCGTTCTGATCGGTATTTTCAGGTTTTCGCAGTCGATGGCACTCGTGGCGGCGGGTTTCGTTCTGCTCGCGCTGCTCGACAATGTGCCGGACAGCCCCAGCCTGTTAAACAGGACAACTCGAGCATCCGTTTCGCTTCAGCTAGCCAACCACCCTGATATCGGCGCGATCCCGCAGCAGCCGTATGCAACGCAAGCCGCGGTGCGCGCGGACTTACGAAACATTTACTGCGTTTCGGACGTACTGATTGTTGTCGCTCCGTCTTGCGTCGCACGGTTGCTTTACCAAGCTGCCGATCCGTCTCCGCCTATTGCCTGAGTTGGTAATTAAATCTCATTTCGGGTGACAAAACACCCGTCGTGTGCCCGCGCGGTCCTGATCCGCGGTCCGGGCAACTTAGGTTGAGGAAGGATTCATTTCATGCAGACGTCGGAAATTCTGAAGGCTTGGAACAAGATTCTAAAAGGAGAACGCCCATCGCTGTCGATTGAGATTACGCGTGAATGCCCGCTGCGTTGCCCAGGATGCTACGCATATGAAGACGCGCATTTGGGCGGAGGTCTCACTTTACGGGAGTTGAACGACCGAAAAGGGCAGGCGCTGGTGGATGGTGTGCTTGAGGTTGTGGATCGCCTGAAGCCGCTGCATCTTTCAATTGTGGGCGGGGATCCGCTGGTGCGCTACCGCGAGCTCGAAACCATGATTCCGCTGCTCTTGAAACGCGGCGTCCATGTGCAGGTTGTCACCAGCGCCTTCCGGCCGCTGGCCGCGGAATGGCCCACGCTGCCGCACTTCAATGTCGTAGTCTCGATTGACGGTTTGCAGCCGGAGCACGACATACGTCGCAAGCCGGCAACGTATGACCGCATTCTGAAGAACATCGAAGGCCAAAATGTAACCATCCATTCCACAATCACCAGCCAGATGATGAAGCGGCCAGGATACCTGCGAGAGTTTCTGGAATTCTGGACGCCTCGGCCGGAGATCAAAAAAATCTGGTTCAGCATCTTCACTCCGCAAGTAGGAGAAGAGCTGCCGGAGATATTGAGCGCACAGGAACGTACGGATGTGATTGCCGATCTGCTCGTCTTGCGGAAGCAGTTCCCCAAGCTCGATATGCCGGAGGGTTTGATCCGGCAACTCGCTTCGCCTCCACACAGTCCGGAGGAGTGCGTTTTCGCGCTGACTACCCGAACCATTTCGGCCGATCTCAAGACGAAGATCACGCCCTGCCAGTTCGGCGGAACCCCGGATTGCGCCTCGTGCGGATGTATCGCTTCCATGGGATTGGCGGCCGTTGCCGCGCACAAGCTGGGAGGCTTCATCCCGGTCGGCGCGATCTTTAGGACGTCCATCAAAATCGGCCAGCTTCGCTCGAAGAGAATTGCGGAGCCCCCTTCGCCCCCGGGCGACGGCTTACGCGTGTTGTCCTAACCGACCCGGCTCGTATAATGTCATGAACCTCATGACACGAGCCGATTCCTTTCTCTTCGCGGGCCTCATACTGTTCACGGCCGGTGCCGTGTCGGCGCAATCGCCGAATCGTTTACTGCTGCGGAACCCCACCATCAGCCAGAAGCAGATCGTCTTTGAATATGCAAACGACCTGTGGATTGTGGGACGCGAAGGCGGAGAAGCGCGCCAGTTAACTGCCGGCACCGGCCGCGAATTCAGCCCGCACTTCTCGCCTGATGGTACTCAAATCGCCTTTAGTGGCGAGTATGAAGGCAATATTGACGTTTACGTAGTTTCCGCAAATGGCGGAGTTCCTCGCCGCCTCACGTATCATCCGGACGCCGATATCGCCCTCGGATGGACGCCCGACGGCAAGCGCGTGCTCTTCAGCTCGCATCGCGAGAGCTTTGCGGATAGCGGCAAGCTTTACACCATCGCTCTGGACAACGCAATGCCCGTGGCGCTGCCGCTCGCCATGGCTGAAGATGGGTCCTTTTCGCCTGACGGTTCGCACATTGCCTATGAGCCTGTCTTTCATTGGGAGGCTGCCTGGAAGCAGTATCACGGCGGACAAACTCTGAAAGTATGGCTGGCCGATCTTGCGGACTCCAGCATCGTTCCCATTCCTCGTGAAAACTCTAACGACTTCAACCCCATGTGGGTCGGGAACAAAGTTTACTTCTTGTCCGACCGGGCCGGGACAACTTCGCTCTTCGTCTACGACATCGCTTCGCATAAGATCGCGCAGGTGTTCAAGAATGAAGGACTCGATCTGAAATCGGCTGCGGCGACTCATGACGCCATCGTGTATGAGCAGTTCGGCTCCATCGGTATCTTGGATCTCAAGACAGGCAAACACAAGCCGGTCGAAATCAACGTCGCGGCGGACTTGGCTGAAGTGCGCCCGCACTTTCTGAAAATCTCCGACCGCATGATCGAGAACGCCGATATTTCCCCTACCGGCCAACGAGCGGTGTTCGAAGCGCACGGAGAGATTCTTTCCGCGCCCGTGGAGAAGGGCGACATTCGAAATCTGACCAACAGCCCGAGTGTGGCCGACCGCAGTCCGTCGTGGTCGCCGGATGGCAAGTCGATTGCCTACTTCTCCGATGAATCGGGCGAGTATGCTCTACACATTCGCGATCAAACCGGACTTGGCGATGTCACGAAAATCGCCCTGGGGGATCCGCCGTCGTTCTTCTATGCGCCCCAGTGGTCTCCGGATAGCAAGAAGATTGTGTTCTATGACAAGCGCCTGAATCTTTGGTACGTCGATCTTCCGAAGAAAACGCCCGTTCGCATCGACACGGACCGTTTCGATAGCCCCGCTTACGATTTTCGCCCTGGTTGGTCGCCCGACAGTAAGTGGGTAGCTTACGCGAAGCAACTCGAGAACCATCAACACGCAATCTTTGTTTACTCTCTGGATTCGGCGAAGGCGACGCAGCTAACCGATGGACTGAGCGACACGACATCTCCTAACTTCGACAAGAGCGGGAAATATCTATACTTCCTTGCAAGCACCAACGTTGCTCTGAATGGCGGCTGGATCGACATGACCAGCATTGCCCGCCCTTCGACCAGCGCTGTTTATGTGGCTGTTCTCCGCAAAGATCTTTCCTCTCCACTTGCTCCTCAGAGCGATGAGGAAAACGCGGACAAGGACGACGGCAAGAGAAAGGCGGATAAGCCGAAGGAACCGTCCGCCGGGGCCGGCAAAGCGGATGAGAAGGAAAAAGCACCCGATGTGCGCATCGATTTCGCCGGCTTCAATCAACGAATTCTTGCGGTACCCATCCCGGAAAAGAACTTCTATGCTGTGACGCCTGGAAAAGAGGGCGTCATTTACGTCTCGGAACGGCCCATCGTCGAACTACATGAAGGACCGCCACAGCTCATCATCAGTAAGTTTGATTTCAAGACTCGCAAAACGGACCTCATCATCGGCGGAGTGAGTGTATTCGATCTTTCCGCGAACGGCGAGAAGATGCTTTTCAAGCAAGGCACGCAGTGGTTCATCACTGGAGCAGAAGCGCCTCCGAAAGCCGGTGACGGTCTACTCAAGATCGCCGATATGGAGGTGAACGTCGAGCCGCGCGCTGAATGGAAGCAGATGTATCGGGAGGTCTGGCGCATCGAACGCGACTTCTTCTATGATCCGCACTACCATGGGCTCGATCTCAAAGCCGCCGAAGCCTTTTACCGTCCCTGGGCGGACGCCGTAAGCAGCCGTTCCGATCTGAATTACCTGTTCACGGAGATGCTCGGCAACCTGAACGTGGGGCACATGTTTATCCACGGCGGGACGGAGCCTGAAGTGCCGCACATCAAGGTGGGACTGCTGGGTGCGGATTATAAAGACGAAAATGGCCGCTACCGTTTCGCTCAAATCTTCAATGGCGAGAATTGGAACCCGGATCTGCAGGCTCCGTTGACACAACCGGGTGTGAATGTGGTGGAAGGCGACTATTTGATTGCCGTGCGTGGACGGGAACTTCACTCTTCCGACAATCTCTACAGCTTTTTTGAGGAGACCGCCGGTAAGCAGGTTGTGCTGCGCGTTGGGCCTACTGCAGATGGCGCGAACTCACGGGAAGTGACTGTCGTACCGGTGGAGAATGAGGCGGGGCTGCGGCATCTGGCCTGGGTGGAAGGCAACCGTCGCAAAGTGGATACTCTAAGCGGCGGCAAGCTGGCTTATGTTCACCTTCCGGATACGGGAATGGGCGGATATACCAGCTTCAATCGCTACTTCTTTGCGCAAGTGGGCAAGCAAGGCGCGGTGCTCGACGAGCGATATAACCACGGTGGAGATGTCGCCGACTACATCATCGAATATCTGAGCCGTCGCCCGTTCGCGATGGTCGCCAGCCGTGAAGGTGAAGATGTCGCTGATCCCGCCGAGGCGATCTTCGGGCCGAAGGTGATGATCATCAATCAGTTTGCGGGCTCGGGCGGTGACGCCATGCCGTGGTATTTCCGCAAAGCGAAGCTTGGGCCTTTAGTCGGAATGAAGACCTGGGGCGGGCTGGTGGGAATCGGCGGCTATCCAAACCTGATCGATGGCGGGTCGGTGACCGCTCCACGGTGGGCGTTTTACGGCACAAATGGCACATGGGAAGTGGAAAATCACGGCATCGCTCCCGATATCGAGATCGATCAGGATCCTAAGCTAATGCGCGAAGGACACGACCCGCAGTTGGAGAAAGCAGTCGCGGTCGCATTGGAGGAACTGAAGCAGAACCCGCCTGTGAAGCTCAAGCGGCCGTCGTATTACGACTACCATCCGCATCTCCCGGCGATGTAAGGAAGCTAGCGCGGCGGAAAAGACGCCAGATAATTGCCGTAACCGACGATGAGCGTGGAGCCGAGCAGAACGGCGAGACCAAGCACGAGTAGCCGTATGGCAGTACGGCCGGCGCCTTTCCACTCCTTGAGACCGACGCCCCACAGCGTGCTAAAGATCACGATGCTGGCCATGTGCAGTGTCCAGCTCGAAAACGTATACCGGCCCATTTTCGTCTCGCCCATGCTGTAGAAGAAGAACTGCATGTACCAGGTAACGCCGGCCAGAGCGCAGAGCAAGTAGTTTGAAAGCAGCGGAACGCGCACCGTGTCGCGCAAGGTTATGGCGGGAGCGTGGGTGAGAACACTCGCCGTGGGGCCGGTCAGAGCAGTTTCTTCGATGGGCTGCGGGCCACCTGCATCCGTGAAGCGCACTGGTAACTCGGAAGCGAGATATTCGTGGCCGGTCTTGTTGCGGATATTCAGATAGACGGTCCAGATGAAGTTGGTGGTGAAGCCTCCGAGGAGCACGACGATGAGGACCGGAAGACCTTGCCACAGAGGCGGAGTTCCGGCGCGAACGGTGAGTGCTTTTATCGGATCACCGGCTGCAAGGCCGTACGCAAAACAGGCGCTCATCACGCCTGATACGACCGCCACGAGAAAGCCTTTTTTCAAGTCGAACTCTTTGATAGAGGCCTGCCGCATGTCCACGGGTACGGAACGTTCTTTGGCGACGCCGGCCATCCCGGCGATGGCGATTCCCACCAGACAAATAAAAATACCGAGCAGCACGACGCGGCCGGCAGTCGTACCCATGACCTGGCTGGCGAAGGTGCCGTTGAAGATGGGCGGCATGAGCGTGCCGAAGGCGGCGCAGAGGCCCATGACGATGGCCATCCCGAGTGACAACCCGAGATAGCGCATCGTGAGGCCGAAGGTGAGGCCGCCGATGCCCCACAACAAGCCGAACAGGTAGCACCAGAAAAGCGTGCTGGGAGCAGCGGCGCCGAGGACCGCAAGAACGTTTTTCGTCAAGAGCCCAGCGAAGAACCAAGGAGCGAGAATCCAGCTGAACACACCGCCGACGAGCCAATAGGTTTCCCACGACCACCGCTTCACGCCCCGATATGGGACGTAGAAGCTGCCCGACGCGAGACCTCCCAGCCAATGGAAGAACACACCCAACGCGGGGTTTGGATTCATGCTGGGTCCTTATCGAGATGAAAAACTTCTTCGAGCGGCAACATGGCGGCGTCCGGCGCGACGCCGGGCGGATTCACGAAGAAACCGGACATTTCCCGCTGCCAGCGAGCGTTGACTTCTCGCATGTTCATCTGATCTCGGGCACGGTCAAAATCATCGGTTTCCAGGTAGCCTACCAGAAGGCCATCCGGCCGGAGGAAGAGTGAATAGTTGTGCCAGCCGGTCTCGCGCAGCGCTTGGAGCATCTCGGGCCAGACTGCGCGATGACGTTCTTTGTATTCGTCGAGGCGCTCGGGCCGGACTTGCAGGACAAAACAGATTCGCTGCATGTTAGCGCAAGAAAGCTTCTTGTAAGCCGCCGTCTACGGGAATGATATGGCCGGTTGTCTTGGCGCTTTCCTCGCTGGCCAGCCACACGATCGCGTTCGCGCAGTCTTGCGGCAGGATAGGCCGGCGAGTGAGCGTGCGCTGCGCGTAAAAATCGGCGAGCTTGGTCCGAAGTTCTTCAGTCGATTCGGCCTCTGAGAACTCGATTTTGTACTTTTGCAGGGATTGAATGACACGGTCGCGCGGAAACATAGTGGAGCCGGCGACCACAGTAGCGGGCGCGATGCCATTCACTCGCACCAGCGGCGCTAAGCCGACAGCAAGTTCGCGGACCAAGTGATTTAAGGCCGTTTTGCTGATGTCATACGCTTCGCTGCCGGACTTCGGGACTACGGCATTCGCGGAACTGGTCAGGACGAGAGAAGCGGGGAGTTTTTGGTCCCGAAGAATCCAGCCCACTTCGCGTCCAAGGAAGTAATTTCCGCTTACATTGATAGCGAAGGTCGTGTTCCACTGCTGTTCGGTGAGCTGGCCGCCGGGTCCTGTGCCGACCGGGAAGATGGCAGCCGTATTGACAATCGCATCGATGCCGCCGAATTCCCGAACGGTATGCTTCGCCGCTGCCTGGATGCTTTCGGGCGAGGCGAGATTCAGTCCTGTATGCGCCACAGCATCGGATGATGCAATTTTCGCGGCTTCAGCGGCGACTTCCTTAGCGGCGGCTTCATTTAAATCGGCGACAACGATGTGCGCTCCTTTGCGAGCCAGTAAGAGTGCGACTTCGCGGCCGATACCGTTTCCACCGCCTGCGATCAAAACGATTTTCCGGCTGAATTCGGCTTCGGCGGGCATACGCTGCAGCTTCGCTTCTTCGAGCGCCCAATATTCGATGCGAAAGGCTTCGGAACGCGGCAGGGCGACGTAGTTGCGATAGCTGACAAACTGTTTGGAGAGTTCAGGCCCCCGCGCTTGGGGATACGGATGCCTCGCTTCGCCTGCTTCGAGAGCGTTGGCGCCCGCCATGACGTGAATGGCGTTGATGAAAAACTCGGTGGTGATGCGGGCTTCTTTCTTGTTTTTTCCGAAGCCGAAGAGACCAAGACCCGGAATGATAATGACCGATGGATTCGAGTCGCGCAGTTTAGGCGATTCGCTGCTCGCCCAGGCTTTGTAATAGTCTCCATACTCGGTTCGGTAGGAGCCGGCGCGTTCTTCCAGGCGTGATTTGAGAACGTCGAGGCTTTCTTCGCCCGGTTTCCAATCGACGAACATCGGGCAGATGCGTGTGCGCAGGAAGTGATCGGGACAACTGGTTCCCAGATTCCCAAGTTCTTTGGCCCAGTGGGAACCGGCGAAGGTCAGCGCGTCTTCATGATCTGTGTAGTGCGCGATGACGCGCTTATTGGAAGAGGCAATGCCGCGCAGAGTGGGAAGAATTTGGACGGCGACGGATTGGCGATCCGGCAGCGGCTGATGAGCCAGGCCGCCGAAAAGCGGACCGCCTTTCTTCTGGTGTTCCAGGATGAACTCGCCCATCTGATCGATGGTGCGGATGCTGTTCAGATAGCATTCGCGCTGCGTGTTTCCCCAGGTGAAGAGGCCGTGGCTCCCGAGCAATACGCCATCGCAGCCGGGATTGGATTCGACCGCCTGCTGCAATAGCAGCGCGAGTTCAAAGCCAGGCCGTTGCCAGATGACCCAGGCAATCTTGCGTCCGTACTTCTGATTGAACTCTTCGAGTTTCTGCTTTTCCATTGGCGCTCGCAGCGATGGCGATGGCCCAATCGGGATGGAGATGATCTACGTGCGGGAAGGGAAGGAAGGCATGCAGAGGAGTATCGATTGAGGCCGCGACCCGATTCTGGCCGAAAGCGGAAAGTGGATAATAGCCCACCATCTCGTCTTCATGCGCTTCGCCGCGGTAGAGTTCCTTCAACTGTTCGAGCCGGTCGAGATAGAGCAGCGCGAAGCCGGATTCTTTGATCGACCCGAGATCGCCACCGCTTCCTTTGACTGCAAGGACGCGAACGGGCTTTCCGGTGAAGGGATCGGGAAGCTCGATTTTAGAACTGGTGTTGCCACCGCCGAAGTTGGTGATGCGCAGGTCGGCCCCGAGCAGGTTGGATCGGTATCGGAGTAGAGCGAGCTGATCACTGCCAAGCTCCGCCGCCTCCGTTTCGTTCCAAAGATCTTTCAAGTGGACTACATCCGTTGTTTCAGGCATAGGACGACACGCTGGAGGCATTCTTTGCAGCCCGCTCGCGCGAGATTTTCTCGAGATAGCCGCTGCTTCGGAACGCTTGCAGGGGATCTTCGGCGAGGCCCTTGGATTTGCGCCAATCGCGAATTGCGGGGCGCACATCAGTCGCGAATGCGTCTTGCAGGGCAGATTCAGCACGGATCAGGTCGCATTTCCTTTGCGCTGCCGCGAGCTGCTCATGATCGACCAGCGCGGCTTTCGAGAACAGCTCTTGAGCGACCGTCACAGTCTGGATCATTGCTTCTATTTTGCCTTTCAAATTGTGGCTTTGATCGATCATGTAGGCGATGTCGGGCCTCCGTTTTGTCTCCCACTCGAAGAACAGAATCTCGTGAAAGATGCGGAATACTTGGTAGGGATCAATGGAACCGATTGTCAGGTCGTCGTCGGCGTAGCGCCGGTCGTTGAAATGAAAGCCGCCGAGCATGTTTTCCGAAAGCAGCCAGGCGACGATTTGTTCGATGTTTTGCGATGCGTAGTGATGTCCTGTATCGACGAGAACTTTGGCGCGCGACCCCGCCGCCTGAGCAAAGTGCATCGCCATGCCCCAATCGGCGATGTCGGTGTGATAAAAAGCCGGCTCGAACGGCTTATATTCGATGAGCATGCGCTGATCGGGGGCGAGTTCGGCGTGAACTGTCTGGAGGGAGGTCTCGAACAGGCGTTTGCGTTCGCGAATGTTGGCCGTCCCCGGATAATTGGAACCGTCGGTGAACCAAAAGGAAATGTCGCGGCTGCCCACGTCCTTGGCGATGTCAATGCTCAAGATAGAGTGCTGGATGGCTTCGTGGCGAACCTTCGAATCAGGGTTGCCGAAGGAACCGAACTTGTAAATCTGGCTTTCGAAGAGATTGGGATTGATCGATCCGGGCCGAACTCCGTAACGGTCGGCGAGCGCGATCACTTCCGGGGTGCTATCTCGTCCTTTCGGGAGGTCCCAAAGGACGTGCAAAGCGACTGTTGGACAGACGCCGGTGAGCGAGTGGACTTGCGCGGCATCCGCAAACTTCTCTTCGGCGGTGCTGGCGGCCGCGGGTTGTACGAATTTCCCGAAGCGTGTGCCGGTATTCGCGAAACCCCAGGATGGGATCTCAATGCGAAAGGCATCGAGCGCGCTAAAGACTCTGTCCGACAGATCTGATTTCATAGACATGGTCCCCAGAGACCTATTAAAGTATATGGACTGGAGGGAGAAACTATCTTGCTGAAATTGGCGCGTGCCCTGGGTCTACTGTTATGCACGATGAGTACCGTACAGGCAACGCCGGTTCATCTTCGCTGTGAATACCTGACGAACCCGCTCGGGATCGACGCTGCGCGTCCGGTTCTTTCCTGGCAGAGCGATAGCAAAGAGCGCAATTGGACGCAAACTGCTTATCAAGTGCTGGTGGCAAGCAAGGCAGAGTTCCTGAAGGCGGGCAAGGCCGATGTCTGGGACAGCGGGAAACAGGCCTCCAGCGATTCGGTCAGCATTGCGTATGGCGGGCCGGCGCTCGAATCGCGCAAACGGTATTACTGGAGCGTGCGCGTCTGGGATCAACGCGGCCACAAGGCAGACGCATCGGAACCAGCATGGTGGGAAATGGGTTTGCTTGCGAAGTCCGATTGGAGCGGTAAGTGGATTCGTTGGCAGAACCCCGAGGAGGAGGCGGACGAATCTGGAATTAAGTGGATTTGGGTGCAGGGCCAAGATGCGCTCGCGGTCGTTCCGAAGACGGTTGCGAAGTTCCATCTCGATTTTGACCTGTCTGAAATTCCCTTTCGAGCGGCGCTCTTCCTGATGGCGCATGGGGATTGGAAGGTGACGGTGAATGGTCACGATGCCGGCGCGAAGCCCCACTGGAATGAATTCGACCGGCGTGAGATTGAGGGTTTTCTGGTTCGCGGAAAGAACTCCATTGATGTCGAGGTCGTTGCGCCCACTCCCAATGCGTTTGGACCCGATGCCAATAATCCAAATGCGGCGAAACCAGCCGCGTTTGCCGCGCTCTTAAAGATAAGGCATCTGGACGGAACCGTGGAACGGATTCCTACGGATGAGCGCTGGCAGGCTCGTCTGGATTCTGACTCGCAATGGTCTCCCGCCGCCATCGTGGGTGACTTGCACGATCCGAAGCTAGGTGCTGATCCCGGGCCGCTGCCGCAGCCCGCGGCTTTTTTACGAAAAGCGTTCACGATAAACAAGCCTGTGGCGTCAGCTCGTGCTTATATCACCGCGCTGGGCGGCTACGAATTGTCGATCAATGGGCAGCGCGTGGGAAACGGCGTTCTGGCGCCGGGGTTCACTGAGTTCACTAAGCGCGTGCAGTATCAGACGTACGATGTCACCGGCTTGCTGGCGAGTGGCGATAATGTCGTCGGCGCGATTCTGGCAAACGGCTGGTTCGGCAGCGGACTTTCCTGGACCGCGGAACATTTCAAGCTGCTGCCACCGGTACGGCTGATGGCGCAACTCGAGATCACGTACAGCGACGGAACTCGCGATACTGTTGCGAGCGATGATTCGTGGAAAGCGGCAGAGTCGCCGATTCTGCATTCCGAGATTTATGCGGGCGAGACGTACGACGCGCGCTTGGAACAGCGAGGTTGGAATGAAAAGGGTTTCGACGACAGCCGTTGGACACCGGCTGTGCTAGCCGATGCCTATGAGGGGACTGTATCGAGTCAAGTAGACGCTCCGCCGCAAGTGGTGGCGACGATGAAGCCCGAGCGGATGACGCCATTCCCCGATGGCTCTTATGTGTTCGACATGGGCCAGAACATGGTGGGATGGGTTGCGCTGAAGGTGAAAGGCGCAGCGGGAACTACCGTTCGTTTGAGATTCGCCGAGATTTTGAATCCGGACGGCACGATTTATACGACGAACCTGCGAAACGCGGATGCAACGGACACATACACGCTGCGCGGGGGAGAGGAGGAAACGTTCGTTCCGAGATTCACGTTTCACGGCTTCCGGTACGTGGAACTGACGGGATACCCGGGACAGCCGGCGCTTGCCGACGTTACTGGACAAGTGGTGAGTAGCCTGGGTGGAGATCCCACGGCCACCGTTACGACTTCGAACGAGATGGTGAACCGCATGTGGAAGATCGGGATCTGGGGCCAACGAGGAAATTTTTTGAGCATCCCCACCGACTGTCCGCAGCGCGATGAGCGGCTCGGCTGGATGGGAGACGCGGGTGTTTTCTGGCGCACGGGAAGCTACAACTTCGATATCGCCGCGTTTACGCACAAATGGATGCGAGATGTGGATGACGCTCAGTTGGCGGACGGGGCATTCACGAACGTCGCACCGAATATCGGAGTCGGAACGCTTGACGGTGCACCGGGTTGGGGCGATGCGGGCGTGATCGTGCCGTGGACGGCGTGGCTGCAATACGGTGACCGCGCCGTGATTGAACGCAACTGGGACGCGATGGAGCGCTGGATGCAATTCATCGCCGATGCGAATCCCGATTACATCCGAAAGAATAAGCTGGGACCGAATTTCGCCGATTGGCTGGCGCCCGATCCCACCACATCGAAGGAATTAGTAGCCACCGCATATTGGGCCCTGGTCGCGGACATGATGTCCCAAATGGCACATGGCGCAGGTAAAGAAGATGCCGCCAAGCGATACGCGGATCTCTACTCGAGTATCCGCACTGCTTTCCAGAAGGCATACATTACCGATGCCGGGGTGGTTGGCACCGGAACCCAGACTTCGTATGTACTGGCGCTTCATATGAATCTCGTTCCGCCTGCGCTGGAACCCGCAGCCGTGGACAACCTGGTGAAGAACATCGATGCACACAATGGACATCTGACCACTGGTTTCCTGGGTACGCCGTTCTTGTTGTTCGCGCTTTCGAATCACGGCCGGCCGGATGTTGCTTACAAGCTGCTACTCACAGACACATATCCTTCCTGGGGTTACATGCTGAGCAAAGGCGCAACTACCTGGTGGGAACGGTGGAACGGCGATACGGGAGATCCGGCAATGAATTCCTACAACCACTACGCGTTCGGTTCCGTCGTAGCTTGGGTATATCGCTCAGTCGCGGGTATCGACACCACAAAGAGCGGAGTTGGATTTCATGAGATCGTGATTCATCCCCGGTCGGACGACCGCATCACGGAAGCAAGCGGCGACTACGAGTCGGCGTACGGCAAAATCTCGACAGCTTGGAAAGCAACGTCCGGTGGTCCTTTCTCGCTACAAGTGACGATTCCTGCAAACACAACGGCGAAGGTTTTTCTGCCGGTGCGCGCGAATGGCCGGATCACGGAGAACGGAAAGAAGGTTCATGCAGAGAATGAGTCGGGCAACTATGTCGTCCGTATCGGTTCCGGTTCTTATGATTTTGTCGTCCAATGAGAGCAGCCATGCGTCAACAACTCACGCTTCCCAAATACTCCGTCGGTGTAGGAGACCGTTTCGCTCACCAAGCGAAGGCGCAGCTTCAGGCTTGCGTTCTGGCCGCTGAAGCGGGCGTAGACGTTACGCCGGTCTGGAATAAATCGAATCGCGAACACAACATTGTGGGGTCCGATCCCGCCGGTACCCGGGCAGCGGCGGATGCAGCCGTCGAACAGCTCGGCTGGGACAAGCCTTACTTTCTGGACGCCGATCATATCAATCTGAAAACGGTGGAGCGCTTTCTCCAGCCGTGCGATTTCTTCACGATCGATGTGGCGGACCTGATTGGAAAGCCGGCGGAAGCAGTGCATGTGGATGCTTTCGTCGCCAAACATCCGGAGCTGATCGGAACAGTTCGAATTCCGGGCGTAAATCATGCAATTGAAACGGACGCCAAATTCGTTCGCAGTGTCGCGAACAAGTATCTTGCTGCCGTTGAAGATGCAGGCCGCATTTACCGCCGTATTGAAGAAGCGAAGGGAGCGGGGAAATTCGTGCCGGAGGTATCGATGGATGAAACCGATTCGCCGCAAACGCCCGCTGAGCTGTTAATCATCCTCGCGGCCATCGCCGGCGAGGGTATTCCGATTCAGACGATAGCTCCCAAGTTCACCGGCCGGTTCAACAAAGGCGTGGATTATGCCGGGGACGTTCAGAAATTCAGCGATGAGTTCTCCGACGATATCGCGGTGATTGCGTTCGCTGTTCAGCGATACGGCCTGCCGGGGAATTTGAAGCTGAGCGTCCATTCGGGAAGCGACAAATTCTCCATTTACGAGCCGATGCGGCGCGCGCTGAGGAAATTCGACGCGGGCGTTCATCTTAAGACGGCCGGCACTACCTGGCTGGAGGAAATTATCGGGCTCGCCGAGGCGGGAGGCGCGGGCCTGGATCTTGCGAAAGAGATTTATCGCGAGGCTTGGGCGCATCGCGAGGAACTATGCGTTCCTTATGCCAGTGTGATTGATATCGACCCTGGCAAACTGCCTTCACCCGAGGCCGTAGACAAATGGTCTTCTCAGCAATTTGTCGCGGCCATCCGCCACAATCAGAAGGATTCCGGATACAACAGCAGCATGCGTCAACTGCTGCACGTCGGCTTCAAGGTGGCGGCAAAAATGGGCCAGCGCTATCTGGATCTGCTGCAAGCTAGTGAAGCGACGATTGCAAAGAATGTGACGCAGAACCTTTTTGAACGGCACATCAAACCTGTTTTCCTGGCCGATTGAGTAAACCCATTGCGATACAGGGCAGCGGCTGACACGCTGGCCCATAATAGGTACGCACGCAACCGGGGCCCGGCAACTGGCCGGCGGGTTAGCGTCAGGAAAAAATGGACATTCGCCAGTTGGAGCTGTTTCTGGCCGTGATGGAGCACAGAAGCGTGACGCGCGCGGCGGAACGCGTGTATCTGTCGCCGGGCGCAGTCAGCCTTCAACTGCATAATCTTGCGATTGAATTGCATGCGGACCTGTTCGTTCGCTCCGGCAAGCGCTTTCTGCCCACGCCCGCGGCGGAACGTCTGGCGGAACTTGCGAAAGATGTAGTTCGCCAGGTGCGCGCCATTGAACAGGAATTCGCGAGGGATCCAGCCCACGACGTGCGGCCCTTTCATCTGGCGACGGGCGCCACCACATTGATCCATCGCCTGGGGCGTCCTTTGCGTCTGCTGCGAAAGCAGTATCCAAATATGCAGATACAGGTAACCGTTTCGGCGACGGAGGAAATGGTCGCAGGGCTGCTGGACCGCCGCTTCGACCTGGCTGTTATCTCGCTCCCCTTTGAAGAGCCGAAGTCTCAGCATCCTGCCGCTTTTCGATGAGGAATTGCTGGTGATCAAGCCTTCGGCGAAGGCGAGCCGCAGCAGCAAGGTGCGGGATATCTCGCCGGAAGAACTCGCTTCGGCCAAGTTTCTCTTTTATCCAACTCGCAGCAACATGCGAACTATCCTGGAAGCGATTTTTTCGCGATATCAATATCGCTCCGCAGGTGGTGATGGAAGCCGACGACACAGAGGTGATCAAGAAGCTAGTGGAGACCGGCTTCGGGTACAGTATTTTGCCTGAATCCGCACTGCAGGACCGGACGCGCTACTTCGAAGTCTTTCGCGTGCGCGATCACCGCATTGTCCGGCGCCAGGCGCTGGCGATGATGAATTCGGAGTATCCGCGCGCACTCACGCTTTCCATTGCACGGTTTCTGCAGTCTGTTTTGACGCCTGCGGGAGCAGTCGATTTGAGTCCGCTCAAGCCGCACGCCGCCATTGGCCGTTCAAAGCTCAACTTGCCGCAAGCGGGGCAAGAGCAGGTGGATGACGGCAAACGTGAGAAGGTACATCAGGCCGGCAACGAAAAACAGCGGCCCGTACGACTGATGCGAAAAATCTAACCAATACCCTACGGCGGGCGCAACGAGCATTCCTCCAATGGCGCCGGCCATGCCGCCGAAGCCGACGACGGATCCGATGGTGGCGCGAGGAAAGGTGTCGGAGGTCAGCGTATAGAGGTTGGCCGACCAGCCCTGGTGACCGGCGGCGGCCATGCTCACGAGTGCGACGGTGAGCCAGAGATTTCCGCCGGTAAACATAACGCCCACGACGGGCGTGACCGCGAGCGCGCACACGAACAGCGCTGTCTTGCGCGCCCGCGTCAAATCCATTCCCATTGCCAGGAGTTTGCTGGAGATCCAACCCCCGCCGATGGAGCCCACATCGGCTGCCAGATAGATGGCGATGAGGGGTGGACCGAGATGAGAAAGATCGAGCCCGTACTTGCGACTCAGAAACCCGGGCAGCCAAAAGAGATAGAACCACCAGACCGGATCCGTCATGAATTTCCCGAGCGCAAACGCCCATGCTGCCCTGGTACGCAGCAACAGGCGGTAGGGGACGCGGCGGGTCGGTTCCACACCGCCATCGGATTCGATATAAGCGCGCTCAGCGGCGGATAGATGTTTATTGCGGCGGGGGATGCGATACGTCGACAGCCATAAGAGGAGCCAGATCACATCCAGTCCGCCGGTGGCCAGAAAAGAAGAGCGCCATCCGAAATGTTCCGCAACCACCGGCACCAGCAGTGGTGCAATGATGGCGCCCACATTGGAGCCGCTGTTGAAGATGCCGGTGGCAAAGGCGCGTTCGCGCTTTGGGAACCAATCCGCGACCGTTTTGATGGCGGCCGGGAAATTGGCCGCTTCCCCAAAGCCGAGAGCGAACCGGGCGGCGGCGAATTGAACCGTGCTGCGGGCGAGCGCGTGGGACATCGCTGCGCAACTCCAAATGAAAACCGCCAGAGCGTAGCCGAAGCGTGTGCCGAGCCAATCGATAAGGCGCCCGGCGATGGGCATCATCAACGCATAGGCGCCCTGGAAAGCGAAAACGATCCAGCCGAAATCGGCCTCGCTCCAGTGGAGTTCGCGCGCAATCACCGGCTTTAGAAGCCCGAGCACCTGGCGGTCGACGTAGTTGACCGTAGTCGCGTAAAACAGCAGGCCGCAGATGTACCACCGCAGGCGCCCGACGCGCGTGGTGGAAATTGCGCCGTCTGAGCTAGGCTGTGCCGCGACGCTCATCGGAGCCGTTCGCACCTACAAAGCGCTGGAAATTCTGACGGAACATACGAGTGATGTCCTGCTTGATGTCGGCCCGGGTAACGGGGCGGCCGTCTTCGCTAAGCAAGCGGTACATGTTGGTAAAGATCGGTCCCATGGTTCTGCGGGTGTTACGCCATTTGTAGATGACCTGCTCAAGAATCCGCGCGTCGGAATGCTGCGGGATGAAAGTGGCGCCGATCATTTCCAGCCGTTCGCGAGTGATTTCTTCCACGATCGAGGGGTTATTGAGAAACCACCAGCATCCAAAGGGCATCAAGTTCGAAAATTTTCTGGCGTAGACGCACAGCTCATGTTGATTTTCGCGGCTGAGAACGCTCGTCAAAAAGCGATTCTCAGGAAAGCTGACGCAGAGCTGTTCGAGCGAACGCAAGTCGGCTTTTCCAACCGCATCGCCCGCCAGGCGGATGGCCGGATTCACTTGATAGCGCACGCCGATCATCAAGGACAGCGGAATGTCAAACTCCCGGCACGATCGGGATGACAGCCTCCGCAAGCAGAGTCGCGCGGGCGCTTTGTTCGGGATATACAAACGTATCGGGCAGCGAACACGCCATGTAGACCGGATTCATGCGCTTTGACCAGTCCGCCAGGAAGCGGCGGACTTCTTTGATCGTTTCGCCGCTTAGATCCTGCTGGACGTGGTAGCCTCTGGCCTGCAGGACGCGCCAATGATCGCTCCACTTGTTCAGAATACGGTCGAGGCGCAGCACGGCGTGAAACTGCGGGTCGGGTTCCGCGCCGCGCTCCCAGACAGCGCTTTCTTCCGGGTCAAGCGGATCGTTGGTCATCGCCGCCTCGCTGATGCCGGCGAGCTCGAAGACGCGGCGTACGTGCGGCCTCAGTTCCTGGTGCGCGAAAAACTCCCGCGCCTCGGTTAAGCCGTTGGCCCGAGTCTCTAAACCGAATGCGTGCAGTACGGCGATGACGCCGCGCGTCGATTCCGAGACGGGCGGATTTTCGACGAATAGAGTTTGCCAGATCAAATCGGCCTGTTGCTTTTTATTGAGCTTCCAGTACTCCGCGGGCCGGGTATTGGAGGAGCGAAACAGTTCCGCTTCCAGATAGTGATAGGTGATGAGTTCATCGATGCCCCAGAGCCCGAGCTTGCCGAGAGAGGGCATGAACAGGTGGGTATGGACATCGATAATCTGCGTCTTTTTGAGTTCGTCTTCGACAACAAGCTTGATCTCATCTGCGGCGAGCGGACGTTGTCCCTGGTCCGCACTGATGCGTTCCTCAATGGCAGTGGACGACATAACGGCCTTTCTCAGTGTTAAGCTCCGCGCGTCAGCCACCTTTGGTCGCATGCACATAGCGGGCCGCGCATCATCACGATATCAGCTTCGTATCGTTTTAAATTTCTAAATGAGCAGTTTCAGATTCGACTATTGACAATGTGCCTGCAGACCGTGAAACCTTGTTCCTGGAATGCGAGCGATGATGACCCGCCGAAATCTTCTTGCTGCAATTGCAATCGCGTATCCGGCGTATCGAATCGCAAGCGCGGCGCCCGGCGATGCGCGAGATTAACGCTGCCGTCGCGCGTGTCAGACCACCCAGTTTCCCGAAGCGTGACTTCGACATCAGGAATATGGCGCTTCGGGCGATGGACAGAAGAAGTGCACGCAAGCCATCCAGCGGGCGATCCAGGCTTGCAGCGCCGCGGGCGGCGGACACGTGGTTGTTCCCCGGGGCGTCTTTCTCACCGGCGCCATTCATCTGGAGAACAATGTCGATCTGCATGTCTCCGAGGGCGCCACTCTGCTGTTCAGCACGGATCCGATGGATTACATGCCGCTGGTGTACACGCGCTTTGAGAGCACCGAATGCATGAACTATTCGCCCTTCATTTATGCGTTCGAAAAGCAGAATGTCGGGATTACCGGTGGCGGGCTGCTGGATGGGCAGGCCGATGAAGAGCACTGGTGGAACTGGACCCGGAAAGCGCGCGCGGGCGGCACACGAGACGACAAAATCAGCGCCCCCCACAGTGACGTGAAGACGCTGGTTGAGGAGATGGGTAACAAGGACGTGCCGGTTGAGCAGCGAATCTTCGGTCCGGGCCATTACTTAAGGCCCAACTTCGTTCAGCCTTACCGCTGCCGAAACGTCCTGCTCGAAGGCTTCTCGATCAAGAGATCGCCGATGTGGGAACTGAATCCGACCTTATGCCGCAATGTGACGGTTCGAAACATCAGCATTGATAGCCATGGCCCGAATAACGATGGCTGTGATCCGGACGCCTGCTCGGACGTGCTGATTGAGAAATGCACGTTCAGCACGGGCGATGACTGTATTGCGATCAAAGCGGGACGCAACCGGGACGGGCGGCGAGTGGGCGTCCCGACCACCAACGTCATTGTGCAGGATTGCTCGATGCGAGACGGCCACGGCGGGGTTTCGATCGGGAGTGAGGTCTCGGGCGGGATCAAGAATGTCTACATCCGCCGCTGCGAAATGAGCAGCCCGCATCTGCAGCGCGCGCTACGTATTAAGACCAATTCTTACCGAGGCGGCACGGTTGAGAACGTCGCTTTTCTGGACATCACCGTGGGGCAGGTCGCGGAGGATGTGATCGCAGTGGACTTCTTTTACGAAGAAGGGGAGGGCGGACCGTTCAGACCTCTTGTGAAAGACATTCTGATCAGCAATGTAACTTGCCAGAAGAGCAAATACGGTATTTACCTGGCGGGGTACAAAGATGCGCCTATTACAGGTGTGACGATTTCGCACTGCATCTTCAACGACGCGGCAGAGGGAAATATATCGGAAAACGTTGAAGACGTGAAATTAGAGGATGTAATCGTGAATGGAAAGCAGATCGGCTTGCGCGATCTGGAAAGGGTGATTCGTTAACAGGAGTGGAAAGAGGTGGAAAGTAGCTGTCGTATTAAAAAGCGGACAGCTACTTTTTTCTAAAGTTCTAGCGGCGAGGTGCCGATAGGGCTATGTGCCCCATACGGTACCGCCGGCTTTCACATTGCTTTTCACTTTCATGTAGCTTACCTCCTTTCCGATGAGCTTAGCTCTTTTGCTGGCAGGCAAGAGCTTGTTTAGAGGAACAGAATCTTAGAGTTAGGATGTTCTAGAACGACAGACCGGGACGGCTGCAAAGGCCTTAACCAGTACTATCGTTTGAAAGAGTTTGTAATTCAGTTATAGCGAAAATTCAGAGCTGATTGACGAATTTCGCGAATTAAATTGATTAGGATTAGTCCGTAGTACTATTCCCTCGGGCCGGGGAATAAGTACTGTTGAAATTATCTCTTCTTAGCGCTCGGAACCGGCGAGCTGTAGCGGGGCTGTTGCTGGCACTCCAGGGTCGGCTCCGACGCGTAGCTTAACAGTGAAGTGGAACGTGCTTCCGCGTCCGGGTTCACTCTCCGCCCAAATTCTACCGCTCATCAGGTGCACGAGTTGAGCCGATATGGCAAGCCCCAGGCCGGTTCCTCCGAACGCTCGTGTGGAGGATCCATCGGCTTGGTAAAAAGCATCAAAGATCGTTCGGCGCTTTTCTTCCGGAATGCCAATTCCTGTATCCGTAATGGAGAAGTGTAGCGTAACCTCGCGAGCTGAGAGATCTTCCGTGTGTACGGAAGCATCGATAGAACCTTCTTTTGTGAATTTCACTGCGTTATCCAGCAGGTTGCTGAGCACCTGTTTCAATCGCGCGGGATCACCGATCAGGTGGTCCGGAACATCGATCTCCCGGATGATGATGGCGAGGCCCTTTTGCTCGGCACGCATTGAGAATACCCGCCTTAACTCATCCAGGCTAGCCGATAACCGGAACGGTACATTCTGCAGCGACAACCTGCGCGCCTCTATTTTTGAGTAGTCCAGGATGTCCTCCACGATCGCGAGCAGCGAGTCGGCGGAAGTTCGGATGATGTCTAGATACTCGCGTTGCTCCTCTGTAATGTCAGTACCCAGAGTAATTTCGGTCATGCCCATGATCCCGTTAATGGGCGTTCGAATTTCGTGACTCATGTTGGCGAGAAATTCGCTTTTCGCTCGGTTCGCGGCCGTGGCTTTCTCCTCCGCTTCACGGCGCACGATGATCTCTTCATCGAGAGACCGGTTGAGATCGGAAAGATCTTTGGTGCGCTCTATGACTTTCACTTCCAACTGATCTCTGGATTCCCGAAGCTCCCGGGTCCTTTCCTCAACGAGCAATGAAAGTCTCTTCTCACGTGCTTTCAGGTGCTTTACACGCCCCCTGTGTGATGCGAGCAGGAGAAGGCTGCAGAAACCGGCGGTGAGGAATGAGAAAGCAGTTGTCTGGTAGAAGCGTGGTTGCAGGGTGAGGCCGATGCCGGCTTCGGCGGACCTGCATTGCTGACGCTGATTGCACGCCTGAACTTTAAATTCATAGCTTCCTGGGGGGATGTTCGTGTAAAAGGCGATTCGGCGGTTACCAGCATCCACCCAGCGCTTTTCAAATCCATCCAACATGTAGCGGAACTGAATCTTCTCCGGCGCGATGAAGTCGGGCGCTGTGAATTGAAACTCAAGTTGACGTTTCCCCGGTGAAAGACTTATAGGGTGAGAAAGCGGCACGTCGCTCAAACCGGCGTGAAGGCTCTCGATAACTGGAACCGGGACGGGAGGCTCTGGAGGAAGCTTTGCGGGATCGACGATCGATAGGCCCTTCAAAGTCGGGAAGCATAGACGTCCATCTTGCATCCGCCAACCGGCAGGTTGAAACGCTCCATTGCATTCCGGACTTTTCAGACCGTCGGCCACGCCATAGACAGTCGGCGTGAGCGACTGCGCGCGGCCTTCGGCAACATCGTTCAACTGTTGTTTCGAAACCGCGAAGATCCCGTGATTTGAGCTGATCCAAAGGTGACCTAACCTATCGTCCAAAATCTCGCAGATGGTGTCGTTGAGAAGTCCCTTGTCCGTGGTGTAACTGGTGAAGTTTCCGTTTTTAAAGCGGTTCAATCCGCCGCCGTTAGTTGCGATCCAAAGTACGCCATCGGCGTCGCCCGTAATACTGAAGATCACGTTATTCGACAGTCCATCTCGAGTCGTGTAGGAGGAGAATCGTCCATCTTGGAGCTTACTCAGCCCACCGGAAGTCCCAATCCACAGTGCTCCGTCCTCCGCCTGATACATGGACAGAACAAAATTGTTTGGCAAACCATCTTGCGTTGTGTAGGTGACGAACCGCTTGCCGTCGAAACGGCTGAGACCCCCGCGGCTCCCAGCCCAGAGATTGCCGTCACGATCCGTAAAGGTGCAGACGACCACGCCGTTCGGCAAGCCGTCTTTGGTAGTGAACTGCTCCAGCTTGCCATCTTTCAATCTGGTAAGGCCGTGGCGGGTGGAAATCCAGATGCCGTGTTGACGATCCTCATCAATGGAGAAAATCTCGTCATTCGCCAGTCTGTCCTCGGCAGCAAAAGGGATGACATGCCCGTCCTTCCAACGGTTCAAGCCATGGTCGGTGCCGATCCACAAGGTTTGGCTTGAATCCTGAAATACCGGAAGCACGATATCGCTGCTAAGCCCCTCTTGCTTCGAAATGGTCGTGAACGCGCCATCGCGTAGGACGTTCAAGCCGCCTTCCACACTGCCGACCCAGAGTTCGTTCTGCCGGTCCTCGAAGAATGCGAACGCACCTTCGCCGGAGAAGCCCTCCTTGTTGGTGAATGTACTCAGGCGGCCCCTGGACAGACGGTCCAAGCCGCCGGTAAACGTTCCGATCCACAAAGTACCGGCTGAGTCCTCGTACAGCGCGGCAACACTATCGTCGCTCAATCCGTCTTTCCTGGTGAATCGAGTGAATCCATCCGGTCCCAGCCGCGACAGCCCGCCACCGCTCGTGCCGACCCAAAGTATTCCTTGCCTGTCCAGATAGGTAGCGCGAATTTCGTTGCTCCCTAAGCCGTCCTTTGTGGTGAAGGTCGTAAACCGGCCGCCGGAGAACCGGCTGACACCGTTATGGGTTCCGAGCCACAGCGTACCTTCGCCGTCGCCGGAAATCGAGAACACAGTGTTATTGGCAAGGCCGTCCTTTTGCGAATAAGTGTGGAACTTGCCGCGCTGGAAACTGACCAGGCCGCCGCCATCTGTGCCAATCCACAGAACGCCATGATGATCTTCATAGAGCGCCAGAATGGACTCGCTCGGGAGCCCATCCTTGAACGTAAAACTGGTGAACCGTCCATGGCTGAGTCTGCTCAGTCCGCCGCGAGTGCCGATCCAAAGGTTCTGGTTGTGATCCAGAAGCAATGCGAAGATTCCGTCGTTATTCAGACCTGGCGTGTTGCGTTTTGCGAAGACTTTGAATTGCACGCCGTCGAAGCGCACCAGCCCTTCTTCCGTTCCGAACCAGATGTATCCGTCCGGAGTTTGCGCTATGGCGAGGACAGAATTGACCGGGAAACCTGCGTCGGCTTGCCACGCCTTATGAACGTACTGTGTGATGTCTTTGTTTGGATCGAGGGCGCCATATGCCGGGCTGACCGAACACAAACAGAGCAAGAGGGCGAGGGAGTTCGCAAGCACCCGACGAAACGGCCCGAAACGCGCTCCCCGAGGACACGTTTTAGCCCAGCCATGGTGAACCCGCGTCGATCGCACTGGATCGCCCTCGCACGAAAACACGTATACCCTCTCTCAACACACCATCGGCTAGTACTGCGAGAACTTTAGGGAGCATCACGCTCCGCTCATTGCGCTCGATAAGAAACAGATCGTCTGAAACAGGAGTTTGAGCCGGCACGCCGGGGGAAAATTCGGCGCGCCGTGCCTGATCTTTGCCGGAGTAGGGCGCCTGCGTTCTCGCTCGCGACGAAGGAAATGATTCGTCCTCCGGTGCTCGGCCGCGCCAGGCGATAGACTTTCAGAATGCAACGCACTATCGTTACCGCGCTCGGAACCCTTCTACTCACCGCGGCGCTCGCCGGCGCCCAGCAGATGAATGGCAACTGGAGTAGTATTTTGCAGGAACGGCTACCGTTGTACGGTCACCGCAATTGGATTGTGATTGCGGATTCGGCCTACCCCGCTCAATCTGCCGAGGGAGTGGAAACAATCGTCACCGGCGCGGATCACTTCGAGGTCTTGCAAGCTGTGATACGAGCTTTGGATGCCTCGAAACACGTCCGGCCGAACATCTACACCGACCGCGAGCTTGCCGCGGTTCCCGAGAGCGATGCGCCGGGCATTTCGGCCTACCGGGATCAGTTGTCGGCCTTTTTCAGCACCCTGCAGGTTGCAGCTCCCCCGGTCCAGACCCTCGCACATGAGAAGATCATCGCCAAGCTCGACCAGGTAAGCCGCACGTTTC
Source organism: uncultured Acidobacteriaceae bacterium (assembly GCA_963730865.1). GTDB lineage: Bacteria > Acidobacteriota > Terriglobia > Bryobacterales > Bryobacteraceae > Bog-105. The sequence continues at coordinate 149,113 of CAVSTO010000012.1, read as the reverse complement.
GTGTTCTGATCTTGAAGACGAACCTGACCCTGCCGTATACTTCCGTGTTTCTGGAACTCAACTGCGCGTACTGGAGTCCAGACGCCGAACGGAGACTGCGCTCCGTCGTGGCCGCGCAATCCGGCCATTGAGCCGTGCGTTGTGAGGCCCCTCCGCGGTTTGTGCCTCGGCCAACGTTGTCAGGCTAATGCCGTCCGATTAAGAACAGCGCCTGATCTGCCGATAGGTTGGCAAGGGACTGTCCTCTCGCAGCCGGTTCAGGGCTAAGCTGGCGCCTTGATGCGGCTGGATGATTGACGAGGACTGTTTCGAGCAAATATCGTCTGCCCATGCTCAGAACAACCGGAACGTTCGCGAGTCTTCTGGGAAAAAGCCCGGCAACACACGCGCGACGGCTTGGCGCTAAAACGAGTGGCGATTTCCTCTCTCTATTGACCAAGCATCGCTTGCTTGCCGGGCTAGCTACTGCCTGGTCGCTTGTCCTGGGCTTTTCTTTCGGGCTTGGCGCTGCTACGGCGCCGCATCCTCCGGAGCGCGGCACGGTCAGCCTGAACACTGTCAACCTAAAGATGGATTATCGCTGGCAGCGGTGGAGCATTTCAGAAGGGCTCCCGTCCAGTGTTGTCCAGTCTATTACCCAAACCCGAGATGGATACATCTGGCTAGGAACACAAGAAGGGCTGGCGCGGTTCGATGGCCTGCGCTTCACGGTGTTCGGCAAGCAGGACGCCCCTGAACTCACAGAGAACGACATACCCGCGCTGCTCGAAGCTCGGGACGGAACACTCTGGATTGGGACGAGCTCTGGTCTCGTGAGCAGCAAGGAGGGCCGCTTCACGCGTTATTCCCAACAGCCCGCCATCGCCGAAAAATCCATTCACGCCATTGTTCAAACGCACGACACAAACCTCTGGATCGGTACGACAAAAGGGTTGATTTGCCTACGGAACGGCCACTTCATGGCCTACGGCACAGCACAAGGACTACCCGATCCCGATATTCTCTCGCTCTATGAGGATGAGCGGCGAATCCTGTGGATTGGCACTCGTCATGGCCTGGCGACATTTAGCAACGGCGCTTTGCGAGCGGTCGATGCCACGGGCGAGCTTCGCAACGCGAAAATTAACTCGCTTGCGGGCGACTCGTCGGGAACGCTGTATCTGGGTACGGACACCGGCCTGTTCACGCTCAAAGAAGGCCGGTTTGAACCCTTCGGCGCGGCTAACCAACTACCTCAGGAAGCTATCAACAGCGTCTATATCGATTCTGCGCGCACAGTCTGGGCAGGCACGGATAGTCATGGCGTCTACCATCTGGCGGGAGACCGCTTCGTGCGGGTGATCGAGGGGGCGGATGCGTCTGCGACCAGAATTGAGAGTCTCTTCCAGGATCGCAGCGGCGGCATGTGGGTCGGAACCTACGCGGCAGGCCTTGGCCGGCTTACTCCGCAGATCCTCAAGACTGTCACGGGCGTCCTGAAGAGCCTGGTTCTCTCTAACGTCATCCAGACACGAGACGGAAGTATCTGGTTCGGAACGGAGGGCGGAGGATTGGCGCGCGTCAAAAACGGATTCATGACCGTCTACACGACTCGTGATGGCTTACCCTCCGATTCAATCACCACCTTGGCCGAGGATACTTTCGGCCGGCTTTGGGTAACGACGCCCGGCGGAGGCGTCGTTCGCTTTCAGGACGGCAGATTTTCTCCCACGGAAGTTCAAGCGCGTAAGCCGAAAGGAGGGGTCAACGCCTTGGCTTGGGACCACGACGGCAATCTTTGGCTTGCCGTCCAAAGGCATGGAGTCCTGCGTTTTAGCAAGAGCGCAGTGGAGAGCTATGGCATCGATCAGGGTGTGCCCGATACGACAATCACGTTCATCTACGACGACGGAAAGACACTGTGGTTGGGCAGCGAACAGGGGCTCTTTCGTTCCACAAGCGACAGGTTCTCAAGCTTCCGCTCCGTGCCAGGATTTGAAAAAGACGAGTTGCTCGCTTATTTCGACGGTCACGATGGAACTCTGTGGTTCGGAACGCGCCAAAACGGCTTGAAGCGTGTTCGAAACGGAAGGCTTTTCACTTATTCCACTCGTAACGGTCTCTCGGACGACTTGGTCGGCTCGCTGGCAGATGATGGGCGGGGCAATCTCTGGATGACCTCCGATGCGGGGCTCTCCAGAATAGGCAAGCGGCAGCTGAACGACCTCAGCGAGGGCAAGATTAGCCGTCTGACGCCTGTTTTGTATGGCACGGAAGACGGCTTAAAGACGCGTGAGTTTGACTTTGGCGCCATGCCGCCCGCCTGGAAAACCTTCGATGGAAAACTCCTCTTCCCGAGCCCGAACGGATTGGTCGTTGTCGATCCCAGCCGCATCCATCCGCGACCGAATCCGCCGCGCGTGATCATCGAGGCCGCCGCGGCAAAGGAAGCCGGGCTGAACCTGAAAAACGGAGACCGGATTCCGCCGGGAAAGGGATCGATCGAAATTCAATACACGGCGCTGGATTTCGCCGCTCCTCTTTCCTTGACATTCAAGTACAAGCTGGAAGGATTCGATCGCGATTGGCTCGACGCTGGAAAAAGGCGAACCGCCTATTACACTAATATCCCTGCCGGAAGTTATCGCTTTCGCGTCATAGCGGAAACGCGCGAGGGAATTTGGAATGAGACCGGCGCTTCCCTCAGCTTTTCAGTGCGTGCTCACTTCTATCAAACCGGGTGGTTCCTTGCTTTGTGCGCCCTTCTTTCCGGAGTGCTGCTGTTCGCGGCGTTCCGTTTCCGATTCCGGCAGCTGAAAGCGCGTGAAGCCGAGCTTGTGCTGCTGGTACAGCATCGAACCAGCCAATTGCGGGACGCGAAAGAATCGGCGGAAGCGGCCAAAGAACTTGCCGAAGCGGCAAGCCGCGCCAAGAGTGAATTTTTAGCCAATATGAGCCATGAAATTCGCACGCCCATGAACGGGATCATGGGGATGACCGAGATCGTCTTGGATACGGATCTTACGCCCGAGCAGAGAGAGTGCCTGGAGATCTCAAAAAGCTCGGCTGACTCTCTGTTAGGCATCATCAACGACATTTTGGATCTCGCCAAGATTGAAGCAGGCAAGCTGGAATTAGATGCCATCGAATTCAACGTGGCCGACCACGTGGAGGAAACGGTGCGCACGCTCAGCTTTTCCGCTCAAAAGAAAGGACTTGAAATCGTCTGCGATGTGAACTGTGACGTGCCGGAGCGAGTCGTCGGCGATCCAATGCGTCTGCGGCAAGTGATTATCAATCTGATTGGGAATGCCATCAAGTTCACCAACGAGGGCGAAATCGTAGTGAGCGTCTCCAAACAGTCGATCACGAATAACCGCGTCGAATTGCTCTTTAAAATTTCCGATACGGGAATAGGCATTCCGCCGGAGAAGCAAAAACTTATCTTTGAGGCGTTCTCTCAAGCGGAGGTTTCCACTTCGCGTAAATTCGGGGGTACCGGGCTCGGACTTGCCATCTCGTCCCAGTTGGTTTCCATGATGAAAGGGCGAATTTGGGTCGTGAGTGACGGAGCCGGGGCCGGCAGCAGTTTTCAGTTCACGGCGGCCTTTGAACATCGTGACGGCATCGCTCAATGCGTTTCTCTCCAGGAGAGCGTCGCTGTTCTGATCGCGGACGACAACGAAGCGAGCCGCCATGCGCTCAAACACTTGGCCGAGGGCCTCGGTTTGAGAGCAACCCTTGCTTCCACTGGACGCGAGGCGCTCGAGGTCTTGCGGCGGCAAAGCCAAACTGCGCTTCCCTTCTCGATGGCCTTGCTTGACGCCGATCTGTCGGAACCGGACGGGTTTCGATTGACCGAGGAGATACTCCGGGATGAACACTTGAAGACAGATGTCGCCCTGCTGTTTTCTTCGAGTGCATCCCTGACCGATCGAACCCGCTGCAGCGAACTGGGTGCCGCGTTCCTGTTGAAGCCGCCACGGCGCCGGGAAGTACGCGCCTTCATGGAAGCCACATTGGCGTCCCGCTCACAAGGTGAACCTGTCGTGCGCGGGCCCGTTCTGGTGTAGCGTTGCGCTAAGCGCCAGCCCACAGGCGTGTTCCTACTACATAGGCTTACCGGATGGACCATTGACACGGACTTTGGCTGCTATCCCCTGAAGCGTTGAAAGCCCACCACCACCGCCGCCTGACGTGGCCGACGCTATGCCGAGATAGCTATTTACGGCCTGTGTGGTGATTCCCATGTTCGCGGCGATTGTCTTTACCGTCATTCCCTGCTGCTGCATGGCATGAGCTTGCGCGGCCGCCGAAAGTTTTACGCTGTCGCTAGTAGAGGGCGCCGCCTGGACCGTGTTCTGTGTTCCAGGCTGCATCTGCTGTACGGCCGCGGTGGGCACACTTCCCGCAGCGTAAGATGTCGCGCTGCTAGCTATTCCGTTTACCATTTGTCTGATCCTGCTCACTGTATCGATGCCTACAAAGGGAATTCGATCTAAAGCGCAGCAATATTTCTATTAGGGCTTAGGGCGTAGGCAGTTCCGTTCGGTTACGGATCAAATCCTCGGTCTAGAGAATGGCCCCGACAATCGCTCCCAGGAGCAAAGGCCCGACGTGGGCGGCGGCGATAATGAACCCGCCGGTGCCGGCGAGGAAGCCGAACATCGCGAAGCCGGTCAGGACGGAGGCAAGGAAGAAGAAAGCGGCACCTAAAATGAACCCTGGCAGAAGCACGGCCAAGATCGCATTCCCCAGCGTGCCGGCCTTTCGGCCGCCCACAAAGCCGGCGATCAACGGGCCGAGAAGAGGCAACCAAAACAACAGAACGGACAGGACGAACATCCAGAGGATAGCGCTGCCTATGCTGCCGGGGCGATTTGGCATCTGATCAGTCTCTCACAATCAGCAGCTCAAACGGCGCGAGAAACTGGTGCTCACGCCTCAGCTCTTCCGTGGCGCAGTGGCGTCATCGGGGATATGTAGCGATGACAGCACTGAATTTGCCTTCCGATTCGTTACTGATAGCCGCATACTTACAGGCGTAGTGGCCGAAGCCAATATGCGGAAGGGTTTATGGATGACATTGATTTTCGTCGTGTTTGGCGGCCCGGGCATTTTGGCCGTATATCTACCCGCCTGGATTACGCATTGGCGGGTGCCGCCGGTCCCTTTGGGATCACGTTTGTTGGGTTTCGCGCTGATTGCAATCGGACTCCTCCCGCTTGCTGAGTCTATTTCCAGGTTTGTCTATCAAGGGCGAGGAACGCTCTCGCCCACTCACCCGACGGAGAACTTGGTGTGCCAGGGACTGTATAGATACGTTCGGAATCCAATGTACTTGGGAATCCTAGCACTCATTGCTGGACAGGCCGTCCTTTTCCGAAGTTGGGATCTTGCCATTTACCTGGTGTCAGTTGCGGTTGGATTCCATTTGTTCGTTTTGTTGTATGAGGAGCCGACGCTTAAACGCAAGTACGGCGAGGTCTATGAAGTCTACTGTCGCAACGTGCGTCGATGGATACCCCGATTGAACAACACCGCATAATCGATGGGTTGATAGCGGCGTTCGTATGCAAACAGCGCATCACAACACCCACTTGCGGCTTAGTACAACAGTTCATATGCTGCTTACTTGTTGAAGACGGCTGCGCGGAGGCTTTCGATCACTGCCTTCATCGATTCCTGTTCGGTTTTCAAGCTTTGAATTCGATCTTGCTGATCCGCGATGGTGCGGTGCTGCTTCTGGATTTCGTTGAGCAGCATGGCCGGCAATTCATGGTATTTGACGGAGTCGATCTGGCCGCCGGTACCGCGCACCACCAATTCGGGGTACACTTTTGCCACTTCTTCGGCAATCAAGCCAAACTGAACCGGTTTCGTGCCATCCGCCGCAGGGCGCTTGTAGCGGAACTCCACCGGCCGAAGCTGCATGAGGGCGTCGGTCGAATCGGCCATGTCATGCACGTCTTCTTTAAAGCGGATCGAGGAATTCAGCGTGCCGAGTTGGCCGTTCGAATCTACGAGGACAGCAGCGCCGGAGTCTATGGTGGTGCCGTAGATGCCGGCGACCACCGCTTTGCTTTGATTTCCAGGTACGCCGATCCGGATGACCCCGTTATCGTCGGGGAAGCCTTGGTTACCAATTTCTATATTGTTGGAGCCGAACATAACTTGGCCTCCTGCCTGCAAGCCAAGACCGATATTGCCGGAACCTTGATTCAGACTGAAATAGCTACCAGCGCCGATAGCGGTGTTGTTGTCGCCCGTGAAAAGAGCTGACAGTGCATTCGCTCCCAGCGCAGTGTTGCCGCTCCCGGTGGAGTTCTGAAACAGCGCGTCTTCTCCCACCCCGGTGTTGCTGCCGCCCGACGAAGTGCTCATCAGAGCATCGACGCCGAAGGCGCTGTTACTGCTACCCGTCGTATTGACCTGTAATGCCTGGTAGCCATAGGCCGTATTCGATCCTCCGCTGCTGTTCAGGTTGAGCGATTTGTACCCCGTGGCGGTGTTAGCGCTGCCGGTGGGATTGACCAGCGCCTGATAGCCGATAGCCGTATTGCCGGTTCCGGTATTGCTGGTGAGAGCTCCTGTTCCCAGCGAGGTGGCTTCGGTGGAAGAATTCGTCTGATCGGCAAAATAACCATCGATGTCCAGAATGACATCCGATGTGCTCGACACGTACACCGTGACCGCGCCGTTGACACCGGAGGGAACAATGGCCGCGTTAGCGACGATCGTGCCGGAAGGGTCGTTCAGAGTGGAAGAAGCGGGCGGCCCGCTGGGAGTCGTAGCCGGTGCGGGCAGGACAGATAAGTAGAGGAGTGAACTGCCGGAAGGATTTGGAAGGGCCGTGACGTTCAGCGAAAAGGCCGTTGCGCTGGATGGAATATTGCAAGCGCCGGCAATCGTGAAGTTTCGATAAGTTCCTCCTGGGATAGGACCGGCGCCGCCGTGGTCAGTTCGCGTGTCGGCGATACGGCAGGGCGTGACGGAAATGAAGTTCTGAGGCATGGCTTGCCCCCAAAGGGAGCTGCCGAAGCCCAAAACAATGAGAGCTGTTGTCAGAAAGTTGCGGGGATGAGTTTGCATGATGCTGTTCTTGCCCGAGGGCCGCTACTTTCATAAACGATAAGCACCGCCGATTTCCGTCATCGCGCTGGAAATTTCCGACAGCAATAATCTTATTTGCGGGCCAGCAATGCCCGTAGCTTCGGACGTTTCGGCAACGTGTGTTGAAGCCGCAATGTGTTCTGTCAGGGTCGTGTTTGCGTAGTTGCGCGTGACGTTCCAGTATTGCGGGATCCGGTGTGCATGTGGTGCAACTCTTTGCCCCAGCCTCTTTGTGCTTGGCGTGATTGGCTTCCGCCGCCGCCGGGTTGATCCAAATTATCTATGCTTCTTCATCACCGGCACCGAGCTAACCCGCCCCGCATTTGTCGCCGGAGCGACTGTGGTACTGCCCTTTCCCGTGCTAATGCTTTTTCTGATCTGCCCAATCGAATCACAATCTGGGTCATCTTCGTCATCGTCGCCGTCGCTACAGCTCCCGGTCAGGGTTGGTACTTCTATAGGATTTGTAGAAGTCAGGCCGCTTAGGTCGATAGTGTCTGAAACCAGTATTTGATCCGAGATAGGATCATAGGCTTCGAGATAAGTGTTCGAGTAATTGAAAGTAGAATTCTGAAGAGGAACAACAAGCTCATAATTCCCGTTCGAATCTCCCAATGTATCCAATTCAATGCCATTGCTTGAAACATCAATTCCGGTCTGGGCGGCCGCACTCCCAGCTGGATTCGAGATGTTGGCGATTCCGTCAACATAAGCCAGATCCTGAGACTCAGACCCAGGCATATATTGAGTTTCGTTTGCAACGTCGATTTGCGTCTGGTCAGCTTGATTTTCATTTGGGCCCTCGTTCTCAAACGCTGTCTTCACGAAGCTAGCAATTGTGGAGGCGTCGCCCAATGCTTCTGCATATGTCGGTCCGCCTGCCAATGCGAGAATCAAGTCCTGCAAGGTAGACGTATTTGCAGCTTCTGCATCCATCATTGCTTCCACTGCGACCTGTTGTAACGCTTGATTTCCCGTCGCCCATCCAACAACGTACGCCGCGTCTTGAGCAAAAGCATCGCCGACCACACGGGCATTCTGGAGCACCGCCCCAACCACTCCGAAGCTTTGGGTTCCAACGGTGTCATTTTGTATACCAGTCCCGATAAGGAAATCAACCGTCCCTGTCGCTGCCTGGGCAGACGCCTGCGTACTGTCGATCCAATTCTGTGCTTGCTGATATTTCTCTGCGCCTTCGGTATATTCTTTAGCTCCATCCAGGGTCTGGATAGCAGCCACTATTTGCTTGAGCAAGGATTGCGCGGCTTGCCCACTTTCAGCGGCAGGTCTGACCTGTGCTGCTGCTGCCGAGGGAATTGGGAGATTGGCGAAGGTCTGCATCAAGAAGTTGGCGTTCACACGGTCCATCACATCGAGCGTATTGCTATCGAATTGCACAACCACTCCGTTTGGCAACGTCTCATCTTGGATCACGGTGGAGGGGTCTTGGATAACCTGATCCACATCGTGACGAGCCTCAATTGTAGCCGTCAGAAGCGTCTGGAGAGTGGATTGTGCCGTTGTCGTGTCCACTGTGTTTCCTGGAAGATTTTGAAACGCCTGCAATTGGTTGATTCGCCTCGCGAGTAGCAGCGCGTCGAAAACAAGGATCGCGTGGGTTGCCTCTCCCGGCTGAAGTCCGTATGAACTCACCGGCGGCAGATCCTGAATGTTTAACGCAATGGGAGGAATTGACTGGCTGCCCTGAGTCACCACAACCGAAACCGTGCCCGGGCCGATCTGTGCGGTATCCGGATTGGCATAGAGAGGAACAGCAGCTACAACGGTGCCGTCGGAGCCAACTCGGAGTGCCTGCACGGTTGCTGAGTACCCCGAAGCGTTGGAAAAATTGAGCGTTACAGGTGCACCGGAGCTAAGCCCTGTTGTGCCGATATAGAGCAGCGTTAGCGGTATAGGCGAGCTATTCGAAAGCGATGTCGCGGCGAGTCCTGTTCTTTGAGGCTGACTGAAAATTTCGGAGTCCCCTGCCAAACCCAACTGGGTAATTTCGGGAACTGAAGGTTGATTGCTCGGGACAATATAATCACTTCCATTTGAAGGCCGCCAGACTGCAAAATCGGCCTTGCCGTCGCCGTCAAAGTCGCCAGCTACGGGAACGTCACCAGGAAGACCCCACTGCTGAGCGAAGGGCATTCCGGTGCTGCTCGGAATCACATACCATGTCCCATTCGAGGGTCGCCAAACTGCAAGATCCGTCTTACCATCCGCATCGAAGTCAACAGCCACGGGCACGTCACCTGTTAAACCCCATTGCTGGACGTACGGTACGCCGGTACCGCTTGGAACTACGTACCAATTTCCGTCTGAGGGCCGCCAGACTGCAAAATCCGTCTTACTATCGACGTCATATCTGCCCGGCACGGGCATATCACCTGGAAGACCCCATTGCTGGGTATAAGGTAAGCGGGTGCTGCTCGGAACTACGTACCAGTTTCCTTCAGAGGGACGCCAAACGGCGACATCGGTTCGACCGTCGCCATCGTAATCCCCCGGCACTGGCACATCACCGGGTAGGCCCCATTGGATAGTGATCGGAGCCGCCACGTTGCTCGTAGGGATGATGAACCAATACCCGGTCGCGAGATCGTAAAGTGCGAAATCCAGGTTGCCATCACCGTCATAATCACCGTTTACCCGAACATATACGCCCTTACCTAAACTGCCAACATTAAATCTAGTCGAAAGAAGAGCGGCCGGAGAACTTACCTGCTGTGTGTACGGCGTACCTGTACTGCTGGGCGCAACGTACAGATTCTCATCCGATGGGCGCCAGACGGCATAATCAGTGACTCCATCGCCATCGAAGTCAGCAACCACAGGGGTGTCACCTGGTAGACCCCACTGTTTCGTAAACGGCACTCCTGTCTTTGCCGAGATGATGTACCAATTTCCCTCAGATGGCCGCCAGACTGCCATTTCTTGTTTTCCTGAACCGTCAAAATCGCCAGAGACCGGAACATCGCCAGGCAGCCCCCACTGATATACAAACGGGTTTCCGGGATTCCCACTCAGGATGATGTACCAGGTTCCATTTGATGGTCGCCAGACAGCAAGATCGGTCTTGCCATCGCCATCGTAGTCGCCAGGTACCGAGATGTCGCCAGGTAGGCCCAATCCCTGGGCATATGGTATGCCCGTGCTCGTTGGGATTACATACCAGGTTCCATTTGATGGTCGCCAGACAGCAAGATCGGTCTTGCCATCGCCATCATAGTCAGCCGGAACCGGAATGTCGCCGGAAAGACCCCACTGCTGCTGGACCACGGCCCCGGGATGACTACTTTGGTATACGTACCAAGTCCCGTTGGATGGTCGCCAGATCCCATAGTCGAGCTGTCCATCGCCATCAAAGTCGCCGACAACTCGCACGTCACCTGTCACCCCCCAAGCCGTCTGAGCTTTGCATTGAGAGGCGAATGGCGAAACAGTAAGTGCTGTAATGGCCAGCCATTTGCTTAACCTGCGCCATCGAGGAAGGCAAGGCAAAATAGAAGGCAAACTCGGCATGACTCACTCCAAAGCTCCCAAGATCGGGTACGGTCAAGCTCGCTGGAAGCCTTACCTCGGGAATTTGGGCCTCCATGCGGCAATGTTGGTATAGGGGATAATACGTTAACGCGGTTTTTAATACAAGGTCTATTTCTTAGGGCACATAATTTCTAATAGCCGGTTCTGCCGGATCAGTTCTTCCAGCTCAGGCTTGATCGATCTCCGCCACTTCTTCGACGATCTCCATTGCGTTGCCGCCAGAAGCGGAATCCCCAGGCTCGCTTGCAGCTTCTTCGAGCGATAGAAACGGAACGGCGCTGCCGTACTTCAGTCGCCCAATCATCGCGCCTGTCATTTCGTCGTACTTCTCGGGTCCCACGTCCGCCGGCTCGTTGCATGAATACTTGCCCGCATTGCTGCGCAGCGGTTTGAGCTCATATCCCATAGCCGCTCTGGCTCTCACGGCGAAGCGCCCTCTATAGCACGTCGAAAAGCTCATTTGCCGGCCAGCAGCGCCCGGACCTTCTCCATCTCTGCTTGAAGAATCTGGATTTGCTGCGCCTGGGTTCGAATCTGTTGCGCATCCTGACTCTTTGCTGCCTGCAGTTCCTCGATGGTGCGATGCTGCTTTTGGATTTCGTTCAGGAGCATGGCGGGAAGCTGGTGATATTGAACTGAGTTGATTTGGCCCTCCTTATCGCGCGAGACGAGTTCGGGGTAAACCTTTGCGACTTCTTCCGCCACGAGCCCGAATTGCAGCGGTTGCGTACCGTCCGCTTGCGCTTGTTTGTAGCGGAACTCGACGGGGCGAAGCTCCATGAGCGCATCGCTGTCGTCTGCCATGTCGTGTACGTCTTGCTTAAACCGGATAGAGGAGGACTGCACCCCGACTTGGCCGCTGGAGTTCACCACCACCGCTTCGCCGCCGGTGACGGTAGTGCCGTAGATCCCGGCTATATAGGTTGCGGTTTGGACATTTTGGGTTCCGATTGCAATCAGGTTATTATCCGTCCCGTTTGAGGATATCCCTACATTGCCGATCTCGATGTTATTGTTGCCCGTCTTGATCCCATTCTGGCCTGCGTTGTTTCCGATTCCGATGTTGTTGCCGCCGGTAGTAACACCTGCTAGGGCCGATGTACCGAAACCATCGTTGCCGATCCCGTCCGTTTCGTTTTCCAGAGCTTGCAATCCGAAGGCGTTATTGTAGTTGCCTGACGTGTTGTACTGTAACGCGGCATAACCGAGCGCTGCGTTGTCCCCGCCCGTTGAGTTATAGGCAAGCGCACCGTAACCCACGGCGCTGTTATATCCTCCGGTCGTGTTGTAAATCAATGAGAGACCCCCGAAGGCCACGTTGTAATTGCCCGTCGTATTAGAGGCAAGGGAGCTGTTGCCGAAAGCGGAGTTATCGCTGCCGTTTCCGGAAGCAAGCGCATTAAATCCAACGGCTGTGTTGTTGCTACCCGTGCTGCCGCCAGCGCCCGTCCCCACGGCCGTGCTGTCGCCCGGATTGGTCTGATCGAGAAAGTAGCCATCGATATCGAGAATCACGTCCGAAGTGCCAGAGACATAGACCATCACTGCTCCTTCATAGCCGCTAGGAATGATAGCTGCATTCGCGATGATGGTGCCGGACGGATCATTCAGCGTGGAGGACGAAGGCGCCGATGTCGGCGTGCTGGAGGTTGCTGGCAGCACCGAAAGGTACACGAGTGAACCGCCGGAAGGTGGGACGGCAGTCACATTAACGGAATAGGCCGATGCATTACCGGGTATATTGCACGCAGGCCCTCCATCCACGCCCGCTGTCCCCGATACCGGGAATGTTCGGTAGCTTTGTGCCGCGATAGGTCCCGCTCCTCCGTTGCTTTTCCGCGTATCGGCGATCCGACACGGAGTGACTGAAATAAAGTTCTGAGGTGCTGCCTGCGCGAAAACAGAACCGCCGAAACCGAACACGGTGAGGGCCGCCGCGAGCAAGCTGCGCGGGTAGATATGCATGATTCTCCTAATAGCCGGAAAGTTCGGCTATCAGGGAATGCGGCAAAACAGACTTGGTTCCTACATGCGGAGCACTAATTAGTGCGCTGGGTCCAGTCCGCTTCAAATTGTTCGCGAGTGACGAACGAGCTTTGCGTGCCGCTCTGTAAGGTGGAAAGCGCTGCGTAGAGATTGGCGCGGCGTGCGGCTTCGAATTCCTCGCAACCGCCGGCCAGAAAGCAGGCGAAAGAGCCGATGAAGGCGTCGCCCGCTCCGGAGGTATCGAGGGCCATCACCGGAAATGGGGCAACGTGCCGAAGGCCGGCAGCGTTGGCGAGAAGGGCGCCGTTCGCTCCTAGAGTAATGATGACGCGCTGCATTCCCTCGCGCACCAGCGCTTGGGCGCAGGCTTGGGCTTCGTCTAAGCCCGTAACGGGCATCCCGCTGAGCGCCGCGGCTTCGGTCTCGTTGGGAATGACGTATTCCGCGGTGCGAGATTTCACGTAGATCGAGCGCTTGGGCCGGAGCTGGGTTGAGGATGGTTCGGATGCCGTGCTGACGCGCGAAACGCAGGGTGAAGTAGACGGTTTCGAGCGGCACTTCCAGCTGCAAAATGATGACGTCGGCACGGAGAAGCACACTGGAAGCGGCCTCGATATCGGCGGGAGAAAGGCTGTCATTAGCGCCTTTGACGACCAGAATCCGGTTTTGGCCCGAACTATCGACAAAAATAGGCGCGACGCCGCTGGATACTCCCGGCGTGATGAGCACGCGGCTGGTATCGATACCCAGGGCAGAAAAGTTCTGGATGCTTGCAGGTCCAAAGAGGTCGTCGCCGAGACGGGCGATCATCGAAACTTCCGCTCCGCAGAGGCGCGCCGCAACCGCTTGGTTCGCGCCTTTGCCGCCGAAGCCGAGATGAAAGCGGTTGCCGAAGATGGTCTCTCCAGGGCGAGGAAACTGATCTGTAAAGGTCGTAAGGTCCACGTTTGCGCTGCCTACGACGGCGATCTGTGGTGGTCGGCTCATTTGCTGTTTCTATTTCGGAAATCCGGCAACATTGTTTGCCGTCGATACACTAAGGATTATGCCGCTGCCCTCTAGCGAAGAGTTCTACCGTATCAAGAAACTACCGCAATACGTCTTTGCGCTGATCAATGAACTAAGGGACAATTACCGGGCGGCGGGTTTGGACATTATCGACCTCGGCATGGGCAACCCGGACGGAGCGACGCCGCGACGCGGTGGTCGACAAGCTGATTGAAGCCGCGCCCGATCCCAAGAACCACCGCTATTCCATGTCGCGCGGTATCCCGGCGCTGCGGCAAGCGATCGTGGCCCGTTATCAGAGGCAATACGGCGTTCAACTGGACCCGGACGCGGAAGCCATTGTGACGATCGGGGCCAAGGATGCCTTGGCGCACCTGTTGTTAGCGATGTTGGCGCCCGGCGACAGGGTCGCATCGCCGAACCCGGCCTATCCGATCCATTATTTCGGCGTGGTGCTGGCGGAAGGTGAAGCTTGCATGCTGCCGATGCCCGACGCGGCTACCTTCTTGCAGGAACTGAAAAAGCTTTACCGCAGCGCTGCGACGGCTCCGAAGGTGATTCTGATCTCATTTCCTCACAATCCGACTACCGTGTGCGTGGACATGGAATTCATGCGCGAGATTGTGAGTCTAGCGCGCGAGCACGGCAGTTACATCATCCACGATTTTGCCTATGCGGAGTTAGGTTTCGACGGCTACCGGCCGCCCAGCATTTTACAGGTGGAAGGCGCGAAGGACCACGCGGTCGAGATCTACTCCATGACGAAGAGCTACAACATGGCGGGCTGGCGGGTTGGCTTTTGCTTGGGGAACCGCCGGTTAGTCGCCGCTCTGACGCGCATCAAGAGCTACCTGGATTACGGGACTTTTCAGCCGATACAAATTGCCGCCACCGAGGCCTTGCTGCATTGCAACGAAGCGCCGGGCGAGATCGCTGCGCTTTACCAGGCGCGGCGCGATGCTTTGATCGACGGCTTGCGGGAAGCGGGCTGGCAGGTGACGCCGCCGCGCGCCACGATGTTCGTGTGGGCGAAAATTCCAGAGGCCGTTTCCGGTTTGGGTTCGCTCGAATTTGTGAAGCTGCTGATGAAGGAAGCGCATGTCGCGCTTTCGCCCGGGATTGGATTTGGGCCCATGGGAGAAGGCTTCGTTCGCTTCAGCCTGATCGAGGACGAGGACCGCCTTCGTGAGGCGACGCGAAGAATCGGCGGATTCTTGCAAGGAGAACACGCAAGCGCGGCCGCCAATGCCACGCCCGTGCACGTATAATTCGAACGTGGCGGCGCTCCCCGATGCCCAGCTACCGGAAGTCGTAGAGCTGCCGCAGCTGAACGTAACCGACCTTGACCCGTTGCTGAACGAAGAGATTGGCCTCTGGCAGCGGCGCTTTGCCTGGGATTTCCGGCCCTCGGCCGATCTGCTTCGCCGTTTTCTGCAAATCCATTCGCTCTGCGGCTACGCGCTGCGCGCCAACCGGGAGGTGGTCGGATATGCGTATTACGTGGTAGAGGGGCATAAAGGGCTGATTGGAGACTTCTATCTTCGTCCGGACCGTTCCACCCCTTCCGATGAGTTGACGCTGCTGGGTGCGCTGGTGCAAGGGTTGATGCTGATTCCGGGTTTGAAGCGGATTGAATCGCAATTGATGCTGCTGCGGAACCCTCTTCAGCCCCCGCCATTCAGCCGCCAACTGACCCGGCACGACCGCTTCTTCATGGAGATCGATCGCGATTCAGCGTTGACGTTGAAGGCGGCAGGCGCGGGTGCCGGCGTGCGTTTTCTTCCCTGGACGGAACGCTATCAGGAGGAAATCGCGCACTTGGTGGCAGCGGCCTACAGGGGGCATGTTGACAGCGAGATCAATGATCAGTACAGAACCATTCCGGGCGCGCGCCACTTCCTCACGAACATCATTAAGTTCCCCGGCTGCGGCACTTTTTCGCCGGGCGCTTCTCTGGTAGCCATTGACGAGCGGACCGGGCGCGTGTGCGGCGTTTGCCTGGGGAGCATGGTTTCGGCGACCTCCGGCCATGTGACTCAGCTGTGCGTTCTGCCGGCCATCCGCGGCGCAAAGCTCGGGTATGAGCTGTTGAGGCAGTCGCTGGTGCGCTTTGCCGATGCCGGATGTAAATCGATGAGCCTGACCGTGACTTGCTCGAACATGGATGCGGTGCGGTTGTATGAGTCGGTGGGTTTTCGGTCCATCTCGACTTTCCCGGCTCTGGTTTGGGAGGGTTTTTGAGGTCTGTTGCGCCGTTAGAGGCGGCGAAGAATGGCACTGGATGTGCGCGGGTTAACTCCGCTGTTACAGGTCTACGACATGCCGGCATCCATCCGGTTCTATCGGGACGTGCTCGGGTTCGAGGTGGTGACCACCTCTCCCGTCTTGGGCGAGGATCGTTTCCACTGGGCGTTACTCCGGTTGGGCGATGCCGAGCTGATGCTGAACACGGCGTATGAATTCGATGCAGATCGTCCTGCTACGCCCGATCGCACTCGTACAGTCGCTCACGGCGATATCGGGCTTTTTCTGGGCTGTCCGGACGTGGATGCAGCCTACGAAGAGCTGCGCGGGAAAGGCATCGGGCCCAAGAAGCCGGTAGTGACCAGTTATGGCATGAAGCAGATGTACGTTCGCGATCCGGATGGATACGGGCTGTGTTTCCAGTGGTCCGCAGAGCGCTGAGCCGCGTGCTCGGACAAGCCGTACAGCGGTGATTTGCGTGCATAATGTTCCGCCATGCAACACGATGATTCGCGCCAAAGCGGCCCACGCTCTACGAACTTCGCCTTCTATACGGTTTTATTCGCTCTTGTGGCGGGTGTGTTGTGGGGGATTACCGTCACGCCGATCCATATCTGAGGACGGCTGAGTTAATCCGTTATCCAAAGAGTGCGATGCGAAGTCAAGTAGGAGGGAGCCCCTGCTCCCTCCGGCACCCTGCTAACGGAAACCCCCGAGCAGGTAGGCGATGAGCAGAATGATCAGGACTGTTCCCAAACCGATACCGGCGCCTCCGCCGGTACCCCAGCGGCCGTAGCCGTAGTACCCGCCGCCGCCGCCAAACAGCAGAATCAGAACGATGATCAAGATCAACATTCAGAAAGTTCCTCCTCTGGAATGCTAGCGCGACGGGCTGGAAAACCCAAGTCGGTCATCTCGCGCGCCAGATTAAAAAACGGCCACGCTGACGCGTGGCCGTGGAGTGAACCAAAACTAAATTGGCGAGTTAGAGAGCGCTGTCTCCACGATCGCCGTTACGGATCCGTATCGCATCTTCAACGTCGGTGACGAAGATCTTGCCGTCCCCAACCTTTCCCGTGCGAGCAGCGTTCATGATCGCCGAAATAACTTCCTCGGAACTGGAGGACGGAACAACGATTTCGAGCTTGAGCTTCGGAATCAAATCTACTTTGTACTCGGCGCCCCGATACACCTCAGTATGCCCTTTCTGGCGGCCGTGCCCTCGCACGTCAGCGACGGTGATCCCGTCAATGCCTGATTGCTTAAGGGCCTCCTTCACTTCGTCTAGCTTGAACGGTTGTATGATTGCTTCGATCTTTTTCATGTGACCTTGCCTAGGAGGTTGGCGTGGCAGTCGCCGACTGATGCAGCCCGATGCGTGACGCCGCCGGCTCATGAGCGAATTGATCCGTAGACATTCCGCTGGGGCGGCCGCCCGCCGAGATCACATATTCCGGATAAGCCGAAATTCCATGCTCGTGCAGATCCAGACCGTGCAACTCGCCTTCGGGAGATACCCTCAGAAGCTTCATCCCGTTGACTGCGTACATCACGGCATAGGCAACCACGAATGTACAAACGGTGATGATGGCGCTTCCGATTACTTGCGCGATCAGGAGCGTGAACCCGCCTCCGTAAAAGAGTCCTTTCAAAGGAGCGGAGTTATCAGGGGCGAGTGGCCCGGTAGCCCCGAATTGGCCGCTCGCGAACAGGCCGAGTGAAAGCGTTCCCCAAATCCCGCAGAAGCCGTGTACGGGCACTGCGCCGATGGGATCGTCGATGCGTAACCACTCGAGTAACTCCACACCAGCTACCACGAGAAAACCAGCTACTCCTCCGAGGAGTATGGCGCCGGTTGGACTGACCCAGTAGCAGGGACAAGTGATGGCCACCAAGCCTGCAAGAAAGCCGTTCACCGTAAAACTGACGTCCCACTTCTTACTGGATATGTAGGCGTAGAACATAGCCGTCAGTCCGGCAGCGCATGCCGCGAGAGTAGTGTTGGTGGCGACCCGTCCGATCCCGACGAAATCCATGGCCGAGAGCGTGCTTCCCGGATTGAAGCCGTACCAGCCAAACCAGAGCAGCAATCCTCCCGAAGCCGCGATGGTCAGATCGTGCGGCAGCATTGGGCCGCCGCCGTCGCGTTTGAATTTGCGGCCGAGCCGCGGACCCAGCACGATCGATCCCGCTAAGGCGATAAAGCCGCCAATTGTATGCACCACCGTCGATCCCGCGAAATCGTGGAAACCGGTTCCGAGCGTCGGAAGGAAATTGCCTGCGCTGCCCATGTTCGCCAAGAACCCATCAGGTCCCCAGGCCCAGTGGCCGATGATCGGATATATGAACCCTGAAACCGCCACGCTGTACAGAAGATCGCCGGCGAAACCGGTCCGTCCAATCATCGCGCCCGAAGTGATTGTGGAACAGGTATCAGCAAACGCGAACTGGAAAATCCAGACTGCGAGGAATGCAACCCCGGTTGTCTCATACGTGACCGGCGCGCCTTGTAGGAAAAACCAGTGATATCCAATGAAACCGTTGCCGTGACTGAACATGAACGCAAACCCAATCGCGTAGAAGAGCAGTCCGCAAAGGCATGTATCGACAATGCACTCCATCAACACATTTACCGTTTCTCGCGAGCGGCAGAAACCGGCTTCGAGCATGGTGAAGCCGACTTGCATACCGAAGACGAGGAACGCCGCGATCAAGGTCCACGCCGTGTTTACAGGGTTCACAATGTCATTGCCCTTCAGCACGGGGTCGGTTGCGGCAAGAACCCTGAACCCTAACAGATTGGGGTTCAAGAAGTATGTGACGCCTAAGAGGATGACTATGCCCGCTAGTTTGCCGGACAACAGCAACACGCCGTAGCGGCGCCATTCGGGGCTGTGCAGCCGCTTTATAAGCTGCACAATTGCGCTACTGTGCGGCCGTTTGTTCTTCAAACGCCGCCGCCCTGTGAGAGCGCAGAAAACGAGCGCAACTACACTCAGGAATAAAATCTGCGTGGCATGTCCTACCATTACTTCGCGTCTCCAATCTCGTTTTGGCGCTCTTCGTTCCAGCGCGCTCCGCGAAGGCCATGGGCCGTCAGACACAGGAACGCTCCCGGCGCTATCAGCGCCATGGCGTTTATTTCGGGCGCAGTACTCTCTGCCATTACTCGTTCTCCTAAGAGGTTGTTCGACAGGGATGATTGGGCGCTCCGACGGGGAGCTGTGGGATTACCGGACTCGATTGAATGGAAGTGTTCTTGTGTACTTTTCAGCGCTGAACGGTACACACACTACTCGTCTCTTGAATGTTCATCTTATAGTCCAGAGAAGCTGAATGCCAAATAGAAACTTTGGATTAGGTGTATAGCTTGCAGTATTCGCGCGAGCGAATAAGAGCGCGTCAGCGGCGCGACTTGCGTACCGGCCTGGACCGATCTGTCTCCGACGATGCCATCTTCCGGCGCGATGAATTTGCAATACCTGAGATTGAGCAACGCTGATCGACCTGCGCTTTTGCCGTTTGCGCATCGGCTACGCTTTGGCGCTCGGCTTCGCGGCGCTCCCGACGGGCATCGCCATAGCGTCATGCTCTCGGATTCGCTCTTTCAAAAAGCAGATATTGCAGCAGCGGCTGGTTGGCTAGTTTGCCACAATTTCCAGAGAGAGGGTAGAGCATGAAGGGTTTTAAGCAGTTTATGTTGCGCGGCAATGTGTTGGATCTTGCCGTCGCTGTGGTCATGGGCGCGGCCTTCGGGGCTGTGGTCACGGCGCTCGTGAAAGATTTGATCACTCCGCTCATCGCGGCGATTGTCGGAAAGCCTGATTTCTCGGCGATCGTGTTTACGGTGAATAAGAGTAAATTTTCGATTGGGGAATTTATAAACGCAGTGGTTTCATTTCTGCTGGTGGGGGCCGCGGTTTACTTCTTTGTAGTGCTGCCGGTGAACACACTTGTTGCGCGTATGCGGCGTGGGGATGCTCCCCTGGACCCGACCACGAAGAAATGTCCGGAGTGTTTGAGTGAGATTCCGGTTGCGGCTCGGCGCTGTGCGTTTTGTACTTCGGTGCTAGCGGGCTAATCTGGTTCGCGAACAAGCCCGAGATAGCTCGGGCCAACGCCGCTAAAGCGAACAGCGTCGGACTATGTGCCCCGTAGAACCGTCACTGCTGGTTGTACAAGCAGAAAATGTGAGTGTATTGTCATTAAATCTATTGACACCGCTAGGCGCGGAAGGTATCATTGAGTTGTACCCAGGGAACTGGATAGGAGGAAATGAAAATGCCAGTGATTAAATACAATCCTTTCAACGCAGAACTTGAAGACTTTCCAGCCGGACTTCGGCTGCTGCACGATTCCGTGAACCGGCTGTTTAGCGAACCGGCTGCTCGTCCGTGGTCGCCTTCCGTTGACATTTACGAGACTGAGAATGAGCTTGTGGTGAAGGCGGATCTGCCCGACGTGGATCCGAAGAACGTGGGAATTCAGCTCGAGAATGGCACACTGACCCTAAAAGGTGAGCGCAAGTTCGAGCAGGAGAAGAATGGCCAAAAAGGCTTTCACCGGATCGAGCGCAGCTACGGGTCATTTGTGCGGGCGTTCAGTCTGCCGGACACCGTGGAGGGCGAGAAGGTCAAGGCCGACTATAAGAATGGCGTCCTGACGATTACTCTTCCGAAGAAGGAAGTCGCGAAGCCGAAAACCATCAACATCGAAGTCAACAACAACTAAGGATCGAAAACAAGGTTCTGATTCGAATGCGGCGTGCTGCGCGAGCGGCACGCCGTTTCTCGTCATAGGCGCCTAGTTCCGAGTAGCTCCTACCAATGGAGCGGATTCGTGCTCGGTGGATTGCGGGATTCCGAATCGGGCGATAAAGTGGAAGGTGCTGCCCTGACCCACGACGCTCTCGACCCATATGCGGCCGCGCATCAAGGAGGCGAGCTGTGAGGAAATGCTCAGCCCGAGGCCCGTGCCGCCGAAGCGCCTGGTCGAGGAATTGTCTGCCTGCGTAAACGCCTCGAAAATCGACTGGAACTTCTCTTCTGGTATGCCGACTCCGGTATCGCTGACCGCAAAGTGCAGTACGGCTTCCGCGCCGGATGAGACGTCCGGTTCCACATCTAGCGAAACGGAACCCTTTGGTGTGAACTTGATGGCGTTGTCCAGGAGATTCAAGAGGATCTGCCGCAACCTGACCGGATCGCCGATCAGAGTATCGGGAATGGCCGGCGATGCTTCGATGGTCAGCGTCAGTTTCTTTTGTTGCGCGCGCAAGGAAAGCATGGTGCGCAACTCATCGAGCGAAGCGGAAAGCTGAAAGGGTATCTCTTCGAGCGTCAACCTGCCCGCCTCGATCTTTGAAAAATCGAGTATGGAGTTTACGATGTCCAGCAGCGAATAGGCAGAGGTCTTGATGATGCTGAGGTACTCCTCCTGCTCCTGGCTCGGCTCCGACAGGAGCGCGACGTCAGACATTCCCATGATGCCGTTGATAGGGGTGCGAATCTCATGGCTCATATTGGCAAGGAAGTCGCTTTTGGCCTGACTTGCCGCCGCCGCCTTTTCCTCGGCAAGCCGCCGGACCTTTATCTCGGCCTCGAGTGAGCGGTTGAGATGCACCAAGTCGCGCGTGCGCTCCTCGACGCGGACTTCCAACTGATCGCGCGACTCACGCAACTGTTGGGTTCGTTCGTCAACCAGGGCGACCAGCTTCCGTTCCCGTGTCTTTAGGTGCTTTACGCGGAGGCGATGGATGCCCCAGATGAGACCGGCCGCAAACGCAGCCAGCAAGACAAAGAAGATCCTGGTCTCGTAGAACTTTGGCTCAACGCTTAAGAACACGCCCTGCACGTTCCTGCTGCAGGCGCCCTCCGCATTGCACGCGAGGACCCGAAACGTGTAATCTCCCGGGGGAAGGTTCGTGTAGTAGGCTCTCCGGCTATCTGCGTTGATCCATTCCTTGTCGAAGCCTTCGAGCATGTAGCGGAAACGAATCTTCTCCGGTGCATTGAAGCTTGCGGAAGTGAAACTAATGTTTACATTGCGCTTGCCGGAGATAATATGAACCGGCCGGCGATAATCCAGCTCCTTCTTGTCGGCAACCAGCCGCTCGATAACAGGAGCTAGCGGCACTGGATCTTGGGACAGCCGCGCGGGGTCGACGATCGAAACACCTTTCATGGTGGGAAAGCAAAGGCGCCCATCCCGCATGCGCCAGGCGGCGGGTTGAAAGCCGCCGTTGCATTCGCGCGTTTTCATGCCATCGGCGGTGCCGTAAACCCGGCACCGAATGGAACTCCGTTTTCCCTCCGCTAAATCGTTCAACTGCTGTTTGCCGACTGCGAAGACACCTTTATTCGAACTCATCCACAAACGCCCTAACCGGTCGTCGAGAATCGAAAACACGACGTTTTGAAACAGACCTTCCGCCGTGGTGTAGCTGACAATCTTGCCGTCTTTGAGGCGCTTTAATCCGCCGCCATTCGTTCCCATCCAAAGTGTTCCATCGGGATCGCCGGCGATGGACCAGATCGTTTGGTTCGCTAAGGCGGCCTGTCCGGGAAACGGAGAAAAGCGGCCGTTTTTGAATGCATTCAGGCCCCCGCCATTCGTCCCCACCCAGAGCGTTCCGCCGGGATCCTGATACAGTGACTGCACGAAATTGTTCGTCAGTCCGTCACGCTCGGTATAGGTGGAAAAGCGCTTCCCGTCGAAATGGCTCAAACCCCCACGGGTTCCGATCCAGAAATCACCCTGGCTGCCGATGTAGATGCAGATCACGAAATCGTTCGGCAGGCCATCCTTGGAGTTGAACGCCGTAACGGCTCCGTTCTTCAATCGGGCCAATCCCCGGCGTGTCCCTACCCAAATTGCCCGGGTAGCGTCCTGCGCGGCCGAGAAAACCAGGTTGTCAGGCAAGCCCTGCGCCGTTGTATAGGCGCTGACGTGACTGTCTTTCAGCCGGTTCAATCCTTGATCCGATCCCACCCAAAGAGCGCCGTCGCGATCTTCGAAAACCCCGAGCGCCACGTTGCTGGTCAGGCCTTGCAGTTTGGAAATGGTAGTGAAGCTGCCCTGGGCTAAATACTGCACTCCTCCTTCGGTGGTCCCGAGCCAGAGATTGCCATCCCGATCTTGCGTGATGGCCTGTACGCCGCCGCCGGTGAAACCTTCTTTAGCGCCGAAGGTAGAGAATCGGCCGCCGGAGAGACGGTTCAGGCCGGCGTTCAAGGTCCCCACCCAGAGGGTGCCGGCAGTGTCCTCATAGAGAGACGAGACGGTGTCTTCACTCAAACCATTGCTGTGGTCGTAATGGCGAACGGCTCCATCCCTGATGCACGAAACACCGCCGCCATCGGTACCGGCCCAAACGGCGCCGGCGGGATCCACGAAAGTTGCTCGCACGAAATTACCGCCGGGTCCGCCAGGCAGCGGGATAGTGTGGAACATTCCGCGCGAGAAACGGGAGAGCCCATTGTGCGTGCCCAGCCATAGCTCGCCGCCGGGAGCACCCGCTATCGAAAAAACAGAATCGTCCGGAAGCCCGTCGGGCTTGCGGAAGGCGCGAGTCTGGCCCAGCTGGTAGCGAATTAGTCCATCTCCATCCGTCCCGATCCACAGGGTTCCCTGCTTGTCCTGATACAGCGAGAGAATCGATTCGTTGGAAGGCAAGACGGGCGAAGCGATCGGTCTGAAGCGTCCTTGCGTGAGGCACGTGAGACCGCCGCCGCGAGTACCAATCCAAAGATTCTGCTGCCGGTCTACCAGTAAGGCCCAGATCTGATTGCTGCCCAGCCCGGAAGTGTTCGCTTTATCGAAAACCGTAAAACGAACGCCGTCAAATCGCACCAGACCTTCTTCTGTGCCCAGCCATAAATACCCGTCGGCCGTCTGCGCAACTGAAAGGACGGAGTTCTCCGGCAGCCCTGAATCCGCTTGCCAGGTTTTGTCGATATATTGCGTGATGTCCTGCGCTGGATTCAGCGTGGCAAGTGTCGGCGCGGCAGTTGCGACGAATAAAACAAGCAAAGACAAACAAGCGCGCCCGGCCACGCCAACCTTGACGGTGTGGGTTGTTGCAGGGACTTGGGGGTGCGGTACACCCTTATGCCGGGAAGACGTGCTGTGTCGGGTCACAAGACTGTCGCAGTGTTCCTAGTGCTTCATCGGACGAATAGCCCAAAGGTTTAAGCATTGTTCGCCTTACTGCGTTTCCCAATTGGGCTACATGGAACTTGGAGCGGTCAACTCCGGTACTGACGCTCTGGTTGCCAGTGGTCCGAAGGGCCGCTATCCCCGATAAGGCTCTTAAAGGAAAACTAAAAGCTTCAGCCCGCGTCCTTCGCGTACACGACAGGTCGGGGAAGCGGAATAGAGGAATCAGGCATGAAGAAACTTACCTCGGCCTTCATTGTTGCCGGACTAGCTTGCTGCTGGGCGGCCCCGGCGGCGAATCATCACAAGATCTCTCCGGATGCGGCCCAAGCCGATGCACGTTCGACCATCAAAGTGATCATCCAATGGAAGGCGACGGCCTCGCCGGATCCCGCCAAGATCATGGCTTTGGGTGGCCGGCGGATTTCGCATTTCAAGTCCATCAACGGCGGCGTGTATAGCATTCCGGCAGCTGCGCTGGCGGCCTTGGAAGCGGATCCGGAGATCGCCTATGTGAGCCTGGATCGGCCGATTCACCACAAGCTCGATGTGACCGCGGCAACGATCAATGCGCCCGTGGCCTGGGACGCCGGCTGGGACGGTACGGGGATAGGTGTTGCCGTGATCGACAGCGGCGTGAGTAGCGATCCCAATCTCAGCGCCAATTCCGGTCCCGGTTCACGGGTCGTGTATCAACAGAACTTTACAGGCGGAGGCGACGCGAACGACCACTATGGCCACGGTCAACATGTCGCCGGAATTATCGCCTCGAACGCGGCCTCACAAAGCAACCCGAGCGGTCCCGTTTCAAACTATACGCGGCTGTTTAGGGGGGTAGCGCCGGGAGCGAACATTCTAAACTTGCGCGTGCTCGACAGTAACGGACAGGGAAGCGATAGCCAGGTCATCGCCGCGATCGACGAGGCAATCGCACTGCAAAAAACTTACAACGTGCGGGTGATCAACCTGTCGTTGGGGCGGCCCGTGTATGAGAGTTACACACAGGACCCGCTGTGCCAGGCAGCGGAAGCGGCCTGGAAAGCGGGTATCGTGGTGGTCGCCGCGGCGGGGAATGATGGCCGTGACAATTCGTACAACAACCAGGGTTACGGTACCATCACGGCGCCCGGAAACGATCCGTATGTCCTCACAGTCGGCGCAATGAAAACGGAAGGAACTTATACGAGAGCGGACGATCTAGTGGCGAGCTATAGTTCCAAAGGCCCCACCCAAGTAGACCACGTGGTGAAGCCGGATCTGGTCGCTCCAGGTAATCTGATTGTTTCCCTTCAGGCGGCCGGCGCCACTCTGGTGAAGCAGAATTCAGGGAACCTGGTGACGAAGTCCTATTTTGAAGACACCAATCAGGGGCAAGGCGAGCAAACGTCGAAGAACTTCTTTATTCTGAGCGGTACCAGCATGGCCGCCGCTGTGGTCAGCGGAGCCGTTGCCGACATCGTGCACGCTAACCCGGCACTCACACCGGATCAAGTCAAAATCCTGCTCATGCAAACAGCCACCAAGACGTTCCCGGCTTCCAGTTCCGTTACCGATACGGCATCAGGACTGACGTATACCGACTATTACGACATCTTCACTGTCGGCGCCGGTTATCTAGACTTGGGAGCCGCTATGTCCGCGATTCAAACGGTTCCCGCGGCCGGAACCGCCATGTCGCCCACCGCCATCTATGACCCGAACACCACCAACGTGACGCTGTCCTACGGCATGTTTTCCGTGTTCACGCTGGCGGGCCTGCAAGGGAGTCAGGCGGTTTGGGGCGCACAGGCGATCTGGGCCCCGTCGCAAGTAAGCGCGAACAAATGCCTCTGGGGCGCTTCGGCGGATACGGCCAGTAAGTGTTTGTGGGGCGCGGCGACGGATACCGCGAGCAAGTGCCTGTGGGGCGCTAGTGCGGTTTCAAGCGCCGGCGCAAGCGAGTCTTCGGCGGAAAGCGTGAGCCTTGGGGGTGAACAGTAAGAAGACGACATCGTTGGGCTTGTCTCTGATCGTCTAGATTGGTTTTACCTTGGCCCCGGGCGTTCGCCGCCTCCGGGGCCGATTCTTTTTTCAAAGGCGTTCTATGGGCGCGGATTCCCTTCGTCACCTGTGAAAAATCGTCGTACCCGGATGATAGTTCCGCCAGTCGAACCAGTAATCTTTGAGCGAGTACACCGGGGATAAGCAAGCGCCAACGCGCTTTCCTGACACCGCGCATCCGCCAAAGTTCCATTCGCTGCCCGTTTCAGAATCCATAAACAATCCCGCGCCATCGGTCCTCGCGTAATAGTCCGGCGCTGTCGCCTGCCCAGGCAAGCGCGCCTGAAAAACTCTGATCGATTTCTTATCTGGCCCAACAAGAATCAGGATAGGCTCGCCTCCCAAACGATCCTCGATCAATTTCGCGGTGAAGATGCGCGTCACTGGATACGCCCGGCTCGCTCCGAACGCCGCCACGCCTAACACCAGGTCTCGTGACTTGAGCCCGCTATTCGGAAAATCGAGCACCGTGCCGAACTTTCCCCATCCGAATGTCCCAATCCTTCTTCTCGTACTCGCCTGCATCCTTCGCCTGCGGCTTGAGCACTGTTCCATTCGGCGCTTCGTTGCGCCACAAGGCAAACGTCACCTCATCGCTGTAGACCGGCTCCAGTTGCAAACCTGCTAGCGGCCCGGAAATCGCGCGCCCGCTAATCTGCTGCCAGAACGTGCCTGTCTGGTCATCGCGCATCAGGAAATTTTGATTGTTAATACCGGCCAGATGAAACGACAGCATCAGCCCCTTGGCCATCCGCTTCCACACCAGACCGGTGTGACAGAGCGTTCAATACGTCGCGACGATCGGTTCGCCCCCGACCGTATCGTTCACCACGTGGTGGTACCCCATTTCGCGAATCGGATAGGCTCGCGCCACGCCATTGATACGGACCGCGATCAGCATGTCATCTTTGTCCAGATGCGCTTCTTTTGCCGCGAGGAATTGCGGAGTGCCCAGCGGATGGAACATCAGCAACTCATAAATGTTCAGCCGTGCTAGGCATGCACCGGCGATTACCAGGAGCAGAGCAAAGCCCGTCGTGAATCTGGTTCTGCGTCCGCGCGTCTGTCGCCACCCCGCCATCACGAGCGCGACAGCCAAAACAACGCAGCAAGCCGAAACCGCGGGACCGATCCGATTGACGAACAGAGCAACGCGCAACTCCGTCGCGCCCTGATGGCGAAATGGCCAAAGGATATACATCGGGACCGCCAAGCACGCGAGCGACACGGCAGCCAGCGCCAACACAATCAACGGCAGATAACGCCATGTCCGGGGATACTGGGTCATTTTGCTGAGAAGTATAACAGCAAATACGAGCCGCTAACCTAATTTGCGCGCGATGCCTTCCAGCAAGCTCGCCAGCTCAAGATCTCTCTTCGTGATCCCACCCGCATCATGCGTCGTCAGATCCACCACCACGCGTCCGTAGACGTTGAACCACTCGGGATGATGATTCATCTTCTCTATCAGCACGGCTGCCATCGCCATGAATCCAAACGCATGCGCAAAATCTGGAAACTTGTATTCGCGATGCAACTTCCCGTTTTGAATCACCCAACCGGAAAGCCCTTCGAGGCCGATCTTCAATTCCTGCTCGCTTAGCATCTGCATCAATCCTCCACCAGATCCACCAGCAATTTCCGGCTCCTTGCCTTCATCGCCGCCGTCCCGTTCCGCGTCGCATCAAGAAGCAGCTCAATCACGCCCGGCCTGATGCGCGGGTCTTCCCGAGCCAAATCCGCCAAACCTTGCAGCGCGAACGTCTTCACGATAGAACTACGGTCTTCGAGATAGCTCTGCAACACAGACATAACAAGTTGCCGCTCCTCGTCGTTCAACACCAGTCGTGGAATCATCACCGCCAAATGCCAGCGCAATTCCTGTTCAGTCGCCTGGTTCAGCAAACCCAATAACGCTCTTTTGTGGGGTCGCAGCAGACCGCGATTCGTCCTCGTAACCTTCTCCGCTGCATCCGCGGCACGCATCCGGACAAGCGCGTCTTTGTGCCACATTCCTCTTATTAATCCGGGAAACAGCTTCGTATTCTCCAACACCATCTCTGCCACCTCGTCAGCCCGGCCAATGCCGCGTCGATCCCCACCCGCTAGCAGAGGCGCGACGGTAAGGGAGCGCGCCAAGCTCACGCGTGTTTTCACTGAGCCGCTCCTGCTGCCGTCTGCCTCATCAGCTTCCAGTGAAGCTTCCAATGCCCATTGCCAAACGCATGACCGCGCCCTTCGGAATGCCCGGCCCTGATGCTCAGAATGCCGCCGGCGCAAATCAGCACCGTACCCGCCAGCGCCGTCACGTCCGGCACGTTCCCAAAAAACCGCCAGCCCAGCAATCCGGAAAAAATCACTACCGTGTAATTGAACGGCGATAACTCTGCCGCGCTCGCGTACCGGTAAGCCAAGATAATCAGGTATTGCGTCAGCGCATAGAAGATGCCCACGCCCAACAACAAAGCCCATTCATTTCTCGTCAACGGTTTCCACGACGATAGGCACAGCGGTATCAGCAGTAATGTCGATAACCCGAAGTTATAGATCAGAATCCGTGTCGGTGGCTCCGTCTCCGCCAGCTTGTTTGTCGCGACTAGCGCAATCGCTGAAAATACCCCCGCGACCAGGGCCAGCAGTGAAGCGGGGTTCTGAAACATCTGCGGTCCCGGCTTGATAATCATCACAATGCCAATCAGCCCAATCAGCAGACTCACCCACACCAGCGGCTGCACGGTTTTGCGAAACCACGCGTAAACGACCAATGGAATAAACAGCGGCGCCGCATTCGACAGCAGCACCGAATCCAGCAGCGGTAACGACCGCACCGCCACAAAGAACAACAATTGGCAAATCGATCCCGCCAGGCTCCGAAACAACTGCAACCAGAAATGCTCCGTCTTCAGATGCCGTACTTCCACTGCCGCCGACGGAACAAATACCAGAAAGCTGATCCCGTATTGCAGAAACAGAATCATGAGCGGAGGCACGCCGGACGCCATCTTGCTGAACGTACTCATCACAGCAGCGCAAAAGAACGCCGTGGTAATGAGCAGAATTCCGAAGTAAAGATGATGTCCGGCGCTTTGCGCTTTCAGATCGACGGGCAATCGATTTCTCCTCACCCATCTTGACAGCGCGCACCGTCGGCTAAACTAGCCGAATGCGAATCGCGTGGCTCTTCCTCGCGCTGTGTTGTCCCTCATTTCTCTCCGCGGCCGGCGAGGACACGCCCACCGCCATCGCCCAGAAGCTTTTCGACGCCATGAAAGCCCACGACTCCACAGCAGCCTCGGCGCTCTTCCTGCCAGGCGCCACTTTGAGTTCCGTCGACGACTCCGGAAAAGCGTCCGTCATTCCATTCGAAAAATTCGCGGAGCACATCGGCGCAAGTAAGAGCGCTTGGTTGGAACGCATTTCGAATCCGAAGGTGCTCCAGCAGGGGCCGATCTCCGTCGTCTGGGCTGAATATGATTTTTATTTGAACGGCAAATTAAGCCACTGCGGAATCGATTCCTTCAGCCTGCTCAAAACCCAAGGCGGTTGGAAGATCGCCGCCATCAGCGACACGCGCAAGACATCGAACTGCAAGCCAAGTCCATGATGTCGTTACGAATCAAACAGTCGCTTTGTCGCTAGTGGCCTGTCGTAACCAAATCGTTACTATCTGATGACCGCAACGCGAAAAACCCGGGACTGGCTTAAGCGCCGTTACGTCAGTCGGTAACAGGATGTAAACCCAAGCAGGCGCGTCTGCCTGTCCCAGCGGTTTTTCTCCATGCTCAACCGCCGCTAACGATTTCACCGCGAACTCCACTAGGTAAGCGATCCCATTACACTGGTGAATTGCTGGAAGCGCCATGTCCACCCCCTCGCCGGCAAATTCGGAATACCTGACCCGCAAGCGCCACATCGATGGCAAGCTGCGCGACGCCGGTTGGACCATCCGCCCTTTCGAACCCGGCACGCCTCTTTCCGATTGCGAGAACTGCGCCGTCGAAGAATTCGAAACCAGCAACGGACCCGCCGACTACGCCCTTTGCCGCAGCGGTCGCGTCCTCGCCATCGTCGAAGCCAAAAAGCTCACCATCGGTCCGCAAAACGTTCTTCTCCAAGCCGAGCGTTACTCCAAAGGCATCGAACAGCCCTCAATTGCCTCCGGCCCCTTCGGCGTTCCTTTTCTCTACTCCACCAACGGCGAGATCATTTGGCATCACGACATCCGCCATCCGCTAACCCCTCGCGCGAAGTCGCCTCCTTCCACACGCCCGCCGCCCTCGACGAATTTCTCAAGCGTGATTTCGAAGCCGCGCTCGCCAAGCTGCAATCCGCGCCCAATGCCAGTACCCGTCTGCGGCCCTATCAGCGCGAGGCGAACGATGCCATCGAAAAAGCCATCTCCGCCCGCAAACGCCAGATGCTGGTCGCCATGGCCACCGGCACCGGCAAAACCTTCACCATCGTCAACGAAATCTACCGCCTCATGAAGTCGGGCGTCGCGCCGCGCGTCCTCTTCCTTGTCGATCGCCGCGCCCTCGCCGCCCAAACTGTCCGCGCCTTCGCGTCCTTCGAACCCGAACCCGGCCTCAAATTCGACAAAATCTATGAAGTCTACAGCCAGCGCTTCCAGCAGGAAGACTTCGGCGAAGACGAAAAATTCGATCCCAAAGTACTTCCAGATCACTACCTGCTCAACCCGAAGCCCGGCGCCGCCTTCGTCTACGTCTCAACCATCCAGCGCACCGCCATCAATCTGTTTGGCCGCAGCGCCGAATGGGGCGGAGGCGTCGAAGGCGACGACCCCGACGCGGAAAAACTTCCCGTCCTGCCCATCCACGCCTTCGACCTCATCGTCGCCGACGAATGCCACCGCGGCTACACCTCTTCACAAACCGCCATCTGGCGCAGAACGCTCGACCACTTCGACGCCATCAAAATCGGCCTCACCGCCACGCCCGCCAGCCACACCACCGCGCTCTTCAAGGAAAAAGTCTTCGAGTACAAGTACGAAACCGCCGTCGCCGAAGGCTTCCTGGTCGATTACGACGTCGTCACAGTAAAATCCAACGTCCGCATCAACGGCATCTTCCTCAAAGAGGGCGAAGAGGTCGACCATCGATCCCGACACCGGCGCCCGCAAGCTAGACTACCTGGAAGACGAACGCCAGTTCGACACCACTCAAATCGAACGCGAAATCACATCGCCCGATTCCAACCGCAAGATCCTCGAAGAAATCAAATCCTACGCTCTCGAACACGAGCAGGCGCACGGCCGTTTTCCCAAAACTCTCATCTTCGCCGTCAATGACCTGCCGCACACCTCGCACGCCGACCAGCTCGTGACTCTCGCCAAGGAAGTCTTCGGCCGCGGCGACTCTTTCGTCCGCAAGATCACCGGCAACCACGTCGACCGTCCTCTGCAACACATCCGCGAGTTCCGCAATCGCCCCGCGCCCGGCATCGTCGTCACCGTCGACATGCTCACCACCGGCGTCGACATTCCCGATCTCGAATACATCGTCTTCCTGCGCCCAGTCAAATCCCGCATCCTCTTTACCCAGATGATGGGCCGCGGCACCCGCAAAGGCGAACGCTTCCCGGACAAATCCCACTTCGTTGTCTTCGATTGCTTCGACGGCAGCCTGCTTGCCTACTTCAAAAACACCACCGACATCGCCGAAGACCCACCCGCCGGACCCACCCGCACCATCGGCGAATTCATCGACGACATCTGGGCCAATCGCGACCGCGAATACAACACCCGCTGCCTGGTCAAACGCCTCCAGCGCATCGACAAAGAAATGTCCGGCGAAGCCCGCGACCAGTTCGCCGCCTTCGTTCCCGACGGCGACGTCGCCGAGTTCGCCCGCACCTGCCCAGCCGCATCAAGCCGGACTTCACCGGCACACTCTCCCTCCTGCGCGATCCCGCCTTTCAAGACCTGCTGGTCAACTACCAGCGCCGCAAGCGCACCTTCATAATCGATAACAAGCGCACCAGGACGACAGTCTCCTCCGAATGGCTCGTGCGCGGCTCCGATGGCAAGGAGTACAAACCAGCCGATTACCTCACCGCCTTCTCCGAATATGTCCGCACGCCACGAAGCCGATATCGAAGCCATCTCCGTCCTCCTCAAACGTCCGCGCCGCTGGACCCCCGGACGCCCTCCAGCAACTGCTCGATAAGCTGAAAGCCGCGCCGCAGCGCTTCACTCTTGAGAATCTCCAACGCGCCCACGCACTCGGCGAAAAGAAAGCCATGTGCGACATCATCTCCATGGTCAAGCACGCCGCCGACCACCAGAACCCGCTCCTCACTGCCGCCGAACGCGTCGATCTCGCCTTCACGCGCCTCACCGCCGGCCACAACTTCACCCCCGATCAGCAGCAGTGGCTCGACCGCATCCGCACCCACTTACAGGAAAACCTCTCGATCGATCAGCAGGATTTCGAAGCCCAGCCCGTCTTCACCCGCCTAGGCGGTTGGGGCACGCGCCGCAAAAGGTCTTCGACCGGCCAATTGCCGCTGCTCCTCGAACAGATCAACACCGAAATCGCAGCATGACTGACATCGTCCAAAAACTCTGGGGCTTCTGCCACACCCTCCGCCACGACGGCATCGATTACGGCGACTACATCGAGCAGATCACCTATCTGCTCTTCCTCAAGATGGCCGACGAGAAAGGCGCCCACGTCCCAGCCGAATTACGACTGGAACAGCCTCACCTCCCGCCACGGCACCGATCTCCTCGATCACTACAACGACGTGCTTCGCGCTCTCCGCGAAGCCGGCGGCCTGCTCGGGCGACATCTTCACCCAGGCCACCTCGCGCTTCAACAATCCCGTCAACCTCCGCCGCTTCATCACCATGATCGACGAAGAGGAATGGTCCGCCATGGACATCGACGTGAAGGGGCAAGCCTTCGAAGGCCTGCTCGAACGCGCCGCCAGCGAAGGCAAGAAAGGCGCCGGCCAATACTTCACTCCGCGCCCTCTCATCCAGTCCATCTGCCGCGTCATGAAGCCCGACCCGCGCGGCAAACCCGGCTTCACCATCTCCGATCCCGCCTGCGGCACCGGCGGCTTTCTCGTCTGCGCCTGGGAATGGCTCATGGATGCCAGCGGCGGCGGCGCCTTCGAACGCAAAGAAGCGCTGCGCATCCGCAAAGAGACCTACCACGGCCAGGATCTCGTCGCGCGCCCCCGCCGTCTCGCCCTGATGAATCTCTATCTGCATGGCGTCGAGCCCCACATCTACCTGGGCGACACCATCTATGAGCCCAATCGCGGCGAACAGTTCGACGTGATTCTCACCAATCCGCCCTTCGGAACCAAAGGAGCCAATCAGGCCCCGGAGCGCGAGGATTTCACCATCGAAACCAGCAACAAGCAGCTCAACTTCCTCCAGCACGTCGTCAACACGCTGAAGCCCGGAGGCCGCGCCGCCATCGTCCTTCCCGACAACTGCTTATTCGAGGACAAAGCCGGCGAAGTCTTCGAAATCGTGATGCAGGATTGCGCCGTCCACACCGTCTTACGCCTGCCGCGCGGAACATTCACTCCCTACAGCCAGGGCGTGAAAGCCAACGTCGTCTTCCTCCAGAAAGGATTGCCCGACCGAGCAAACCTGGATCTTCGACGCCCGCTCCAACGTCCCCGGCATCACCAAAAAAGAACGTCCTCTGACCAAAGACCACTTCGCCGAATTCGAGCAATGCTACGGCACTGATCCTAACGGCCGCAGCCCGCGCGAAAACAAAGGCGAACAAGGCCGCTTCCGAGTCTTCTCCATCCAACAGGTAAAGGATCGAGGCTACAAGCTCGACTTCACCTGGCTCAAAGACGAATCGCTGGAAAACAGCGACGACCTACCCGAACCCCAAGACCTAGCCGCCGAAGCCATTACGGAATTAGAAGCCGTAGTAGACGACCTCCGCGAAATCATGGCCCTCATCGAGAAGGAAGCCGCCATAGGCGCCGCCGCATGAGCGAGCTACCTGGAAGGCTGGAGCGCTACCCTATGTCGGACATCTCTAAGTCGTCTCCGAAGCACGGCGGGGTTACCGCGGATTAAGGATCACCCTTACGCCCTCGGCCCGCGTTTCGCGATGACACAATCATCGGTATCACGAGGAGAACACGTGCTTGATGGCCGTAAGTGCGGTTCTGCCACTACGCAGAGCGAACGACGTATGCTTGCGAGATGGTGACGTATTGTATGCACAACGAACAGCGGCAAATCGTAGGAAAGTGGCCATCTATCACACTTGCCTGGGATACGCTGCAGTAACCGACTCGTACTTGCTTCGCCTTCAGAGCCGAGAGACGGATTTCAGCATTGGTATCTGTGGCGTCTTCTTGCACTCAGCGAGTCTATTCGGACAGATTACCGAAAAGCATTGGCGTGGATCGGTCGGCCAATTCCGCGTGCCACGCACTTCTTCGAAATGCTGAGATCCCACTCGCTCCGCTGCCGAACAGCGCCGATCGTCGCCAAACTAGACGCCCTATTGGCCCGCGTAAACGCCTGCCGCGAGCGCCTGGACAAAATCCCGAAACTCCTCGCCCGCTTCCGCCAATCCGTCCTCGCCGCCGCCTGCTCCGGCCGCCTTACCGCCGACTGGCGAACTCATTTCGCACGCACACTCACAGGACACGATGTTGCTGCATCGCTTCGCCGGACCCATGACTTGGCTGGCGTGCCACAAAGGGGAACGCTTACCGCCCACCTAGGCGTCGACGATCTCGATGACGTCCGAACTCTTACAAGACGGCTCCATCGTCGGTGCGCGATATCGTTAGGCGAGATCGCGCAATTCATACGGAATACGGAAACGCCCGACACCCCCGACGAGTGCGATGTACCTAGCCGATTTTACGGAGACGTCAACGTGGCCACCGTCCGCCGACAGCTGAAATCGAGCGCACGTTCGTCCGAGCCCGGCTACTTCCTGGTGATCTTCTACTTTCAATTCGTGGGCAGATGGCGCGTGGCCGTCGTACCGCAAGAACGCCTGGGCGAATATCAATCAGGATACCGCTCTGCGTACAATCCGAGACCATATTTGAGACCCGATTACTGGGCTATTGCCTCAACGGGCCGAGACCGGTTGGCCAAAGAGCAATGCAGAAGCCGTAAGGGTGTGGCTGTCAGAGGAATCAACACTCGGCGATGTTAGGAGCGCTTCAGATCCCACATCCGCTCCCGCCGCCGAACAACAAGAAATCGTCCGCCGAGTAGACCAACTCTTCGCCTTCGCCGATCGCCTCGAATCCCGCGTCGCAAACCGCCCGCAAACGAGTCGACGCCCTCACGCAATCCATCCTCGCCAAAGCCTTTCGCGGCGAACTCGTCCACACCGAAGCCGAACTCGCCGAGGCCGAAGGTCGCACCTTCGAATCCGCCACCGAATTACTCCAAAGAATCCGCAGCCTCAATCCGGAGAAGATAGCAGTTCAACCCAAGAAGCCCGCAAAGCAAAGAGCCGACCGGCGCGCTAAACAATCTCCATCCGCCCAAGCAATGCCTTCAGGATCATGGACCTTCGGCTTCACTTCGCTGGGAAGAAAATCGAAACAATCGCTCTCCACCAGATCGCTGTATTGGCTCGGAGCCGGAATGCCCGAAAAGCGTCCCGTTTTATAACGCGGCCGCCCCCACGCGTTGCAACGGCTGTCAGCTTTCCAGCTTCGTTGAGATCGTATCGGTCGTCCGGCTCCAGCAATTCCTTCGGATCCAAACCCAGAGCCGCTACCTGATTGCTCGCATCCCGCAGATCCAGGACACGATCCGATTCCGCGTGGAAGCTAAGCAGAATCTTCGGCTCTTTGGGAACGCTCTGTATCATGCCAGCCGTGAGCCGCCCGCACGATGTGCTGACATTCGAATAAACAGGCGATCGGACTGCGTCGCCGTGTAGAGCAAGCCGAAGCCGCCGCCAAGCCGCAGAGGCTCTCTGCAAGCCCTCTGGCGGATTGAACCGTCCGCCCAGCCGGCGCGCCCCTTCCGTTGCATCCCATTGCCCAACGTACTTCAGCGGAACAAGACGATAAACGGGGCCTTCGAACTCACTGACCGGCAGACTCTTGACAATCCTGACCAGTGCGTGGTCATCCGCAATCACCACCTACGGTAGCGATTCCCGCATAGCCAAAACCAGATTCCGCACCACCTGAGGACGCCCTTCCTCAAAATATTTCACAGGAGTCTTGCCTCGCAGTTCCGGCCGTTCTTCGAAGAGAAACGCTCGCGCATCCGCCTCGTCCCCGAAAAGCGAAACCACGTTCTGCCAAAGCTCCACCAGTTCCCTGAGTTGCGGCTGCCACTGCTGCCCTCGTGGATTCGCAGCCAGGCTGCTCGCATCCACCCGGATCGCCTGCGCCAGAATCTCTGAACCCATACCCATCCGCGCCGCCAAGTCTATGGCGTTTACGGGCTCAAACTCCGGTTGCGGCCTTGCGGACATGAATCGTACCACTTCGAGTATCGCCGATCTTCCACTTCTGATCGACAACTCTCTCATCGTCCTCTCTCTCCCTCTCTTATAGCGCCCCTTATCTACCATCCTCGGCGCGGCCCGCAACACTTCACCTATGCACGCCCGCGCCCACGCCAGAATTCAATTCTATTCGACTTTTCCCCGCAAATCCTTTACAGCTCCTCGGCCGAAATCCACCGACTCCGGTGCAAGACCAACGTGCCCGATACTAACCGCCCCTCAGGCCGCCTCCTCCACTGCTGGCGTATTCGCCCGGCACGACGGGCACTCGCAACCCCCATGCTCCTTCGGGCGCGGCAAATTCCCCTTCCCCGTCGGCCCAATATGCCCGTTGCCCTTCAACTCCTCTAATCGGCTTATCCGCAGCCACGTCTCCAGCGTCATCCGTTGCACCCCGCCGCCCCCGTATCGCCGCAAATTTTCGTCCGGCCCCGTCCACTCATACTCCGGCGGCACGCCTTCCGGAAAATTCATTCGCCGGTACACCAGTTCCGGCTCCGGGTCCATCGTCTCCAGCTTCTTACGCAACTGGTCGTTCCCAGGGGTCAGCTCCGTCACCGTCCGTCCATTTCGGATCCGGACCTCCACCCACTGCTCCAGGACCACCTTCCGTTCCCCAGCTGCCGCCCCTTTTCTGGCCCGCGTCTTCCGTGCTCTGCTTTGTCTTTTCGCCATCTTCTATCTCCTTCAGCAAATCGTCCACCCAAGTCGGATCCCGCTCCACCGGCCCGAGATGCCCGCCTGCAATCGCCTTCTCGCGCTCCAGCGCCTTCAACCACTCCTCAAACGTCATCACCTGCGTGCGGCATTCCGTGGTACCGGGCAAGTCCTTCACCCACACATACTCGCTCGCCAGCCACGGCGAAATGCGCAGGTTGCGAAATACCCGCAGCGGCTTCGGCTCCATCGCCTCGGCTTGCGCCAACAACGCTTCATTCGAAGGCGTCAGCGTCGTCACCGTGTCCTCGCCCTCCTGCGTGACATTCACATGTTGCTCGAGCGCAGGCACCGGCACAGGCTTCGGCATCGCCAGCAGCTTATCGACAGTGGTCGGCACGCGCGGCGCAT
This sequence comes from uncultured Acidobacteriaceae bacterium, assembly GCA_963730865.1. Taxonomy (GTDB): domain Bacteria; phylum Acidobacteriota; class Terriglobia; order Bryobacterales; family Bryobacteraceae; genus Bog-105. The sequence continues at coordinate 111,470 of CAVSTO010000012.1, read as the reverse complement.
TCTCTTCCTCGTACTCCCGCCTGCGCCATTCCCGCTCTTCCCGCTGCGCCTCCGCCCGTTCTTCCGCTAAAGCCTCATACACCCGCACTCGCCGGAACCGCTCCACCGCCCCCGACGACCGCGCAAACGACCGCTCCGCCGCCGTTTTATAGCGCTGCATCAGCGCCAACCGGTGCATCTGCTCTTCCGTCCACTCGGTTGCGTCCGTCTCCGCCAACTGCGCCTCTACCGCCAGGTAATTCCGCTGTGCCCGTTTCAACAGCCACTCGTCCAGAAAGGCCGCTTCCACAAACGGCCGCGCCTGGTCCCCGTCGTAATGCGAAAACCACCACTCACGCAGCGCCTCCAAATCCTCCGGCTGCTCGCCCTTCACCAGCATCTGCTTCGAACAGCACCCGTGCGAGGTCGCGTTCACCGAAGAGTTGGCCTTACCCTGCGGTGAGTGCGGCCCGCCCGAGCGGTTCTGCTGCCCGTTGCCAGCACGCGATGCGCGACAAGTACAGGCAGGCAATCCCGACGCGGCATCGCGGCCATCGGCGACAAGGTTTTCGAGAGCGTCCACGCCCCGAGTCTCCCCGCCCGCCCGTTCCCCAAACCCGCTGAAACGCACCTAAATACCTGAATCTAAAGATCCGAGTTTCTTTTCCCAACCTGAACTGGCGGCATTCTGCCGCTGGCAATCCGATTCAGTGCCTCTTTGTCGAGCCGGGTGTATGCGCAAGAGCAGATTATGGTCGGTGGACTCGGTCTGGCGACCGTAGGACTTGCAGCCCTCAACGCCGGCGGGGGTGTGGGTGTGCTGAGTGGAACGGTAGTCGTAGGCGTTGCGGGAACCGCGCTTGCCTGGACAGGAATAGGGTTGTTTGTGGTAGGAATCGCAGCGGCGTTGTATTGCGGCTATCGTCTTTTCACGCAGCGAAACCAAGAAGACACACCCTGGACGAAACCAACCGACATGCCCTCAAACTCCTGGCAGACAAGATTTGTGAATCAGGCGGGCCTTTTTCCGCCAATATATCCGGCAGAGCCGGTGCCGGAGGTCTGGTCGAGTATCTGCTATACTCCCCCGAATTGCCCCTAAGCGAGGTTCTATGTTCTATCTTTTTCTCATCGCGTCTTTTGGGTTTGTGACTGCCACTATCTGGAAGACCGCATTCGACTGCTTCGCGTACGACAAAATCCCCAGCATCTTGCTCCTGATAGGAGCAGCTCTCGCGAGCTTCGCGACTGTGGTGCTCGTGTTCTGGAGGAATCGCCCAATTCCCGCCAAGGGCACGACCTGGACGCTCGCCCTCGCTGACTTATTGGCTGCGTATACTCTCTGGTTGGTTCGTTAGCGAGCAACCCTATTCTAACTGCCCTAATGCACTTAACTGCCTGAATCCAACGGGTCGAACTTTCTTTTCCGCCACCTGAACTGGCTTACCCGCCCGTCTCCGGACCCGGAGCCGCACAGCATGGAGCGGATCCGTACCGGGCCTTCTGCCGCCAGGCTGTTCGTTTCGTAAAAACAGCCCCGGCGCATACTGCGGTACCAAACTTCTAGTCATTGCCGCACCTGGTTTCCGCCATGTATACTCAAAAACTCAGACCAAAAATTGGAAGAACCCGGCGACATCACTGTCCTGCTGCGCCAATGGACCGGAGGTGATCCCTCCTGCCTCGATCCCCTATTCGAACTCGTCTATCCGCAGCTCAAGCAAATTGCCAACTCGCTCTTCCGCGGCGAGCGCCCCGGAAACATCCTTCAGCCCACCGTCCTGGTCAACGAACTCTATCTCAAGCTCCTCGGCCAGGAGCGCCTGCGCATTGAAGATCGTCAGCACTTCTTCAGCCTCGCGGCCCGCCTCATGCGCCGCATGCTCGTCGATCAGGTCCGTTCGGAAGGCCGCCAGAAGCGCTCCGGCGGCGTACTTGTCCCCTTGCATGAGGACCTCGCCTTCATCGACTCCACCAGTCCCGAAATGCTCGATCTCGATCGCCTTCTCGACGAGCTTGAGCAAATCGACCTCCGCAAATGCCGCATGCTCGAAGTACGCTGCTTCCTCGGTTTCACCGCGCAGGAAACCGCCGAAGTGTTCGGAACTTCAAAGGCGACTGTCGACCGCGATCTCCGCTTCGTTCGCAGCTGGCTCTATGCTCGTCTGCAACCTGAGCGGCTGTCAAAGGAAGCGTTATGAGCGCAAAGGACGCGAATGCGCGCCCCGAGGCAGGAAAAGCAACCGCCGATCTTTGCGGGGCGCGCCTGAGATCGCGGCCGTTTTGCGCGAGGTTCTCATGAGCGCAAAGGACGCGAATGCGCGTCCCGAGGCAGGAAAAGCAACCGCTGATCTTTGCGGGGCGCGCCTGAGATCGCGGCCGTTTTGCGCGAGGTTCTCATGAGCGCAAAGGACGCGAATGCGCGCCGCGAGGCAGGAAAAGCAACCGCTGATCTTTGCGGGGCGCGCCTGAGATCGCGGCCGTTTTGCGCGAGGTTCTCATGAGCGTAAAAGACGCGAATGCGCGCCCCCAGGCAGTTGGAGCCACCACCGTGGTCGCCGCGCAGTGGCAGCAGTTACAATCCCTCTTTCACCTCATCGCCGAGCTTCCCGAAGACCAGCGCGAACCAGCCCTCCTCGATCGCTGCGCCGATCCCGATCTGCGCGCCGAAGTCCTCGCCCTGCTCCGTGCCGACCAGCGCATCGAAAGCATCGCCGCACCCGCCCTCCCGCCGGAGCAACCGCCTGCCGCTTCCATCGGCCCCTATCTCCTTCTCCGCTGCATCGGCTCCGGCGGAATGGGCACTGTCTATCTCGTGGAGCGCGACGTCGCGGGAACACGTCAACGCGCCGCCCTCAAGATGCTCGCGCCGCACGCCGCCGGCCCCTCATTCGTCGAACGTTTTCATCGCGAGCAGCACATCCTTGCCTCGCTAGAACATCCCAACATCACCCGCTTGCTCGATGCCGGCGTTACGGACGTCGGACTGCGCGACTCCGGAACCCCCCAGGCCGGCCAGCCCTACCTCGTAATGGAGTTCGTCGAAGGCCGCCACCTGGATGCCTATTGCGACGACCACAAGCTCACCGTCGAAGAACGCCTGCACCTGTTTCTTCAGGTCTGTCACGCTGTCGATCACGCCCACCGCAATTTAATCGTCCACCTCGACCTCAAACCCTCCAACATCCTCGTCACCGACAACGGCATACCCAAGCTCCTCGACTTCGGCACCTCCAAGCTGCTTCACCTCGACGGCCGCTTCACCAGTACTCAACTAGCCACTCCTTCCTACGCCAGCCCGGAGCAGTTGCGCCACGAATCCGTCACCACCGCCTGCGACATCTACTCCCTCGGCGTGATTCTCTTCGAACTCCTCGCCGGCAGACGTCCAGGCGCCGATTCCTCCATCGCTGCTTTGATTCAGAACCTGGTCGAGGAGCGCGAACCCGCCCGTCTCGACGGAAAGACCACCGCCCACGTCGCCGCCAACCGCCGCACCACTGTGGGCGCTCTGCGCGCCTCTCTCGCGGGCGACCTCTCCACCATCGTTCGCAAGTGTCTGCGCATCCGGCCGCAAGACCGCTATTCCTCCGTCAACTCCCTCGCGGAAGACATCCGGCGCTATCTCGCCCGCCGCCCCATCCTCGCCCGCCGCCAGACCACGCTCTATCTCCTTGAAAAATTCGTTCGAAGAAACCGCGGCAAAGTCCTGGCATCGGCTCTACTCGCCGTCGCGCTCATCGCCGCGCTGGCCTATGCCTTCTCACAACAGCGCAAGGCGCTCTTCCAGCAACAACGAGCCCTCGCGGAAAGCGCCCGCTCCGCCCGCACGCAAGCCTTCATGAGCCAGCTCTTCCGGCTCGCCAATTCCAATTTCTCCGGAACTCAAACCACCAGCTTGTCTGACTTCCTCGGCCTCGGCATCAAAATGGCGCCCTTACTCGCCAATGACAAACAGCAAACCGCCGAGGTCGAGTGTTCGCTCGCCACCTCTCTCCTCGATAGCGGCAATCTCAAGGCATCCGTCCCGGTCTTTGAAAAAGCTCTCGCCGATGCCCGCTCCGCTCACGACTTCAACACCGAAACCGAAGCCCTGTCCTATCTCACCGGCCTGTATTTCGATGATGGCCAAACACAGAAGGCGCTCGCAACCGGCCGCGCCGCCGTTCGCCTCGCGCAAACACCCGGTGTCTCCGGCAAGTCTCGCGCCGACGCTTACCAAAAGCTCGCCTACATTCTCGTCTTGCTCCGCCCAGCGGATCAGGAAGGCGTTCATCTCCTCGAACAAGCCGCTCGCATCGCCAACGAATCGCACTTACCCGTCTGGGACCGCGCCACGGTCATCGGCAAGCTCGCTTGGGCGGATAGCATTCGTAGCCATCTACCGGAAGCCGAAACAAACGCCCGCGAATCCATCGCCCTGTACCGCGCCTTGCCGGTCCAGGTCTGCGACATTGCCGAGCCCGTCCTCGCGCTCGCCCGGGTCTATCGCATTCAAAGACGCTTCTCTGAATCGGAAAAGCTCCTGCGCGACAACTATCAGCGCATTGCACGCTGCATGGGAAGCGGCTACGATATGTCCCTCGCCGTGCTGGGTCAGTGGGGTTACAGCCTCGTCTTGACAGGTCATCCCCAAGAAGCGGCGGCAAAACTGGAAGAAGGACTAGCCCTCGCCCAAAAAACGTACGCCGGCCGTAACCGCGAGTACCTGGTCGACATCCTGGGTCCCCTCGGCCTGGCTTATGAAGCCACCGGGCAAGCCAAGCAAGCCGAGAAAGCTGCCCGCGCGTCCCTGGCCATGCTTCCGCCGGATCCCGAAAACCCGTCCATGGGACTAACCAAACGAACCCTAGGCCGCGCCCTCTATTCGCAAGGTAAATTCGCCGAAGCGCTCCCTTACCTCGAAGCCGCCGACCAAAGTTACGCCCAACACGCTCCGGACTCTCTCTACGCCCAGGGCTTGCACGCCATCCTCGAACGAGACCGCGCCGAACTCGCCCGCATCTCCAAAACAAATCAGCGGTAATTCACGAAAAAGCAAAATTTCTTCCCTTTCCGTGAGGCATTCCACTGCTGATTCCCGCGTTACTGATAGGCGAGGGAACCGGTCAGGTGTCGCCTGAGCAAAATAACTCCCGGCGTCCAGCTCAATACCTCCGAAGCTGACCGCTGGTCCGAGTTTGCGCGGGCGTCACCTTGCCCGGTAGTTCATCGTTTCCGATACAATTGAGGGCGGATCAAGAAACCGCTACATGGAAGATTTGGCTCCCCAGCCCGCGCCAGATCCGGAGATTCCCGACAAGCTCTACTTCCGCATTGGCGAAGTCGCCAGGTTGGCGGGTATCAAACCCTATGTCCTGCGCTTCTGGGAATCCGAATTCACGGGGCTCGGTCCGAAAAAATCCGGCACTGGCCATCGCCTCTACCGCCGCAAAGACGTCGAACTGGTGCTCGAAATCAAGCGCCTGCTGTACGAAAAGCGTTTCACCATCGAAGGCGCCCGTAAGGTCCTCGAAGCGAAACCGAAGCGCGATGCCGCCAAACCCGCTCCGCCGCGCAAGCAGGCCGAACTGTTCTCGAGCTCGGCGACTGTCGTGCAGGAAGTCCGCCGCGAACTCCGCGAAATCCTGCTACTTTTGGACCGCCTGACCGAGACGCGGCAGTAATGGAGCGTGCGAGCTAGCGATCTTCGAGCGCTTCTTCCGAGGCTATCCCCTGGCTAGCGAGCTGCTCCAGCAGAAGTTCCGCCGCCCTCTGGCTCGCCCCCTTCTTTGAACTGCCCTCCGCTCGCTGCGCCATCGTGTTCCCCACGCGCACCTCAACCGTGAAAACCTTCGCGTGTTCCGGCCCGCTCGTCTCTACCGTCGTGTAGCGCGGCACCGGCAGTCCCATGGCTTGCGTCCTCTCCTGCAACACGCTCTTGTGATTCAGCAATCCGATCGATTCCACATCGTCGGGACTATCCAAAACGCCCAAAATATGCTCTTGAATAAACGCGCGCGCCCGTTCCATTCCCGTATCCAGATAAATCGCCGCAATCACCGCCTCCAGCCCGTTCGCCAGCAGCGTCTTGCGTTCCCGCCCGCCGTTTCGCTCTTCCCCTTTGCCCAACAGCAAATGCTGCCCGAGGTCCAATTCGAGTGCGCATTCATGCAAATGCGTTGCGCTCACCAGATGCGCTTTCCACTGTGAGAGCTGCCCCTCTTGCTCTCCCGGATGGCGCGCCACCAGCGCCTCGCTGGCAATGAATCCTAGAATCGAATCGCCCAAAAACTCGAGTTGCTCGTTATCGCCGTTCTCGGAACCGCGTTCCAATGGACCCCGATCTCCCAGCGCCGAGCGATGGGTCAGGGCCCTCGTCAGCAGTTCGCGGTTCCGGAACTTGTACCCAAGCCTCTCTTCCAGAACTTCGAGCGGAACGGGCGGCTGCGCCGGGTTGTTGTCTGGAACGCGGTGACTCGTCCGCGTTTCTACAGGGCGCGGCATCAGATACGTGTTTACTTAGGAGGCGCCGCCGGGGCCGGTGCGGGTGTAGCCGCGGCTGAATTCTTCATCTTCGTGGCGTTCGCCTTCTGCTGTTGCGCAAATTGCTTCACCACCGCCGGAGCATCGTTCATAGCCAAAACCTTGTCCGCCGTCGCGATCGCGTCGTCATACTGTTTGGCGTCGAAATAAGTCTTCGCCAGGCGCACTTCCGCCACTGAATTCGAAGGCTGATTCTCCAAAGCCGTTTTGAAATCCTGGATGGAGTCAGGATAGTTCTTCCGCAGATCCGCCACTTGGCCCAACGCGTCATAGCACTGCGACGTCAATTGCTTCTTCAGGTCCGGCCATTGCGCTTCCGGCGTGCCCGCGGGCGGAGTAGTTGCCGCCTTCAGCAGATCCAACGCCTTATTGGCGTAATCGTCCACTTTCTTCAGCTTCTGCTCCTTGTCCAGATCGTTCTCGCGTGTATGCTGCGCAATGCTCTCAGCCATGTACACTCGCGCCGGAATGTTGTTCGGATCCGCCTCTAGCGTTTGCTCTCCAAATGCGACGGCGCCCGCGTAATCGCCCTTGTTCTGCGCTGCTTCCTGCGCCATCCCGAGCAGCATCACCTTGTACTGGGTGTCCGCGAAATTCTCCAGAACATAATTGATGGCCTGAATCTCGCCGTCCCAATTGTTCGCCTGCAGCGCCGCCTGCACTTTTTGTAGCGCCTCAACTTCTTTTTGCGATTTGGGGTGCGGTCCCGGTTGCGCCGCTGCCGGCGCTGCCGGCTGTTGCGCCATCACGGAAATCGCCGCAACCATGAAAGTGGCGGCCGCGCAAGCTAGCCTGGCAGCCAAGCGATGCTTGGTCAACACAGAGAGGAAATCGCCAAGCAGTCGCGCGTGCGTTGCCGGGCGTTTCCTTAGAAGAAATCGATGTCTCATTGCTTTACCTCTCCTGAAGTACTCGTCAATGCCTTTTCCGCGGCTTCACGAGCCGTCGCCGAAGCGCCTTCGGTTGCCAACGTCAGTTTAAACTCCTCGGCCGCCTTTCCCTTGTCTCCGTGCTTGATCTGCAACTGCCCTAAATAATAATGCGACCAGCCGGCGAGCGCCGATGCCGGCGCCGCGTCTACCGTACGTTGAAAGAGATTGAGGGCGTCATCCCAACGTTTCTCTTGAAGATCGATCACCGCCAAACCGTAAGAAGCCCGCGCCTGCTTCCCTTTATCCGCGGTCTCTGCCAGCGCTTTCTCGAAACCTTTCCGGGCCGCCTCCAGGTCGCGTTGATCCAGCAGCCCCTCTGCCGTCTCCAGCGTCTCTTCCGCCGGATCCAATTGCATCTTCGCCGGCGGCGCTATCACCCGCTCCGGCATGCTCTGCACGAAAGCGATCTCTTTCAGCCGCTTTTCTTCCCGGTGCACGTCAATGGCGTTCACCAGAAACGGATAGTACAACTGAAACGAATCCTGCTGCTTCTCATACCCCTTCAGCAGCTCCGCGAACGCCGCTGTAAGGATGAACCCTTCGCGCATCGCCTGGTTCACGAATGCTTCCCGCTTCTCCGCGCCCCCGTGCAGCAGCCGGCTGTCGATCGCCTTTACCAGGCACTTGGTCACCAGTAGCGAAAAATCGTCCTTGTATGCCAAGTCAAGCGCCGGCGCCTCCTGTGCATATTTTGCAAGCGGCTTTTTCTCTTTGATCGCCTCGCTGTACTTGAACGTCAACGGGTCCAGCAGGTATTCCAGGTACGCGTCGCGAATGTCATCCACCACCGGCGCGTTGGTCGGCGTGATCACGATGTAGTAATCGTCTTTATAGCTGCGTACTTGCACCTGGTCGGGCGCGCCCAGCAAATCGAGGTAAATCTGGAACCGCCGCCCCAAATAGCCCGAAGGGTTCCGCAAATACCCGTTGGTCTCGAACAAAGTCGAGATCACCGCATCCTGATACGGCGCAATCGCCGCATTCAATGCCGTCTGCGACCGGTTCCACAGGTCTTCCACTTTCGCCTCTTTGTAGAAGCGCGCCAGCAATCCGCTGAACTCCTTCAGCGGCTCCACATCGGGAGGCAATGAACCCTCAGGCAGCTTGAAATCGGGCGGTCCTTCCGCCAGCAGCGCAAACGAAATGTACTGCCCCAGGTCCGCTGCATCCGACGGTTTCTTGTGCGCCCTATAGAACACCTTCAAATCCGGCAGGCAGGGAATGTTCTCTTTGAGCAGCGCTTCCCGTATTTGCGTGCGTACCCGGTACTTCTGATTCAGCGGGGAGTCCATCCCCGTGTCGTAGCCCGCGGCATTGATGGCCGCGAGCGCTGAGAACAGAGTAATGCTAGTCCCGAATCCATTCTCCCCAACAGCATCCGGCGTATTTCCCGAACCCGGCTGGGCTGAACCTGCCTGCGCGATGAGCGGCGCTCCAGCCAAATTCAACAGAAACGATACGGCAATGATGGCAACGGCGGCGCGGCGAATAACGGAAGCCTCTTCAGATAGAATTGTGTGACTTCAGTTTAGCCCAGCCCTCGCCTGGCCTGGGTCACGCGGCCGGTGGCACTCATCCCGGACTGAATCAAAAATGCTAGTTCGTCATCAAACCATAGGAGATTGAAATGGCAGGAAACAACACACTGACCTTTACAGATGACAGCTTCGACAAAGATGTCCTCAACTCGGACGTACCGGTCCTCGTGGACTTTTGGGCCGAATGGTGCGGTCCTTGCCGCATGATGGGCCCGACTGTCGATCAGGTCGCGACCGATTACGCCGGCAAGATTAAGGTTGGCAAGTTGGACGTGGATGCGAATCAGCAGACGGCTGGCCGCTACGGAATCCGCGGGATTCCCACCGTTCTCCTCTTCAAAGGCGGCCAGGTCGTGGAACAGAAGGTTGGGGCCATCGGCAAGCCTGAGTTCCAGAAGATGCTCGAAAAGCACGTTGTGACCACTTCCGCCTAAGCAGTTCCGCCTTCCGCTCGAATTTTGAAAAGGCGCCGCCCACGCGGCGCCTTTTTTTGCCTCAACGCTCTTGGCGTTTCGGTGATACGCTGTGGGCATGTTGCGGTTAGCTGGGGCGCTTCTGCTGTGCGCCTGGCTGCCCGGTGCGGTTCCTCAGACCTCTACCGTTCCGCCGCCTCGTTTTCCTGCCGCCTCTGAAGCGCTTCATGCCGCCGTTCGAGCGGGCAAGCTCGATGACGCAAAGCGGCTGATCCGCCTCGGCGCGGACGTAAACGCCCGCGATGCCATGGGCAATACGCCGTTGCTCTACGCCGCCTGGTCGGGGAACGCCGGCATGTCTGCTTTTCTGCTTGCGCACGGCGCCGACGCAAATGCCCGGGAATCCGGTCAGCCGGTGCTGACCTGGGCCGTACTCGCCGGCAGAACCGAAGTTGTAAAGCTGCTGCTATCCTCCGGCGCCCGCGTCGACACGCGTGACGTGGAGGGCCGTACTCTTCTTCACGTGGCGGCGCGCTATGGCTATGACGCCGTCGCCGGCTTACTGCTCACCGCCCATGCTGAAGTCGATCCTGTGGATGGCGCCGGTCACACGCCTCTCGACGACGCTGTCCTTTTCGCGCAAACCGCCGTTGTCCCGGTGCTGCTTCATTACGGCGCCGATCCCCGGCGAATGCGTCCGCAGGATGGGCGCGGCCCTCTGCACGAAGCCTGCATAAAAGGATCCGCTGCCCTGATCGAAATGCTGGTGAACGCAGGCGCGGACCCCGCCGCTCGCGATAAATCCGGCCAAACGCCCATTGACCTGGCGCTCGCCTACAAAAATCGCGGAGCTATTGCCGCGCTGGAGCGCCTCGCGCTCGAACGCCGCGATTGTCAGGAAACGGTGGACCGGGCCATGCAATCCGCCACGCTGCGCGGCCACTCTGAACTAGCCCGTCTGTTGCTCGAGGGCGGCTTCGACATAAACAGGCCCTCCCCCGGCGCCGCTACCTATCTCCATCAAGCCGCGCTCAAGGGCCAAAAGAAGATCGTGCAACTATTTCTGGAGCGCGGCGCCGACGTGAACGCGCGAGACGAAACCGGCGGCACGCCGCTCCACGACGCTGCTCTAGCCGGCAATACCGAAATCATTCTGCTGCTGCTCGACCATGGCGCAAGCATCGATGCTCGCGATCGTGAATCGGGCGCTACTCCCCTGATGCTGGCGGCTTCCGTCTCACGAACGGAGGCGGTGGCGCTGCTGCTCGCGCGTGGAGGGAACCCGGCGCTGCGGGATCGCGCTGGACACACGGCGCTCGATCGGGCTCGTGAGACAGACGACACTCAGACCGTAAAATTGCTCCAAGCCGCTCGCCCACAAGCCAAGCCCCTACACAAAGCGGCTGCATAACCGGCGTTTTCCATTCAGAGACTCCTCCTTCAGCGACTTTCTTAAAGCTGAGCGCCCGCGCTCCGATAAGGGTAAGTGACTGGAAGACACGAACTTGGGACGCGGTAAACGAGTTAGCCAAATCTTGATCGCAGACGGTAACCTGTTGTTCCGCCGCGGTTTGCGAACGCTCTTGTCGGCGGAGAGCGACCTGGAAGTCATCGCGGAAGCTTCCGATGCGGCAGAGGCGCTCGAAAAAGTGCGCCCGGCGGCGTCCGATCCAGCCGCTGAGCGGCCGGCGCAGGATCTTGTCATCCCTGACTTGGTCATTATGGATCTCGCTCTGCTTGATGGACAGGGCCAGCAAGCTGGCTTTGCGATCCGGCAAGCCCAACCCAACGTTGCCCTTTTATTCCTCACCAATCAAGATGGTCCTGAGCAACTCGAACGCGCCGTGAACGCCGGAGCCCGCGGCTACATGCTGAAAAGCAGTCCTCCCGCGCAGTTGCTGGCCGGTATCCGTCAAATCGCCTCTACCGACGACCAGAACCCGCAGGGCCTCTCGAAAATTGTGCCCGACCTCCGTGCTTTGGCCACCTCCAACGACGGCTATCCGCGCGGAGCCGTACTCACCAGCCGCGAGCAGGAAGTCATGCGCCTTCTCGCCGAAGGACGCACTGTCCGCGAAGTCGCCGCTGAACTCTCGCTCAGCATCAAAACCGTCGAAGCCCATAAGCTCAACCTCATGCGCAAGCTCGACATTCACAATCGCGCCAGTCTGGTCGAATACGCCATGCAAAAGGGCTTGATCCCCTCGCCCGTAGCCCAGCCTGTCACTCAATAACTCATCGTCTGCCCGTCTCTGATCCCTTAGCGGCCACCGCGCCAGCGTTATTGCTACGCTTCCATTGGGAGAACTGTCTTCATCCGCTATGGGTAAATTCCTTCTCGGTGTGCTCGTCGGCGTCATTGTCGCCGTCCTAGGAAGCCTCATTATCGTTCTCGCGATCGGCCGACTGTTTGCCTCGAAGCAGCCTACCGTCGCAGCGAACTCAGCCCTGGTCCTCAGCTTCGACGGTCAGGTGCCTGAAGCCGCCCCGGTCGACGTTCCCATCCCGTTCTTCCAATCCCAGAGCGCTCCCACTATTCGCGACATTTGGACCTCCCTCCGCGCCGCCGCCAAGGATAACCGCATCAAAGCCGTCGTCCTTCAGCCGCGCGACATCACCGCCGGGTGGGGCAAATTAGAGGAGATCCGGCAGGAACTCGTCGATTTCAAGAAGTCGGGCAAGCCTGTCTATGCCTTCCTGCAGCGTCCCGGTTCGCGAGCGTATTACTTGGCCTCCGTTGCGGACAAAGTCTTTCTCTCTCCCGACGACATGCTCGACGTGAAGGGCTTCGGTCTCGAAGAGATGTTCTTCAAAAACACCCTCGACAAGCTCGGCGTCAACGTCCAGGTGGACCACATCGGCCGCTACAAAGACGCCGGAGACATCTTCACCAGGACCAATATGACGCCCGAAACGCCGCGAAGTTCTCGGTCAGGTCTTAGACCAGATCTATGGCGACTTCTGCACAACCGTGGGGCAGGGCCGTCATAAATCGTCTGACGAGATCAAGGCGCTCGTCGACAACGGCCCATTCGTCGCTAACCAGGCGAAAGCGACTGGCTTGGTGGATGCACTCGGCTACGAAGACGAAGTCTATTCCGATCTCAAGAAAAGAACCGGTATTGGGGACTTGAACAAAGTCAACATCAGAAGCTACTTCAAAGCGGCGCCCGGGCGCGGCGATCGCATCGCATTCCTTGTCGGCGAAGGCGACATCGTCACCGGCGATCCCAACGGGAGCGCCTTCAGCAGCGAGGCGAACATCTCCTCTGTCACCTTCGAAAAGACCATTCGTGAGGTGCGCGAAGACGGCAACATCAAGGGCGTCATCCTGCGGGTCGATTCGCCCGGCGGCGATGCCGTTGCCTCGGACGAAATTCTGCACGAGTTGAAGCTGCTCAGCGACGCCAAACCGTTGATTGTTTCCATGTCCGATCTGGCTGCTTCGGGCGGATATTTCATCTCGCTCACCGGTGACCCCATCGTTTCCTATCCAGACACGATTACCGGCTCCATTGGTGTGCTGTACGTCAGGCCGAACTTGCACGGTCTGTTTGACAAGCTGGGTATCCAGACCGACAGCTTAAAGCGAGGCAAGTTGGCCGATATGGACTTCCCCGATGTCCCTCTTTCCGACGCAGCCCAACAGAAGCTGCACGAATCCATTCAGACGACCTATCAGTCGTTCGTCGGAAAAGTCGCGACAGCCCGTAGGAAAACCTACGGCCAGATCGACGCCATCGCGCAAGGCCGCGTCTGGATGGGCGCTCAAGCCCGCGAAAACGGCTTAGTGGATCAATTGGGCGGTCTTGACCAGGCGATTGCGGCCATCCGTCAACGGGCGCATCTCTCCCCCACAGGCGAAACGAATCTGGTGATGTTCCCGCCGCGCCGGTCTCTGTTCGACGTGCTTGCAAACTCCTCGAGCGATCTGGGCGCCGACGCTGCGATCGAAAGCCGTCTCCGCAAAACGGTGCCCGGTCTCCCCGGCCCCGCCATCTTAAAGGGTGGCATGCTGCGCATTCTGCCCTACAAATTGGCAGTGCAGTAAGGGTATGTCAAAACGCGGCGGCCGAGTGAATGCCGTTCACGTTCATGGCGGCGTACATCCGCTCCAGCGCGCTCTTGTGAATTTGCGATACCCGGCTCTCGTTTACGCCCAGAATGTCGCCGATCTCTTTCATCGTTAAATCCCGGTCGTAGTAAAGCGTCACCACCTGCTGATACCGCTCAGGCAAGGTGTCGATGGCGGACATCAGCTTCTCGCGCAGTTCGGAGCGGGCAAAAACCTGATCGGGGCACAGCGCCGTCGAGCAGGGCGTCTCTGGAATCGGCTGCTCGTCTCGTTCCACGCGCGTCTGGGTGGCAGCAGCTAAGCCCAGGCTGCGGAAATCCACCATCAGCGCTTGCCAGCGGCGCGTGTCCAAACCTATTTCCTTCGCAATTTCGGCTTCGGTGGGATCCCGCTTCAGCCGCGCGGCCAACTCACGAGTCACGCTTTCCACTTGCTTGTAGCGCTTGCGCAAATCGCGCGACGCCCAATCCATTTGCCGCAGACTATCGAGAATTGCTCCACGAATCCGGTGCTTCGCGTACGCCGGGAAAGCGACCTTCTTGTCGGTCTGATACTTCGTCGCTGCATCGAACAGCCCCATCACGCCGGCATGAACCAGGTCGTCCAGTTCGATATGCACGGGCAATGATCTTTGAATGTGCGCTGCGATCGCGGTAACAAGGGGCAGATGCTCCACGATCAAATCGTCACGTCGGGCAGTCTCATCTTGTGACTGTATATTGGCGGGTGCTGTTTTGATGCCTGCGGCGTTCATTTCCAATCTCCGTTGCCGAAGCTGCTTTGCTTGGCCTTCGGTATCGGAAAAAGCACCCGCCGGACCACGTGTCCGGTCGTCGCCGCGCTTCCTTGCGAGAACTGGCGAACGTTCGCGTAAGCCTCTACTGTTCAGAGAATTAGGGCGTTCGCGAAAACGGAGGACTGAGGTTTAGAACGGGAGTGGAACAGCGCTGCGACAGCGTGCAAACGCCGGAATCGTTTCAGGCTGGATTCCTAAATGGTATGAGTGCTCCGCTTCGAAACGTGGAGCGAAATTGCCCATTTGAAGAGAGGCTCTACCGAACCCTAAGATTTTCCCGAGTAGCCCGGCAGCCAAGCGATGGTTGGTCAACATAGGAAAGCAACTCCTCGGGCCTTGCCAAGCCATCGCGCCGTGCGTTGCCGGGCTGTTGCTTACTGCGCGCTGAAAGCTAACTTGCGTGCCCGGCACGCGCCTTCGCGCTTCTTAATTCCTGCCGCGCGGGCTTCTTCGGGGCGCCGGTATCACTGAAGCGTTTGGGAGGAAGATGTCCGGCCACAGTGGGGAGACCCGATTCCTTGCCAACCTGGATTGAACCCCGAGCGAGCACCTGCTCATAGATCTCGCCCGGTTCCAGCAGGTCGAGGACGCTCATCTCGAATTTCCGGATCAGCCGGTCCGCGAGTTCAGGGCGCAGCTTTCGGGCGCCTTTCAGCACATTATGAATCTGTGGCTGGGAAATGCCGATGATCTTCGCGAGCCCGCGTTCGGTGAAGTCACCGTTCTGAATGCGGGCGTTGACGAAGGCGATCAGGCGCAGTTGCAAAACCTGAAACGTTACCTTTCCCGAGTTGGAATTTAATTCCACGTGGAAATAGGGTTCCCTAAATCGGCAAAAATATACCTAAATGTATCACCTTAAGCCCAAAATACTAAAAAGAGCTAAGGTGTTTTCATTTAGACACTTGTACGGAAATCAGCCCCGAAATCTCGCTGCTTTATCTCTCTCCAATGAAATAATTCGCTGCCAAATTTCTAAGTACCTTTATTGTGTACTCATAAACTGATTACCGACAAAGCCGGCGGCCCTTCGGGGGGTCAAAGGCGGTTGGAGGAAAAACAAACAATGGAGTGGAGTCGTTCGGAAACACTTGCCCTAGCTCAGCAGTCCTGCGCGCACTGCTACGGTCTCGGTCTCAGGGCGGGACGTGCAGGGGTGTCAACCCCTTGCAATTGTGTCTTTAGGGCGATTTTTCGCGCTTGCTATGCGCGGTTCCGGCAATGTACCTCGAAAGAGAAATACATCAGCCGGGTGTCCCTGGAAGCTAATCCAGGCCGGCAGCGGAAATCCGTATGGGGTCTAAAAAACGAGGAGTTCATAGCCGACTTTTGTCTCGTAAGCCGGCGTACGCTGGACGATTATCAATACAAAATATTCAAGTACCACTTCCTGCTTGGAGCGGACTGGAAGCTTTGCTGCCGCAAGCTCAATGTCGACCGCGGAGAGTTCTTTCATGAGCTATACCGAATTGAACAGAAGCTCGGCCGCACATTCCGTGAACTCGAACCGCATGCTTTATTCCCGATAGATGAATACTACAGCAGTACGGGACGGCGGGATGCCAAAGTGGTCAGCATCTTCCCCGTCGAGACGGAGGAGATTCCCAGAGCAAAGCCTGTTCTGAAGTTTCCTGTGAAACGGGCTGCCTAGCTCTGTCAATACCCTTTGAAATTACTTTTAATACCTTTGTTAGGGGCCGGACAGTTCTTGTCCGGCCTTTTTTCCGTCTAGCAGTTAACCCCGCTTCTCACGAAAAAAAGCCGCCAGCAGAGCGGCGGCTTCCGCGGCAAACAATCCTTCCTCCACTTGCACTCGATGGTTCAATAGTTCCGAATCCGCCAGCGCGAACTTGCTGCGCACCGCTCCGAAACGAAGATCGCGCGCTCCGAATACCAGACGCTGGACGCGCGCCACGACGATAGCGCCCGCGCACATGGCGCACGGCTCAACAGTCACGTAAAGCGTGGTTCCGGGCAGACGGTAGTTTTGCACCCGTCCGGCCGCTGCCCGGAGCGCTTCAATTTCGGCGTGCGCGGTGGGATCGTTCGTGGCGACCGGCCGGTTCCAGCCTTCACCAATTACGGTCCCGTCCAGTACGATAAGGGCGCCCACCGGAACTTCGCCTGCGCTTTCAGCTCGCCGGGCCAGTTCAAGCGCCGCGCGCATAAACTGTTCGTCGTCGGAATTTATTCGAACCGTGAGCTCCAACCCTTCGTATCTCCTTTTTGCCGCCTTTCCCGCCCAATCCGCTAGATCGGGCAAGAACCGGGCGGTAACTGTGTTTTCTACGGTACCCTAGCTTATAAAAGGGGAGCGGCACCATGCGCTATTTCTCACTGGCATTCAAAAACAGCCTGCGCAATCGCAGGCGCAGCATTCTGACGATATCGAGCGTTGCGGTATCGCTCTGCCTGCTGGGCGTGCTCATTGCGATCTATAACGCGCTGTTCTTCGGGCAGGCAACACCCGGCCAGGCGTTACGGCTGGTGGTGCGCCACAAAGTATCTCTCGCCCAGGCGATTCCGGTCGCGTATGAAGCGAAGGTGCGAGCTGTTCCCGGCGTCAAGGAAGTGTCCGTATGGAATTGGTTTGGCGGAACTTACAAAGACAATCGCGACCAAAAGAACTTCTTCGCTCGCCTGGGCGTCGAGCCGAAGCCTTTCATGAAAATCCGCACCCAAATGGAAATGCCTGAAGATCAACGCAAAGCCTTCATCACGGATCGCACCGGCTGTGTCGTCTCGCGCGATTTGGCGGAAAAATTGAACTTCAAGCTCGGCGACAGAATCACTTTAATCGGCGATATCTATCCAGTGACGCTCGAACTGAAGGTGGTGGGCATCTTCGACGATCCGGATGCCAATTCGTCGCTGTTCTTTAACTACGACTACCTTCGTGACGCCCTGCCGCAAGGACGCCGCAATTACATCAGCGTCGTCGCGGTTTTGGCAGATAGCCCGGACGATGTCCCGCGTATTGCGAAACGAATTGACGACATGTTCGCTGAATCGTCGCCGCCTACCAAGACCGAATCGGAACAGCAGTTCGCTTTGAGTTTTGTTTCATTCCTCGGCAACATCAAGCTGTTTCTGCTGAGCATTTGCGCCGCCGTGACCTTCACCATTCTGCTGGTATCCGGCAACACCATGGCCATGTCGGTGCGCGAACGCATTAAAGAAGTGGGCGTGTTGAAGACGCTCGGCTTTACCAACGATGCGATCCTCGGGATCATTATTGGGGAGGCCATCTCGATCTCGTTGATCGGCGGCGTGCTCGGCTTGATTCTCGCCAGCATCTTGACCGTTGGCGTGGGCAAAGCGGGCCAGGCATTCGTCGCGCAATTGCATGGCTTATCCATGACGCCCATCACGGCGCTGATCGCGCTGGGAGTAGCGGTTTTTATCGGCTTTGTGAGTTCTTTCGTGCCCGCCTGGAACGCGTCGCACACTAATATCCTGGATTCGCTGCGCTACAGCGGATGAGTATTCCTTATGGCGATACCTCTTTCTTATAACGTTCGCAATCTGATTGTCCGCAAGACGACTACCCTGATGACCGCCGCGGGAATTGCCATGACCGTCGCGGTGCTGCTGGCCGTGTTGGGCCTTGTATCGGGATTGCGCTCGGCGTTCTCAAAAACAGGTAATCCGCTGCAGTTGCTCATCTTGCGCAAGGGCGGTAACGCAGAACTTACCAGCCTCTTAACGAAGCAGCAATTTCAGATCATCAAGATCTTCCCCGGTGTCGCTACCGGCAGCGATGGCCAGCCGATGGCGTCCATTGAGGTCGTTTCAGTCATCAACTTGCCAAGTGTCGATAATCCCGAAGGCAGCAACGTGACGGTGCGTGGTCTTTCGCCACAAGGAGTTCAAATGCGCCATTTGAAACTGTTGAGCGGGCGATGGTTCGAGGCCGGACATCGCGAGGTGGTGATCGGGAAGGGAGTTGCCAAACGCTATCCGGGCGCGCAGGTCGGCAAGCAATTGAAGTTCGGAAAAGGTCTTTGGACCGTCGTGGGTGTGATGGATAGCGGCGGCAGCGCCGTCGACAGCGAGGTCTTCGGAGATGGCAACCAGGTAGCTTCGGACTTCAACCGCCCGGATACCTATAGCTCGGCCTTGGTGCAAGCAACCGACGAAGTGACGGCGGCTGCATTGAGAAACTCACTCGAAAACGATCGCCGGTTGAACGTTACTGTGCTCACGCAAAAGGAATACTACGACGCGCAGATGATTTCCGCCGCGCCCTTGCAATTCCTTGGATTCTTCGTTTGCATCATCATGGCTGTAGGCAGTTCTTTCGCAGCCATGAACACGATGTATGCCGCCGTCGCGCGCCGCGCGAAAGAAGTCGGCACTTTGCGCATCCTGGGATTTACCAGGGGAAGCATCATGCTCAGCTTTCTGTTTGAATCTTTACTTCTCGCGCTGGTCGGTGGCCTGCTAGCCTGCCTCATCGTGTTGCCGCTGAACAACGTAACAACCGGCTTGGGGAACTTCATCACCTTTAGCGAAACCAGCTTCAACTTCCACATCGGGCCGGAAGTGATGGCGATCGGATTGATTTTTTCCATGCTGTTGGGTGCGGCAGGTGGATTGCTGCCCGCACGCCAAGCGGCCAAGAAAGAGATATTGACTGCCCTGCGCGAAACGTAGAAACAGTCGCTGATTTGAAGAAATGGAAACAGAACTAAAAGCCCTGCGAATTGACCGAACGGCGCGTCGCGAACGCGAGCCAAGGCCGATCTTGAAGTTTGCTCTTCTCGCGGTCGTGATTGGTGTTGCCGCAGTGGCCGCGGTGCTCGGTTATGAGAAGTTGAATGCCGCCGTCCCGGTGCAGGTCGTCCAAGTGCCTTCCCCCATGGCGGCTTCTTCTTCCGGCGAGCAGCAGGTGGTGCTGAGCGCTACCGGCTACATCGTCGCCGCGCACAAGATCGAGGTGGCGTCGAAGGTGAACGGCCGTGTGGCTTGGATCGGCGTGGATAAAGGCGACAAAGTAACCGCGGGTCAGCCGCTGGTGCGCCTGGAAGACACCGAATACCGGGCCCAGGTTGAGCAGCAGCAAGGCCAGTTGGCCAATTTACAAGCGAAACTCGAGGAGGCGCAGCACGGCTCCAGACCGGAAGAGATCGCTAAGGCGCGGGCCGACGTGAATCAAGCCAAGGCAGACCTGGCGGATTCCAAGACCTCATTGACGCGTACCAGGCAACTCGTAGAAGAAGGCGTGCTGGCCAAGCAGACGTTGGACGACGCGCAAGCGAAATACGACGGCGACGAGGCGAAGGTTGCAAGCTTGCAGCGAACGCTTGACCTGGCGGTACTGGGTCCGCGCAAGGAGGAGATCGATCAGATCCGCGGGCAAATCGAGCAAGCACGCGGCGCGCTGGCTTACGCGCAAGATCAACTCGATAATACGGTCATCAAAGCGCCGGTTTCCGGTACGATTCTCGACCGAAACGTAGAGAAGGGCGAATTTATTACCACCGGGTTTGTCGGCGACAAAGGCGCGAAAGGGTACATCGTCACCATGGCGAATTTGAACGATCTGCAAGTGGAACTCGATATCAGTCAAAACGATTTTCCAAAGCTCGGCCCGCGGCAGAAGGGCATCGTGACCACGGACGCGTACCCGGATCGCAAATATGAGGGATACATAGAACAAGTTTCGCCGGAAGCGGACCGCGCGAAAGCAACGGTTCAGGTGAAAGTGCAGGTGCAAAACCCTGACGATTATCTACGTCCCGACATGAATGCGACGGTATCGTTCGTGAACGATATTAAAGCGGAGCCGTCGTCGAGTACGGCGAAGGGTCTGGTTGTGATTCCGCAAGGCGCCCTGCAGAACGGCAGCGTTTTTGTGGTCGTCGGCGATCACGCCCGCAAACGACCTGTCACAACAGCCGGTAATTCAGAGCGGGGTGTGCTGATCGCCGGCGGACTCATAGGCGGTGAAGAACTGATCGTGGGGCCGCCGGCGAATTTGAAGGACGGCCAGAAGGTTCAAGCGAAGTAGTGGCGGAGAGGAACACAAGACAATGAGCGAGACCGTTGTTAAAACACGCAGCCTGAGCAAGGAATATGTTCGCGACGAGTTCCACGTCATGGCGTTGGACGAGGTGGATATTGAAATTCACCGGGGGGATTTCGTGGCCCTGATGGGGCCGTCTGGATCCGGCAAGTCTACACTCTTGCACCTCATTGCCGCCATGGATAAAGCCACCGGAGGCGAGATTGAAGTGCTGGGCGCAAACCTGCGGCAGATGAGCGACAAACAGATCGCCCATTGGCGCAACGAGCACATCGGCTTCGTGTTTCAGTCTTTCAATCTGCTGCCTGTTCTGAGCGCTTTAGAAAATGTGGAACTGCCTTTGACCCTGACGAAGCTCAATAAGAAGGAGCGTCGCGAACACGCCGAAACGGCGTTGAAATTAGTCGGTCTCGGCGACAGGCTCAAGCACCTTCCCAAACAGCTTTCCGGAGGTCAGGAACAACGCGTCGCCATCGCGCGAGCGATCGTCACCGATCCCGATCTGCTGCTCGCCGACGAACCCACCGGAAACCTGGATGCGGCGGCAGCGGAGGATGTCTTGACTATGCTGACCCGGCTAAACCGTGAGTTCGGCAAAACCATCATCATGGTGACGCACGATCCACATGCGGCGAAATTCGCAAAAACCGTCCGGCATCTGGAAAAGGGCAGGCTGCTCAACGAAGGAACGTTGCCGGCGGATTGGGCATCGGCGATTGCTCTGCGGGCCTAGGCCAGCGCGGCGCTCCTTCTGCAGCCGTCCCGATTCCTATTGCTTTCCTATATGGAACGTGATCCAATTCATATTGGATAACAATAGCAGCGATGGGAACCAAAACAGACGTTTGGCAGGGCACACTGGCGCTGATGATTTTCAAGACTCTGGAAACAATGGGGCCGATGCACGGTTATGGAATCGCCCGGCGTATCGAGCAAACGAGCGAAAACCTCCTGGACCTGAATTACGGAACGCTCTATCCGGCGCTGCTTAAGTTGGAGCAGGAGGGCTCAATCGTTTCAGAGTGGGGGCTCTCCGAGAACAATCGTAAAGCGAAGTTTTACCGGTTGACCCGATCCGGCCGTAAGCAATTGGAACGCGAGACCAAGGACTGGGTGCAAGCAACGTCGATTGTTGCCCGCTTCCTGAATGCTAAAGGTAATCCGGCATGAGATGGCTGCGTGCGTGGATGATTCGGCTCTCCGGACTGCACGGCAAAGCGCAACGCGAACGGGAGATGCAGGAGGAATTCGAGAGTCACATCTCCCTGCACATCGCCGACAATCTGCGAGCCGGTATGACGGAGGACGAAGCGCGCCGGCAGGCATTCCTCAGGCTTGGCGGTATGGAACCGTTAAAGGAGGCCTACCGCGAGAGAAGTACCGCGCCCTTTCTGGAGCACCTGATTCTCGATCTTCGATTCGCGCTCCGTCAGTTACGCAAAACTCCCGGATTCGCAGCAGCAGCAGTGCTGGTGCTCGCTCTGGCAATGAGTGCGAGCATCGCGATCTTCACATTCGTAGATGCCGCGCTCCTCAAGCCGCTGCCTTACGCGCACCCAACGAGGCTGGTCGCAGTGGCGGAGAGTACGCCGCAGTTTCCGCACGATAATCTCTCTTACCCCGATTACAAGGACTGGAAAGCTAGCAACAAAGTATTCGATTCGCTGGATGTCTCCGGAGGCGGAGGTTTTCTTCTGCAGACGGCAGCCGGAGTTGAACCGGTGCAAGCCGCACGCGTCAGTGCCGGGTTCTTTCGGACGCTCGGAGTCCATCCACTGTTGGGACGTGATTTCACCCCGGCAGATGAAGCACCGGACCGCTCGCATACGGTTCTTCTGACGTATCCCGTCTGGAAGCGGCGATTCGGAGGAAGAACAACTGTCTTAGGCGAGAGCTTGAATCTGAGTGGAGAAACGTACACAGTCGTCGGCGTACTGCCCGCCGACTTTCAATTCGCACCGCATGGCGCGGCGGAATTCTGGACCACAGTCGATCCCAAGAATCCTTGTGCCTTGCGGCGAAGCTGCCACAACCTGGACGGCATCGCGCGGTTGAAGGATGGCGTATCGGTTCCAGATGCGTTAGCAGATATGACGCTCATCAGCAAACGTCTGGAACGTGAATATCCGGACTCAAACCGGGGACAAGGGGCCAGCGTGATTCCACTCTCGGAGTCTATAGCAGGCAGTCTTCGTCCGATTTTGATGCTGTTGTTGGGCGGCGCGGCGCTGCTGCTGGGAATTGCCTGCGTAAATGTGGCGAGCTTGGTTTTGGCGCGCTCTGAAAGCAGGCGCCGTGAGATGGCTCTGCGCAGCGCACTTGGCGCTTCAATGAAGCGGCTCGTGACCCAATTCGTCACGGAGGGGTTTGTGCTTGTCGCGGGATCAACCGTCCTGGGTCTGGCTTTTGCACAGTGGGCGATTCAAGGAATGGAGAAGTTGATTCCGGCCGACATGCTCGCCTACCTGCCGTTTCTTTCGCAGCTTGGTCTGAATAGCCGGATACTTGCCTTCACGGCGGCTCTTTCGACCTTTGCGGTAGTGGTCTTCTCGGTCATCCCGATTCTTCATCTCATAGCGTCGAAGATGCGGGACGGTTTGGCGGAAGGAAGTCGTGGATCGGCCGGTCAAGGTTGGCGGCGCTTAGGTTCCAGGCTGGTAGTAACTGAACTCGCGTTGGCGATGGTGCTGTTAGTGGGCGCCGGTTTGTGTGCTAAGAGCCTGCACCGTCTCCTCCAAGTAGATCTTGGATTTCACCCCGATCATCTAGCCACCGTTGAAGCGGCGGCTCCAGACACCCAGTACGATCCAGCCCAGAGCGTAGCGCTCGCGCGAGACATCGTTCGCCAGGTATCGAGCCTTCCCGGTGTGAAGTCCGCTGCCGTGACAACCGTTTTGCCGGTCAGCTTCAATGGAAATACCGACTGGATACGGATCGTGGGGAAGCCGTACGACGGGAAGCACATTATTGTGAACGAGCGAGACGTGAGTTCCGGATATTTTCAGACCATCGGCGCCACCCTGCTAAGCGGCCGATACTTCAGCGACGGCGAGGATGGGGCAAAGCCGCAGGTGGTTATCGTCAACGAGACTTTCGCCCGCAAGTACTTTCCCGGTGAGGATCCGCTCGGTAGACAAATCGGCGATACCACTCTCACGCCGAAGTCAATCAAAACGATCATCGGGGTGGTGGCGGATATCAGAGACGGTGCGCTCGATTCAGAGATCTGGCCCGCCGAGTATCATCCCTTCAATCAAGATCCAAGCAATTACGTTTCCGTCATTGCACGTACGTCCCAGCGGCCCGAAAGCGTCTTGTCCGCGCTTCGGCCTGCGATTCAGCAGCTTCATCCTGAGGTGGGCACGCGAGAAGAGGCTACGATGCAAGCCTTGATTTCGAACTCGATGACCGCCTATCTGCATCGGTCTTCGGCTTGGCTAGTGGGCGGATTCGCTGCCATGGCTCTTCTTCTAGGCGTAGTCGGACTGTATGGAGTAGTCGCCTATTCAGTGAGCCAAAGAACTCGGGAAATTGGTGTGCGGATGGCCTTAGGCGCCGACCCGGCGTCAGTATACAACCTCATTCTGCGAGAGGCGGGCTGGTTGGTTGCGTTTGGAATCAGTGTCGGCGGGGCGTCGGCGGTTGTCGTCGCGAGCGGTGCGCGCAAGATGCTGTTCGGGGTCAGTTCCTGGGACATGCAGACATTGTTTGCGGTGGCGGCATTGTTGGGAGTTTCGGCGTTAGGAGCAAGCTTTGTGCCCGCGCGGCGCGCGACCAAGGTGAACCCCATAGAAGCTCTACGAACTGAATAATCGGAAGGCTAATTCGGCGCTGCTCTATCTTCGGCCGTGTGAACGCGGCGTTCGGAAAACGATTATCATGGTGAGGCACGATCCACATGCGGCCATTGGCTCGGGCATTCCAGGAGGAATGATATGAAACTCAGCATATTCACGGTCTGTGGTCTTGTATTCGGCTTACTGCTCACGTCACCCCAGAAAGCTGTATCTCAGGACTCGAGTGCGGCTTCCAAACTCCAGGTTCGCGTCAACTACACCGGAGCCGGTACAGTTGACGAAAAGCACAAGATCTACGTTGTCTTGTGGGACTCACCGGATTTCATTAGCGGCGACGGCATGCCGGTCGAGATGCAATCCGTATCGTCTAAGGATGGAGCGGTGACGTTCGATGACGTAAAAAAGACGCCGGCTTACGTGAGCACAGTCTTCGATCCAACCGGACAGTGGGACGCTCAATCGGCGCCCCCTGAGGGATCGTCACTGGGCCTTTACAGCAAGACGCCCGGCAAACCCGAGCCCATCGATCTGAAAGCAGGCAAAACCACAACTATCGATCTTACTTTTGACGATACAGTGAAGATGCGTTCGGGAGGACCGGCAAGGTAGGTTTCGAACGCTGCTCTTTGCAGGAGCTTTCGATTTTAGCCGTTGCTCTGCGGGTGTGACAGAACAGGATACAAGCAGCGGGAAATTTGCGCTTCCTCCGATCCGCCCCGAAGATCTGGGATGTCATCGCACTTTGCCAGATGCAAGTACTTGACGCATTCGTCATTGGTGAGCCAGCGCGATAAATGCCGTATTGCCAATGCACGAGTTTTTTCAGCACTGACACGGTAAATCCAAGCGTCGGCATCCAGATAGTGCTTCTCGTATTCATTGGAGCAGTTGAGTATCTTTCGGTCTTGTCCTGTTGCCATATCCCAAATGCGCACGGTTAGATCCAAGCCGGCACTTGCTAAGCTTGAGCCGTCAGGGCTGAAAGCAACGCGCCACACCTCGTCCGCATGGCCGGCGAGCGTTGCCGTCTCTCGACGCGTTTCAAGATCCCAAACCTTAACAGTTCGATCTTCGCTACCGGTCGCTATCCGGAGGCAGTCTTTGCTGGAAGCGACGCAATGCAGGCGCTTCTTGTGTCCCTTTAGATCGAATCGCGGCTTACCAGAAGGAACATCCCATACGGTAGCCGTTCCAGTGTGACTGGCCCCGATTAGGACTATGGTTCTCCCAATGAGTCCAAACGCAACACCCTGAAAAACATCTTCACCGCTGCAGACGCAAAGACATTTTCCCGAGGAAACATCCCATAGCCGGACCGTTTTGTCGTCACTGGAGGTCGCGAGAAATTTGGAATCCGGGCTGAAGCAGACCGCATTGACCCAGCGTTGATGACCTTCGCATACGGCTGCCGTCTGCAGTCGTAATCCGCTCCGAGTCTGCCGCACACGCGAAATGGTCGCGATGTGACGGCTCCCTGCCGTGGCCAGGAAGCGCCAATCCGGGCTGTAGCGTAGCGCTAAGAGGTGTTGTCCCTCTTTACGGACATACTTCTCGGTGCCGGAAGAAACATCGAAAGATCTAACGGTCCGGTCCCAACCAGCGGTTGTAAGCCTATTACCCTGCGGGTGAAACGCTACGCCACTTACCTCGGCAGCCTGCTCAACAGTGGCCATTAAGCGTTGTCCCGAATTTACGTCCCAGGCTGCTGCCGTTTTGTCATCGCTCGCAGTACCCAACAGCGTCCCGTCGGGGCTGAAAGCGATATCCGAGATTCGTCGTCGATGCGCTCGGGCGAAAAATTCGTCCTGCTCAGTAACTTGCCAGATTCGTGCGGTTGCGTCCGAGCTAGCGCTCGCTAATTGCAGCCCCTCGGGGTGGAACGCAATGCCACGAATGGCGTCAGTGTGTCCTAGGAGCGTCAGGTCTGGTCGACCGCGATCGACATCCCACACCGTTATTTCGTTATTTGTTCCTCCACTTGCAAGCCGTGTCCCGCCCGGACTGAAGGCAAGGGCTGTAACCCAGTGATACCCGCTATAGAGAGTCTTCAGGGGCTTTCCGGAAGGCATTGCCCAAATTCTTACGGTGCCATCCTGCCCGCTGGATGCGAGCAGGCGTCCATCACTGCTAAACGCAAGAGCCTTGACAGCGTCTGTGTGTCCCTTCAACAAAGAAGCCTTCAGAGTTCGTAGATCCCACAGACGAATCGTTCGGTCCTCCCCGCACGAGGCTAAAGTCATTCCGTCGGGTCCAAATGCCACGGCGTAAGTACTCCCCTGGTGCCCTTCGAGCACGGCGTCTGGTTCACTGTGATCGATTGGAACCAGCCAAATTCTTCCTTCTTGTCCGGCAGCAGCAATCTTGGATCCTGCCGGATTGAAACTGACGGAATACAGCTCGAGCGGCGACAGCTTCCATTCCATCTGCCGATCTGAGCTAAGCTCACGAACGAGGAGGCACCCGTTCTCGGCAGCTACAGCGATGGAGGTGCCGTGGGGATGGAACGCGACGCCATACAACCAACCGGCATTTGGTTGAAACACGCAGCGTTCCTCGGCCGAGATGGCATTCCAAACCCGGGCAGTCCCGTCTTCGCTAGATGTGGCGACAATTTGTCCAGTCGAGTCGTATGCCAGGCCGGAGAGGCGCGACTGATGTTTTGTAAACCTGACCCTCACCCGAGAGGCTCGCACTGCTTCGAATAGGGCGTTACTCGCATCGGCATGTGCCGAGTAGCCGGGGTCGAGATCCGGACTGTCGGAGAGTTGGGCCGTGGCGCATAGAGCCAGAAGAACACTGCGCTCGGGATCGACGGTCAAATTCGCATTCGCTGCCGTTATTAGTTCGCGGGCCGACGCCAATCGAGCGGCCGTTCTGGCCTGTGCCAGTTTGCGCTCGGCGCACCACCCGAGAATGGCAGGTGCGAGCACATCGTGAAACAGTTCATAGCGTTCCGGGTTAGCGAGCCGCCGCAGTATCCGCGAACTCCGCGTCTCGGATAACCGGCTGAGGACGTCGTTGACCCGCTGGCTCGGCTCCTGTCCGTACGTGATCAGATCGGGCGTATACTGCGCGACCTTCATCCCGGATGGAGTCACTAAATAGGTCAACATGCGCGCGGCGATTTCACGTTCGCCTTCGTCAACCAGACGATCCATTACTTCTCTTACGTGTTCTGCGATGATCTGAGACGCTCCGCCGATCTCGTCGAAAGTTTTCGACGTCAGCCGGTAAGAACCTCGTCCTATCTCTACGTTCCAGAGCCGCTGCAAAACAAGTTGCAGATACGCCGTCTCGATGCCCCTACGTTCCGGAAGTGCCTGTGCCTTGTGCACCGTGGCATCGCTGGAATTCACGACGTAGCGATGCTGCACCTCGTCAATGATTCGTTCCACAAGGTCCGGCTCGATCTCGAACCGGCCCTTCTCAGGCGAAAGTCCAGCATTCATCATGTCAAGCGGCTTCGTAATCGCGATCCTGCCCGCTTCAGGCGAAAGCAACGAAAGCGCAAGCGTGTTTCCCAATAGCTCTGGGATGCGAATGCTAAGTCTCTGGTCAAGCTTCGAAAGTGCGTCGTCCCGGATGCCGAGTAACACATTCCCAGTCACGTCGTCGCGATTGACGATTCGAGCCAGCACGGAATCGAACTCGACCGCATGGTCGTGCCCGGAATGATACAGCAGGTATTCTTCGAATTGATCGAGAAGTAGGAAAATCTGCTTGCCCGATGCCGCAATCCCCTCATCGAGCCTGGATTCGGATACCGGGCGCTGCAACGCGTCTGCGACCTTGACCCGCAGATTTCCAATCAGATCAGGGCTTTGCCAGTCGTCGTAATACACGACGCTCGCACCCTGCTCGCGAAGATATGGGACGACACCGGCTTGAAGAACGGATGTTTTCCCGGCACCGCTGGCGCCATAGAAGATTGTGATCGGCTGACAGAGGTTTGAAGCGACGATGCGTATCTCTCGTTCCCGGCCAAAGAAGAAGGGTCTATCTGTTTCACGAAACGGATCTAACCCCACGTAAGGACATTTCACTTCTTTATCTCCTCTTCCAGGCCGCCCTTTGTCCTTAGAGCTGTTACAAATTCGTCCAACTCCATCGCGTAGATATCCACGTTACGTCGATTCCAGAGGGTCTGCTCGAAGATAGACGGATTCCGTTGTATAGCCCAGGATCGTCGATCTGCTTTGCTGACTTGGCGGAGCAGCACTCGCGTGTTCCAGTCCCGCAATCCGTAGCCAAGAAATAGAAACTCCCTTTTTGAGAGAAATTCTTTTACCGCGCCCGGAATAGCATTTTTGCTTTTCGCGAGAAAGTCCACATAATCTTCCTCGGTTATGACGAAGCTATCCCAGCGTTCAATGCTAGCGTGAACGGAGCCGTGCATCTTGTAAATGACATTGCGCTTCTCGAGATCGGCGACATCCAACTCATTCGACTTGAGCCTTTCGGGCTCACTCGCGCCGTCATGCCACCGCAGCACACTATTCGCGTATTCGCGATTGTCGGCCGGATAAACAATCACATCAAAGCTTTTTCCCACGCGACGGAATGCGTTTTCGAGCATGACGTCGTAATTAGTTGTGATGGTGAAGAGATTGTCGTCGGCAATCTCCGCAAGCAGTCGATGCACCTCGTTAAAGTCGAGCCCAGGCCTAGTGAACACGGCTCGCAGTTTGCTCCGAAGTGCGTCGCGGTTGATTTTGTCGACGTAATAAGACGCGACTTTCGGCAAATCACCATAATCGCGTTCATCGTCGGCAGGAAACTCAGCGTCGCTCGCAATTTCTTGTGCGAGCTCAAAGCCGGTCGGTAATCCACCCCTGACACAATGTCCCAGATTGGATCCGGAAGCTCCTGCCCCAAGAAAGGGCACGACCTTGCCACGTCGGAACTCGTCCATGATTCCTCGGAAAGGAGGATTTTGTCTCGCGGGCGCCCCCGTAGCCATGGGATAGAGTTTACAGCAGCACGGACCTCAGATTATTAAGTGAAATAAGGAGGCCTGATTCTGCTGACAGCTATGCTGTTAGCGCCGAAACTCAGGCGCCAGGTGGAAGTTAATCGAATTAAGTTGAAAATTAGTGGCGGAAATGCCGCACGCCCGTAAAGACCATTGCAAGATTGTAAGCGTTCGCGGCCGCGATAACCTCTTCATCGCGCACTGAGCCGCCTGGCTGGATTACGGCTGTGACGCCGTGCCGGGCGGCTTCCGCCACACCATCGGGAAACGGAAAGAAAGCATCCGACGCGAGCACGGTTCCCGCGATAGGAAGCACCGCTTTCATGATCCCCACCTTCACGCTGTCCACACGGCTCATCTGACCAGCGCCCACGCTGACCGTTTGTCCGGGCCGTGCGTAGACGATGGCGTTCGATTTCACGTGCTTGCACACGCTCCAGGCAAAGATCAGCGCTTCGCGCTCGAGCGCGGTAGGTTCGCGCTTTGTCTTCACCTGCAGAGTGGCAACATCCAGCGGCATGAAGTCGGCGGTTTGCGCGAGCAGCCCACCGGAGATGGACTTGATCACAGACTCGGGCGTTCTGGTCGGCTCCACTCGGACGAGCCGCAGATTCTTCTTCGCAGACAATATCGACAGCGCCTCTTCGGAAAACGAAGGTGCGGCGATCGCCTCAACAAACAGTTTGCCGACTTCCGCGGCAGTTTCTCTATCGAGTTGCCGGTTGAACGCGAGGACGCCGCCGAAAGCGGAGACGGGGTCTGCTTCGAGCGCCTTGACATAGGCCTCTTTCAATGTGGGCTGCTCGGCGCAACCGCAGGGATTGGTGTGCTTGATAATGGCGGCCGCGGGCGATTCGAACTCCTGAGCCAGCAGCCAGGCGGCGTCGAGATCGACAAGATTGTTATACGACAGCTCTTTCCCGTGAAGCTGTTCGGCGTCAGCGATTCCGGCGTTGTTCAGCGTATACAGCGCCGCCTGCTGATGTGGATTTTCGCCGTAACGAAGTGAAGCCGTACGGCGAGCGGAGAGCCGCAACCACGCGGGCAATTCTTCCGGCCGCTGCCCCCCATCCGCATCGATCCGCCAGAGTCTCGATGAGACGGCTTGGTCGTAAGCCGCCGTATGCGAGAAAGCCTCCTGCGCGAGTTTCCAATGCGTGGACCCGCTGAGCGCGCCCGCGCTCGAAATCATCTCCACCAGAATCGCTTCGTACTGATCGGGTGAAACGACGATCGCGACATCCTGGAAATTCTTGGCGGCAGCTCGAATCATAGTAGGACCGCCGATATCGATGTTTTCGATCAATTCTTCGCGCGTGACCCCTGGCTTCGCTGCAAACTTTTCGAACTGATACAAATTGACGACCACCATCTGGATCGGCGGAATGTCGTGCTCGCCCAAAGCCCGCATGTGTTCGGGATTCGACCTGATGGCGAGGATGCCTCCGGCGATGCGCGGATGAATAGTTTTGACTCGCCCATCGAGCATCTCCGGGAATCCGGTCACCTCCGACACCTCACGGACCGGGATCGTATTCTCGCGCAGCAGCTTTGCGGTGCCCCCTGTCGAGATGATCTCCACACCGAGTTCATGCAGCTTGCCTGCGAACGGAATGATTCCGGTTTTGTCGGTAACGCTCAGCAAAGCGCGTTCAATGCGAGGCATAAACAGTATTTTCCCAGACGCGGCATGCGCATCTCTCCGAAATAGAATAAGTCGTGTCCCACAACTGCACCTTGATTCCCGGCGACGGCATCGGTCCCGAAGTCGCGCAAGCCGCTGTTCGCGCCATCGAAGCCACTGGGGTTGACATCCGCTGGCGCCGCGCTGAGCTCAATGAAGCCATCATTCTGGAAGCCGGAAAGACGCTGCCGCAGTACTTGCTCGATTCGCTGAACGAAACGCATGTCGGTCTCAAAGGCCCCGTGACCACACCCGTCGCGGGAGGATTTCAGAGTGTCAACGTCGCCCTCAGAAAAACTCTCGACCTGTTCGCGAATGTCCGTCCCGTACGCACTCTGCCCGGTATCAAGACACGGTTTCAGGACGTGAAGATAGACATGGTGATCTTTCGCGAGAACACCGAAGATCTTTATTCCGGACTGGAGCACGAGGTCGTCAAAGATGTGGTCACAAGTCTAAAGGTGATCACCCGCACTGCCTCGGAACGTATCGCGCGCTACGCATTCGAATACGCGCGCAAAAATAATCGCAAGCAAGTCACAGCCATTCACAAGGCGAACATCATGAAGCTTGCTGATGGACTGTTCCTGCGCTGCTGCCGTGAAACAGCGCAGCACTATCCCGAGGTTCAGTACAAAGAGCTGATTGTGGACAACGCCTCCATGCAACTCGTCATCCGCCCGGAAACGTTCGACATCCTGCTTCTGCCGAACCTGTACGGCGACATCGTCTCGGACCTGGCGGCGGGCCTGGTGGGCGGACTCGGCATCGTCCCCGGCGCCAACATGGGCGAGACTCACGCCGTATTCGAAGCGGTGCACGGCAGCGCTCCCGATATCGCCGGGCAGGGAAAAGCCAATCCAACTGCCCTCATGCTTTCATCGGTAATGCTGCTCACTCACTTAGGAGAGACGAACGCAGCCCAAACGCTGCAGACCGGAGTAGAAGCCGTGTATCGCGAAGGGAAGCACCTGACAGGCGATGTGGGAGGGACCGCCTCGACAGAAGAGTTCACCGAGGCGGTCATCAAACAAATCAAGGGCTGATTGCGCGCGGCTCAGAGTCCCTTTTTGCCGAGGAACGCGATCAAGTCCACGACGCGATTGGAATAGCCCCATTCGTTGTCGTACCACGACACAACCTTTACCAGATTGCCGCCCAGAACCTTTGTCAGTGTCGCGTCAATGATCGAGCTGTTCGGATTGCGCAGCATATCCGTCGACACGACCGGATCTTCGGTATACGCGAGAATTCCTTTCATCGGCCCTTCGGCGGCGGTCTTCAACGCGGTGTTCACTTCTTTATCAGTCGTATCTTTCTTCAGCACGCCTACGAAGTCCACCACCGACACGTCCGGTGTGGGCACGCGCATGGAAAACCCGTCCAGCTTGCCTTTCAATTCCGGCAGAACCAATCCGATCGCGATCGCCGCGCCGGTCGACGTGGGAATCATATTGAGCGCGGCAGCGCGCGCACGGCGCAGGTCCTTATGTGGGAAGTCGAGCACGTTCTGATCGTTCGTGTAGCTGTGAATGGTGGTCATCGAACCCTTCTCCACTCCGAAGGTGTCGTTGAGAACTTTCACGAGCGGCGCGAGGCAGTTCGTGGTGCAGGATGCGTTCGAGATGATGTTGTGCTTCGCTGCGTCGTACATGTTGTCGTTTACGCCCAACACAACGGTCACGTCTTCGTGCTTTGCGGGCGCGGAAATGATGACCTTTTTCACGGAACCGCGCAAATGCTTCTTGGCATCCGCCGCATCGGTAAAGCGGCCCGTTGATTCCACGACAACCTGCACGCCCAAGCTCGGCCAGTCGATCTCAGCCGGGTCTTTGATTGCGAATATCTTGATGTTCTTGCCCGCGACCGAAATGCTGTCGCCCTCCGCTTTCACCGCTTCCGGCAACTGTCCCAGAATGGAGTCGTACTTCAGAAGGTGCGCGAGTGTGGCGGTGTCGGTGAGGTCATTCGCGGCGACGAACTCAATTTCGGGATTGTTCAGCCCTGCACGGACGACATTTCGCCCGATCCGGCCGAAGCCGTTAATACCTACTTTGATTGGCATATCTTTCCATTCTACGGACCCGAAGGAACGAGTCCTGGAAAGTAAGCGATCCCACGAATCGAGTTCGCCTTGCCGGTTCAGGCAGATGTATCGGGGGCTGTTAATTGGAGCAGACCGTGCTCCGGAGTGTGATCCACTGGCATCGCAGCGTGCTGAAAACGCGCGGTGAAATGGAACGTACTACCGTGCCCCGGCGTGCTCTCCACCCAAATTCGGCCGCCAAACAGCGCCACGAGGCGAGCGCAGATCGCCAGGCCAAGTCCCGTTCCTCCATAGCGCCTGGTCGTGGAAGTGTCGGCCTGATGGAACGATTCAAAAATTCTCTCCTGCACTTCGGGCGGAATGCCGATTCCGGAATCGATGATGCTGAACTGAAGCAATACGGAAGCATTCACTGCTTCCACGCACGCCACTTTCAAAGCGATCGAGCCTTTCTCAGTGAACTTCATGGCGTTGCTGAGCAAGTTCAAGATCACCTGATTCAAACGATACGGATCGCCCACCACAGCGTCGCAGATTCCCGGAGCAATCTCGCAGACCGTGAGAAGCCCTTTCCGGCTCGCTTCCGAGACAAAGAGCTGGAACGCCCGATTCACGCAGTCACTCAGAGAAAAAGGAATTTGTTCGAGCGTCACACCACCGGCCTCGATTTTCGAGAAATCGAGTATCTCGTTGAGAATGCGCATTAACGATTGCGATGCAAATTGAATCGTGCCGAGATATTCCCGCTGGTCCTCGTCCACTTCGGTATCGAGAAGAATGTCAGTGAAGGCCACGATGGCATTCATCGGCGTTCGGATCTCATGGCTCATGTTCGCCAGGAAATCGCCTTTGGCTCGACTGGCCAATTGCGCGGTTTCTCGCAAACTTGCTTCTTGTGACAGCTTTTGGCTGATTAGCAACGTTTGCCGCTGCACGCGCAGCCGCAGAATGATGACCCAAGCCGAGACCAGCAGCGTGACCATTCCAAGCACACCCAGGAGAGCAAGAGCGCGCCACACCGTCCACCACGACGCAGCTTCCAGAATCACAATATCGGCTGGTGTCCTAGTGAGCACTTTGAATGTGCTCACCCTGCCCACGATGTCCATTTCATCCACCGATATCCCGCTCACCCTGACGAGGCTTCCGTTTGGAGGAGCGGTGCCGCGCTCCTTCCGAGCTAATACCGCCGAAAAGATATCTTTGCCTTGTTGCAGAATCAATGTCTGCTGTTTCGATGTCTCGGAATTGCCAACCACTCGCCCCGTTAATGCGACCAATTGCGAATCGTACTTTCCCGTCAATTCTTGTCCGGTCGTGATTTGCAAGGGAACTGGCGCTGCGTCCTGCGCAGTGCGCCGCACCAGGGCGTCTTCAAGCAAAACGTGAGAACCAAACAGCTTGATGAACCCAAGCGTCTCTACCCGGTCTCCGGGTCTAAGCCGGATCTCCTGGCGCGTTTCCACAAACGTTGCGCCGGAGGCGTCCTGCAGGTAAAATCCAACACCAGGCAAAACGGCCGTCACCATTCCCGCGATGTTCACACGATGCCCGCTACGGTTTACGGAGCCGTAAGTCTGTAGGCGACCGATGGGATAAGGCGCTTGCGAGAAGGGATCGTGTTCAGGGGCCTCCAAAATCGTAATCTGATTCAAGCTTGCGACGTACAATTGAACGCCCACCTGCTGGTTGTGCAGGTTGAATTCCGCGCCACACACGCCCACCACGCGGATTCGCGCATCCACCAATCCGTTTCGAACGTTGGGGCTGTTCCAGGGAATTTGGACGTCGATATGGCCGCCCGGCAAAGCGAGATCCAGAGAGAAGAGACTTTCTTGAGGCGTACGGTGCATGTACGTGGCTTGCCGCACGATGCCCTCCACGGACACCCATTCACTGTCATCGACAGTGCTGATCATCTCCTCATAAGAGGCGGGCCGGGGCTTTGGAAGCTGCCCGGTTCCTACCACCGTAAAGTGCGGATTCGTGATCTCGGGTGCAAAGTCCTCTGTCCTGGTCTCTCCCTCCAGGTCTACAATCTGGCCAGCCTTCGGCTGAGGAAGCGATCGATTCCATAGCACCCAGATGCCGCCCGTCGAGTCATGTAAAAAAAATCCGGCGCGACGGGATCGAAATACGTCACTACAGCGTGCAAATGGACAGGAAGACCGTTGATTTGCTTCCGCGAATGAGAGCCGTCTTATCTGCACGATAGAAGTGAGCACCGGAGCCTGCGTTGCGGGTTTCTCCCCTGTCGCCGGCCGGAACGGAATAAACAGTAGCGCAATAGAAAATGCGGCGCTAAGGCGATTCACCAAACTGCCGCTGCCCTCTATGCGCTCGAAACGGGAGCGAGCGCGTCGCTCCGTCTGTTGAATAACCGTCACAACCAATGACTTATCGGCTGTCGCGGAACGCGGTAATAGGCAACACTCGGCCGTTCTGAGCGAACGGACTGGGCTCTGTCACTCGTCCCGCAACGAGACGAGCGGATCTACCCGAATCGCCCGCCGAGAGGGTAGATAGCAGGCCATCAACCCGATGCCGCCCAAGAGGCTCACCACCGCCAATAGTGTGATGGGATCGTAAGTTGTCACTCCCCAAATCAGGCTCTTCGCCAGCCGGAGGAGGAAAACCGCGGCTAACAGCCCCGTCCCGATTCCAATGGCAATGAATTGCATGCCGCCCGAAATCACCAGGTTCCGTACGTTCGAGCGCGATGCGCCGAGCGCCATCCGAATGCCGATCTCGCGATTCTGCTGCGAAACCGTATACGACACCACGCTGTAAACGCCTATCGCAACCAGAACCAGCGCGATCCCGGCGAAGACAGAGAAAATCTGCAGCGCGAACCTCGGCTGGGCGTACTGAAACTTGTTCAGCGCTACCTCCAGCGTTTCGGTTTCCTGCGGATGGATGCTCTTATCGAGCGAGATCACGGTGCCTTCCAGTTCTTTGGCCAGCGGCGCGGGATTGCCCAGGGCGCGTAGGTAAACCAGATATTCGCCGACGCCAGTAATCGAAATCGGCCCATACGCTTCGGGTAGTACATCGTCGCGCACTCCATGGTTACGCACATTGGAGCTGATCCCAACGATCTCGAACCAGGGAGAGGCCACCGGTTCGGGCAACTCCTTCAGCTTGAGAAGCTCAATCTGTTTACCGATGGGATCGTCTCCCGGAAACGCCTTCTTTGCCAGCGCTTCATTGATCACCACCACCTTGCGTTTGTTCAGAACATCGTCTTCGCTCAAAAAGCGGCCGCGCAGCAGGCGAACTCCCACGGTGGGGAAAAATTGAGTATCGACGAACCCCATTTGTCCCTGCCACTTTTCAGAATGCGTTTTGCCGGCGACGTTGAAATCAGTGTTGATGCCGCCAAATGGTGGAAAATCCAAGGCCGTCGACGCACTTGCCACGCCCGGCAGCGCGGAGAGACGCGCCCTCAGTTCGCGGGCAAAGCGTGCCTGTTGCTCCGTCGTCTTGTATCTCTTGCCCAGCGACAGATCGCTGACTATCAATTTCTGCGGCTGCCGCATGCCGAGATCCGATTGCATTTCCAATAGAAAACTGCGCATCAGCAGGCCGGCTCCGGTGAGCAGCACCAGCGACAACGCGACTTCCGAAATGATCAGAATTCTGCGCAACCGGCCCCGGCGAAAGCCGCTGTTTCCGCGTCCGCCAGCCTTTAATGGTTCCGTCAAATTCGATGTGAACAAGCCGAGAGCGGGTGCCAGCCCGAAAAGCAGCGCCGTGAACAATGCCACCAGGATGGTTGCGGCCAGCACACGAACATTGAGGTTGATCAGCGCTTCGTCCGGAAACGTAAAAGCGGGAAGCACCGCCATGAGCCCTTTGAGTCCCAGCCACGCCACCACACACCCGAAAGCCGCCCCTAGCAAGGCGAGCAAAGCGCTCTCCATCAGCAGTTGGCGCACCACCCGCCATCGCCCCGCGCCCAGACTGCTTCGAATGGCGAACTCTTTCTCACGCGCTGTCGCTTTAGCAAGCAGCAAATTGGCGACATTCGCGCAGGCGATGAGCAGCAGCAAACCGACTGCGGCGAGAGCTGTGTAGAGAGTTGTGGTAAATCTGCCGACAACGTTATCGACCAGGGTCGGCAAACGGACGTCAAACTGTTTGGGATAGAGCTTCGGATACTGTTGCGAGATGTGCCGCGCGAGAACGCGAATGCTCGGCTCAGCCGCGTTTATTGTTAAACCGGGTTTAAGGCGGCCCAGAAGAAAAAAGAACTGCGCGTTAGGATCGGTGTCCGCCGCATTCACCGTGGTGGGCACCCATACATCGGCGCCCCACAACGCAAACCGCTTCGGCATGATGCCGATCAACGTACGGGCCTGGCCGTCTATAGTAAACGATTTGCCAACAAGGGAGCGATCGCCGGAAAAGTCTCTTTGCCACAGCTTGTAGCTCATGACGAACACCGGCGGCGCAGCCGGTTTGGCATCTTGCGGAGTCGCGGCGCGTCCCAGCAGCGGAGCCACACCGAGGAACTGAAACGTGTTGCCGGTGACGTACGCCGCAAGCCAGGATTCAGGCGCGCCCGGCCCCGTCCACACGACTCGGTCTTGATAAATGCCAATGACACCGTCGAAAATGTGGTTCTGCGCCTGGTAATCGACAAATTCGGGAGGCGAGAACGCTTCCCGGCCAAACGGCTGATTGCTGGTGGAATCGTGGATTTGAATGGCAACCAGCCGCTGTCCGTCCCGATACGGAAAGGGCTCCAGCAGAACGTTATCGATCACGCTGAAAATCGCCGTGGCGGAGCCGATACCCAGCGCCAGAGCCACAATCGCCAGCGTCAGGGCTGTCCTGTCTTTCCACAGAGTGCGCACGCCGAAGCGGGCGTCTTGCCACAGACTCATACGGCGAGAACTCCTTTTGCCGGGCAGAATGCTGCCAAGGCCGTCGCTCTGTGAAGACGGAAGCGGGCAGCGAAAAGTTCTCTCTTTCTCGCCCGGATAGGGGGTGTCTTAACGCCGCCGGTTCCGAAGATATTTGTTAATTGATTCTTCCCAATGCTTGCCACTCCGGCTGTCGTGCTCGCCGAGTTCTTTGACGTGATCGTTTGCCGCCGGATCTAGCGCCGTTCGTGTATACACAACGGTCACCTTCGTATTGCCATCGTCAATGGGAATCAATGCGACATCGATCGTCGTTACCAGAGCTCCCGGCAGAAAATACACATACTGGAAATGGCGAGCTTCCATATCGAACGCCGTGTTCACCCAAATGGCCTTCATCGCGCCGTGCCGAATGGCGAACACCGAGCCGGGGACGTCCTGACCCGGCTGCGGGTAAAAGAAAACTGGGTCCCAGTTTCCATCGCTCCATGCCCGCTCACCGTTTGGACCGAATAGCGGCGCGGTTTCCCCATACGGCGCATGCACCGTTAACGAAAACGAGTTGCTTACGTGCACAAAACGCGCTGTCCCTTCTTCGCTGTTGATCTTCATGGGGCAGCAAAATACAGCGGCGGCCAATACGGCCAGCCCGCTTCGCATCACACTCATGACTTCCGCTCCTTCAATTTGTGACTATCCGAAGCTTTCAGCCTCATCCCGTAAAGCTGCCTCAGTTGCTCAATTTCCTTGAGGGTTTGCGGAGCGAACGGTGCCTTCCCTTCAAACGCGTGCAGCACAATGCCTTCCAGCAGCTCGCCCATGCTCATGTCTTTCAGTTCCGCCAGCGCTTTCAGAACCTTCAGCAATCGCCGCTCCAGGCGAACACCTGTTTGCACCCGCTCCACTTCGACAGGCTCAGATTGTATTCTGCGCGGGTTTTCACTCATTGGTACAAATGTACCAAAGTACCCGCCGACTAATCACCGCAATCGTGCTATAGCTCTGGGAGAGGAGGACGAAAAGGTTGAACCGCTTTGCAACAGTGCTTCTTTTCTTCTTTCTCTCGTCAGCGGACTTCTACGGAGCTGCAGTCTTCGACGCCAATCCGCGCAACATCGTGAATCGCCTTTACAGTGCTCTTTGGATACGTGACGATCCTCCAGCAATCGCGTACGGGGAGGATGCCCTCGATCCGCCGCTTTGGCTGGATACAAAACATCTGCTCACCGGCCCATCGCATCGACTTGCCTTGCAGATTCTTGATGAATTCTTGCGCACTCACGCCGAAACGCAAATCCACAGTCCGCTGAAAAGAGCTTTACTGCAACGGGACCTCTGGGCGATTTTCGATTGGTCTGCACTCACGCGCGACGATCATTCACGGGAACGTCAGGAATTACAGATTCGATTAGCCGAAATCCTGCATCGCCTGGCGCTCACTCCGCAAGAGCTATCGTCCTTACCCGATAATTACGCCCAAGCCGTTGCGTCCGAAGTGTTCGCGAAGCAGTACGATGCCGCGCACCCCGAACGCCCCTTCCTGCCGGCTGATCTGCTTGAGCCCCATGGCCCGTGGGTGCCAGTAACCGCGGAGTGGCAGCCGGTTGCGGAGACGCATGCGCACGCGCTCTCCGGGCGTTCCAGCTTCCTCGTATTCGTCCACCTTCCGCAAGGCCGCCAAGCCACTCTGGACTACTTCCGCACGCTTTGGAACGCTCCTGAGCCTTGGATCGCGAGTGAAATCGATGGCATCGACCACGGCGAAAATCCCAACCTGCCTCAATTCCCGGTAGGCACAGAAGTTGCGCTGTTGCGGCAAATGAATCTTTTCGATTCCGACGGCACTCTCGTCTCCACTCCCATCACGGAAAGCATTCAATTCCGCGTATACCGGGCAATCACCTCACGACGCGACGAAAACAACAGCGACGTTGACTTCCCCGCCGCCCGCACCGAGCAGAATTTTTACGAAATCAGACTGAGCCAAGCGCAGCTTTTGAAAGGAAACAGCGGGGGCTTGCATCCCGTTGCTCCTGTTGACGCAGAGTTCCCGACTTTTCAAACACACGGCCGCGATGCTTTCGAACATTCCAAACAGGACGGCATCGAGTCGCCTCTTCCAATTCTCGAAAGGTGTGTCGCATGCCATTCAGCGCCTGGGGTGCACTCGCTTCTTACCCTCAAAAACCTGCTCAAACCAAACCGTGCTCAGGTCGATCCGGATCACGGCAGGGATCCCGACGCGACCGCAAATTTCGCCTGGTGGCAATATGGCGACACGGTGCCGTGGAAGGAACAGCAATACGACTGGGGATTGTTGAACGGTTATTGGCTGGCCAACCGGTGATCCCATCGCCGCTAGAGACTTCCCTCCTGAACACTCTGAATGAGTAACGCTGCTCCTACGGCGGCGAGGCAAACATACACAGCTTTCAAAAATGAGTTTCCGCGCAGCCGGTGATTGACTACTCTCCCAAGAAAGATCGCCGGGACGGTGGCGGGCAACGAAAGCAGGTAATAGTGAGTCACGGCAGGAACCCACAGTCCTTTGAACCAATACCCGGCCATTCCTAGAATGCTGGCGGGCAGAAAATATCCTTGCAAGGTAGCGCGGAAATGCTGAGCGGACCAGCGGCGCATCGCTCCATAGATCACCAGCGGGGGACCGTTCATGCCATACGCGCCTCCGAGCACGCCGGCAAAGAGGCCGCAGGAGAGAAGCAACGGCAGGCTGTCGGTTTTGAGTTCGGGCAGTGTGCTTCCCCCCAGTAGGTACACAGAGAACGCCATGATCAGGATCGCCAGCGTCACCCTGGCGGCCCGCTGATGACTGCTTGTCAGCAGTAAAAGGCCAAGCGGGATGCCGAGCAGCGTGGCTGACACGAGCCATCCAGTGCTGCGCCAATGGATCTTCTGCCAATCCTGAGCGACGACGACGCCCGCGATGGTGATGGATATCAGCACCGCCACGGGAGCGGCAATTTCCAGAGGAAGGCGCAAAGCGAGCAAGGGAACGGCGAAAAGGGCTTCGCCGAATCCGAAAGCCGATCGAATCAGAGTGGCAACAAAGACCACGAGCAACACGTGGAGAGTGACGGCATCCATCAGTCCATCGCGCGTAAGTGGGCGCTCGACCGGGTGTGCAAACGACGACTCTTCACCCTGTCATCTTATTCCTGCGCCGCACACAGAGTTCCCCCGCGTGCGCACGTCTGTGACCAGATCCATTCGCAGAGCGGAGAAAGCCCAACAACAACTACAAATTCGATAGCGGCGAAGAATCAACCGGAACGCGACGCACGACAACACGTCCAAGTGGAATTCTGTCGGTAAACACTTGGCCGTTACACACGGCCCCGCCATCTCCGTATTCGCGTTTGCACGAAGCCGCTGGCCCGGCGGACGCATGCGCGTCATTGAGTCTCAGCAGAGATCATCAAATTCTGTTTGCTGCCGTGGGCGTAATCGTTCCAGCGGCGAGTGGGACACTTAGCGGCGCGTCGTCAGCCGCATCGACACGAAGTTGCTGAAGACCGCGCTCCTATTGCTGCATCCCAGGAGCGACGACCAGCTTATATCCCGCAGGCACTCCCATCACAGCAGGATCGACATGTTCAGTAAAGTTGCCCAACTCGGTGGTTGATTCAACAAGGACTGCCGATTGTGGTTGAGCCTCTCCGCCTTGGGTTGAAGAAGCATCAGGGGACGCGGTGTCCGGCTGCTTCTTCTTGCGTCCGAAACCACCAAATGGGAGGTTGCTGGTAAGAGCACTGCGCAGACTCGGCGCCGCGCTTTGCTGCGGCAGCGGAGCCTCGCTTGCCGCGGGCAACGGTTTGCCATCGGTTGTCATTCCCATGCGCATAACCTGGAGAACCGGCACACCCTGGATTTGACTCATCTCGTTTGCCATCGCCTTCAGCTCGTCACTCGACTGTGCCTGGTGAACCATGGCCGTTAAATCTGGGCTCGCAGTAAACGTCATGCCCATCTTCAAGGCGAGCTTCCTCTCGAACTCGCGAACCGCCTCGTATGCCGGAACCGCCGGAGCCATCCACATATCGTTGGCAATAGCCAGCGCGCCTTGCTGCCCAGTACTCTTATCCGTTCCGTTAACATTCACCGTCAGGATCACCTCTGTCGTATCGAAACCGGAGACTTGCTTGGAAGCACCCGTCTTCCGCGCATGCGTATCGAAGCTAACCTGAACATTTGAATCGTTTGCCGGCTGCGAACCCGTAGACTTCGATTCGGCCTTAGCCTGCTCACTCTTCGCCTTCTCCATCGCACGCTCCGCAGCCTCCTTCATCTGTGCGAAGGTGACGACCGAATACTCGTGTTTCACCTTGTCGATCTGCGTGATGGTTTCAGCATCGAGGTCCGTGATCTGACTACTGTCCTCACTTGATCGCAGCATTTTATTGCCTTTGACAGCGACAGTGGTGACGATGGGCTGCCCGAGTTTGCGGGCATCTTTGCTGAAAGCTCCGGCAAACTTCATCATGCTTGTGATCGATCCCCCAGTGATCTTCGTCGTTTGTTGATAACTCACGTCGCCAGCAATCAAGAGTTGACCAGCCATCAGGAAACACACAACCACACTTCTGCGTGCTGTCACAGATCCTCCTACAGTCAACCAATTATGAACCAAAGCGGGTCCCGAAGCTTTGGCCTTCCTCGATCTTTAGTTAACTGGTACCAGAAGTACGGCAACGCATTCCGGGCCGTGGCTTGCTACCGCAGCGACTCGTGTGTGTGTTCCTTTGTTAGGGTCTCGTCGGCCTGCACTAGGCGCGTCGTTCTTGTTTGTTTTTGCATACGGCTTTACATTAGTGTGCAGGCATCAACGGTGCGTCATAACCTTGCTCCCGGAGTGCTCGGCCCCAGAAGTGCCCATTCCTACTAAATGAAAGATTGCGACATCAACGCCAATGGTGTGTCTTTCCGCGAAATGGTTCTTTTGCTCACCTCTTGTGCCACGGCTGCGGTCGAAAAGAGGCGGCGAACCAGCCCATTGAATTGAGGACAAATGCTTGATTACCGTTCTGTAGTCCGGAAGGGTAGATCTACCCTTCGCCGTATTTCGCGATCTATGCCCCATTCAACGATGTGCAGTTTGGGATGCCGAGTTCAATCGTCACAAACCGCGGCAAAGCCTATATGGCTTCATAACGACACAGATCAACTGCCAAGACGAGTCCAACTGTGATGCCGCTGTCGTCCAACCTTTTTTGCGCCTCTGAATGCCGAGAATGGCTGCGATACAGTAATCAGAAATCGTGCCTATGACACCCCGCAGTAAGTCGTCAACGCCGAGCAGCGGCGCATCGACCCGCATTCAACAGGGACAGGAGTTTCATGCCTAGACCGCTCAATCCTACGATTCTCAGCCGCCGAAATGCGCTGCTTCTAGCAGCGACCGCGGGCCTGGGCGCCACGGGCGAACCGTTGGCACTCGCCTCCGACAGCATAAAAACCGGAGCGCACCAGGAATCCGGGAACTGCTCCACGCCGCGTTCCGCCGTTGCGAAAACGCAATCCGGCAAAGTGCGAGGATTCGAGGCTGACGGAGTCTTCGCGTTCAAAGGCGTGCCGTACGGCCAGACAACGGCCGGAGAAAACCGCTGGCTGCCTGCAAAACCGCCCGCGCCCTGGAGCGACGAGTATCCAGCTCTGGCCTACGGCGCCAATTGCCCGCAAACCTTGCACCCATGGACCAGCATCGAGCAGACCTTTCTTTTCGATTGGGACGACGGCTGGCAAAGCGAGGACATGCTCAAGCTGAACATTTGGACGCCCAGCCTGAGCGGCAAGCGTCCTGTGATGTTCTACATGCATGGCGGAGGGTTCAGCTTTGGTTCTTCGTATGAACTGCCCTCGCATGATGGCGCCCAGATGGCGCGGCATCACGATGTGGTGCAGGTGTCGGTGAATCATCGCTTGAACATCCTGGGCTTTTTCGACGTCTCCGAAATCGGGGGCGCGGCGTATGAAGACTCCGTCAATGTGGGCATGACGGACTTGGTTGCGGCGTTGCGATGGGTCCGTGAAAACGTCGAGAACTTCGGCGGTGATCCCGATCGTGTGATGATCTACGGCCAGTCTGGCGGCGGATCCAAGGTCACGACTCTGATGGGCATGCCATCCGCCTCAGGTCTGTTCCATTGCGCCTCAGCCCAGTCCGGAGGCGGTGGCAACATCCCCACCCGCGAGCAGCAAAAGGAGCTCGCCCGCCTGGTCATGAAAGACCTTGGTCTTACCTCAAACGACATTCAGTCGCTCCAGAAGATGGAATGGTCCAAGCTGATGGCGGCGGGCAATGCTGCCGCGGCGAAGATCAATCCTCCCGGAACAGTGATGGGCCCCGGAGCTCCCGGAAAGCCTCGCGTCGGTTGGTCACCCTGCGTCGATGGCAAGGTGATCAACATGAGGTCATTCTTCGATGCCGCTCCGCAAGTGTCGAAGAATGTGCCGATGCTAATAGGTTCCGTCAGCGAGGAAGGCAATCAGATGTCGTCCCGTCCCACCGAACAGGAGTGGCATGCAAATCTGGCAAAAACGTATGGCGAAGAAAAGGCTACTGCGATTGTCGCGACACTGAAGACAGCCTACCCGGAGAAGAGAATACAAACTCTGTCCTACATATGTTCGGGCCGCCCCGGGCTCAATGGGCTGTCCATGCGAAACAACGTTGTCAAGATGGCTAAGCTCAAGCACGACCTTCATGCCGCGCCCGCTTACACGTACTACTTCACATGGCAGACTCCCATTCTTGACGGCCTGCCCGGGGCTTGGCATACTTCCGAGCTGCAATTCTGCTTCGACAATACGAAGCGCTGCGAACAAGGAACCGGCAACACAACAGAAGCTCAGATACTTGCGAAGAAGATGGCTTCTTC
This sequence comes from uncultured Acidobacteriaceae bacterium, assembly GCA_963730865.1. Taxonomy (GTDB): domain Bacteria; phylum Acidobacteriota; class Terriglobia; order Bryobacterales; family Bryobacteraceae; genus Bog-105. The sequence goes on along the minus strand of CAVSTO010000012.1, from coordinate 66,920 downwards.
CTGGGCGGCTTTCGCAGCGAACGGCAAGCCCAGCATACCCGGGATTGCTTGGGAACCGTCCGACCCCGAAACAAATAAGACCATGCTCTGGGACAACGATTGCCGAATGGTAAATGACCCAGAGGGACAAGCGCGCAAGATCATCTTGAGCTGATTTTGCTGATCAGCTTATTCAGTCTGTTCTTAGGGCGCCGGTCAAACTCCACCCTAGGCCGTATTTCGCGATCTATGCGTGCCGAATTACGGTCAGTTTCCGAATTGCCCGTCGTTCGCCAACAACTCGAAAATGATGCCTACGGCTGGCTTAAGTACGGACGCACTTCGGAACAATTCACCTGAACAAAGCGCGTCTGTGGCATAATCTCGTTATGCCTGTTAACTATACGCCTAACGGCAGCATGCCTCCTGGAGTTTTGCCGTTGTTGATCTTACGCGTCCTGCATTCGGAGGCGCTCCATGGGTATGCCATCGCGCAACGGATTGCGTTGCTTTCAAGCGAGGTGCTGGCGGTGGAGGAAGGGCTACTGTACCCGACCCTTCAGCGAATGCTATTGAAGGGCTGGGTAACAGCGGAGTGGGGAGTTTCGGAGACAAATCGGAAAGTTCGGTTCTACCAGCTCACGAAAAAAGGGCGGGAGCAGTTGAAAGCAGAAGTGAGGGAATATGACCGCTGTGCGCAAGCGATCCAGGACATTCTGCGGACAGCCTAAAAGGAGAATGGCGCCGTGTTCGAGTTTCTGAGGAGATTGCGTTATCTGCTGCAGCGGCGGCAGATGGATCGCGAACTGAGCAGCGAGATGGAGGCTCATCGCGAAATGATGAGGCAGGCGAACCGGACAAACTTCGGTAGCGTACTGCGGTTGCACGAGGAGGCCCGGGAGGCCTGGGGATGGATGTGGCTCGACCAGTTGGGGCAGGATCTGCGGTATGGGATTCGAGTGCTGGCGCGAACGCCTGGATTTACGCTGACGGCGGTCCTCGTGCTGGCTGTGGGCATCGGAATCAACATCGCGGCGTTCAGCCTGTTCGACATGCTGGCGCTGGAGTACATGCCAGTACCGGACGCAAAGAGCTTAGTGCGACTCGAGAGGCGGTCACCGACGAGTTATACGAGCGAAATGCCGTATCCATCGTTCTTGTTTTACAAAGACCAATCGCGAACTTTGGCGGCGGCAATGGCGGTCCTAGGTGTCCCGCCGCTCCAAATCGAAGGCGATATCCAGGGAACGAGCAGTTCGTTTGTTACTGCGAATTACTTCGCCGAGTTAGGCACGAAGACAGCCTCTGGAAGACTGCTGAACCAAGTCTTCGACGGTAAACCGGAGAGTCCGCCGGTGGCAGTGATTAGCTACGGACTGTGGAAGCGCCGCTTTGGCGGCGATCCGAAAGTGATCGGACGCGCGATCCATGTGAACCGCAAGCCGGTGCAAGTCATAGGCGTGCTGCCGGAAGACGTCGCAACCTTGGACGGACAGCACCCGGATCTTTGGATGCCAATAAGTGAGCAGCCGTACTTATTCGACGGAAGCACGATGTTGACGGACTTTGATAAGCCGAGCGTGCGTATGTGGGGCAGATTGGCGCCAAGCGTTAGCATCGCCACGGCGGAGCAGGAATTGCTGGCGCTCACCAATGAGCTGCGGCGTGAGCACCCGACGGCGGTTTGGGAGAACGAGTTTCTGCAAGTCTCCCGGGGGGGCCATTTGCAAGTCATGCGGCCCGATATGTTTCAGGTAGCGGCGATGGTCAGTGTGTTGACGCTGCTCATTTTGGCGGTAGCATGCGGGAATTTGGCAGCCCTGTTGCTGGCGCGAGCTGTGCAGCGGCAGCAAGAGATGGGCATTCGGCTGGCGATTGGTGCAAGCAGGATGCGAATCTTTCGGCAATTGATCACGGAGAGCTTGCTGCTGGCACTCGCGGGCGGCAGCGTGGGTTTAACTTTGGGATGCGCTGTCGTGTGGATCGCTTTGCGGGAACTCGATGCACCAAAGTGGTTGAGTGCGACCCCGGATCTCCGGGTGATGCTATTCACGTTGGGCGTCAGTTTTGTTTCTGCGATCCTATTCGGTTTTGCCCCGGCCTTCCAGATTGCGCGGCAGGGGCAGCACAAGACGCTGGCACGGCAGATGCTCGTCGCGGCGCAGGTGGCGGGCAGTTGCGTGCTCTTGATTGTGGCGGGATTGCTGGTGCGCGGAGCGCAACATGCTCTGTACACCTACCCTGGATTCGGGTTTGAAAGGTTACTCACCATTGACGGGCAGATGGCGCAACACGGTTACCAGCCTGCGGCGGCGAAAGCATATCTGGATGAGATACGGAGGCGGCTGGAGCGTGTGCCGGGTGTGCGATCGACTGCGCTGGTATTGCTCCCTCCCCTAGGACATGCCGTTTCGCGCGAGGATGTGGAGATACACGGCCAGCCGGTGCGGATCTATCCAAACTGGGTTACGCCTAGTTTCTTCGAAACCATGCAGATTCCAGTGCTGCTGGGGCGCGCGTTTGCGGCAGGAGAGAAGAACGTCGTTGTGGTGAGCGAATCGTTCGCCCGACGGCAGTGGCCCGGACAGAATCCGCTGGGCCAGCGAATGGGCGACGCAGCAAAGGATGTAGTGGTGGGTGTGGTCGGCGATGCGCGTGTGAACGCGCTCAGTGATGACGATGCCGTGGAGCAATACTGGCCGGCCATGCAGGATCAAATGGCGGCAATGGCGCTGGTCGTTCGCGCAGACGGACCACTAGCAGATGTGTCGAAAGCGGCGAAGCAGATCAGCGCGGCCTTAGATCCGAAACTGTTCCCGGAAATTAGTCAGATCAAAACTCTCTACAACGAGAACGCAGCGCAGATGGCGGAGCTGGCTGGCGCGGTGAGCTTAAGCGGGTTTGTGGCGGTGCTGCTGGCGAGCGTGGGCGTGATTGGCCTGGCGAGCTTCACAGTGTGGCAAAAGACCAAGGACATTGCGATCCGGCTGGCAGTGGGAGCGAGCGGCCGCAGCGTTGTGCAGGTGGTTCTGCGCCAATTTTTATGGCCGTCGGCGGTTGGGGTCGTGCTGGGAGCTTCGGTGGCGGCGATGGGTTCAAAGATTCTGCGGCGCGCGCTGTTTGGGGTCAGCAACTTGGATGTGATGAGCTATGCCGGAGCCATTCTGTTTCTGATGGGAATGCTCCTACTGGCGGCCCTGATTCCGGCACGGCGGGCTCTCCGCGTAAACGTTTCACAGGCACTGCATCATCAGTAAGGTGATTTGCTATATCTGCGGGAACGAAGTGATCAGGCCCTTTCCGCTCAGTTCCACGATAGTCGGCCATCCGGAAGCTGGTATTAGAAACGAGTAGTCGCGCAGGGTTGAGTAACACCACATTCACAGGCGAAAAGCCAGCTTTGCCTTTTACTGATCGCGACGCTGGATTCCATCTGCTCAGAAGAGGCCAGAGGGCACAAGACCCCGTCGTAGACGTCACTCAGCGTGCATGCAACCATCACATCTGCGGTGCTTACAAAATTGATGAATTACGAATCGTAATGCCGATTGTGGCGTCGCAGCAAGGTCGCTCCTTCCCACTGCTCGTCCCCGGACAGCTCACCACGCTCAGCATCTCATCGCTCCCACACGAAAGCGCCTAAATATCCCTAAGTGCCTGCTGCGATCAGTAGGCGGCTTGCCAGCAGTTTTTGAGCGGCGGGGTTCAGGCTCTCCAAAACGAGAACCTGAATTTCCGGGCTGGCGCAGCTTCGGCCGGGCGCTGTCGTGGAGAGGTTTGCCCAGGCATGATGAATCACGTTCGTCAGAGCTTCCACATCGCTTCGCTTATCGCTCACCAGAAGAATGCGTGCCAGCGGAAGCAGGTTCAGCAGCTGCGTCAATTCGAACACGCAACCGCGGTGGCTGTTTGTGAAACCGCGAAGGTCCATGAGCACGACATCCGCGTGCGCGGCCACTCGCTGTACCGCGAACCGCCAAACGTTCGAGAAGCAGCGGAGTTCATTGATCGGATAGCGGCCGTCACTTAGAATCCTGCGGTCAAGACGGCTTATCTCGCGCTCCGCTTCTTCGGAGCATTTCAGGAAAAGATCCTTCACGCGCCCCCGCAGGTAAGCCTCAAACATCGCGGGAGTCACAATCCAAGGAGCGAGATCGGGCCCCGTGATCAGATCGATCGAGCCAAACAGCCGCCACGTGTCCCTCAACAGTTCAAACAAAGTGAAGGCCGCGCGGGGACGACCGAAAACCCTCAGCAGAAGAAGGCGCTTAACGGGCGAGCGTTCCAGTTTGCGCGAGTAGTGCCAGAGCAGGAACTGAAGAACCATCACGAGAACGGGAAACGCTGCCGCGGCCAGTGCGACGCGCCACGGTAGACCCCGATGGTTCCCGGAACTGGCCAGCCCAATATCGAAATACGTGAGCAGACCCCACCCGAGGTAGAAGTGCAGCAGGTCACTCGTCACGATGCGGCGAGATTGAATGGCTTTGAGAGCGCGGAAAATGAGCCAGACCAATGCGCAACACAGCACCAGGAACGGTAGCGCCTCCACCACATCGGCATAACGGGCGAGCGGGGGCCAGATCTTTTCCATCCCGAACGCGCCGGCTGCGACCGCCACTAGACCCAGGTAACGCCTGAACATGGATCTGCTCCTAATTACAGAGATAAAACAAAAGATGCCCAGTATGTTTGAAAGGAGCGAAGACATAAATGGGTAAGTACCTGGCCTTAACGAACCTGAAATCATCGAGCTCCGGTAAAAAGCGAATAGGATCCCAGTCTCCAGAACGCCGAATAGCACTAGAGCTGAGATAAAACCAGCGATCGGGCGCAGCGTTTTCGAAACGACGAAGACCAGAGCAAGAATCTGTGCGCCGACAATCTCGCTGAGGACTTCCACGAACCCCGACAAGTGGGAGATGCGATGCACCATCGGAACAAAAGCCAGTCCGACGATTGTATAGAGGAGCAAAGAGACCAGCCACACCCGCAGCGAACCGGAAATCGCGAAGAGGCAAAGCACCAGCGTGGGCAGCGCAAGACCGTACGCGTACAAAAGATGCAACCAAAGGCTTACATGCTCGAGCGACGAGACCACCGCGATGCTCGAAAGAACCAGGTGAAGAGTGGCCGCGCCGCAGACTGCCAGAAAGGTCCAGTTGCGGCGCTGTCGGATCTGGCCTAGCGCGATCGCTTTGTAAAGTGGACCGGACGGTTCTGCCGGGTCGCTCTCGGCGTGAATCCAGCGGATCGCCAAATCCGGCAGGAGGACGCTGCCGTTCGCGGACTCCGCCTGGTCTGAACCGGTACTCTCAAAACCAGCGTCAGAATTTTCCGCCATCGCAGTCTGGACCTGCAGACGGTACCGCCAGCTGACAACGAGAGCAACCAAAGTCAGACACAGCGGCACGCCCAGCAGGAACGCTATAGCTTCAGGCGTGGTCAGATTCATCGTCATCGAAGGTTGATACGCCCGCGCGCGTGGTCTATCGCCTCTTCACTACGGCTTCCGCGTCGCCGTGGCGTGCCCGTGTCGCCAATCTGTTCCCTCGACCCCCGTGGGCGTAGAAGCTCAGCGCCACGTAAGCATCGCGCGGCGTTCCAGTAATGGGTCGCGCATTACCAAGAGTGCCAGACCACGTTCCCGGTCGCTTTGCTGCCATCGCGTCTAGCTGCAGAGTGCCGTCGAACACCCGGCGTCGCTTGAACCCTGACCTGCCAGGGCCAGAAAGCCCGAGCACCTCTCTAGTGCTTCTTCAGAACGTAAACCAGAAGCAAAATCGCCGCAATCACCAGTATGGCCAGCACGATCACAAGCGGCCAGAATTTAGTGTCGGCCTGAACTTTTTGTGCCGCTGCTGGCTTCTGCTCGGCCTTTGGCGCTTCGGAGCCCGTCTCGTGGGACCCGGATGCTGCTGCCGGTGTCCCGAACATCCGGGTATACTCGCTGGGTCCGGTAGGTGCGGGCGGTGGTGCCGAACCGCCTGTCGGAATTTTCGGTCCCGTGAATATCCCGGTTGCCTCCGCATTTATCTCAGGCGCCTCCCCGGCGTTGCAGGATTCTGCGCTTGCCCGAACATCTGTGTGAAATCACTCGCCGGACGCCTTGGCGCGGTCTCCTGACTGACAGCCTGTGTCCCATCCAGCTTTTCGGCGCGAGGGGTGGTCGGCAGCGGGTTGCTGAAGATCTTGGTAAACTCACCCGCGCCGCTCGTTGACTTCGGAGCCGAAGGCGCGATCGGTGCTGGCTTTTCGGCAGCCGGCGTCTGAAACATGCGCGTGAACTCACTCGGTTGCGTTCGGGAAACCGGACCGCTGGGGGGGAGCGAAATTGGGTTCGTTTCGTAAAACAGACGGCGGATTCACCGGAGCCGCACTGGGAGGCCGAGACATCCGAGTGAACTCACCCGGTTCAGGACGTGTCGGCGGACGTGGCGTGGGTTCGTTCGGTAAACCGGCTTCTCAACGAGTACCGGATTGGGTTCGTTTCGCAAAACAGGCGGCGGCTGCACCGGAGCCGCACTGGGAGGCCTAACCCGATTCAGCACTCGCCGGCGGAGGCGTGGGTTCGTTTGGTAAAACAGGCCCTTCAACCTTTACGCGATTGGGTTCGTTTCGCAAAACCGGCGGCCGCTGCACTGGAGTTGCACTCGAAGGTCGAAACACGCGAGTAAACTCGCCCGGTTCGGGACCTGTCGGCGGAGGCGCGGCCGGCGGCTCTGTGGTGGGTTCGTTCGGTAAAACCATTTTGTTAACGGTTACAGGATTGGGTTCGTTTCGCAAAACAGGCGGCATCGCTTGCGTTGCCGCCGGATCGAACGCCGCTTCCACTCGACCCCGCGCTCCTACAGCCGGTTCCTCTTTCGGCGCGAACGGATCGGACCGGCTCTCCACCCATTCACGAAACCGCCGCAACGCAGGAAGATCATGCGTCACTACCAGATAGGCGTCACCTTCCTTCTCCGTGCTAACCAGCATGATAAGGTCGTTCGGGGCCACTGAAATCAGCAAAGCACGAGAAAAGCGTCTGCAAGACGCTGGAGGCTGCAAAAGCCGCCTGATCGCTCAAAATTCGGCACTCACGCACGGTAGCTTGAAACCCCCAAGGCGGTAGCGCGTCCGCAGTCTCATTGGTGGAGCTCGACGCACTCCTTCAAAAACGTCACCATCGCCTCGATGCACGCTTCCGGCTGATCGGTCGTCAAAATATGGCCCGCATTGCGAATCAATTCAAACCGCGCACCGGGTATACGGGACGCCACCGTTCGTCCGTTCTCCATAGGAACCAGGTGATCCTGATCGCCATGCATTACCAGCGTGGGGACTCGCAGCCGTGGCAGCCGGTAATACGACGTCCAGCGCACGATTCCCAGGAATTGATTGAAGAAGCCGCGATACGACCAATTACACTGACAACGAAGCCGCAGGTCCTCTTCAATGCGCTCTTCGGGGGTGGTATCGGCGTACAGCAATCCGCGCAACGCCCGCTCGCGTTCCAGCCGTTCAGACCGGGACCATGGCACTTGCCGCGGCAAAAACCGAAAGTGAGGCCAACGAGCAAACAAGCCGCTATAACTGGTACAACCCAGCGTCAAGCTCAGTACGCGGTCCGGCTGCCGGAGCGCCAACTCCTGCGCAATCATTCCTCCCATCGAGGCTCCCACGATATGTGCGGCCGAAACACCGGCCCCGTCCAGAACGGCAACAGCATCGTCCGCCATCTGCCGAATCGAGTACGGTCCCGGCGGGACATCGCTCCGGCCCATCCCGCGATTATCGAAAAAGATCGCTCGATACCGACTGGTCAGGCCCGGCAACACCCGTGCCCACATCTCATGCGTAAAGCTCAGGCCCATGATCAGCAGAATCGGCGGACCGGATCCGAGTTCATTCCAATAGAGCCGGGTACTATTTCGATAAATGTAGGGCACGACAGGACCAACACCCCAATATATAGATATTTCCAGAGGATCTGCACAACTTCAGGTATTGCGAGTCCTTTACACTGTTCCTATCCCCAGTTACGATAAAGACACCCCGAGAATAGTTCCAGGAAGGGGAGCAGGTTTTGCTCAAACTTAAGCGCGTTGAAATACAAGGCTTCAAATCGTTCTACGAACGGACGGAGATGAAGTTCAACGGCAGCGGTATTGCTGCCGTCGTCGGGCCTAACGGATGCGGCAAATCGAACCTCAGCGATGCCATTAGCTGGGTCTTGGGCGAGCAGTCGGCCAAAAGCCTGCGCGGCGCCCGCATGGAAGACGTGATCTTTGCCGGCACTCGCGATAGGAAGGCGCTTGGTCTGGCTGCCGTGACGATGACCCTGGTACCGGATGAAAGGGCTCTCGCGGCAGCGGACTTGGCGGTCTCTCCTGTCCACCACGATGCCCCCGAAGCCGCTTCGGCTGACCCTGAAACCGCCCCCACCCAGAACGGCATCGCCCATGCAAATGGTCATCTTGAGCACGCACCCTTAAAGACAGACGCCCTAGAGAGCGCAAAGGACGTGAATGCGCGCCCCGAGGCAGGAAAAGGAACCGACGCTCTTTGCGGGGGGCGTTTGACATCACGGCCGTTTTGCGCGACGTCCCTCAAAACCGCCGAACGCACTGGTGAAATCACCATCACACGCCGCCTCTACCGCTCCGGCGAAAGCGAATACCTGATCAACGGCAAGCTGGCACGTTTGCGCGACATTCAGGACCTCTTTTTCGGCACCGGTCTCGGACCCGAAAGCTACGCCATCATTGAGCAGGGCCGTATCGGTCAAATTCTCAGTAATAAGCCGCAGGACCGCCGGGCCGTCGTCGAAGAAGCCGCCGGCATCACGAAATTCAAGACGCGCAAGCGCTTGGCCGAAGCCAAGCTCGAAAGTGCCAAGCAGAACTTGTCCCGCGTCTTCGACATCCTCGAAGAAGTCACGCGCCAGGTGAACTCCCTCAAGCGCCAGGCCGCGAAAACCAAGCGATACGGCGAACTGAAGAGCGAAGCCACCGGCTACCTGCGCCAGATTCTTGCGGCGAAATTCAGCATGCTGGAGCGCGAGAGCGCCAAAGTCGCCATCGACCTAAACCTCGCCTCCGCTGAACTCGCCACGCTGCATCAGGGCATTGCGGAGCGCGAAACCGAGCAGTCCAAAGTGCTCGAAACCTCCTATGCCACTGAGCAGGAGCTAACCGCCGCGCGCAAACTACTGGCCGACTTGCATGTGGAAGCGGAACGCGTGCGCGGGCGCCTCGAATACCAGCTCAAGCAGATTCAGCAGATCGACGGCCGCCTGAATGCCGGCGAGCAGGAAGCGCAAGTTCTCGAAAAGCAGCAAGAGGAGCGCGCTGCCGAACTTGAAGAGCAGACCGTCCAGTACCAGTCCATCGAGAGTGAGTGCGCCGCGGCCCGGCAGGATCTCGACACGAAATCCGCTGAGCGGCAGCAGGCTCAGAACAGGCTCTCGGAGCAAGAAAGAGGTCTGGAAGCCTCCCGGCAAAGCGTCCTGCGCCTGCTGGGCGAATCTTCCGCGCTCAAAAACCGCATCACCCAAATGGAAGCTCAGCTTGTCTCCGCAGACCGCGATCGCGAGCGAGCGCAAGCCGAAGAGCAACAATCCACCGGCGACCTCGCGCGCCTCGAGCAATCGAAAAAACAGCTCTCCGAACGCCTCGCTGCCCGTCAAACCGAGCTGATTTCGGTTACCGATCAGCGTCACGGCGTGGAGCAGGAACTACAGCAAAAGCGCTCCGCTTTGCACGACAACCGGCAGTCTCTCGATAAGCTTCGCAGCGAGTTTTCGCGTGTGAAAGCCCGCAAGGATTCGCTCGAAGAAGTCATCCAACACCGCAGCTACACAACGGAAACAGTGAAGCGTCTTTTTACCGCGGTCGAGAGCGGCAAGGCGCGCGACCTGCGTCCTGTGGGAGTGCTCGCGGACTTCCTCGAAGTCGATCCGCAGGTCGAAAAAGCCACTGAAGAGTTTCTCCACGACGAGCTGGAGTACGTCGTTGTTCGCGATTGGAGCGACGCCGAGCGTGGCATCGAGTTGATGCGCGGCGACCTGAACGGACGCGCCACATTTCTGGTCGAAGGCGCCGGAAAAGAAAACGGAGAGGCCAATGAACTCCCCGAACTCGCCGCCGAACCGGGCATAGTGACAAAGCTCACCGATGCTATGCGCTTCACCAACGGTCTCAGCAGCTTGCCTTTGACAGCGCTGTCTCGCATCTCCAATTGCTACGTGGTCAACGAGCGTCCCTTGGGACAGGAACTGGCTACCCGCTTTCCGCATTGCTGGTTCCTGACCACGGATGGAGTGAACTATCACGGCCGAGCCATCAGCGGCGGGAAAAAAACCGGCGCGGGTCCGTTGGCCCTTAAGCGCGAACTGCGTGAGGTCTCACGCCTCGAAGAAATCAAGCAGCGCGAACTCACCGGGGCTCAGCAGCAGGTGATCGAACTGGAGCGTGCGATCGCGAATCTGGGCGAGCATCTGGAGGTTTTGCGTTCCAAACAGCAGGCGCAGGAAAAGGACGTGCTCGCTCTCGATCACGAGAGCCGCAAATTGGCCGAAGAGCTGCAGCGAGTCCACACCCGCCTCTCGCGTGCCCGCCTTGAACTCGACCGCCTCTCCAAGGATCGTATCGGCATCGATGAAAAACTTGCCCATGACCGCGCCACCCTGGTTCAAACAGAACAGGTGAGAGCCGATCAGGAGACCGCTCTCGAAGGCGGCCGTGAAGATTTGACCGGTTTGCAGGCCGCCGTGGCGCACGCCGCCGAAGAGCATGCGACCGTCCGCGCCAACCTGGCCAGCCTTGAAGAACGTCGCCGGGCTTTGGCCGCCAGTCGCGCCCGCCTCGAATCGCAAGTTCAGGAATTTGCCAAACGGCGCGACCACCTTATGCATGAAATGCAGCGCCTCATCGACGAACGGGCCAATTTCCTGGGCAACAACGCCGAACTGGAAGCTAGAACCGCCGAACTGAGTGAATCGGTCTCTACCACCGGTGCGACTGTCAACACCTTGGCCGAGCAGGAAGCTGAACTGCGTACCCGCCTGGCCTCAGCCGAAGAAGAGTTGAAGCGCTTACGGACGGAAGCGCAAGTTACGCAAGAGAAACGGTCGGAATTACAGGTCGCACTGGCCCGCGCCGAATCCGACGTTAAACACCTCGAAGAGACCTGCCAAAAGGAGCTGGACATCACCTTGGCGCAGTTGGTAGAGAACGTCGAGGCCATCCCCGACGAGGAGGCTGTCCAGGAACTCGATGGTAAGTACGGCGAAGTGCGCCGCAAAATTGAAGCGCTCGGCCCGGTGAATCCACAGGCGCTCGAAGAATTCGAAGAAGCCCAGCAGCGCCAGGATTTCTTGAGCGTGCAGCGCCAGGACCTCCTCGATTCCATCCGCGATACCGAGAAGGCGATTCACGAAATAGACAACGAGTCGCGCAAGCGCTTTGGCGAAGCCTTCCACGCCATTAATGAAAACTTCCGCGAGATGTTCAAAGTCCTGTTCGGCGGGGGCATTGGTGAAATGCGCCTCACCGACGAAGAGAATTTGGCCGAATCCGGCATAGAAATCGTCGCGTCACCCCCCGGCAAAAAGCTGCAAAGCGTCCTGCTGCTCTCGGGTGGCGAGAAATCCCTCACCGCCATGGCGCTGCTCATGGGAATCTTTCAATACACGCCCAGCCCCTTCTGCATCCTCGATGAGGTTGATGCTCCGCTCGATGAACCGAACATTCAGCGCCTCACAAAATTGCTGGAACGCATGGCCGAGAACACCCAGTTCATCGTCATCACCCACGCCAAACGGACTATGGAAGCGGCCCAATCGCTTTATGGAGTCACCATGCAGGAGCCGGGCGTTTCAAAGCTGGTTTCGGTCAAGTTCAAAGAGAACGGCACGCTACGGCGCGCGACGCAAACTGCCAGCGAAGAGCAGTTCGAAGCGGCAATGGCCTAACGATCTTCACGCGATAATCGACAGTAATGATCATTACGAAAGCTAGCTTGTTGTTGCTGGCTGGAGCCTGCAGTGTGTTCGCAGCCGCGCCCGAAAAGTCGCTCAACCCGCAAGTTGCGGCGATCGTCTCGCAAGTATCCGCGGATCGGATCGCCGGCATTCAAAAGAAGCTCGAGAGTTTTGGCACGCGGAATATATACTCCGCAACGAACGATCCCGAGCATGGAATCGGGGCTGCTCGCGAGTGGATCGCGGCCCAGTTCCGCGGCTATAATCCTCGGCTCCAGGTCTCCTTCGATAAGCATCGCATCGCAAAGCAGAACACGCGCATGACCGGTGATGTCGAAATCTGGAACATTGTGGCGGTTCTACCCGGTACCGGCGAACCGGAGCGCGAAGTGATGGTGAGCGGCCATTACGACACCATCAACATGGTTTATAAGGAGGGGCCGAACGGGCGCCGCGAATTGGACCCCGAAGCGACTGTCAGAGCGCCGGCCCCCGGTGTCACGGACGACGGCAGTGGTACCGCCGCCGTCATGGAGCTGGCGCGCGTCATGAGCCAGTACCAGTTCCGCAAGACAATTGTGTTCGTCGCCTTCGCCGCCGAAGAGTACGGTTTATTCGGCAGTGGCTCATATGCCGAGGAGGCTGCGGCCAAGCATGAGCAGATAGAGGCGCTCTTTAATAACGACATCATCGGCAGCGATGTCACAGGCGACGGTGAAACCAGCAATCGCTATGTCAACGTGTATTCGGAAGAACCGAACGACTCCACCTCGCGCCAGGTGGCTCGTTATCTGCGCGAGATGAATGGACGGTATCAGCCCGGCTTCGACGTGAATTTGGTTTTCCGTCACGACCGCTTCGGTCGAGGCGGCGATCACAGTCCGTTCAACGCAGCCGGTTACGCCGCGGTTCGGATCACCACGCCCATGGAGAACTATTCGAATCAACACACGGCAACAGATACCTTCGCGAATACCGATCCCAAGTACACGGCGTTGGTCGCCAAAGCTAATGCGGCGGGTATTGCATCCTTGGCGCTCGCTCCCGAACCGCCCGATCTGCACACGGGCCCGGCGGCTGAAGGCCGGGCTTTCTCGTCTCCTTTGCACCGGGGACCGGGACCGCAAGGGGAGCCCGACAAAGGTTACAACGCCGAAATGAGCTGGCATCGCGATCAGCCCGAACCAGATCTGTTGGGCTACGCCGTCGTCATGCGCAAGACCACTTCACCCGAATGGGAAAGGGAAGTCTTCGTCGGTGACGTAACGAAATACAGCCTCCATAACGTGAACATCGACGAGGTTGTCCTCGGCGTCAGGGCGATCGATAAAGACGGAGACGAAAGCCTCGTATCGGCCTATGTCACCCCGCCCTACAAACAGCGCCAGATCAAGACATATTAAAAAAGCACCCCAATTCTGGACGGCTAGCAGACTAATTGAGCGGATAATTCCATTTAGCGGTATATTTGCGCTATGCCGCTCGACGTCACCTCAAGAGTTGAAGACGATTTCGGGATTTTGGAGTTGGCCGGCTCACTTACGCTCGGCCCGTCTCTCAATGCGCTACGTGATAGTGCACGCCAGCTCTTAAGTACCAAGAAGCTGGCGGGCGTCATCTTGCGAGTTGGCGAAGTGACGAACACCGACAGCTCGGGGTTGGGAGAGCTCACGGTCGTCTACACCCTGGCCAGCAAGCGCGGCTGCCCGATTCGTCTGGTTGAGGTCAGTTCCAGCTTGCACAAAATGCTGGAATTGACGCGTCTGGACGGCTTGCTACCCTCCGCCAACACCGTGTCCACCGCTAAGACAGAGATGAAGCCGCGCTGAGACTTGCCTCGCGTCGGTAAGCTGGGAGCATGCACGGCAAAAACTTTGTTGGATCGGACCTTTCCAGTTCCAGTTCCAGTTCCAGTTCCACTTCCAGTGACAAGATCTTTCGGGCCTATGATCCCAAGGCGGGTGAAGCAGTTGAGCCCGGTTTCCATGAAGCCACTGCGGACGAAGTAGCGCGAGCAGTTGAACTCGCCGCCCGCGCCGCCGTTGAAATGCGCAAGCTTACCGCCGAACAGATCGCCGAATTCCTCGCTGCCATACGTGAAGAGATCGCCGCGCTAGGCGATCCTTTGATTCAGCGGGCGGCTCAGGAAAGTGGACTCGACGAGGGACGGCTCAAAGGCGAGCGAGACCGCACCTTGAATCAGATCAAAATGTTCGCCGATATCGTGAAGGAGGGCTCCTGGGTAGACGCGCGCATCGACACTCCACTCCCCGATCGCAAGCCCTTGCCGCGGCCGGATATCCGGCGCATGCTCGAACCCCTCGGCCCGGTTGCCGTATTCGGTGCCAGCAATTTTCCGCTGGCTTTCTCGGTGGCAGGCGGAGACACCATCTCGGCGTTTGCGGCCCGCAATCCCGTGGTCGTCAAAGCACACCCGGCGCATCCCGGCACATCGGAACTGGTGGCGACAGCTATTGGCAAAGCGGTCCAGGCGAAATCCATGCCCGAAGGGACGTTCTCCATGCTGCACGGCAAGACGCCCGAAACCAGTCTCGCTCTCGTAACCCATCCCGAGATGCGCGCGGTCGGCTTCACTGGATCGGAACGCGCCGGACGTGCTCTGTTCGACGCCGCGGCTCGGCGTCCCCGCCCCATTCCCGTGTATGCCGAGATGGGAAGCGTCAATCCCGTTTTTATCCTTCCGCAGGTCCTGAAAGAGAAGGGACCCAATGTCGCCGAAGGCTTATTCCGCTCCGTTCTCATGGGCGTTGGCCAGTTTTGCACCTCCCCGGGTCTGGTCTTCGGTCTGCGCGACGAGTCGCTCCAAGCTTTTCGCGACAAACTGATCGAGTTCTTCGAGCAGGCCACCCCCGGAACAATGCTCAATCCAGCGATCGCCGGCGGCTATGAGGAGCGGCTGCGGACAGTGGAGAAAATAAGAGGAGTGGCGGCGCACGTAGCGGCGCAAAAGCCGAACCGCAAACACACAGAGGGACAGCCCGGCGTACTACTGACTGAGGTGGAGACATGGCTTAGCAACAAAGAGCTGCACGAAGAGATCTTCGGTCCCGCCACGATTCTGATCGAATGCGGCTCATCGGATCAATTGCTCCAGGCAGCACGCGCGCTTGACGGAACATTGACCGCAACCATTCACGGAACACCGGAAGAGCTGGCGGCCAATGCGGAGTTGATCGGCATCTTGCGTCAAAAAGCAGGACGGCTCATCTTCAATGGATATCCGACAGGCGTGGAGGTTGGATACGCGATGCATCACGGCGGTCCTTATCCCGCCACAAGCGATGAGAAATTTACATCTGTAGGAGCTACAGCAATTTACCGCTTTGCCAGGCCCGTTTGCTTCCAAGGCTTCCCGCAAAATGTGTTACCGCCGGAGTTACAAGACGCTAACCCGCGCAAGATCTGGCGAACGATTGATGGGCAGCTAACACAAGATTCTCTCTAGTACCTGAATGCTGTTCCGTGTTGAAACAGCACTGTACATGCTTCAGTCTCACCGTTTCTGATGAGCATTGATATCCCCGCCGACATTGAATCGTGCGATGTGAAGGCCGGCAACAAAAAAGTAACGCTGACCAATCTCCAAAAAATTTTCTGGCCTCAATCAGGTAAGACGAAACGTGATCTGCTTCTTTACTACGCGGACGTTGCTCCGGTGCTACTGCCGCATCTCAAGGACCGTGCCATGGTCATGAAGCGTTATCCCAACGGGATCGAAGGCAAATTTTTCTTCATGAAACGCACGCCTGTCTATCACCCCGATTGGTTGGAGACGTGTTCCATCGAGCATCGTTCAGGCAACGTCATCGATTTTCCGATGGCGCAGGATCTTGCCGCTCTGCTCTGGATCGTGAATCTCGGTTGCATCGATCTGAACCCGTGGTACGCGCGCTGTGACGATATTAACCGCCCTGATTTTCTGCACTTCGATTTGGATCCGGTTCCACCTGCGAACTTCGACAACGTGCGGCAAGTCGCGCTGCTGGTGAAAGGCTACCTCGATGCTCGGCAGGTGGAAAGCTACGCCAAAACAACCGGCTCGCGCGGCATTCATATCTACGTGCCCATTCAACGTAAGCCGCTGCAAAAGGAAGTTTGGAAGGTGGCGAAGCGTATCGCCATCGAGTTAGCCAAACAATTCCCCGATTCCATCACCTCTGAATATCGCGTTGCCCAAAGGCCGGAAGGCCGAGTGCTGGTTGATTACAACCAGAATGCTTGGGGGAGAACGCTAGCCTCCGTCTATTCGGTGCGTCCTAAGCCCGAGGCCTCTGTTTCCGCTCCGGTAAGCTGGGCAGAAGTGGAGCAGGGGATCGCCATATCCGATTTTCGGATGGACAACATGCCGCAACGAGTGAGCGAACTGGGAGACCTGTTTCAGCCGCTTCTGCGGCCCAAATCGCGCTGCCGTCTTGAGGCGCTGTCGCAGTGAGGTACTGATGTGAGCCTTCCGTTACCCATCGATTACGCGCCCATGGAGGCCGATAGCGCACGCGCCATCCCGACCGGCGAGGAATGGGAGTATGAGCCGAAGTGGGACGGCTTCCGCTGCCTTGCGTTTCGCGACGGAGAGGACATCCACATCATGTCGAAATCCGGCCAAACTCTGGCCCGTTATTTCCCAGAGATGGTGGATGCACTCAAATCTCTAAAGCCTGAGAAATTCGTGCTCGATGGTGAGCTGATCGTCACCGAGAAACGCACGCTCGATTTCGATGCCCTGTTGCAGCGCATCCATCCCGCGGAGAGCCGGATCAAGAAGCTGGCAAAAGAAACTCCTGCCACCCTAGTGCTGTTCGACCTGCTCGTCAACGAGCGTGGTGAGGACTTTAGCAGCCGGGTTCTTGATGACCGGCGGGCGGAATTGGAACATTTCGCAGCCAAGTTTTTGAAAGGCCAGGAACGTATTCGATTGTCACCGCGAACCCGTGATTTCGAAACGGCGAAATCGTGGTTCAAAAGAATGGCTGGGCCGCTCGATGGGGTTATCGCCAAGCGCGTCGACCGGGCTTATGCTTCCGGCGAACGCAATTCCATG
The DNA here is from genome assembly GCA_963730865.1 of uncultured Acidobacteriaceae bacterium. Classification (GTDB taxonomy): domain Bacteria; phylum Acidobacteriota; class Terriglobia; order Bryobacterales; family Bryobacteraceae; genus Bog-105. Next base: position 49,914 of record CAVSTO010000012.1, on the reverse strand, counting down.
GTGAAGATCAAAAACTTGCGTACCGCGGACTGCGTGGTGGGCGGGTTCCGCTATGGCGCTAAGAACAACCTGGTTGGATCGTTGCTTCTGGGCCTCTACAACGACGCTGGCTTGCTCGATCACGTCGGGTTTACCTCGGGGCTAGCGACCGTCGATAAAGAAGCTTTGACAAAAAGGCTGGAAACGCTGATCGAACCGCCAGGCTTCACCGGCTCGGCTCCCGGAGGACCGAGCCGCTGGAGTACGGAACGCAGTACCGAGTGGCAGCCGCTTGCTCCCAAGCTTGTAGCCGAAGTGCAATACGATCACTTTTCCGGGCATCGTTTCCGCCACGGCACCAAGCTCCTGCATTGGCGTCCGGAGAAGCGTCCGGAAGACTGTAAGCTCAGCCAGGTAAAGCGCGAGAGTCAATCTGCGCTGACCCTGCTCGATTAGCAAAAAATAGCCCGGATTCAGGCGAACCTGAACCCGGGCTTCCTCTGAGGGAATGGGATTTGTTACTGCTGCGTCGAGGTGCTGGACGCGGCGGTGGCAGTCGCAGTCTTTTTGGCTTTCTTGGCCTTTTTCACTTTCACCTTCGTCTTCGAGGTCGTGCTCGGAGCCGTGGTGGCAGCGGGGGTTGAAGTGTTCTGACCCTTCTTTGCTGCATGGGGAGCAGCCATCAGGAAAGGAACCGCGGCAACCGTCAAGAGGGTGGATGTAAATAGCTTTTTCATTTTCTTTTCTCCTTCAAATGTGGCGGTCCGTTGGTTTTCGTTTCGGGCGCTCGCAGCAGCGGCTCTGATCTTTTGTTTTTTTGTTTTCGCCGCTGCTGTTGCGCCCGATTCGTTCGCCGCTCACATCTCTACTTTGCCTTGAACCTGCTTTTAGCGCCATCACCCCGATAGGCAAATATCGATCCCGTATTTTCGGGATAGCTGAAGTGATTTTTTAATGAAAGAATCATCATCAGTGCAAAACTCTGACCTGATAACCCGCTCTCATTTGCAGCGAGTGTTGCTGCTGGGCCTCGGTCTCTCGGCAATCCTTCTGCTTTCCGCGTTGCTGGTGGCATCGCGGACGGTTTATCGCATCAATCGCGATACCCAGACGTTTACAGACCGTACAACGCTTGCAAAAGGGGCCATCGATCTTGTTGAAAAGCAACAAGCGGACCTGAATAGCCGCTGGCTGCAGCTAGCTCGCAAGAAGGATGTGGTCAGGCGTGAGGAGATCCTCGACCAATTAGAGCAGTCACGGCAGCAGATGAGCAGCTCGCTTGAGTCGGCGTATGAACAGGCGGAATTGCTGCGCGAGAGTATCTACCAAGAGGGACATGGACTGCTCCGCTGGACAGTCTGGCTCTTTGCCCTGTGCGTAGTCCTATCGCTGGCATGTGCTACGTGGGCCGTGCGAGTTTCGGCCGGCTTGTTCGGAAGGTTAGAGGAGCAAGCCAGCGAACTGAGGCAGATGCAGTATCAATTTATCGAGACACAGGAGAATGTAGCGCGCAGGTTTTCGCATGAATTGCACGATGAACTAGGACAGGCCTTGACGGCCATTAAGGCGAACTTGTCAGCTCTGCGTGGCAGCGCGGACCAGACTCGAGTGGACGACTGCATGCATCTGGTGGACGGTGCAATCAACGATGTTCGTGAGATGTCGCAGTTGCTGCGACCGACGATCCTCGATGATTTTGGACTCGATGCGGCACTCCGCTCTCTGACAGAAAGCTTTTCGCAGCGGACGGGAATAGCGGTTCAGTACCGCAGCAACATGAATGGCCGCCGGTTGCGCGATGATGCCGAGACGAACTTGTTTCGCATCGCCCAGGAAGCGCTTACAAACGTGGCGCGGCACTCTGACGCGACCTCCGTATCTGTTGACTTATCGCCGGAAGGGGAACAGGTTGTCCTTGCGATTCGCGACAATGGACACGGATTCGATATCAATCAGAAGCGGGGCGCAGCGGGACTCGGTCTGGCGGGAATGAAAACGCGCGCGCAAGGCTGTAGAGGAAAACTGAGGGTGGAAACGGCTGTTGGCAAGGGGCTGAAAATCGAGGTGACGTGCCCGAACGCGCTATAAAAATCCTACTGGTTGACGATCATACGATCGTGCGGCAAGGCCTCAAGCTGATCCTTTCGGCGCATGCCGACTTGCAGGTCATCGGCGAAGCTTCGAATGGACGCGAAGCCGTGGAACTGGCGGACAAGCTCAAGCCGGATATTGTGCTCATGGACGTGGCGATGCCGGAGTTGAACGGCATTGAAGCGACGCGCCGCATGGTGGAGGCGAACACCCGCTTGCGCGTACTTGTGTTGAGCATGCACAAGGAAGCGGTGTATGTGCGTGAGATTCTGCGCGCGGGGGCGCGAGGCTACATCCTGAAGGACGCCATCGATACGGAACTGCTGAATGCCGTGCGGTCGGTTGCGCAGGGCGATGGTTACATCAGCCCCGCAGTGTCCGGAGCGCTCTTGAGCGATTACCGGCAGAATGTGACGGATCCGATCGATCTGCTGTCCAGCCGTGAGAGGGAAGTGTTACAGCTAATCGCGGAGGGAAGAACGAATAAGGAGATTGCGACGCGGCTGAATCTAAGCGTCTACACGGTAGATTCGCATCGCGGGAAGATCATGGAGAAACTCAACCTGCACAGCACGGGAGAACTCGTCCGCTTCGCTATGAAGCACGGCTTGGTCGATTAGGAATGTAGCGCGGGGAAAGACCCGCGCTACAAACAAGCGACGAACTAATCTTCTGGTTCTTCCTGTTCACGCGCCGCTTCTTCAAGCAGCGGAGGAGAGAGCTGGGTGAGAAGCTTGTCGGTCTTCTCTTCTTCAGCGAGCGTCTGCGAAAAGAGTTTGACAACCTTGGTTTGACCCAATTGCTCTGCAATGGCGCGACAGGTGCCGTAGCCGGAAATTTCGTAGTGCTCCACTTTCTGAGCCGCCGCTACAATCATCAGATCGGCCGCGACGTCTTCCTTATCTTTTCCCTCCTCAATTTGCTCAGATCCCTCTTCGACCAAGCCTTGCATGGCCTTGCACGGCTTTGCTTTGGCCTTTGCGCCCAGCAGCTCAAAGGCTTGCTTCAGGCGCTCGACGTGCCCTTTGGTCTCTTCCAGGTGCTTTTGAAAGGCTGCTTTCAGCTTCGGGTCATGCGATGCCTTTGCCATTTTCGGAAGCGCTTTGACCAATTGACCTTCGGCGTGAAGCAGATCCTGCATTTCGTCAATCAACAGGTTTTGCAGTACAGTTGACATGTTTTGAATTTGTCCCTCTGCTGTCAAGACGCTACTTGCTTTGTTCTGTTTCGCTTACGAAGAATAGGTGTGCAACGGCAAGTAGTTGTACTCGTATCATGCCGCTGAAAGTTCAGCCTAACTATCATCTCGGATATGGATGGCCACGCAAGGTGGTAAAGGCGCGATAGATCTGTTCGGTAAGCATGGCGCGAGCGAGTTCGTGCGGGAAAGTCATGGGCGAGAGAGACAGCAACAGATCGGCACGCGGCTTCCACTCAGCGGGAAGGCCGTCGTGCCCTCCGATCAGAAATACAAGATCCTGCGCTTCGTGTTCCGCTCTCTCGATCAGGTGAATAAAAGCGGGTGAATCGAGTTGGCGTCCGGCCGGGTCGAGGAACAGCTTGCGAGCGCTCGAATGCTTGCCGAAGAGATCGAAGCGATGCGGAACAACTTCGCGCATTTCACATTCGGCATAGCGCGTCGTGCGCTTCAGAAACTCCGCGGCCATCCCGTTGGCATGAACGTCGCGTGCTTTGCCGATGTAATAAAGGAAGAGCTTCACGCACTTTAATCAATAGCGGAGACGCCGGATAAAAGCCACGTCTAGCGTACCAGTACAGAGGCCAACCGGTAAGTAGATGGTTGCGAACGACATAACGGCACGATATTGTTTAATTTGCGTCTTGTAGAGCGCCGTTAACCGGCCATATCGATCCGGAGGAATGCCATGGCTTCAACAGTGTGGAAGGGTTATATCACCTTTGGCCTGATCACTATTCCTGTGCGCCTGTATACGGCGGCGCGTACGGAGCGCGTCAGCTTCAACCAGATCCACGGCGTGTGCGGAAGCCGCATCAAACAGCAGACATACTGCACGCATTGCGACCGCGTCGTCGAGCGCAGCGAATTGGTGAAGGGCTACGAGGTCGAAAAGGACCGCTATGTGATCGTAAATGACGAAGAAGTCAAGCAGATTGCGCCGGCCTCCAGCGACAACATGGAGATCTTCGAATTCGTCAAGGCGCAGGGTATAGATCCGATTTACTTCGACGCTTCTTACTTCATGGTGCCCGAAGAGGCCGGCAAGAAAGCCTATTATCTGCTGTTGCAAACCATGAACAAATCCGGATATAGCGCGATTGCCAAGATTACTATGCACCAGCGGGAATATACGGTCGTAGTAAGGCCGCACGCAGACGGCTTGCTGCTTCACACGATGTTCTATCCCGAGGAAGTCAGGGAAGTGCCGGAATTCCGGCGTGACGAAAACGTAACTGTGCGATCGCAAGAGGTTGAATTAGCGGAGAAGCTGGTGGAAGGACTGGCTACGGATTTCGATCCGGCCAAATATCACGATGAATACCAAGCACGCTTAATGGGAATGATTGAAGCCAAGCGGGAAGGGCAAAGCGTGGAGGGACCGGCACCGAAGAAGAGAGCACCCGTAATCGACTTAATGCAAGCCCTACAGAAGAGTCTGGGCGAACTGCCGCAGCGAAAACCCGCATCGAAAGCGGCGCAACCGGAAACTCCTGCGGCTGCTGAACCGACCAAAAGACAATCGGGCGGTCGGCGCCGGAGCGCTACCGGATAGGCATCGCCACAAGGGGTCAAAGCGTACGAAGAGCCTGTGTAGGATCGATGCGCGTGGCGCGCAGCGCCGGAACCAGGCAAGCAAACGCGACAGTCACAGCAAGGATGACGGGTACGGCGACAAAGGTGATGCCGTCCACTGTTGAGATCCCGAACACAAGGCTTTTGAACAGGTGCGAGATCGTCAATGAGACGAGAATGCCGCTGACCAAGCCGAGGGCGGCCGGTTTCATTCCGTCGAGAATGACGATGCGGCTCACCTCCGTTCGGCTGGCGCCTAACGCCATGCGAATTCCGATCTCCGCCGTCCTTTGTGTGACGCTGTAAGAAACGACTCCATAAAGGCCGATAGCGGCGAGTAGCAGAGCAACCGTCGCAAACAGCACGAGGAGACTGGCGCTAAAGCGACGGTCACTGGTTGCTTCCGTATTGATTTGTGCAAAGGTCCGAATATTGTGGACGGGGAGATCGGGATCCAAGCGATGCACGACGGTTTGAATGCTCTTGCTGAGCGCTAACGGGTCGCCGCCCGTGTGTATCACGCCATAAAAGTCGTTTTGATCCCCATCCAGCAGGGTTCTATAAACAGTGGGCTCAACTCCAGTTTCGGCGCTTGTGGGTACGTCCCCGACGACTCCTACGATCTGAAATTCGGGATAGGGATTACCTGCGGGGTCGGGCGGCAGTCCTGCATCCGTTCCAAATTCCATGATTTGACCGATGGGGTTCAACCTGCGAAAGAACTTTTTTGCTGTGGCTTGGCTAATAATCATCGCTCCGAGCTTGGGATGCTTCTCATCGAAGCCCGTTCCATCCCGGGGCGTGAAGAAGCGGCCTTGGAGCAGCGGGATGCCCATCGCACGGAAATACCCAGGGTCGGCTTCGAGATTGACTAAATCGATCATGGAACCGGGCGGCAGAGGGTGTCCCTTGATGTGGAACACGGAGTCAGACCAATGGCCAGCCAAGGGCGGATAGCTGACCAGACCAGCCGATGCGACTCCGGGCATGGAGCGAAGATCTCCTGCAAACCGACGGATGAAATTACTGACACTGCGAGTGTTTTTGTATGAGACGTCGGGCAGCGAAATCTCAAATGAAACGGCGTTCTGGGCGCGAAAGCCGGGTGGGATGTTCAGCAGATTGACAAAGCTGTGGAGAAGGAGGCCTGCCGTGACCAGCAGAACCAGAGAGATAGCGACTTCGATGCCGACGAGGACGTCCCGCAAGTAACCGTGCGATCGGCTGGCTGTCGCGGAACGGCTCGAGTCCCTGAGGCCATTCACAAGGTCCACCCGGGACGCTGCAAAGGCCGGAAAGAGACCGGCAGCAACACCGCTCAGTACTGCAAGCGCAATGGTGAAGAGGACGACGCGTGTGTCTGTGTGAATGTTGAGAGTTTGCGGCAGATCGTTGGCGCCTGGGGCGTATTTGGCAAGGAAAGAGGAAGCCCAACTGCTGATGAGAAGGCCTGCCGCCGCGCCCAGAAGAGAAATGGTCGTGCTCTCAATGAGCAACTGACGAACAAGTTGAAGCCGGCTGGCTCCCAGGGCAAGACGCGTAGTCAGTTCGCGCCGCCGCCCAAGCGATCGAGTGAGGAGCAGGTTAGCGATATTGACACACCCGATCAGCAGCAGACAGCCGACGGCTCCGAGTAAAACCAGCAACCCGACTCTGACGTCCCGGACCAAATATTCGTTGAGTCCGATCACGGTGGCGGATTTGCCCATGACGTCGCTCGGGTGGGTACGGCGGATATTTCGGACGATATTGCTCAATTCCTGTTGCGCAGACGATTTTGAATACCCGGGCGCCAAGCGGCCAATCACTTGGAAGAAGTGGTTGCTATAAGTATCCCGGTTAGATATGTCGAGGGTGCGTTTGAAAGGAACGAGAACGTCTGCGGGCTGACCGGGATAGACAAAGCGTCTCGGTAACACGCCGACTATTGAGTAGCTGTTGCCGTCAAGCCGAACCTGCTGGTTCAAGACATTCCGTGAACCGCCGAAGTGTCTTTGCCAGAAGCGGTAAGAAAGAACGGCCACGTAGGGCGCTTCATACTGATCCTCGGTCGTGGTGAAGAAGCGGCCCAGAACAGGATTCAGGCCCAGAATCTTGGCGAAAGTAGGCGAGCACGCGATACCGTGAATGCGTTCCGGGTTGAAGGATTGATTCTTGCTGGAGATATTAAACGAGGTTTCACGGACGGCAGAGAGGAGCGATACGGATTGAGCGTTAGCCTGCCAATCGCGGAAGAGCCCGGGACTCACACTGTTGTAAGTATCGTCACTGCCGTTGTCGACGACGTCCTTTTCGAAAACCCCAACGAGAGTCTCCGGATGCGAGTAGGGCAACGGTTGCAGTAGAACGGCATTGACAACGCTAAAGATGGCGGCGCTGGCGCCAAGCCCGAGCGCCAGAACGAACACGGCGATGACAGTGAAGCCAGGATGTGTCCGCAGTTGCCGTACAGTGAATTTCAGATCTTTAAATAGGCTGGTCACAATTCCTCTGGCAAAGTCCTTCCGAGGTGTTGCAGCACGTTTATCACCGCTGGCCAGTTGAGAAGCAAGAGGATTTTCGGGCTGCTCCGGTTCGCTGCTGTCCGCTTCTGCAACACAACGACCGGCTGCGAACACAGAAGGGTCACAGGAGCAACACGCACGAATTCAGCTCTTCGTGAGCCAATCGTACTGCTCTTTCGTAAGAGGGACCACCGATAATCGTCCTTGCTTTACGAGAGGCGAGTCGGAGAACACCTTATGTTCTTTGATGTCGCCGAGAGTGCGCGGCGTTTTGAGAGCCTTTTCCGCTTTGATCTTGACCAAAGGCGTCTTGGAATCTTTCGCATCCACGCTGGTGACAGTAGCGGTCCCAACCGCCTGCCGCTCTTTGCCGGTGTGATAAATAACGAGTTTATCGCCGGGCTTCATCTCACGAAGATGCTTTACAGCAACTGGATTGGTGACGCCGTCCCATAGCGTCTCTCCATCCCGTTCGAGATCGGCGAAGCGGTAGACGTCCGGCTCGGATTTCAGCAGATAGGGCATGATCCGATCATCTTACGACCTCGACGGGGCCTCAGACAAATAGAAAAGCGGCTCCGCGCCGAAGGCAGGGAGCCGCTTTCACTACCTAGTTGAGCGGAATTACCGATGGCCGCCGCCGCTGCCACCTGCGCTTGCGTGTCCCGCGCTCGCCGACATTCCACCGCCACCGGACGTACCACCGGCCGAGGACATTCCACCACCGGCGCGGCCCGATGCGCCAGCTGAAGCTACTCCCACGCTACCGCCCCTAGAGAACCCCGTCATGCGTGCTCCGGAGAAGGCAGCCACCGGAGCGCCGCCAGCGGTCCGAAAGCCTCCGCTAGCAAACGACTGTGCAGCCATTCCACGCGCGGCAGTGTTGGCGGCCGGTGAGTAGGTGATTCGTCCAACTGCGGCCGGGTGATAGGGATTGACGGGCACGGCGGCGGTGACTCCATTACGACCTGACCAATGCCCATTCCAGGGCCCGTGATTGGAACCTCCATACACAGGTGCATACACGACCGGTGCGTAGGCGACGACGCCAGGAGCATAGAAGCCATACCCGAAGGGGCTGTAAAAAGCGCCCATACCCGGCAGCCAAGCATAGGAGTTGAATCCGTTGGCCCAATACCAACCAGAAGAAGCGAAGCCGCCAAAACCGTAGCCGCCCCACCCGCCAAAGCTGTTTGCACCAACGTTGCTTGCCGTTTGGTAGCTGGCCGCTGATTCGTATTCCGAGCGGATGTTGCTCCAGGCGTAGAGATCGTCGGGCTGCTTGGCGTCGAACTTTTCCTGTTTCAGCATGTCACTGAGGATGATTTCGTGACCTTTGCTCAAATTGACTTCGCGGCTGCCATAGTTGACCAAAGCCTTACCCTCCAGAACAGCCACTGCCGGAGTAGGGTCAGCCGTCATGCGATACAAGCCATCGCGCTCAATTGTGATCGAGCCGCCATGATCAGTCACTTGTACCGTATCGTCCTTCACCAGCCCGGCAACCTCCACCATGACTTCTCCGCGGAGGACTTCGACTTGGGAATTGACCAGGGACGGCGAGATCATTCGGATTTGGCTGTTGTCGCCGACCCGCAAGAAAATGCCGGGGCTCAGCAGGATCTCGGCTTTGCCCGCGGTCGTCGACAGAGTGTCGCCTGCGTTAAGAAACGTAGCGCGAACCCCCTTTTCAGCCAAGCGATTCCCGTTCAAAGAAGCGCTACCCTCGATGTAATTTACGGCACCGGGCTTAGCTGAAATCGTGTAGGCCTGCGGCGTGGCATAACCAGCGACGAAGAACAATCCAGCAAGAAGCTTAGCGGACCCCTGCCACATACGTTCCATATTGCAACTCCTTTCACAGACCTACTTGGTTGGTTAAAGTCTGCAAACCCGGTTCTATTCTACGCCTTTTCAATGAGGCCGCCTCTGCCATTTGGCGGGACGAGGATATCTTTTAGCTATAGCCGAAAAAAGCAGTACTTACGCAGTACGATACAATTCGACCCGGGACGGAACCCGACACTTGACGCTCCGAGCAGTCGACTACCTCAGTCTGATCATCTACTTCGCGTTTGTCCTTGGAATCGGCTGGCTCGCCAAGCGCAAGATTACAACGAGCGAAGATTTTCTGACTTCCCGGCATTCGGTGCCGGTGTGGATCACCAGTCTGGCGTTTATCGCGGCGAACCTGGGAGCGCAGGAAATGATCGGGATGTGCGCTTCGGGCGCGAAGTACGGGATCATGACGGCCCACTTCTATTGGTTGGGCGCCGTGCCGGCCATGGTGTTCGTGGGCGTGTTCATGATGCCGTTCTATTACGGCAGCCGCGCGCGCAGCGTCCCCGAATATCTGAAGCTGCGGTTCGACGAGAAGACGCGCGGATTGAACGCGATCACCTTCGCCATTATGACGATCTTCTCGTCGGGCATCAGCATGTACGCGTTGGGGCTGCTGTTCGAACTGGTGCTGGGATGGAATTTCACCAATTCTGTGCTTCTCTCGGCGGCGATCGTGCTGATCTACACGTTGCTGGGCGGATTGACAAGCGCGATTTATAACGAGGTGGTTCAGTTTTTCCTGATTGTGCTGGGCTTCGCGCCGCTCTCGATTCTGGCGGTCGAGAAGGCAGGCGGCTGGCACGGCATGTCGACCCAGCTGCAGCCAGTGATGACGCATTCCTGGCGTTATGTCGGGCATGCGAGCGAGAACCCGATGGGAGTGCAAATCTTCGGCCTGGTTGCCGGGCTGGGGTTCGTGCTCTCGTTTGGGTACTGGTGCACGAATTTCCTGGTCGTGCAGCGCGCTATGGCGGCGAACAGCATGAGCGGCGCGCGGCAGACGCCGCTGGTGGCCGCTTTCCCGAAGATCTTCATGCCGTTCGTGGTGATCGTGCCCGGCATTGCCGCTGTCGCTTTGATGAGTATGTCGAGCGGCTATACGCTTCCGCTGAAAGCGCGCAGGCGGCGGCTACGATTACGACCAGGTATTGACCACGCTGATGGCGAAGTTTTACCCGTCGGGCATGCTCGGCATCGGCCTGACAGGGTTGATGGCTTCGTTCATGTCGGGCATGGCGGGCAATGTCACGGCATTCAATACTGTTTTCACCTACGACATTTATCAAAGCTATATCCGCCGCACTGCGCCGGACAGCCATTATCTTTGGGTGGGGCGCGTGACCACGGTTGCGGGTGTTGTGCTTTCGGTGGGAACGGCCTATCTGGCGACGCACTTCAACAACATCATGGATTTCCTGCAGTTGATATTCGCGTTTGTGAATGCGCCGCTGTTTGCGACGTTCCTGCTGGGCATGTTCTGGAAGCGAACGACCGGTCACGGGGCGTTTACCGGATTGCTGATCGGCACCACGGCGGCGGCGCTGACGCATGGGCTGACGGTGGCGGAAGGCAAGGGCGGCTGGATTGCATCGCTGCATCAATTTCCCTCCACGATGGCGCAGAATTACTGGATCGCGATCTGCTCCTGGACGGCGTGTATGGTTGTCACGATCGCTGGTGAGCCTGGTAACGAAACCTAAACCGGTCGACGGACCTTCACAATTTGGTCTATGGGGAAACGGATATGCCGAGCGAAAGCGGCGTGCCGTGGTTCAAGCGGCCCGGCCCGCTTGCGCGTGGTTGTGATTGTCGTACTGGTGATAATGAACATACTCTTCTGGTAAGCCTGCTCTGATAAAGCATGATGCCGGTAATTAGCAATGGATGATCTACATGGATGACCTGCGCCGCCCGATCGGGTTCCTGTTTTCTCTGCTCGGCCTGATCCTGCTTCTCTACGGGCTGATCAACCCGGAGGTGCGCGCGCCTTTAGACCCGGGAACCAACGTGAATCTCTGGTGCGGTCTGACACTGCTGATCTTCGGAGGATGTCTGCTTTGGCTGTCATTCCGGGCGAAGAAATTGTAGGCGCTTTTCGCCGGCATTTCGGAACACAGGCGCGACCGGCGGTGTATCGCGCGCCGGGCCGCGTGAACTTGATCGGAGAGCACACGGATTACAATCTCGGCTTTGTGTTTCCGATCGCGCTTGAGATGGCGTGTTACGTCGCCATCGCGCCATCAAGCAGCGGCAATCTGCGCATCTACTCGGCGGATCTGGACGAGGAATTTGCGATTCCGGTCGGACGCGCATCGCAGGAGGCGCAGCCGCAGGGCAATTGGAGCGACTACGTGGTGGGCGTGGCGCAGGAACTCGCGAAGCTGGGAGTTGCCATCCACGGCGCCGATCTCTGCATCGCGAGCACCGTGCCGCTGGGATCGGGGCTGAGTTCTTCGGCCGCGCTTGAGATCTCTTCGGCTGTTGCGCTGCTGGGCTCGCGCGAGATGAAGCCGCTTGATATCGCGTTGCTGGGGCAGCGGGCGGAATCGCAGTTTGTCGGGCATGCCTTGCGGCATCATGGACCAATATGCTGTCCGTATTCGGCCGGGAGAATGCCGCGATCCAGATCGATTGCCGCAGCTTGGAACACGAATATGTACCGCTTCCGACGAACGTCAGCATCGTGGCCGTGAACTCGATGGTGAAACACGAATTGGGGACATCGGCCTATCGCGAGCGAGTGGCCGAATGCCGCCAGCGGTAGAGGCGCTGCAGGCAGTCGACCCGGAAATCAAGAGTCTTGCGCGACGTCTCGATGGAGTTCTTCGTGGAGGTGCAGGAGAATATCCCGCCGGTGCCGCGGCAGCGGGCCCGGCACGTTATCTCCGACAACCAGCGCGTTCTGGATTTCGCGGCAGCGGCGCGCGCCCACGATTTGGCGGAGATGGGGAACCTGTTTGTGGCCTCGCATCGCAGCATGCAATACGATTACGAAATCAGTTGCGAAGAGATCGATTTCCTGGTGGATACGGCGATCAAGATCCCGGGCGTGTATGGGGCTCGCATGACAGGCGGCGGATTTGGCGGCTGTACGGTGAATCTGGTTGCGCCGGAGGCAGTGGATTCGTTCCGCGAGAAATTGAGCGCCGCTTACCAGGAGCGCTTTTCGAAAGACAGCCGGCGTTTTACGATTGCAAGCCGGCGGCGGGGGCCGGGCGGGACAGCCGAGCATGGCCGTGCGTCTAGCCGCCGATTGAATACATGGGCCGCTGCGGCGCGACGAACGAAGACCGGTTGATTTCGTGGCCTTCCCATTTTTGCCAAACGGTAGAGCGGATGGCGGCTTCGAGCGCGCGCGGCCGATCAGTCATCTTCGAGCAACGGCCGGACGTCCGTCTCTTCGCGGGCGAAGAGGCAATAGCGCAATTTGCCGTCGGCGGTCAGGCGCAAGCGGTTGCAATTCAGGCAGAATGGGCGCGCTGACGGAGGCATAAAGCCGACTTGGTAGCCGTCTGCAAACCGATACTCGGTTGCGGGCGCGCGCGGATCCGCATCGGGAACCGGCGTGAGCGGCCCGAACTCCTGCGTCAGCATGGCGATCATCTCGTCCATCGGTCAACACGCGATCGAGCGACCAGATCTGCTGGGCATCGAGCGGCATGAATTCGATAAAGCGCACTTCGATGTTGCGTTCACGGCCGAAGCGGACCAGCGAAACGACATCGGGCTCGGTCAGGCCCTTGATCGCGACCGCATTCAGCTTGATCACTTCGAAGCCGGCTGCTGATGGCGGCGTCGATGCCCGCCAGGACGCGATCGAAGATCGTCGCGGCGGGTGATGGTGCGGAAGCGCTCGCGATCCAAGGTATCGAGGTGAATGTTCAGGCGGCTCAGACCGGCGTCGAACAGCGGCCTGGCAGCTTCTTCAAGCAGCACGCCGTTGGTGGTGAGAGCTAAATCGCGTATGCCGCCAATTTCGTTGATGGCAAGCGATCAGGTCGGGCAGCTTTGGACGCAGCAGCGGCTCGCCGCCGGTCAGGCGGATTTTCTCGGATGCCGAGCGGAACGGCGGTAGAGACGAAGCGGGCGATCTGGCTGCAAAGTCAGCAAGGACGATACGGGCAGGAATTCGCCGCCCTGCTTCCGGCATGCAGTAGAAGCAGCGGATGTTGCAGTGATCCGTGACGCTGATGCGGAGATCGGAATGGACGCGGCCGAAGGAATCGGTGAGCGGGCCGGCGAGGGGCGGGAACGGCAATGGGAGTGCAGCGGAACCGAGTTGGACAAGAGAAGCCACAGATGATAACTGAACCGTACTACTTCACAGCGAGCATGCGCTCGAGCGGAACGAGAGCACGTTCTATGATATCCGGCGCTAGCTTCGATGCGCGGCTCCAGCGTTTCGAGGCACTCGAGCAGCTTTTCGAGCGAATTCATGCTTCATGTACGGGCACTCGCTGCAATTGCAGTTCTCGTTGGCGACGAAATAGAACTTCTTGCCGGGCGAGAGCTTTTCGAGCGAATAGCGGACGCCGCTCTCCGTCATGACGATGAATTCGTCGGCGCTCTGCGCGGTACACCAGTCGATGATGGCCGAAGTCGAGCCGATGAAATCGGCCATGCGCAGCACGTCGGCGGGGCATTCCGGGATGGGCGGCAACCAGCGCGTTCGGGTGCTCGGTGCGGGCGGCGGCCAGACGCCGCGGCCGGGAAGGTTGCATGCACGATGCAGGCGCCCTGCCAGATTTTCATGTTCTTGCGGCCGGTTTGCGCCTTGACGTAATTGCCGAAGTTGATGTCGGGCAGGAACAGAATCGGCTTTTCGGCGGGAATCGAGTTCACCACGGCCACGGCGTTGCGCGAGGTGCAAAGGATGTCGCTTTCGGCCTTCACCTCTACCGAGGTGTTGATGTAGCTGACGATGACGTGATCGGGGTTGCTGCTTGCGGAAAGCCCGGACGGCTTCGGCCGGGCAACTGTCCACCAGACTGCAGCCGGCATTCTCGATCCGGAACAACCACGATGCGCTCCGGATTCAGCACCTTTGCGGTTTCCGCCATGAAGCGGACACCGCAAAACGCGATGACGTCGCCTTCGAACTTCTGGGCGATTCGGCGAGTTCCAGGCTGTCGCCGACGGAATCGGCAATTTCCTGAATTTCGGCTCCTGATAGTGGTGGGCGAGGATAACGGCGCGGCGTCGGTTTTGAGCTCGAGAATCTCTTCGGCGATTGTGCTGGCGGCGATCATGCGGCGTGCCCGAAACCTCGTCGGCTGCTTCATTTTACCAGGAATTCGAGGCACTTCGCCGGTTATCGTGCGACGATAGTAACCTTTCTAACGATTTGCTGTCGAAGAAGCAAAGCGCAGAATACCTCCGAGTCTGCGCTTGGGGAGCCAGCCGCACGAGAGACGGCTGGCTCCCACTGAACTGGATCTCGAACGCAACAAAAAAGGGAGCCCTGATGGGCTCCCCTTTTTTACTGGACGTGCGGTGGCTTTAGAAAGTGAACTTCACCTGCGTCTGAATCACCCGGCCGGAAACGGCAGACCCCTGGAATGATCCGTAGGCGCTGGTCGGAGCCGAAACGGTGTTCTGAATGAAGCCAAAGTTCCCAGCTGCCAGGTTGTTCACCGGGAGATCGAAATTCGGGTGGTTCAACACGTTAAAGAGATACGCTCCGACGAGCAGACGATAGCGCTCACGGAAGGCGAAGGTCTTGTTGACGTTTATGTCAGTATCGAAGTATCCCGGTCCACGGAACGAGTTTCGGGCTAGATTTCCGAAATCGAGCTGGTTGGCGGCGGAAGCAAACAGCGATGGCGAGAAGCACTGAATATTGGGTGTATTGCAAGTGGCGTCCATGGATCCGCCGAGATAATCGGCAATAAACGGCTGCGTTGCAATACCGCTGGCATTCTTAACGCCTGCAGCGCCGCGCACGCTCGCTATCCACCACGCTGAACGGATAGCCGGTGTGGTAGAAGAACGTTCCCGCAACGGTCCAGCCGCCCAGAACGCTCCCTTTGTAAACGCAGTTGTGAAAATGCGAACTCGGAACGGTATACACGTAATTGGCGTTTAGCGAGTGCCGAATGTCATAATCGGCATTGCCGTAGTTCACGCCGTTTTGACCCAACGGGCTAACCTGATAGCGCAGGCTTACATCCGTCAGCGCATTGAAGGGTTCCAGGCAGTCGTTTGAGCAGGTATCGAGCGCATGGCTCCAGGTGTAAGAGAAGCTGCCCGTGAAACTGGATGTTAACCGCCACTTCACTTCGTGACCAACCCGTTGTAATTGGAATATCCTTGATTACCCAGCTCTCGGATTTCTCCAAAACGCGGGTCGGGACGCGGCAGTCGGTAGTCCCTGGAAGGCATTAATCGCATCATACTCATTCCCATAAAGCGTTTGATTGATCTCCTGGTACCCTTTGTTCCCGACGTAATTGAGCGACAGCATCCCCTTGCTGCCGCCGATAGCCTGCTGGATTTGAAAGTTCCATTCGTAGTACTTGGGGTTATATAGCTCGTTGCCAACGGTATTGAAATTCGGCGGATTGAAACCCAGAGGGACAGCGGTTTCAATTGCGCCAACGTGGCGCCATTCGCAAATCCAGCCCGGAAGGCATTGTAGGAGTTCGCTACTGCCGCAAATGCACTGTTGGGATCGTTCAAAGCTACTGTGCCGGAAGTGGTCGTGAAGGATGCCACGGCAGGGGAATTGGTGATCAGACGATCGGCGATGAGTCCCTGATACAAGTCGGAAAAGATGCCAAAGCCGCCACGGATCACAAAACTGTTTGTCGGGCTATATGCAAAACCCACGCGCGGTTCGGCCACGATCGGCTCCACACTGGGGAATGCTTCCTTTAGCCCGGTTACGATGCTGGAATTGTAGGGCGTTGTCACAGAGTGATTTAGCTGGTCGAACGGTTGGGCCACCAACTCGTTAAAGCAACCCGCCGAACATCGGATGTTGCTGTTACGGTCGAGACGTATTGCCAGAGTCAAAGTGAAGTTAGGACGGACCTTCCATTCGTCCTGTCCATAAAAGCCCGCGCTATACAACGTCAGACCTTCAGCGCCGATGTCCGCAGAACGCCTGCGCATAGGTCGAACCGCCTGCTGAGGAAAGCGCACCGTTTGCGAAATCCGTCATTGAGTTGAAGGTGAAGAGACCGCTGGTATTGGAGCCGTATGCGTAGGTGCTGATGAAGTTTCTGCGAATGTTGGTGCCGAACTTGATGGTGTGGTTGCCATGAATGATGGAGTAATCGTCCACCAACTGCCATTGCCGTACTTTGCGGCCTTGCGGATAGGCATTGTCGCTGCCGCCCAAGATTGGTGAACGGCGCTCCGTCTGCAAATGCCAAAGTTGTCGGGAAGGTGCTCAAAGCCGCGCTCAAATTCGGCGGCCCAAAGATGGCAGTGTAATAGGAAGCGGAAAGCAGCAACTGATTCACCATCGTTGCCCCGATTTCCCTGGTATAGCCGAACTGGCCACCGTAAGAAGGCTGGACACTGTTCGCATTGAACGCGGGGTTTATCGCATCCGTTCCTGTGGCTTGAACTCCGTGATCCGTGTTATAGCGGAAGTAAATGCGATCTTTGCTCGTGAGGTTGTAATCGACACGCGCGGCCATGAGCCATTCGGTGTTCAGGTTGTTTACCGTACTCCGAAATGTTGCTGCGCAAGGCGTAGTAACGCCAAATCCGGCCGTGCCCGCAAAATCGCCACATCCCAGCTTTGAATCCTGGTCGGCCGTGAGCGGTGCAGCTCGTGCAGTTCCCGAGGAACCGGCATAGAGACTGAATATCTTTTGATAGAAAGGCAAGGCAGCGGGATTGGTGGCCGCCAGGTTACCTTGCACGTAATTAGCAAACTGAGTAGTTGGGATGTAAACCGGGCCACCGCCGGCGAGGACGTAGCGAAGTCCTTCGTTATCAACGAAGAAGAACAGCTTGTTCTTCTTTATGGGACCGCCGATTGAATCAGCCCACTCGTTAGAAATCGAGAAGGGACGAGCCGTACCGGTCGCGTTATTAAACCAGTCATTCGCATTCATGACGCGCCCGTTGTAAAACCATGCGGCATTGCCGTGAAAGTCGTTCGTTCCCGACTTGGTCACGTAGTTGACGTTCGCACCCGCTTGGCGGCCATACTGGCCTGTATAGCCGTTAATCACGACGGTAGCTTCCGAGAGCTCGTTCGAACCGAGGGTCAGATTGCTGGCGCCCGAATTGTTCAAGTTGAGATACGGGTCCATGTTGTCGTTTCCATTGATCGTAAACAGGTTCGCTACAGCGGGAAGCCCAAAGGCCGAGAAACTGCCATAACCCCCTCCGGTGCTGATCGTAACTCCAGGAGCCGTGAACGCGTACGCGGTCATATCGTTGCCTGGCGCTGGGAGGTTTTCAAGCTGGTGGCTGTCAAAACTCGTCGCGAGGTTGGCGTTGTCATTCTGGAGCAGGGGAACGGATTCGGTCACCTGAATGATCGTTTTGGCATTCTCTGGCTGAAGGTTGAGATCCACCTTGACGATCTGGCCAATGACAACCTCTACATTGCCGGTATCCGATCTCAACCCCGGACTCGACGCAGAGACTTGGTAGTGGCCTGCCGGTAAAGTGGCGAAGCGGTATTCCCCGGATGCGCTGGGGGTCGCCGTACGCGATTGTCCGCTATCTATATCCCTCAACATGACAGTCGCGCCCGGAACCACAGCACCACTGGAATCCCTTACGACGCCAGTGATATCGCCGGTGGTAAGAGTTTGGGAAAACAGCGCCGGCAGAGCAATCAGCGCAAGAAGCGCCAGCCGGACGGTTGACAATGTTGTTCGCGTGCAAAAATCGATCTTTGACTTACCCAGCATTGAGGCAGGCTCCATAAGAGTGATTTCCGAGCTGAATGGTGACCCGCTCGGGCTGATATCGCAGTAATGCAATTGGAATACCAGGTAACAGTTGTTGAAGCTAAAGGAGTTTCGGCTCTCTCCAGTTCCTGTTTTTGGGATAAGGAGATCCTTAGATTCCATTAGACATAAGCCTTGCAGCCCGCAAGCAGCGCCAGCGCCGGCATTGGGGACGATCGCGTCAACACGCGCAATGGTGCGGGAGCCAGCCGCACACGAGAGACCACAGGTTCTGAAAATTGAAGTTCTAAAAAGAAAAAAGGGGAGCCCGAAGGCTCCCCTTTTTTGCTTTTTTCCAGGCCGAAGTTAGAAGATAAACTTCAACGTAAGAACCATGGTGCGAGGATTGCTCGACCAGACTTGGCTGAGCTGGCCGAATAAGGGTTGACTCGGTTCAGCAAACAGCAGTTGGTCCGTGCCCGTTGCACCGTTTGGTCTAACGTCGTTGATGTAACCGCCTGAATACTGCGGGTGATTGAGGACGTTCGAGGCCCGAGCGGAAAACTCCATAGCCGTTCGTTCGGTAAAATTGATCCGCTTGGCGGCAAACACGTCAATGTCGTCGATTGGATTGAGTTCATTCGTGTTACGGCCGGCAGTCGAAATGGTTCCCTTCGGGGCTTGGGCGTACCCGGCGCTGGGATTATCAACGAGGTAAGCGACTGTTGCTCCGCCGCTGTTTTTCAATGCAGTAACGCCGGAACCGACATTGAAGCTTCCGCCATTTGGATTCACAAGTGCACGATCGGGAGCGGAGTCCCCGTTCAGGTTGGAATCGACGCCAGCCAGGACCGTATAGTAAGTCCCACTCTGGTAGGTGTAGACAGGAGCGACGCTCCAGTTTCCTACGACATTCTTCAGGAACCAGTTTGAGTGTTTGAAGAAGGGCACGTCGTACATAAGCTCCAGCGTGATGCGGTTACGATGGTCCAGTGCTGAACTGGAGCGGTCCTGGCGCAGATTTTGCGAATCCTCTGGTCGCCGCGGTGTCGTATACGTACTGAAAACGTCCGCCGTGGAGTCGTCAATGGCATGGCTCCAGGTATACGACGAATTCACCTGCAGACCGTTCGTAAGGCGGCGGGTCAACTGATTGGACCAACCATGATAAACGGAATTTCCCCAGGGCATATAGGCGGTTATCTTCGAAGTAAAGCCGTTGGCCAAATACGAGGGAACCACGTCTCCATGTGAGGCGTAGGCGGTTTGTAGTGCGCCCAGGGTGTTGGTAAATCCATTGAGAGTCGCCTGACTAGGCGCCGCGCCCCAATAGACAGGTAGCGCATTCGAAGAGTTGACCACCGGTTGATAATTCAGTTGATCCTGAATATCCAGATCGGTGCCGCGGGTACCGACATAGCGGGTTTCGAACACCCAGCCACCGGTAAACTCGTGCTGAATGCCGAAATTCCACTGATACGATTTCGGCCGCTTTACGTTTGTGTTTATGTATCCAGAGGTGCTGGTGCGTGCCTCAGCAGGCGTAAAGCCAGCGCTTGGACCGGTAGATGGCAGTCCACCACTCGCCAGGAAACCGCCGGCACCGTTAACAATTGCATCCTGTGTCGTCGAAAGCTCAGGCGGAAGTGAGAGCAAGCCGAGATTGTCGAACAGTACATCGTAGTTGATACCGAATCCGGCCCGAATCGAGGTTTTGCCACTGGTTCCCGGCGAATAAGCAACGCCGATCCGTGGCATGATATTGTCGGTTTGCGGCTTTGGATTGGAAAACGTGATCAGCCCGGGAACACTGGCGAGCGCATTGAGCGATTGCTGATTTTCCGC
This sequence comes from uncultured Acidobacteriaceae bacterium, assembly GCA_963730865.1. Classification (GTDB taxonomy): domain Bacteria; phylum Acidobacteriota; class Terriglobia; order Bryobacterales; family Bryobacteraceae; genus Bog-105. Next base: position 30,022 of record CAVSTO010000012.1, on the reverse strand, counting down.
GGCTGGAACTGTCTCGAATTCGTAGCGGAGCCCTAGGTTTACTGTTAAGTTGGAGTTCACTTTCCAGGTGTCGTTCCCATACCACCCAAGCAGGTTGCGATTACCCCAGTAGATCGGGTTACCCGCCGAGCGCTCAGCAAGATAGTCCGGTACATAGTCAAACAAGTAATCGCTTAGATTTGTATATTCATAGTCACCGCGCGAGCGCTGGGTGAAGGCTTGGGGCGATATCTGCCGCTCGCCGTCAAAGCCGAACTTGAAACTGTGCGCGCCTTTCGTCAGAGTGACGTTATCGGTCACCTCATAATTGTTTTGGTAGGTGAACTGAGGCGCGTTGGGATCCGGACCTATCTGAAGTCCCAGATCGTTGAACACCAGGTTGGGAAACTGATCCAAACCGGGAAATGTCTGGTTCCCGACCGGATCCTGGCTCGAGTAACGGTTATAACCCAAACGCAGCTCATTGATTACCGTCGGAGAGAAGTTGTGGTACTCCGACAGGGTAACCAGGTAGGCGTTGGCCGGCGTGGTGGTGAAGAACGTTGGCAACGCCGCCGCTACATCGATCGATCCAGTCCGATTCAAAACGAATCTTCCCCGCAAGGCGTCTTTGTCGGATAAGTTGTAATCGACAGAAGCAACTCCAAACTCATTATTTGTATAGGCTGGAGCGGCAATCGGAATCTGGCCGACGTCAAGCGCAGTTCCTGTGGGCGTTCCCTCCTGATACAGCGCTCCGGCGCCGAGGGAGCCCAGCAACACAGGGGGGCAGGTTGCCGCGCCCGCACAGGAAGTGGATGCAACAGGAACGTATTTCTTGAATATGTTGAAATTGGTTTGATTGATTCCGGGAGTGGCTGCAATCTGGGCCAGCCCTGCCGCAGTGGGCGCAAAGAGCTGGCTGGGAGTTGCCGCTTGCCCGATGGGCTCGTATTCGTAATCCCCGAAGAAGAACAACTTGTTGTGTTTGATGGGGCCGCCGAAGTTTCCGCCGAATCGATTGTCGTCGTAGCGCGGATGCAGCGGGGTTCCAGTTACGGCGGCGAGATTGTCCGCGGCGTTTAAATTCTTATTCTGGAAATACTCGTAAGCTTCACCGTGAAAGGAGTTTGTGCCGCTCTTGACGATGGTGTTGAACTGTCCGCCCGAGGAGTGTCCGAAATCGGGCGAGTACTGGTTTTCCAGCATGCTGAAATCCGAGACCGCTTCGTTGGGCACCGTGACGAGCGGTCCGGTAACAGCACCGCTGTTGTTGTCGATACCTTCTATCGTGAAGTTGTTGTTGCGCGGGCGCTGACCACCAACGGAAGGTCCAGTCCCGGCGCCTATCGTTCCACTGGTTGCAACGCCCGGCGCCAGGAGCGCCAAATTCAGCACGCCGGCGCCAGTGGCGGTTTCCGGAAGATTCGCGACTTCAGCCGTGCTGAATGTCGTCTGCAGTTGCGCAGTGGTTGTATCTATGGCCGAGCCAATCTCCGTCACCTGGACAGTGGTTGCCGATTGTCCTATTTGCAGGGTCACGTTCGTGGTAACTGTCTCGTTGAGCTGGACCACCACATTCTGGACATCGGTCTTTGAGAACCCGGCGGCCGTGACGCTGATCGTGTAGCTGCCAACCGGTAGGTTTTCAAACCGGTAATCGCCCTTGGAGGTCGATTTCGTGTCCGATTCCTGCCCCGTCGAGGAGTTGTGAGCAATTACGCTCGCATCCGGCACTGCCGCGCCCGTTGTGTCGTAAACCGTTCCAGTGAGATTGCCGCTGGTCAACTGCGAAAAAAGTGGCAAGTTGAAGAGCATCAACGCCGAGAGCAAAACTCCCAATTTATTTTTCATCATTTTCCTTTGCTTATAGCGCTCAATGGCCGCGGACATCGGCCTCCGTACGGGCACCCTGAGTAGGCCCAACCGATATCTACTAGGCAATTTGAAAGCCAGACGCCTAAGCGGTGAAAACAAAGGGGAAAGGTGAGCCCTGTCACTGAACGGTATTGAATCTGGAAACAATACCCGGGTTATTTTCCAGATCCGGGAGCTTTCGAACACTTCCTGCTGGCTCGGAGAGTCGAAAGCGAGCTGTCGATGCGAAAAAAAACGGCCAAGCGTTTCCGCCTGGCCCTTTCTTAGCTTTGTAAGACTTGATGAATCTAGCGTGCCGCCAAGAGGGCTCGCAGATGTCGGGCTCGCTCGGGAGAGCGGAGCTGGCGCAGTGCTTTGGCTTCGATTTGGCGGATTCGCTCGCGAGTGACATCGAACTCTTGTCCGATTTCTTCGAGCGTGTGTTCGCGCTCGCAGCCGATACCGAAACGCAGCCGGATGACCTTTTCTTCCTTGGGAGAAAGAGTCTTGAGGATATTGGCGGTCTCGTCGCGGACATTGGAATCGATGACTGCGTCGACCGGGGAACCCACCCAACGATCCTCAATGAGGTCGCCCAGCGCGGATTCACCGTCACGACCCACCGGGGTTTCGAGCGACACGGGATCGCGCGAAATGGTCTTGAGCTTCTGAACCTTTTCAACCGGGATATCCATGCGCCGGCTGATCTCTTCATTCGTGGGAACACGGCCCAGTTCCTTCTCGAGCTCACGGGTCGCCCGCAGGAATTTGTTCATGCTCTCGTTCATATGAACGGGAATACGAATGGTCCTGGACTGGTCCGCGATGGCGCGCGTAATCGCTTGGCGGATCCACCACGTGGCATAGGTGGAGAACTTGTAGCCGCGGCGGTATTCGAATTTGTCGGCGGCGCGCATCAGTCCGATGTTGCCTTCCTGAATCAGGTCGAGCAGATGAAGACCGCGATTGACATACTTTTTCGCTACCGAAACGACCAGGCGCAGGTTGGCCTCGACCAGGTCCTTCTTGGCGCGCTCGGCCTCAATCTCGCCGTGGCGGATGACGGAAATGCTGTGGCGCAGGTCGGGAAGGGATGCACCGGCTTCGGTTTCCTTCTTTTTCAGGTCGCGCCGGAGTTCTTTGACTCGCAGCTGGGCGGATGCCGCATTGCGGAGCTCGAGCTTCTTGACTTCTGACTCGAGCAGCGACATTTCGTCCGCGGTGTTCTCGATGGCGCGAGTGAATTCCTTCCAGCGCGCGAGATTGAAGGGGACGGTCCTGAGCGCGCGCGATAGCTCAACCTTGCCGCGCGCTACCTTGCCGGCCCACTTTCTCCGCAGCTTTTTGTTCGCTGTCGGGACCGCAGCATATTTATCCGTTGTCTGCTGCAGCTTCTTCGTGACATTCAGATACGCCAGAAACAGTTCAGCGATGTCGTTGCGGCGCTTGAGATCGGCCGCGCTGCCTTCTTCAATGTCGGACGGCCCAAAATCGACATAGCTATCCACATCCTCGGCGCCCTTGCGTACCAGTTCGCCGAAATCGTAAACGATCGTCTGGATCAGAGGCGACCGGCTGATCGCCTTCTGCATGCGAAGCTTCCCGCGCTCCATTTTGCGGGCGAGAGTAACCTCACCCTCACGAGTGAGCAGCGGGACGGACCCCATCTCACGGAGGTAGACGCGTACCGGATCGTCGGTATAGATCGATTCCTCGACCTGTTGAGCGCCATGAAACTCCTCGTCTTGCACCTCTTCCGGGTGGAAGAAGTTTGCGTCCTCGTCGAACGGGAGCGCTAACGGTTCATGCCCCTCGGCTAAATATTGATCCTCGAATTGATCCACCTTACCTACTCACCTCTACCTGCAAACCTCTAATTCTTAAAACGAACAATCCGCCCAGTGCGCTTATCGGGATGGGGAGGTACCTCCACGGCTAGAATCGGCGCAGCGACCGTCTCCTCAAATCCAGTAATGGGATAGTCTTTCTACCGCACCGGCCGGGGGACCCGATACAAGTGTCAACCCTGTAAGTATTGCGCGCAATGATTATACCCGCTTTCCACTGAGAAAGCGACCCCTATCTTAAAAGATGTCCACCAAAGTGATTGGTTACACAAAAGATAAGTGCATTTCTGAGGTTCAAATCACTCTCAGAACCTTCCGGGAATTTTTTACCTTTCCCGCCGCTTCGTCTGCTGATTAGACTCTGCGATGCAGCATAACGTTCTTCAGTTCGCTCAGGAATTCTTCTATGTCCTGGAAATCCCGGTACACGGAAGCGAACCTGACGTACGCGATCTTGTCGAGCGCCCGCAGCCGCTCCATCAGCCGCTCGCCCAGCAAGGTAGTGGGCAACTCCCGTTCGGGGCTCTCCAGCAGCGCCGATTCCACATCATCGACCAGTTCCGCCAATTTTCCCATGCTCACCGGCCGCTTTTCACAGGCGCGCAAGAGGCCATTCAGGACCTTCTGACGGTCGAATTTTTCCCTACGCCCGTCTTTTTTGATGACCATATAGGGCACTTCGTCGCAGCGTTCGTACGTAGTAAATCGCCGTTCGCAGGCTAAGCACTGCCGGCGGCGCCGAATGGAGTCGCCGTCCTTGCTTTCCCGGCTGTCGATCACTTTATCCTCGCGGTGGGCGCAGAAAGGGCAGGTCATGTCATCCTCTCGTCTGGTCCCAATCCTGCCACATCGCCCGCTGCGTCGCAGGCGGAGGCCGTCCTGTCTTTCTTTGAACTTCCGAGGCTGTTCCCTCGTTAATCTGGGTGTGCCAATACGCTGATGCGCAGGCTATCCGGCCGGGCGCGGAGGCCAAGAGAGGATGTCCGATGTCAGCCGTCCCGGTTCCGCCTTTTTGGGTTGCGCCTATTTCGCTCAAGCCGCGGACTTCGTTAAGCTCGAAAGGTTCGGGTGCGCCCGCCTGCTCTGCGCTTTGCAGGGACACTTGGGCAGGTGCGCTTTCCTGGGGGGCGACGCCGCGGTTGGATTCTGAGACGGATCTGGTGGAACGCTGCCTGAGCGGTGAGCAGGGCGCGTGGGAAGAGCTAGTAAAGACCCACACCAAACGTGTCTACGGCCTCTGTTATCGTTTTACGAACCGAGACAATGAGGCGCAGGATCTTACCCAGGAGGTCTTTCTTCGGATCTTTAAGACATTAGGCAGTTTTCGGGCCGGCGAAGGTTCTTTTGTGGTCTGGCTCAGCCGGCTGACGCGAAATCTGTTGGTCGATCACTACCGCCGGACCAAGCATGACCGAGTGACGGATGCGATTGAGGACAAATTGGCAGTGCTGGAGCAGAAAACCGGCCAGTATTCGCGAACCGAAGGGCTGCTGGCGGGCAGGGAAGCCGGCGAATTGCTGCAGACGGCTCTCCAAAAGCTCTCTCCGGAGTTGCGCGAAGCAGTCATTCTTCGCGATCTTCAGGAGATGGAATACCGCCAAATTGCGCGAGTTCTAAATGTACCGGAGGGAACTGTTAAATCCAGATTAAATCGAGGCCGCGCGGAGTTGTCGCGGGTCCTAAGGAGAAACAAAGTAAACGTGTAGCGGGGCATTTCAGCCCGCATGGTTTTGCCCAAATGGTTTTGCCCGGAATGGTCTAGCAATGAACTGCGCCGAATTTGAGATCGTATTGGCGGACTACCTGGACGGCACCCTGCCGCCCGAAGCGAGAGCTGCGGTCGAGCAGCACGCCTCCGTCTGTGCCGGCTGCCGTGAATTGCTGAACGATGTCGCGGGCGCCGTCTCCTTCCTGAAAAGCGCCGATCCGGTGATGCCGCCTTCCGAGCTGATCACGCGTATTGCCTACCAGGCGCCCATCGGCCGGACCAGACAGCCCTTTGAGAGGCAAGGCCTATTCAGCCGCTGGGCGACCAAATGGCTGCAGCCCGTCTTACAGCCGCGCTTGGTGATGGGGATGGCCATGACCGTCCTATCATTCGCCATGCTGGAACGGTGTACCGGCGTCAGAGTGCAGCATATTCAAGCAGCCGACCTGAGCCCGGTGCGGATCTGGGGCGGCGTGGAAGACAAAGCCGTTCGGTTGAAGGATCGCGGCGTGAAGTATTACGAAAACCTTCGCTGGGTCTACGAAATTGAGACCCGGCTGAAGTCCTTGCAAGACCAGCAGGAAGCGCTGGCCGAGGAAGAGAAGACTCCGGCTGATCGCAAGCATCAGCACACTACCGGCAATGACCGCGGCGTAGTTACACCCACTGTTAAACCAGGTGTTACGCCCGATCGGGAACGAGACCACAAATGAACTGTTATTTACATCCTGATACTCCGGCGACGGCGTTTTGCCGCGCCTGTGGCAGGCCCCTTTGCGCCCTGTGCATGCGCACTGTCGATGGAACCGTGTACTGCCTGGACCATGTTCCGGCGCCCGCTTACGCTGGCGGCTCGGCAGCCGGCGCGGACCCGAACGTGGCTGGCGCGCCCAATCCCTACTTCCAGGCGACGCCTCCTGTGGCAGGACCGCGCGTGCAAAATTCACCGGGACTGGCCTTTGTGCTCGGATTCATCCCCGGGGTGGGGGCCATTTATAACGGCCAATACATCAAAGGTTTGGTCCACGCCATTATCCTCGGCTTGTTGATCAGCCTCCTCGATGCTACTGACAACACTGCCGGACAGCCCTTACTCGCAATGCTGCTGGCAGTCTTCGTCTTCTACATGGCGTTTGAGGCCTATCACACAGCCAAAAAGCGCCAACTGGGCTTGCCACTCGAGGAATGGTCCAGCTTAGTGGCGCGGCCCGCCGGTCCCGGCAGCCGCGCTCCGGTCGGGCCCATTCTTCTGATCGCGATCGGCGTGTTGTTCCTCCTCGATACGCTCAACCTGATACATTTCCGCGAAATCGGGCGCTTCTGGCCGGTGCTTCTCATTCTTCTGGGAGCCTACATGCTTTGGTCGCGTGTCACCACTACACCCGGTGCGCCAAACGGCCGGCCGTACCGATCGGCAACGGATACCTCCGCCAATACCGCAATGGGAACGCGTCATGACTAGAACTGCTTTGTTTATGCAGGCGATTCGCGGTCCCGTGCTGCTTATCACTATCGGCATTTTGTTTGCACTCGAGCAGGCGGGCGTGGTTGCGTTTACGCGGACTTGGCCTCTGATCATCATCGTCGTGGGATTCATGAAGCTGCTGGAGCGCATGGCTACTCCGCCATCCTTTCTGCCCCCAGGAGCGCAACCACGATGACCCGCGGCAGTATCACCGGCCCGCTGGTCCTCATCGCGATCGGCGTCCTCTTTCTTCTACATGCGATCTCTCCGGACTTCCAGATTGTCGACCTCCTGGTCCGCTATTGGCCCTACCTGCTCATCTTGTGGGGCGCTGTTCAATTCCTTGAGGTCTGTGCGCGTTTTGCATTTCACCGTCCGGTGCCGGTCAACGGGATCTCGGCTGGAGGCTGGCTCCTCGTCATCGTCATTTGCCTCGCGGGACTGACCATGTTCGAGGTCCGGCGGCCGGATACCTGGTGGCGCCGGGTTGGATTCGAAGGCAGCGTGGAGGCTTTCGGCGAAGGGCATGATTACGCTTTCAACACGCTGCAAGAGACCGTCGGCAAAACCCCGCGCGTGGTGCTTGAGAGTTTCCGCGGCGACGCCAAAATTGTGGGTGTAGACGGGGCGGACGTGATCGTCAGCGGACACAAAACCATTCAGGCGTTTGACTCGCACGAGGCCGACCGCGCGAACATGCAAACCCCCGTCGAGGTGACGGTGCAAGGCAATACTGTCACTATCCGTTGCAACCAGGAGAGAGCCGGAGAACGAACGCCCGTTACGACGGATCTCGACATCTCAGTGCCAAAGGGATCGGCCATTGACGCGGCTGGCACGCTCGGCGATATCGATGTCTCCTCCATTGCGGGGAACGTAGAGGTCAGCAGTGACAACGCCGGCGTGCGGCTCCAGGATATTGGTGGAAAGGTGAAGGTGGACACTCGCAGGAGTGACCTGGTTCGCTGCACCGGCGTAAAGGGCGCCGTGGACCTGGGCGGTCATGGAACGGATGTCGAATTAGCGAAGATCGCCGGGCAGGTGACCATCAGCGGCGATTACACCGGCAGTGTTTCGCTCCGTGATCTCGCGGAACCCGTTCGTGTGCAGAACATGCGCACTGAACTGAACGTCGAGCGCATCCTGGGTGAAATCAGGTTCGACCGTGGAAGCCTGAACGTGCAAAATGTCGTCGGCCCGCTCCGGCTCACCACGCGCGCCACGGACGTCAGCTTGGACGGCTTCACAAATGGGCTGGATCTCACGGTTGACAAAGGCGATATCGACTTGCGCCCGGGGCAATTACCTTTAGGCAAAATGCTCGTGCATACGAAATCCGGGAATATTGAACTCGCGCTGCCGCGTAGTGCTAGCTTCGCGCTGAATGCCACCACCGATCATGGTGAAATCGACAACGAGTTTGGAGAAGCATTGAAGGAATCGACCGAAGGCCGCGGCGCTCGCCTGGAAGGCTCGGTGGGCGATGGTCCCGACCTGAACTTGACCACTGACCGGGGCAGCATTACGGTCCGCAAAGCAACTGGCGATGAGACGCCTGCCAAGGTATCCCAGACTGGCACTGTCGCCCGCTCCAATATGCCGCATGTTGAGGCGTTGTTACTGGGCCAACCGTCGCTTGTGCGCTAACTTATCAGGCTGCGTCGGGCGCTCGATCCGGAAGCGCGAAGAAAAAGGTCGAACCCTCTCCAAGGCTCGATTCGACCCAGATGCGTCCGCCGTAGCGCTCGACGATTTTTCGGCAGATTGCCAGGCCGATACCCGTTCCCGCGTATTCGGAGCTGCTGTGCAGGCGCTGAAAGAGCCCAAATACGCGCTCTTTATATTTCGGATCGATGCCAATCCCGTTGTCCTGAACCGAGAACAACCACTCGGCTTCCTTACGAACGGCCTGCACCGAGACTTTCGGGTCACGTTCGCCACCGTACTTAATGGCATTGCCAACCAGGTTCTGGAGCAACTGCATGAGATGGATCTCATGCATGTTCAGGGTGGGCAACTCGCCGACTGTTACTACCGCCCCGCGGTCTTTTATCGATTGCTGAAGGTTCGAAAGCACCTTTTCCATAACGGCGTTTGCGCCTACAGGAACCGTGTTCTCGCGAGCGGCATTTGCCGCTTGCGTATAGGTCAAGATGTCGCGCACCAGGACCTCCATACGCTGGGCGCCTTGCACCGCAAAACGGATGTAATCGTCGGCCTGGGCATCTAATTTGCCCTGATATTTTCTATTCAACAATTGCGTGTACGCGGAGACCATTCGGAGCGGCTCCTGCAGATCGTGCGATGCGGAATACGCGAATTGATTCAGATCTTCGTTGGCGCGCCGCAGCTCTTCGTTCGACCTTCGTAGCGCGTCCTGAGCGCGTTGCGATTCGCTAAACAGACGTGCATTGTCGAGCGCAATGGCTGCTTGAGACGCAATGCCGGTTGCGATTTCTTCCGCTTGCTCCTGAAAAACAGCCGTCTTGGAGTGTCCGAAGAAGAGCCCTCCCAAGATCTCGCCTGAGCGTGACAGCAGGGGCGCGCCCAAATAGCTTCGAACCGCCAAGTGTCCTTCCGGCATGCCGAAATACGGCGCATTGTTCCCATATCGAGGATCCTGAGTGATGTCATCGCTTCGCACCACCACCCCTCCGCGGAAAGTCGGTCCGAACACCTCTGTGCTTCGCGGCATCGGAAACTTTGCAAAGGCCTCGTAAGGCGCGCCCGAAAGAGTGTAGAGTGTGTAGGTTTCTCCCTGTTCATCCGTCACCCTGCGGAACAGCGCCCCGAACTCAGCGCCGATAAGTTTGGTGGCCAGATCGGTGATACTTTCGGAAAGCTTCTGCGGGTCTAATTGCGCCGAGAGAGTCGGGCCAACGCGGTTCAAAAGCTGTGCGGTGTAGCGCGCCTGCTGTTCGCGGAGCAACAATGCATTGCGCTCCTCCTCGGCCTCCTTCTTGCCATGGATATCAGTCACGGTTCCTATCCACTCGCCAATAGAACCGTCCGAGCTTCTGACTGGAACGGCGCGAGCGATATAGTAGCGATACTGATTGCTGGCGGCGTGCCACAGCCGGCCTTCCGATTCGTAGGTTTGTTCGGCCTCCTTGCAGCGATACCACTCGGCTCTGGCTTGTTCCAGATCATCCGGATGTATTGCACTCGCCCACCCAAAGCCCCGGTGCTCCTCCCATGTTTGTCCTGTGAAAGCTTGCCAGGACAGTTGCGGCTCGACGAATTCACCCTCGGGGTTGCTCGTCCATACGATCGAAGTTGTCGCCGATACCAGTGAGCGATATCGCTCCTCGTTCGACCGCACGTCCGCGTAGAGCTTCGCATTCTCAATGGCCGTGGCGGCGCGCCGCGCGAGTTCCTGCGCGAGCGCGAGGTCAGCCTGTGTATAGCGGTGGCTTGGCTTCGAACTGACGAAAGTAAGCAGTCCCAACGTCCGGCCGCGGTTCACCATAGGCACGATCATGAAGGAGGCAATACCCATCGCCCGCACCATCCGCAGTTGCTCGGGATCGCGGATCCGCTCTACCAGCGTCTCCTCCGGTATGTGCTCGATCAGGATCGCCTGGCGGGTCCGAAACGCCACCTGACTCGGGTCGTCTTCGGTCGATGGGTACTTTTGACGGTAGTCGTGCGCAAGTTGAATTTTTGCTGGATCCGCGTGCTCCACTGTGACGCGCTCCAGGCGGCCGCCCATGTGTAGGTCCACAGCGCACCAGTCGGCGAAGGTGGGGATTGCAAGCTTGGCTACGCTCCGCAGGGTCGTTTCATAATCTATGGACGAGGCGAGTACCGCTCCTGCCTCAGCCAGAAACGCTGCCCTGCGCTCGGAATCCTGAGCCTGATTTCGAAGCTCCATCTCGCGCTCGTAGAGTTCGGCTGTCCCCAGCGCCGCCGCGGCCAGATTGCTTAGAGCCGAAGCAATACGAATTTCGGCTTCCGTGATCCGGTGCAACGTCTTCCAATAAAAGACCAGAGAGCCACTAGGATCACCGTTGAGCAGCAACGGGATCGCCAGCATAGACCGTATGCCCTCATCCGCCAGAACAGCGTGGCGATCAGAAAGCCGCGGCTCGTTCGCGACATCGTGAAAGACCATTGGGCTGCGTAGCAGCGTGGGCGAATCCGTGTAACGCCCTAGGCCGCTCTTCACGTACCCTTCGGAGAGCCCGGACGATGAAGAGAGTACCCATACGCCGTCCTGGTTGCGCCTCCGCCATACGGCGTGAGCGTCCGCTGAGCCAAAACGTTGAGCCAGTTCCACAATCGTCTGCAACACGTCGGTTGCATGCGGCGTTGCCAACAGCGCACTGCACGCTTCGGCAATGACTGTCAATTGGCGCTCCGCGACCCGAAGCGCCGCTTCCGCACCTTCGTCTTCGGAAGGGGCACTGTTCCGAAATCTGGGTGACTGATCTAAGTCACGACCCTCCGTCATTGCATCGGCCACTGAGCGACTCCATGCACCTATTATCAGTTCCCAAGGATACGAGGGGGAAAGGCATACCGTCCACGGGAGAACCGTCTTCGATCGCGTCATTGAAGCTATCGGTTGAGACGCCAAAAGTCGTTACATCCAATAACGCGAGACATGCCTCTCGATCCGAGCCGGCTATTTATCTTGCGTTGATAGGAACATCTGTTTCCGGTTGTTATCCTCTACGTGTTGTTTGAATAGGGAAGGTAGTCATCGAGCCGCTGGCTAAGCTTTTTCGAATCCGTCCAGACTTTCTGCCATTTGTTCTCACGCTGGGAATAGCCATCGTATTCGCTCCCACCTTGTTCGCCTGCAAGGATGACAGCGCCGAGCTGAAACTGGACACAGGCAAACAGATTTTTCGCGCGGCCTGCATCGCGTGCCATGGGGCGGATGGCAAAGGAACGCCCGTATCAATTGTGGGGTTCAAGCGCCCGACACCTTCCCCGATTTCCCGCGTTGCGATCAGACTACGCCTGAGGACGACTATGCCTGGAAATCGGTGATCCGCGATGGAGGGCCCTCCCGCGGTTTCTCTCCCATCATGCCTTCGTTTCGCAACGCGTTGACCTCCGAGCAGATGGACAAAGTCATCCACTACCTGCGGGGCTTCTGTATTGAGTGGTCCTGGCCGCGCGGCGAGCTGAATCTGCCGCTCGCACTCGTGACCGAGAAGGCGTATCCGGAAGATGAAGAGGTAATCACCACCACCTTGAACGCCGGCGGTACGCCCGGAGTGAGCAACGCAATTCTGCACGAGGAGCGCTTCGGAGTTAAAAGCCAGATTGAGGTCACCGTGCCCGTCAATTTCGCCGATCCACATCATGAATGGTACGGCGGCTTCGGTGATGTGGGGCTTGCAGTGAAGCGTGTTTTGTTCTCCAGCCTGCGGACCGGTTCCATTTTCAGCCTGCAAGGCGGAGTAAATCTTCCGACGGGCAACAGCGCGCATGAACTCGGTACCGGCGTGACCACCTTCGAAGTTTTTGCGGCGTATGGCCAGTTGCTGCCCCGCAGGACATTTTTTCAGTTCCAGGGCGGAAGCGACCTTCCCGTCGACACGCGGGTCAGCCCCACATCGCTCTTCTGGCGAACCGCTTTCGGCAAGAGCTTCAGTCAGGACCCGGGGTTGGGGCGGCTCTGGTCCCCGATGGTGGAGTTCGTCTCGACACGCGATCTTCTGATAGCCGCTAAAACCGATTGGGACGTCGTACCGGAAATGCAGGTCACGCTCAGTAAACGTCAACACAATTCGTGCCGCTCTGGGGTTCAGCATGCCTGTGACCAACACAGCCGGGCGATCTCCACAGGTGCTGTTCTACGCACTGTGGGATTGGCAGGACGGAAAGCTGACAGAGGGATGGTGACCGGTATGGTGAACGCAACATGGTATGCGAGCCGGCGTGTCGCCACGTTGCTGCTGATAAGCCTGCTGATGCTTTCAGCGCCTTCCGGAAAAGGCGCGGAACGCACTAACAAGCCCGGAATCTCCTTCCAAACATCCGATCGGTGCATGGCCTGTCACAACGGGCTGACTACGCCTTCAGGCGAGGACGTTTCCATCGGTCTCCATTGGCGCGCCAGCATCATGGCCAACTCGTCGCGCGATCCCTACTGGCAAGCAAGCGCGCGCCGGGAATCGATGGACCATCCTGAATCTGAATCCTTCATTGAAGACGATTGCTCGATATGTCATATGCCCATTACTCGCTTCGAGGCAAAGCTCCAGGGCAGGCATGGAGAGATCTTTTCGCATCTTCCGTTCGATCCGGATCGCGAACAGGGCAGGCAGGCTGAAGACGGAGTCGACTGCTCTGTCTGTCATCAAATCGGCAAAGAAAAGCTTGGCACTCGCGAGAGCTTCAACGGCGGTTTCGTCGTGGATGCTTCCCATTCGCTAGCGGACCATCCCGAGTATGGGCCTTTCGAAATCCGGCCGGGACAACAGCGCATTATGCGCACCTCCTCCGGCGGATTCTTTCCAGATACGCAAGCGCACATCCGCCAGTCTCAGCTCTGCGCGACCTGCCATACGCTTTTCACCGAAGCGTTGGGAGCGAATGGCAAGCACATCGGCGAGCTCCCCGAGCAGATGCCTTACAAAGAATGGCTGCATAGCGATTACCGTGACCAGCGCAGTTGCCAGGAGTGCCACATGCCGGAGGTGCCGGAAGCGGTCCCGATTGCGAAAGTATTGGGAGTGCCGCGCCAAGGATTGCACCAACATACATTTGTCGCGGCCAATTTCTTCATGCAGAACATGTTGAACCGCTATCGTGAAGATCTGAGTGTCGCAGCCCTCCCGGATGAGTTGGCCTCAGCGGCGCGGGCACTGTCGAATACCTTCAGGCGCGAGCGGCTCATCTCAGCATCGACTCCGTCAACTTAAACTCGGGACGGCTCGAAGCCGACGTCTTCGTCGAGAACTTAGGTGGACACAAACTGCCCACTGCCTTCCCCTCCCGGCGCGCCTGGCTGCACCTCACCGTCTGCGATCGCAATCGCCGGCTACTATTCGAATCCGGCGCTTTGAATCCGGATGGATCCATTGTGGGAAACGACAATGACTCCGATCCAACACGGTTTGAGCCGCATTACGCCGAAATCAGGCGTAGCGATCAAGTGGAAATTTACGAAAGCATTCTGAAGGATCAGGACGGACACGTAACTACCGGGCTGCTGAACGCGATCGGATATCTGAAAGACAATCGCGTCTTGCCGCATGGTTCGACAAAATCACTGCTGAAAAGATATCGCCGTCTTCGGCGCCGCGTTAACCGACGACGGCTTCACTGGCAAGGGTAGCCGCGTACGCTATTGCGTAGCCATCGGTAGCGCTCCAGGTCCCTTCGAAGTTACCGCTGAACTTTGGTATCAGCCCATCGGTTTTCGTTGGGCGAATAATCTGAAGCCCTACACAAAAGCCGCTGAACCGGCACGATTCACCAGCTACTACGATTCTATGGGCAAAGGCACGGCAGTGCTGCTAGCTCAAGCAAGAAGCATCAGATAGCGACAGCGCGGCTGTTTTAAGTTCACTTGCAAACAGGCATTGCTTTGACTACCGGCATGTCGCTCATTAAATGTTGCCGCCCATTCAGCTTAAGGTCATTCCGCTTATGAATGATTCGCGGATCGATCCTGGGGTCGCCGTGCACGGTCAGCAGCGGGATGGCGCACGTGTTCTGTCCTTCTCTCGCATCCTGAATAATGAGCGGAGCAGGCGAGGGCCCGCTTCGCTGTTCTGGCAACAGCCCCAATGATGATGCGACACTCTGATCTCTTTCTCCAGGAGGGCCGGGAACACGCAAGGCGTTTTCCATGGCCTTCATGCCATAGCCATTCACCTTCGAAGGTGGCCCGGGCGGTTGCTCCTGCCCTATCGCCAGACCTGACAGAATCGCCAATCCGAAAACGCATCGCCACATATAAGTGAGTCTACGCCAAAAAAATGTACCCGTGTATGAGCTAAGCGCGGAAAGCAAGCGCCGCGGTGGCATCTTCAATGGCGCTTGCCCTACGCCTTTGCCGCAGCGGAAACTGTACATGGAAAACGCTTCCCTTACCCGGCTCGCTCTCCACCCACAACCGCCCACCCATCAACTGCACCAGTTGAGAAGAGATAGTGAGCCCCAGGCCGGTTCCTCCGAAGCGGCGCGTCGAAGATCCATCTGCTTGAGTGAACGCCTCAAATACTGCTGCATGCCGCTCCTTTGGAATTCCGCAGCCGGTGTCTGCCACCGCAATGTGCACGTCGAAAGCGCCCGCGCGTTCACCGGCATGCGCAACCACCAGGCTGACCAGCCCCTCTTGCGTGAACTTAATCGCGTTGTGTACCAGATTCGTCACGATCTGCCGGATGCGCCCCGGATCCCCTATCACTGAATCCGGCACGTCTGGATTTACTTTGAAGAAGAACTGTAATCCCTTGTCATGCGCCATCGGAGCGATAGGCTTTACGGCATTCTCAAGACACGCGCGGAGCTCGAACTCCGAGGCTTCAAGGTCTAGTTTTCGCGCTTCAATTCTCGAAAAATCAAGCACGTCGTTGATTACCGTGAGCAGCGACTGCGCCGAAAATTTAGCCGTCTCGATGTAATCGCGTTGCTCCGCCGTCAAATCCGTTTGCAGCGCCAATTCGGTCATTCCCAGAACACCGTTCATCGGCGTCCGAATCTCATGGCTCATGTTGGCCAGAAACTCGCTCTTAGCTTGATTCGCGGCTTCCGCGGCCTCTTTGGCGCTCTGCAACTCGAACGTTCGCTCTTGCACGCGCTGTTCTAATTCCACTTGATTGCGCCGCAACGCTTCCGCCGTTTGCTGCAGCTCAATTTCAGCATGCGTGCGCTCCGTATTCTCCTGTTCCAGCGCTTCATTGACCCGCTGCAATTCCAGCGCTCGACTGTTCAGCAGACGTTGGTTTCCAATCGCGCTCCAGTATCCCCGATTTAGACGGCCGCCCTGCCCGAGTAGAAAGATCAGGAACATGAGCGATGCAGCCGCTATCGCGTAGCCATCGCGGTGGCCCAGGTAGGCGGACGCCAGCGCGCACGGGATCAGCGTGATCGCCATCAGCCAGCGGAAAAGTGTTTGATGCGGAGCGTAACTTGCCGTCAGACCCGCCGCCGTCCCGGCGGTACACACCAAAATGATCAGCGACGCCGAATTTGCCAGTCCATAGAAAACCATCGTCACGCAGACAAACGTGCCCCAAACGGCGGAAGACGCGGTCGCAAGACCCAGCGCGCCTTTCCTCCACCAAGGTTCGTCCCGTGCAACCCTCTCCTGAGTAAAGTAGTAACGAACGCAACCGAGGATCACAAAAATCGCCGCACACCAGAATAGGAATCGCGGGTGGTCCACGGAATAAGGCGTTGCCAGATACACAATCAGCAGAAAAGCCGGGTACGGCCAGATGCCCCCGCGCACAACACGGCGAATTTCCGCAGCCGCCCATTTAGTGCCAGTTCGGAATTCTTCTTCCGGCATGTTATGCAGATGCTGAGGTCCTGAGGAAGCCTCCCATCCTGCCGCTGATCTGCCCATGCACTCTTACCCCTCTGGGCCAATTTGGTGCGACGATTCGCTCACCTCGTGTTGAGCTGATGACGCAAACTGGCTTACAGCCCCTTATCGAGACGATCCGAAAACATTAGAGAGCATCTACAATTCAATAGCCCCGCAAGTTCCATGACTCTACAAGAAAAAGCGAGTACCTTCCGCCGTTTACATAACGCCCCCGAAATCCTCATCCTTCCGAATGCCTGGGACGTGGCAAGCGCCCGAATCTTCGAACTGGCCGGCTTCCCGGCGATTGGAACGACCAGCGCTGGTATTGCCGCCTCGCTCGGCTACCCGGACGGCCAACATGTCTCACGTGACGAAATGCTGGAGGTGGTTGCTCGTATTGCGCGCTCCGTCACGGTCCCGGTCAGCGCCGATGTCGAAGCCGGTTACGGTGATCCGCTCGAAACCGCGCGAGCCGTAGTGGCAGCCGGAGCGATCGGCATGAACCTGGAGGACGTGTGCGGGGACTCCGGTGACACTTTGATGGATTTGTCCATACAAACCGCCGTGATTCGAGAGATACGCGCACTGGAGTTACCGCTCGTCGTTAACGCTCGCACAGACGTCTACTTGGCAAACATCGGCGAACCGGAAACGCGCCTGACCCGCACTTTGGAACGCCTCAACGCGTTTCGCGACGCCGGTGCCGATTGCCTGTTCGCGCCGGGTGTTACGGACGCTGAAACCATCTCTGTATTGGCGGCGCATCTGCGCGGCCCGTTAAATGTCCTCGCCAACAGCGGCACCCCTGGCGCGCGAGAGCTCCAGCGCATGGGTGTCGCCCGAGTGAGCGTTGGATCGGGTGTTTCACGGGCTGCGTTGGGGACGGTTCGGCGTATTGCTCATGAACTTCGAGATTACGGCTCGTTTACGGCAATGCTGGACGATCAGGTGCCATACCTCGAGGTGAACCAGATCCTCGCCGCCAATCGGCTGGAGTAGCCCGGCGGTACTGCCTTCTGCCGGGCTATCGCTCACCCGATATATTCGACGTGAACGTAAGTTCCGAGTCTTGGGTTGTACGCCAAGTACCAGCCAGGATGGTCCGGATCCTCATAAATCACAATCTGGTCGCCCGCCCAGTTCCAGTCGCTCACATATCCGAACTCGTCAGGCGCAACGCTGAAATAGAAGCCATTGAACCAAAACCGCGACGGTCCGCCCCCTGTAATACGCCAAACGTGGCCCGGCCCGAATCCACCCGTGAAACGCCCGTGCGCCCAAGGATGATCCATGTGTAGGTGCGCATCGTTGGGCGCTGCATGACCCACCCATTGATCGTTACCGGCGTGCACGTGAGGTGCATTCGGATGCCCTCCGGAATCACGGAAATCGTGCGCTTGCTGCCCATTGCCACGCTGCTGATCGTGTGCTTGTTCTCCCCGAGCCGGGCCGTGTGCCGGAACATATCCGCCGCCGACCTCCCGATGCTCTTGCCCGTGCGCCTGGCCGTGGTCGTCGCCGCGTTGCCCTGCCGCCTGCAAGAAAACAGGCACCGAAAAAACCAATAGAACTGCTGAAAACCTGATGAATTTCCTCATGCTTTCTCTCTCCGTTTTCACGTTAACAGGGTTGAGCCTCCACCGAGATGCACTTCAGCGCTGCCACACAATCCCCATCGAGCTTCTCCGGAGCATCTCGCCTTAATAATTCAAGCGCGTTTTCCATGGGCAGCGCATCGCGATACGGCCTTCTCGTCAGCAGCGCGTCGAAAATTTCGGCGACCGCGAGAATGCGCGCCGCGACGGAAAGCTCCGGTGCGCGCAGTTGTCGAAAATACCCGCTGCCATCGAGCTTTTCATGATGGCAAGCCACCAGCCCGCTGAGTTGGCCGAACCCTGGGACCCGCTGCAATATCAGAGCGGAAATCTGCGGATGCTCGTAAATGGCCTGCCAGTCCTCGGCGCTTAGAGTATCCGGTTTCTCAAGAATTGCGTTCGAGATGCCCAACTTGCCGATATCATGGAGCAGCGCCGCCCTGCGGATCAGCTTTACCTCCGGTTCGCCCAAGCCGAGTGTTCGCGCGATGGAGACCGACGTCGCAGCCACCCCGGTCGAATGCCGGTACGTGAAGGGCGACTTGGCATCGATTACATCCGAAAATGCCGCGCAGATGTTGTCGATCGTGCTATCGTCGGCCGCAAACCGCCGCTCCTCCGGCTCCAACTGGGGCAAGCGCTCGGCGGCGTTTTCCAATTCCGCCCATAGCTGCTTCTTGCGCCCGATAGCTTGAAACGCCCGCACCACTTCCGGGTCGAACCACCGCCCTTTGCGCTTGGCCGCTATCTCAAGCGCCCCCGCCGCCCCAGATGAACGGGAAAAAATCTCGGCGGTTTGCGCCAGGTTCATAATGCGCGAAAGCAGGGGAATATCCCTTTCTCTAAGCCCGTCCGGCTGTCCTTCTCCGTTCCATAGCTCGTCCAGGCTATAAATCGCCGCCGCGGCCTCTTCGCTCAGCCCGATGCGCCGCGCAATATCCGCGCCGCGCTCGCACCGGATCTGCACTAAATCCCTGGCATTGCGCTTCTGATGAGCGGCCACTTGCGCTAAACCGCGAACTCGCTCGAAAAACGGTGCGTTCGTTCGCACGTGCGAAATTGCGTACTGCAGCGTTTCCCATCCCAGCCGTGTCCAGTCGGTTGTCTTGACATCGCGCTTCGCCTTAATCTCGTCTGTTCCCAGAAGCTGGAACATGCGGGAAGAATTGCTGCTGCAGCCCGAGTCCTTCATCAGCAATGCGTAATAAAGATCCGTCCGCATATCCACCGGCAGCCCGAGTTCTTCCGCTATCCGCATTCCCAGCACGCACGCCCTTTGCGAATGGCCCATCGGTTGCCCTTCCGTCAAATCCAGCGCGAAGGACAACGCGGACAGCACTTCGGAAACGCGTATCACCTCCATTCGCGCGGGGAAGGCCGATTCGGCTGACGCGGACAACAGGGAGGCACTCAGCGGCATAAACGTTACTTCGTTTATCGGCGAGGCCAGAATGAATGAGAGTGGGCCATCTCGCGACCGGCTCTAGGGTAACGAATTCATGATAGAAGTCCGCCAGGCCGCCATCGCTGATTTGGAGGTCATTGTTCCCTTGTTTGATGCCTATCGGCAGTTCTATCGTCAAAGCCCTGACGAGGGCCTCGCGCGCCGCTTTCTACTGGAGCGCTTTCAGCGCAAGGAATCGGCCATCTTGCTCGCCCTGGAAAGAGAAAGCACCCCAGTCGGTTTCGTGCAGCTGTTTCCCAGCTTCTCCTCCCTATCGGCGGCCCGCACTTTCATCCTCAACGATCTGTTCGTTTCGCCCAATGCTCGCCGGCAGGGCGCCGGATCGTTGCTGCTCTCTGCCGCCGCCGATTTCGCGCGCGCCGCCGGAGCCGTACGCCTCACGCTTTCTACGGAAATTGCCAACCACGCTGCGCAAATGTTATACGAGGCGGAAGGCTGGACCAGGCAATCGGATTTCCACGTCTATCAACGATCCCTGGCTTAGGAACACCGCTTTAGTGACATCGCGCCGCGAGTACAATTCGTTGCATGGATCTATCCAGCCTTCCTCACGAGTTCGATAAAAAGACGCGCGAGTGCCGAGCGGTCGTCGAAACACCGAAAGGCCGCCGGAACAAGTTCGACTACGATCCTGATCTCCAGGCCTTTACTCTCGGCGGTCTGTTGCCCGAGGGCCTGAGCTTTCCATTCGACTTCGGGTTTATTCCTTCCACGCTGGCCGAGGACGGTGATCCGCTCGACATCCTGATTTTGATGGACGAACCGGCGCACGTGGGCTGTGTGCTCACCGTGCGCTTGATCGGTTTGATCGAGGCCGTCCAGAAGGAGAGCGGGAAAACAACGGAAAACGATCGCCTCATCGGTGTGGCCGTGCACTCCTACGCTCACGAAAACATTCAATCTATATCGGAGGTGAACAAGTCTCTGCTGGAGCAGGTCGAAGAATTCTTTATCTCGTACAACAAAAGCCGGGGAAAGAAGTTCAGCGTGAAGAGTTTGCATGGGCCTTCGAAAGCAGTAAAGCGCCTCGTACAGGCCATCCAAGCACGCAGCAATAAGCGGTGAATAGAACCTCTCCACCGACGGCCCGGTACTGAGAACGGCGCGTCGTACACTCGTCGGTTCAGGGATGGGCGCAAATTTCACCACTTCCACGAAGCCGGTCGGCGGCGAACCACGTTGGCCCGCCGTACTCACCGTGCTTGCAATCGCCGGCCTTTACGCGACGCTTCCCGAACGGCTCACGCCAGGTCCCACTTGGGTGCTGCTGATCGGCGTGGCGGTCTTGCTTCCCCCGGCGATTTTCTCGCACCGCATCGGCAGAGCGCGATTGAACTCTCAGTTCGGCATTGCACTGCTGGGCGTAATTACGATGGCGGTGATCTGGTCACTGGCAATGCTGATCGCCGGCTTGCCGGCCAAGCGTGAAGCGCCCCAGGAACTCCTGCGCTCCGCAGTGGCGCTGTGGATCAGTAACATCTTGCTATTTGCATCTTGGTACTGGAGGCTCGATGCCGGCGGTCCCCACAGAAGAGATCTGAGAGCCTCTCATACAGAAGGGGCCTTTCTGTTTCCGCAAATGACTTTACCCCCTGAATCGAAGCTGGCGCAGCGCAACTGGAAGCCGGGATTCGTCGATTATCTCTTCCTCGCGTTCAATACAAGCACAGCGTTTTCACCAACTGACGTTCCGGTGCTCTCGCCTTGGGCCAAGCTCTTGATGATGGTACAAAGCTCCATTTCGCTGAGCACGATTGCCATTCTTGCGGCCCGTGCCATCAATATTCTGTAGCGGCGCTACTGATTGACAAGCGACTCTTCCGGCCAGGTTTCAATGGTGGGCTGTGTTGATTTATGCTTGCGGCCCGTCCGCAAGCGATCCAGATAGAGATACACGACAGGCGTTATGTACAGAGTCAGCAATTGCGACACGAGCAATCCGCCAACCACCGCGATTCCGAGTGGACGCCGTGCTTCGCCGCCTGCGCCTGTGCCGAAAGCGATCGGAAGAGTGCCGAGCAGCGCCGCCATCGTAGTCATCATGATGGGCCGGAAGCGCCGTAAACTGCCTTCGAAAATGGCTTCTTCAGGCGACTTGGCTTCGTTGCGTTGCAGCTCCAGCGCCACGTCGATCATCATGATGGCGTTCTTCTTCACGATTCCAAGCAGCAACACGATTCCGACGAAAGAGTAGAGATTCAGATCCTCGCCGAACAGCAGTAAGGTCAACAGCGCACCCAGTCCGGCAGCGGGCAGGCCGGACAAAATCGTGATCGGGTGAATAAAGCTTTCGTACAGAATGCCCAGGACCAAGTAGATCACCAGCACGGCGATGAGCAACAAAATGCCAAGGCCCTTAATCGAGTTCTGGAATGCCGCTGCCGTGCCCTGGAAGCTGAATGTCAGGGTATCGGGCATGCCGATCTGCTGCGCAGCTTCGCCCACCACCTTGGTGGCTTCGCTTAAGGCCACACCCGGCGCCAAATTGAATTGCATGTTGACGGCAGGCAATTGCCCAATGTGATTCACGCTCAGAGGCGCCACCGTTTGTTTAAGCTCCGCCACCGCGGACAGGGGAACCATTTTGTTCTGGTTCGAACGGATATAAAGGTCGCGTAGCGCCGCGGGATTGCGCTGGTACTGTGGCAAGACTTCCAGCAAAACGTCGTACTGGTTAGCGGAGGTTTGAATGGTCGTGACGCGGCGATTACCGTAGGCGTCGTAAAGGGTATTTGCGATCGCATCCGGCGTTACGCCCAGCGCGAGCGCGCGATTGCGATCGATGTCAACGTCCAAACGCGGGCTGCTCAGGCGCAGATCGCTGTAGACGTCCTTCAGTTGCGGCAGCGTTCGGAGCTTTGCCTCCAGCTTGGGAGCCCATTTGTACAACTCCGCTGTATCGGCATCCTGTAGCGCCAGCGAATAAGCGCTGCGTCCTTCGTTCTGGCCCAAGGTGATGAGAGGCGGCGACTGCAAGAACACCATCAAGCCGGGTATGGAAGCAAATTGCTGCTCCAGTTGGCCAATGATCGCGTTCACTTTCGGCCGGTGTTTATCGTTCTTGAACTCCATGAAGAGGAATCCCGTGTTTTGGTCGCTCATCGGCGTGCCCGATCCGTAACTCTCGACCCACGGATTCTTCCGGATAATCGCGTTCACCTTCTCCTGCAGGTGAACCATCTCGTCGAACGAAGTGTCTTCAGCCGCTTCCGATCCGCCGAACGCGAATCCCTGGTCGACGGTAGGCATGAAGCCCTTGGGCATCACCACAAATAGGTAAAGCGTCGCGACCGTCAGAACGATGCTGGCCAGCAACGTCGCCAAACGGTGATTTAAGACGATTCGCAAAGTCCGGCGGTAGAGATCGTTCAGCCAATTGAAGAAATTCTCCGACCAGCGATAGAACGCTCCGGTGTTGTGGGTTTCGTGCCGCAAGAAGCGGCTGCACAACATCGGGGTGAGGGTCAGCGAAATCAGGCCCGATATCAGCACCGCGACCGCTATAGTGACGGAGAATTCACGCAAGAGACGCCCGATAATTCCGCCCAGAAAAAGGACGGGAATGAATACGGCGACCAGCGAAACAGTCATAGAAACGATGGTGAAGCCGACCTCGCGCGCTCCATCGATGGCGGCTTGCATGCGTGGCTTGCCCATTTCCATGTGCCGCACAATGTTTTCGAGCATCACGATGGCATCGTCTACCACGAACCCGACCGATAGGGTCATGGCCATCATCGATAACAGGTCGATGCTGAAGCCCAGCAGCTTCATGGCCGCGAATGTCCCAAGTAGCGAGAGCGGAACAGCCAGGCTGGGGATGACAGTTGCCGAAACATTGCGCAGGAAAACGAAGATCACCAGAATGACCAGGCAGATGGTCAATATCAGAGTGAACTTCACATCCGCTATCGATTCGCGAATGTTCTCGGAAGCATCGAACGCCTTCTCGATGTCTATGCCGGCCGGCATAGATTGCTTCAGGACCGGCACAAGCGCTTTCACCGCGTCAGCTACTTCCACCGTGTTCGATCCGGGCTGCTTTTGAACCGCGAGTACGATACTCGGATTCCCGTTGATCCAGAACTTGGTCCGGATGTTGCTGACGCTGTCGAACACTTTGCCCAATTCGTCCAGCCGAACCGGGCTGCCATTGTGATAGGTGACAATCAGGTGCGCGAACTGTGAGGCGGACGTGAGCTGGCTGTTCGACTGAACCGTGTACGCTTTAGAATGCCCGTAGAGCTCTCCGGCGGGCAGGTTCAAGCTGCCGCTCGAAAGAGCATTTCGGACTTGCTCCAGATCGATCTGCCGGGATGCCAGCTTTTCAGGGTCGGCCTCTACGCGGACGGCGTACTTTTGGGATCCGAATACACGTACCCGTGCCACTCCGCTGACCATGGAGATGCGGCGCGCCAACATCGTCTCGGCGTACTCATCCAATTGCGAATTGGACATCGTCTTCGATGTCATGGCGATGTAGAGAATAGGCTGCTCGGCCGGGTTCACCTTCGAATAGGAAGGCGGAGCGGGCATGTTGGTCGGCAGATTTCCCTGGGCGCGCGAGATCGCCGCCTGCACATCCTGCGCCGCGGCGTCGATGTTCCGGCTCAAGTCGAACTGAAGAGTAATCGAGGTCGATCCGAGCGAACTCGAAGACGACATGCTGTTGATTCCGGCGATGGTCGAAAACTCCGCTTCGAGAGGTGTGGCGACGGACGATGCCATGATGTCCGGATTCGCGCCCGGCAGCGACGCCGACACCTGGATCGTCGGATACTCAACTGCGGGTAAATTACTGACGGGCAGCGAAAAGTAGCTGATCAGCCCGAAAATCAGGATCGCCGCCATCAGCAGAGTCGTCGAAATCGCGCGGCGAATAAATAGATCTGTGAAGTGCATGGGCCGTCCTTACGACTGTCCTGGCGTGCCCGAAGTTGCGGCCGAGCCTAACTGCGTCTGTTTCTGAAGCAGCCGCACCTTTGCGCCCGGGGCAAGACGCATCTGCCCCTCGGAAATCACCATTTCTCCCGGTTGCAACCCGGTGCTGATCACCGCCTGCTCATCGGACTTCGTAGGCGTGTAATTCCGCAGTACCTGAACCGGACGCATGCTGACTGTGTTGTCTCCAGAATTCATCACCCACACGTACTTACCTTGCGGGCCGGTCTGGATCGTCCGGCTGGGAACCACAATTCGGTTATGCTCCACGTCTAGCCGCGCCACCACGTTGACGAACTCGCCTGGCCATAATGCGTGATCCGCATTGGGAAACTCAGCCTTCAGCTTGATCGTTCCGGTGGTGGCATCCACCGAACTGTCAATGAAACGCAGCGCACCCGTAACCGTGTTCTCACCATCGGCAGTCGCATTCACAACTAGCGGATGCTCCCGGTTGAACTTTTGGACTTCCGGAAGCAGCTGTTCGGGAATTCCGAAAGAAACATATATGGGCGACATTTCGAGTAGCGTGACAAGAGCTACATCGTTGTCTTTGATCAGATTGCCGGCTTTCACCGCAATTGTGCCCGCCCGGCCGCTAATCGGCGCGGTTATTTTTGTGTAGCTGAGCTGAAGCTGAGTTTGCTCAATCTTTGCCTTATCCGCCGCAACGGAACTCACTGCGCTCTGCACCGCGGCCTTATCCGCATCCAAGCTGGCCTGGGCCGAATCCGCGGTCGCCACCACCTGCTCTGTTTGCTCGCGTGAGTAGATCCCTTCTTTCGAAAGTTCCAAGCCGCGGTTCGCCGCCGAACGCGACTGCTTCAACATGGCCTGATCCTTCAACACGTTTGCCCGCGCCTGTTGTTCCAGCGCTACGTCTTTCGCCAAATCCGCCTGATACTCGTTGATTTGCAGTTGCAGCGGCTCGGGATCGATCTCGAACAGCAACTGGCCTTTCTCTACGTTTTGCCCTTCTTGAAAATCCACCCGCAAGACCTGACCGGCGACGCGCGACTTCACGTCCACGCTGGTAATCGCCTCCACATTCCCCACGGCCGAAACCGTCAGGGGCACGTCGGACGATACGGCCTCCACGGCGCGAACTGGAACGGCCGGCATCATCATGCCGCCGCCCGCATGCATCGCGTCCTTTTTCGCACAGGAACTACCGAACGTCACGCACAAAGAGGCTAGAACAGTTAAGAAGATTTTTGGTTTGGATGAGAATAGATACACGAAACCCACTACTCGGGAGGGATTACTTTATCGTCCCACATCGCACGTGCATTTGGACGCCCACAACATTAGGTACGGTTGTCTTTGGGAAATGTTCCACCTACGACCGGGTTGGTTAGAAAAGGTATGAGGGTTGTGTTCGTTGCCGAAGCTTGAAATACCCATTTCCGAACAGGCGATTAACTTACTGACGAAGCACTACGGCAAAGGTCCCGAGCCGCAGACGCTGTCGGTCCCCGGCCGGGTCAACCTCATTGGCGAGCACATCGACTATCACAACCTGCCTGTTTTGCCGATGGCCATCCAACGTCATGTCTCGATCGCCTATCGGGTTCGTACGGATGGGCGTGTGCGGGCCGTGAGCATGGCCGAAGCGACGGACCGGCAATTCGTGCTTTCGCCTCGCTTAGAGCCGGCGCGGGAAGGGGACTGGGTGAATTATTTGCTGGCAGCAGCCGTTGCGGTGCAAACACGCTGGCCTCTTCTTCGCGGCATCGATGCAGCCGTCGCTTCTGACCTCCCTATTGCGGCGGGCCTGTCTTCTTCCTCCGCGCTGCTGGCAGGTTTTGCCATCGCGTTGCTGAGGGCTAATGAAATCGACCCGACAATTGAAGAACTGATGGATGTGTTGCCCGAAGGCGAGCATTTCGTCGGTACTCGTGGCGGCGGAATGGATCATGCGGCCGTTTTGGCCGCGCGCCGCGAATGTGCGCTGTTGATCGATTTCGCGCCGCTCGCTTTGCGCCACGTTCGCATTCCGCCGGATTGGGCGTTCTTAGTAGCGCACAGTCTCACTACTGCCGAGAAATCCGGCGCCATGCGATTGAAGTACAACGCGCTGCGCGAGGAGGGCGTAGCCGCTTTACGAACGCTGGAGGTGAATTCTTCCATGCAGCGATTGCGAGTGGCCCGGCCGGACCGGGAGAGAGTTCTCTCAGGGGCCGGGAGCGCAAGGTGTACCTTCATGTCACGACCGAGGCCATGCGCGTTCACGAGGCCGTCGATGCTCTTGAGTCGGGCGATATTCCCAGCTTTGGCGAATTACTCATGGCGTCGCACGAGAGTTTGCGGGATAACATCGGCGTCAGTACGCCCGATATCGATGCTCTTGTCACGGCCGCGATGGATTCGGGGGCTGTAGGCGCTCGGCTCACGGGAGCTGGATTCGGCGGCTGTGTGATCGTCCTTTGCACACCCGGGACGCGCGATCAGATTCGCGACCGTCTGATAACCGCGTACTACTCGAATCGCAGCGATTTTGACCCACAGAAACATCTGTTTCACGCGCATGCCTCAGATGGGGCGCTCGCAGGTTAACAAATGCGCCGTGCTACAAAGGAACACGCCCGTATCAGCCGCACTGGCGATCGAGGCGCGGCGTAATCACTTAAAGGCATGGCTCTCGTAAACAAAACCGTTGGCTACAATCGCTTCCTTTTACTTGTCGCTGGACTCGGTGGATTACTCTACGGCGTCGACGTCGGCATCATCGGCGGCGCGTTGCCTTATCTCGAAGCCACCTCCGGCCTGAATGCCGGTCAGCTTTCCATCATTGTTGCCGCCGTTCTTTTGGGCAGCGTCATCTCCACTTTGTTCGCCGGCATCTTGGCCGATTGGATGGGCCGCAAACCGCTGATGATCCTGAGCGGCGTGACGTTTGTCATCAGCATCCCCGTCATTGCCTTGTCCCAGGGCTACGCCCCTCTCTTCTTTGGCCGCCTTCTGCAGGGCGTCAGTGGCGGGTTGATCGGCGTGGTTGTCCCGCTTTATCTCGCGGAGTGTCTCTCGGCCTCGACTCGCGGCAAAGGTACCGGCATTTTCCAGTGGTTGTTGACGCTCGGCATCGTTTCCGCCGCACTCATCGGAATCTATTTCAGCTATCGTGTTGCCGACGTCACGCGTGTCGCCGATGCCGCCACCCTATTTGCGTTCAAGGACCAGGCATGGCGCCGTATCTTCTGGGTTTCGCTTCCGCCAGGCGTTCTTTTCGTGCTCGGCAGCCTGTTTGTCGCCGAATCGCCCCGTTGGCTATTCCGCCGAGGAAAAGTAGAGGCCGCCTACGCCGCCCTGCTTCGTTCGCGCGCGCCGGAACAGGCCGATCTCGAATTGCACGAAATGCAGGAGACGGCGCGCGTGCGTCAGGTTTCAACGGGTGCGAAGGCGAAAGATTCATTGCTGCGGCGCAAATATGTAATCCCTTTCTTGCTCGCCTGCATCATCCTCTTCTGCAACACGGCCACGGGCATCAATTCGATCATTGGTTACAACACCAACATTCTTTTGCAAAGCGGATTGTCGGACGTACAGGCTCATTGGGGTTACGTCGTGTTCACCGTGGTCAATTTCCTCATGACCATTGGCGGGCTGATGCTGGTGGACCGGAGTGGCCGGAAATTCCTACTCACGATTGGTACCGCCGGCATTATCATTTCGCTTGTCGCTACTGCACTCCTTTTCCGGCGCAGTGAGAAATCGACTGTGGATTGCAGAGACGCGTTGCAGTCGCTCGTCAACCCGGATCAGACACTCACGGTGCACTTCGACCCCGCCGAAGCCAAGAAACTCCTGGCGGCACAAAATAATCCGGCGCAAAATATCCAGGCAAATCGCGCCTCGCTGACCGTCGTCTATGCGTATGGGGATTTCACCGCTGCTACCGAACGTTGTACGTTCTGACGATCCCGCCGCAGCCACAGTGAAAATCACTCGCGCGACGGCTGTACCCGCAGAACAGTGTAGAAGCGTTCTTCAAGAATCCGTCGGCCAATCTGCAGGCCGCACGTACCGCTCCTCTCAAAGTCGAAAAGGCTTTGCTGAGCGCCGTGCCCGATTCCCAAAACGGCTGGTTTGTCGCCATCGGGCTTTATGTCTTTATGGCTTTCTACGCCATCGGCCCCGGCGTTTGTGTCTGGCTGGCGCTTTCGGAACTTATGCCCACCCGGATTCGCTCCAACGGCATGAGTATCGCGCTCGTCATTAATCAGATCGTCTCTACGGTTCTCGCCGGTATTTTTCTTCCTATCGTCAGCAACTATGGGTATTCGACCATGTTCTTCCTGTTCTCCGGATTTACCGTGATCTATTTCGTCACCGCCGTCTTCTTCCTGCCCGAGACCAAAGGCAAGACTTTGGAAGAAATAGAAGCGCACTTCGAAGGAACCGGGCGAGGCGCGGTTGCTACAAGTTAGCTGTCACAAGTTAGAAGAAGTTTACTATCGTGCCATTTCCCCCTGTTGAGCAACAGCTCACGTATATAAAGAAAGGTCTCGCCGAACTGATCCGCGAGGAAGATCTTCGCGAGCGCCTGATCGCCTCGGCGAAGGAAGACCGCCCGCTGCGCGTGAAAGCGGGTTTCGATCCTACTGCGCCCGATCTTCACCTGGGCCATGCGGTTCTGCTGCGGAAAATGAAACACTTTCAGGATCTCGGCCACACCGTCATTTTCCTGATCGGTGAAATGACTGGCCTGATCGGCGATCCCACAGGGCGCAACCTCACACGCCCGCCTATGACGCGTGAAGAAATTCAACGTAACGCGGAAACATACAAGGCGCAGGTATTCAAGATTCTCGATCCGGAGAAAACAGAGCTGCGCTTCAATGCCGAATGGCTGGCGCCCTTAACATTCGAAGACACCATCCGCCTGTGCGCGAAGTACACGGTGGCGCAGTTGCTCGAGCGTGAAGATTTCAGCAAACGCTTCAAAGAAAACATCCCGATCTCCGTTCACGAATTGCTTTATCCCCTGGCCCAGGGATACGATTCGGTCTGCCTGCACTGTGATGTCGAAATGGGCGGCACCGATCAGAGATTCAATCTGCTGGTGGGCCGCGAGCTGCAACGGGATTACGGCCAGCCGCCCCAGATCGTCGCCATGGTTCCGATACTCGAAGGGCTTGACGGCGTCGAAAAGATGTCCAAGTCGAAAGGCAATTACATCGGGATCACTGAACCGCCGAATGTCATGTTTCGCAAGATCATGCAGATCAGCGACGACTTGATGTACCGCTATTACGAGCTGCTGACCGATATGTCGATCCCCGAGATCGCGAGACTGCGCGAAGACCTTCGGCTGGCCGGCGCGATCCTATGGAACTGAAAATGGAACTGGGCCGCCGCATGGTGGCCGATTTCCATTCCGCGGCGGAAGCGGACGCCGCGCGAGAAGCTTTCGACCGCGAAGTGCGCAAAGGCTTGGAACCGGCGGATACCGAAACTGTGGATATGCCCTCTGCAGGCCTTGACAGACAAGGGAATTCGCATCGATAAGCTAGTCGCTGCCATCGGCTTGGCCGAAAGTGTCACCGATGCGGCGCGCAAACTGAAAGCCGGTGCACTGGAAATCAACGGCAATATCCACAAGGATCTGCTGCTCACGGGTGCAACCGGTGTGCTCATCATGCGCTTAGGCAAAAAATGGAAGC
>CAVSTO010000011.1:0-226655 GCA_963730865.1 uncultured Acidobacteriaceae bacterium | reverse complement strand
TTTGGCCCCCAATAAATACGTGTACAGGCCGTCCTTATCGCTCGCGTATTTGGAGTAGACTGCGACGATGCGGGAATCGACACGGTTGGAAATTTTGTCGATGAGGCGATCGGATTGCAGCCGGCCGCAAAGCTGAGAGATGGGACCGTTGCCACTGGCTTCCTGGGCGTTTGTGGTGCGGGTTTCCAGCCCCACAACCGTGAATCGATCGACATGCAGCTTCACCATGTTCATTTCGTCAGCTCCCATAAACATAGGAAGAAGCGCTAGCGTGGCGAGCGCGACATGAAGCGCGTTTGCGCGGTTCATTTTCCGTTCTTTCAACTCCTTTTTCGATTCAGGCGCCGTTCCAATTGAGCTTGGCCGCGCCGCGTCGCCTTCGATTCGATGACGAGCCGGAGTGGCGTGGGGATCTTGGATAAGAGTGCCGTCAGGACCCGGTAGCGCCAACCTGGTACGACGAAGAGCTTGCGCCGGCGAAGGCCGTCCAGAGAAGCGTCGACGACTTCTTCCGCGGTTAACCAGAAGGCGGGCCGGCCAGCCTCTTGCGGTCGACCGGCATTTTGTCGTGAAACTCTGAATACGTAAAGCCGGGAACAATGCCTGGACGGTGACATTCGACTGAACGCTGCGCAATTCGAGATAGAGGTCCTTCGGTGAATGCGGTCATCCAGCTTTTGGTTGCCGAGTAGCTGGTTGAGCCGGGGGTTCGCACCCAGGCGGCTACGGAAGCGACGTTGATGATGCCGCCGAAGTCGCGCGGGACGAGGTTGCCCAGGGCCGCATGCGTCAGGCGAACAGTGGCGAGCACGTGCAGGCGGTGGATGTTTTCCTGGGTTTCGAGTGGCGCCTCCCAAAAACGTCCTTTGGTGCCGAAGCCGGCGTTGTTGACCAGCAGCGCCAGGCGTTGTTCGCCCGCGATTCGTTCCGCGGCGGCAGACACATCGGAGTCTGCGGTCAGGTCGGCCTGGATCATTTCGACCGAGCAGCCGATATTGAGGACAACTCCTGTTGAAGCTGTTCGAGGTGGTCCTTACGTCTGGCGATGAGGTATAGATCGTGCTCCGGTGCGAGTTCACGGGCAAAGACTGCGCCGATGCCGCTAGAAGCGCCTGTGATGGCAACTACCGTTCTGACGAAAGGACACCCTCCCTTGGGCTGGGCCCTTTGCACGAAAAGGTCGGCCCACCCACGACCATTCAATCATGGAGGCCAGCATCAGCGGCCGGTCGCGCGGAGGAAATAGGCTGAGTTGTTCCGATGCCTTTCCGCGTCGCGGCTCTCGTTGGAACTGCTGCCTCTCGGTGAGCGGATGCGGCGAAGCTCACCGTAGGGGCCGGACGCAGGATCCAAGAAGACGCGCTGCGACGAGCCATCGGCGGCGAAGGCGATAAAGCGGATCAGCTCCGGATTTCCGACCCAGGGACAGAGTTGGTAGACCTTGCCCCTGGAAGCCTTTTATTCCAAACATCTCGATGGAGCGTGGCCTCGGCTTCCTACTCGAACTGGCATAGATGGAGATATGCCGATCGATGGGCTTGACGATGGTACCGACGCTCGTTTCTCCGGTTTGGTCTTGGGCTTCGTACATGCGGATCATGTACCGTTGGCTCATGCTGGGACTGCCTTACTGGGTGTTCTAAGCAACATATCGGCTGAAGTTCTGGGGAGCAATACGCCGGTTGCCGAATGGAAACTGCAAGGCCTACTGCCTAGACCCGGATGGAGCAGAGTCATCAGAAGAAGGCGCCCGGAGCTTTGGGCTCCGAACGCCTTGTTCGGTGTAGCGGAGGTTTATTGCTCGCCGGTGATCTCGACCGAGGCGGCCTGAGAAGTACCTGCACCCCAGGCGGATTGAGCGCCCCAGGCAGACTGAGCACCCCAAGCCGATTGGGCACCCCAAGCGGACTGCGCACCCCAGGCAGATTGAGAGCTGGAAGCGGTGCCGGCACCCCAGGCGGATTGAGCGCCCCAGATGGCGCTGGCGCCCCAAGCGGACTGAGAACTGGCCGTGCTGGCCGCGCCCCAGGCTGACTGAGCACCGAACATGGCCTGATTGCCATTCAGAACGGAAGCACCCCAGACGCCGCTGGCGCCCCAGGCGCGATTGAGCACCCCAGGCAGACTGAGCACCCCAAGCCGATTGGGCACCCCAAGCCGACTGAGCGCCCCAGGCCGACTGAGCACCCCAGAGGGAAGAAGGATCGAAAGCGAGCGTGACATTGCCGCTGGTGCTGTCGTAGTTGGCGACAGGAGACATGGCGGTCACTCCGGTCGGCACATTGTTCACATTCGCGAGGGCGGCGGCGAGGTCAAGGTATCCGGCGCCGACAGTGAAGATGTCGTAGTAGTCGACATACGTTCCCGTCGAGTCACTTACCGTGCTCGAAGTCGGGAAGGTCTTATAGGCGGACTGCATGATCAGAAGCTTCAACTGATCGGGTGTGAGGCTTGGGTTCGCCTGGAGTAAGTCGGCGACCGCACCTGTAACTACACCGGTTGCCATGCTGGTGCCATTAAGGATGAAGTAGTTATTCGAGACGGCATTTGCGAAGGCTGCGGCAGCAGCGGCGGCTGGCCCGCAGCAGGACACCCGGTCCGCCAGGTCCAGTCCAGCGGGTCCAGGACCGGCGCGGTCCACCGGGCCCGGCGGTGCGGTTTCGTAATAAGACAGCGAGACGGCGTTGCCAGGATACTCGTTTTGCAGAGTAGAGCCGGGTACCAGGAGAGACACGATGAGATTGCCGGGCGCCACCACGTCGGGCTTGACGAAGTGATCGACGTGGGTAGGCCCCTTGGAGCTGTAGCTGGCGACGAGATCGTCGGTGCGAGTGAAGGTGCCCTCGGTCTTCATGGCCCCGACCGTAATTACGTAGGGATCGTTGCCCGGAGAGTTGATAGTGCCATAGCCTTGTTCACCGAAGCTGTTGTCGCGGCCTTCGTTGCCAGCGGCGACGACGACAGTGATGCCGGCTTTCCAAGCGGCTTCGACAGCCTGGCAAAGTGGATCCTGCGTGTAGGTTTCATAGACCGGTCGGCCTAAGGAAAGATTGATAACGCGGATGTTGAGGACGTTCTTCAGGTAGATGGCCGCATCGATGGCGAGGATGACGGTGCTGTCGGAGCCGACGCCATTTTGATCGAGAACTTTGAGGTCGATCAGATTGACGCCGGGAGCGATGCCCTTGAACGACCGCGTACAGGAGTGGCAAGAGGAACTCGCGCCATTAGAGGCAATGATGCCACCGATGTGCTGGCCGTGCCCGTATTGGTCGGGAGCCGCAAACGAGGGGAGAGGCGAGTGGCCGGGAGCGACGTCAGCGGAGCGACAAGAGGCAGGCCGCCACATTGGCAAGGCTGGGATTGGTGAAATCGAAGCTGTAAACAGTTTTCCCCGCCTTCTTGCCGCGCCGAGATTGGGATCCTGATTCATTCCGCTATCGATAACGGCCACCCCGATACCAGAGCCGGTGACGCCGGCATTCCAGGCAGTAGCTGCGTTGACGGCAGCGGCCGTGTTGTCGAGCTTCGAGTGAACCGGGCGATCCGGCGTGATGAAGGCGACGTCGGGATCATTCGCCAAATCACGCGCGGCGCCAGCCGGCAGATTGTAAACGCCTCCTTTGAAGGCCTTAAACCGGTTCTGGATGCTGCCGCCGCGGTTTAAAACCTTCTGGTCATTGGCATCTTCTGCACCGCTATTCCATTGCACGATCACGCGCATGTTGGCGTCCGAATCCGCATTCTGCAGCTCTGTCGAAAGCTTCTGCCTGTGTGGCGGAGCTGCCGAGCAGATAACTGCAGCAAATATAAACGATAATGTCGCTCTTTTCATCCTGTTAGTCCTTGAGTTATCCCCTTGGTCAGCCTACGGACCGCAGCCTAACTTTCGGTGGTCAAGACGCTTATCGTTGACCCTGGCGACAACTTTGAACCTGCCTGGGAGCCTAGTACGTTTCCGAAGTACCGGTACAGGCGCTCGTCTCGCTGAAATTCACTGCGGCGCGCCGAGTCGGAAAACCGCCGCAAGTTACACGTTGACGCCGGAGGCGAGAAACCCGCCGTCAACCGCGATGCATTGGCCCGTGACGAAACTCGACGCATCGCTCGCCAGAAAAACCGCCGTGCCGACCAACTCTTCCACCTTACCGAACCGCTTCATGGGGTACGCATGAGTAACTCACGTCCCCGCTCAGAGCCGTCCAGTAGCGCCGCGTTAAGCGCCGTTCGGAATACGCCTGGAGCAATGGCGTTGACATTGACGCCCTTCGGCGCCCACTCTATCGCGAGGTTTCGCGTTAACCCTAGAACACCCGCCTTCGAGGCGGCGTAAGCTCTCACTTCGAAGAACGCCACGTAAGAGGTGAGAGACGCAATATTGATAATTCTGCCGCGACCGCTCGCCAAGAGCGGCTGATAGAAGCTTTGACAGGAACGTAGCGTGCCTGTGAGATTCACATCCATGAGCTTGTTCCACTCACTCTCTCCGATGTCCGCAGTAGGCTTGCGAAAGGTCTGTCCGGCGGCGTTGACCAGGATATCTACGCGCCCTAGTTCCGTCTGCACCGCATCCCGTAAGGAGTCGATAGAGGCTCTACTGCCTGCGTCGACTGGACTACGCAAGCTCTTCTTGCCGATGCCTTCAATCTCCCCGGCGACTTCGTTCACTAACGGCTCGCGACGTCCGGTGGCTACGACATCGGCGCCCGCACGGGCAAGGCCTAAGGCGATAGCGCGGCCGATGCCGGAAGTGCCGCCCATTACGACCGCCACGCGGCCGGTTAAATCGAACAGTTGTTCTGTTGCCATGTTTCTCTATCTCTCAGTATGAATTTGCGCGATGTCGACCCACGCCCGTTTGCGCCACGACTCCAGGCCGGCTTCGGCGAGTTGCACGCCTTTGGCCGCTTCGAGTAGGTTCCAAGGAAAAGGCTCGTCTGCCACAACATGACGCAAGAACAGCTCCCATTGCACCTTAAAGGCGTTGTCGAACGTGGTCTGTTCCGGCACCCTCTGCCAGCCCTCGAAGAAGTTGATAGTTTGCGGAATATCGGGATTCCAGACCGGGCGCGGAGTTGCGGCGTATGGTTGGATCCAGCAATCGCGTAGTCCGGCGACCGCGGTTCCCTTCGTTCCATCCACCTGCAGGGTGAGCAGATCGTCGCGGCGCACGCGCACCGCCCAGGAAGAATTGAAATGCGCGATGATGCCGCCTTCGAGTTGGAAGGTCGCATAGGCGGAATCGTCAGCGGTACACGTATACCGTTTTCCTTGCTCATCTACGCGCTCGGGAATGTGGGTGGCGCCGAGGCAGGAGACCGCCTTCACTGCTCCGAAAAGATTATCGAGAACGTAGCGCCAGTGGCACAGCATGTCGATGATGATGCCGCCGCCGTCTTCCTTGCGATAGTTCCAGGAGGGCCGCTGGCCGGGCACGAAATCGCCTTCGAAGACCCAGTATCCGAATTCGCCCCGCACGGAAAGAATTTTCCCGAAGAACCCGAGATCGCGTAGCGTTTGCAGTTTGCGCAATCCAGGCAGCCAGAGCTTGTCCTGGACTACGCCGTGCTTTACGCCGCTCGCTTCGGCGAGATGATAAAGATCGAGCGCCGTTTTGAGGCTCTCGGCGATCGGCTTTTCGCAATAGACGTGTTTGCCGGCTGCTATCGCCTTACGTACCGCTTCGGCGCGGCGATCAGTAGTCTGTGAATCGAAGTAGACGGTGTACTCAGGGTTGCCTAAGGCTTCCTCGATATCCGTCGTATACGGCAAACCGCCGAATTCCTCGGATATCGCTCGCAGCTTGGCCGCGTTGCGCCCCACCAGCAGCGGGCGAGGCATGATGGTTTCCGCGTCGCCGAGCTTGACGCCCCCCTGTTGAATGATCGGCATGATGGACCGTCTTAAATGCTGGTTGAATCCCATGCGCCCGGTGACGCCATTCATGATGACGCCCACAGGGTGAACGTTTGTCTGGTTCACGCTAATCCTTTGGCTTTTCCGTGCATTGCGCCTGTGCCCCTTGAGGTAACGCCGGCGCGTCAACGCCGGCGCGCGGCAAAGTACCCGCCAATTCCTGACGCCAGTGGGCGACTTCGCCTGCCGGCCCATAACAATAAATCATGCGCATGGGTGTCGCGCCTGTATTCGTGAGCTGGTGAAACACCTGTGGAGGAATGTAAACTGCTTGCCCGGCGTGCACCGCAGTTCTCTCTTCGCCGAGGCACATTTCTCCGCTTCCTTCCGCGATGAAATAGATCTCTTCCTGGTCCTGCTGGTGCCACGGTACTTGGCCGCCGTTCGGCTCCAAGGTGACGTGGCCAAGAGAAAAATTTGTCGCTTGGATCGGGCTAGCGCCTCCCACCAGGTTTTGCGTGCGTCTGCGCGCGGGATAGGTCCGGCCCGGTATCTGCAATAGGTCAGCGATAATCATGAATCGTCTTTCATTTCTTAATCCGCAACTCAACTCTTCCCAGGATGCCCGCCGGCAGCGGCTGCAAATTTTCAAATCCTTGCGGTACAAAACGTGTCCCATAGCGCAGGTTCAGCAATCTGTAATCCGGCAGCGCGCGTCCGGCCATTTCATTGATAGCGAGGTTTGCCACTACGATCCGCAAACGATTCTCTCCGGCTTGCAGCAAACGTGTTACATCGAGTGTGTAAGGCGGATGCCAGAGCGCGCCCGCCGATTGTCCATTGACGTAAACCAAAGCGGATTCGCGAACCGGGCTTTCCAAGAGTGCGCGCATGCCGGGCGCATGGCCGGTCCCCGGCCCAACCACCTCGCCCGGGCCGAAATCCAAAAGCACAGTATTCCCGCCGTCGAGAAAAGAAGGCGACACCCTCACGCTCTTTTCATATACCGCTTCGCCCGAGTAGTAGCGCGTCTCTTTGTCATCCGTCCACGAGCGAAGGTGGTCCATTTGAATTGTTCGCTTCGCGCTCATGAAGGTGACTGTCCACCCCGCACTCACGTCGAGAGACCCGGCTTCAACAGAGTGTCTCAAAGACCGCGGCGGTCGAGCATCCTTTGAAAAAACCAATACGCGCGATTCGTAGGGAGCAAGTTCAAGCGGAAGCGTCGTGGTTGTTCCGCTCGATTCGATCGCGGCAGCGCTTACCGCTCCCGTGAAAACGTCCCACCATTCGCCGTTTCGGCCGGTAATGCGGATTGTGGCCTCAGTGCTCACGGGATGATTGGAGGTATTAGCGACAAAATAGATGTCCGCCGCCGGGAGCTTGCGGTGAATAAAGCCGATGGCGGGAGCGGCTGCGCCGGTCGCAAAATCGGGAGTCGTCATTTGCGCGAGTCTCGTTCCGAGCATTTGCTCGTCGGGCAGGAAGCCGGCACGCGGCTCCTTAAACAGCGCATGTGCGAGTTCCGCGACGTGCGCTGACCCCGTTTGCGCTTCCAGGAATCCAGGCGTCAGCGAGGGCAATCGTCTGGTGGCGGTCACCCGGCCGCCGTCGCGAATAAACGATTGCAGATGCTGTAACGTTTCGAGCGGAATGCGCTCCACGCCCGGCAGGATCAGGATTTTATAGGGAATGCCCCGGGCAGCAATCGCGCGGTCGTCGATGAAATCGAAGTTGAAGCCGGCATTGAGTACTTGCGGGATGATCACCGGTCCGAGCAACCCGTCCATGGCTTGATCCACCGATGCAGCGCCCGGTTTGAAGCCAGCCCAGGCGTCGTCGGTAGGCAGATAAATCGCGACGTCGTTTGCCGGCGCCCCTTGCCGAAGCAGATAGCTGACCCTCTGCAGATAGCGCGTGATCTCAGGCATCACTTGAAACCAGGGATTGTGTTCATTGAACGCGGCGGAGGCGTAAAAGCGCCACCCAGGCTCGCCAGCATTATCCGGTGAATAGGGCCAGCCGTGGCCAATCAGTTGATTAATGCCTTGAACGAAATGAAGGTCGGCTTCCGCCTTCATGTCGAGCGGTGTGGCGCGAAACGAGGGCGCGTGCAGCCAAGTCCAGGTTTCCGTCGATGTAATCGGCCGGCCGTATAGGTGGCTTGCCGAAGACGCCCAGCGCGCGGCGCTAAAGCCCCGCCATTCCGGCCCATGTTCCCCTTCCGGCAAATCCACCAGCGCGTTGCTGGAAAGGATTACCGGCGGTTCGCCATAGGTCTGCGACCGGAACAAAACGTGATGAGCGTGCGCCCACTCGCGAATCGGTATGAGATACCGCTCTTCCGTCAATTCCGTCAGCGTTTGGCCCCAATCGTGTCCTATCGCGAGCGTCTCCTCGCCAACGTCACCCGCCAGCGCCGGCAGGTGCGGTGTTAAATCGTAACCTCGCCGCTTTCGGAATTCGTCCAGAAAGTCACTGGTCCAATCGGTTCCGAATACCTCCAGGCTGTCGCTGAAAACCGCATACGGAGGATGCGAGCCGAAAGCCTCAAGCAATGGATTTCCCACCGCCTCCAGATGATGCGCGATAGCTGCCCGATTGTAATGGTCGAGTACAAATCCTTCCGCGCCTATCGCTGGCCTCTTTACCTGCTGTCCTGTACGGCTGGCGATGAAAAAAAGCAACGCCTCTGAACCAGCCGATCTCGCCGGGAGCATCACTCTGCCGTTCTGAACATTATGCAGTTGGCTCGCGCCTGAGAGAGAAGCTTTCCCGTCACCCGAAACGCGAAATACGGCGATGAGTCTCTCACCATTCTCAAGCGGCGGTATAGGCGCCCACTCGGTGCCCTCCGGAATGGCGGTGCGTTCAATGCGCAGCCGGCCAGCAGCTTCCGTGACCGGAGTGTCCGGGCCGCCATAAGGCCAGCCACTGCCGAGCGTCACATCGACGCGCAGGCCCAAATCGGCAGCTTTTTCGGAGGCGAACCGCACTGCATCCAGGAAGGGGTCTGAAGCATACGGCAGATTGCGGAAGCCCTTTTGCGGATCGTCCAGTTCCAGGGGATATACCGGCTGAATCTCCACGCCGCCGATACCCGCGCTCCTCATCACGCGAAGTTCTCGCTCGAGTTCGGGTTTGGTTACAGCCGCTCCGAACCACCACCAGCGCATCATGATCCGGGCATCGTCCGGTGGATGCAGAAAGGCGGTGTGAATAGTCTCGAGCGTCGTTCCGTCCTTCCATTGAGCAAACACGGATGTTCCCCATATCAGCAGAACCAGGACTGAGGAGCCGAATAGCCGACGCAGCGTCAAACCAGTCATTATCTCTTCGAGCTAATGAGCATGCCGTAAAACGCAAATGTTGTAATGAGACGGGCCGAAAATGAAACGGATGATAAACCGCAGGATTACTGATGTGCTGAGCCGGTTCGGAATAGCGATGTGCTCCGTGGCCGTCTTTGCTGCTGCCCCGCAAACCGGCTCACGATCCGTTCCACAGACGGACACAAGCTACATAGACGCTGACGGCACGGCCCACGTCACCAGAGTAGTTCCCGTACCTGGGACCCTAAGTCCCGAGGCGCAGAAGGTTCTGCGGCGGCAAATGTCGGATGCGCCTACAAACGAGAGCCTGGAGCAGCGCCGTTCGAAAACCGACGCTTGGCAAACCCGAGCCGGTGAAGAATCGCGCTCCCTCTACCCTGTCCAGAGCGTCGAGAACCAGACGATGGCCGGCGTCCCCATCAAAGTCATCACGCCTCTCTCGGTACCTGAGGATAAACGCGAACGCGTTCTGATAAACGTGCACGGCGGCGGGTTTAACTCCGATTCCGGTTCGCTCACGGAAACAATTCCTCTGGCGAATTTGACCCAGACGAAGGTGATTGCCGTCTTGTACCGTCTCGCGCCGGAGCATCCCTATCCTGCGGCCGTGGACGACACGGTTGCGGTCTTCAAACAGCTTCTGAAGACGTATAAGCCGCAGAACATGACACTCTATGGAACGTCGGCCGGTGCCATTCTCACCGGAGAAGTTGCGGTGAGACTGCGACAACTTGGTCTCCCACTCCCGGCAGCACTAGGGGTCTTCTCCGGCAGCGCTGATTTGAGCCAAGCCGCCGATTCCCAGGCAATGTATGCGCTGAACGGCCTCTCCGGACCGCTCAGTCCTCCGTCCAAAGGCGAAACTGCCAACCAATACTTAGGCTCAACCGGTCCCAAAGATCCTGTGGTTTCTCCGCTCTATGCCGACTTGAAAGGTTTCCCGCCGACTCTTCTCATCACCAGCACTCGCGATTTACTCCTGAGCGGCACGGCCATCTTCCACCGTGCTTTGCTACGTGCCGGAGTAAACGCACAGCTCGTCGTTTTCGAAGCCTTACCCCACGCCTTCTGGAATGATCCTCACCTGCCAGAATCGAAAGAAGCAGACGCAATTATGGCTCGTTTTTTTGATAGCAATCTGGGAGGCCACTGATATTCTATTGACGGCCTGATCAGCAGACCAGCCGCTTACAGCGCTCGCACATAGGTTCCATTAATCCCGAAGCCTTATTCAAGGCCCATTTCAGCCTATGGCCAAGAGCCCAACAGACGAATTTCACACGTAGCCCCCCTTCCGCTCCTTCATCGATGAAGTCTTTGGAATTTTAGAAACTTAGCCGGTAAATTTATGCGGCTCAGGCGTACCGGTATGGGCGAGTTTGCGGGCTATCGCCCTCGCCGCCGCAAACGTCGAAAAAGCGCTACACTAATTTCAACCTGGCCCTGTCTGCCGGCGCCACGGCCGCGAACTAAACATTCGCAAATCCGCGCCACCTTCAACCAGCACCAGCCTGGCGATCGATTTCTTTTCCTGGGGACCGGTGATTCACGGGAAAGTAACCGGACGGGAGAAGGATTCCGAATTCTGCCTCGAAGAGTGGGAAGTCCGGTAGCGAGAGACCTTGACGGCACAGTCGTCGCAATTTTGGATCAGGGCCGCAGTCCTCTCGCCGGAGGATCTGGCCCGCTACATCATTCAAGGATTTCGCTGCTACTATCCTGCTGTTTCCCTACCCTAGGACTGCTGACGAATCAACATTTATCTTCCGCTGATGCTTCCCGCCTGGTTTGTTGGGGGCCGACCCCCTATCGTATTGAGAGTGAGAGTTGCATTTCTTATTCCGTTTCTTCTGGCGGCAACAGTTCAAGCGCAGCAAGGATCGCCCGCAACGTCTGCGGCCGTCAGTCCACCCGGCAACCTGATCATTGATCTGAAGGACGCGCTTGCTCGAGCGCGTAAGTACGGCGCGCAAGTGGAATCCGCCAACATCGCCGCGCAACTCGCCCACGAAGATCGCGTCCAGGCGAAGGCCGCGTCTCTCCCTTCCGTCAGCGGCTTGAATCAGTTCATCTACACCGAAGGCAACGGCACACCTTCCGGGGTATTCGTAGCCAACGACGGAGTACACGTCTACAACGAGCAATTGGTTGCCCATGAAGAGTTGCTCTCCTTCGGTACGGCGTGGCGAAATTCGCGTAGCAGCCGCGGCCGAAGCCGTGGCGCGCGCTAGAGCGGATGTGGCGGCGCGCGGCTTAAAGCTCACCGTCATTCAGGATTACTACACCATCGCCTCTTCCCAACGCAAACTGGCGAACGCGCAGACGAACCTATCGGACGCGCAGCGGTTCTTCGAAGTAAGTGAAAAGCTGCAACACGGCGGCGAAGTTGCTCATGCGGACGTCATTAAAGCTCAGATCCAGCTTCAGCAGCGGCAACGCGATGTGCAGGATACGGCGCTGGTGGTGCAGAAAGCTAAAATCGCTTTGGCCGTGCTCATCTTTCCGACGCTCGAATCGAACTACCAGATCGTGGATGACCTCGCACAACAGACGGCTCTGCCTGCGTTGCCCGAAGCGACAGTTGCGGCGAAAGCGAACAATCCCGACGTACAGGTTGCCCAGGCCGGCATACAACAGGCGCGCTTGAGCGTAACCGTGGCGCGCTATGCTTATCTGCCGAGCTTGGGACTCGATGTCTTCTACGGCATCGACGCCAACCAATTCGCGGCACACACGAATTACCCCACACCGGAATCCGGCCGAAGCACTTTGCCCAATTATTTGGTTCCTTACCGGCAGAATCTCGGCTATGAGGCGCAAGCCACGCTCAACGTGCCCATTTGGAGTTGGGGCTCCATTCACAGCAAGGTGAAGCAAGCGGCGCTGAAAGAGCGCCAGGCTGAACTGGACCTCACTACTGCTCAAAAGCAGGCCCAGGCGGATCTCGCCACCGCGTATCAGGAAGCCCAAACAGCATCGGTCCAGGTGGAATCCTTACGTTCTTCTTCCGATTTATCAGCGGAAAGCCTCCACCTGACTCTGCTGCGCTATCAGGCAGGCGAGGCCACTGCCTTCGAAGTGGCGGACGCCCAAACAACGGTGGCTCAGGCGCGGAGTGCATACGATGATGGTTTATTGCGTTACCGGGTGGCGCTTGCCACGCTCGAGACGCTGACGGGCAACTTATAAATATGCTGAGGTTTCCATTATTCGTCCTGCTTTCAGTTGTTGCGCTACTCATCGGGTGTTCGAAGCCCGGTGCGACCGCGGATGAAGGAACAGACCAAGCAGTTACCCCGGTCCAAGTAGCGATGGTGAAGCGTGAGGTCATCCACTCGTACATCACCGCCGAAGCAGTTCTATATCCCGTCAAGCAGGCCAATGTCGTCCCGAAGATCAGCGCTCCCGTGGCGCGCTTTTTTGTTCAGCGCGGAGACCATGTGCGCGAAGGGCAACTGGTTGCTGTCCTGGAAAACCGGGATTTGGTGGCCGCGGCGCAGGAGAGCCGGGATTTATATCACCAAGCCCAAGCCACTTATCGAAATACTGCCTCAGCCGTCATGCCGGAAGATCTGACGAAGGCGAAGGCCGATTTAGAATCGGCCCGTGAGATGCAGGAGTCAGCCCAAAAACTATATGACAACAGGGTGTCATTACTCAAACAAGGTGCGCTCGCGCAGAAGCTGGTGGACGACGCCAAAGTCGCCCTGGTGCAAGCGCAAAGCCAGTTTCAAACCGCGCAGCAGCATCTCACCTCGCTTGAGACGGTAGGGCGTACGGAGCAGTTGAAGAGCGCGCAAGCGCAGATGGATGCGGCAAAAGCCCACTATGAGAGTTCCGCCGCACAAGCGGCCTATGCAGAGGTGCGCAGCCCCATCGGTGGCGTGGTTTCCGACCGTCCCGTGAATATCGGCGAGATGGCATCCAGTTCTTCGGATCTCATCTCGGTCATTGACATCTCCCGCGTTGTCGCCCGGGCGAATGTGCCCGTTCAGCAGGCCGCTTCTATCGCGGTGGGAAGACCGGCGACTATTTCGGGCGCGGGCGGAGAGCTGATAGGAAAGGTAACGGTAGTCAGTCCCGCCGTCGATCCCAACACAACCACAGTGCAGGT
This sequence comes from uncultured Acidobacteriaceae bacterium, assembly GCA_963730865.1. Taxonomy (GTDB): domain Bacteria; phylum Acidobacteriota; class Terriglobia; order Bryobacterales; family Bryobacteraceae; genus Bog-105. The sequence continues at coordinate 213,353 of CAVSTO010000011.1, read as the reverse complement.
ATGGGTGGAAGCGCCGAATCCGGCTGAACGCCTCAAGCCCGGAGCCACTGTACAGATCACTGTGGACGCCGGCGAAGTCCCGAAGGCGCTCGTGGTCCCGGCTGCCGCGTTGCTCGCTTCCGATGAGGGCGGCGAAAAAGTGATGATCGCCGGCTCGGATTCTCTCGCCCATGAAAGTCCTGTGAAGGTGGGCATTCGATCGGGAGATCAAGTGCAACTGCTGAGTGGCGTTCAGGAAGGGCAGCAAGTCATTACGCAGGGAGCCCTTGGGTTGGACGATAAGGCCAAAATCGAGATCTCAAAGCCCGGCGCCCCCGAAGAGGGTCAGGACGAAAAGTGAGTCTGTCTTCGCTTCACGAACCCCTCGTCAGCCAGGAGCAAGGCGAGCATTGGACCGCCCGGCACCTGAAGTCCATTCTCTTTATCATCGTCGCGCTGGCCTGTTTCGGCGTCTTTCTTGCCTTCAGGATCCCGATCGCTGTTTTCCCTTCGACAAACTTTCCGCGCATTGTTGTGGGCGTCGACAACGGCGTCATGCCGATCGATCAGATGCAGGTGACTGTCACTCGGCCGCTGGAGGAAGTGATCAACTCAATTCCCGGTTTAGACCACATTCTGTCGATCACCAGCCGCGGCTCAGCCGAAATCGATCTCTTCTTCAACTGGAAGGTCGATATGTTCCAGACACTTGAGCTGGTGAATGCCGCACTTGCACGGGTGCAGACGACGCTGCCATCTACCGCGGTCGTCACCACTAACCGCCTGACCTTCGCGGCGTTCCCCATCATGGGATACAGTATGACGTCCAGCGCCATCCCAGAGACCAAGCTTTGGGAACTGGCGACATACAATGTCAAGCCGCTCCTGAACAGAATTCCGGGCGTTTCCACCATCGTCGTGCAAGGCGGGCAGGAACCGGAGTTTCAGATACAGCCCGATCCGGCGAAACTGGTGGAGACTCAAATAACTGTTCCGAACCTGCTCGATGCCGTTTCAAAGAGTAATTTGATCGATTCGCCAGGGCTTCTCCAGGAAAATCACCAATTGGTATTGGGTCTTGTGAGCGGACAGGTTCAAACACCCGCGCAGATCGGTGGCATCGTCGTTAAGACGACTGCGAGTGGAGTGCCGATCACCATTCACGACATTGCCTCCGTGAGCCCGTCGGTGAAGCCTGTTTACACGATCGTGACCGCAAACGGCACGCCCGCAGTTCTCCTGAACATTTACCGTCAGCCGGACAGCAACACCGTTTCGGTGGCGGACGGCGTTCATGCTGAACTCGACAAGCTTCGCCACAGCTTACCGTCGGGCATTTCCATACAACCGTTCTACGACCAATCCGAGCTGGTAAAGGCATCTATCAGCAGCGTGCGCGACGCGATTCTGATCGGGATCGTTCTCGCCGCGATTATCCTCGTGCTCTTCCTGCGGGATTGGGGAAGCTCTATTGTGGCCGGCCTTGTAATCCCAGTCACGATAGCCGTCACTTTCATTATCTTGCGGGTCATTGGGCAGAGCTTCAACCTGATGACGCTTGGCGGACTTGCCGCGGCAGTAGGGTTGGTGATTGACGACGCCATCGTCGTGGTGGAGAACATCGTGCTCCACCGCGATGCCGGGCAGAGCCGCGCGGAGGCGATCCGAAGCGCCCTGCGTGAAATTCGCGTGCCGCTGGTGGGCTCTACAGTCACACCTATCGTTGTATTTCTTCCGCTGGTCACTATCACTGGAGTGACCGGCACATTCTTCCGCGCGCTCGCTGTAACCGTGGGCGTGGCTCTTCTCACATCGCTTGGTCTCGCGCTCAGTTGGACGCCTACGTTAAGTCATTTGCTACTGAGATCCAAGCCCGGAACTCAGACCGGTTCGGCGCCGCGCGCGGTTCAGCACGAGGTTGCCACAACCGGCATCATGGGCCGCCTCACGCGTATCTACGAACGGGCCATCAAAGCGGCTGTGGCGCGGCCGCTCATTCTGGCGCTGCTCAGCGCTTTGTTGATCGTTGTTTCTTATCTGTGCTACACCAGACTCGGCTCCGATCTGCTTCCCTCCATGGACGAAGGCGGTTTCGTGCTGGATTACCTGATGCCTGCCGGCTCCTCGCTTGCGGACACGAATCGTGTTCTGGTTTCGGTAGAAAAAATCATTCACTCCGTTCCGGAAGTGGAGAGTACGTCGCGCCGCACCGGATTGCAGCTTGGTCTGGCGACTGTAACGGAAGCGAACACAGGCGATATCTCAGTGATGCTGAAATCGAAGCGCAGTCGGGGAGTAGAGGAGGTGATCGCGGACGTTCGCGATCGCGTCAATAAGCAGTTTCCGCAACTCGATACTGATTTTCACCAGGTTCTGGAGGATATGATCGGCGATCTCACGAGTTCTCCCGATCCCATCGAAATCAAACTTTTTTCCGAAAACCTCGACCTCCTGAAAAAATGGGGTCCCAAAGTGGCGGATGCCATAAAGACCATAAGCGCCGTGAAAGACGTCAAGAATGGTGTGGAAGACACGATCAGTGGACCGGCGCTCACGTTTGTTGTCGATCAGGCGGTAGCCGCCCGGACCGGCTTTACTCCACAAGAGGTGGAGCTTGATGCGAGTGCGATTTTTCAGGGCGAACCGGCCCCCGCTCCCATCATTGCTAACAATCGGCCCTATACCTTGCGCGTGACTTTCCCGCCCGAAACGCGGGCTTCTCTCGCTTCTATCCGCAATACTCTGTTGGTCGGTTCAACCGGTAAGATTGCTACCCTCGGTTCGCTCTCGACCATTCAAAACGATCCGGGCCAGATTGAGATTCGCCGCGAGAATTTGCAGCGTGATATTGCCGTGACTGGCCGATTGGAAGGCATGAGCCTCGGAACGGGTGTCGCTTTAGTGCAGAAGAAAATGGCTGGGCTCCATGTACCCTCTGCTATCCGCGTGGAGTATGGCGGTACGTATCAGACACAGCAACAGTCTTTCCACGACTTACTGGTAGTTCTGGCAGCCGCTGTGGTGCTGGTCTTCACGGTGCTGCTACTCGAGTTCGGCACGTTTGCGGCGCCCATCGCGATCCTCTCTTCCGCGCTGCTTTCCACCTCCGGTGTATTCTTCGCGCTATTCGTGACCGGCACTACCTTCAACATCTCCTCCTTCATGGGCTTGATTATGGTAATCGGCATTGTGGCGAAAAACGGCATTTTGCTCCTCGATGCCGACCAGAAATTCCGCCGGGAGGGCACCCCGGCGCGAGAAGCCATGGTAGAAGCCGGCGAACGGCGGCTGCGGCCTATCATCATGACCGCCCTCGCAACTATCGCAGGTATGATTCCGCTGTCCCTCGCTGTAGGGGCCGGATCGCAAATGCTTCAACCGCTTGCTATCGCCGTGATTGGCGGAATTCTCGCTTCAATGGTCTTATCCCTGATTGTCACCCCGGCTGTTCACTACTTCTTATCGAAGCGCTGAAGGTTCCGGTACTGACGGCTAACAAGAAAAAACGCGGAGCACTCTTCGCTTGGCTATAATCAAGGGGTTTGCAAGGGCTTTGTTTCTATAGCATCGCGCGCGCCGAAACAATAGCTCGGAACCCCGTTCTCACCTTTGCTTTTGGGTCGAGAAGGTCGTAGCCGCCCACGTAAAAGCATCCCCGGAAATGTTGAAGCTTTCTGATTATCTGATCGGTTTTCTCGCGGATCGCGGCGTCCGGCACATCTTCATGGTGACAGGCGGCGGCGCCATGCATTTGAACGAGTCCATCGGCAGCGAACATCGCATTCAGTACGTTTGCAACCATCACGAACAAGCCTGTGCGATGGCGGCTGAGTGTTATGCCCGCGTCACCGGCCAAGTCGGCGTCGTGAATGTTACTACCGGCCCGGGCGGGGTGAATGCCCTGAACGGTGTATTCGGGGGCTATACGGATTCAGTTCCGATGCTAGTCATCTCCGGTCAGGTTCGGCGTGATACCTGCGCGCGACTGCGGGGCCTGGACAACATCCGCCAGCTCGGGGATCAGGAAATCGACATCATCCACATGGTGCAGCGTATTACGAAATACGCAGTGCTGGTATCGGATCCTTCGACCATCCGTTATCACCTCGAAAAGGCTTTTCACCTTGCGAATTCGGGCCGCCCTGGCCCTTGCTGGCTCGACCTGCCCGTCGACGTGCAATCGGCCAAGATTGATCCATCAACGCTGAAGGGCTATGATCCCGCCGAAGACGATGCCTCGCCGAATACGGAAGCCGTGCGCAGTCAATGCAAGGCGGTGGTAGACAAATTGCGCCATGCAGCCCGGCCTGTAATTATGGCGGGAACCGGCATCCGCGCCGCGCATGCGGTGGAAGAGTTCGACGAGGTAGTTCACACGCTTGGATTACCTGTTACAACTGCCTGGACTCACGACCTGATCGCCTCCGACGATCCGCTGTTTTGTGGCCGTCCCGGAACCATCGGGGAACGTGCCGGTAACTTCACCGTGCAGAACTCCGATGTCCTGCTGGTGCTCGGTTCACGCCTCAACATCCGCCAAGTCAGTTACAACTGGAAATCGTTCGCGCGCGAAGCGTTCAAGATTCAGGTGGACGTGGATCCTGCCGAACTGGACAAGCCCTTTGTTCAGCCCGATCTTCCGATTCTCTGCGATCTGAAAATCTTCCTGACCGAACTGGCCTCTCAATTGAACGATTGGCAGCCATCCCCGGCGCAACGTGAATGGCTCTCGTGGTGCCGTGAACGGGTGGCCCGTTACCCGGTAGTGCAGGATCGCCACCGGCGCTCGCCGTCGCCGTTGAATCCTTATTACTTCATTGAACTCTTGTTCCAGGGTCTACGCCCGGACGACACGGTGGTATGCGGAAACGCAGCGGCGTGTATCGTGCCTTATCAAGTCAGCCGGTTGAAAAAGGGACAGCGCCTCATCTCGAATTCGGGCTCTGCCTCCATGGGGTACGATCTTCCAGCGGCCGTAGGCGCAGCGGTTGCGCGAGACGGAAAGCGTGTGCTTTGTGTTGCCGGCGATGGCAGCGTTCAGCTCAACATACAGGAATTGCAAACGCTGGCGCACCGGAAGCTCTCCGTCAAGCTGCTGATTATGAATAATGGCGGCTACCTTTCCATCCGCCAGACACAATCGAATTTCTTTGGACACCTGATTGGCGTCGGTCCCGACAGCGGCATCTCGTTCCCGGATTACGTCAGGGTTGCGGCCGCCTTCGGACTGCCTTCCGCGTGCATTACTGGCGTGGGCGACATGCCGAAACTGTGGGAACTGTTGGACGCGCCCGGTCCCGCCGTTTGCGAGATCATGCTCGACCCCAAGCAGGAGTTTGAACCTCGCCTGAAATCGCGCCAAATGCCGGACGGCACGATTGTCTCGCCTGCATTGGAAGATATGTTCCCGTTCCTTGAACCGGAAGAGCTGCAGTCGAATCTCTTCATCAAACCGCTTCAATGAGTGGACTGATGCAGACCCGCAACGTTCTTTTCGATCTCGATGGCACTCTCATCGATTCATTGCCGGGTATCGAGTTCTCGGTCGATTGCGCTCTAGCCGAATGCAGCCTGCCACCGCGCCGGCGTGAACTGCGGCCGCTCATCGGACCCCCTATACGTGCCATCTTTTCTCAACTCCTCGGGCGGGCCGCCGAGGACCGATCTTTCAGCCCTGGAACAGGCTTTTCGCTCGTCCTACGATTCGACAGGGTGGCTAAAGACCGTACCGGCGGATTCGGCGATGCATACGCTCCGGACGTTTCATAGCGCGGGATTGCGACTGTTCCTTGTAACGAACAAGCCCGCAACTCCCACGCGCCGGATCGTTGATCATCTCGGCATCGCAGAGCTGTTTTCCGACATTCTCTGCCGGAATTCAGTCACTCCCCCCTTCTCATCCAAGGCCAGCATGCTAGGGCACTTACTTCAGGTGCATCAACTTGATCCGAAAGAGTGTCTCTATGTGGGAGATACTTCCGAAGACTATCGGGCTGCTAGGGAAGTAGGGTTGCCCATGGCGATCGTGGCCTATGGCTACGGCGAGCCGAATGTCTCACATCCGCAATGTATTCACTTGGATAACCTGGGTGAATTGCTCACAATCATCGAAACTATGGAGATGTCATGATCGACCGGGATATTTTTGAAGATCTGTTCGTCCTGGAACTCGCCAATAATCATTGGGGCAAATTAGACCGGGGCCTGAAAATGGTGAATGCCTTCTCGCAGGTCGTGCGGTTCAATAACGTTCGCGCTGCTCTAAAGTTACAGTTCCGTGACGTGAATTCTTTCGTTCATTCTGACTTCCGGAACCGCACCGACATCCGCTATATCAAGAAAACAATGGATACTAGACTGAGCGACGACGAATTCGCAACTCTGGTCAAAGCCGTACGCGCAAGCGGTTGCATTCCCGATGGCGACGCCCTTCGATGAGCGCTCGGTGGATCTATGCGTCGAACTCGGGATATCCCTGATAAAGATCGCCAGTTCAGACCTCAACGACTGGATTCTACTCGAGAAGATTGCAACCACCAAAAGGCCCGTCATTGTGTCCACCGGCGGCTCATCCATGAAGGATCTTGACGATCTGGTGACGTTCTTCCAAAACCGTAACATCCCGCTCGCCATCAATCATTGCGTTTCGATCTATCCCTCCGAAGACCGCGAACTGGAGATGAACCAGATCGACTTTCTGAAAGCTCGCTATCCATCCATTACCATCGGCTTCTCGACGCATGAGTGCACCGATTGGATGTTCTCCATGCTGATCGCATACGCCAAGGGCGCCCGCACCTTCGAGCGGCATATCGATATAGAAGCGGACGGTATTCCAGTCTCGCCGTATTGTTCCCGGCCGGAGCAAATCGATACGTGGTTCAAGTCCTTTCACAAAGCCAAAGAGATGTGCGGCGCCTCAGGCACTCAGAAACGTATTCCTCCTCAGAAGGAAATCGAGTACCTCGACTCACTCGTCCGCGGCGTCTACGCAAAACGCGATTTACCCGAAGGCCACATTCTCAGCGATGACGATGTGTATCTCGCAATCCCGCTGCAGCAAGGGCAGATTTCTTGCCGCGAACTGATGCGGGGCGAGGTAATTCGGACGCCTGTTCAGATGGATGCGCCTTTAATGATCGATGCTATCGACAGTCCGTACGCGAGCATCCCCTCTCTCCGGCAGTTGATCTATAAGCGCGGCCTCGAGCCCACCAAAGAAGCGCACCCGCACCGCGGTTTGAAGCAAGTGAAGGGTGCTGCAGGCTCTTGAGCTTGATGGCAAGTCTCTAGCGCCACTTGCCGCGCAAGTGGCGAATCTACCGTTTGACCCACGCCTGATTTCAAAGGTTTTTATGACTATAGATCTTCGGCAATCGCTCCTAAGAAATCCTGGTGACCCGCGAGATGGATAGTATATGACCGGATCCCGAGTGATGGAAAGTAAGCCGGTCCCGACACATTTCGGACCGGTGCCGGCAGATCAGGCTGGCCACTTGTTGAGCGGCTCACTGGCAGTCGCGATTGTGGCGCTCTTCATGGGCTTCATCTTCAATCGCTACATTCCCATTAACGAGGGCTGGTTCCACTATTATTCCTGGCTGATGCATAAGGGCGAAATGCCTTACCGGGATTTCTGGTTTTTCGGTCAACCTGTTTCACTCTGGATCGCGTGGCTCGTTGCCGGCGATCACCTGATTAATACTCGGATCTTCGGCTTGGTAGAGCGCATCGTGCTCTCCGGCATGCTGTACTTCCTGCTATCGCGCCAGTTTTCCCCGAAGGCCTGCTTTCTGGCGACGGTCACATCGATGATCGTCTTTTTGAGTTATCTCACCGAAGGATTCTTCACGTATCTGGTCGATGCTCTCTGGTTACTTGTCGCCGCCCTCATCTGTGTGTATCAAGCCCAAGTCCACCCCCGCCACTATAAGTGGATTCTCATGCTGGCTGGGGCTTTCACTTCGCTGTGTTTTTTTACCAAGCAATCTGTTGGCGTTTTCAGTACGCTTGCCGTCGTCGTTCTGATTGCCTGGCCGGCCTTTGAGTTCGCTCGTATCGTCATAAGGTTGGTGTACTTCTCCACAGGCTGGGCTCTCGCCGCTTTGCCGATCGTCGCTTGGTTATTGCTTAACAGCTCATGGGGACCATACGTTGCGGAAGTGTTCAAGGGAGCGGCCTCATCGAAAGGCACGTTCAGAACGATCTTCATCAGCACCTTAGAACGCTCGATGTCCCCGAAGATCGATGTAATCTTCCTTGGGATATTGGCGCTCATTGCTGTGGCGGCTTGGCGGAAGTACCTGGTGTTCAAAGCGCCACAAGTGGCCTCGCGTTGGACCAAACAGGACATCGTGATTACTGCTCTGGTTGCTCTTTTCTTGATCTTCGCTCCTCTTTGTCTTCCGCTGATGCAGCCCGAGCGAATGCGGACTTATCTAAGCATCGTTACCCGGGTCACCTTCATAACAACCATAGTGTTGGCCGCCAGAGTTGTGATCCGCCGCTTGCGATCGCATACGCAAATGAATCAGCCGGTGACCGTCATTCTCCTCATCTCCGGAGTTCTTTGGGCGTATGGTTGCGGTCTCTCCTATAGAGTGGAACAGCACTCTATCATCCTGGGGCTTGCTTACCTTATCGCGGCCGCTTGTGACAACCTATCTTCGAAAACAGGCAAGCCCCTGGTGGGCATGATAACGGCTTTGTGCCTGCTCCAGACGAGCCAGGCCGCGCTGTACAAATACGACGATGCCTATGATTGGAACGGCTGGCGTTCAGTCATTTCGCTGAAATCACGAGTAAGTCACTGGCCGCAGTTGGCCGGCTTTCGGGCCGACGCGCCGACCATTTACATGATCGATTCCATCCTGGATGACATCGCGCGAGGATCGAAGCCCGGGGATACCGTTTTCACCTTTCCCCACATGCCGATCTTCAACTACGTTACTGGACATCTGCAGCCCACATTTGCTCCCGTGCACTATTGGGATGTTTGTCCCGATCCTATAGCAGAAGCCGACGCCCTGCGCGTGAAGGCGGCGCGCCCGGCCGTTATAGTCGACATGGAAATGCCGAAGTGGCTCTGGTACGACGGTGAATGGACCTTCAGACAGGGCAAGCGGAGCGGACAACGATCCATCGAAGCCGTCATCCAGCAACTTGCTGCATCGGGCGATTATCGCCTCATGCACAAGTATTGGACGCCCTGGGAACATACCGAAGTAGATGTTTGGCAGCGCATCCGGTGAGCAGTCGCCCTTTTTTCTATCCCATCGCATAAAATGTGATTTGACGCAACGAACTGCACTTGTAACCGGTTCCTGCGGCCTCATCGGTTCGGAGGTCAGCCTTCACCTGGGGCGAAACGGCTTCCGGGTGTTTGGAATCGACAACAACCAACGGGCGGTTTTTTTCGGGCCTGAGGGCGATACGCGCTGGTCTCTTCAGCGGCTGCTGCAAGGCATACCCGATTACCGCCATCTCGAGATCGACATACGGGACCGGAACGGCATTCTGCGCACTGTTGCGGATGCAAAACCTGACCTGATCGTTCACACCGCAGCGCAACCCTCCCACGATCGTGCCGCCGCGATTCCGTTCGACGATTTCGATACAAATGCCGTCGGCACGCTGAATGTTTTGGAAGGAGCGCGCCGGTCCTGTCCGGAATCTCCGTTCGTGCACATGTCGACGAACAAGGTCTATGGCGACCTGCCCAATACCATCGCCCTTCGCGAACTGGACACCCGCTGGGACTATGATGACCCGCAATACGAAAATGGCATTGCGGAATCGTTCAGCATCGATCAGTCGAAACATTCTCTGTTCGGAGCATCGAAGGTCGCAGCCGATGTCATGGTCCAGGAATACGGTCGCTATTTCGGCATTCCCACCTGCTGCTTGCGCGGCGGATGCTTAACAGGTCCCAACCATTCCGGCGTGGAACTGCATGGCTTCCTCAGCTATCTCGTGCGCTGTAATATCGAAGGCCGTGAATACAAGGTATTCGGCTATAAGGGCAAACAAGTTCGCGATAACATCCACTCAGAGGACGTGGCGAATTTTATTCTGGCGTTCTGTGCTGCCCCGCGCTGCGGTGAGGTTTACAACATCGGCGGTGGCAAAGAGAACTCGTGCTCCATTTTGGAAGCGTTCTCAACGGTTGAAAAGCTGACCGGCAAGCAACAGAAGTTCAGCTATTTCGACCAGAACCGCATTGGCGATCATATCTGCTATTACAGCGATCTGCGCAAAATGAAAGCACACTATCCGGGTTGGGGTATAACCCGAAGCTTGCAGGATGTGTTCCGCGAGATCGTCGAATCCTGGGAAACCCGCGGTCGCACTACGGCTGAAGCGGTCGCCGGGCTCCGTTAATGAAGATTCTGATCACCGGGATCTGCGGCTTCGTGGGAAGCCGGCTCGGGATTGCTCTGTCGGAAACATTGCCGGGCGCTGAAATCAGCGGCTTGGATAACTTGTTGCGGCCGGGATCTGAGTCAAACCGGGCCCAACTCAGTAAGCGGGGCATCCACTTCATACACGGTGATCTGCGCATGCGCAGCGATGTGGACGCAATGCCCACGTGCGATTGGGTCATCGACGCGGCTGCTCATCCCAGCGTTCTCGCGGGCGTCGATGGACGGTCCAGCCCACGGCAGCTCGGCGAACACAATCTCGCAGGAACGCTCAACATTCTCGAGTACTGCCGCGAAAGAAAAGCCGGCTTGGTCCTCCTGAGCACGAGCCGTGTATATTCGGTCCGGGATTTGGCGGCACTCCCAATCATCGAGTCTAACCGTGCGTTTGCCCTCGATCAGAGTAAACCTTTGCCCGCGGGCGTCAGCAGCGCCGGCTTGACCGAGAGATTTCCGACGCGGCAGCCGATCTCTCTCTACGGCGCTACCAAACTCGCTTCCGAGGTAATGGCCATCGAATATGGCCTCACGTTCGATTTCCCCGTCTGGATCAATCGCTGCGGCGTTCTTGCCGGTGCCGGGCAGTTTGGAACGGCGGAGCAAGGTATTTTCTCGTACTGGCTACACGCTCATGCCGCCCGCTTACCGCTGCGCTATATCGGATTCGGCGGCGAGGGGCGCCAGGTACGCGACGCATTTCATCCGGAGGATTTAGCCCGCCTGCTCGCCATCCAGATCCAGCGCAAAGCGCCTGCCGATGCGATCTACAACGTCGGGGGAGGTGCGACCAACGCGATGTCGCTGGCTCAACTCACCTCCTGGTGCGACGAACGTTTCGGTGCTCACCCGCCGCAGCCCGATCCTCGTCCCAGATCTTTCGATATTCCTTGGCTGATCATGGACGCGTCCCGCGTGCGCCAGGAATTCGAGTGGAGTCCACAGCGAACGCTCGCGTCCATCCTGGACGAAATCTCTGAACACGTCCGCAACCATCCCGGCTGGTTGTCCCGCGCCGGCGCCGTATGAACTCGCCTCAGCCAGATGTCGCCAGGGCTCCGCTAAGCCTACTCAGCATAGTCATTCCAGCCCGCGACGAAGAAGGATGCATTGCTTCCACGGTGGAGCATCTCTTCGTGGAACTGCGGCTGCACGGCGTCCCACACGAAATCGTCGTCGTTGACGATGGCAGCACCGATTCCACTTGGCCGAAGTTGTTGGCGTTGAAGAGCCGCATCCCCACGCTCAATCCGCTGCAGAATACCGGACTGCACGGCTTCGGGCGCGCCATAATTTATGGCCTCGATCACATGACCGGCGATGCCGTCACTATTATGATGGCCGACGAATCGGATGACTGTCGCGATGTCGTCCGCTATTGGGAACTCCTCAACGAAGGCTGGGACGCGGTGTTTGGTTCGCGTTTCGTAAGGGGCGGGGGAGTGATCGATTACCCTTGGCTGAAACTCAAGGTAAACCGGCTAGCGAACCTATTCATCCGGATCATGTTTCGCATCAAGCTGAATGACACCACGAACGCCTTCAAGGCCTATCGCCGTACGGTCATCGATGGCTGCCGGCCCCTTCTATCGCCTCATTTCAACTTGACCGTAGAACTACCGCTGAAGACCATTGTTCGCGACTATAGCTGGACGGTTATCCCGATCACTTGGAGAAACCGGCGATCGGGCGTCCCAAAGCTGAAGATGAAGGAGATGGGCAGCCGGTATCTATTTATCTGCCTGTACGTTTGGGTGGAGAAGTACTTTAGCCGAGGCGACTATCGCCGCCAGATTTATCACGGCCAGTGACCTCCGCCAGACTGAATTCGTGAAGCGGCTTCAATCTGAAGGCCCGCGCGAGCAGCAATACGCCGGAAATCAAAGCGTACACGCCGAGCCAGAAAGTGATGGCTATGGCACCCACCATGGGGGCCGCAAAGACCATTGCGGCAAACGCGGTGGAGACAATACCGGTCAAAATCGGCAGCCATTTACGGATAGGTGCCGCCGTAAGCGAATGGCGCCGGCGATTTCAAGGACACCGGTGACCACCGCCCACCACGTAGATGAGAAACGTCAAGGTTGTGGCTGGGGTGGCCAGTGTGACAAGTCCCGCAAGGACGCCAACGATCCCTTCCAGCAGAAACGCGCCCCGTCGGCCATGTCCGTGAGCAGCACGCACCGGCCATATAAGAGCGAAGATGCCGTCGACCAGTGCGTTATATCCCAAACAGCAGAACCAGCGCCGCGAGTAATGAGACCTGGTACGACGAACGTCAAAATTGCGAAAAGAATAGCGACAACGCCGCGAAGCGCCAGCGCCCAGCAATGGATGCCGGAGAGAGTTGCCATAATAGCTCACGTTAGATCCCGCGCGCCGGCAACCTCACACCTCGGGCATTTCACAGCATCCGCTTTTGACTGACGATCTAGTATTCCCCCGATGGGAAGCGTTGCAGACGCCCGATGCGCACGGCGAGGTCCGCGGAGAAATGTACCACCGGCTCTCCCATTTGTTTCGGCACGCCCGATTTTTGGATCAGGTCCTGCTGAAGACGCAACAAACGGGCGCTCTGCAAAGGCCACGGTTCGTGCTCGATGGCAGCGAAGAACAGACGGCGGCGGCGAACGGTATACAGCCGGTAGCGCGCCGCCAGAAAGTTGTCGAAGTTGCCCGCTTTTATGCGCTCACCTGGCTCAACTGCGATATCGGTAAAGCCGGATCCGAACGGATACTTCCGCTTGCTGCGATATTCGATTCGATTGCCGGTCCGCTGCACACGCATGCCGGCCCAGCGATACGGCAAATGATAGAGCGTACGCGCGCCCAGAACAGCGGCGAGACGAGCTGCTTCAAGAGTAAAGAACCAGACGCCGCGCTCACCGTCGGGCGCGCGCACGTAGGTGCGGACATTTGTTTCGGGGAACTGGGAAAGCCAGGGAACGGCGGGAAAGAACGGCGGTCGAAGACCCATGAGAAGGAAGGGCGTGAGCGCCACCCAAGCGGCGCCGTCGAAGGTATCCAAAGTGACTTGCGGCGGAAGCAGTGGCCGGATTACGTCGGGCTCATACCGCCAATGGAGAAATGTGAGTGACTGCCACCGTTGCAGCATGACCGGCCGGCGTACCGGCTGCGGCGCGAACGGGCTGATGGTTTCCAAAGCTCAAAATAGCGCAACGCTACCGTAGAAGAGTATGCAGATAATCTCTTCTAAAGAGGTGCTCCAGAACAAGCTCTTTCGAGTGGTGGACGAGATCGCGACAGACCCAATCGGCTTTGAGATTCACCGTTTCATCATTCGCCATCCCGGGTCAGCGGTCATGATGCCGGTCGATGAAGAGAATCGTGTGCTGCTGGTTCGGCAATTCCGCTTGCCGGCCAAACAAGAACTTTGGGAACTGCCGGCGGGCCGCCTGGATCCGGGCGAGTCGCCGCTCGAAGCTGCTAAACGGGAGCTGCGCGAGGAGACCGGCTATGAAGCGCGGCAATGGATTGAGCTTGTCTCTTTCTGGCCCAGCCCTGGATACGTGGACGAAAAGATGAATTTATTCGTGGCCCGCGATTTGACGGCTGGAGCGCAAGCGCAGATGCCGGATGAGCGCATCGAAATGCGTTGGTTCGCCGAGGAGGAATTGGGCGATCTCATCCGCGCGGCCCAGATTCACGATGGTAAAACGATCATCGGTTACTTCTCCTGGCTCGATCACAAGCGCCGCTCAGGTTCGCGCTGACTACGCGTTCATTCAGTGGTAAGAGGACGCTCCATCAGCTCGCGAATGGCTTGCCGCGGTTGTTTCGCTTCATACAGCACCTGATACATTTGCCCGATCAGGGGCAGTTCCAATCCTTCCCGCATTCCGAGCAGACGTGCTGCCCGGCATGTAGCGACGCCTTCCGCGACCATGATCATGTCCGCCTGAATTTGTTCAAGATCTCGTCCTCGACCAAGCTGTATCCCAAGAAAACGATTGCGCGATAAATCGCCCGTCGCTGTCAGGACGAGGTCGCCCAGGCCGGCGAGTCCACTCAAGGTACGAGGGCTGCCGCCCATGCCCACAGCGAGCCTTGTAATCTCCGCTAATCCACGTGTGACAAGCGCGGCCACCGTATTGCTGCCCAAACCCAGGCCGCTACAGATACCTGCGCCAATAGCGATTACGTTTTTAAGTGCGGCGCCAACTTCTGTGCCAACGACATCGGTACTCGCATACAGTCGCAGGGCCGAAGTAGACAGGGCCCGCTGCACTTCTTCAGCCAGCGAGAGTTCTTCTGCTGCGATCACCATTGCTGCCGGCTCACCTGCCGCTATTTCCTTGGCGAAGGTCGGCCCCGACAATACCGCAATGGCATGTCCGGGCAGCAGTTCGGTTATCACTTGAGACATGCGGCAGAGGCCCGGGTCCTCCAGACCTTTTGTCGCACTCACGATGGTTGCTCCAGGGCGGATGTGATCTGTCGCGCTGCTTAGAACCTTTCGGAAGTACCGCGACGGGACCACTGCAATCGCGATCTCCGCATTTTGTAGCGTTTCGCCGAGATGCGAAGAAACGTGAACCTCAGCGGGCAATGCGAACCCCGGAAGGTATCGCCCGTTTTCCCGTTTGCGTTGCATATCGGCGGCGCGCTCCGGGTCGCGTGCCCACAACTGGATGGATGCGAAGCGCCTGCTGAGCCCGATTGCCAGTGCTGTGCCCCAGCTACCGGCGCCGATAATCGCTAACTCGCCATTCACGCCACGCTTCTCCCACCGCGGAGAGAGAAGAGATGTTCCTTTCCATGCCGTAGCCGCTGGATGTTTGCCTTATGGCGGTAAATAATCAACACAGAGGCGAATATAGAAGCGGCCAGGATCGGCTGCGGAGGATGAGTGGTTGCCCAGACCAGGAAGGGAAACGCCACAGCCCCAACAATAGAACCGAGCGAGACATATTTGCTGAAAAACACGACCGCAACGAAGACCAGCGCCGTGATGGCCAGCGCCAACGGCGTGAGATAGAGAAAAGCTCCGACGAAACAAGCAACGGCCTTCCCGCCCTTGAACTGAAGAAAAACAGGAAAACAGTGACCGAGCATGACTGCCGCAGCGCTCAGCGCGAGAGCCACTGGGTTGGCTCCGGTGATGACTGCGGCCACCCACACCGCCACAAATCCCTTCAGAATGTCCAGCAACAATACGATTACGCCGGCCTTGCCGCCTGCTGTCCGATGCACATTGGTTGCGCCGATATTGCCGCTGCCCATGCCCCGTATATCCTTGCCGGATGACAAGCGAACGAACCAATATCCAAAGGGCAATCCGCCTATCAAGTACGCCAGAACGCTGGTGATTGCGACCAAGACTGGGAAGGGAAGAGCGAGCACGTTCTCGATTTTATGCAACGCCGGATGCAGATTCGAATTTGTACTCGCGCAGCTTGCGGTAAATGCTGGCATTCGAGCCAGCATCGCTTCGGAATAGCGAGAAATGTGAGACGGGGAACTTGCCGAGAGCAGCCGGTTGCAGCTCGTGAACCCGCGTGCGCAAACGCGCGAGCGGAACCGGACTCTTGATGCGCGCCAGAGTCAGATGCGGCGAAAATTTACGATCCTCCTTCTTTATTCCGAGAGATAGCAACTGCTCTTCGGTCTGACTGGCAAGCTCACTTAATTGTTCTCCCGCTTGAACGCCGATCCACAATACGCGCGGGGACCGCTCATGAGGGAACCATCCTAACTCCTTTACGTCGATCTCGAACGGCTTCCTGGCTGGCAATCCGACCAACGCATGATGCAAGTCTTCCACGCGAGCTTCGGGCCATTCGCCAATGAACTTCGTGGTGACGTGGAGATTATCTAGCGGGCTCCAGTTGATGAAGGCCTCCGGTCGAAGCGCACCGATCAAACGGTCTAATCGCGTCAGAATGTCGGCCGGCAAATCGATCGCTGTGAAAAGTCGCATGAACGAATCAGCGTGCTAATGTTCTAGCGTACATTGAGCCGCGGTTCAAAATCTCGGTTGAGCGGTGCTGCGCAATCCGCTGCTGATTCATTGCCGGTCGAGCGGCTTCTCAAAGAGACCGAAGCCGTGACCTTCGCCTTCTTCGAGCGTCCTGCAACCGAGCTTGCGCGCGAGCTGCTCGGTTGTGTTCTGATACACGGCGAAACGGCCGGAATGATTGTGGAGACCGAAGCGTACCTGGGCCTGGATGACCTGGCGGCGCACGCTTCCCGCGGAATCACAGAACGCACCAAAGTTCTATTTGGACCGCCGGGCCGCGCCTACGTGTATTTCATCTACGGCATGCACGAATGCCTGAACGTGGTCGCGGATCGCGAAGGTTCTCCTGGTTGCGTGCTCATCCGTGCGCTCCAGCCGCTCAGCGGGGTGTCTGAAATGTACAAGCGCCGGAACTGGCAAGGGCCTGTTAAAGGTCTCGCGAACGGGCCGGGAAAACTGACGCAGGCTCTCGCTATCACGCGGCGGCATTATGGACAGCGGCTGGATAAGGGAGACCTGACGATTCGGCCTTGGAAACAGAAGCCCCACTTCGCCATCAGCGTTACTCCGCGCATTGGGATTCGCGAATGCGCGGATTGGCCTCTGCGATTTCTTTGGGCCGGGCATCCTTGCGTCAGCAAAGCGGTGCGAACATAAGCCAATGACGTTGAAAGCTTTTCTGCTTTTCGTTCCTTTATGCGCTGGTCTGTGCGCGACCGCCTCTTCCGTCGATCAACGGGTGCATGCGAAGCTGCAAGGCTTTTCGGGCAAAGTCACGCTTTTCGCGAAAAACTTGGATAGCGGCGCCAGTTACGCTATTCTGCCCGACCAGCCTGTGCGCACCGCAAGCACGATCAAACTGGCGATTATGGTGGAGTGCTTTTCGGAGGTGTCGGAAGGCAAGTTGAGATGGACAGAGCCGCTAAAAGTTACTGAAGAGGAAAAAGTTTCGGGGACTGGCATCGTACAGGATCTATCGGACGGAGACCAGTTCCCGTTGCGCGACATGGTGGATCTCATGATTGTGTTGAGCGACAACACGGCGACGAATCTTATTCTCAACCGCATCGGCGGCAATGCAGTCAACGCGCGGATGGTGCAGTTGGGTCTGCCGCAAACCCGTGTCATGCGCAAGGTTCTGGGCGATGGGACCAATCTGAAGCCACGCCCGAGCGGAACTACGGACGAAGGCAAGAAAGCTGAAAACAAACGCTGGGGCATAGGCCGCAGCAGTCCGCGCGATATGGTCACCATTCTTGAGAGACTCTACCGGGGGGAGTTGGTGAGCAAAGCCGCTTCGGACGAAATGCTCACAGTGCTGAAGCGGCAGCGCGACCACGATTGCATTGGACGCGACATGAAGGATCTCACGATCGCCAGCAAATCCGGATCTCTCGACCATCTGCGCAGTGACGTCGGCATTATCTATTCACAACGGGGCCCCATTGCGATGGCGATTACCGCGGAGGATATTCCGCAGATCGACTACACACCCGATAATCCGGGTGATCTGTTGATCTCTTCGCTTTCGGAGATTCTCGTGGACGAATTAGGGAATAACTCAGATCGACGTTAACGAGTCATAATAGCGGAATGACTCGTCGCGATCTTTCGATGCTACCTCTCGGCGCACTCCTGACTAGTGCCTTTGCCGACGCTCAAAACGAAAGTTCAGAGCAGCAAGTACTGTCGCACTCTTTCGCCTACACCTTCGAACAACTGCCCGTGGAAAAGTCGGCGAATGGAGGGGCCACGCGCCCGGTAGTCACGGGTAAGCTGCCCACCGGCGAAATAGTGGAAATGCACGAAACCACCTTGCCTCCCGGTCAGATGCCGCACGCCGCTCACAAGCATCGGCACGAGGAGTTCATGCTGATTCGCGAAGGAACAGTGGAGTTTATGGGTGGCGGCAAATCCCAACAACTAGGACCCGGCGGAGTAGGTTACGCTGCCTCTGGCGAAATGCACGGCATAAAAAACGTCGGCTCGGTACCGGCAAACTATTTCGTCATCGCAATCGGAAGCCAGCAAGACCGCGATTGAACTGTACCTGCAGCCAAGCGGCTGCTCGAAGCTAACATCGCATCTTTCCGCTTGCTGACGCGCGGTTCAGAAACTCACGTTCCTGTCTTCAGGCACAATATTTGCATCGTCAGTCCGTCTACAGAAGTGGGTGGAAGAAGCACTGAGCAGCGATCGCATTCTAACCGAGCAGAATCGCCGGATTTCGGAGACGATTGCGCGAGAACAGGCCCGGCTGCGGCAATTCATCCGCAAGCGCGTTCGCGACGATCGCGATGCCGAAGACATTTTCCAGGAAGTTTTCTATGAGCTGCTAGACGCCTACCGGTTGATGAAGCCCGTAGAGCAAGCTGGGGCGTGGCTGTTTCGCGTGGCGCGCAACAGGATCATCGATCTGTTTCGCAGCAGAGGGAAAGCGATTGCCGGAAACGACTCCATGCTTGCGACCGAAGACGGCGAGGCGCTGCAATGGGAAGACTTGCTGCCCTCGTCCGATGCTGGACCCGACGCCGCTTATGCACGCAGCGTGCTGTTGGAACAATTGGACGCCGCGCTGGAAGATTTGCCGGAAGAGCAGCGTTATGTTTTCGTCGCGCACGAGATAGAAGGCCGGAGCTTTAAGGACTTGAGTGAGGAAACGGGCACCGGCATCAACACCTTGTTATCCAGGAAACGCTACGCAGTTCTGCAACTACGCCGCCGGTTACAAGCCATTTATGACGAGTTTGGAAGAGATTGAGGAGTGACCAATGAGGAAATATCGTTTTTTGAGAGCCGCAAAAATCGCGGCAATAGCATTCGTAACTGTGGGGGTCGTCAGCTTTGTTGTCATGAGCCTCTGGAATGCTTTATTGCCAACCATCTTTGCGGTTCGGCCTATCGATTTCTGGCAAGCGGCCGGCCTGCTGATTTTAAGTAAACTTTTGTTCGGCGGGTTTCGTACCTATGGGGGAGGCGGTCCGCGATGGCGACGCCGCATGATGGAACGTTGGGAACAGATGACGCCGGAAGAGCGGGAAAGGTTTAAGCAGGGCATGCGCCGCGGCTGTGGCTCGGGTCCGGATATGAGTGCTCCAAACAGGGAAGCGGAGGTGCGAGCATGAGTTCAATCGCATTCATCAGGAGCGAGTTGGCCGGCGCCATCGCGCGAGGCGTGCGCCAATGCGTGGTCATCGGTTCGCGAGCGCCGTTGGCTGAAACTGTCGTGAACGCCACGCAGGAAGCTTTCCAGGTGTTTGCAGTAGGAGAGCGGCAGCCGGATGCGGAGGCCACGTTTGTTCCCACAGAGTTCGCGTCAGAATCGCTCGCTACAGCGCTCGAAAGGTCCGATTTTGACAAACTCAAGGCCAGTCTATTCGTTTGGGTCGGGGGCGCGTACCGCACCTTTGACGCTGCCATAGCGAGCCTCGCGTTCATCCCCTCACTTCCCAGAGGAAGCGGGGTCGTACTGGACTACACCGCGGAGCGCACATCGGTCGCTTCGCTGGGGCACGCGGCGCTGGACGTGCTGGCAAGCCGCATATGCGAGGGCGGCAGCGCCATCAAGCACTTGATTCAGCCACAAGCCGTGGCGGCCATGCTCTGCGGCCTTGGTTTCAGCAAGATATTGGATTTCGCCCAGGATGAACTATCTGTACCTGGTGCGCATCGCCTCAGCGCATTGATCTAACGCCGCGCGTATTGGTTCTAAACCCGCTTCAATGTAGGCTTCACTTCGGACAACTGCAATGTTGGGGTTCCGACCGGAATCTTGGTCTCTCCCTCGACAGTTTCACGACCAGCCAGGCGATTATCAGCCATGTGACTAATTGAAAGACGCGCACGGCCGGTAGGAGATTCGCGTGGTACGGCATCCATAGTGTGATGGTTGAGAGCAGGAAGCCTGCTGCGGCGGTGCGAACGTGAGGTCCGACCGTCGCTCGGGCGAAGAACACGAGCGCAAATACTAGAACCGCGTCGTCATAACTCTGGTGATAAGTCCAGAGACGCGCGGTAATTGCCGCTATGGAGAACTGGGCTAACAACGTGCCGTTGCGCGCGAGAAACATCGCCCAGCAGCCGAGTATCGCGAACCCAACCCCCGTTAGGACGGTCGCGGTTTGGGTGGGCACTCCCGCTTGCATAAGGTATTGAGCGGGTCCGTAACCTTGATCCACAAACTGCTTACTGGCTGCCAACATTTGACCCAGCATCTCTAGCGGGTTTGTGGCCGTTAGACGCCACGTCAATAAACTTGCCGATACAACGTAAGCGAAACAGACTGCTGCGGCGCACCAGCGGCGGCGCAGGAGAAGAACGAAAGCGAACGGTCCAGCAAGACTGGGCTTAAGCACGGCCATGCCGATGAGAACGCCAGCCACGTAGTCTCTCCGCCTCATCAAGAGCCAATAGGAACAGACGACTAGCGGCACTACCAGCAACGGATAATTTCCGACGACGATGGCTGAAACCCAAGGGGAGGCTGCGAGCACAGCGAGCCCGACGGCAATGCCCACGGGCGTTTCCTCGCTCTTCATTTCCGAACGAGCCCAGACAAACAGCACTGCAAGACCGAGCACCATGATGCAGGCGTAGTAAGCGCTTGCCTGCCGTTCTTCGCGAGGCCAGAAGAAAAGGAACTCTGTCGGATAGGCCCAAGGAGGGTAAACAGTTCCTACGGGTAGGCCCAGCTCCGGATCGGGACGTGCGTTTCGAAGGCTGAATGCTTGCTGAGGAGGTTGGACGGCATGCGCGCGAGGAATGTTGGCAAACGCTACGTCGAAAGGATTTTCTCCGCGCAGGACGTACTGAACCTCCTGCCAGCGATAGTGTGAGTCGATCTGCCCTGGACCGTTCTTATAAGGACCAAGGTGGAAGTAATATGCGTAGGCTTTGGGCAGTTGGACGGCAATGATTGCGGTGGCGACGATCGCAATCGTGTACCAAAAACGCCTTGGTAACAAAGCTATAGGATCACATGGCGCGAAGAAGAAGTTACCCGGCGCTGGAGGCTGAGAACCAGTATGGCGGCAAGAATGACGATCGGCTGATTGCGAAGCAAAATGAGTTGAGTAATTGAGGGCTGCGTGGCTGCCTCTCCCAGCGCCCTGCTCAATACCGATTGAGCGGGAAACGCCAGCAAGATAAAGCAGACGCCCAGTGCGGATGCGGTTCGAATTTGACCGCGCTGCCACAGACAGACGGCGGCGGGGACTAGAACGAGCATCAACTGGGCGTCGTAATAACGGTGATAGGTGACCGCTAACGTAATTCCGGCGAAAAAGGCCGCATCCACCCAACTCGGCGGCGCGTGATCCTCAGTCCGCCGATAAAAGTAGAGCGCAAGTAATGCAAGCATGAGGAGCAAAACCGAGGCTTCGGCAATGCGCGCATTCGGAGTGAGCAGATAAGACAGCGTCTGGGAATTCAGAAGCTCGGCAGCGTAGGGACTGGACGGACGCGGATCGACCAAACCTCCGGGCGAAGACTCTTTTGCCAGATTTTGCAGGAGTGAAGGCCACCATTGCCAGTTCTGTCCGAAGGAGGAGGCTTGCAACATCGCTAGGAGCGATACGACTGCCGCCAGCGCGGAGCCGAGCCAGAGTGTTGACCAGCATTTCCACAGCAGCAACGCAAGAAAGCGCGCAAACCGCGATCTGCGGCTTCACGCAAAGCGCTACCGCAAGCAGCAGGGCGCTGATCGACGGGCGGTTCTGCATCGCAAAGTGAAGACAAAGAATAGTAAGGCTGATCGAGACAACACTGGGATTTCCATTGAGGACGCCCACATAAGTCGGCGAGAAGAACAGGCACATGCTTGCGGCGGTCCACTTCGCCGTCTTCGAGAGACAAAGGTTTTGCAACAGCAGGTAGAGTGAGGCGGCCAAGCAGCCAAGAGAGAAGACGCACCAGATTAAGTTGGCCACGGGCCAACGTAGCCAGGCGAATCCGGCTACAAACGGCATCGCCGGCGGGAGATATAAGGACGCATGCTGGTCCTGTTCGCGGATAAGGGACGACGGCGCGCCCGAGTCGATCAACTCTTGGCGGAGATCCGAGCGGCTATAGGGATTCCCGTGATGGAGCCAACAACGGGCGGCCGCATAGATCGTTGCGAAATCTCCCGTCCGTGAATAGCGGAGGGCGCGGTACGGGCCTCGATTCACGAAGAATAGAAGCGACAGCAAAAAGAGTAGCGCGACCGCTGCTCTTTTCGGAAATCCGAGCTGCAAAAACAAACAACAGAGCGTAGCATGCTGCCGATCGCTACGATAGGCTTTTAGGCTGTGAATGCCGCTCGCTTGTTTCTTCTATTAAGTTGTTCCCTTTTGTGCCTCGCGGCCGCCGAAGTGGATCCGGCTTCAGTGGGAATGAGCGCCCAGCGGCTGGCCGCAATCCCCGCGCGTATGAAGGAATATGTGGCTGCGCACAAGACGGCGGGCACCGTCAGCGTTCTTGCGCGGCATGGCGACGTGGTGAGTTTTGAGGCGGTAGGCTTTCAGGATCTTGAGAGCCAAAAACCGATGCGAAAGGATTCGATGTTTCGCGTTGCTTCCTTGACAAAGCCGCTTAGTTGCGCGGGCATCATGGTGCTCGTGGATGAGGGGCTGATTTCGGTGATCGATCCGGTGGAGAAGTTTTTGCCGGAGTACAAGGGCATCAAAATCGACGGATGCGCGGGCCGCGCCGGGTATGCTTGCGTTGGAGTGACGCCGGAACGCGCTATCGACATTGAGGACCTGATGATGCATACGTCCGGTTTGGTGAGCGATACAAGCAGTAACGATGGCAGAGAGCCGGCGACGCTGGCGGAACTGGCAGTGCTGGGGGCGAAGACGCAGTTACTATTTGAACCCGGAACTCACTGGAATTACAGCAATGTCGGCTATAACATTCTGGGCCGGATTATCGAGGTTGTTTCCAAGCAGCCTTACGATGTGTTTTTGCAGCAGAGAATCTTTCAGCCGCTCGGCATGAAGGACACTTACTTTTTTGTGCCGGAAGAAAAGAGGGCGCGGATAGCAACCCTCTATACGTTGACGGACGGCGGTTTGAAACGCAGTAACGACTGACAGCGCACCGAAACTTCCGCATCCGGCGGGTGGGTTGGTGAGCACGGCGGAAGACATGTTGCGCTTCAACCTGATGATGAGCAATAAAGGCGCTTTGGATGGCAGACGTGTGCTGTCGAGCGCTGCAGTCAGGCTGATGACCATTTCCCATACCGGGGATATGAACGCTGGATGGGCGCCGGGCGTGGGCCATGGGTACGGGTATGAAGTGGTGCGGAATGCTGAGGGGATGTTCCGGTACAACTCGATCGGAAGTTTTGTGAAGGGTGGTGCCTATCGCACTTACGAGTGGGTGGACCCGGAGAAGGATCTCGTCGGCGTATTTATGATGCAGTTAACGAATGGCGGCGGAGATACGGCGGACGAGATCAATAGCTTCATGGCGATAAGCGCGGCGGCTATTCAGTAGTTATGAGAGTTCTTTATCTCTTGGCGCAACTTAGCTTTCGGGAGGACCTGCCAGCCTGTCACTTCCTTCCGAACCTCTGGATCGGTCGCACGTTGGGAAAGTCGCGGTCGAGACTTTGGTGCTCAGGTTTCGTGGTGGGGAGCCATACTCCGTTGTTCTGGTGATTGCCGCATTTATCGCGTCAACGTAGACCGCGAGATAACCAAAGATGCGGCCGGTGACGGGCGAGAGCGGAGCTAGGACTTCCAGCACGAACTCATGTGGGATCGCTTTGCGAAACTGAGTAGAAACGAGGTCCGGGCTGTGACGGAGCTTGGACGTTCGACTTTTGCTGATTACTAACTATGCGAGTGAGCGGCGGGTGAGCAGATAGACGGCGAAGGAGCCAAGCCAGTGAGCGCCGTGGTACTTCTGACTATCGATGCGGCTGAGACCCGATTGCTTGAGATTGACGGCGAGGCAAAAAGCAAACCACTCCGGGGATCCGTAGACGGAAGCGCGGACGCGATAGCCGCTAACATCCAGGCACGGCTGAGATCCAGTCCTATCAGGTGACCAAGCTTCCCATCCATTTCATCGGTGATCTCGGCCGGTTCGGCGTGAATACGCGGAAGGAATTCGTCAACCAAGTTGCGAATTCAGGAGAAGGCAAAAATCGGCGTACCAGATCGGCTTCGGCTAAACACGGAGATAAGAAGTCCTGCCGGATGGCCCGAAAGCCGGCAATCGGCGTCGTTGAGATAAAAGCGGCGACTGTGTTGTTGAAGAAGATTCTGCAAGCCGGAATGGCCTGTTATGCGACCGTAATCGAGCATCAGGGACATGGCGAACGCGGTGTTGGCGTGCGCTCCGGAGCGAACCGGCCGTTGTAATTTAGCCAGCCAGGTGGCGAGGCGGATGATCGCCAAGTATTCCAGCGGCGCGAGTGCGGCAGACCAGCGGAGCGCCTTGGGAGTGGCCCATTCCTTAAGTTCGGCGGGGATTTGTAAGAACCACGCCAGCCGTAGGGACCTTCGAAGGCTTCGCGATCATCCGTGCTGAGATAGCGGACCTCTTGCGCAATGTTGGCTTCGCTCAAGCTTCGGTCGAGCGCGCGCTTGGCGTGAAACGTGAAAGGCGCTTGGGGGAAAGGACGTGCGAGGCGGACCAGCGTCCAGGTGCACGCAAGCGAGCGGCTTATGACTCATCGAGATTGAGGCCGGCTCACTACGAAGATCACTGTCAGGTTAGCGACCTGCCCTTAGCGGGCATCTTGTACGCGCGACGGGTCCTTAGCGGTCCACCATGGCCATCATGTGCTCGCTGTAGCGGGGGCCCGATACGGCTTCAGGAGAGAGCGCATGATCCAGTTGCCCCACTTCGTCCGGCGAGAGTTGCAGTGACGCTGCGGCGACGTTTCTTCCAGATAGGTGCGGTGCTTGGTGCCGGGAATAGGGACGGTGTCGCTGCCTTTTTCGAGCAGCCAAGCTAAGGGCGGAGAAGAACCGATGCTGCGCCGCGGCTACTCGCGCGACCATCGTCCCGACTGCGAGCAGATGGTGATTGCGCTGATCGTCAACAGCGAAGGATTCCCGTTCAGCTGTGAGACCTTCGACGGGAACCGCGCGGACGTCTCCACGATGGGCACGATCTTGCGCTGATGGAGCGCAAGTATGGCAAGGCGCGACGAATTTGGGTGTTGGATCGCGGCCTTGTCAGTGAGCAGAATCTGCAGGCCATTCGCAAGAGCGGTGGCCAGTACCTGGTAGGAACGCCGTGCAGACAGATGAAGCAGTTCGAAGAAGAGTTGCTGAAAGACGACTGGATTCAGGTGCGGCCCGACGCGGAAGTGAAGAAAGTGCCCATTATGGAGCGGCGGCTGGGCGCATTCAGGCCAGCCATCCACAGGTGAGCGATCTGTACGAGGTTGCGCTACGCGAGACAAACGACGGCGTTCGCCTGCAGTGGTCGATCAAAGAAGACCGCAAGCTTTGGCGCGGACTGCGCGAAGGCGCCTACATGTTACGCACCAATCTGCAGGCCGGCACAGCCGAAGAACTCTGGTCACGCTACATGCAGTTGACCGAAGCCGAAGCTTCGTTTCGCGCACTGAAAAGCGAGCTCTCGATTCGGCCCTTGTTTCATCAGCTCGAGACGCGCGTGAAAGCCCACGTGATGGTCGCCTTTCTAGGCTACGCGCTGTGGGTAACACTCAAGCATCGGTTGAAACGGCGTCTCGCCCCGCAAACATCCATCAACGCCGCTACCAATGCGCCGCCACTATCGGCAAGCAAGGCGTTGTCGCTGCTTTCTAATCTCCGCAGCGCCGACATCGTTCTCCCCACCACCGACGGCCGCGAGATCCGTCCGCGTCGCATCACCGAACTCACGCTCGATCAGAAATCCTTGCTCCAGCAACTCGGTCTCGCCCTCCCCCAGCACTTCCAATTCAATCGCAACTGTAGTGCAGACTCGCCCATTGCCTGATCTTCTTCTGAAGAACTTAGCGGGTTTTTGACCTTACTCGTGACGAAGTTCGGCTAAGCTGTCCAGGTCTCCTTCCCAGCGTTCATAAACGCTCACCAGTTGTTGCGCTTCCGGAAGGGCAGGGGCTTTATGAATGCCGCGTCCATCACGCTGAAGATGGCAGCCGTTGCGCCGATTCCAAGGGCAAGCGTGATGATGACTGTGGCGGCGAAGGTCGGTGAATGGCGAAGCGTGCGGATGGCATAGCGCAGATCTTTCTGAAGATCTTCTAGCCACAAAATACGCTGCGTCTTATAGAAGCGCTCGTTCGCACAGGGAATGTTGCCGAATTTGCGGCGGGCGGCGCTTTGGGTCGGCGGTGCTCAAACCTTCTTGGCGAAGACGATCTGCCTCAATGGCCATATGAGATTCGATTTCGGCGGAGAAGTCGCCCTGTTTCCGGCGTCTCAAAAACACGCTTACACCTCACCTTGGGTCAACGTCTGACATGAGTTTACGTCCACTCGGGTCGGATGTCAACAGGAGGAGTTTGCGACCGCTGAGACGCGGGCTCTTCCATTTGGATGTGGAGATGACGGAAAGCCACAGCCTGTGATTGTGCATTGCTCGCTGCCGGCGCGAAGCGTTGTTCAAATGGCAAAACGCCCAAAGATCTTCGCAGCACCGACGGGTGTATCTAGTCCCGAAGCGCAAACGCACGTTGACGCCGGCTCTTACTAGTCCTACTTGTTGCCTGGATTTACATGGGCTGGCAGTACACGGATGCCTTGGGAGCGTGCTTTTTACAATGCATCCGAGGCGAAGCTCAAATTGTAAGTGCGTCCGGCGTCAAGCTTCGAGCGAATGACTCCGTTATCGAGTCTTTGCGACGGCAGCGGCGATCCGGCTGTTGTGGAAATGTTGACAATGCGCTGCCGTTTCGGGGGACGAAAGCTGTACTCGCCGGCAACGCTGGACCGGACGGTCGAGTTGACGAGTCTGCCGCTCGACCAGCGCAGATCGACCGTCAACCCGCCACGCGCACAAAGTCCGGTCACTTCCCCATCCGCCCAGACAGACGGCAACGCGGGCAGCAGATCTATGCTGCCCGTGTGGCTCTGAAGCAGCATCTCGGCGATTGCGGCGGTGGCGCCGAAGTTGCCGTCGATTTGGAAAATGGGACCCCCGCTCGCAGGATGCGTGTCGAACAAGTTGATGTTCGTGCTGTGTTGCATGAGCATGGAAAGCGAATCCCACGCCTGATCGCCATCGCCCAAGCGCGCCCAAAAGCCGATGGCCCATGCGCGGCTCCAACCGGTATAAGCGCCCCGTTCGCAAGACGGCGCTCTAGTGAAACGCGTGCGGCTTGCGCAAGCTGGGGCGTGCCGCGGGGCGTGATCTGACTTCCCGGATAGAGCGGATAAAGCTGCGACATATGGCGCTGTCCCGGCGTGCTCTCTTCGAAATCGATAGACCACTCCTGTAGTTGCCCGTATTTTCCGATCTGATAGGGAATCAACCGCTTGGTAGCGGCGGCAAGTTTCGAAATAAACTCCCCCTGTATTCCGAGTTCTCTTGCAGCGGCGATACAGTTTGTGAAGAGCTCTCGAATCAGGGCCATGTCCATGGTGCAACCGGCGCTTGTCATCGCCGGTTTGCCATCGGGCGCCATGAAGTCGTTCTCGGTGGACTCGGAGGGACAAGTAGTCAGGCGTCCTTTGCCGTCTGGGATCAGCCAGGCGAGGCAGAATTCGGCGGCCCCCTGCATGATCGGATAGGCCCGCGTACGAAGAAACTCGACATCCCTGGTGAATAGGTAATGTTCGAAAAGGTGCTGACACAGCCACGGCCCACTCATGTTCCAGTTCGCCCAAGTCGGTTGTCCAACGCCTTCGCCGACGGGATTGGCGGCGCGCCAGAGGTCGATATTGTGGTGCGAAACCCAACCTGGCAGACCATATGTCTCTTCCGCCGCCCGCCTGCCGGTGTTCGTCAGGCCGCCAATGAGGTTGAACAGCGGCTCCGCACATTCACCCAGATTGCACGTCTCAGCGGGCCAGTAATTCATCTGGATATTGATGTTGGCGGTCCAATTACAACTCCAGGGAGGAGTTACTTCATGATTCCAAATGCCTTGTAAGTTGGCCGGCTGCGAGCCGACCCGCGAACTGCTGATCAATAAGTAGCGGCCGTACTGAAAATAGAGCGCCAGCAGCGAAGGATCGAGCGATGTGCCCACCTCTTTCAGACGCTGATCGGTCGGCTTGGTGACTGGGGTTTGCGGCGAATCCAAGCGGAGCGATACACGGCTGAAGAGCCGTTGATGATCCTTGATTTGATCCGCTCCCAACTGTTCGAAGTTTTTCCTTGCGGCGGGATCGAGCTGAGCTTGCGCTTTCGCGATCACATCGTTCAGTGGGGTGTCAGGCGGAAACTCAAACCCTCGATATCCGGTAGACGCTGCAATCAAAATTGTGAGCGCGGTGGCGTCCGTGATTTGCAAGCGGTCCCGCCTGCTAGCGATTGTTCCGCCGCGTACCTGTACTTCGAGAATCGACGCGAAATACATGCCCTCTCCGGGTTCATCGGAGAATCTGACCGGGTCCTCACTGCCCGGGTGACCCGCGCCGGCTACGTGCGCGGCTGCCTTACCTGTCAGCAGCAAGCGGCCAGGCGACGGATTCGACAGTGTCTTTTGCAATGGGCTATCCATCGATATGGCGCAATGCAATTGGCCGGGCACGCTCGCCGTTACCTGAACGGCGATGACCTGATCCGGCGCCGATACGAATGCCGACCGCTCGAAACGGACGTCGTCAACGGTATAGAAGGTACGGGCACAAGCTGTATCCAGCTTCAACTCGCGACGGTAATTCGCAGGCGAACCGTTATGAGTGAAATGTAAGCGCAAATTGGCGAGCGGCTGATAGGCTTCGGCGAATAGGCCTTGCATCTTGCGACAGAGATCGTCGGCCTTGTGATAAGCCTGCTCCTTGAGAACAGCTTGGCGGATGGGGCCCAAGTAATTCTTTGCGTCGCGATTGTTGCCGTCCCGCGGTTTGCCGGACCAAAGCGTGTCTTCGTTCAGTTGCAAAACTTCTTTCGAAGCAGAGCCATCTTCGCCACCGCCGAATACCATGGCGCCAAGACGACCATTGCCGATGGGCAGAGAGTCTACCCATTGGGCCGCCGGCTTGTCATACCAGAGGGTCAGATCTTCCGTAGAGGCCTCATGATGGGCCGTTTCTTTTGTAGGGATTTGCTGCGTAATGGCGAGTGCAGCGGAAGTGGCGATAAAATCACGGCGCGTAAACAGGTCCATGGCGAAGGCAAGAAAGTTGCGGAGACCATCATATCGATCCCTCCCGAGGCGTCCAGCAACGACTTGGCCGTGCCATGATTGCCCGGCCAGAGCAGGTAAGTTTGCGGGCGCAACGACAGGAGAAAAGCGATCTAATGGGAAGCGCTTATCGCCTTATGCGGCGCTTGGCAGGTGTGGTTCTCGAAAGGAGAACGGGGCATGAAGAGTGTTATCTATGTCGTTGGTCTGATTGCGTGCGGTGTAGTCCTGCTGTTCACGGGAGGGACACATCGCATGTCCGCACAAACCGCAGCTTGGGGAACGAATAGTTGTTTAAGCGGCTACTCGTATCCCAAAGGTTTGATTCCGCCGGGCGTTTGCACGGCTGTCGATCGCGTTTTGGAAAATATCGATGACATTGAGCACGACACGCTGAAAACTGCGCGCTCCCTGCCGATCGAACCAGGCACTCGACTTCCGCAGATACGGATTTTAGGTAAGCTGCTGCTCTATGACAAAAATTATTCAGCGTTGCGGAATTCTGCGTGTACATCGTGCCACTCATCTGAAACGGGGTTCACCGGACCAATTTCGGAGTTGAACCAAACGACGGTCGATTATCCGGCCTCGGTTCGTTATCGCTTTGGCAGCCGTAAGCCGAAGAGCTACGCCTATTCTCCGTATTCGCAGATTATTCATCTGGATCCGAACTCACAACAGTTCTACGGCGGGAATTTCTGGGACCAACGAGCCACAGCGTGGAAACTGCAAAACCCTTCCTCCCAGCAAGCACAGGAGCCGCCTGTCGATGCCCTGGAACTGGGATTCCCGGATTCGGCTTGTGTTGTGTATAGACTGTCGCAAGCGCCTTATTTGTTTTTGTTCAAAGCCGTATGGGGTATTGGGATCACGGCCATCAGATTTCCTTCGAATATTGAAGAGATCTGCAGCACGCCTACACAAGGCCCGTCGGACCCTGACTTTGCGGGCAACGTTCCGCTGGATGAGCTAAGCCGATCGCTTGCCAAGACGGCGTTCGATCAGTTTGCGATGTCTATCGCCGCCAACGAAGCCGGTCCTGACGTGAGTCCATTCACCTCCAAGTTCGATTACGCGATTACCCATCCGAACCAGCAAGTGTTGACGGCGGACGAAGAGGACGGTTGGGAGCTGTTCGACGGAAAGGGCAAGTGCAACCTTTGCCATGTCGACAGTCTGACGGCGTTCCAGAGCGGGCAGCGGGAGATCTCAACCGGACAAGTGCCGGAAAGCGAGCCGCTCTTCGCGGATTTTGCAGCTTTCAATTTGGGTCTCCCGAAAAATGAGAA
The DNA here is from genome assembly GCA_963730865.1 of uncultured Acidobacteriaceae bacterium. Taxonomy (GTDB): domain Bacteria; phylum Acidobacteriota; class Terriglobia; order Bryobacterales; family Bryobacteraceae; genus Bog-105. Next base: position 182,420 of record CAVSTO010000011.1, on the reverse strand, counting down.
CCTTCCTTTTCTTTACGAAGACAAAGCCGATAAATACGGAGTGACACCCAACCCGCAAGGCGCTTCATATACCGATAACGGCTTGGGCGACTTTCTACGGAACGCTTCCGGTACGGGTCAGATCAACCCGAAGAATCACTGGATGAAGCTCGCCGAGCAAAACGACGGAAAGTTTCAGACCGCCACGATCCGCGATGTTGATAAGAGGCCCTATCCTTCGTTCGTCAAAGCGTACTTCCACAACGGCGTGATCAAAGATCTTAAAACGGTCGTGCACTTCTATAACACGCGCGATATCTTGCCGCGCTGCTCAAAGGGAGTCAACGATCCCGGCTTTGGCAAGACGTGCTGGCCTGCGCCGGAGGTTTCCGAAAACCTAGAGCAGCGTATCGGAAACCTCGGTTTGACCGATCACGAAGAGGATCTGATCGTCGATTTCATGAAGACGCTGAGCGACGGACATAGCGACAGTGACAAGCATTAACGGATCGGGCGCCGCTCCAGTTCCAACCGGCTTACGAATTCTTTAGCCCGCGCAATCTCAACACATAAGCCTGCCGGGACGGGACTTTGAAGCGCAAGCTGTCCGGCACGGAGATGACAACGGCATCATTCTGCCGCCGCCATTGCAGTTCATCTTGCGTCTCCAGCAAAGAGATCTTGCAATCTGACGCGACGGGCACATGATGCAGTACAACTTCGGCTTGCGGCCATTGCGGCAGAATGGCGTAGACAGTACTTCCCCTGATTGTGAAGAACGCCTCGATGTGCGAATAGCCTGGCGAAGGCGCGTCTACCAGCTTCGAAATGTCGTATTCGGCGCGGAAGTCTTTCTGTTCCAGGTGAGGCCTTGCGCCCTCGCTCCACTGCGCAGGACGATCGTACGCCACCGTGCCGTAAATTGCTTCGCCGTTCGCATGAAGCCAGTCGCCGAGTTGCACCAGCCGCTCTTCCATCAACACCGGAATGTGACCGTCCGCGCGCGGCCCGATATCCAGCAGCAGATTGCCGCCGCGGCTCACGATGTCGATGAGCATCAGCAGCAATTGCCGGTCTGTGTGATATTCGGCGAGCGTTTCCATACGGTTGTACCCGTACGAGTAGCCCATGCCGCGGCTCTCTTCCCAGGGGTGCTTCGAGCCCTGCATGCCGGACGTATACTCTGTCGTGTAATAGCCGCCATGCTTGTGGCGTGTGTCTTTGCCCCAGCGGTCGTCGATGACAACGTTGCCGGCGACGGGCGAGTCATTGAACAGCCACGCGAGCATTTCCGGCGAATGCCATTCCGCGCTGTTTAGCTCCCACTCTCCATCCGAGAAGATGATCTCCGGCTTTGAGTGAGTGACGACATCTTTAAACTGCGGGATCATGTGCTCGCGCACATAGCGGCTCTTGTCCAATAGCCACAGCGGGTTGTACCACTCATAAAGCGAATAGTAGATCCCCATATGTAATCCTTTTTGCCGTCCAGCCTCGGTGAGATCGAGCAGGAGATCTCGCTTCGGCCCAATGTCCACGCTGTTCCACGGGCGGCCCCAACTGCGGTTCGCTTCCGCGCTGTGCCAAAGGGTAAATCCTTCGTGGTGCTTCGATGTGAGGGCAACGTACTTTGCGCCGGAGCGCACGAAGAGGTCGGCCCATGGGTCGGGGTCGAACAACTCCGCGCGGAACAGGGGAGCAAAATCGAAGTATTTGAAATCCGGGCCGTACGTGCGCTTGTGGAAGTCCCATGTGGGCGCACCCGGATCGTTCGGCCCATGCGCCTTCATGCCTTCTGCCAGCGAGTTCCAATACCATTCGGCGTACGGGTTTTGGTCTTTTACATTGACGACTGCAAACGCAGGGACTGAATATACGCCCCAATGGATGAAAATTCCGAACTTCGCGTCTGTATACCATTGCGGACTCGGTCGTTTGTCGAGCGATTCCCAAGTGGCTTCATAATGCGTTGAGTTCTCTGCGGGATTGCTCCTGCCGATCGCCGCTCCGACAGCCACACCGCTCATCGCTTTCAACAAATCTCTTCTTCGCATATCACCCTCGGAGATTACTGTCGCCGATTGGCGCGGCAAGCGACTCGATTTTCGTCGTTGCCGGTGTCGCACGCCGCGTCATGGCAACATCTCTGGCATTGTATCCAGTGAGCCAGCGTGTCGGTGGGTAGTGGGCCGTCGCGTTGATTTCGTCTCGCGAGCGAAAAGGCGCTTCCTGACGTGACTACGATAACGACGGCTATCCGGACATTTTTGTCGCCGGGGTCTTTCGCAACACGCTGTCTCGAGACAATGGCACGGAACATCACAGATGTAACTGCGAAAGCCGGTCTAAATCAGCCCGCAACGCACTGCGCGAGGGCCTGGCGATTCTTGGCCAGTGTTGACCAGGCACTGCTTGGCTGCCCAGTCGGCTAGCTTTTTAACCCATCGAAGACTTGTTCGATCTCTGCCTTGGCTTCTGCGGAAGGCGGCAAAAAGGGCAGGCGGGGAGGACCGCCATAATAGCCGTTCAATTCCATGGCATACTTCAGGCCAGGGATGCCGTGCTTGCTGGCGATCAGCCGGGCGGCAGGCAGAATCCGCGACTGCCAATCTTTACCTGCCTCCGCATCCCGCATGCGAAACGCTTCCCAGATGGTGACGCAGGCGTAGGGCAGGGCATTGGCGATCGCAAGAATCGCTCCGCTGGAGCCGATTTCAAGAGCATTCCAAAAGTTGCCACCCGACCCGGAGAGGATCTGAAAGCCCTGCTTGGCCAACCGCACAGTCTCATTCAGAGCTTCCAAATTACCGGAACTATCTTTCATCCCGACGATGTTCGGATGGTGAGATAGCTCGGCGATAGTCTCGGCGGGCAAGTGGTAACCGGTGACCTGCGGGATGTTGTAAAGCATCACCGGCAACTTCGACCTGTCAGCCACGGCGCGAAAGAACAGAGACTGGGTGTCGGGCCTGTGCATGTGGGTTCGGTAATAGAACGGAGTCAATACAAGCGCCGCGTGAAATCCCGCTTCCGCCGCGCGGTTCGCCAAGTGGACGGTCTCTCGTACGCTCTCGCACCCGACGCCTGCTATGAGTGTCTTGCCATCGCTGGCCGCTTCCCGCACCCAGTCCATCAGTTGAATACGCTCTTCCATGGAGAGGAACGGAGTCTCGCCCGTGCTGCCGCAAACCAGGTAACCGCTAAGCGCGATTCGATTCAGCTTTTGAATGTTGCCGAAGGTCTTGGCTTTGTGCAGACTGCCGTCAGAATCGAAGCAAGTAGCCAGGGCAGGAAAAATACCTTGGAGTTTCATGGGCATGATCAACGAAAAAGGCCTGCCGCCCCCAAAGCGCCGGCAGGCCCATTCAGAAAATCACTACTTTTGTGCGATGAACGTTACGACGAGTGCGTACAGCCCGAGCGACTCAATCAGCACAAGACCGAAAATGAAAACGAAGCGGATACCCGCAATCGCGCCCGGATTACGCGCAATGGCTTCGGCGGCGGCAGCGGTCGCTTTTCCCTGGCCCAAACCGCAAAGGCCGGAGGCAATGCCTACCGCCAGGTAAGCCGCTGCCGAGTGAAAGGCATCGGATGATCCGTTTCCGCCCTGTCCTTGAGCAAACATCGGGCTCGCCAGCGCCATCAACGTGATGGCGGCGAGCATAATTTTATTCTTCATTGGTTTCTCCTTATGAGTATTGCTTCCAGGAGGTGGTTCGACACCGTGCGTGGGGACGCCGGGCGCTCACGCTGGAAGCCGAAAACAAGCGTTAGTGCTCGTGCGAGATCGCTCCGCCCACGTAGATCATCGCGAGCAACATGAAAATATAGGCCTGCAACACACCCACAAACAGGTGGAGGCCGATGAATACCACTGGAATTATAAGCTTCGTTAACGAGATGAAAGCGAGGAAAACCTGCTCGCCCGCGAACATGTTCGCAAATAGACGAACTGTAAGAGATAGAGGCCTGGCAAAGTGACTAACAATCTCAATGAGTAAGACCAGCGGAGCAAGGGCCAGCATGGGTCCCAGGAACTGTTTGATGTAACCAGCCTTGTTCGCCTTCAGTCCGGCAGCATGATAAAAGACAAAAACCGCAACAGCCATGCCGAAGGGGACCATGGGGTACATGGTTGGCGAATCGAAGCCGGGAATCAGCCCGAACAGGTTCATAAACAAGATAAAAATAAAGATAGTTCCGAAGAACGCCATGTACTTTGAACTGCCATGGCCGACCACTTCGTCGGCTTGCGCATGGATGAATTCGTAAACTACTTCGAGGGAATGCTGAACCTTACCCGGGTTCTCCACGGAAAAACCGCGGCGCGCGATCGCAAAGAAGACCAAAATGAAAAGAACCACGGAGATTTCGCAAACAATGGCATCATGCCAGGGATTGGCGCGATTGTGAGCTGGAAAATGAATGGCATCCAGCAACAAATTTGCCGGTCCAGCGAGATAGCTGTTGAACAGTCTTGTGATCCAGAGTTCGTGCATCTAACGGAATGACCCTCTGCGAAAGAGGCTTTGGGCGATCTCAAAAACTGCTGATCCTAACACAGCAGCAGTGCTGGCGAAGAGGCCCAAAACCACCGGTAAAGGGCTGACGCCTAAGCCTTTGACTATAACATAGCCGATTGTAAATAGGAGCGCATACCGGCCGATAAATGCGCCGGCTTGCCACGGCTTCTGAGTGGTTTCACCGGGCGCCATGGCGCGGCTCAGCCAATTGAATAACCATAAATTACCGAACGAACCCAAGACTCCGAGCAAGAACCCGAGCGCCGGCAGGGGCCCTTGGGCGAGGAAGTACCAGACGGACCCTCCCGCTGCGTAAACAGTCATCATGCGGTAAAGGCGCCGAAGGTAACGGCTTAACTCGTGGTCCGTCAATTGTCTTTCCCGGCGCCGCTTTTGCGATCATCCCGACTCAGTTCCTGAACGATCTTCATGATGCCGGTTGCCATACCGACCAGTATGCCCAGCGCGCGCAGCAGGGGCCAGTGCAGCCAATGATCGCCAATCGTTCCCAAAATGTACCCGGCCACTAGTGAGGCGGGCAACGTGAGCGCCAGCGAGAGATATTTCCCGAGCCAAACCAGCGACTTGTCGGGGCCCGACGGCATGGTCAAATCTCGAAGTCTACTTCAATCGGTTCGATCAAGGGTACGAGCCAGCTCAGTAATTTCTGATGGACGGGGTGTGGCCCATAGGCGTCAAGCGCGGCCTGGTCGGCAAACTTCATCACACCCCCCAGTTCGTATCCTTGTCCTCGCGGAGAGATATTCTTCCCGACATATGTCTCGAGTAGACCCGGAATCTGCCCCTGGAGTTTACGAATTTCGGAGATCACCCGCTGCTTTTGATCTTCAGAAACATCCGGCTTCCACCGGAAGGCAAACGAATGGATGTACATGAGTCAATTCTCTCTTGCTCAGCTCTTACCGCTGTTCTAAACGACGAAACCCGTTGCTGCTGGTATAACTGCCTATTCACAGCGCAGCGACAAATTAGAACAATTACATTCTGACGTGGCATCTTACCGTTGACCGGCGGTGTTCTGTCGGGCCGGGTACATTTCAGGAGCGAACCATCATGTTTTCAGATTTGAAAGACGAGACAACGAACAGAACTCTTTTCGGCGCATACGGCCAGCCCGTCTTCGCAGTGGGCGACGATGACGATGTGGATGAAGTAGAAGATGAGGATCTCGACGACGAGGATCTGAATGACGAGGATCTGGACGAAGAAGGCGATGAGGACGAGGATTTGGACGACGAGGACGAAGACGATCTGGACGATGAGGACCAAATAAAAGACGAAGAAGAAGCTTAACAACGTGCAGGGCGGACAGCAGGGCCGGTGCACGCCTCTCAACCGGGCTTTACAATCAGAGCATGTCCGCTACTGCCGTTTTTGAGGAGATTCTCACCAAATACGAGGCCGTTATCGGGCTTGAAGTGCACGTTCAGCTCGGTACACGGACTAAGATTTTCTGCAGTTGTCCGGTCGAATTCGGGGCGGCTCCGAACACGAATGTGTGTCCGGTCTGCCTCGGACTTCCGGGCGCATTGCCGGTCCTCAGCAGGCAGGCAGTAGAAGCCGCCATCAGTGCAGCCTTGGCGCTCCGCTGCCGGATCAATCCGTTCTCACGGTTCGCACGCAAGAACTACTTTTATCCGGACCTTCCGAAGGGCTACCAAATCTCTCAGTACGACCAGCCGCTCGCAGAATACGGGTATGTCGACATTTTGACGAGCCAGGGCAAGAAGCGCATCGGTGTCACGCGCCTTCATATGGAGGATGACGCGGGTAAGAGCATCCACGACGGCTTCAAGGATTCGGACCGCAATACGTACGTGGATCTCAACCGGTCCGGTACGCCGCTGATTGAGATTGTCAGTGAGCCGGACATGCGCTCACCGGACGAAGCGTACGCCTACGTCACCGAAGTCAAGCAAATGATTCAGTACATCGGGGTTTCCGATTGCGATATGGAGAAGGGTCAACTGCGCTGTGACGCGAACGTCTCGGTGCGGTTGCGTGGCGCTGAGAAGTTCGGCACTAAAGCCGAAGTGAAAAATTTGAACTCGTTCCGCTTTCTGAAGCTCGCGCTTGAATACGAGATTGAGCGACAGGTGGAACTTATCGAGTCCGGCGGCAAAGTGGTTCAGGAAACGCGCCTGTACAACGTCGAGAGCGGCCGGACCGTCGGCATGCGCAGCAAAGAGCAGGCGCATGATTACCGTTATTTCCCTGAGCCCGATCTGGTTCCCCTGCGCATTAGTGAGCATTGGCTGAATGAGGTGAAGTCGAAGCTGCCGGACTTGCCTGCGGACCGGCGCGAGCGCTACATCGGCGCGTACGGGCTGCGCGAATACGACGCGCGGGTCTTGACGCTTACACGTGAGACCGGCGACTATTTCGAACAAGCCGTGAAGGTGAGTGGCGACGGCCGCGCCACGGCGAATTGGGTGATCGGAGATTTGATGGGTCTGCTGAAATCGGCCGGAAAAGAGATTAAGGATGCACCGGTCAGCGCCCCAAATCTCGGCGAGTTAGTGGTCCTCATCAATAAGGGCGAGCTTTCCGGCAAACTGGCAAAAGAGATCTTGCCGAAGATGTTTGAGACGGGAGAGTCGCCGGCGGCAATCATGGAACGCGAGGGCCTGAAGCAGATCTCCGATGCTGGCGCACTCGACAAGATTGTGGACGACGTGTTGGCCGCGAGTCCCAAACAAGTAGAGCAATACAAGAGCGGCAAGACCACCGTGATGGGCTTTCTGGTTGGTCAAGTGATGAAGGCCAGCCGCGGCCAGGCGGACCCGGGCGCGGTGAACGAAACCTTGAAGCGAAAGCTGGGATAGAGTGTGCCATATGGGCCGTGATAGTCGTGGAAAAGTAGTTTCGCCCCATAAGAAGCGTAAGCTCCATGTCTCCAGCGAAAGGCGCGCTGATCAAGATTACGGCCTGCGCATACCAACCTACCTACTGTTGCGTGAGGAATTCATCTATTTATCGGTCCTGCTCGATGCCTATTCGCGCCGTATTATCGGATGGGCTTTGGGAAGAACACTCGAAGCGGGTTCGGCTCTGTCCGGCTTGCGCATGGCGCTGGCAGGCCGGCGGCCTGAACCCCGCGTAGTGCATCATTCCGATCGCGGCGTGCAGTATGCGTCACACGATCACACGACGCTTCTGAAAGATCACGAAATCACCATCAGCATGACCGAAAAGGGAACCCTTACGACAACGCCGCTTGTGAATCATTCATGAAGACGCTCAAACGTGACGAGGTCTACAGAAATGAATACGAAAACTTCGACGACGCGCTGGCCAGCATCGACCAGTTTATGCAGGTTGTGTACAACCAGCACCGATTACATTCGTAAGCGTCCGGCGAAGACCGTATTAACTTAACTAAGAAGAGAGTGGCGAGTGGAGTTAGGAGTCGGAATTAGCGGCGTTTGCGGTGCGGCAAGAAAGGTGCTGGTACGGAAGCGGTCGCGGATGTTGGTTGAGAAGCATTGGCCTTTGGAATCAGCGGCCAGGAAGTCGCGGAACTGTTGTGGCGGGAAATCGAAGTAGCGGTAGAGTTCGCCGCTATGAAAGCGCAGGTACAGTGTGTGCGTGGCAGGAAGGTATGCGGCTGAGGTGAAGACGCTCGAATCCAAAGACAACCAATCCACAATGTGCCTGTTCTTCAAGACAATGTCAGACAGTTATTATCGCGCTTCTGTTTTCGTTGTTTATCGACGCTTCACCCGGGGACGCCAAAATGCTCACGCTCCCGCGGCGATACCCGGCGATACCCAAGGTTTTGAACAGGGAGCGTCTCCCTGTAGCCGATCCGTCAGCACGGATGAGCGGCCTAAAATCCGCAATCTCTGAAACCGGGCGGCGCGGGAAACCGGTACCGGAACAGCCCAAGACGGGAGGCTCTGGGGTAAAAAATGGACCAAAAGGCCGTAGGCTCGAATCCCACCAGGGTGCCCCACGTCGATAATCAATCATTTGGAAGTGGCGTTTGAGCACAGCGAGTGGCCAGAATCCTATCAGCAGAGGGAGATTGCTTCCAGCCGTCGCGGAGTTTCGTGATCACCTCGGCTTTGGCGCAAGCTATCCAAACGAACGCAAAGAGCTGGGTCAGTCCCGTAATTGCAGCAAATCCGATAAGAATCCAGAAGATCACTGCGGCTCTCAACAAGAGAGTCGCGTGTTTGCGAGGAGTCTCTCACCACCCCTGAACTACAACGTCCCGACATCCCTGCGGGGGCCGGTCGTTCTCCTTTACGAGCTATGCACACTCCGATCACCGTGGATCTCCCGGCGCCTCAATGATCCGATTATCGTGCCTCGCAACTGAGGTAGCCTCAGCCGGCGAACTTCCGCTTTAGCCGCCCTGCTCCGCTCATTTTTTATGTACGCAGTATAGATGAGGTAATCGATGATGTGCCGCTCCACCGAAACGCCTTTCGCACTCGCCCCGGCAGCGTAGCGGGCCTTGACGTCTGGAGGAAGCTCGATTTCGATGTTCATTGATCTTTCCCTCTTCACCTTACCGCCGATTGTGAGCAGCCTCTTCAGCACTATACTGGATGTGGATGGCGCGCGCCGCATTCCGTTCCAGTACACACGCGGAAATTCTTCAACAGGTATTCGGTGTGCCCGGGCGAGGAATGACCAGACCACTCCCCGAAAGTATTCTCGCTCGACTTCCCCGAAGCGGATGCTGGGCGCGCAGAAGAACTGAACGCGAAAGCGAATGACGGTGCTCTAACGGAAGATGAACGGGCTGAGCTTGAGGCTTACGCTAACATCAGCGACTTGCTTGCCCATTGGCAGTCGCGGGCACGACAGCTTTTACAGCAGTCTTGACGAACAAACTCGCGGCTGACGTTCGTGGTCGCGCGGGCAACCGGTGTGAGTATTGTCATGTCCCGCAGGACGCTTTTCGCCGGCCATTTCAATCGAGCACATCATCGCTAAGCAGCACGGTGGTCAAACGGAATTAGAAAATCTAGCGCTCGCCTGTTGGTACTGCAATCTGAAGAAAGGCCCCAATCTGACCGGAATTGATCCTGATTCCGGAATGGTGGTCGAACTGTTCCATGCTCGAAATGACCGCTGGTTCGATCACTTGCTCTAAGTGTTGAAAGGGGAAATCCTCCTGCAATAGACGTGAAAGGTCTCACTCCCACGGTACGTACAACTGTCATGTCCTCGGCATGAACGAGCAAAATGAGGCGCATTCTGCGTTACGAAATTGTGGCGGGAACGACTATTCGCGTGGTGAGCCCCATCTCCAGCGCTGTTTTCATTTCGAATTATCCGGGTTAGAACGCTGATCACGAGCAGCGTGAGTCTTCCTAAGCTCCTCGCAGCGCATAAGGAACTCCTCTCCTTTGAGCCGGCCGTTCTCAAACAGCCCTATCATCTCCTGGAACGCTGACGTGTAATGGACGACCGCGAACGGAACATTCTTCATCTGCCGGAGTTCATCGACTTGATGTACGGCAAACCATTGCGAGCGATTTTTTAGGAATTTGATCACTTCGAATTGGGGCCCATATAGCTCTTCTATGATGTTTCTGCTTTTGCCTGCTTGCCGGAGTTCGTTTACTCTCGTGTCGTAATTCGCGCGCGGAATAGTCAATATAGCGATATCGATATCTCCGACCTGCGGCTCTCGACGAAGATAACTGCCAAATAAGAGCACTAAACCGACATCAACTCCAAAGTCTGTGTAACATGCAACTCGGCTCAGCCGTTCCTTGAAGCCAGTGAACAGGCGGTCCGCGGCTTCAAGCGAGATCTTCTTGCCTTTGTTCTTCTTGGCATTCAACGGCGATTCAATATCGGGTCTCTTTTTCCGTCTGAATCGCCGAGCGAATCCACCCATTCGTCGGATGTCGTCGAACTCTTTAAAGGTGTCGATGGTCCCGGCGCTCGCACTCGTAAACTCTACCTTCTTGTCCGCATCGAATGCGTGATCGGCAAGGTCGAGCACGGCGGAAAGAAGTCGTTCTTCATCGGTTTCGTCCTCCTCCCACCTTTCTGCTGAAGCGAGCACGGCTGGCAAGTCTTCCTTACGGACGCCAGCCCGAAGAATCACCTCGACGAAGAAGTCACCTTCTTTTAGCCGTATAGGTCTATTTCGTTTTCCCATCCACTTACGTTATTCCGACGCATTGCGCACACCGACAAACGAGCTCAGGTCCAAGTTCAAAGCTGGGCCTTTGTAATGCTGCTGGGGTAGATTCCCATTCGCTTGCTTTGAGCGCGGTGAATCGGAGGGACAATCGACTTCGCTTGTAGCTTCGCTTGAACGCTGGCAGGACCATTCATGCTAAGTCGTTAGGTCAGTAATATGCGGAAGCTAATGGGAGTCGAACCCACCCGCGACAACGTAAGTGCCGCACGCCGGTTTTGAAGACCGGGCCCTGCACCGGCAGAGTCTAGCTTCCGATTGAAATTCTAGCGCTCTCCTGCTGACTGAACAGTTGCGAACTCATCGCGAACCGAAGTTCGTCGATGCCGCTGCCGGTCGCGCTCGAAATCGCGTAGAACGGCATCCCGTGCTCCGCTGCCTTTTCCTGCACTGCGTCGATCCGCGATTCGTGTTGGCAGGCGTCGATCTTGGATGCAACTACGATCATCGGTTCCATCGTTAGCTCTTCACTGAAGCTGGCAAGCTCCTGAAGAATGACATCGAAATCATGAGCAGGGTGCCGGCCGGTGAAATCCGACACGTCCACTAAATGCACCAGTAAACGTGTCCGCTCCACGTGACGGAGGAATTGGATGCCGAGCCCATGGCCCTCATGCGCGCCTTCGATCAGCCCGGGAATATCGGCGAGCACAAATGTGCGATCGCCCGCCGCCACCACGCCGAGATTGGGCTCAAGCGTCGTGAATGGATAATCGGCAATCTTCGGCTTGGCTGCTGAGAGGCGCGAAATCAGGGTGGATTTGCCCGCGTTCGGGAATCCGACGAGCGCTACGTCAGCAAGCAGCTTCAGTTCTAAGCGCAGCTTGAACGCTTCACCGGGTTTGCCTTCTTCGTGTTCCGTTGGTGCTTGATGAGTAGATGTTGCGAAACGCGAATTCCCGCGACCCCCGCGGCCTCCTTGCGCGACGGTGAAACGCTGCCCAGGTGCGGTGAAATCGACCAACTGCTCGCCGGTTTCGGCATTATAGACGATGGTGCCGACGGGAACGGGGAGTTCGACGCCGGCGCCCTCGCGCCCGCTTCGTTGGCTGCCTTCGCCGTGGCGTCCGCGTTCGGCGGTGTGCTCAGGATTGAAACGGAAATGCAGTAGGGTGTTGTGATGTTCGCTGGCGACGAAGGTGACATCGCCGCCACGTCCACCGTCACCACCGCTCGGGCCGCCGCGCGGCACAAACTTCTCGCGCCGGAACGCGAGGCAACCGTTGCCGCCGTCGCCGGCCTTAACGGAAATAAGAACTTCGTCTATGAACTGCACGTGGGATGAGGGATCAGAGCCAAAGCGGCTCCGGCTGTATAGGAGAGGGGCGCGGCAGAGGAAATGCTACGCCTGCGCCGCAACGATGTTTACAAACTTCCCGAGGCGACCGCGGTCGCGGAACTCGACGACGCCGGGTATTGTGGCGAACAACGTGTCATCTTTGCCCAAACCAACATTCTTACCGGGCTTGTACCTTGTGCCACGCTGGCGCACGATGATAGACCCGCCTGTCACGAATTGGCCGGAGAACACTTTGATACCGAGGCGCTGCGAATTGGAGTCGCGCCCGTTTTTGGAACTGCCTAAACCTTTTTTGTGTGCCATGTTTTACCTACGAGACAAATTCCTGAATCGGCTAACGCAAGCGTCGCGCTAAGCGAGAATCTCCTGCACTTCCACGCGCGTGTAATTCTGCCGGTGGCCGATGGTGCGTTTGTACTGCTTCTTGCGTTTAAACTTAAACACCAGAATCTTGTCCCCGCGATCGTGGGAGGCAATCTTTCCTCGCACTCGCGCACTGCGCAGCGCATCGCCAAAAACTAATTCATTACTTTCGTTCGACAGGGCCAGAACGCGATCAAATTCGACATCGGCGCCGACGTCGCCGGCGATCGTGTCCACCTGGATGGTCTGCCCCGGCATTACACGGTATTGCTTGCCGCCTGTTTCAATCACAGCGTACATATAATCAAAGGCCTTTTCGGTTTCGGTTTGCGGTTCCAGGGAACGCGCGCCGCTAGCGGGAACCCGCTGGGCGCACGGACAGCCATACGGAAGACGATCCGAACTCTCCTATGATAGCGAACCCGTTCGGCATCCGCTACTTAAGATGGATCGCCGCTCTGCACGCTTATGATGGGAAGTTGTATCAGCGCACCTTGTCTTATCTACTGCCGTTCGTTTGCACCGCCTGTGCATTCGCTCAAGGAAGCAGGCCGATCACGGTTTCTCTCGATTTGACCGATGCTCCGCGGAAGTTTTTGCGGGCACAGCTTTCGATTCCCGTGCAGCCTGGGCCGCTAACCCTGGTGTATCCGGAATGGATTCCCGGCGAGCATAGCCCAAGCGGTCCCATCGATAATTTCACCGGCATCACCTTTATCGCGAACGGACAAACGCTTGCCTGGCAGCGGGATGACGTGAATATGTTCACGTTCCACTTGACGGTGCCGCCCGGAGTGCGAACTTTGGAGGCCAAAGTCGATTTCCTCGCCACGGCAGCCGCCAGCGGCTTTTCGGCGGGCGCTTCCACCAACGCCAACTTGTGTGTGGCGAGTTGGAATGAGGTGGTTCTCTATCCGGCCGACCTAAATGCGGCCGACATCACCTTCGAGCCGTCCGTCACGCTGCCCGAGGGCTGGAAATTCGGCACGGCGCTCACGCCTTCGAGCAGCAGCGGCAATACGACGCATTTCCGGCCGGTACCGCTCGACATGTTGGTCGATTCCCCCTTGCTCGCCGGACGCTTCTTCAAAGAAATCCCGCTCGCTCCCGAGATCAGGCCCAAGCATTATCTCGACATGGCAGCCGACGGACCCGAAGATCTGGACGTGAGCAGTGACCAGTTAGCCGCTTTCAGCAACCTTGTTCGCGAAACCGGGCTGCTATATGCGTCACGCCACTACAACAGCTATCATTTTCTGCTCACGCTGAGCGATAACGTGGCCCACTTCGGACTGGAACACCATGAATCGAGCGATGATCGGGTGGACGCGCGCATGTTCCTGGATGAGGATTTAAGTATGCTCTCGGCGGACTTACTTCCGCACGAATTCACGCATTCCTGGAACGGAAAATACCGCCGGCCGGCGGGTTTGGCTACGTCGAATTACCAACAGCCGATGAAAGGCGAGTTGCTGTGGGTTTACGAGGGGCTGACGCAGTACCTGGGGGACGTGCTCGCCGTTCGCAGCGGGCTTTGGACCGACGAGCAGTATCGCTCGTATCTGGCAGCTTCCGCCGCCGAATTAGATCATAGGCCCGGACGTACGTGGCGCGATCTTCAGGACACGGCGACGGCTGCGCAGATTTTATACGAGACCAATGAGCAGTGGGATAACTGGCGCCGCTCCGTGGATTACTATCCCGAAGGAGAACTCATCTGGCTCGATGTCGATACGAGGATCCGCAGCCTGTCGCAGGGCAAGAAATCGCTGAACGATTTCTGCGTGCGTTTTTTGGGTGCCGGGGGCAGCACGCCGCCACGAGTATTTCCCTATACGTTCGATGACATTGTCAAGAACCTGGACGCGATTCAGCCCAATGATTGGGCCAGTTTTCTACGCGAGCGGCTTACATCGAAGTCGCCGCGCGCGCCGCTCGGTGGCATTACCAACGGTGGGTACCGGCTCGAATATACAGACCAGCAGAATGACTACATTCGAGCGGAAGACTCGCGCGATCGCGGCGTCAATGCCTGGTATTCGCTCGGGATACGTGTCGCTGACAACACGATCTCGGATGTGCTCGTAGGGTCCATCGCCTACCAGGCGGGATTGGGCCCGACTATGAAGATCGTCGCGGTGAATGGACGTGCGGCCACCGATGAACTCTTGCGCCGAGCCGTTCGCGAGTCTCGGAGCGCCACCCAGCCCATTGAGCTCATTGTCGAAAACACCGGATTTTTTAAAGTGGTGAAACTCGACTACCACGACGGCGAAAAATATCCTCACCTGGTGCACCAGGAACATGCAGCTATGTTGCTCGACGACATCTTAAAACCGATGTCTAAGCATCCTGAGGCCAAGGCGGCAGAGTAGTCAGGGTGCCGGTTCCGCCCTCATTTGCGCCGATACTTTCTCCACTTGCCTCATCACACGCAATGTATTTCCGCCATAGATCTTCTTGATCTCGGCAGGCGAGTAGCCTTTCTCCAGAAGCGCCCGTGTCAGGCTCGGGAACTTCGAAACGTCCTCCAGACCTTGAGGCGCGCAGCTTATGCCGTCGAAGTCCGTTCCGATCCCGATGGAGTCTATCCCGGCGATTTGCTTTACATGGTCGATATGCGCGACCACGTCGGCAATGGTAGCGCTGATCGGAGCGCCTTCCGGCGCGTCGGCCGCCTTCTGCGATACGAAGCGGCAATAAATGTTGATCTGGATCACGCCCCCTTTCTGGGCCAGCGCTTTGATCATGTCGTCGGTCATGTTGCGTGGACCGTTCGTCACCGCGCGGCTGGAAGAGTGCGACGCAATGATAGGCGCGCGGCTGGTTTCAAGCGCGTCGTAAAACGTCTTATCCGCGGTATGCGAAATGTCCACCATCATTCCCAGGCGATTCATCTCCAGCACGATCTGTTTGCCCAGCGGAGTAAGCCCGTTATGATGTTGCACCCCGGGTTTATCGATGTCACCGGACGAATCTGCCCAATCGTTAGTGTTCCAATGGGTCAGAGTCATGTAACGAACGCCAAGCCGGTAATAGTCGCGCAATAAACGCGGGCTGTCCTCAATTGCGTGGCCGCCCTCAATACCCATCAGCGCTGCGATTTTGTGCCGCCGATGAGCCTTCTCGATGTCTTCCGCGGTAAGCGCCCGCATGAAATCGTTCGGGTAGCGATCAATGATGTCATGCTGCACCGTATCGATCATCTGCAGAGCGCGATTGGCGGAATGATTCCCGTCCACATACGTCGCCGCGACGTAGACGGAAAAGAAAACCGCTCCCACTCCGCCCTGCCGCAGCCGTGGGATGTCCGTCTGATTCTTAGGCGAGTTCCCGATGTTTGCGCCATCGATCGTAAAGCTGGGAATATCGTTATGAGTATCGATCAGAATCGCCGATTTGGTGATGGCCTTCACCTCGGAGTCGATTTTCTTTGCGCCCGATGCGCTGACGCGCGTACTAGCGACGCAAAGCAAAGCCATCAATACACTTGTAACGAAGTTGGGGCGAGCTTTAGGTGTTTGCGTAACAATTAAGAATACAATCCGTGGAAGCTATGACTGAACAGACGCTCGGGTGGAAACGAACGGCCGCGATGACTGCGGCTATCTTGCTGGGAATTATCTTTCTTGTCTCCGGCGCGTGGAAAGTGCTGAGTCCATTCCAAACGGGTGAAGTGCTGGAGCAAGCTCAAGTTCCCGCGGGACTGGGCGCCGTTGGAGCCGCCTCGCTTGGCACCATCGAACTGCTCGCCGCCTTGCTCTTATTCGTCCCCCGGTTTCGCCGTTTAGGCGGGTTGCTTGGCTCTGCGCTCATTGTCTTCTTTCTCTGCTGGATGGCTTATTACTATAAGGTGCTCGTCGGACACGAATGCAGTTGCTTCCCCATCATCAAACGAACGGTAGGGCCGGGCTTTTTTATCGGTGATGGCGTAATGCTCCTACTTGGCATCGCGGCGTTTGTTTGGTCGGCGCGAGTTCGCGCGCTGAAGGGTCCAGCTCTCGCGTTTCTTTCATTGATCGTGCTGGCGGGATTGAGCTTCGGACTAAACGCGACCTATCGGCGCCATGCTCAAATCCCCACGCCTCTCATCGTCGACGGCAAACCCCAGAATTTGACGAACGGAAAAGTTTTTCTGTTTTTTTACGATCCCGAATGCTCGCACTGCGTCGCGGCGGCGCGATTCATGTCGAAATTGAACTGGGGTGACACAAAAATTGTGGGCATCCCGACGCACGATCCCCAGTTTGCGCCCGACTTCTTACAAGACACGAATTTCAAAGTAGGAACAAGCACCGAGACAGCAAAACTACGGAAGACGTTCACGTTCGTCGATCCACCTTTCGGAGTTGCGCTCATTGATGGACATGTGAAGGAAACATTCGGGCAAGCGCAGTTTAATGAACCTCTGCCGGAGCCGAACTTGAAAAAGTTGGGGTTTGTCAAATAGTTCATGCGTTAACAGATCGCCGAAACTCGGGTGCTGCGGATTGTATCTGATGAACTGGACGCCATGAAGCGGCCGAAATCCCGTCTGGTGCATGGCAAACGGAAGAGATACTTCAGCAGAAAATCGTCCGCCGGGTGTAAATCCGTGGCTGATCGCGATGGCCGTGATCCTGCCTGCCTTCATGGAGGTAATCGACACCTCCATCGCATCGGTTTGCCTGCCTTACATCGCGGGAAGTTTGTCAGCTTCCTACGACGAAGCCAGCTACGTACTGACGTTTTATCTGCTGTCGAACGCGGTCATTCTGCCCGCCAGCGCCTGGTTCTCGCTGCGCTTCGGCCGCAAGAGATTCTTGATCGCGTCCATCGTCATTTTCACGATTTCATCGTTCTTTTGCGGCGCGGCTACAAGTCTAGTCACCATCCTGATCGCTCGTCTCGTCCAGGGTGCGGGCGGAGGTGCGCTGCAGCCTCTTTCGCAGGCCATTATCACCGAGAGCTTTCCGCCGGAAAAGCGCGGCATGGCAATGGGAATGTTCGGCCTCGGCGTAGTAGTTGCGCCGGTACTCGGTCCCACTTTAGGCGGCTGGCTCACCGACACGTATTCTTGGCGCTGGGCGTTTTACATTAATATTCCAGTCGGCGTACTGGCCATCTTTCTCATCATGCGGTTTGTTAAGGATCCGCCTTATATAGCTGATGCGAAGCCAGGGAAACTCGATGGCATCGGCCTCGGGTTACTCGCCGTCGGGCTGGGGTGCATGCAGATCATTCTCGATCGCGGCCAGCAGGACGATTGGTTTGGCGCAGTGTGGGTGCGCTGGGCATTCGTCATTATGATCGTTTGCCTCGGCTTCTTCGTCGTCTCACAACTCACGCGAGAGAAAACGCTGGTGGACTTATCGATCTTCAAAAATCGCAACTTCACCTTTGGCTGTTTACTTATCTTCATGTTTGGAGCGGCCATTTACTCGGCCGTCACGATATTGCCGCTTTACTTCCAATCGCTGATGGATTACTCGGCTTGGAACGCCGGCTTGGTGGTATCGCCGCGCGGACTCGGTTCCATTCTGGCCATGCCACTGGTCGGATTCCTGGTTTCCAAGATGGACACGCGCGTTCTTGTGTCTACCGGGTTCACAATCTTCGCGTGTTGCAGCTTGGTGTGGGGCGGCATCACGTTGCAGGTGTCGCCTTGGTCGCTCACGTGGCCCATTATCATTAGCGGATTTTCGCTCGGTCTCGTGTTCGTTCCCCTTTCCGTAGTCACGCTCGGCGACTTAAAACCGGAGAGCGTCGGCAACGGGAGTGGTCTTTACAATTTGCTGCGCAACGTCGGAGGAAGTGTAGGGATCTCGGTCGCACAGACGGTCCTGGCCCGCCATGAGCAGTTGCATCGGACCGAGCTTTCCCACAATTTAGCGCCAACTCTGCCGAGAGTACAGCAGAGCTTGAGTCAATTTCAGACCGCCTTTTCCGCCCTTTCAGACCGGGTTACCGCGCAGCATCAGGCCATCGGTCAAGTGCAACGAATTATAAACACACAGGCGCAACTCTGGTCGTATGTGGACGATTTCCGGTACATGGCGCTGGCGTGCTTCTGCTGTGTTCCCATCGTCTGGTGTTTAAAGCGAGTCAAGGCGCGCGGCGCGCCCGCAGGTGCACATTAGAGTTTGCGGTAGTAGGAAACACCATCTCGCTCGTCCACGAATACCACCCGCTCTCCCACATGAGCTCGTTCACTCGGCTCATGCCCGGTGATTCGCACGGTCAGACGCTCGCCGCCGTCCAGATCCACAATCGCAAGTTGATAGGGTGCATCCGCCGCATATCGTTCAGGCGGCGAATGAACGATGGTCTCTGTATAGACAACGCCCTCACGCGATGCAATTGTCATCAGGCTGCTCCTAAAATGCTCACCACGCAAGTAGCGCCCGACCCACCCAAATTTTGCGCAAGCCCGAGCTTGTGCCGTGGCACTTGCCGCTCTCCCGCGTCGCCGCGCAGTTGCATGACAACATCGCAGATCTGACCCACGCCGGTCGCGCCCACCGGATGCCCTTTGGATTTCAAACCGCCGCTGGTGTTAATCGGCAGCGATCCGGTTAACGCAGAGCAGCCCGCCGCCGCGAACGGGCCGCCTTCCCCTTTTGCTGCAAATCCTAAATCTTCGCTGGCGACGATCTCGGCAATGGTAAAACAATCATGCAACTCTGCCAGATTAATGTCTCCAGGACCGACGCCTGCCATCGCGTACGCCCTTTCCGCCGCCAGCTTTACGGCGGGAAAAACCGTTATATCCCGTTTCGAGTCCAGCGCCACGTGATCTGAGGTTTGCACAACGCTCAGTACCCGCGCGAACCGTGACGTGTACCGGTGCGCTTGGCCCGCCGGGACTAAGACCACAGCCGCAGCGCCATCGCTGATCAGCGAACAGTCGTAAACTGTCAACGGTTCCGCCACCGGCTTGCCCGCCAGCGCCTGTTCCAACGTAATCACCTTGCGCATGTGCGCGTGCGGATTCTTGGCCCCATTGGCATGATTTTTAACCGCCACCGCTGCCAATTGTTCGCGCGTCGTGCCGAATTCATGCATGTGACGTCGCGCAATCATCGCGAATAGGGCAGGGAAGGTGGCCCCCGCACGTCCTTCGCTCGACATATCGCCCGCACCCGCCAAAATTTCGGTGACGCGAGGTGTGGCTTGCGAGGTCATCTTCTCCACTCCCGCCGCCACAATCACGTCGTACAACCCCGTCGCGACGCCTTGCCAGGCGTGAAAGAACGCGGAACCGCTCGAGGCGCAAGCGTCTTCGATGCGAGTGCAGGGAATGCCTTCGAAACCCGCGGCCGTTCCAACGTACGGTGCTAAGTGGTTTTGTCCCACGAAAGAAGGACCAGCGAAGTTTCCCAGGTAGAATGCTTGAATCGCAGGCGCCCCCACCCCGGCATCGTGCAGTGAATTCTGAATGGCTTCAACCGCCAAGGACCGCAAATCGCGGTCGGGAAACGCCCCAAAAGCCGTTTTTCCAATCCCGATTACGGCCACAGGTCTCATATAGACTTAAGATAACGTTGATGCCTCGGCCGTCCTGCACGTTTCCCGACGGTTTTCGTCTTTCCTTTATAGGAGAATGCAAGGGGAAAAGACTAGCTACGCCGCGGAAAGCATCATCCATGGTGCGGTTCTCGTACAGCCGGAGGAATACGTGAGCGACCCTCTCCCTCCGGTTTCCGATTCGCAGCTTCACAGCGAATCGGATCTTCAAACGCAATTCGTTCAGCAGAATCTGCGCCGCATTTTTCTCCTCATTTATCGAATTGTGGGCAACGTGGACGATGCTCAGGATCTGACGCAGGAAACCTTCATTAAAGCGCTGCAACGTCAAGCGCAGGTGAAGGATCTGGAGAAAAGGACGCAGTGGCTCTCGCGCATCGCTGCTAATACCGCAATTGACTATCTCAGACGTAGGAAGAAGTTCACCTACACGGATGTCAGTGAGTTGGCGGAAAGTCGCACCGCTCCCGGCGACAGCCCCGAGCAAGTGCTGCTCCGAGGCGAACGGAAGCTGCACTTGGACGGCGGCTTGGCAGGACTGACGGAGCGCGAAAGAATGGCTCTTTTACTGCGGGACGTAGAAGATATTCCCGCTGAGCAGGTAGCAGCCCAAATGAACTGCTCAATGGCCACCGTGCGCTCGCACATTGCAAATGCGCGCATTAAGTTCAAGCGTTACCTTGAGGCGAAGAAGTCGTTATGAAACAGGCAAACGTTTCCGCGCAAGCTCACCCCAGCCTACAGACTCTGTCGCTCTTTGAAGGCGGCGACGTGAGGCTTATCGCCCGTTTGCGCGTCAGGCGTCACCTGCGGCGCTGCAGCGAATGTGAACGGCAGGTGATGCTGTTTCGATCCGCCAGGGCTGAATTGAAGCGCGAGGCGACCGGTCAAACCCTAACCGCATTCGAAGCGATTACGGATTGGAACCGGCTCGAGCGGGAGATGCTCGGCAACATCGCCGTCGGAGTAGCCGCTGCCCGCTGCGTCGACAAGGTCGGAAGCGGCCGCGTGTATCTGCGCCGGGGCGCGTTCATCACAGCCTTAGCCGCGTTGTTCGTGGCCGGATGGATGACTCATATCCCCAAGGAACAAACCACGCGCCTCGCCGCCTCGCTGGAGCGCATCTTTGCCCCGCAACCGCAGGACATCACCGGAACGATCGTGCGCACTACTCCTGACGGCATCGCGGTCGGTTCACAAGGCGCCACCCTGACTATCCTGCACCCTCCTTCCGCCATGGTTAGCGTGTCCGGCAGTTCCGCCGTGGAGGCGCGCTATGTCGATGAAGAAACCGGCCAGGTGACCATCACGAACGTCTATGGGCAATAGCTGTCAGCGCCTGTTCGCCGTCGCCGTTTTTGCATTCAGCATGGCTGGCTCCGCTTTTGCGGCGGATTCGGCGCGTTGGCTCGATGTCGAATTCCCGCACGATTCACCCGTCCTTCCCGTCTCGGAGAACTTGGGCCAGAGCACGGTACGTGTAAAGGGCGCCTCCATGGCGCTCGATCTGCACGCTTCCCTGTTGCTCCAGAATATCGGCAGCAAAGTTATTTCGGGTCTTACCCTGCGCGTCGAAGCGGAAGATCTCACGCCTTCCGGCAAAGGCTCGGTAACAGTTCCCAGCATGGACATCCAGCCCGGAGAAGTGTTCCCGGTCCGCATCGACATGGAGCTGCTGCGTCCGTTCAGCGTCGGAAAGAATGAAGGCGCTGTCGTGCAGGTCTCGCTCGATTGCGCGCTCTTCAAGGATCTCTCTGCCTACGGGCCGGATAGAGTCAAATCTAAACGCGCCCTGATTGTCTACGAATTGGAAGCAAGGCGCGACCGCCGCTATCTTGAGGCGCTCTTGCAAAGCGGAAAAACCGCGCAACTGCGCGAAGAGCTCAACTTCGGAATCGAGGATTTCAGCCCACAGCAGCTTGGTTTTGAGCTTCTTCAGAACGCCCGCCAATCTTCCCGGCCGGAACAGCCTGTCAACGTCGGCGCTGTTTCCTTCCGCAGTTCGCCTGTGCAGCCCTTGGGCGGTGCCGCTCGAATCTCCGGCAATGAGGTAAGGGCTCCACAAATCGAAGTGAAGAACACTTCGCAGCAGAACGTGCGCAGCATCGAGATGGGTTGGATCGTCCAGGATGAACGCGGTAGAGATTTTGTGGCCGGCTACGTTCCCTCGGCCCTCAACCTGGCGCCCATCCAGATGGGAACCATGCGCGAACCCGGCACTTTGCGCTTTTCTCGTCCAACGGGACAACCCATGCTGATCGGAGGTCTCTTGGCGTTCGTCGGCGACGTCGAGTTCTCCGACGGCAAACTGTGGATTCCCAGCCGCCTCGATATCGACGAAGCGACTTCCGATCCCGTATTGCGTCGTGCCCTCGCCACCTCACCCGAGCAGCAGCGCTTAGCCGACATCTATCGCCGGAAGGGTCTCAGCGGGCTGGCCGATGAACTCAAGAAAGTGAACTGAGCGTTTCGCGCGACTGCTAGACTGGAACAGTTCGGGGCGTGGCTCAGCCTGGTAGAGCGCCTGGTTCGGGACCAGGAGGCCGGAGGTTCGAATCCTCCCGCCCCGACCAACATTCCTCCGAAATCAACAACTTGTAAGTTTTGGCCTGAGGCCGTCGTGTCGGCTTTTGCTCCACTATGCCCAAACTATGCCCACCCCGGCCGCCTGCACACGTTCCATCGCCGCGCGAACCGTGTCGGCCTGCGGATGGACGTAGCGCCGGGTCATCGCGAAATCGCTGTGCCCCGTGAGATACGCGAGCGTGTACGGGTCCATGTGTGCCGCCCAGCGCGTCAGGCACGTGTGACGGAATGTCTAGAGCGTGAACGGCTGGACTTCGGCGAGCAAGCAGGCGCGTTTGTGCTGCTTCTTGGGCGTGGACTTCTCCGCGCATGTCCGCCCGCTGTGTAAGACGGGAACACCCATTCGGAGCTAGCGGATGAGTGGTGCATTTCGAGTAGCGCCAACACTCGTGCGCTCAGTGGAACTCGGCGGCTTGCGTTTATGGTCTTGCCGTATGCTATGTGTACTGCCCCATCTCGCAACTCATCCCAGCGCAGCCGGGACACTTCTTCGGGCCTGAGGCCGCAATCGATCAAAAACGCGGTGAGATCGAGGAGGAGGAATGGGTCTGCCGGTTTGATCGGCTCCTGTCCTCGCATCGCTCTGATTCGTCTAATGCGCGGCCATACGCATCTTCGATGTCTTCACCGATCATCTGCGCGGCTCGGAAATACTCACGCTCTTCGTCCGACGTGAGAACGCGATCTCGCGCCGTTCACCCGATAAGAGTTCAACTTTCGGAGGAACTTTCTCGAGTTTGCCCCATTCCACAGCGAGGCGAAGCATCCGCCGGAGAACTTGAAGCTCCCGATTGATCGAGCGCCACTCGCAGTCCCTTTTGTCGTCGGCTTGCGATGCAGGCCGTGATTTTGTCGCTCGTGATTGCGTCGAGCTTTGCCTGGCCCAATAGCGCGAATGCGAGGAGATTCTTGACTCTGTTTCGGTAAAAGCCTAGTGTGTTCCGCTTGTCAACAAAACGAGCGTCGATGAACGGCAGGAAATCCTTCGCCGCAAAGTCTGCCACAGTTGGAATTCGAACCTTGTCGTGAATTCCCACTTCGCCTTTCGCGAGCACCGCTTTGTGTGCGGCTTCCATCTGGGCGGCAACTCGCTTGTTCGTCGTTTCGTGCTTTTTCGAATCAGCTCGCCATTCCAGACGAACTTGTACCACCGGTTCGAATTCTTCTGTTTGTAAACCATAATCCCTGCCTAGCCCATAGTGAGCGATTCTGCGCAAATGTACAATAGTCTGTACACTTGTGATATGAAAACCCTGAATGTCAGCGATTTCCGGGAGCGGTGCCTTCAATTACTGGACGGCCTGCCGGCGGATGGCATTCTCATCACCAAACGCGGACGGCCGGTGGCGAAGGTCACGCCCGTTCCTTCCTCCTGCTCCGACCTCATTGGAATCATGAAAGGCCTCGCGTCGAACCCACAAGACGATCTCTTTTCGACTGGAGTTGCTTGGGATGCTGAATCTGGACACTCATATTCTGATCAAAGCGTTCGAGGGAAGTCTCACGGCGCGCGAACGAAACGTTCTCACCCAAGATCCTGAATGGAGTATCTCGGCAATCGTGCTGTGGGAGATCGCGAAACTGCATCAGCTCGGACGGCTGGCCTATGGGCTCGACCATGAGATCTTCGCTGCCGCCGTGGACCAGGTGCACGTCTGGCCCATTACGCGCCAAGTCTGCCTGAATCTCCGCGCGCTGGACTTCCAGTCGGATCCGGCCGACGAAATTATCGCGGCAACGAGTCTGACGCATGATATTCCACTCCTAACCCGTGATTCCCGCCTTCGAAAATCCAAGCTCGTGCAACTGGCGTAGCGAATGACCCTGATCAGCCGCCAGCCACTTCCAAATAGCGCCGCAGGCTCTTCCGAACGCATCCGCCAGTGGGAAGCTCGCTCAGCCAGGTATCCAAATCTTCTGGGCGATAGCCCACCAGAGCGCCAACTTTCACAAATGCCGGTCCGCGTCGCTCCAATCGCCACCGGCGGATTGATGCCAGGCTGACATTCAGTCGTTTCGCCAATTCCGTTTCCGTCATGAAAGTGTCGGATGCTGTGGTTTTTCAGCAGCAGTTCCGATAATTGCTCTAAAAACTCGGCCACCTTGATGATTTGAATTCCGCCAAATTGGGCAAGGCTGAGCAGGTGGCGATCGCCAGAGACGATGACATCGGCCTCTCTGCAGCAAGAGCGCACTCGATAATGGCGTTGTCGTCCGGGTCATCTGCCACCGCATTGACCCTTCCCTGACGGTATTACCGTCTCGGCGAGTGCTGCACGGCTTGCTCAATGTCAAGCTCGCTGCGTTGGAACTTGTCTCGCAAGACTTCCGCAATTTGCTGCAGGATGGCAGCCGAGGTGGTGAGAACAATCTTCTCCTCGCGCGCAAGCTCCAACAGGCGGAGAGGTTGACCCCCGAATTGAAGCGCTGAAATGTAGATGTTAGTATCGGCGGCGACTCGCAGCACGAGCTAACGGGTGGACTGTCATCTTGCGCTGCGGTGCTCGTGGATGAGCCGGTCAACATCATCCTCGGTACATCCGAGTGCCTCTGATTGCCGGCGTCCCCGCTCGAGCAGTTCCTGCCAGCTCTTGTTTTCGAGATGCGTAAGTTTTCCCTGTCTCATCGGAAAATTCACCAGCCGAGCCGGTTCGCCATCTCGCTGCAGAAACTCGGCGGCCCTGCCTGATTGTCCTTTGTTGGGTGCTGAGTGGGAACATCCTCGATCAACGCAACTGGTGACAGCAGCGCAATCCTGTTGATAGAGTCAAAGAGCTTTTTATTCGCTTCAGGGAACCGCATTCTCATAGCGCTCAACAACCAACTTTGTAGTATCAGATGAGACCACGCGGATAGCAATTCGATCGCAGTTTCGAATCGGAATTCTGACTCCCAAATCGCATGAACTTCGCTTCTGTTTCTGAGGCAGAAGCGCTCGCTGGCGCTAACCGTGCTGCGCACCGGATGCATTTTGACGAACGGCCACCCTTCCAGGTAGCTGCCGGGATACCTAGCAACTTTATTGGCTTTTCTGCATTCGGGTATCTCTGGAGAGACTTGAGTTTTATGGCTCCAAAACAGTCGAATCGGTCCGTAGCCGATGGCACAAAGCGAGTGCCCACGGGGACAAAACTCATACACGAAAGCCGCTCGTGAGAGGCGAAATATCATCCGAAGCCCGTCTGTTTAAGGCGTCCCGGACGCGATAACACCTCGCCTAGGCCCCTTTCCCTCAAGCAGGATTTTTGCAGACCGGTCCTCGCCGTCAGGGCTCCGCTTCGCCGCGCAAACCAGCGCGGCCTGACCGCTCCGGGCCGTTCCGCAGACCAAGACTGACAAGAGGGAAAGGGGCACGAATGGGCAAGCAAATGAAGTATAGTTCGCAGCATGTTAGCGCGCTTTCTAATGGCATTTTGTTTGCGGCTGCCGGAGCTATCGCTCAGCAGAAACCTAACCTGAAGGGAGATTACGCCGGATGTTGGACAAATTCCACGTGAAGCTGCATCTGACCGCAGGTCCCAACGGGGTTCTCAGCGGATCTCTGGATAGCCCGGATTTTGGAGTGTTTAACCTAAAGTGTGCTGACTTCTATCTCGACAATTAATCGCTGGGTTTCACTGTGCCGAACATAGGTGGTAAATGGATGGGATTCATAGGTGCGAACGATACGTCGCTTTCTGGAACTTGGAATCAGGGCAATCCAATGCCGCTGAATTTTACCCGCGTTGCCGCCGCAAGCGTGACGAGTGCCTCGACAAGAGTGCCCGCCCTCCACAGGCTCCGAACGCTCAGATTAAATGGGACGACTATATTTTTAAGTTCGATCAAAGCGGGTTGATGGCGCAAGTCTTTGATGGGAACAAGGTTGTCGGAATGATACTGACCATGAATGGTGAGCAACGGATAATTCCCCTGCCCGGCCCTGGCGCAGACAAGCTACAGAAGTCGTTCGACGATTGGAAGATCAGCGAGCCCGCAGTCACGCGGAAAACAATTCGGCAGTGACCGTCCCGCCAGCGCAGCCGCCCTGAACAGCAGAGGGGACCTTCGTCTGGAGATACGCAACCTTCCGGCAATCAACCTACTGCCGAGAGCAGAATCACGTGGAAAGCCGACGGGCAACCGATATATGATGACGGCGAAGTCAGGGTCGAATTTTCTGAAAGTAAGGTGCATATCATCGCCCTGAAGAGCCCTATTCCTGGCATCCCGGCTAACAAAATGCCGGGAGCCGACGTGATGCTTACGCATCGAGACTTAGATAAAGGACGAAGCGCGGGCGGGAAAGTTCGGAGTTAAGCCGTGTACGGCGGGGTAAACGGTTGGTATGGTACTACACTTTCGCCTGAAGGTTGGACAGCCCGGGACGTAAATGACCCCACTCCCGATCATCAGTGGGACACTGATGAACTCAGCCGGGGAGGAAGAATAGCCAGACGTGTTGGCGAATTCCGCACTGCCATACAACAGACCCTCACCGTCCCTGACGCGGCCATGGCTGACCCAAGGTCATCGGCAAAGCCTGGACCTCTCAGCCCGGCAAGCTTCAAAAGGCAGTGACTGCACCATAAGAGCACCTTGCGATGAAATTTTGAAGCAACCCGGTAGAGCCCGGAAACTATGCCCAAAAACTATGACCACCCTGTGCACTCCGTCATTGCTCAGCACTGCCAGAGAAATTGCGGCAAACCGCCGTAACCCACTCAGCAAGAGTACTTATAGCAAAGCCGAGCAACTATCACAGCCTGCTAAGTTATTGATCTTCGCCCTCTTCCCTTTTCGGGACCAGGAGGCCGGAGGTTCGAATCCTCCCGCCCCGACCAACATCCCTCCGAAAGTCAACAAATTGGCTCTACGCCGTTAATGGGGGCAGCTCAAGTCTCCTGACGAAGATCACGAACACATCTACGACGCTATCGCCAGGGCAGTACGTGCCCTTACTACAGAATCCGCCAAAGTCAACGCTACTTACTCAGCCCGAATGAGCACTAGCAACGCCGAGTAACTCACCGCAACCCGTCTAAGTTGATTGATTGGCTAGCGGGCGTCGAAGTCTTCCTGCTTTTCGTCGGCGACGATGAGGATGTGGAAGTGGCAGCCGTGTTTGACTCCGTTTTTGCTGGAGTTGGCCTTACCCGTAGGGTGCGTGGACGGCCGGAGCGGGTGGGATCGATGTTTCTGCTCGAGTTGTCGCATTGCTGTGAGCTGCGGAGAGGTTGCGGGAGGGTGTAAATAGTGGAATCTGTTGGGAATGATTTATTTCTGTGAATTGAAAAAGGGCCGCTCCGTTACCTTCGCGTCTCTGTCATGGTCCGGACGGCCTGACACCGACGTGAAATTACCGAGCGAACTCAATTTGGGTTCGTTTTTTCAAATTGGTGAATTTTATGGCGGCAAAATGCTACGATCAGGCGAGACCGGAGCCATGGCCACTGTCCCCGAACCTGCGCCGGCGCCCCCGCAGAGTCTCAGTCTGCCGTTTGAGCCGTTACCGCAATTCCGTCAAAGCGCTCTCGAAGAAACCCCGGAACGCGCCGCGAATCACGGTAAGCGCATCGGAATCTTTATCGTTGCCTACAACGCTCTCACGACGCTCAGCAAAGTTCTAAAGCGCATTACACCTGAGGTCTGGAAAAACGTGGAGCAAGTTGTCGTTTTCGACGACGCCAGCCAGGACGCCACCTATGAACTGGCAGTCGGTATTCAAGCCATGACGAATCTGCCGAAATTGCGGGTCCTGAAGCATGTCCAAAATCTCGGCTATGGGGGCAATCAGAAGGCCGGGTATCAGTACTTCATTGAACAAGCGTTCGACATCGTCGTTCTGCTGCATGGAGACGGGCAGTACGCTCCGGAATTACTGTCCCACATGTACGCGCCGCTGGTTCGCGGCGAGGCGGACGCCGTTTTCGGTTCGCGCATGATGAAGGATTTCGGCGGTCCGCTCAAGGGCGGCATGCCTGTCTATAAGTACCTCGGCAACCGGGCTCTTACTTTCTTTGAGAATCGTGCGCTGGGTCTCGACCTGACTGAATTTCATAGCGGTTATCGCGCCTACAATGTTCATGCCCTGGCGCAAATCAGGCTCGATAAGCTGACGAACGACTTCCACTTCGACACCGAAATCATTATTAAGCTGCATCATCAGAATTTCCGTATTCTCGAAGTTCCCATCCCGACGTTTTACGGCGATGAGATCTGCTACGTAAACGGACTCAAGTACGCGAAGGCGATTTTGCGCGCTGTTTATCGTTACACCGAAACTTCACGCGCGGTCCGCTCCTACCCGGAGTACGAAGAATATTTCGTTCCCTATGCCATTAAACGCAGCCTGTATTCGGCACATTATTATGCCGCCCAGCTGATTGGACGGGATCAACGTGTTCTGGAAATTGGCTGTGGCGACGGCGCGTTCGGTTCCGAGTTGGTCCGTGCCGGAAACCAGGTGGCCGGCGTCGACCGCCAGTCCATCGTGCCTCTCGAGGCTGGTTATGGCAATGTCATGGAAGCGGATCTCGATACGGGGCTCGGAGACCGCCTGCTTCGTAGCACGGCCCGGTTCGACCGAATCCTCGCGCTCGATGTTCTGGAGCACCTTCGCGATCCAGATAGGCTACTCGCCGAGTGCAAAGCGGTGCTTGACGCGCGCGGCAAGCTGATTGTCTCCGTGCCTAATGCGGTGAACTTGACCGTCCGCCTTATGGTCCTGTTCGGCCGGTTTGAATACAGCGACCGCGGCATACTGGATTGGTCGCATCTCCGCTTCTTTACTAGGAAAACTATTCAGCGGCTACTTAGGCGGCACGGCTATAGGGTTACGGTGGTGCGCCACACTATCATTCCGCTGGAACGGATCTTGCCGCTGCGCTCCGAGAATCGCCTGTTGCGTTTCGCCAATCGGCTGGTGCGCGGGCTCACCGCCATAGCGCCTGGCCTCTTCGCGTACGAGATCTTGGTCGTGGCGGAGCGTTAGTGGCTCCGCCCGGTTGCTCCGGCGCGCGGTTCTGTTGGGTTCGCGTGAGCCGCCGCTCCCCTTGACTGTCTACAATCATGTTTGGCATATTGTAGATAGTCGAGAGGTACTGCAATGCGCTGGTTCGCAAGGCAAGCCGAGAAAGATCTCGATCTCGAATTTCAGGATCACCTGGAGAGGGAGATCGAAAACAATATTCGCGCGGGCATGTCGCCGGAGGAGGCGAAGTTTGCGGCGCGGCGCCTGATCGGGTCCGTTTCTCTCTATAAAGAAGAATGCCGCGATGCGCGCGGTACCGGTGTCGTTGAAAACTTGCTGCGCGATACACGCTATGCCATCCGCACGCTTCGCCGCACGCCGCTCTTTACGCTCGTTGCGGTGGTTACTCTGGCGCTTGGCATCGGCGCTAATACGACGGTTTTCACCTTTATCGAAAACGTCCTTCTTCGCTCGCTGCCCGTCGACCATCCACGGCAATTGGTCTCATTGGGCTGGGGACAGATGGTGAACCTCTCGTATCCGAATTACCTGGATTTCAAAGACCGCAACACCGTTTTTTCCAATCTGGCTGCGGTCCGCTTTAATCCCGCGAGCATCAGCGTGGAGCCCCGCCAGAATTTTCGTGTGTGGGGATTTGAGGTCAGCGGCAATTATTTTCCGATGCTTGGTATTCATCCTTTTCTGGGCCGCTTCTTCGGACCGGCGGAAGACGACAAGCCAAACGCCCATCCGGTCATCGTAATCAGTCATCGCTGGTGGCAGAGCCGTCTGGGAGGAGACCCGAACGCGATTGGAAGATCTGTGAAAGTAAATGGGTTTCCGTTCACAGTTGTCGGAGTCGCCCCTGCGTCTTTTCTTGGTACGGAACTGATTGTCACCGGCGACTATTGGGCTCCGATGACCATGGAATCGGAAATTGAGCCGGGCAATAAATGGCTGAGCGACCGGGGTTCTACGCAGGTCTGGGTTCTCGGCCGTCTGAAGCCGGGCGTTACGTGGGCACGGGCGGAAGCGAATCTGGATTCGATCGGCCATCAGCTCGCTAAAATTTATCCTGACGATCCGGATCTCAAAGAGCGGTGCCACTTATCACGCCCGGGGCTCATCGGGCAAGCTCTTCGGCAACCAATCGCTGATGTCGGCGCTGTGCTGATGGGGGTTGCCGGGCTGGTGCTCCTGCTTACCTGCGTGAACCTGGCGGGCATGCTCCTGGCTCGTGCTTCGGATCGGCGCAAAGAAATCGGAATCCGTCTTGCCGTCGGCGCAAGCCGGTTGCAACTGCTCCGTCAACTCATGACGGAAAGCCTGCTGCTCGCGGCAGGGGGCGGAGCCGCCGGCTATTTTGTCGCGATCGCAGCGTGCCAATTGATCAGCGCCTGGCACCCTGACTTCGGTCTTCCAGTAAACACGGCTCTCTATCCCGACATCACAGTGCTATGTTTTACCGCTGCCGTTGCTTGCTTCACTACCGTGCTGTCCGGTTTGGCGCCCGCTCTGCAGGCGATTCGAACTGATCTGATCCCCAGCTTGAAGGACGAATCTTCGGACCGGCTACGCCGTTGGAGCGCTCGCGACTGCATCGTTGCCGGCCAGATTGCACTGTCCGTTCTCCTCGTCATCTGCTCCGTACTTGTGGTACGCAGCCTTCAGAATGCGTTGACCGTGAACCTCGGCTTCAATCCGGATCATGCCGTTTCCGTGTCTTTCGATCTCGGCCTGCAAGGTTACACGGCGGAACGCAGCCGTCGTTTCGACGCGGATCTGCTGGCGAAAGCGTCGGCGCTTCCAGGTCTCGATGCAGTGGGCATCATCAGTAATCTGCCACTGCGCATCGGTGAAGACAATAGGGTTCCCTCGCGTGCGGACCGCCCGGTGTCAAACTCCTCTGGACTGCAGCCCGCGAACCAATACAACATCTCTCCCGGCTATCTCAAGGCCGCCGGTACTCACCTGCTTGCCGGACGCGACGTGAACAACCACGACGGCCAAGGTTCGCCTCTGGTCGTCATAGTCAACGAAGCTTTGGCGCAGCAGCTCTTCCCGAACGAAAATCCGTTGGGCAAGCGGATTCGCTTAACCGCTGACCCTAAAGATCGCGGGTTGGAAATCATTGGCGTTGTAGAGACCGGAAAATACGAGTATCTCGGAGAAGACCCGCACGAGGCCTTCTTCTTGCCAATCGCGCAGTCGGAGACCGATTTGACTACGCTTGTCGCCAGAATCTCGCTACGGGCACAAGAAGCCACGGAGCTGTTAAGGAAAACCGTTCTCGATTCGGATCCTGAATTGACCATCTTCAATGCAGGCAGCCTAAAAGATCAACTGTCGATGCCGCTCTTTCCAGCCCGCATTTCGGCTATCGTGCTGGGCATCTTTGGGGCGCTCGCTCTGGTTCTAGCGGCTACCGGATTATTCGCTTTGATGACGTACGCAGTGGCCCGGCGAAAACGCGAAATTGGCATTCGGATGGCCTTGGGCGCCAAGGCGAGCCAAGTGCTTGGGTCTGTACTCGGACGTGCGCTGCTGCTTTGCGCGGTAGGAACCTCAGTCGGGGTCGTCCTGGCACTCGCCGCCGGCCGGCTGCTGTCCTCCGTGCTGTACGGCGTGAGCCCGCACGACCCAGTCACTTACGCTACCGCCTTGCTCCTCATGTCCGCGATTGCTCTTCTCGCCTCCTGGAATCCGGCTGCTAGAGCAATTCGCGTGGATCCGGCACGTACGCTCCGGGAACAATAGCGGGCGCTTAGGCGATAGTCACTTTTTCGCTTTCAGCCATTCATCGATGGGTTTGGAACCAGTTGGCGTGAACGGCATCTTAATTTTCTGTCCCGCGCCCGCCGAAGCATATGCCGCGTAGAGCGCTTGCATGACAACTCTTCCATCCTCGCCGCTCGCTTGTAATGTCTCCTTACCGCGTACGCAGCGCGAAAAGTGGCGCATCTCCTGCGGGATTCCGTAGTTCCAGTGCTCTTCAAATACCGGATAGCTCCAGCCGACAGTCGTGGGAGCCTTTTCGACGGCATAACCGAAGCCATATTCGCTGTAGGTCGGGAGCGCGTTACCCATGTGCAGGTCGGCGTACGTGACTCCGCCTTCACCGTAGATTTCGGTCTTATCGAACATGCCACCGCGTTTACCCCAACTGCATTCCACCATTCCGAGAGCGCCGTTCTCGAATTCAATGATGCAGATGGCCTCGTCATCCGCTTTCGTTTTGTCCGCGTGGACGTAGGTACCTAGTTGCGCATAGATCGTTTTGATGTTCTGCCGGCCAAGAAACCAGTAGCAAAATGCAATTCCATGGCAGCCCAGATCCATGAGCGCGCCGCCTCCGGCAAGGTCTACGTCCCAGAACCATGGACTGTGCGGGCCAAAATGCTTTTCACTTTGTTTGACCAGATGCAGCTTGCCGAAGCCGCCGTTGTCGGCCATTTCTTTTGCCTTGACGTATTTCGGAGTGAAGAACAACTCTTCCGCGTAGCCAAGAATCACGCCCTGCCGTTTGCAGGTATCGATCATCTCGTCAGCCTCTGCCAACGTCATGCAAAGAGGCTTTTCACAGACGACATGCTTACCGGAGTTTGCAATATCGATGGTCATTTGAGCGTGCAGCCGATTCGGCGCGGTGATCGTGACCATCTCGATCTCGGGCTCTTTCAGCATTTCGCGGTAGTCCAGAAACACACGGGGGATGGAATACCGCTTGGCCAACCGCTCCGCGTTACCGGGCGTTGGAGAAGCTACAGCCACGACTTCCGCCTCCTCCGGCATGAGCTGAAACGAAGCCGCATGGATGTCGGCTTCAAACTGTGACCCAATGATCCCAACTTTGACTTTGCCTTTAGCTGCCATTTTTCCCTTACTGTTCTTGAAATTTGGTTCTCTTGCTAAGTTACAGCCTGGAGCGATTGACAATACCGGCTACCGCATGTACTCCTCAGTCAACTCCATCAGTTTGGCAACTCCTTCGAGCGGAGCGCCCAAACCTTCGAACTCGAGCGAATACAGTCCCTTGAAGCCTGCCTCGCGCATCACTTTCATGGAAGCAGGGAAGTCATCGGCATAGAACTTTCCGCCATCCGCTATGCCGTCCTTCGAATGGCAAATAGTAGAGGCGTAAGGAGCCAGCATTCGAAGCTGGCTCAAAGCAAAGGCCGCGGACTTAGTAGCGAAATTGCCGAAATCCGGACAGGTCCCGGTGCGGTCAGGCCCCAGTTGCTTGATAACGGTCGTGAGGATCTCCGCGGATTCCGTTTCCATGCTGTCGTTGTGGAACAGGACTTTGATTCCACGCGCCTGGGCCGCCTCGACAAACGGCGTCAAATTATCGGCTGCGATGTGAGGGTCGGCCGGCCCTTTGCCGTTCAATGCAACCGTGACGGCGGGAGAACCGAGCGCCACTGCCACTCCGACCCAGCGCTCCGCCGCCTTGGCAGCACCCTGACGGCCTGCGTCGCGCGTAAACACCCCACCCGGAATGTCGACGCCCATTAGGTTACAGCAGCGGGAGTGTGCTTTCTTCAGGCCTGCTTTCACCTTGTCGATTGTGGAAGAATCCGTATCCTCGAAGTGCTGCGGGAGGAACTCCACGTTGTGAATCTGGAAATGGTCCGCGAGAAACTGCGGAAAGTCCGCCTGAGTGAGCAACGGATATTCCGGCTTGCGGTACTCATGCATTTCAGGCGTATCAAAATACGCGCGGAAAGGCCAGGAATTGCACGCCAGCCGTCCCCGTTTGCTATCTGTTGAACCCTGCCCGGCGCGCAAGCTGAAAGCAGGTGCAGAGGCGAACAGCGCTGCCGTGGCCGCGGTACGCAGGAAATCTCTTCGGTTTACATGTGACTGGGTCTTCATTGTCATAGTCCGGATTGCGATGGTCTGACGAGAGGACGCCGCAGAGGTTGTAGCGCCTTGTAGTGTTCAAGCTCCCCTATCAGGGGAGCAACGTAGTTGAAAAACTCAGCGGAAACGCCGGCTCCGGGCGTTCGCCATTCAGGAGGAAAGGGCCGCTCACGGAATGCCACTTTTTCGAGATCGGTCAAGCCGGTTTGCATGCGATAGGGCGCATCGCTTTCGCGGAGCAGCGTTACCATTTTGCCGGATTCTCCGTGGAGCGCCGCTGCGACCGCCGCCTTTCCGGCGACATAGGCCTCAGTGCGATCCGTCTCCGAGACCGAAGCGCCGCTGCAGCGGCCCAGCAATCCCGGTTTCTCACTTCGCGCACGAACTTTCAAGTGCTGCGCTACGAGCATCGCCAGCCGATGCGCCAGATTCATGGCAAGACTTCCGCGTGAGCCGGACCGCACGTCGGCTCCAAACGGCTCCCCGTGCTCATCGAGTTGCCCCTCGCAGACGGCCACAACGCAACGATTCAAGCGACGGTATACCGAATCGACATCGGCCAGAAGCTTTTCGAGCGGGAGGCGCTCTTCGGGGAAGTAAATCAGATGAGGAGCGTCGTCGGGCAGCTTGCGGGCGAGCGCAGTGGCTGCTACAAGCCAGCCGACGTTTCTCCCCAGCACTTCAATGACCTCGACCTGGCCGGGTAGCGCGCGGTTGTCCGCACCGATATCGCGAACGGCGCACGCAAAAAACCGCGCAGCGGACGCGTAGCCCGGAGTATGATCGGTTTCGAAGAGATCGTTATCGATTGTTTTTGGGATACCGATAACGTGGAGATCGTATCCGATTTGCCGGGCCCGCGAGTGAAGCTGAAAAGCAGTGCCCATAGAGCCGTTGCCGCCGTTGTAGAAAAAGTAGCGTACGTCGTGGGAGCGGAAAATTTCGAGTACCTGGTCCAGGTCGGCGGGAACTATTTCGCGGCGTGACGTGCCTAAAGCGGAAGAGGGAGCCCGGGCGACAGCTTGCAGCGTCTGCTCGGGTTGATTCGATAGATCGACGAAATCTTGCGCCAATATTCCTTGAATGCCAAAGCGCGCGCCGTACAATGCGCCCGCGAGACCACTGCTACGCACCTGTTCAACCACTCCGAGGAGGGTCGCGTTAATCACTGCGGTAGGACCGCCGCTGTGGGCGAGAACTGCCAACCCCCTGGCCTGATTCATCAGAGGCTCTCAAATGCCGCAGTTCCGCCGACGCGAGTGACACAACGCCCGGCGGCCGCGATTCCGGCGTTGGCACACTGGTCCATGCTGCGCCCTTTGAGAAACTGCGATAGGAATCCGGCGTTAAAGCTGTCTCCCGCGCCCGTGGTGTCTACCACCGCTATCCTCTTGGCCGGTTTTTGGATTATGCCGTCTTTGCCGTAGACGAGAACACCCTTGGCACCCATCTTTACCACGACAGTTCCAGCCAATCTCGCTAGTTCCTTGGCTGCGGCTGATACCGATTTCTGGCGGGTCAGATGCTTCGCCTCTTCTTCGTTCGGCAGGAATATGTCGGTGTAGCGAAGTACGTCTCGAATCCGCGAATCCCACTTCTCGGTGGGGTCGTAATTGCAGTCGAGCGAAGTGGTAAGTCCCAGCCGTTTCGCAGATCGAAAGACAGCGGCGGCACGGCTGTGAAGCTTCTCGAGCAGGAAGTAGTGACCCACATGCAAATGACGAGCTTTGGCCAACCACTCGTTTTTTATATCCGCACCGCGAAGCAGCGGAATCGTGCCGGGAGCCGTAAGACCAGCCCGTTGCTTTCGGACGTTGCTGTGCCAGATAGTTATGCCGGTCTTCTCCCGCTTCGCTCGTTTCAGACGCGAAAGATTGATGGAGGCCGAGGCCAAACGCTGCTCAATGAAATCTCCGAAGGTGTCCTGACCCACAATTCCAATGAAGCTGACGCGTGTCCCCAGTTTGGCAAGGTTGAAGGCGGTGATCGCACTGGAGCCGCCGAGGACAAGATCGAACTCCGCAAAGGTTTTCTCTTTGCTCCATTCGAGCGGCGGTACACCGTGGAGAATCAGATCAACGTTCGCTTCACCGGCGACGATGCAGTCGATGAGCTTGTCAGCCGCCATGGATGCGAACGCCCCCGACAATCCGGGTAATGACTCCGTCGGGACTGGGATTGTCGGGGTTCAGCCCGGAGCGGAGACTGAGATGGTAGGCGAGTAACTGTGCAAACACGATTTCAAAAGGCGTACGAAGAGCGTCGTCGAGTTCGCCCGCGCTCGCCGGAATTACTTCATCGAAGAGGCTGCTGTCTACTCCGTCCGCTGCGATTGCCACGAGACAGCCCAGGCCCTTCGCGCGCAACTCCGAAACGAGGTCCAGCTCGTAGAGCAGGGTAACGGGATCGGTGGATAGGAAGCAGAGCACGAGCGATTGCCGCTGCACGAAACTCATTGGCCCGTGCCGCAGGCCGAGGAAGGTCTCGGCCAGTGGAATGCAGCCGCCTGCCGTCATTTCCAAAATTTTTAGGGCGCTCTCGCGAGCTGCCGGAAACAGTTTGGGCGAAGCAAGAATGACGGCTCGCGATGGCTGTCTACCGGCTATCTGTTCGGCACGCTGCTCTAACTGGGGTAAAAGGGTCTCCAGATGCCGGCAGATGAACGGTAGGGCAGGGGAGATATCGGCCGCGCGCCGAATGGCTATTCCTGCCAAAACCAGATTAGAAAATGAACTCGTCATGGCCAAGCTTCGATCGTTGGTTCTTGGATCGAGAACAATCGCTTGAACGCCATTCGCTTGCGCCAACTTCCCCGACGAATTGCAGGTGAGCGCGATGTGTGCGATCTGCGGAAACTTTCGTTGCACCTTCTCGAGGACACCAATACTTTCCGGACTGTCTCCCGACCGTGCAATCGACACCAGAGTCTCGATCCGGCCGGACAGAATACTATCTTCGAGAAGAAGGTCCGTGGTTGGCACCGCGCGCGCATTGTGCCACGCGCCGGCGATGGCGGCGGCCGCGTAAGCCGAGGTACCTGCTCCTGTGATTACGGCCGGCGAATGCTTCGCGGCTGCGGAAATTGTCGTGCTCTCGATCTGAGAAAGCGTAACAGGCCACAACGAGGGCTGTTGGAAGATCTCCTCATGAGTGGCTGCGCGGCCGGACGCGGTAATAACGGTGTCGGACATCCTTCGTCATCGAAGGATACCGCAACTGATCGGAAAGTCAACAGATTTCGATTGTAAGCCAATCCCGTGCGCCGCTAGCCGCGAGATGGCCGCCTAGGCGAGGATAACCTCGATGCCTTGCGCTTGTATTGATCGGACGGTTTCCGCAGGCGCCGCTTCGTCAGTGATCACCCGGCGCACGCTCTTGATATGACCAATCAAGGACAGGCTGCGCCGGCCAAACTTGCCGGCATCGGCGACCACCGTGACCTCATGGGAGACCTGCATCATCGATCGATTAAGCTGCGCCTCGAGGAGGTCGGGAGTCGAGAGGTTCAGTTCCGCATCAATGCCATCGACGCCCAGGAAACAATGGTCGGCATGTAGTTCCTGGATCAGGCGCTCCGCTTGCGGCCCGACAAAAGATCCCGAGACATGACGCATTATTCCGCCAATCATGATGACGCAGACCTTAGGGTTGTCCTGAAACTCCTGCGCGATGTTCAATGCATGCGTGATGACGGTAAGGGCTTCCAGATTGGACCGGTTGATAGCGCGCGCCACTTCAGCGCTGGTTGTGCCCGAGTCCAGAATGACGCGCTGGTTCGAGCCTACGATGTGTGCCGCGGCGCGTCCGATTCGGACCTTTTCAGCGTGGTGGATCGCCTTTTTGACCTTGAGCGGGAACTCTTCGCCGCGCTCGTTCGGCAGAATCGCTCCGCCATAAGAACGGATGATCACACCCTCTTGCGCCAGCACGCCTAGGTCGGCTCGAAGAGTGACCGCTGAGACTCTGAAGCGCCGGACTAGATCTTCAACAGAGAGCCGTCCTTCTTTCGCTGCGATTCTGGCGATTTCCCGTCGCCTTTCGCCAGCCAATAGTTTTACCGCTTGTGCGGGCATTTGATTGAGTTTATGCCACCCGGGGATTGCTTCGCTGCCGGCATGCCACCGCTGGCTTTCGATCCTGTTTACATGACGTATGTTTGTTATGGTACAAGCGTTCGGTTATGGTGCAGGCTTTCGAAACGATCACGGTATGGGTCTCGGCCGAGAACGGGCTGACATGAAGAAATCAATCGGCGACAACATTTTTCCGAAGACAATGGGCATCGAGGAAGGCCTGAAACTGCTCAAGCGTGCCGGCTATGAAGGCATTGAGCTATGGCTGGGCGATCGTCCCTGGTTTCAGATGAATACGACCGATGCGCAACTGCGGGAGCTATACGCGCGCATCCAAGATGCTGGACTCGAAGTGTCCGACGTGGCGAACTCACTCGATTGGGACGAGAATGTATCGGCTCGCGATCCGGCCAAACGTATGGCCGCATTCCGGCACATCGAGAGGCAAATTGAAGCCGCGAGCGTGTTCCATTGCGATGCGATTCTGATTGTGGCTGGAATCGTAACGGAGGAAATTCCGTACAACGAGGTCTATAATCGCTGCGTCGAATCACTGAAGAAGTTGGGAGAAACGGCTGCCCGGGCGAAGGTCAGAATAGGTGTCGAGAATTGCAATTCAGAGCAG
Organism: uncultured Acidobacteriaceae bacterium; assembly: GCA_963730865.1. Lineage (GTDB taxonomy): Bacteria > Acidobacteriota > Terriglobia > Bryobacterales > Bryobacteraceae > Bog-105. The sequence continues at coordinate 143,457 of CAVSTO010000011.1, read as the reverse complement.
CGATTCCTGTTGAGTCCGCGCGAGTTCAACGCCTTTCTCAACGATGTGAATCATCCCTGGGTCGGCCTTCACTTGGACGTCGGAAATATCCACGATACCGGCTTCGCGGAACAGTGGATCGAGATCCTCGGCCACAAAATTACACGCGTGCACCTCAAAGACGTTCACAAACACCGCGGGCGCTGTGGCGAGCAAAGTGTCTACACGAACATTTTTCTAGGCGACAACAACTGGCGCGCAATCCGAGACGCATTCGACAGAGTGAATTACGACGGCTGGTTGATTGCGGAGATGGAAGCGCGCTACCGCTTCGCGCCGGATCAGCAGATATTCGATTGTTCGGCTGCCATGGCTCGAGTGATTTCGGGGAATCTTTAAATCGTGCTTACGCGCCGCCGGGTTTTGCAAGATAGTTTTGCCGCCGCGTTGGGCGTGGGCTGCACGATGTACGCAGATCAGCCAGTCACTGCGACAAAGCGCACGTGCTTCCTACCCAGGTTGGTGAATGTCGATCTCTTGGCGGAGGAATCGGCCCAGGGCTTCCAGTCGTTACTGCCCGCGACTCAATTCCTTCAAGCTGATTCGATTCGGGGGCGCGTCGGGCTAGGAACCGTAATCATTCTTCCCGCTGTGCGAAGCCTTCCCACGGACTACATTCGAGAGTTGCGGAAATGCGTCAATGGCGGCGCGTGGGTGATTTGGGAGCGGGCGGCAAATTTCGGCGGCCACAGCGAGTATCATGCCCGAGAGTTGCTCGCGCACTTCTTTGGCATTTGTATCTCAGATCCTATTCGGCGGTCTTCGACATACATCCGGTATCGTTGGCCGATCAAGTGCAGCGCCGGAGGATTTCACGATAGCGTGCGGCTCGAGTGCTTGCCCGACGAAGTTATCGCCGAATGCGCAGGCGAGCCCGTTGCCATGAAGCGAGCGATCGGTAAAGGCGGCCTTGTTTTCCTGGGAACGATGCTAGGGCCGGGTATCCGGGCAGAAGAACGCGAGGCGCGAGTGATCGGCCAAACCTTGCTTCAAAGTTGCAGCACGGGCAATTTGCCGTTTGACGTGAATCGATTTGCTTAAGCGAGCCTGCGTTCAGATCTTCAAGAAAATCTTGTTCTTGTACATCCAATAAAGAAACCACCAATAGACAAGCAGCACGGCGGCTCCAAGGACAGTGGGCGCGGCGGCAGATCCGAAAATCTCAAAAGGCCTGACGCCCAGGTGGATGTGGAATGAGCTGATCACGAAATTTTCAAACAGATGGGCAATGAGGTAAGCGGCGATCGAGTTTGTTCCGATCACTACCAGCGGGAACGCCCATTTGCGATAGCCCTTGCATTCAATAATCCAACTGAAAGCGGCCAGAAGGAGGAAGCACGCTCCCCCGCTAAACAGCGTCCAACTTGGCGTCCAGATTCGCTTCACGATGGGGCAAATACCGAGAAAGTGTAGGGCGAGTGCCGCAGCCATGCAAATTAGGCCTGTGCGGATGAATTGCTTCAACGGTATTTTCGGCGCGAGAGTACGCAGCCATCGGCCCGCAATCAGCCCAAGGATCATGGTTCCCAAAGTCGGGATAAAGCTCGACGTCAAATATCCGCCACCATTCGCGATGAACGGACTGGTGCGCGGGAACAAATTCAAAAACCATTGATCGATTGCGTTCCCGAGATTGCTGTTTTTATTCCAGTGGCTCGCGAATCCCGTGAAATTGTGATGCCAGTTCGCCGGAACGCCAACCGCCGTCCAGTCGAAACCAGGCCCAGGAGCGGGATAGAGGGCCCAGGCTAGCCAATAACCGAAAAGGATGGCGCCAAACACGCCCCACTGCCAACGCGCGGAACGGAAGCCGAGCAGAAAAAGAAACGTATAGCCGAGCCCGATTTGCGTCAGCGTATCTTCGAAGGTGAAGTACGTCTGGGGCCCCTGCATGGAGCGCAGGAAAATACCGAGCACGATCAAAAGGAACGAGCGCCAAACCGCATGCGCCAGCATGTTTTTGAAGGTAGCGCCTTTGCGCACCCGGCTTGCGATAGAAAAGGGCAGGGCAACGCCCACCAGGAATGAAAACGAGGGCTGAATCAGATCGTGCACCGAGCAGCCGGCCCATTCCACGTGACTCTGATTGAAGGCAAGAATGGACCAGATCCAATTCCCGGGATAGGATCTGGCGACTTCGGCCAAGCGAAGAACCTCGGCCATCATGAGAAACATGACCAGACCACGGTAGGCGTCCACGGAGATGACGCGGGCGACAGCGGTCTTGACCGAGGAATCCCGACGCTCTATGACCTGCTGCGGGGCCGGGCCGGCGGGCGCCGGGAGAACAACTTCGCTCATTCCGATTCCTTCCGTTCGCTCATTCCAATCTCCTTTGAGCCAATCTCTTTCGCGGAATCCGGTTCCGACCCAACGAAGTCAAACGCGCCAATTCGAAACTGCAAGTGAAAGCAGTTATAGCACAAATTCGAAGCGGTTTCGCGCCTGCGGGCGCCAACCGGGGCCAGCGATAGGCGTTGGGCGTCTTGACAGATGGCTGAGCACAGCGTAGACTTTTCGAAAGGAAAACTTCCGAAGAGAATCGATAAGCATCGAAAGCGCCCCAGGTCGGGTAGACTTGCCGGTCGATCTTGCCGGAAAGAAAAGAGCCTCCCTGTGCTGCGCCATATAACTCGCTGTTTCCCAGTATTTTTGCTCGCCACCGCTGTGGTATTCGCGCAAAAAGACACTGCCTCGCTGGTAGGCCAAGTGCTTGATTCCTCCGGCGCTACTGTGCCGGCCGCGGAAATCACCGCCGTTAACACCGAAACTGATTTCACCTACCGCGCCACCAGCGACCAGGCCGGGGAATGGACTATCAGCCCTGTCCGCATCGGAACTTATCGCGTCAGCATATCCGCCAAGGGCTTCAAGACGAGCGTGGTGGAGGCTATCACGCTGGATGTGCAGCAGCGCCAGCAGGTAAACGTCAAGCTGGAGCCTGGCCACATCACCGAGATCCTGACCGTCCAGGAAACGGCGCCGTTACTCGAAACAGAAACGTCCGAGCGCGGACAGGTGATCAACAGCAGGACAATGGCCGGTTTGCCCTTGAATGGACGGAACCCCGTTCAACTCGCGCAACTCACTGCGGGAGTGACGCTGAGCGAACCGGGAGCTCGTGACGAGAGCGGCTTTGGATTCAGTGCTAACGGCGCCCGATCGCTGGAAAACAATTTCATGCTCGACGGTGTTGACAACAACTCTAACCTTCCTGACTTGTTGAACGAAACGAATTACGTGGTGATGCCGTCCGTCGACGCGTTGCAGGAATTCAAAGTGGAAACCGACTCCTACGGCGCTGAGTTCGGGCGCGCGACGGGAGCGGTAGTCAACGCCACTTTGAAGAGCGGAACCAACGAATTTCATGGCGTGCTGTACGAGTTTCTCCGAAACGAACATCTGGACGCCCGAAACTTCTTTGATCCATCCCTCCCGCCGTATCACCAGAATCAATTCGGCGCCACGCTGGGCGGTCCAATCCTGCGCGATAAGCTGTTCTTCTTCACCGATTACGAAGGACTTCGCATTCGCCAGGGCCAGACGGATACTGCGCTTGTGCCGACGGCGGCGCAACGGTCCGGAGACTTCTCCAGCCAACTCGATTTGACGTCCCCGACCGGAGTGCCGGATTGCAACGGCAATATGACTTACGCGGGAGAGTTGTTCAACACCAGAAGCACGCAGGTGAGCCCGGCAAATCCGGCCGGCCTGAGTCAGACCGGCTATTGCGGCGTACCGGTTGCATACGCGGCGAACGGGTTTCCCTCGAACGTAATTCCCGCTTCTCAGTTGGACCCGCTGGGACTTAAACTCGCGCAGCTTTACCCGCTTGCGAATGCGAACGGTCTTGGATACAACTACGTTTCCAACCCGGTTCTCAGCCAGGATCGGAATCAGGGAGACGTGCGTATCGATCAGGTGTTCTCCCCAAAAGATACCGCCTTTTACCGCTTCAGCATCAGTCAGCAGCCCGCGATTATCCCCTCGCCTTTTGCGGGAATTGCAGATGGCGGGGGTTTCTTCAGCGGCATCGAGCAGAACAACGGCTATAGCGCAGCGATTAGCGAGACGCACAGCTTCTCGGCCACTTTGGTAAATGAGCTGCGGTTGGGATACAACCGGCTGCACTCCAGCCGCTTCCAATTCAACTACAACCAGGATGTGTCCGGCACGGTCGGATTTCCCGGTGTGCCGTATTCACCGGGCACCAACAACGGCGGCCTTCCTCAGTTAACGTTTAGCGATATGTCGAACCTGGGAAGCCCAACCTATCTTCCCTCTAACGAGATTCAAAATACTTACAGTGTCGCCGACACGTTTACTTACATCGCCGGCAAGCATACGTGGAAGTTCGGCGGTGAAATCCGGCCGGAGGAGTTTACTATTTATCAACCCGCCGATCCGCGTGGGTCGATGGGTTTCGGACCTCAGTTCACCGATAACGCTGGGGCTCCAGGTACCGGTGGAAGTGGATTCGCGAGTCTCCTGACGGGCCAGCCAGACGGCGGGAATATCAACAATCTCAATAACGTGGACTATCTTCGTCACAACTACGCGCTTTTCGCACAGGATGACTGGCGAGTTACTCCAAAACTTACTCTGAATCTGGGTTTACGATATGAGTACTTTTCGCCTGTCTACGAACGTTTCAACGCGCAGGCGAATTTCAATCCATCAACCGGACAACTGGACATTCCGAGCAATGAAAATGTCAGCCTGACCCCGATCCTGGCGGGTATTCTGCCCGTAAACCATACGGCATCCGATGCTCTGGTCGATTCCGATAAAAACAACTTTGGGCCCAGAGTGGGTTTGGCTTACCAGGCGACATCGCGGCTAGTGTTGCGCAGCGCGTCCGGAATTTTCTACAACGGTGAGGAGAACGGTCCGTACAGCAACCCGAGTCCCGGATTCAATCCTCCGTTCTTTGTCAGTCAGAGCTTCACCGGGCCTTGTAGCCTTCCTTCCTATAATCCCGCCGCTCAAGATTGCTCTGTTCCCGGAATCAGTACCCTATCGCAAGGGTTTCCAGCAACCTCGCTGACGGACCCTAACACGCCCAATCTGTTTTCAATCGATCCGGGGATTCGCACCCCATACACTATTCAGTGGCACGCCACCGTGCAATATCAATTAACCAAAAATTCGTTGCTGGAGATAGCGTACGTGGGCTCGAAGAGCACGAAACAGTATACGTATCTGAACGTGAATCAGGCGGCTCCGAGCGCCGACCCTTCTGCGCCTCTTGCTCCCCGCCGGCCCTTTCCGTATGTCGATAGCAGTATCGGCTATTTGAACTCCGCCGGGAACTCAGAATATGACGGTCTGCAGGCTAAGTGGCAGCATCGGTTCGGGAACGGCCTCTCGTTCCTGGTGAACTATACCTACAGTCACGCCTTAGGAGATGCGTCGAACGCTAACTTGGGCGCGCAGAACAACGATAGTTTCCGCTGGAGCCAATATCCGCAATGGGAACACGGCAACCTGGATTTCGATATGCGCCACCGGTTTGTAGCGAGTTACTCGTGGGAACTGCCTTTCGGCCGGGGTAAAAAGTTTGCCAGTGACGTGAACGCGTTTACCGATCTACTGATCGGCCACTGGGAGGTAGCGGGTGTGACCACAATCTCTTCAGGAACCTGGTTCACTGTCACCGACGCCAACAATAACTTTGCCAATTCTGACGGACAGCAACGGCCGGATGCCGTTCCTGGTCAAAGCGCCAGCGGCAGGCCTTGCATACCTGGAACGTTTTTCAATACTTGTGCGTTCACGGATCCGGCGCTCGGTTCGTTCGGAAACGTCGGGATCAACACCCTGGAAGGACCAGCGATGAACAACTCAGATGTTTCGCTGCTGAAGACCTTCCGGGCCGGAGAAAAGCGCAGATTCGAGTTGCGCGCCGAGTGCTTCAACATTGCCAATCACACGAATTTCCTGTTTGCGGCTCCGGGACCGCAGAATTCGAACAATGCGACTGTCCTGGGAACGCCGAGTTTTGGCTACGTAACGGCAGCGCGCGCGCCGCGGCAGATTCAGTTCGGATTGAAGTTCTACTATTGACGAACGCGGTTATCGCCGCAATTCGGTCCGGCAGGACGCAAAATATCTTGGCCTCGCCGCTTCAATAATTTACGTTGCCTCAGTTGGTATTAGGAAATCACCTGATGCCTCAAGCTGGGGTACATGAAAAGAACCATTCATTCGGTTTTCATTGCGCTCGTCGTGGCCGCTGTCATGCTGGCCTGGAACGGATCGGCCGTTTCTCCGGTTCCGGTCAGTGTCGGATATGGCGCCACGGTGCCCGCCAGTTGTCCGGCCTTATCGCCGATTCTTTTTGTCCAGCATGGGGCCACGGGTCTGGTGACCATCAGCACATGTGCAAACGGCCGGTACGGCGAGATCTGGCAAGCTGAGCGGTTTGCCGATGCGGAGACGCCCGGCGGATCTATCGATGGGGCGAATGCGACGTTTACGCTGGCGCACTTTCCGCGCCCTACCGGTTCGCTACAGCTAATGAAGAATGGGGTTGTTCTCCGGCAAGGCGTCGACTACAGGCTGGAGCGCCAAACGATCACCATGGCGGCGGCCCCGCTGGCGGCGGTCGGCGTAGTTACAGCGGATGCGCTCGAAGCCTGGTACCGCTATTGAATTGCTAAGTGCGCCACAACTTCGAAGTGATATGTCTGCGGGAACAAATCCACCAGCGTGAGCCGGTCGATACGGTACGCCTCCAACAATTTCTTCAGGTCGCGCGCCAAGGTCGCCGGGTCGCAACTGACCAGCGTGAGATGAGGAGACTTGATGCGCAGGAGGTCGGCAGTCGCATCTTTCCCCAATCCCGCTCGCGGCGGATCGGCCACGATCAGGTCCGGCGGCTCACTTATTGCGTGCAGGAACTCTTCGGCTGACGCTTTCACCGGCTGGATGCTTGCGCCCGACCGGCCGGCATTCCACTCTAAGTCGCGATGCGCCGGTCCGCCGCGCTCTACCGCCTGCAAGTTGGCAAAGCGCTGCGCCAAGGGCAAGGAAAAGAGGCCCACTCCGGCATAGAGATCGACAGCGCAGTCACCCCGCGATTCCCCCACGACCTCCGCGACCAGAGCATCCATCAGAAAGCGGTTCACCTGAAAGAAAGATCCGCGGCTGATTCGATATTTGTGTCCAGCCGCTGCATACTCAATTGCGCCGCTGGCAAGCGATGGCAGGAATGTGCCGCACCATTCGAAGAAACGCGCCGCCACGGGGCGGACAGAATCCATGATGTTCAATTGAACGTCGGCGCCATTGGTAAACACTTCGAGCGAACGCAGGAAGTCCGGCCACTGCGGCTCCTTTGCGGCTCGGTGCAGCTTCTGAATCACGTCCACCAAAACTGGCGAAGAGATGTAGCAATGGTCGATGGAGCAGAGTGCGTGCGAACCGGCTTTGTGAAACCCGGCCGCGCCGTTCTTGAAGTGCAGTTGAATGCGATTGCGGTAACTCCAAGGATCGCCACTTAACATCTGGATCTCGCGGTCGAAAGCGATACCGCCGAGCCGCTGTAGAGTTTCACGGAGAATCGCCTGCTTCTGTTCGAGTTGAAATGAATAGTCGGCATGCTGGTAATGGCAGCCGCCGCAGTTGGCAAAGTATTCGCAACGCGGAATGACCCTTTGTGGAGCTGGTTGAAGTATTTCGAGCGGGTTGCCGCGTAGCAGACCTTCCTTCACGCGCTTCGAACTGGTCGCCACGCGCTCGTCCGGCAGCACGTACGGAATCAGCATCACCTGTCCTTCCACACGGGCCAGCCCTGCGCCGCCGTAGACGAGCTTCTCCACCTCTATATCGATCAGGTTGACGTCGAGGGCGGCGGCCTGTTTTGACGGATTCGTCGTGAGTGGAGGCATCCCTTACGATAAAGATTCGCTCTTCATGAAAGCACGGGTCTTATCGGGCGTTCAGCCCAGCGGTCAACTTCACATAGGTAATTATCTCGGAGCCCTAAAGAACTGGGCGGAGATTCAAGGCAATTACGAAAGCATCTTCTGCATAGTCGATCTGCACGCGATCACGGTGTACCAGAACCCGGCGGAGTTGAAGGCTAAGATCCGCGAAACCGCCGCGCTGTTCATCGCCTCCGGCATCGACCCGGAACGTTCGTCGATCGTCGTTCAATCGAGCATCCCTGGACACGCCGAACTGGCATGGCTTCTCACTTGTGTAACTCCGCTTGGCTGGCTATATCGCATGACGCAGTTCAAAGCCAAGGCCGCGGCGCAGGAGACCGTTGGGGACGGAATATTGCAGTATCCCGTTTTGATGGCAGCCGACATTCTGCTCTACCAGGCAAGCATCGTGCCGGTCGGAGAAGACCAGGCGCAACACCTGGAATTGGCTCGCGATATTGCCCAGCGTTTCAACTCGCTGTACGGTGAAACGTTCGTCATGCCGGCCACTCATCTGCCCGCCATAGGCGCGCGCATTATGGGCCTGGACGATCCCACTCAGAAGATGAGCAAATCAGCTAGCGGCTCCGGTCACGCCATCGCGCTGCTTGACGAGCCGAAGGTGATCCAAAAGAAGATCGCCCGAGCGACAACGGATTCGCAACCGGCCATCGATCCTGAAACTATCGGGCCGGGCATTGCCAACTTGTTGAGCATGGCGCAAGCGTGCGATTCGTCCATAACCAAGGAAGCAGTCGCGGGGATGCGCTACGGCGATTTCAAAAAGCGCGTCGCCGAAGCGGTGATCGCCCGGCTCGAACCTATTCAGCAACGCTATCGCGACATTACTCGCGACCCGTCTTATGTCGATACGATGTTGCGTCAGGGACGCGAACGCGTGATGCCGCTAGCCGAGAGCACGGTCGAAAAAACCAAGGCGGCCATGGGTCTTTACGTTGACTTTACAGGCTAAGTCCGAGCTTGGCGACCGGGCGTTATGATGGGGTTACTTGAGCACGCCCGTTGTCCCGGTGATGCCCGCTGAGCGCAGCCGAACGTTCAGAACCTGGGTCTTCATCATACTTACGAACGTAATTTCTCTTCTCTGTATGATCTGGGTCCTCAACGGGGCCGGATTGCAATACATCTGGTTCGAGATCCAGCACATGAGCTGGCGCTGGGTGGCGTTCGCGGTGCTCGCCGACATCTTTGTATATCTCTTGCATGGCTGGCGCTGGAAGTTGCTGCTCAAACCGGTTCAAAACATTCGTTTTGCTCATGCGGTGGAAGCCATTTACGTCGGCCTCTTCGCAAACGAAGTTCTTCCGTTGCGCGCGGGCGAACTCATTCGCTGCTTTTTACTTTCGAAATCCGCCGATCTGCCGCTGTCCGTTTCCTTCGCATCGGCATTAATTGAACGAATCTTCGATGGCATCTGGCTGATGGCCTGCTTCTTTTATTGCCTCCACATGGGCAGACTTCCCGGTGTCCTGTTGAAAGGCGGCTACATTCTCGGCGTGTTGATTATCGTCTTAACTGCCATCCTCGGGTATGCGATGTATGCCAAAAAGCAGTCCATGAATCTGTTTTTCGGCATGAGCTGGCCGCGTTGGTTCAATACGCTGATCGAAGATTTACACCTGATTGGCCATTCACGCTATCTCTACTTTTCGTTTCTGGTGAGTGGTTGTTACATGTTGGCGCAAATGGGTCCGATCTACATGCTGGTGATTGCGAATAAGCTGACCGTGCCATGGACTGCATCGTTCACGATGCTCGTTCTGCTTCGTCTCAGCAGCATCGTGCCGCAAGCGCCCGGGAATCTCGGCTCATTTCAGTGGGTAACCGCTCACACGCTCATCATGTTCGGGTTAGCCTCAGGCCACGCCAAGCGCTTCTCTCTTATCCTCTGGGCGGTTCTTACCATTCCGCTGATTATCATCGGTTTTGTGGCGCTGGCGCTCGAAGGCATCAACATGAGCCACCTGCACAAACAGGCAACCGCCGCCGCTTCGAACAACAGGCGCGGCCCGGATGTCTGAAGTTTGTTCCTCGAATGCGATCTGTGAAAATAATGCGTATAGGGGACTGCGCTTGTTCGGCCTGCTGTTCTTCTTTACGCTCTCGATTGCCGCCGGGCAGACTGAGTCGCAGGCGCCAGGTCCGCAGATCGGCGGTCTGCAGGCCCTCGACCGCGGCGACTACGCGGAAGCGGAACAGGTCTTCTCGAAACTAGCCGCGGCAGACCCAAAAGACTACTCTGCTCTTTTCAATCTGGCACTAGCTGAAACGGCGCTTAAAAAGGACGATCAGGCCGCCCGCGACTACGCTCAGGTGCTGGTCGTAAAACCCGGGCTCTACGAAGCCGAACTCAATCTCGGCATGCTTTATCTGCGGGACCATCGAGCGGCAGAGGCCGTTCCCTTGCTGCGTGACGCGGCGCAACAGAAGCCGAATCAGCCCAGGCCTAAGCGGTACTTGGGGGACTGTCTGCTAGCCGGAGGAGACTTGGCCGGCGCAGCGGAGGCTTATAGCCAAGCGTTGGCGCTCGATCCTAAGTTGGGTGCCGCTGAACTGGGACTCGGGCAGAGTCTCGCGAGACAAGGCAAGCTCGATGACGCCTTGCCCCACTACGAACATGCGGCTACCCTCGACGGCGGCCTGAAATCTTTCCTCCTGGAACTGGGTGTCGCGTTTTCCAAGGCCAATCGCCCCGACAATGCGATTGCGCTGCTGAAACAGTTTCCCGACGACCCCGGCGCGCGCGAAGAACTGGGCCGGTTGTATCTTGTTACAAACCGTCCGGGCGATGCTGTTGTGCAATTTCAGGCCGCTGTCGCCCAATCGCCTACTCCGGCCAACGAACTCGCGCTCGCCTCCGCCTATATCAAGAACAAACAGCCGGATTTGGCCGAGCCGATTCTGAATAAAGCATTGGCGGCGAATCCCAACGACTATGACTTGCGCATGGTGATTGCTCGCATTCATCGCGATAGGCATGACTACACCAGGGCGGGGAACGAGTTCGTCGCCGCCGCTCAGCTCAGGCCGAAATCGGTCGAGGCATGGAACGAAGCTGCCAGCGCCTTTGTGATCGCCGAGCAGTACCCCCAAGCCTTGTCAGTTCTCGATACAATACATAACCTAAACGCAGAGACCGCGGGAGATTTCTATTACCGCGCCCTGGTGCTGGATAAGCTGCACCGGATCAAGCCGGCCATAGTGAATTACCAGCGGTTTCTTGCTGTCAGTGACGGTAGATTTCCCGACCAGGAGTTTATCGCCCGGCAGCGCAGCCGGATTCTTGAGAAGGAGGCCGCACGATGATTTATCGGATAGCGCAAAGGACGCCGATGCGCGCCCCGAGACAGGGAAACGAATCCTTTGCTGCCTGCGGGGCGCGCCTGACGCGGCGGCCGTTTTGCGCCGTTTCCTCGATAGCCGTGGGGTTTGTTGAAGCCAGCCTGTTACTCGTAATGTTTGTCTCTACCGGACGAGCTCAGTCGTTGATTGATGAGCTGAAAGCCCAACATGACCCCGGCAAGCGGTCGGAGATGGCCCTGAGCTTCGCCGATGCGGCGTTCGACAGTGCCCGTGAGTTCTACGACAAGGGCCAGATCGAAAAGGGCGACGCGCAGTTGGAAGATATGACCAACGCGCTGAATGAATGCCTCGCATCGGCTGAAACGGCTCACAAAGCCAAGTTCTACAAGAAAGCTGAGCAGAACGTCGCCCTGCTGCAGCGCCGCATCAAGACTCTTATGGACGACCTGGAGTTCCAAAAACGCGGCTGGGCCGAGTACACGAATCGCAAGCTCGATGAGATTCACGACAAGCTGTTGGCTGGAGTCATGGCCAAATGAAGCTGGCGCTTCTTTCGCTGTTGGTGCTTTCGTGCGGGTGGCTGAGCGCGCAGGAAGATCGAGACTTCCTCAGTCCGAATGAAGTGGATCAGGTCCGCGAAGCGCAAGATCCAAACGCGCGCCTGTTGCTATATGTGCAGTTTGCGAGGATGCGTATGGATCTGCTGCAGCAGTATGTGGCTAAAGAAAAGCCCGGGCGCAGCATTTTCATCCACAACACGCTGGAGGATTACAGCAAGATCATCGAATCGATCGACTCCGTTTCGGACGACGCCCTACGGCACAACCGGCCGATCGATAAGGGAATGATCGCGGTCGCGGGCGCTGAAAAGGAGTTCCTCGACAAGCTGAATAAAATCCAGGATCTTGAACCAAAGGATCTGGACCGTTACAAATTCGTACTCTCGCAAGCTATTGACACTACCAGCGACAGCCGCGACCTGTCTCTGGAAGATGCCCACAAGCGCGGCGCCGAATTGACTGCCACGGATGCCAAGGCGCAAAAGGACCGCGAGGCAATGATGCCGAAAAGCGAGGTGAAGGAGCGCAAGCAATCCGCCGAAGATCAATCGGAGCAGGAGCAGCAAAAGAAGGTTCCCAGTCTTCTGAAGCCGGGTGAAAAGCTTCCGCAGCAACCTCAATAACCCGATTTCCTCGTATACTGGATAAGAATGGGCCATCACGATGAGCATCCTGAGCGCGTCGCAGAAGATCGCGTGAAGGCGTCCGGCGAGTCAAGCAGTAAGTGGCCTCCTGACGTACTGGCACTCTTTGGCGGTTGGAGGGATGAGGATTTTCCGGATGCCAAAAATCTGCGTGCCCACGGCGCGGACCTGCCTCGCGAAACTCTTTAGTTCGAGCCCTCCGAATCTAGTCGCCGGAACCGCGCTACCCCCGGGCGCCATCCTCCTCACTCAGATGCGGTACGTTCTCCAGGTTGCGAAGCTCCAGATCGGTCGCATCCCGGAAGTGCCTAGTGAACTTTGATTTAATGGAGGGCTCCCGAAATGAACAAAGCTCGTCTGTTGTTCGTCACCAGCGTGTTCTGCTTGTTTAGCCGTCAAGCCGTTGCACAGCACTTGATTTCAGTTGGCTTTACTGGGGGCATTCCGCTCACCGACTCTTTTGAAGACCGTACTACGTCCGAGTTTATGGGCGTCGCGCCGGGTAGTCCTTCGAATTATTTCATTACTGTTCCCATTCGCACTTACAGCGATTCCAGAAATTTCCTCATCGGCCCGACAATAGAACTACGCATGATCCTCGGGCTGTCGGTTGAAGCGGACGCGCTGTACCACCCAATCAGCATTTCCACCCAAACAGGGACCCCATCGTTGAGTACAAGCGCCGCAGGCAGCCTAGTTGCCAACCCGTCACTGCCTTCCCATACAAACACTTGGGAGTTCCCCGTTATGGCCAAGTACCACCTGCCATTGCCGCTCGTGAAGCCGTATGTCGAGGGTGGACCAACCTTCCGCGCCCTCTCCTCTCTCGATGGTTATCTATCGAGATACGGCTTTACTGCCGGAATAGGGGTCGAAGCGAAGGTTTGGAAAGTGCGTCTCGCGCCAGAAATCCGCTACGTGCATTGGGGCGGCGATTCACCTATGGCCTCACCATACTATGCCTCAGTCCGCAATCAGGCTCAATTTTTGGTGGGCGTGTCCTACTGACCGTACCCGCTGCATCGAGGACTGGTACTGAACCGTCGTAGATTAGAAGAAGAGACGTCGGGATTGGCTCATCATCACCACCATCACGCGAGCAGCAGCGGTTGGATTCTACAGCTATCTTTGATAGCCACCCTTGCATTCACCGGTTTCGAAGTCTTCGCGGGGTTCCACTCTCATAGTTTGGCGCTGCTCTCCGACGCGGGCCACAACTTCACCGATGCGTTGGCCCTGCTGCTGGCCGCTGTAGGCGTGTATTTGCAGAATAGGCCCGCGGATCACGTGAAGACGTATGGATATCAGCGTGCGGGCGTGATCGCTGCGTTCCTAAATGCATCCACTCTGATTCTGGTGTCGCTTGCGATCTGGTGGGAAGCCGCGAATCGAATCATGCACCCTGAGCCGGTAAACGATCGCTGGATGACCTGGGTGGCGGCTGCCGCATTGCTGCTGAACGGCGGTATCGTCCTGGCCCTGAATCGTGGTGAGAAGAACGATCTCAACATTCAGGCCGCGGTTGTCCACATGCTCGGCGACGCCGTCGGCGCGGTCGCGATTATCATTGGCGCGGTCGCTATCCGCTATAGCGGATTGACCTATATCGACCCGCTACTTTCGATTGTCCTCGGCATATTCATCGTATATACGGCCTGGGACATCATTCGCGAATCGCTCAACATACTGCTGGAGGGCTTACCTCGCGGTATTGAATTGAGGCAAGTGACCGATGCACTCGTTGGAGTGGATGGTGTGATCGATATTCACGATCTCCACATTTGGAGTCTCGGTTCGAAGACGCACGCGCTCAGTTCTCACGTACTGATCGACGACATGCCACCTTCGGCGAGTGAGTGCATTCTGAAACGCATCCAGGGCGTTTTGGGCGGGTTCGGTATTCACCACTCCACGATTCAGTTCGAACACGTGCCGTGCGTGTTATCTGATAGCGGGTGCCGCATGACCGCCGATCACCGTCACGATCACGACCATACGCATCATCAGCACTAATTCTCAGGAGGCGAGCAGATCGAGCAGCCGTTTGCGGAAGCTGTCAGCGCTGGCGGCGTCGGACGTAATCACGAGTACGGTGTCGTCGCCGGCCACGGTGCCGACCACGTCGTCCAAATCTCCCTTATCAAGCGCGATCGCCAAGGTGTTTGCATTGCCGGGCGAAGTGCGTAGCACGACCAAGTTCTGCGCCACGCGAATATCCTGCAGATATTCATTTGCCACATCCGCCAGGTTCGGCCCGGCCGTTTCGGCGGCCAACTGACGGTATCCTTCGGACGTCTTCACCAACGCCAACTCCCGCATGTCGCGCGACAAGGTCACTTGCGTGGTCTGGATGCCGAGCTGGCTGAGCTCGCGCGCCAGTTCATCTTGCGTGTAAATCTCCTTATCGCGGAGAATCTTGAGGATCTGCCCGTGGCGAAAACTCTTGTTCATTCCCGCTTGCGCTCAGGCCGGCTCTTCTTCATGCACCTGACGGCTGAACAGAATTTCCAGCCGCTCACCTGCTTCCCGTAAAGCGCGTTTCACTGCCATCGGCCCCGTTCCTCCGGACAGTTCCCGACTTTTCATGCCTTCCGTCGGAGTCAGCAGGCGCGCCATCTCCGGTCTGAACTCGGGCGCAAAGTCGGCCAGCGCTTCGCCCGTCCAGTCCGCCGGCTTCTTGCCGGTTTTCCAACTTTCCAGCACGAGTTGTCCGACAATCTGATGCGCGCGATGGAACGCTACCCCGTTACGCGCCAATTCCTCGGCTAAATCGGTCGCCACCACCCAGCTTTCTTCCGCCGCCGCCGCGGGCTTCGCTCTATTCAGAACCACCGACTCGGCCACCACCTTCGCCATCACAAGAGAGCCGGAGGTGTGATGGAAGGCGTCGAACAACGGCTGCTTGTCTTCCTGCATGTCACGGTTATACGTCATGGGCAGCCCTTTCATGGTGATGAACAGGGAAGTCAGGTCGCCGAACACGCGGCCGGACTTTCCACGGATCAGCTCGAGCGAGTCCGGGTTCTTCTTCTGCGGCATTAAGCTTGACCCGCTGGTCACATCGTCTCCGAGCGTCAGCCATTGAAACTCTTCGCTCGAATAGAGAATCCAGTCTTCGGCCAGACGGCTGAGGTGCAGCATGATGAGGCTGCAAGCGTAGAGGAAATCGAGAGCGAAATCGCGATCGCCCGAAACGTCCAGGCTGTTTGCCGTGATGGAGGGGAAGGCCATGTCGTCGGCGATAGCATTTCTGTCGAAACCGAATCCGCTGCCCGCCAGCGCGCCCGATCCGAGTGGGGACACGTCGATGCGTGCTCGCGCCTGTTCCAAACGTTCGAAATCGCGCGAAAACATCTCGAAATAGGCGAGCAGATAGTGCGGCCACAACACCGCCTGCGCTCGTCGCAGATGGGTGTATCCGGGAATCACCGCGTCAAAATCTCTGCGCGCCAGCGATAGCAGTTCGCCCAGGAGCGCACACACTTGCTGCAACAGTGTGTCTGTCGAAGCGCGCAGATAGAGGCGCACGTCGAGTGAAACCTGTTCATTCCGGCTGCGCCCCGTGTGGATCTTACCCGCGAGCGCGCCTACCTTCTCGCCCAGCTTGCGAATCACAAACGTGTGTACGTCTTCATCGCGGGCGCCATCGAAATAATCGCGGCTCTGTGCTTCCGCCGCAATTTGCGAAAACGCGTGTACCAGCCGCTCACGCTCGCGCGACGTCAGGATGGCTTCTCTCTCGAGCGCTCGCGCAAACGCTTTCGATCCCTCGATATCCGCGAATATCAGTTTCTTATCGAAATGCAACGACCCCGAGAACTGTTCGAAAATCTCCGACGGACCGGTCTCGAATCTACCACCCCAAAGTTTCATGGCATTACTTGTGAAGCGCGGCGCGCACCTTGATTGGCAAGCCAATCAGATTGATAAAGCCCAAGGCGTCTTTCTGGTCGTAGCCGGCGCCCATTGTGAAGCTTGCAATGTCGAGGCTGTAGAGTGAGTTCGGACTCTTCCGGCTCACCGGTTCGAGATTGCCCTTATATAGCCGCATCGTGATCTCACCCGTGACCGGCTCGGAGACCCTCTCGAAAAACGCATCCAGCGATTCGCGCAGCGGAGTAAACCACAAACCGTTATAAATCATCTCGGCGTAATCGAGCGCGAGCTTTTGTTTGTAGTGCAGTGTTGTGCGATCGAGCGTCAGCGCTTCCAGCTCACGCGCGGCCGCCATCAGAATCGTTCCGCCGGGTGTTTCATAGCAGCCACGTGATTTCATCCCGACGAAACGATTCTCCACCAGATCGATGCGACCGATGCCGTTCTCCCCGCCGACCTTATTGAGTTCGTCCAGTAGCGCCACTCCACTGAAGTGATGCTGCCCATTCAGCAAAACAGGGACGCCCGCCTGGAAGCCGATGCTGACCTCCGTTGGTTTAGAAGGCGCGTCTGCCGGGCTCTTCGACAACATCCAGATGTGTTCCGGGGCGGCATTCGCGGGATCTTCCAACTCACCGCCTTCGTGGGAGATGTGCCAAATGTTCCGGTCGCGACTGTAGATCTTTGTTGTGGACTGAGCAATCGGAACCTGGTGCGACTTAGCGTATTCAATCGCATCCTCGCGTGAAATGATGTCCCACTCGCGCCACGGCGCGATGACGGGCAGATGAGGTGCAATTGCTTTATAGGTCAACTCAAAACGAACCTGGTCGTTGCCTTTACCGGTACAGCCGTGCGCCAGGGCGTCGCAGCCCGTCTTCAACGCCACTTCGGCCTGGCGCTTGGCAAGTAGCGGCCGCGCAATGGAGGTACCCAGCAGATACTTGTGCTCGTAAACTCCGCCTGAACGCACCAGCTTCCATAAGTACTCGGTGACGAACTCTTCGCGCATGTCCTCCACGTACACTTCAGACGCGCCGGTCTTGAGGGCCTTCTCCTTCAACCCATCCAGTTCTTCGCCGCCTTGTCCAATGTCGCCGCAGACCGCTACAACCTCGCACTGGTAGTGCTCTTTCAGCCAGGGAATGATGATCGAAGTGTCCAAGCCGCCTGAATAGGCGAGCGCCACTTTTTTCGCTGCTACTTTACTCATTTGCTTCTTGTCTCTATCGTTTGCACGCACACATCAGCGCCCCGATACACGCCGGGCGGAGCCTTGCTTGCCGGGTTTTCGGTTTTCAGATAGCTCTACTGCAACAGCACCAACAGCAGCGCCTTCTGCGCGTGCAGCCGGTTCTCAGCTTGATCGAATGCCATCGACTGCGGGGATTCCATTACGCCGTCTGTCACTTCGAGTCCTCGTTTCGCGGGCAGGCAGTGCATGAATAACGTCTCCGGCCGGGCCTGTGCCATCAGGCGTTCGTTCACCTGGAAGGCCTGGAAAAGTCTCTGGCGCTCTTCCGCTTCCGCTTCCTGCCCCATGCTGGCCCACACATCGGTATAAACCGCGTCGGCTGTCTTGACGGCCGCCACCGCGTCACGTGTTTGTCTGCTTTCTACTCCTGATTGAGTCGCCAGCCGCTGCGCCTCTGCCGCGATCGCCTGATTCGGCTCGTAGCCCGCTGGAGTCGCTACTGTGCAATGAATCCCTAAACGCGCACAGCAGAGCAGCAAAGAATGCGCCACGTTATTGCCGTCCCCGACGTAAGCCAGCCGCAAACCACGCAATCGGCCGAAGCGTTCCTTTAAGGTGAGCATGTCCGCCAGCGCTTGGCAGGGATGATAGAGATCACTCAAGGCGTTGATCACCGGAATGCCCGACCACTGCGCCAAGCCATCGATGGTTTCCTGCTTGTAGGTGCGGGCTACGATTGCGTCGGTCCAGCGTGCCAGATTTCGCGCCACATCCTTCAGCGGTTCGCGATCACCCACCATGCCCACCTGTGTCACGCAGTCGCCGCCCAGTTGTTTGATCGCCAGTTCGAAAGTCATGCGCGTCCGCAGTGAAGGCTTCTCGAACAGCAGGCTTAAATAGCGCCCTTTTAGGGCGGAAGCATACCGCTGCCGTGAATGCTTCACCTGTTGTGCCAGATCGAGCAGCGCATGCAGCCGCTCCATTGAAAGATCGAGATCGTGGCGCAACCCGAAGGCTTCCACCTGCGGGGCGGGTTGGAGGAATGGGGCGGCCATTCTAGTTCTCGTGTGAATTTTTATTCACTACTATGAATAATTACACAAAATCGGGAAAGCCGCAACCTTCAACTTTCCACTCCGTCAAGCCTGAATCGCACAACTAGATTCCGTAGGACGCCTCGACACACGACACGTTCTGGGATTTCGTTTCTCTGACGCCCGAAAGCATGCACATGGTGATGTGGGTGATGTCGGATCGGGCACTACCGCGCAGTTTCAGCACGAGGGAAGGCTTCGACATTCACACCTTCCGCCTGGTGAACGCACAGGGCCGAGCCGGACGGGAAGGGTTTTGACGCGTTCCTCGACGAATTCGTCGGAGCGATCGCGAAGCACCATCTCGCCCGTTTCACTTTTGGGGCTGCGCAGGAGGTTGGATATGCTTTGGGGAAGTGTCCGCCACGCCGATATTAGACCTGGAACAGGAGCCCGCAAAGCCGCCAAATGCTTGGATCCGTACAGTTATCGGTTGCTCGATCGGGATCGTCATTGGCCTCCTGATGTCGCTAGACAGTTGGAAGATGCTTCCTTCCTGGCACTTCCCTGCATTTAACGGCTTGTTGTTTTTTCCTGCGTTCTATGTCGCCGTGGCGATCCACGAAGTTGGTCACCTTGCCGCAGGGATGCTGGTCGGTCTTGATACCGGCGGTATCGCTATCGGCGGCATTCTCTTACTGAAGTCGGGAAGGAATTGGACCGTCCGTTTTGATCGGCGACTGATGATGGGAGGGTTTTTTAAGCCACTCGCCCGAGGAATAAACTTCCGTCCCTCCCGGTACGCTTGGATGGTAGCGGGCGGACCCATAGTAAGCATTGCTCTCACCGCCGGTTGTGGCGTCATCAGCATTCTGCACGGTAGCGGCGCATGGGATTGGATTGGATCCTTATGCTGGGTGTCGCTCCTCATCGTAATCGTGTCTGTCGTGCCCTACTCCTCTGGCCCACTAAAATCAGACGGCGCATTACTGAAGATTTTGATGTGGCGTCCCGACCAAACAAGCGCTTGGACGGCACTTCTGGACATCTCAACCGAAGAGACGAACGGCGTGCGTCCCCGCGAGTGGAATGCTGAAGTGTTCGAACGCACGTTGCGAGTGGACAAGTCGCTTAGTGACTACCCAAGATGCCAGCTCATGGCCTATTACAGGAGACATGATGAGGGACTGGAAGCGGTAGCTTTACAACATCTTGAGAACGTACTTGCGACGTCAGCGCGCGGGGGAAAAGCATGGCGCCACTTTGTTTTTCTGGAAGCGGCTTATACGAGTGCCGACCTCTGTCAGCGAGCTAACCAGGCGCGTGCTTGGTTGGAGCGGGCGCGTAAACTGCGCAAACCAGAACCTGAGTCACTACATGCAGTCCAAGCGAGAATTGCGATGTGTGAAGGGCAGTACGAAGAGGCGGCTCGGCACTGGGGAGGGGCAATAACGAGAATTACAATGCGCAGAGCGGACTCAGGGCTGGCTCGCTTTGCCAAAGAAAAGTGGACTGAGCATCAGACCGTTTGCACGGCCAAAAGCCTTGATGGTCAGGAGACCGAATGCGGTCCCCTGACAGTGGAGGAGAGGTTAGCTGACGGTGGCGGCTCGTGAATGCGCCAGCAATTCGTTCATCTGATCTTTGACTTGGAGTTTGAGCTTTTTAAGGCGCTGCTCCTCAATCTCGTCGGCCTCAGTGACATGAGGCTTCAACTCAATCTTTTCAATCTGTTTCTTTAAATGCGCATGCTGCTCGGAAAGCGCCCGAAATTGCTCATTGGTGGCGAGCAGATGCGCCTTGGCTTCTTCTTCTTGCGTGTGATTCTCCATCAAGGGGTTCTCCTTTGTCGAGTAACCACGCCGAGTCTGGTTCTGGGTGTAGCGCGAAGGAATCTGGCCCGGTGGGTTTGAGTGTATGCATTCACTCGCGGTGGGTCACCAGTGGCCCCCGCACTCCAGAATTAACACCATTTCATCCTCATGACAATAGCCGTTTCCACTGGGGAACGGTAATAACCGCTGCGGCGTGCGATTTCCTGGAAGCCGAAGCCGCGGTAAAGTGTTTGTGCAACGACATTCGATTCCCGGACCTCGAGGAAATAGGTGGCATTGCGAGCGAGTTGTTGCCGGAGCAGCGCGGACGCGACCCCCCTGCGGCGGAAACATCGTCTGACAGCGAGGTTGAGGATCTCACACTCCGGAGGGGAATCGGCATCTCCCGCGAACACCTGCTTTGAAACGAGAAAGCCGGCGATGCGCGAGCCGATTTCAGCCACTTGGCAATCTTCCGCCACGAAGTCTTCGGCCTTCCAGTGGGGATCGGAAAAGCACTCCTGCTCGATTTCGAGTAGCACAGGCAGGTCGGCTTGGATCGCTTGTCGGATCAGTAGATTCAACGGACTTGAAGGTCCACTATGTTCCCCGAGGTGTGAAACCGGTCGTCCGGTTCGGCGGCATAGGTCAGCGAAACGTGGCGAACAGGTTGTTGCGCGCCGCAGGTGAGGCCTGCTTCGGAAGCCTGTTTCAGCAGGAGTTCAACTCTGGCACCCGCTTTATCCTTTATCGTCAGGCGGGCATTACTGCCCAAACAGTCGACCAGCAGCAGGAAGCCTTGCAGCTTCTTTTGAGGCACGAGTTGGTTCCAAGGTACAGCATGTTGCGGGTCGTCAGCAGTGGAAGCGCTGTCCAGCGCTTTGTTGGCCTTCTCCTCAGCGGCGCGAATGCGATCCGCTTCGTTCTGTTGGGCCCGCTCATCGGCGAGGTGCACGGCTTCGCGATCGCGGCGCCGGCCGTCTTCGGCCGTATCCAGACGCTCCTGCTCAGAATCGACGCGCATTTGATGGACGCGGGCGCGCTCGGCGTCATTCGGAGCGGAATCCTCTGCCCGCAGCCAGGTGCCTTTGGCCGCAGTAGCGTCGCCTTGCGTAGTTTCAAATTGCGCGAGTTCGATCCAGTACTTGGTTTGACGCGGATCGAGGCGGGCGGCTTCCTTGAGCAGCTTCAGCTTTTCGGCGGGGTCGGACGCGAGTTGCGCCTGCTGGTAGATAGGCTCCGCCCACAATGGATTGAGCTGAGTGGCCCTTTTGAGTAGCGGCAATGCCTCGGCTGGATCGAGGCCGTCGGCTGCTCCGACGAACACCGGAGCGCTTTTGCTGCCGGCTTTGATGGCATCATCGAAGAATTCTTTCGGGTTCTGATGCTGGAGCGCCGCCAGCCCGGCGAGGCCCTGATAGCCCAGGGGGCGGGCGGGGCCTCCGGCTTGAATCGCCGCCTTGTAGGCGGCCTCCGCTGCTTCCGGGCCCAAATTGAAGTCGGCCAGGTAGACGGCGGCGACGGATTCGTCCAGCGTGTGCTCACCAAAATCGCGTTTGGGATCGAGCGGACGGCCCGAAACTGCAACCGGCTGCCAATTACCGGCTGCGAGGGCCGCGGCGGCCTCTTGCTCCAGCAGATGCGGGTCCTCGCCGAAAGCGTTGCGTTCGGCGGCAGCCAGGTTGGTGTTGCCCTTCAGGGCGGTCAGCAAGATGTGAAAGCTGAGGGTGTATTGGAATTTGGTGGCGAAGAGCTGCATCCGGGCGAACGCCAGGTCGGGGTGGGTCGGCGGACCGCCCCAGGTGACGCGGCTGCCTTTTGCCTGGATCGTCGAGCATAGTTCGCGCAGGCCGGATTCGATCTCGGCCGGGAGGCGAGGGGTGTTGGCGTCGATCAAAAGCCCGGCAATTTGGTCGAGCGGAAGGCGCGCGCCATGGGGCAGAACGAAGAGGTAGACCCCGTTTTTCCAAACGAACTGGTTTGGGTTCGTTTTTTCAGAATCGGTGAGGAGGACGTGGATGGGCCAGAGACTAGGAAGATCCTTAGATTCGAGTAGGCCACCTAACACCCAGCGAAGCTGTTCGAGCTGTGTCAGAGCGTCCCGGGCGGTGTTGACGTCGCCATCCGTCGCGACGTAAAAGGGGCCGATGTTCAGTTGGGTCCAGCGGTCCCGAGCTTCGGCTGTCCGAAGGAGGGCAAAATACGAAACGAAGCCAACTGCGCAAAGTGAAAAAACGAACCCAAGCCTGTTTCGCACTGCGCCCTCAGGCTAGCATTTTTCGACTGATCGGCGGGAGCAGTCGGAGACGTCAGGGTTCTGTGGGGCTTCAGTCGGCGCGGAGCGCAGCTATGGGATCTATCGATGCCGCCCGCATGGCGGGAAGGATGGCGGCGCCGAAAGCGCAGAGGGCCAGCGCCGCGACGGCGAACGAGAGTGCGAGAGGATCGGTACTCGTCACTCCGTAGAGCTGCGCGGAAATGAGCTTCCCGGCTCCGATCGATACTGGAATTCCGATCAGCAAGCCAATGGCCACTGTGTGGAAAGCGCCGCGCAACACCAATTCAACGACGCTGCCGGGGCGGGCGCCGAGCGCCATACGAACTCCAATCTCACTGGTGCGGCGGGCTACGGTATAGGCGGTGACTCCATAGAGACAGACTGCCGCGAGCAGTAACGCAACCATACCGAACAGACTGCTTAGTCCGGCTACGGCGCGCTGTTGATCGAACTGATAATCGATCTGTTGCTGCATGGCGTACACGTCGTTCACGGTTACACTGGGGTCCACTTCGTTGAACGCTTCCCGCACGAGCGGCTCGAGCGCCCCCGGGGAACGTTGCGAAAGCAGCACGGCGCTCTTGATGAAGTGCGAGCGATCTTCGACCATCTTCATGTTCGGGTCCTGGTAATCGATGCGCTGCTGCAGTGGGATAAAGAACATTGGACGGACGGATTCGCGGGGGTGCCAATACTTCGCGTCTTGCACGATGCCGACGATCCGGTACGTGCCGGCAAACTGCGGTAACTCGATTCCAATGCGCTGCCCCAACGGATCTTCACGAGGGAAGAATCGGGAGACGAACGCTCTATTGACGATGGCGACAGGCTCCGATCCAGTCCGGTCCATTTCCGTGAAGCTGCGGCCGCGCCACATCGGTTGCCCAACTGTTGGGAGAAAACCGGGGCCAATCCGATCCAACGAAGCGGTTCCATTATCCGCGACGTTCGCCGGGTGACCCTCCACTTGAATCTGTTCACTCCAGTTATCCGTTAACGGGCTATAGAGAGCCAAGCTTGCCTGCTCGACACCGGGAATGTGGTTGAGCTTATCCTGCAGAACGCGGTACAGGGTTTCCAACTGATCCGGCGTGTAAGCGGGCGGAGGAGGATTGAAAGAGATGACTACGCGATTTTTCGTGGCGAAGCCAAGATTCTGGTTTTCCATGTTTTGCAGGCTGCGCGTTAACATCGCGGCGCCGGCGACGAGCACGACGGAAAGAGCAGCCTGTAGAATCAGTAGCGCCCGTTGCGGCGTCGATGACGCCTCGCGCGTACTGCGATTCGCTCCCCGGAGTGCTTCAACCGGGCTGGTTGTAGTGGCAAACCAGGCCGGCGCAGTACCGAACAGAGCGCCTGTCACAAGCGATAGGACGAACGCAAATGTCAACACGGGAAGTGACGGGCTGGTGTCGATTCCCAGCAATGCCGTACTGTGAAATGCCAACTGTAGGATGAGCATTCCGGCCCCTTCCGCGACGAACAAGCCAGCCGCTCCACCCGCAATTGAAAGCAGGACGCTTTCGGTCAACGCCTGGCGAACCAGTCTGGCGCGTGACGCTCCGATGGCGAGGCGCAGGGAGATTTGGCTGCGTCGTGCCATGCCGCGGGCGAGCATGAGGTTCGCGAGATTTCCGCAGGCAATCAGCAGGACCAGGCTACACACTGTGAATAGAATTTTCAGGCTGTTGCCGTATTGCTCCTTCATGGCGGCGATGCCGCCGTCGGCCGGTATGACCTCTATGAACTGCTTTGGCAGCTGCCTGAGGACTTCCGGCATGAAGTTCGCTGGAATGCCGCTATCGCGTTTGAGCCATTGCCGCAGCACGACGGTTAGCTTCGCAGGCAATTGGGACAGATTGGCGTGCGGCCGCACTCTTCCGAGAACGCGCAGCCACGCAGCGGACGGGTGATATAGGATCGAGCTCTGACCCTTTACCAAGGGCTCCTGCTGGAGCGGTAACCAGAGATCGGGCGGCTCAATGCGCAAGGTTTCTCCGTAAAACCCCGGCGGTGCAATTCCGACCACGGTAAACGGCTGGCTGTTCACCATAAAGGAAGAGCCAATGACGCTCGGATCTCCGGCGTAGTTTTGCTGCCAGGCCCTGTAACTGAGCACCGCGACAGGAACAGCGGGAGCCTGGTCGTCTTTCGGTGAGAAGAGACGGCCTGCAAAGGACCCGACGCCCACCGTGGAGAAATAATTGCCTGTCACAAACTCAGTGCGCACCGGCCTGGAAAAACGGTCGATGGAGACACGGCGCACGCTGTAACTCGGTGAGTTTGCTTCGAAGGCGGCCACTTGCTCAAATTCCGGCGCGGCAGCCTTAAGGCGCTGAAAAAGAGGAAAGGAAAACAGACCCCAGTTCTCCTGCATGGCTCCGGTGACACAGCACTCGTCACCGCTTCCGATGCGATACAAGCCGGCGGGATCGGCGACGGGCAAAGAGCGCAACATGACGGTGTGGATAAGGGAGAAAATCGCCGTCGTGCCTCCGATGCCGATGGCTAACGTAAGGATTGCCGTCAGGGTAAAAGCCGGCGAGTGACGGAATTGGCGGATGGCGTAGCGCAGGTCAGCGAGCAAGCTGAACAACATTGCAGAACTAGAAGCACATTGTTCACCAGCGCCTAAGCGTTAGATACAAAGGACTTGCAAATGGGGACCCGCGACCGTCAATCTCAAATTCGAACAGCCATGTTCGCGCCCGGGCAGGTGTTCTTACCTAGGGCCGAAGTTGCCGATTCGGTGTATGGCCCTCTATCTTCCGAGGAAGTGCTCGAGCTTCGATAGTTCCTCTTCAGTGCGGTCGGTGTTCTTCCGCGCAGCATCCAGGTCGCGGTTCTGAATCGCTCGTTCAGCCATCTGGAAATAAGACAGCATACGGCTCTCCGAAGCGACGATATCGCCGCGCAACCCCACGCCCATAGCTGCCTGCTGTTGTTTGAGATTCGTAAGGCTTTGGCCTACCGTATCCATGCGGGCGTGAATATTGATGAGCGCCTCGTTGGCTTTATTCAGGTCTTCGTCTGAAGGCCCAGCAGGCGGAGCAGGGGTTGTCGCCAACGGCTGGGGCGGGGGAGCGGTGACGGCGGGCGGTGGTGCTGTCTCGGCTGTTTGAGATCGCGTCGCGGGAGGGGCTTGAGCGACTTGCCTGTTGTTACCCCGCGCTGTTGTGGACGAGCCATTTGGGCGTTCGCGCAAAGGCGGGACCTCGTTCGGGGTCGTTTGGCTGGTTACCGGAGTGGCGGCAGTGGGCGGAACGACTTGAGGAGGCGAGCTTTCTTGCGGGACGCCATTGGGCTTGTTGGACGCCGGCGTCGATATAGGTGCTGGGCTCGTAACAGAGGCCGCCGAGCTTTTGCGGAAGTGAGGGACGAGAACGAGCGCGGCCGCGAGGACGCCCAGGCAGGCTACCGCACCGGCGGCCATCCATAAGCTGCGATGCCCTCGCGACGCGCCGGTTTGCGCTATGGGCGGCATAGCGGCAGAAATGCGAGGATTGGGCGGCGGAACTGCTGCGGGAGACGGCGGCGGGGACATACCCGCTGAGACGCTGGCGTTGGCTGCTGAAGCCGTAGGCTGCGCCGGCGAACGCGAGACATGGGTTCCGGCTGGTGGTATCGTGGTGGTTTTTTCAGCGTCGCCGGTAGCAGCGACGGATTCCAGTACTTTCCGGAAAGCATCCGCATTCTGAAACCGTTTGGCAGGATCTTTTTCGAGAGCGGTCAAGATGATTTCGTTCAGAGACTGAGGAAGTGATGGATTGATCTGGATTGGCGGCGGTGGCGGCGAGTTCAGTTGCGCATCCAGAATTCGGTAGGTGCTCTCCGCTTCAAACGGGCAGCGTCCGGCGGTCAGTTCATATAACACGACGCCTAATGAGTAAAGATCGGAGCGGGCGTCAACAGCTTCGCCGCGAACCTGCTCGGGCGACATGTACAGCATGGAACCCATGGTGGTGCCGGGACGTGTTAGCAACGGCTCGGAATTCGATTTGGCGATGCCGAAATCCATCAGTTTCACTGAGCCTTGGGAGGTGACCATTATGTTGGAAGGCTTGATATCGCGGTGTACGACGCCATGGCGGTGCGCGTAGCCTAGAGCTGCCAAAAGGTCTCTTATATAGGCCACTACTTTATTAAGGGGTAGGGGGCGTTCCTTTGCGCAGTCCCTAAGATCAACGCCTTCCACAAACTCCATCACCATAAGCAATTGCTGCTGGGCTTTGAATGCAGTATGAAGCTTCGCAATGTTTGGATGATCTAAGCGAGCAAGTGTTCTGATCTCGACGAGAAAGCGATCTTCCAGTTCAGAATCGATGGCAATATCCTCAAGCAACACCTTCATCGCCTCGACTCGATCGGAAATCACGTTGCGTACACGGTATACGCGACCCATTCCGCCCTTGCCCAACACATCTAGAACTTCATAGTCGCCGACCAACTGGCCGGGCTGGAACGGCATTGTGGAGTACCTCGTGAGCTTACCTGCACATGATAAGCCAATTTGGAGTTACGGGTGAGAAATGTTTCGGCTGCTTATATCTGGGAGGGAGAAAGTAACGAGCACGATCGGCTTAGGTGCGCATCCGTTCAAAGGAAGGACTTGGGCCGTAGGTCATGGAACTGATTCTGTTGTAATTTGCACAACACGGGTTTATACTCACTCATGCTTTGAGGCGCCGGATCTGCCCCTCGGTAAGCCGGTATACCACCTGGCATTGGAGTTGCAGTTAAAACCGGGTCCTGATCGGACATTCTTAACTTCTCAAATCCTTCAAAGGATGCTATGCGTAAAGCTCTCTCAATTCTTATTGTCTTTCTAACGGCCGCGTTGTCCTGTTTTGCTCAACAACAGGAGAAGCATCGGGTAGCAGTTCTTGATTTTGGCTACGGCACCGTTCTGACTAGCGTGGAAGCAATTTTCGGTTCGAATCAGGATGTGGGCAAGGGCGTTGTTGACCTACTCGTTAACCAGTTGGTTAACGACGGAACCTATCGTGTTATCGAACGTAGTGCGCTGGACAAAGTGCTAAAAGAGCAGAATTTCTCGAATAGTGACCGAGTTAATACGGCAAGTGCAGCTAAGATCGGCGCTTTGCTCGGAACCGACCTTATCATCGTTGGCGATGTTACACAATTCGGGCGCGATGACAAAAATTACGGCGGCGGAGGTGGCGGAGGACATTGGGGCAGTTATGGGTTAGGCGGCATCGGCCTAAAGAAAGCCAAGGCCATTGTCGAGGTAACAGCGCGAATTGTGGATGTCAACACGGGAGAGATCCTGGCTTCCGTGACGGGGCATGGGGAATCGCAAAGATCCTCGACCAGCATGCTGGGGGGAGGAGCGTCGAATTGGACGGGCGGCGGCGGTCATTTGGATATGGGCAGCAGCAACTTCAGCCAGTCGATACTCGGTGAAGCCGTGAAGCAATGCGTCAACCAACTGGGATCCAATTTGGACGCAAAGGCTAGCACCTTACCGGCGCCGGAGGCTCCAAAGGCGGCAGCGCTGCCGCCCCTGGATGGTCTGGTGGCAGACGCCACGGGCGGAGAGATGATCGTCAACGTGGGCACGGCAGCGGGCGTTCATGTTGGGGACAAACTCGCGGTCACGCGCGTGAGCCGCACGATTAAAGATCCTGTGACGGGTAAGCCGCTCAGGACGATTGAAACGCCGGTTGGAGTTATGACTGTGACGAGCGTGGATGCGAACTCCGCCTCGGGTCAATTTGCGGGCTCCGGAACGGCGAAAGTTGGAGATAAGGTAAAACGGCCGGAAGGCAGCTAAGTTACATCATGCCTACGGGCGGAGCGGGTTCGTCGGGTCTGCCGGGACAACATTGTGTTCTACACTGCACGGCTGGAGACGTGAATTAAAGGTGGTCGAGACATTCAGAGCGTGAGGAAAAACTAACGCGCTGACTGGGCCCTGCGGCGCGCAAGCACATCCGATGTAGGCGCGGTATTGATCGTTTGCAATCCGAGCTGGGCGTTTTCTGTTTGCGGGATGTGGCGCGGAATGCCTTCGACGACGGCACGCGATGTGGCGACAGTCTTTACCAGCTCCTGGGCATCTACGAATTCTCGAAAGGCGATGTTTGGGCGTACTGTGACGGCTTTCCTGGTAGTTGCATTTGAATGCAGCGGACCGCTTAGAACGAGCTGCGCAAGGGGCACGTCTTTCCGGGGCACGCAAAGAGACCCGTTTAAAACCACGCAGCTTAAATCTTTGGCAGGACAGCGCGAGCCACGGAAATGGTCTTGGCGTCAGCGTCAGGAAAAGGGCCCGGAATAATGCGAATGAGGATTTCACCTTGCAGTACATTGAGGCCCAACTTCGGCACCCGGATCGCCTTATCCCCAACACCAGGGATGTCCGAACCAAAACTGATACCTTTCGCGTCGGCCGACTTGCCGATGCCGTTGAAAATGGCCCTACTGGCACTTACGGCCATCATTTGAGCCCGACCGTCTCCGTCAATGCCGAGCATCAGTAGCGGAATTTCGCCGCCGCTTCCCGTTTGTCCAGCTTGCGGCGCGAGGCTATTGACCATCTGATCGAGTGAATTGGCAACCTCCGTTCCATTGACGTGAGCCCCCGGAGTTTGTGCGCGTGTAAAGACGCCAGAAGCTTGTTCCTGGGCGAGTTTGACGGCGAGACCTGGAGGGCCATAATACATGCACATGGCATCCCGAACCTCGGCACGCTCGATCGGTTCGCCTATCAGTCGCGAAACTTCTTCTTTTAGGAGGAGTTCGCAAGGCTTCGGAAGGGGACGGTTAGTCCCGCTCACGCGCCCAGACGAACTGGTGATTGAGGTCAAATCAACGCCCTTCGCTGCCGCCTCCTCCACGACCGCTTTCTTCACGCGATGCGCGACATATATGATCCCTCCGACTACCGCAGCGCCACCCACCGCAAGGCAGCAAAGAAGCACGATAACGATCTTCAGAGCTGCGCCGTTTTTCGTTGTCGGTACGACTGCAGCCATGGCGGGCTGGCGTGGCGAAGCCGCTACAGGATTGACCTGTTTTCCGACCGGCGTACCGCACTGGAGGCAGAATGCACCCTGACCGCTCAGGGAAGAACCGCAATTTGCACAAAAGCTTGCCATGTTTGCTCACAATCCCGGCGCCAGAACGGGCGCGTTGATTTTGAAGAGGTGAGTTAGAAGATATCAGACTTCACGAGGCTCGGCAATAGATCGTAGTTTGGTGGATACTGCAGGTTCGATCACGGGTTGCCAATGTCGCTTCTTCTGTTCCCTATCCGATGCCGGTGAAGCGGTGCCGAACTGCTTCTCCCGTTTGCTTCTTCTTGCGGTATAACCCAACCGTTCCGGGCCCCAAGCAGGTGATTACAGCTCCCGCGGCGTTTGCCAGGAGAAGTACTCCGTCTACCGTTCCTAGTCTTTTAACCCAAACATCATACGCGCCCTTAAGCCGGATTCATGCAAAAGCGGGTTTGTCCTTTTGCGGCCGTATCGTACTCAACATTTCTATATTTGGCTTGAGCGGGATCACCGAAGTTCGAAATTGTAAGTGTACAGAAATCTATATTGTTGGGCAGACCCGGATGTGATGATTCGTCAGCACGTTACCAAGCGGGTCATATTGACTGTAGACTGCTGGATGCGAACCTACATCATGCCTACTGGAGGAGCCGGTTCGTCGGGGCTGCCGGCGCTGTTTAGTGGACTGCGCACCATAATCACGCCCAAAGTGACGAGGACGGCGAGACCGATCAAGTAAGAAGGGTTGGGGAAGAGCTGCAGGTGATCTCGGATGTTCGGCGGTGTGAACTGCAGACCGGCCCAGACCAGGCCGAGGATGGCTTCTCCGGCGATGAGGCCTGACGCGGTGAGGACGCCGGCGTTTTCCACGCGAGCTTTTTGGGCTTCGTTATAGAGCCGGCGTTCGGTGATGCGGTCGACGATGGAGCGAATGATGCCGCCTACAAACATCGCGAACGTGGTTCCAAACGGTAGATACATACCGATGGCGACTAGCATTGGGCTTTTGACTTGCATCAGTATGAAGCCGAAACCCAAGCTAATTCCGACCAGCACGAGCGGCCAGGGCATGTCGCCTCCGACAATCCCTTGCGCAAGAAGCGCCATGAGGCCGGCCTGCGGCGCAGGGAGTTGCCTGTCGCCGAACCCCGTACCGCCGGCCTTGATATTGCCTTCGTGCAACAGGACAAGAGGAAAATACATCACGAGGCTCGCGACGACAACCGCGATGAGTTCAGCGATTTGGATATTACGCGGAGTGCCGCCGAGGATGTAGCCGACTTTGAAGTCCTGTAGCAGTTCGCCGGCGACGGCGGAAGAAACGCAGACTACCGCGGCGACACCAAGTACCGCAGCTACTCCGCCGATACCTGAGACACCGAGCGAGACCATGAGGAGCGCGGCGACGATCAGGGTGGACAGAGTGAGACCTGAGACGGGATTGTTGGACGAACCGACTAGGCCGCAGAGGCTGCCGGAGACGGTGGCGAAGAAGAAGCCGAGAATGAGCATCACGATAGCAGCGACCACTCCGCCAGTGACTTGGCCGGAAAAGTAGATGTAGAGCACGATCATGACCGCGAACACGACAGCAATCAAAGAGAAGACGACTTTCGAACTCATGTAGCGCTCCGTGCGGCTGAGCGTAGCGGTGTGCTCGGCGCTCTGGCGCATGTCGGTGATGGTTTTCTTGAGACCGGTTGCCAGACTGGTGCGCATTTTGAAGAGCGTGTAGCCGGCGCCCACGAGCATGCTGCCGACGGCAATGGGGCGAACGATGTAGCGCCAGACGGCGCCCGCGAGATCGGTCCAGCCGGTATCGGCCGTGTTGGGGGGGAGAAAGGCGTGCAACTGCGGGCCTAAGAAATACATGAGCAGCGGCACCATGAGGCCCCAGGCGAGGAGGCCGCCCGCGAATTGCAGCGAGGCGAGGCGCAGGCCGATGATGTAGCCGACGCCGACGAAAGCGGGACTGACACTCGGCCCGTCGAAGACGGAAGCGCCGCCGGTATTGAGCAAATTGGTGGTACCGGCACCGCCGAGGCGCACGCGTGTCGAGCCCAGTCGGCCGACACCGAAGGCAAATTGCGCGTCGGAAGCAAAGAAGCCGAAGCGGCTGAGCAGGAAAATGAGACCGCCGAGGCCAATGTTCCAGAAGAGATATTTGGCGGCTTCCGCGCCGCGCTGTCCGGCTTTGTGGATTTCGGAGGCGGCGATGGATTCGGGGAAAGGAAGTTCGGGGTCCTCCACCATCATGCGGCGGACGAGGGAGATGAAGAGCACGCCGAGGATGCTGCCGACCAGGATGAGGACAGTGGTTTTCCAATACGCGTCGTGGAAGCTGAAAGAAGGCCAAGCGCGCGCGATGAGGAAGGCCGGGATGGTGAAGATGGCCCCGGAGGCGACGCCTTCGCCAATGCTGCCGCTGGTTCGGGCGATGTTTTCCTCGAGCAACGAGCCTTTCCAGGCGCGCAAAACGGCCATGCTAATGACTGCGGCCGGGTACGTCGCGGCGACCGTCATGCCCGCGCGTAGACCTAAATAAGCGTTGGCGGAGCCGAGGATGACCGTCATGCAAAGGCCGAGCGCCATGGCTCGAACGGTGAGCTCGCGCATTTGCATGTGATGAGGCACGAAAGGCTGGAAGGGCTTCGCCGGACTAGTCATGAATGTGTGCTCATGCGGAGAGATTGGGTGCTGTTAGTGTACGACGGGGTTGAACGAGCGAGGTGGCCGGGACAGCAGATAATGGCCCTAGATGCGAGCTTCGCCGATCCGTAATGCCCTGCTGCTGATGAGTCTGCTGCCGCTCGCCTGTTCGGCTGTGTGCACGGATGAGATCTGGAAACCGGGGTGGTCTTGGACTTACGATGGAACGATCGGTCCGTATCGAGTGCGATTCGAATTATTGGAGACGGACGGCAATATCAGCGGCTACTATTTTTACGCGTCCCAGCTCAAAGACATCCGCGTGACCGGAACGATTACGGATGGAAAGCGAATTGACTTGCAGGAGCTAGGGACCGGCGGCGAGCCTGAAGCTGAGCTTAGCGGCGAGTTTCCGGAGAAAGATCCGCAAGGCAGAGTGAAGGGCAGCTTGACTTGCGACATCATCACCGGTACTTGGCAGAAGAACGATGGATCGAACAAACTGCCGCTCTTTTTGCGCACTGTTGGGTTTGTTCCCGACCCGCACGGGAACCGGTACAAAGTCGCGGGCGCGAACGATGACGAGAAGATCAACCGCGCGGCCGAACGCTTCCGCAAAGCGGTGATAGATGGAGATCAGGATGTGGTCGCTTCCATGATTCGGTACCCGATCACGGTTCATATGGACAACAGAACGACGAAGATCGACAACCGGGAACAGATGATTGGGAACTACGGCGCGATCTTCACTCCTGGGTACCGGAAGGCGATTGAAAATTCGATACCGCGTGATATGTTCGCACGATATGACGGCATTATGCTCGGCGAACGAGGAGAAGTCTGGTTCGATGGTAGTGGCCGGGTTGTCACGTTGAATAACTTCCTCAGTCAGTAGCCGCATACGCGTGCGAGGCCGAGTTGATAGCTTGGTCGGGCTGTAGGCGGCCGCCTCGCTACCATACAAGTGGATGCGATCTGAGTGAAGGCTCTTGTTAAGAAGCAAAGTGCACCGGGGTTGTGGCTGGAGGATGTAGCGGAACCGGAGTTCGGGATTAACGATGTCCTGATTCGGGTTTCGCACACCGGCATTTGCGGTACCGATCTGCACATTTACGAATGGGACGATTGGGCGCGTTCGACTATTCCGGTGCCGATGGTGATTGGACACGAGTTCGTAGGCGAGATCGTCGCGGTGGGTTCGAACGTTAACGATTTCCATCCGGGCGAAGTGGTGAGCGGCGAGGGGCACGTGGTATGCGGCCGGTGCCGGAACTGTCTTGCGGGGCGACGGCATTTATGCGCGCATACGCAGGGCGTGGGCGTGAACCGGCCGGGCGCGTTTGCCGAGTTGATTGCGCTTCCCATGAGCAATATCTGGCGGCATGATCCGGGAATCCGGCGCGATGTCGCCGCGATTTTCGATCCGTTCGGAAATGCGGTGCATACGGCGCTTTCGTTTCCCGTGCTGGGCGAGGATGTGCTGATTACGGGGGCAGGCCCGATCGGGTTGATGGCGATTCCGGTGGTGCGGCATGCGGGCGCACGCTACGTCGTGATCACCGATTTAAACCCGTACCGGCTGGAACTGGCGCGCAAGATGGGCGCGACGCTGGCGATCGATGCGGGCGAGACATCGATTACGCAGGCCCAGAAGCAACTCGGTATGCAGGAGGGCTTCGATGTGGGGCTGGAGATGTCCGGAAACCCGGCGGCGTTCCGCGAGATGATCGGCAACATGAGTCATGGTGCGAAGATCGCCATGCTCGGCATACCGGCGAAAGAGATGCCGATCAACTGGCGACAGGTGATTTTCAACATGCTCACGATCAAGGGCATTTACGGCCGGGAGATGTATGAGACCTGGTACAAGATGACGGTGATGCTGGATTCCGGCTTGGATATTACGCCGGTGATTACGCACCGATTCTCCTATCGAGAGTTCGAGCAGGGATTTGCAGCAATGCGGTCGGGAAAGTCTGGAAAAGTGATTCTCGACTGGACGCACATTCACTCACAGTGAAGACGAGCATTTTCGATATTTTCCGCGTTGGCATTGGACCATCGAGTTCGCACACGGTGGGACCGATGCGCGCGGCGCGCCGTTTTGCGCTCGGCCTCGAGGACAACAAGCACGCAGAGCGGGTGTTGGCCGAGTTGTTCGGTTCGCTGGCCCTGACTGGGATCGGCCATGGAACGGATCGAGCGATCTTGCTGGGTTTGATGGGGGAACAACCGGAGCAAGTGGATCCGGCCCAGATAGAAGGGAAGCTCGAAGAGATTCGCGCGACGAAGGCGCTGCGGCTGCTGGGCGGGCGGCCCGTGCCGTTCGATACATCGAATGATCTGCTGTTTCACGCCGATCAGGTTTTGCCGGGGCATCCCAATGGAATGCAGTTCTCGGCGTTCGGTGAGGGCGGCGAGTTGCTCAGGAGCGAAACCTATTATTCAATCGGTGGCGGGTTCATCGTGAAAGAGGGCGAGCCTTGGCCGGGCGATGTGCCGCCGCTTGCGGTCCCGCACCCTTTCGCGAATGGCGCGGAACTGCTGGAGCAGGCGGACAGTAAAGGCCTGGCCATCTGGCAAGTGATGTTCGACAACGAGAGTGCGTTAACTTCGCCCGAAACAGTGCGGGAGCGTGTGGCGCGCATTTGGTCGGTGATGAACGCGTGCATCGACCGGGGACTGCGGACGGAGGGCATTCTTCCGGGCGGTTTGAACGTGCGGCGGCGGGCGCCGCGCTTTTACAAAAAGATTCAAGCGCAGCCGGCCGATGATCCGTTGCGAGCGATGGATTGGGCAAACGTCTTCGCCATGGCGGTGAATGAGGAGAATGCAGCGGGAGGGCGCGTCGTGACGGCGCCCACGAACGGTGCCGCAGGATTGGTGCCCGCGATTGCGCGCTATTACCGCGAGTTTGTTCCGGGAGCTTCCGAGGAAGGATTACTGCGCTTCTTTCTGACCGCGGGAGCGATAGGCATTCTTTATAAGGAGAACGCGTCGATCTCCGGCGCGGAAGTCGGATGCCAGGGCGAAGTAGGCGTCGCGTGCTCTATGGCAGCGGCTGGGCTGGCGGGCGCTCTGGAGGCGAACAACGAAACGGTGGAACATGCGGCGGAGATCGGGATGGAGCACCATCTCGGCATGACATGCGATCCAATTGGGGGACTGGTGCAGATTCCGTGCATTGAGCGTAACGCGATTGGGGCGGTGAAAGCGATCAATGCGTGCCGCATGGCGATGCAGGAATCGGGCGACCACAAGGTGTCGCTGGACCAGGTGATTCGCACGATGTATCAGACAGGGCTGGATATGCAATCGCGCTACAAGGAAACAGCGCTGGCGGGCCTGGCTGTGAATGTAAAGGATTGTTGAGGGCGGAAACAGACTATGTACGGGGGCGTGCGGGAATACCTGAATGGAAAGCTTTCAGACATCGAGAAGGCGGGGCTTTTCAAGCGCGAACGCCTGATTGAGAGTCCGCAAGAGGCTGAGGTGCGGGTGGGGGGCGGCGCTTCGGTCTTAAATATGTGCGCCAATAATTACCTCGGCTTGGCGAATCATCCGGCCGTGGTGGAAGCGGCTCGCAAGGCTTTGGATGACTGGGGTTACGGGTTGGCAAGCGTGCGCTTCATCTGCGGTACGCAGTCGATTCATAAGCAGCTCGAACACCGTTTGAGCGAATTCCTGGGCATGGAAGATACCATTCTGTACGGTTCGTGCTTCGATGCCAATGGCGGATTGTTCGAGACGCTGCTCGATGCAGAAGACGCGATTATTTCCGACGAACTCAACCACGCGAGCATTATCGACGGCGTGCGATTGGCGAAAGCGGCGCGGTTCCGCTACAACAACGGTGACATGGCCGATCTCGAAGCCAAGTTGAAGGATTCGAGCGGCGCGCGAAACCGA
Source organism: uncultured Acidobacteriaceae bacterium (assembly GCA_963730865.1). Classification (GTDB taxonomy): domain Bacteria; phylum Acidobacteriota; class Terriglobia; order Bryobacterales; family Bryobacteraceae; genus Bog-105. The sequence continues at coordinate 107,185 of CAVSTO010000011.1, read as the reverse complement.
TTGATCGCCACCGACGGGGTGTTCTCGATGGATGGCTTTATCGCGAAATTGCCCGAGATATGCGATCTTGCCGAGAAATACAACGCGATGGTGATGGTGGACGATTCGCATGCGGTAGGGTTCATGGGAAAGTCGGGACGTGGCACGCCTGAGTTTCACAATGTGATGGGACGCGTGGATATTCTGACCGGGACGTTGGGCAAGGCGCTCGGTGGCGCGAGCGGCGGTTATACGAGCGGGCGGAAAGAGATTGTTGCGCTGCTGCGGCAACGGTCGCGGCCGTACTTGTTTTCGAATTCGGTGGCGCCGCCGATTGTCGCGGCGTCTATCAAGGTGCTGGAGCTTCTGACGGAGAGTTCGAAACTTCGGGAGCGCCTATTTTCGAACACGAAGCTGTTCCGGGAACGCATGACGGCGAACGGCTTTCACATTTTGCCTGGAGAACATCCGATTGTGCCGGTGATGTTGGGCGATGAGGCGCTGGCGACGCGCATGGCGGATCTGATGCTGAAGAAGGGCATTTACGTGATTGGCTTTTCATATCCGGTGGTGCCGCAAGGGAAGGCTCGCATTCGCGTGCAAGTGTCGGCGGCGCATACGCGCGAAGAACTGGAAGAAGCCGCGGCGCAGTTTGCGGAGAGCAAGCGCGAATTGGGAATCTAACGTGACGAAAAGGGCGCGAGCGGGATCACGAGCGGCATTGCTTGGGATAGCGGCACTTGCCTTGTTCGCGGCGCAACCCTGGGACAAAGATCCTAACAAGTGGACCGTGGAAGATGCCCGGCACATATTGCTGGATTCGCCCTGGGCGCAACCGGCGAACGTGGCGTTCGGGCCTGAACTCAGCCCGGAGGATATAGCAGCGCCGCCGTTGCCGGGCGCGGCGGAGGCGGGGATCGCCGGGACAAAACCGAATTCGGGCGCCAACTGGGACGGCGGCCCGGGCCGCGACACGAGCGGACGTACGCCGACGCTCGAAGTGACGGTGCGTTGGGACAGCGCGTTACCAGTAAGGGAAGCGATTCTTAAGCTGCCGGCGAGCGACCGCGTGGAAGGCGACGTCTATACGCCGGCGCAAGTGACGAAAGATTACATCCTCACAGTGACGGGACTGGCGCCCGCGGGCAGATATGCGAGCGCCGGGAAATTACAGACGCAATCGAGCAGCGTTGACGAAAACGATTCCGGGAGGAAAGTGCAGGATCCTGAGCCGTTGCTCGAAGGAGTGATGGGGACGTCGAGATTGATTCCGCGCGACGGGGCGCCGATTCGTCCGGACGACGTGAAACTGGACGTGGCGACAGGCACGCTTCATGTGTTCTTTCCGCGCAGTGCGGCCATTCGCGCCGGTGGTAAAGACGTGACGTTCCTGGTGCAATTCGGGTCGATGCACGTTACGCGCAAGTTCCGGGTTCGCGACATGATGTATGACGGGCGCTTGGAATTGTGAGCGCGGCGGGCTGAGTCAAGAGCTACGGAGTAGCGTTTACTTCTTCGGAAGGGCGAGGAGCACGTGGACTTGGCGCTGGGGTTTCGGGCTGTTGTGTGGTTCCCAGAGCGCTAGCGAGCTTCTCAAGCGATGGCCGATTCTCTCCGAGAGCGCGGGCAAGCTTCAGGACGTCGTTTACGTCGATGGGTTTGGAGAGGAAGCCGTCCATGCCGGCGGCAAAACAGTTATCGCGGTCAGTGGATAAGGTATGAGCCGAGATGGCATAAATCGGGACGCGTGAACCCTGCTTTTCGGTGGCGCGGATGATGCGGGTGGCTTCGAGGCCGTCCATTTCGGGCATTTCGACGTCCATGAGAATCATGTCGAACGAGGCAGTAGCAAATTTTTGAACGGCGTCTTTGCCATTGATGGCGGAGGTGACATGGTGGCCATTAGATTCGAGGAGTTTTGTGACCAGACGGCGATTCACGGCATTATCTTCGGCGACCAGGATGGAGAGCGCCGGCGCGGGTGCCGCGGCTGCTGTGACCGGGTTCGGCAAGGCCGGAGTGGGAGATGTTCCCTCCGAAGCGATCAGATTGGATAGAGACAGGTTCGGTAGCGCGGTTGTTTCTTGCTCGCAGTGGTGCGATTTGCGCAGCCAAGCAGTGAATTGGAACGTAGTGCCGGCGCCGATTTGGCTTTGGAACTCCATAGCTCCGCCCATCAGGTCCACCAGCTTGCGTGAGATGGCGAGACCGAGACCGGGCGAGCCGAAGCGGCCGGGATTACCGAGATCGGTACGGGCGAACGGTTCGAAGATGTACTTCTGCTTGCTGGGCGGGATGCCGATGCCGGTATCGGCGACGCAGATGCGGACGAGCAGGGCGTCGGTCGATTTGGATTCGACGGTAGCGGTCAGCATGACGCTGCCGGTGGTGGTGAACTTCACGGCGTTATCGAGCAGATTGAAAAGGACATGACGGAGGCGAGTGGGGTCGCCGCACAGTAGGGAAGGGATTTGCGAATCGATTCTCTCGCGTACGACGAGGCCTTTGGCATTAGCCTCCGGCTGAATAATCCGGATGGCCGAGCGGATACATTCGGCGAGTGAGAACTCCCCTTCATCGAGTTGCAGGCGGCCCGCTTCGACGCGAGAAAATTCCAGAACGTCATGAACGATATGAAGGAGCCAATCGGCGGAGGTTCGAACCGTATCGAGGTATTCGCGCAACTCCGGATTGAGGTCGCTTTTGAGCGCGAGATCCGTGAAGCCGATGATGGCGTTCATCGGAGTGCGAATCTCGTGGCTCATGGTCGCGAGAAAATCGGCTTTGGCTTTGTTGGCGTTCTCGGCGGCCTCTCGCAAGGAGACCTGCGTTGCGAGATCCTGCTGTAATTTTTCGGTTCCGCGCTGCAGCCGAGCGCGCAGGGCGATGACCGATACCAGGACCAGCAACACGAGCAGGATGAGCAGCGCCAAGATAAGAGTCGCTGAATTGCTGAGCAGAGGGTGTACGACTTGATTGAGGTTGGGGCTGGCGAGCAGGCTCGGAACGTTCACGGCCGGTGCGGCAGCGGCCGCAAGCGGGAACCTCGCTGGTGCGGCGCTTTGGGTTCCGGCAAGGAGAAGTCCCGGACTCAGGCCCAATATCAGGAGCTTAGCGGACATCTTGTCAGTTTCGGTGTCAGTTTCGGTATCAGTTTCGCGGTCAGTGTCGGATTGGCGGTGATCCCGCTTATGACCTTATCGACGGGCGGGCGCGGTTTCAATACGGGGCGGGAGGGGACGTAGCTTTAAGGGAAGCGCGACTGCCGCAACAAATTCTTGCAGGCCAGCGTCTTACATAGAGAGAGTTAATGTACCTCAATAGGTTGATGAGTGGTTAAGTCGTTCCGAAATCGGGCTGAGGCCGGCCGCATCTTGGCCGAGCTGGTGGAGGGGCGCGTGCTGGAGCGCGATACCGTAGTACTGGCGTTGCCCCGGGGCGGCGTTGCCGTGGGGTTTCAGATCTCTCTGAGGCTGTGTGCTCCGTTGGACGTGGTGGTGGTCCGGAAGCTGGGTGTTCCCGGCCAGGAGGAGTTGGCGATGGGCGCCATTGCGAGCGGCGGAGTCCGGGTGCTTAACGACGATCTCATCGCACGGCTCCGGATTCGTGCCCCGGCGATCGAGGAGGTCACCGAGCGTGAGCGGCAGGAGTTAGCACGCCGGGAAGCTGTGTACCGCGAGGGCAGACCGGCGATTGCGATCGAAGGACGGAGCGTGGTGCTGACAGACGACGGTCTGGCCACGGGCTCGACCATGCTGGCGGCGGCCCGATGGGTACGATCGAGACGTGCAGGGCAGCTGACGATTGCTGTTCCGGTGGGAGCTCGTCAAACTTGTCAAGAGCTGGAAAGCGAAGCAGATGAGGTGATCTGCGCGGCGGCTCCGGAACACTTTGGAGCCGTCGGGGCGTGGTACGAGGACTTCTCCCAGTCGAGCGATCAGGAAGTTTGTGATTTGCTGGCGGAAGCTGCGCGAAGACTGGACGGCGGCCGGGAAGCAACGGCGATCCAGACGCACCAAAAATCCGGTTAGGCGCATCCAACGCAGTGAGGGTTTGCCATGAATCGACGAACGCAGTTAATCAATGACCGCTACGAAGCGCTTATGTTTGCGAAAACCCAAGAAGCTGCCCGTAAGGCAGCGCGCGAGCTAGTGCGAGCCGTTATCGGGGAAGAAGGATTGCAGAAGCCGCTCGAGCAGGCTCTGCGGGATTGCTGCAAGGTGCTCCGGCCATCGCACGATCCCAGGGAGCAGGCGCGTTTTGAAGCGGAATTTTTGGAGCTTGCGTTCTGGCCCAATGAGTCGCAGCGCGTGGCTGCGGCTTAGCCCTGGCATTTCGAACACAGGGGCAACTGAGTGGCCGATAGCACACACGAAGTGATTCAGCGGTACTTACAAGATGCAGTCGCTGCGGAAAGCAGTTTTCAGACGCAACTGTGGGCCTTTTCACGCGAAGGTGACGATGCCGAGGTGCAAGACACCTTCTTGATTCATGCGCGCGAGACTGAAATCCAGGGAAAACGTCTGACAGAACGGCTCAAGGAATTGGGCGGAAGTCCTTCGACGGCGAAAGGTCTGCTGGCGCATCTTTTCGGGGTGAGCCCGAAGGCGGCGCAACTTACGCATACGGTTGAAGAGCGGCTGGCGCAGAACTTAGTGATAGCGTACGCTGTTGAGGCGAGCGAGTGCGCGATGTACGAGGCGCTGGCCGGTGTGGCACGGGCAGCGGGAGACGCCGCCACCGAACGGTTGGCGCGGGAGATTCAGGACGAGGAGCGCCGAACGGCCGAGAGGCTTTGGAGCTTCATCCCGTCACGGGCGAAGATCGCTTTCAATCTACTGACGGCCGGAGAGATGGACCCATCGGTCGACACCCGAATGGCGGACGACCGCGTCATCTGATATTTCTCCGTGGCTCGCAAGCGGCCCAAATACGATAAAACCAAAGCCGTGAAGGCCATGGCACGCAAGCGCGTGGGATCGCCACCCTCCAGCCGCGTTCTGGACGAGAAGGCCGTCCGCAACAAACCCAAACACAAACAAGATTGGACCGCGGAGGAGTAGGTTCGGGCACGTCCATGACGATTCCCGCGCACGTTCGCATTGTGGAAGTTGCGCCGCGCGACGGACTACAGAACGAAGCGCAGGCTTTGCCGGTCGACGTGCGGGTGAGGCTCATCGAAGAGCTGGTTGAGGCGGGACTGAAGACCGTGGAATGCGGGAGCTTCGTCTCCTCGAAATGGGTGCCGCAGATGGCCGACACGGCAGCGGTGTCTGCGGTCCGTGCGGCGAGTGCCTGGCGTTTCGTATCCAGTGCTGGTTCCGAATTTGCAGGGGCTCGAAGCCGCAATAGAGGCGGGAGCGGACCAGGTTGCGGTGTTTGTGGCGGCGTCGGAGACTTTTTCGCAGAAGAATATCAACGCCTCGATTTCTGAAAGTATGGAACGGGTGGAGCGCGTTACCGCGCGTGCCATCGTGGAGGGCATAAAGGTCCGCGGGTACGTGTCTTGCGCGCTGGGGTGTCCCTATGAAGGGGAGATTGCGCTTTCCACCGTTTCAGGCGTTGCCAAGCAATTGGCAGACTTGGGCTGTTATGAGATTTCACTCGGAGACACAATCGGCACAGGCACGCCTTTGCGGGCGCGGGCCATGGTCGAGGCGGTTGCCCAGCAAATTCCGATTGAGCAGCTAGCCGTGCATTTCCATGACACGTGGGGGCAGGCGTTGGCGAACATTTTTGCTTGTCTAGAACTGGGCGTCACGGTGGTAGACGCCTCGGTAGCGGGGCTGGGAGGCTGTCCGTATGCCGCGGGGGCAAGCGGCAACGTCGCGACCGAGGATGTTGTTTACATGCTGGACGGGATGGGCGTCGAGAGCGGCGTTGACCTGGCGAAGTTGACCGCGGCCGGAAGGATGATTTGCGAAAAACTGGGACGGCGGCCTGCATCGAAGGTGGCGCTCGCGACGGCGGCGCTTAGGTCAGTTGAATCGTTAGCTTTGAGACCGAAGCCAGCGGAAAAGTGAAACGCAGCACGCGCCCTTGCGCGTTCACAGCAGCTTGTTTCGGCTCGACAGCATTCTGCTGCTCGAATGTATTGTGCGCATGGATGTCTGTACTGTTCAGAACGGTGGCGGACGCTGAGGCCACATTCGCGCCGCGCAGGACGATTTCGGTTTCCCGGGGTGCATCCGTGCTCGGATTCACGGCCGTGACCGCGAGTGTTTTGTTCTTTAACGAGGCTGAGCCCTTCAGGCCCCAGAAGCCATCTTGGGATCCTGTGATGGCGGAGGCAATTCTTGGCGCGGCAAACGTGGCGCGCACGGCTTGGGCGTCCTGATGTGCGGCATACATTTCGAATACGTGGAAATTGGGCGTCATCCAGAATCTGTCCCCATGCGCCAGGAAGAGCGCATTCAAGTTGTTCACCAACTGCGCGCAATTCGCCATGCACACCTTTTCGGGGTGTCGGTTGAAACAGTCGAGGGTCAGTGCGGTGAGCAGCGCGTCACGAATGGTGATCTGCTGACCGAAGATATGCGTAGGATCGATTTCGGTTCCTTCGCGGTGCCATGAGCCGTACTCGTCAACGACCAATTTGACGTGGTGATCGCTGTCGTATTCACCCATGACGGCCCAGGTGTCGAGGATGATCTGCTCCATTTCCTCTCCACTATGCAGCAGGGCGTACCACTCTTTCGGGGTGAAGCGGAGCGCGTCGCCATTGGGAACTCTTGAATAGTGATGAATGGAAAAGCCGCGAAAATGCCGGTTACGGTAGGCGTGCGGGCCGGCGAAGATCTGCTCGAAGAAGCGGCGTGTCCAATCCATGTCGTCGTTATCAGGACCGGCTGCTATGAAACACAAATCCTGGCCGAAAGAAGGTACCCAGGTTGTAAAGCGGCGAAATTCCGAAGCGTAGTCCTCGGGCCTGAAATTACCGCCGCAACCCCAACTCTCATTGCCGACGCCCCAGTATTGAACGTTGAACGGGTCGCGCGCTCCCGCGGCCTCGCGCATCTTGGCGTAGCTTGTCGAGCCCGCGGGGGAGTTACAGTATTCCACCCAATGATCGAAATCAAGCGCGGGAAGGCTACGCAGATTGGCGGCAAGATACGGTTCTGCGCCGCTCAGTCTGCAAAAGCGCACAAATTGGTCGGTGCCGAATGCATTGCTCTCGAAGAGCTGAACGCCTTGTTCGTGGAGGCGCTTCGCGTCCGCATCCGCCTCCCAAAAATTCGTTCGGGTCGGGCGCTGCGCGCGAGGTCCGATTCCGTCTTTCCAGTCGTAACTGTCGGCGAAGCAGCCGCCGGGCCAGCGAATCACAGGCGCCTTGATCCGTTTCAAGGCCTCGATTAGAGGTTTGCGGATACCATCCACATTGGGAATCTTCGAGTCTTCACCAACCCAGACGCCGTCGTAGATCACGCCGCCGATGTGTTCGGTGAAATGTCCGTATAGATTGCGTGAGATCGTGCCGATGGGTTCGTCGATGAAGACTTCGATCGAAGAATCCGCGCTTTGTGCCGACATGGGCGCACTTGCAAGGACCGCCGCCCCCAGCGCTGTCACGCCCAGCTCTGCCGCACCCGCGAGAAAATCTCTTCGTCGCATTCGTGAGTCCGTTCGTTTGAAAAAGTAAACTTATCATCTATACCATCTGCTTCGAGAAATCAGATATGAACATTTCGCTCAGCAACAAAGTTGCGATCGTAACTGGCGCTTCTTCCGGGATCGGACTCGCGATCACGCGCCGCTACCTGGAGTGCGGTGTCACAGGGTTGATCGCGGTGGACCGGCGGCCCGAAATACCTGACGAGCTACGCGCGTGTCGCGCCGACTTCGGACCGAAGCTCGTCACGGTGCAGGGAGATGTTGCCGAAGAAAGCACAGCGGCACAGTTCACTCAAGCGGCCATGGAAAATTTCGGACGCATTGACATTGTGGTGAGCAACGCCGGTGTGAGCGTGGTGCGGGCCATCCATGAGCACACGCCTGAAGAATGGGATTCGGTGATGAACACCAATGTAAAGGCGGCCTACTGGGCCGCGCGGCACGTGATTCCGATCATGATGAAGCAGCAAAGTGGCCTCTTCCTTATGACTGGGTCCATTTCAGGCGAAGCAGGCATTCCCATGCAAGGAGCGTATGGACCTTCCAAGGGCGCACTGCATCAGATGACGCGCCAGATGGCGGTGGAATATGCCAAACACAATATTCGCGTGAACGCGGTGGCATGCGGTACGGTGGATACACCCATTGTTCACAATTCGGCGAAAGCATCGGGTGACGAAGCAGGTTTCTGGGACATGCTGCGGCGCAATCACCCTATTGGCAGAGTGGCGACGCCGGAGGAAGTGGCCGCTTTCTTCGCGTACCTGGCGAGCGATTATGCGACGTTTTTCACTGGAGCTGTTTTGATGATGGACGGCGGGTATACAGCGCATTAGAATCGATGGAATTGGAACTGGGTGGACACGTTGCGGTTGTCACTGGCGGGGCCAGCGGTATCGGGTGGGCATGCGCCCGGATGCTGGCGCGCGAAGAATGCAGGGTTGCATTGTGGGACGTTTCTGACACAACTGAGGACGCGGCAGGAATGCTGGCGGGCGAGAGCGGAGGGCCATCGTACGGAGCAGTGGTCGATGTGAGCGACGCCGCGGCGGTTGAGACGGCACTGCGAGAGACGGAAGCGGCCTTGGGACCTGTGTCTCATCTGGTGCATGCAGCGGCGACGGGCTCAGGCAAGTTCGGATTTCCGTTCACCAACCTGAAAGCAAGTGATTGGTCGAAGGTTTTGAACGTGAATGTGATGGGAATGGTTCATGTGGCACATGCCGTTGCTCCTCGAATGATTGAGCGAAGAAACGGGACGTTGGTATTTGTTGCATCTGTCGCCGGTCAGATCGGTTCGCAGACGGATCCGCCTTACAGCGCCAGCAAAGCGGCGAACATCAATTTCGCGCAGTGCCTGGCGAAGGACATGGCGCCTCACAATGTGCGTGTGAATGTCGTGAATCCCGGCATGGTCAGAACGCCGCTTAACCGGCAGGTCTGGCAGGCTTGGAACGAGCAACAATCTCCGGATCGGCGTCGTACCTACGAGGATTGGGCAGGCGAAAAGGTGCGGAATGTGGTGCCGCTCGGCCGTTGGCAGGAATCGGACGATATCGCGGACATGGTGGTGTTCCTGTCGTCCGCGCGGGCGGCTCAAGTAACTGGTCAGACTATCAATGTGGATGGCGGCCAGGTTATGCATTGGTAGGGATTCGCAGCCGATCCCCGCGCGTTACAAATCCATGACGGATCAGTCACGAATGTAAGTTCCGCCTCTTACCTCTTCAAAAAGGATCTCAAAAGCTTTAGACTGAATCCGGTGGGTGCCTCGCTGCACTCGGGGTCTTCGGCCAGATCACTGTAGCCGAATCGCGCTGTATCATCCAAACTTCAGGAGGTCAATGTGTTTTCGAACTCACTTCGCCCTATCGCTGTCCTCGCGTTACTGATTGCAGCTTTCTTTCTCCTGGATACTCCTCTGGCCCGCCTTGCCGCGCAAGTAGTGTTGGGCGCGGTGACCGGCACGGTAAAGGACGCGTCCGGCGCATCTGTTCCGGACGCCGCAGTGACAGCCCGGAACCTGGGCACCAATCTGAAGGTTCCGGTCCACACAGAGACGAACGGTTCCTATTCGATTCCGAACTTGCCGGTCGGAACGTATGAGATCACGATTACCAAAGCCGGGTTTGAAACCGAGACACACATCGATGTTCCCGTGCAGGGCGACAGAACCAGCACCGTGAACGGGAACCTGAAAGTGGGCGCTACCGCGACCACCATCGAAGTAACCGGCAGTCCGCTGATGAATCAGGTCGATACAACGAACGGTTACGTAGTGGATCAACTCACGATTCAGCAGACACCTCTCGGTACGGGCAGCTTTACGCAATTGGCGATTCTCGCGCCGGGCGTGCATGCCGATTTTCTAGGCGGATCCGGCAGCAACGCGGGTCTTGGCAATCAGGCTATTTTTGCTAACGGACAGCGCGACACCAGCAACAGCTTTTCATTGAACGGCATTGGGACTAACAATCTATTCAACGGAAATTCCACCAGCCAGGTGGGCGAGAACCGTTTCGTTCTCAATACCGGTGAGAGCTTCGGCGCCGGCGGAGAAATCACGACCAGCACTTCGGTGTACGGCGCGATTGGCCAGGCTCTGCCGACACCGGCTCCGGAAACCATTCAGGAAATCAGCGTAAACGCAGCCATGTATGACGCGTCTCAAGGCGCTAACAGCGGTGCTCACATCTCGGTCCTCACACGCTCCGGCACGAACTCACTGCACGGACAAATATATGAGCACTTCCAAAACAGCGATATGAATGCCGCGCCATTTTTCTATAACGCGTCGCCTTCCATTCCCGCCAACCAGAAAGTTCCGTTCCTAAATCGCAATATGTTCGGGGCGACCTTAGCCGGTCCCATCAAGAAGAACAAGCTTTTTTATTTCGTCGGTTACCAGGGAACGCGGATTGCGGACGCTCAGGACGCCACCAGAGAAGTCACGGTGCCACTCGGTTTGACGGACGATCGCAGCGCGGGCGCGATAGCCTCGCTTACTAATCTTTCGCCCTCTCAACTGAGCCCCATCTCCCTCTCCTTGTTGCAAGCCAAGTTGAAAAGCGGCCGGTACCTGATTCCCAGCGCCGGCATTACGGACCCCGCGGAGGCGATACAGCTCGGTTATGACTCGATTCTGCAAGGGCCGAATGCGCAAAGTCAAGTCGATCAGGGAACCGCCAATATGGATTATATTTTCAGCGATAAAGATCGCTTGGCGGTCAAGTATTACGCGCAGAACGATCCCACAACCACGCCCTTTGGATACGGCGACAATACTCTTGGTTTCCCTCAACAGCTTGCGGCAGGCAGCCAGGTAATCTCCATTGACAACAGCACGATTCTGACGCCATCGCTGACCTGGCAGCAGCGTGCCGGGTTCACTCGTATGAAGGCCTACGCCAGCACCGCTGAACCGTTTTCGCCCTCTCAGTTTGGTATCAATCTGCTGGGATCCACGAAATTTCCGGACATCGAAATATCGAGCTTCGATCCCACGTTGGCCAACGGATTCAGTTTCGGTACCCCCACCAGCTTTGGGAATGAGGGCATGTTCCAGAACCAATGGGAGTACGGAAGCACGGTGAGCTGGATCAAGGGTCGCCATACAATTTCGTTCGGAGCCCAGTGGGACCATACTCAGCTCAACATCGTCAACAATGACGACAACACCGATATCATCGATTTCGCCAGTCTCACGGATTTCTTGCAGGGCAACGTGCAAACCGGCAACTACTCAGTTGCCTTCTCGGGATCGAGCAATCGTTACTATCGCTCCGACACAGTCGGCGCGTACGTGAACGACAACTACAAGATCGCCAGCAATTTGACTCTGACACTCGGTCTGCGCTGGGATTACGACGGCCCCCTTACGGAGAAATACGGCCGCCTCACCGCTTTCGACAGCAATCTGTATCGTTACAACGCCGCGACCGATACCATCACGAACTCCGGTCTCGAAGTAGCCGGAAATAATCCGTCGTTTGCCACCGCGGGCGCCGGCAACTCGTTGCTGAATGCGCGGCAATGGATGCTCGAGCCCCGGATCGGCATCGCTTACAGTCCTACTTCCAAAGTGACGGTACGCACCGGCTTCGGGATGTACGCGGACCGCGGCGAATTTTTCAGCGAGTTTTCACCGAGCGCAGGCAGCGGCTACAACGGACCTTTCGGTGTTACACTGGCGCCGCCGTTCGTGACTCCGATTTACTCTACCGATGGCGCCACCTTCCAGGCTCCATTTGGAACCGCCGCGCCCGCCACGCCGCCAAATAATCCGGCCGCCTTTCAAGCCCTCCTACCGAACCTGGCTCAGACCGCCTCCAATAATTATCCCGCCGGCAATGCGTTCGGTCCATTCCTGTTTGGCGGCTACGATCCGGCCAATAAGTTGCCGTATTCCGAGAACTGGACGTTCGATCTTCAATTCCAACCTGCCACTAGCTGGCTCGTTACCATTGGCTACGTCGGCAACCACGGCCTGCATGGCGTCATCCCCATTCCGTTCAATCAACCGTTGCTCGCGACGCCCCAGCATCCAGTAAACGGCCAGAGCTATTCCTATGGTTACGTCTGCAGCCAAATCCCGGCGCAGGCTTGTCCCGGCGGAGATAACACCAATGCCTACGAGACGATCAACGCTCAATACGACGGGAATGCGCCGGTTCGTGTGCCCTATATCGGCTACAACATGAATTCGGTGTATTACCAAGCGGAGGGAATCTCCTGGTATAACGCTCTCGAGCTCTCCCTGAAAAGGCGGCTGTCCCACGGTTTGGAGTTTACCGCCACCTATACCCGCTCGCACAGTCTCGATGAACAAAGCGGCCTCGGTTTGTTCTACAACGGCGAAAATCCGCTCGATCCGAAGTCGGCTTATGCCTCTTCCGACTTCGATCAGCCCAATGTCTTTCTGGTCAATTTCAACTATGAGATTCCCAAGCTGACTTCCCAGCACGTGTTGGGGAGCATCGTCAATGGCTGGACTCTTGGGGGTCAATTCGTGGCGGAAAGCGGCCAACCGTACAGCGTCTACGACTACTCCGGATCGGTCGCAAGTCTCTATTACAGCTCAGCCGATGAAATTACTAACCCGCTTGTTGGTTTGGCGGGTGGCGTCACGGCTGGTCAAGCAACCTTACAGGGCACGACAGGCGTTAACGCCGGCAAACCCGTCCTGAACGCGAATGATTTCGCTCCGCAATACGTGGCGCCCGGAACGAACGGAGTTCCGCCCTGTGCGCCTGGCTGCGATATCTATGAATCGAGCTTCAGCAATGCGGGCCGCAACATCTTTCGGGGACCCTTTCAAAACCGCTTCGACGTCTCGCTGGGAAAGAGTTTCAGTCTGACGGAGCGCGTCAAACTGCGCTTCAACTTCGATGCGTTTAACGTCTTCAATCACCCCAGCTTCGACGCCCCGAATAATGACGTCTCGTTCTTCTCCGGATACGAGCCGCCGCCGCTTTCTACTCCAGCCGGCAGTCTGGGGTACATCCAGCACACGATTGGAAGCCCGCGATTCCTGCAAGCGGACTTGCATTTGACCTTCTGAGTTGCGGGTACTTTGTGCGCCGGCGTGCCATCGCATAATGGGTAGCTGACGCTTGTGACGGCCATCGCGAACCAATCCGAACTCAACAGTATCCGCGCACAGGCTGCCATTGCGGTGACAAATCTCGTCAAGCGTTACGCCAAGGGCAAGACGAACGCCGTTGATGATGTTTCGTTCACAGTAAGCCGGGGTGAGATCTTCGGACTCCTGGGACCGAACGGAGCAGGTAAGACGACCACCATCGGAGTTTTAACAACTGGCATTGTGCCTACTTCCGGCGCGGCGTTCATCGGGGGCATCGACGTGGCGCAGGATCCGATCGGCGTGAAACAGCGCATTGCCGTGGTACCCCAGCAAAGCAATCTCGATCGAAGCTTGAAAGTGCGCGAAATTCTCACCTTCCATGCGGCTTACCACGGAGTAGCGCACCGCGAACGGGAGCGGCTCGCCGACAGCCTTCTCGATCAGCTCGGTCTTGGAGACCGAAAGAACGCAAAAGTGAGTCAATATTCAGGTGGCATGGTCCAGCGGCTCATGATCGCTCGCGCACTCATGCACACGCCTGAAGTGCTGTTCCTCGATGAGCCAACTAACAATCTCGATCCGCAATCGCGACTGTTTCTATGGGAGCGAATCCGCGAGTTGCACGCTCGTGGCCTGACGATTCTCCTTACGACGCACGACATGGAAGAAGCCGACCAGCTCTGCGACCGTATCGCGGTCATGGATCACGGAAAGATTCTGGTGAACGATTCACCGGAAAAGCTCAAGCGAACTCTGCCCGGCAGCAGCGCTTTGGAGTTGCAAACATTCGTCGCCGGAAGCGAGCATGCTCAGATTAACCAGCGCATCTCAATGGCTTTGTCCCTGTTTCCCGGAACTTTAAAGGTCGACACGGTGGCCGCCGGAACAGGCCCCGACGAACTGGGCGTTTACACACATAAACTCTTCGGCGATAACGTGCATTCGCTGATCGGCAGCGCAGCGCAGGCAATCGCCGAGGCCGGGGCGGAAGTTCGCAACGTCAGCGTGAAGAAGCCCTCTCTCGAAGAAGTGTTTCTATCGCTGACCGGAAGACACCTGCGATGACGAACACCGCTGAGTACACCCCTGAGCACACCGGCTCCCGAACATCGCTCGCGTTGGCCGCATTCCTGGCGACATTTCGCAGGGATATGGTCGTCACCGGCCGCGAGTTCATTCCCTTTTTACTGCAAGCGTTGATGCAGCCCTTGTTTTTTCTGTTCATCTTCGGGAAAGTGCTGCCAGGCATCGGGCTCGCTGCTCCGAATTTCGCCGCTCTGATGCTGCCGGGCATCGTCGCCCTTACCGGCATGATCGCCGCTATGCAAGGGGTGACACTGCCGCTGGTGCTCGATCTTGGCTTTGCGCGGGAGATCGACGACCGGCTGCTGGCGCCGATGCCCGTGTGGTTCGTCTCGCTCGAAAAGGTCCTATTCGGAGCAGTCCGGGGTGCGATCGCCAGTTCGGTTATCTTTCCTCTCGGTTGGCTGATTCTCGGCAGCGGCTTCCATGTCAGAACGGACCGCGTCCTGACGCTTGTCGGGATGGTTCTGCTGACCGCCCTCGTCGGATCTACTGTGGGCCTGCTTATGGGGACCATTATCAAGCCGGACCAAATCAGCCTCATGTTTACCTTGATCTTCACGCCTTTGCTCTTCACCGGCTGCACTTACTACCCTTGGGGAGCGCTGGGAAACATCCGCTGGTTTCAGATCTTTACGCTGGTCAACCCCCTCACGTACGCAGCCGAAGGCCTCCGCTATGCCATGGTGCCGCCTGTAGCCGGAAAAGATTTTCCCACGCTGCCGCTATTCTGGATTCTGTTCGCTTTGATCGCTTCTGTGGTAATCGTGTTTCTGCTTGGATCGCGCACATTCCGGGGACGCGTCGTCACTTAGCCAAGTGCCGAAATTTCATATGGCATTGCTTTCGCCGCAGGTCGAGCATCTCCTTTCCTCCAGCCACGGGAATCTCCCGTTGTTCCAAAGCGCCATGCGGCCGGATGTAGAAGCCTGCGCTGCCATCCGATCGCAGGGCCCCGCTCTCTTGTTCCCCGATGCGCGGGATCGACAAGCCGCCTTGGCGGGTTTGCTGCTTCGCGTGGGCTGTTGGGCTGATAGTCATCAGGTTTCGCAAGATATCCACTCCGCTGAGGGAAGTTACTGGCACGGCATTGCGCACCGCATAGAACCGGATTTATCCAATGCGGCATATTGGTTCCGGCAGGTCGGCAATCATCCGATCTTCTCGGAACTGCATGCGGCGGCGGCAAACACATTGAACGACAAAGGTCCCAAACATTGGCGCCTGAAATCCGCTTGGGATCCGTTTCTATTTATTAGGTGGTGCGAGGAGGCGGTTCAAGCAGGCGGTCAGGCGGAAGCTGCTGCCGAACAGGTGCAAATGGCTGAATGGCGGTTGCTGTTTGGTTGGTGCGCGCGCGGAAGCAAGTGAGCGCGACAATCGGTTCACTAGAGGGGTTTGCCAACCTCCCAATGATGCCCGAAAGGGTCGACCAGCCGTCCTAGCCGCCAACCATACTGATCCGCCACGGGCCAAACTTGCCTGCCGCCTGCCGCAATGGCCCGTTCGAACGCCCTATCCGGATCTTCCACGATCATTACCATCCGCACCGAACCGCCGCCAAGCGACTCCGGGCTGAAGTTGAAGTTCTCTGGGGATTCGTCCGCCACCCAGAACTCCGCCCCTTCTACGGACAGCCGGGCGACTACCGCTCCGCTCTCGTCATCGATGCGGAACAGTTCACTAGCTGCGAACGCTGCCTTATAAAACTCGATCGCGGCCGCGCCACGCCGCACCGACAACATGGGCGCTATCGAAGTCTTCAAGTTCTTTGTGCTTTGTTGTTCGTCACTCATTTTCAGTTTCCTGTTACAGATATTTCAACCACCAATCGCGCCTTGTGGCTTTCACGTCGGCAAACCATCTGCAAACCGGATACAGCAACACGACAGTCACGAGCCACATTCCATACACCACCCAAAGACTATAGCCGAAATTCGACGGGAAAAGCTGCTTCGGCCCACCCATTGAGGGCAGGGGATTGAACATGAACGTGAAGGCCGCGTTACCGTAGCGGATCCAAGCGAGCAGCAGCACGAGGCTGTGAATGAGATAAAAATGCAATACGAAATAAAACATCGGTACTCGGCCAAAAATCACCAGCGGGTTTACGGCCTTGAAGGGATGTTTATCGAAATAGGCCAGGACTAACAATGCGGGCCCCAATGTCATCAGCAGAAAGTCGAGCGAGGCCGGATATTTCGTGCAGTTGAGAAAAGAGAGGGCGGTAAATACTGCCGACTTCTGGGCTGACCATGGTGCCGGATCGCCGTATCTATTTAGCGCCCGAATTGCTATGAACGCGATGGTCAGGGTCCAGCCGAGTCTCAGCATAATTCGCTGCCGGGATGACGGATCTTGCGTGAATACGACAGCGAAACAAAAGCCACCTGCCATCACCCCGATCCAAGGCAAGAGCGTGTAAGTGACCAGTACGGACGTGCCTGCGAAAGGCGCCAGGCCCGGCTGGTGAATCAAATTCCAAACCAATGCGCCGGAACCGAATTGAGCCGGCTTTATACCGTCCAGACAATTATGCAAGGCAATCACAGCCACGCTCAACGCGGCAAGCGCGCGCAGAGGCAAATGAACCAGCAAAGCCATTACGATCATGCATATGCCGAAGATCCAAAGGATGAGCAAATAGAAGGGAAACGCGGAAGAGAAATTGAAATTATAGGCAAGCCGCATGACGGTCACTTCCAATACGGCAAACCATAACCCGCGTGTCCAGAGGAAGCGCGAGAGGGCCGCTTTGGTACGTTGACCTTGCCGCCACCAGAGAAACGCACCCGCACCGGCAGTGAACATGAAGACCGGCAAACAAAAATGTGTAATCCAGCGCGTGAGGAAAAGGACGGGCGTAGTCCTGGACAGATCCGTCGGTGAGAACGTCGCGGCATCCCTGTGGAAGAAATCGCGAACATGATCCAGCGCCATCAGGATCATCACAGCGCCGCGAAGCGCGTCGATGCTCGATAGCCGCGAACTGGTTGTCGTCTGCGTATCCACTGCCCTATCATCACGTGGATGACCGAGGACAAAGTTAAAGACTAGAATAAGTAGCTACGGATTGACATGAAGGCGTCGGTGTTCATTGCGACAAGCCTGGATGGGTTCATTGCCAGGCAGGACGGCGGGCTAGATTGGCTACCTGGAGACGACTGCGAGCCTCACGGGTATGACGAATTCATGGCCACGGTGGATGCGATCGTAATCGGCCGCAAGACGTTTGAGACAGTCTTGTCGTTTGGCGCTTGGCCCTATGGCACAAAAACCGTAATAGTGCTCAGCACACGAACCTCGGAGTTGACGGCGCCCAGCGGAGCGGTCTGTGACTTCATGGCCGGCCCGCCGAGCGAGATCGTCGCCCAACTTTCCCAACGTGGTCTGAAACATCTATATGTCGATGGCGGGATAACCATACAGCGTTTCTTACAGGCAGGACTGATCCAGCACTTGACCATTACACGGATTCCTGTGCTCCTGGGAAGTGGGATTCCGCTGTTTGGGCCGTTGCCCCACGATATCCGTTTCCAACATGTGGCGACGCGCTCGTTTGCCGGCGGCATGGTGCAGAGCGAATATGTGGCTGTCTCGTAACGTGGGTTCATCCCGGGCGTTAATCGCAGAGTTCCGTTATGGTCGAGCAAATCGCGTTGCACGCCCGATTGGCGCTTATAATTTAGCGAGTGCCTGGTGACGGAGAAACGGAACGGGAAGCGCAACTCCGTGGGCGGCGCAATCGTTTACCCATCGACTCGGATGTACCGGCGAACGAAACGATGGTTTCGCCGCCCATGGATGCAAGTTGGTACGCAGCTTTGCCGTCTGGCGTGGTTCCGGGAAACATCGGGCATTATCAATTTCTTTCTTTGCTCGGACGAGGCGGAATGGGCGCAGTCTTTCTAGCGCTCGATACACGGCTGACCCGGCATGTAGCAATTAAAATCCTGCCGGAGACGACCGGGGCCGAGGCGAGGCAACGGTTCCTTCGTGAAGCCCAGGCAGCGGCGAGGCTGAACCATCCGGGAATTTGTGGGATTCACGCCATTGACGAGCAGGACGGTCGGCTGTTTCTAGTGCTGGAATACATCGCCGGGAAGAGTTTTCGCGAGCTGGCGGATTACCCGGCGGAGGACTGGCCGCCGGACCCAGCAGTTGCGGCCGGGTATGTTTTGCAGGCTGCGGAAGCGTTGGCCGCGGCGCACGCCTCGGGCATTATTCATCGCGACATCAAAGGTTCGAACCTCATGCGGACGCCCGAAGGGCGGGTGAAGGTGCTGGATTTCGGCCTTGCGAAGTTCAACGATTCGGCAGTTATCACGCAAGATGGACTGGTGGTCGGCACTCCGGCCTATTTGTCGCCGGAGCAAACGCGAGGTGAAGCGCTCGATGCGCGTACGGATCTGTGGTCCTTGGGGGTCGTCTTTTATGAGTTGCTCACCGGTCGGCTGCCGTTTCTCGCGGACAATCTCGCCGCTCTTACGCAAGCCGTGCTTTACCAGGAGCCAAGACCGGTGCGCCAGATTCGGCCTGAGATTCCGAGCGGCATTGCGCGGATTGTGGAGAAGCTGCTCGCTAAGGACCGCGAACAGCGCTATGTATCGGCGCGGCCATTGATAGAAGACCTACGGCCTCACGCAACGGGGTCGCTGAGCGAGTTTTTTGAAACGCAAATCGCGCTGACACCCGCTCGAGGAGACTATGGCTCGACAGCGCGGCTGATCCTAGGAATGGCGGACCGGCGCCCGGTTACCTTCGTGACTCTGGAGGTATCCGGTACTGTGGCGAGCGAGGATCCGGAAGATTTCGAAGCTGCGCTGGCGGAGCGGCGCGCCTTATGCGCGAAGATCATCACGGCTAAAGAAGGTTATGTGTCCGCTTGGACCGGAAATACAGCGGTGGCGTATTTCGGATATCCGCGCGCACGCGAAAACGCGGCACGCCTGGCGGTGGAGGGAGCGCTGGCAGTGGCGCGCGCCTTTTCCGCGGCCGACTCCATGTTCTATGTGCGGTTGGGGGTGGAGACCTCTTTGGCGGTTGCGGAAGCTTCCGAAAGCGGGCCGGCTGCTTCGGTGAGCGGCGAAGGGTTCGCATTATCGCGGGCACTGCTGGAGCGGGCAGCGCCGAATGAAGTTCTGATCGGTGTTGAAACGCGGCGTTCCGTGGAAACGCAATTCGAATTGGGCGAAGGTGGAGAACTCAGACTGCCCGGGGGCAGGATGTTGCGGTATGTGCGAGTGCTCAATCGCAGCACCGCGCGGACGCGCTTCGAAGTGCTTCCCGAATCGGCACTGACGAATTTGGAAGGACGGCGCCAGGAACTGCAACTGATGCTCGGGCGGTGGGAGCAGGCGAGAGAAGGTCAGGGGCAAGTGATGCT
This sequence comes from uncultured Acidobacteriaceae bacterium, assembly GCA_963730865.1. Classification (GTDB taxonomy): domain Bacteria; phylum Acidobacteriota; class Terriglobia; order Bryobacterales; family Bryobacteraceae; genus Bog-105. Next base: position 87,542 of record CAVSTO010000011.1, on the reverse strand, counting down.
GCTGAGCGGCGCGGCGGGCATCGGTAAGTCGCGGCTGGTATATGAGGTGAAACGCCGGGTGGCGGAGGATCCCAAAGCCGCGCTGATTGAGTGCTTCTGCGCGGCCCAGTACGCAAACACGGCGCTGCATCCAATCACCGAGTTCTTCGAGCGGTTCGTGTTCGAACAGGAGACGCGGGTATTGCCGCCGATGGCGAAGCTGCGGATTCTTGAAGCCCTGCTGGCGGAACTGGGTTTTCACTTGAATGAAACTATTCCGCTTTTAGCGCAGCTCTTGAATATACCGGCTGAAAGCTATTCACCGCTGGAATCGACGCCCGAGCGGCAGCGCATCTTGACATTAGAAGTGCTGACGAGCCTCTTGATGCAACGGGCCTCCCGGCAACCGGTCCTATTCGTGGTGGAGGACCTGCACTGGGCCGATCCCAGCACAATAGAACTGCTTGGGATGGTGATCGATCAGGCGCCGGCGGGTTCCTTGCTGGCCGTCTTCACTTATCGGCCGGAATATCTGCCGCCATGGCAGCGGAGCCATGTCTCCGCCATTTCCTTGAACCGGTTGTCGCGCACGGACGCGCGCTCACTCGCCAAAGCGGCAACGCGCGGCCGGGCTCTTGAAAGCGCGGTCTTCGAACAGATCGTCGCGAACTCAGACGGGGTGCCGCTCTTCATCGAAGAGATTGCCCGGACGGTAGCGGAAGCGGAAGGATCGCGGGCGGACAAGCTGCCTGTTCCTGAAAGCCTGCGCGACTCATTTCTGGCGCGGCTGGACCAGCTTGGGGAGGCGCGCAATGTGGCGCGGATGGCTTCGGTGCTGGGAAGAGAGTTTCCCGAATCGTTACTCGAAGCCCTTGCCGGATTGCCGAATTCCGTGCTGCGGGCAAATCTAAACCGTCTGGTCAGCGCGGACATCCTTTACTTGCGCGGAGCCGGCGAGCGTCGCTCTTACATTTTCAAGCACGCGTTGCTGCAGGAAGCGGCATACGATTCGCTGCTGAAGAAGTCGCGGGCGGCGCTCCACGGCGAACTCGCGGACATTCTGGTAACCAGCTTCCCCGAAATGTCCGCCAGTCAGCCCGAAGTCGTCGCGCATCATTTCACGGAGGCAGGGCGAGGCGAGGAGGCAGTTCCGTACTGGCGCGAGGCGGGCACGGCGGCCTTGCAACGTTCGGCCTATTCGGAAGCAATCTGGCATTTCGAAAAGGGCCTCGAAATCTTAAAGGCGCTTCCAGAGGAACACCGGAATCCGGTGCAGGAGCTTTGGCTACTGGCGAGCCTAGGCCCCGCTTTGATTGCGACACGCGGATTCGGCGCCGCTGAGGTGGGTGATATCTACGGGCGCGCCGAACACCTGTTGCCGCGGGCCGAGGGATCGCCACTGAAGCTGCCGACGCTTTGGGGGGTATGGGTTTATAACCTGGTCCGCAGCAACTTGGACCACGCCCTGCGAACAGCCGAACGGATGATAGCGGGCGGGGAAGCGGCGGCAGACCAGGGCATGCGGCTGGAGGGCCACTGGACAGCCGGTAATACGCTGTTTTGGAAAGGTGATCTGGAGCGCAGCCGCGCGCATTTGGAAGCGGCTGAGGCGCTTTATGACGCCGAGCGATTCCGCGAACATGCCTATCGCTTCGGACAAGACCCGCTGGTGGCGACGCTCTGCTATCAGTCCTGTGTCTATCGTCAGCTTGGTATGTATGATCGCGGCGACGCTGCGACCAATCGCTCCATTGGCTACGCGCGCAGCTTGCGACATCCTTTTAGTATCGGGTGGGCTTTAAGTTTCCAGGCGGTGGCGGGGTATTTCGAGGACGATTTCGACCAGGCTCAGCGGTGCGGCGAGAATGCAATGCGTTACTGCCAGGAGCAGGCATATCCCTTTTGGATATCTGCGGCGCTAGGATTGTGGGGCTGGGGACTTGCCGGGCAACGCGATGCGAAAGGCGGCCTGGACCACATGCGTGAGGCTTTGCGGGTGATGCGATCCATTGGATCGCGCGTCATTGAGCCTCTTTTCCGCGGTCTGCTGGCAGAGGGTCTGTTGCGCAGCGGTGATAGAGAAGGTGCGCTGCAGGAAATCGACGGAGGAATTGAGCAGTCGCGTGAATTGGGCGTGGCTGTTTCACTTCCCGATCTCTTGCGCGTACGCGGCGCGGCGCTTTGGGAACTGGGCCGCAAGGAGGAATCCCACGTTGCTCTGATGGATGCGCTGACAGCGGCGCGAGCGATGAATTCGTTCAACGGGCAAATTCGGGTTGCAGTGGAACTCGTACGGCTGTTCCATCAGCGGGAGCCCTTACTTGCGCTTGGCCGTCAAGTTGCAAGGCAATCGCACGAGCCGGCGATTCTGCGCAGAGCTCGAGAATTTCTGCACTAGAGAGGGCAATGATGCCAGTTCCTTATGTCGAATACGGCGGCAGCCTGATGATCAGGCCTCCGTATCGAGCTGAAGGTGTTGGGTTCTACGCGTTTGTGTTGCAAGCGGATTTCCAGGCTTTACAAAAACTTCTGGACGAGCGTTTGAATATTCCGTCGGGCGGTGAAGTGGCGTTTGAGCCTGCCGGGCCCTTCGTACTTTTGGCCTTTAACGACTTGGGCAAGCTCTCCAGCCTGAATCCGCCGGACAGCGACAAGGGAACCTTTTCCGAGCAGGAATGCGCCATTTGGGTGCGCGTGATTGACCGGAAGCGTGAGCGCTCGTTCTGGTTTCATCCTTATATCTTTGTCGATAGCCCGTACGCCATGGCGCTGGGCAGGGAAGTGTACGGATTTCCGAAATCGCTGGGTTGGTTCACGATTCCCAAGTCTCCTGAAGGCGTGACGGCGCTGGCGATGGAAACAGTTTTGTTACCTGTCTATGGCCCGGGAATGCAGGCCGTTCGCACGGAATTGATCCGCGCGGAACGAAGGAGCAAGATCCAGGAACCTGTAAAGGTCGCGGCCGATGCTGTCGCATTCGCAAGCGAGTTGCTTGGGATATTGGGGCGCGAAGATTCGCTCGGGGAAGTGGGACTGATTGTCGAAAGTTTCAAGGACCTGGTGAACAAGACTGTGCCCATGGTTTTCCTGAAACAGTTTCCGGCGAGCGGTACGCCGGGAGCAGTCTGTTACCAGTCGATTGTGGAAATGGAGGCGCACGCTACCGCCATCCACGGCTTTGCCTTCTTGCCCGGCCAATGGACGGTGAATATTACGGCTGCCGATAGCCACCCCCTGGTTGCTGAGCTGGGTTTGGCAGGCAACACCATCCAATCCGCCCTGCAGATCTGGATCGGATTTGACATGAACGTGGGTCTCGGCCAGGAGATTTGGACAGCACCAATGTCCAAGCTCGCGACTCAGCGGCCGAAGAAGATCGCGATTCTCGGGGGCGGCGTGGGCGCGATGACGACGGCGCTGCAACTGACAAGCGAACCTGGTTGGCAGGCGAGCTACGACATAACGGTGTACCAACTGGGCTGGCGTTTGGGTGGTAAGGGCGCGAGTGGCCGCGGTGAGCACAATCGCATCGAGGAACATGGCCTACATATCTGGATGGGCTTCTACGAAAACGCGTTCCGAATCATCCGGCGGGTATACCAGGAAAATAAAAAGAATCGGCCGCCCGGGTCGCCTTTGCGAGATTGGAATGAGGCTTTTCGCAAGCATGATTTCGTGGCCCTCACGGATGGCGTGGTTACGGATCGGGTCCCACAATGGCAAATATGGCCGTGCCGTGTGCCGAGCGCGCCCGGCGATCCCGGCGATGGAAAGGCCGATACACTCTGGACAACATTTGTTCGCTTGTTGCGCTGGATTCGCGAAGTCTATCAAGATTCCGATTTTCGAGGACACTCCGTAACCACCTGTGTCCATCACAGTCTGTTTGCCGAATTCAGAACCTCTTTCAGCCACATCGTGGATATATTTGCCGATATTTGTACCAGCGCGACCCTGGAGCTTGCCCTGGTTCTGGACGGCGTCTGGCACATCGCAAGCAAACTGGAACCCGATGCGGAGGCCCACCTATTCACCCAGCATCAGCACCTCGGTAGCGTCCTGGAGATGTTCCGGAAACTATGGCGATCAGGCGCACGAGGGTTTCTGGACGCCGGTACGACAGAAACGCACCGCGCGTTCGTGCTGATCGATTTGGGCGTAACTGTGGCGATCGGCCTTCTGAACGGCGGCTACTTGAAGAATCCGGCTCTGCTCGACACGCTAGAGGACGATCTGCAGGATTGGCTCCGCGAACAGGGCGCTCACCCGATGACGTATGACATCCGGCAATCGGCAGTAATTCGCGGCCTCTACGATCTGGTGTTTGCTTATAAGAACGGTGACGTCCGGCAACCGTCGTTTGAAACGGGACCAGCGCTACGCAGCCTGATGCTGCTTCTGGGTGCTTATAAAGGATCCATCTTCTGGAAGATGCAGGCCGGCATGGGTGACGCGGTCTTCGCTCCCATGTACGAGGTTCTCCGGGACCGAGGCGTAAAGTTCGAATTCTTCCACCGTGTAGAAGCTCTCGATCTGAGCGGCGCGGGCACGTCAGTTCAGGGCATTCGTATAGAGGTGCAAGCAACGCTGAAAGATCCCGCCGCCAAGTACGATCCGCTGCGGCAAATAGAGGGTCTGCCTTGCTGGCCATCGCGGCCTTGCTACGAGCAACTCATGGAGGGCGAAGAATTGAAGGAGGGCGGCTACGACCTGGAGTCTTTCTGGACGAGTTGGAAGAATCCAAAGACACGCATTCTTCGCGCCGGTAGCGATTTCGACCAGGTGGTGCTTGCGATTTCCGTCGGCGCGCTTCCCTATTTGTTTGAGGGCCAGGCGAATCTGCCGGAGGCCTTTCGCTTGATGTTGGAAAATGTGCAAACCGTCGCGACGCAATCGATTCAGCTTTGGGTGCGTGAACGGCTGGATGAACTCGGCTGGGCCGCTGGAGACGTCGTATTGGACGCGTATACCGATCCAATCAACACTTGGGCAGTGATGGATCAGTTGCTTGCGCGCGAAAGCTGGCCCGCGGGCAGCGTACAGGGCATTCACTATTTCTGCGGGCAGATGGCGGGCGGCATTCCGGATCGCAACAACACGGAAGCTCCGCGGCAGGCGCTCACAGCATTGCGGCAGACCTACGCGGATTTTGTTGCGCAACACCTCAACTGTATTTGGCCCAAGGCATCGGCCGGCGACGGACCCACCATAGTGGACAAGTACCTGCGCACGAATATAAACCCGTCGGAACGCTACGTGCAATCCGTGGCGGGCTCAACGCGGTACCGTTTGCAGGCCGATCAGTCGGGCTTTAGCAACGTTGTTCTGGCAGGCGATTGGACAGATAACGGTTTCAATGCCGGCTGCGTGGAAGCCGCGGCCATGTCCGGTATCCAAGCAGCCAACGCGATCGCCGGCAGGCCGCTGGATGAAGGAATCGAGGGCCCACTTGCACGGCCGTTCGCCGCCGCGTTCGCGGCAGCAGCCGATTAGGAGAACGCTTCGTGCCGACCGCTCAAAACAGTTGCTCTCAGATCACTTGGCGGCTTGGCTCAACGGTTTCTGATTCGCATAAGCGACCAGCGCTTCAATCGACCACTCCGAACCCCCACGAACCAAGACATTCGCCGCTTTATAGATGTTGCGAACCGCTTCCGGCGTCATGGGTTCGCCCGCTGCATTGACGCTTCCGGCAAGTGCCAGGTTGCGCGGCGCAATCGATGACGCTACTTCCGGCAGATCCGTATGCTTCAGCAGATTCGGGACGAAGTTGGCGAACGGATGCCGGTAAACCTCCGTCTCGATCAGGTTTTGGAAAGAGATCAATCCGCCGCACAAGTACAGTCCCTCGATCGCTGGATCGAGTGCGGCCGCAAACAATGCGGGAACCGTCAACTTTCGCAGCGCCGCGATGTAAATCGGTCTTCCCTTGCTTGCCGGATGCCTACGCAAAGCCGCCGTGAGCGCGAGTATATCGCTGACGCGCTGTCCCACTAACGGTCTGCCCAGAATGACGGAGCCCCACGCATAGTTCTCTTCTCGCTCGTGCCATTCTTCGTATTCCGCCGCTCCCGGACTGAATTCCGGCGTCAGCGCTCCCACGCCCCGCACGTCCGCCGCGCAGACCACCGGGCTGTCTTCGGGCAGGCTTCGATCTACTTCAGGATCGAACCAGAGCCGCGTGTTTCCCGTTTCGTCCAGCGCTAACAAAACCGGTTTCGTTGCCGGAGTTTGGTCCGCTACCAGCAAAAAAGCGGGAAGCCACACCGCGGGCTCCACTGGAATTTCCAGAACCTCAACCTCAACGTTGCGGCTCTTCACATGCCCTATCGTCTGGGCGCGCAAACTCTGTGCTGGCCGAACACACTTCAATAGCGATTCAAGAGGAACCGCATTGCGCTGCACTTTCGTCGCCGCGATGAGTGTGAATGGCGTGGCGCTATGCAATGCCCGTACGACACTCCCGCCCTCCGTGGCCCACAAGTCTGAAACTGCCTCCGGCTTGACAGATGGCTCGTCCACTGGCCCATCTTTGCTCTGCAGCCAACGCGCAAACCAACCATAGACAAGCATCCGGCTGTCATACGCCAGAGCGTGCGGCAGAGGAGTATCGGCCCACCCCAGGTGCTCCGTTTCATGCAGAGTCGTGTAGACCTTCTTTAACTGGCGATACTGCTGTCGTCCGTTGCTGATGTAATCCGGCGAATACGTTGCAAAGAAATCGCGATCGCTCGGCCAGATCAGTAGTGGCTTCGGAGCCAGCGGGTACAACAGATCCCAACGATCGAAGCCGACCGCCGCGGAGTTCACCAAATCCTGTTCAGCGTCATCGGTCGCGCCGGGAGGACGGAATGGTACAGCCACTACATTTTCCGTGTTGCCCATGCACACGGCGGCGGCTTCCAGGCGTTCGTCGGCGGCAGCCAGGAGCATGGTGAGCGTGCCTCCTCCGGAGTGCCCCAGCGACGCCATTCGTTTTGCATCCACCATCGGTAGTCCCGCCAGATAGTCCAGGCTGCGCATTGCATCCCAGAGTTGAAACCGCGTACTCGAATCGCCTAAAAGAATAAACTGCATGCCGGGTACGGTATGCTCCGCGTCGCAACTCGAAAGACGGCTTCGCGTTCCGGATTCATCCAGATAATTGATCCGTTCTCCTTGCCCCATTGGATCGAAAGCCAGCACGACGAATCCCAGTTTCACCAACCCCTGGCAGCATCTCTGGTAACTCGGGTACGCCTTCCCTTCCCAGTAATGCCCGCTCTGAAATAACACCGCGGGAAAGGGACCATTCTCTTGCTCGGGAACGTACAGGTTCGCGGAAACGAATAGATCCGGGCGGCTTTCGTACACCACCTTGTCGACCCGGTACCCGGCCCGTTGCAACGTTCCGGTGGTACGTGCATTCAACGGTGTTCGTTCCGGCTCCTCGCCAATCAGCTCCCAAAGCGTTTTGCGAACCCATTGTTGCCGCGCTTTGATGGCCGCCGGAGAGGTCAGCTTGCTCAGTTCGGCGTCTCTCTTTCGGGTCGCCTCCATCGCGAGCGCGCTCAGGTAGTCGGGGAGACATCGGGAATACTGCCGGAACCTGGTTTGCGCCGTTAGCCGCGCCGCTCCGCAAGAAAGGAGCATAGCGCCGAGAAGCTCTCTCCGAGTCATGTCCGTTTGTACCGCATTGCGCCGCATAACAGAAGAGAGCGATAAACGTGCTCGAAGCGATGGATCAGTCGGAGAATCAGACCGCAAAATTAGGCTGGCGAATGCGCTGGTCCAATTGAGCTTCCGCGGCATCTGCTGCCTTTGTGCGCCGCGCAGCAATCAAAAGCCGTTGGGGGCCGATCCGAGCAATCGATCTGCGAAGCCGCAGCGCTTTGAACAGATTCTATCGTCTTTGTTCTAGCCAAACAGCATCAACAGGCTTCCGCTTTCACGATATGGGAGCATCTGGATATGGCGGTGTTGCACGCCGAACATTCCCGCGAACCGTTAGCCGTTGACGAACGCACCAGTGCGGTCGGCCTACGAACTGTCGCCATCTTCGAAGCTGCCAAAGGCATTGCCGTCCTCTTGCTCGGAGTCGCCCTATTCGCCGTCCATCGCAATGCGGAGGATTTCGCCGCCAATCTTCTCTATCACCTACACATCGATCCGGACCGGCGGCTCGCGCAAATGCTGATGGACGCCGCGACCAAAGTAACGGATGCCCGGCTCTGGACCATCGCGGCCGCGGTGCTGAGCTACTGCTCGGTCCGCTTCATCGAGTCGTGGGGTCTATGGAATCGTCGTGTCTGGGCCGAATGGTTTGCGCTACTTTCCGGAGCAATGTATCTGCCTTGGGAGATCCTCAAGCTCGTAGAGCGTGTCGATTGGGAGCGCGTTGGCGTGCTGGTGATTAATCTGCTGATCGTTGTGTATATGCTGTTCATCCGCATTCGCGCCTGCCGCAGCCCATGGGACTGCGATAAACCGGCGCATCTCACCGAAGCTTAAACTCCGGTCACACCTAAATTCAAATCTCACTTCCTCCGATGATTCAAGTGATCGCTTCCGCGGTCGGGAGGAATTATGAGACTGCCGCTGTTCTTGGCGCTCGCGGTCCTGATGTTTCTGAGTCATGCGGCCATGGTTTCGGCTCAGGCCATCGGACAACCGGGCCGGCTTGGCGCCTCTTTTCAACTGGAACAGGGCGAGCGTGTAGCCCTCTATTCCGCTGCCATCGCACCGAAGGTCACCGTAGCAGGCGTCGATGACTCACACGACCGGTCTGCAAACCGATTATGGATCGCCAGCATGATTTCCGCGGTTGCCGGAACCAGTCTCGATGCAGCAAGCTCCTGGGGGCTCCGCGAAGGGAATGGCTTACTTGCATCTCCCAATGGGCAATTCGGCGCCAAGGGTCTGGCCTTGAAAGCAGGATTAGCCGCCGGTATCCTTGTTCCTCAGCTCTGTCTCAGGAAGCGCCGGGGTCTAAAACGTGCATTTACCGTCGGCAATTTCGCTCAAGCTGCTCTCTTCACTAGTGTTTCCGTACACAATTTTCAGGTGCGGAACGCTCAATAGCTAGCCCAGCCAAGCCTGCTTGATCAACATGCTTGGCCAACACTGGCCAGTAATCGCCACTCGCTTCAGCGCAAAGCCTCCGCGCAGTGCGTTGCCGGGCGATCACTTAGAAGCAAGTATCAGGGCGTCCGGCGGACCAGTGTCGCCGTTCCTGCCGTAAGCGCCAGGCTCCGGCTGAACACAGTTGTTCGCCACTCAATCCGAATGCTCCCGGCGTCTATCGAGCTGATTCTCAGCGTGCCCTTGCTGCCGTTGTTGCTTTCCCAAGTAAAGCGCCTCGGGCTTCCATCTACGGTCAAAGCGAAGTTTACATCTGGCTGGATCGGTTTATCCGTCACGTGATAGCGCGCGCGATACTCACCGTGCAATCCCCCCTGATCCCAGATTCTTAAATCGATGTATTCAGGAGGGTAGAATCCGGCCTTTCGCTTTTCCGGTTCGGTGGGAGCGTAAACCCATTCGCCTTCCACTGCGTCACGCGTCTTTGCCGGTGAAGCGTCTTTTGCAATTGTTGCCGCGGGCGGTGCCGGCTCTGGAGGCGTGGGCGCGGACGGCAAGTTGCCGGCAGGCATTGACACTGTCTCTACGCGTCCAACTCCGCCGGCCGTCGTAAGCGCTGGTGCGGCTGGTAAGTTGACACCCGCGGCGCGCGGCACTGCCGAAACGTGCGTCAAAGGCAAGCTCAAGATCTTGCGATGAGGAACCTCAGCGACGACTACGGTCGGTTGCGATCCTTGGGGCTGAGCTTTATTTGCGGGCCCGGGTGTGGGTACGCTGGCGACTGTTCGGGACGGGGCTGGATGAGCTGCCGCGGTATCGGATAGCGGGTTTGTTGGAGGCGCTTGCGGCTGCGGAGACTGGGCTTTGGTCATTTGTTGCTGACCCGGCGCGCTGGGCGCGGAATTCGTAGCCGGAGCCGGTGACGGAGGTGCTTCCGTGGCAGTGCTGTTCGCGATCGGTTCAGCACTAGTCTCCGCGCCCGAAGGAATATAGGTCGGCGTCCGATCACCGAATGAACTGCCCCACTTATCCGCTGAAAACCAAACCGCTCCTACCGTAAGTACAATCGCCCCGACGGTGCTGCCCACCCACCAGGGCCAGGAATGGAATGCCCGTCGACGGAACTTGCTCGCTTGGAACCCCGGAACCCCACGTCTTAGCTCGTCGTCGTATTCTTGCCGGTGTTGTGGGTCAGAAAGAGTTTCAACAATCGCATTCAGCCGTCGCATCTGCGTCTCTGCCAATTGCTTCACTGCATCGTCGGTTTGCTGGTCCGGATGCAATAGCTTGGTCAAGCGACGGTGCGCCCGCCGGATCTCGTCTTCCGTGGCTGTTCGGTCTAATCCGAGTTCCTCGTAGTAGTCCATTGGGTCTCTGTATGTTTGATCATATTAAACTATTCCGGTATACTGGAATGGCTTCGGGTTCTCTAGGGCCCAAGCTCTTCGGAGAAAGACGGATGAAACTGACAGCGGTCTCGAAGCTTTGCTTCGCCACCGGTCTCTCACTAAGTTGTTCGTTCGCTGGAACTCCCACAATTGGCGTTGCCTCTGCCCTGGGTACCTTTAGTGTGAATGACGCTAAAGTGGAGGGGAACGCGAACATCTTCAACGGTTCGCAGATAAAGACCGATCTGGCCTCCAGCCGCATCTATCTGCAAAACGGAGCGGCGTTGACCCTCGGAACCTATTCTGCTGGGATACTCTACAAGGACCACGTTGTGTTGCAACAAGGTTCGGCCAAAGTGGATGGCATCAACAGCTACAGCATCCAGGCGGGAAGTCTTCGAATCAAGGGTACGGAAGCTCTTTCGCAGGGGGTTGTACTCCTGAAGGAAGGCACTGTCCAAGTGGCGGCGCTCACCGGTTCCGTTAACGTTTTGAATAGCCGGGGTGTTCTCTTGAGTCGTGTCGGCGCGGGAACCGCATCGGAGTTCCAGAATGATGCGAATGCTAACGCTGGGGCAGGGCAGAGCGGTGCTACGGCCGGCCAGAGTGGCGCGACCGCTCAAACTGGCGCAACCTCTGGCGCGGAACAAGCGCACCGAACCCGCGTCCGGGAAGCGGAACTATATCTCACGTTAGGCGTAGTTCTTGCTGGATTAGGTTTGGCGACCGACGCGATTCTTCAGCCGGCTGGTTCTCCGACGAGTCCGTAGAGAACTAAAGAATCGCAACAACGCCCGGGGGCGTAGCTCAGTTGGATAGAGCATCAGCCTTCTAAGCTGAGGGTCACAGGTTCGATCCCTGTCGCCCCTACCAATCAAGCTGCGCGAATGCTCAAGCTAAACTTGAGAGGCATGCCAACGCTGCGCAGCCTGGAAACGCAGCCTGAAACGAACAGCCGGACACCATCCCGCCTGCCGATTCGTACGCTATTGTTGCTGATCGGTTTTTCCGTTTTCTATTTCACGGATGTCTGCCTGCGTGCATCCGAGAAATATCTCTGGTTTGACGAAATTTACACTCTGTACCAATCGCGCCTGTCTTTGCATGGGCTTTGGGGCGCGTTGCAGGCTGGCTTCGACTTCAATCCTCCGCTGGTGTATCTGCTCACAAAGGCCTCCAATGCCCCTTTCGGCGAAGGTCTAATCACGACGCGCTTGCCGGAAATCCTTGGGTTTTGGATTTTTTGCGTATGCTTGTTTCGCTTCGTGAGCAAGCGCGCGGGCCCGCTTGCCGGATTTTCCGCCATGGTGCTTCCGATGGCTACGGGCGCTTTTTACTATGCCTACGATGCACGGCCTCCCGGTCTTGTGTTGGGGTTCTGTGGCCTCGCGCTAGTAGCTTGGCAACGGTCGCTCGAACTCCGCCGGCAGAACATATCGCTGACCCTGTTTTCTCTTGCGCTCTTTGCCGCTTGCATGACACATTGCTACGCGATCACGCTGGCTGCGCCATTCGGTATCGCGGAACTAGTGAGGGGCGCGCGCAGCCGGCGTGTTGAATATCGCCGATGGGCCGCACTGGTCGCTCCCGTGCTATTTGCTGCCATTGCTTATCTTCCATTGCTCCACGCATACCGTGAGACGGAGGGAGGAACCGTTTGGCTCGATTTCAGCCCTGTGCAACTGGGCCAGATCGGCACATTCTATGGCTTCCTGCTCACGCCTTGTGTCCTCATCATTTCGCTCATCGTCGCTCTCCTCGCGGTAAAGCAGACGAATCTCCGCTTGTCCTCGCGTTTCGCGGAGGCGGAAATGACGGAACCTCTCGTTTTGGAAATGGTGCTGGCGGCTGGCTTTGTTGCCTTGCCAGTGGTTGGGCTGATTTTGGCGCTTAGTATGCACAGCCCTTTCTACGATCGATATTTCGTGCAGGCGCTGGCCGGTTTCTGCATTTTCGCGGGCCTTGGAGTCGGCGTTGGCAAGCATGGTAATTGGATCCCGCTGGTGCTCGCGGGAGCGATGGCCTTGTGGCTGGTGACGGACGTTTCCTCGGTCCTCTGGAACAGGTCTCACGGCCAAGCTGAAACCCTGGTTGAACCGAGCAGTGGCTTCTCATTGAACTCATCGTTGAAACGCCCGCTTGCGAATTACGAGATGGTTCTAGCAGCCGCGAAAAAAGGCGAGCGAATCGTCGTTCTGTGGCCGATGGATTTCCTCTATCTGGTGAACTATGCACCCGAGTTGCGGTCGCAGCTTTACTATATCGGCTGGAACGATGACGATGTGTTTTATCGGATTCTAGTCCGGCTTCATCCGTACGTATCTTTCCAATACCACACCGTCACACCGAACGAATTTTACGCCTCGAGGAATACTTTCATGTTCTTCGGCGTTGCTTCCGATCCCGGTCAGTTGCATGTGATCGCGGGAGGCATTATTCTCAAATCGTTGCAATTCTCGAACGGCCGCTTTCTCGCCGAAGCTGGCCTCAAGCCCTCAGGATCCTGAGTTGACGTTTCAAGTGGTTCCTCGAGCGAGCATGGCATATCTCTGGCGAGCGTGTTCGTATGCCTTCTTGGCTGCAGCCATTTCGGTTCCGCCTATTTGCGAGGCCTTTTGACTCCAGCATTGGTCCACTGCTGCAAGACACCACTGGGCGCTCGCTTTTAGAGGCGACATCCGGGTTTCCCCCACGTTGATGAAAATTGGGTTTGTGTGAGAAGACGCCAAAATTCTCAGCGCCATCCAGCCGCTTTCCTGAACAGGAACCGTGAATCTTAACGTTTTCAATGTTCCGTCGCTCAGCAAGTTTTGACTGGCGATACATTTGCCATTCCAGACCAGCTCAACTGAAACTTTGCGCGAATCGCCGAGGCGCGCCCGTTCCAGATCCCAATAAGGCTCCTTGTCGTAAGCGAGCTTTGAGACGCCTGTCTCCGGAGCACTGTCCAAATAAGCAGCGGCGCGAACGGTCACTTCAACCGGTCCGGGCTTGGCGAGTCGCAACTCGCCGCTGCCGGTCCCCGATCCCACGCCGTTGATCGAAAATTCCATGAGATGGCTTTTCCCGTCTGAGACGTAGCTGCTTCCTTGCTGTAGCGCGTCGAGCCAGCCTCGGTACGTGAGAGGACCATCGAGTTTCGCGTAGAGGCGGCCTTGTCCTACGCGATTGTCGGTGATGCAGGGAAAATCTGTTTCCCCAGACAAACGTGCACGGAACCCAACATTCAGAGTGTGATACCAAATGTTCAGCTCCCAAACGTAAGGCGTATCGCCCGCGGACATGAAATCGACGGTGTTCGGGTGAGTCACGTCGATAATGTATTCGTTCGCTCCAATGCCGTCGAACGCCGGCATTTCGTAATTAGGAAGCTCGGTGCTTTTCACCGCCAGTCCCCATCCCGAGTGGGCGTAACCCACCACCGCGCCCTGCGCTTTCGCCCATTGAAGGATCGGTAGATTCCAGGTGGGCCAATCCTCAATCCGTTTAGCGCCCGGATAGTTTTGCTCCTTCAATCCGAGTAGGACCAAGTGGCCGCAATGGCTGGAAGGAAAACCGGATACTTCCAGGTCATAATGCAGAATTCTGTCGCGTTTCGACAGCGGGTTGTCCTGCCCCGTAAAGAATTGTTTCTGGTGGTAGTAGCACGGTGCCCAATTGAGGACGCAGCCGACACTCAGATGCTCGCCTGCGACTTGCCTCATCATCACGGCCGGATCGACTCCTTCGCTGGGCGTCACATAATGGGAGCAGCCTGCCGCGTGAATATGATGGTCTCCCGGATACCAGCCGAATTGAGCGGGATGAATCCAACGTTTTAGTTGAAACGAAACCGGCTGGCTGATCTCGCCCGCCACGTCTAGATGGCGCAGTTCACTAACGTATTCGGGACCGCCGGTGCAGGTGACGTTATAAGAGCCGTCCGGCAGCCGAATGCTCTCACCGTCAGCTCGATACACCTGCGGTTGAAAGAAAAAATCAGGAGCGAGCCGCTTCGCTGGGTTGGGATAGATGCGCGCCAGATGGTCGCGGAAAATGAACGAAGCTATTGTAGGGGCGCGGTCATCATCCGCTACTCGCAGTCGAATGGAGCGCGCTGGTTTCGCATTGAACAAAACCTCGACCTCTTTGTGAGCGCCGATGTCCTGAGTACCCGGGCCTACGTCGAAGCCGATGCGGGCTAACCTCTGTCCGGCATCGCGGCTATAGATTTGCAAAATCGCGTACCGGAGAGAGAGGCCGTTGAGACGATTTGTAAACGGCTCCTGGCTGTACAAAGAGATCTCCGCCCAGCGATTTCGAATGTCTTCGATCGTGACATGCTCTGTGGGTTCAGGACTCTCATCTTTCCAGGCGGCCACATACACGGGCCGGCTGTTTGGACTGGAAACTTCTAAAGTCGCCGTTACGCCCGGCTCGTTATGCACCTTTACCAGAAAGAGGCGCGTCCCAGCCTCCACCAGTTCCGCCGGAGCCTCGCCGCGTTCCACTTGGACGCGGCTCTCGGCATTGATTGTGACCGTGAGCAGAACGTGAGGCTCTAAGATCTTCTGCAATTCGCTGACCGCGGTTGCTTCGTCCGCATTGCTGAGCGTAGCGTTGATCCGATCCCGGTCCGCGTGGGAGAACGGTTGGCCGAGGTAGTCCAGCGTGCTCTCGAGTTCACGCACCTGCTGGGCGAGCGGCTGAATGCCGATCGGCTGATCGGCGGAAACACGGCGCTCTGGCTGCCCGCTGATCCAATTCGGGGTCCATTCCCGCTGCCAGGCAAATGCCATTGGCGCTGACGCCGCCAAACCAGTTCCAGCGGCCAAACCCTCCAGGAATCTTCTTCGAGAAGCAGGCACGTCAATTTACAACGAGTTCGGATCTAGCACTGCATCAACTCATAAGCCATCATGTGACAGATGATCAGGTGAGCGTCTTCAATGCGACCCATGTGCTGAACAGGGACTTGGATATTCAGGTCCACAGTCTGGCCCAGCTTCCCGCCATCGCGTCCCGTGAGTCCGATGGTCTTGCAACCCACGGTTTTCGCGTATTCCGCCGCTGCGATCACGTTCTGTGAATTCCCTGAACCGCTGATTGCGATC
Organism: uncultured Acidobacteriaceae bacterium; assembly: GCA_963730865.1. Lineage (GTDB taxonomy): Bacteria > Acidobacteriota > Terriglobia > Bryobacterales > Bryobacteraceae > Bog-105. The sequence goes on along the minus strand of CAVSTO010000011.1, from coordinate 72,022 downwards.
AAAACATCGCCGGGTCCTGCGAAATTCTTCAACTGCTCAGCGAAAACACAGTCATAGTTGACATCGTTAGAATACGCCGTGAGCGTGGCGAGTGAATCGGTGAGCGCCAAAATTCGAAAACGTTTTTCTCGCTGATAGCTGGCGCCTTTCACGACGTCGCAAACGAAATGAGACGCTGTTGACGCACTGCCGCCGTTGCCACACGTGAAAATGTGCCGATCGGCGTCACGTGCTTCCCGCAACCAGGCAGTTGCCTGCTCGACATCATCCAGCTTCACCTGATCGATGGCCTGGAAGAGATCTTCTTTGTAACTGGTTGCGAAACTCACTTCAGTCCTCACCTAGATTCTCGTGCTCTTGCCCCCATTTTAAGCTGAAAGCAAATTGTTAGTATGGAACAACTACCAACAGGTCGCGCCCAGCGGTGAACTCGCGTTTTCGTCCACTCCACGAATTAGTAGGTTACACCTACAATAAACGAATAGTTAACGTCCTCAGCGTGCCAATCGCAACTTCCGGGGCGCGCGTTCAGCGGCTGCGGCTACAATAAGGTCGTGAAATTCGTCGCTTTGCTATTCTGCGTGTTCGGTTTGTTGCTAGCGCAAGAGGGACCGGAACGGAACGGTAACTTCGATATCCGCTTTGAACCCTGGGCTAAACTTCAGACCGGAGTACAAGTCCCTTTTCAAATCACGGTGAAGGACTCGCTCAACAAGCCGCTGATCGGGGCAAAAGTAACGTTGCAGATTGAGATGCTGGATCACAGCCGAGTCAAAGTATTTCAGGCCCCCACCATCAATCCCGGCGTCTATATGGCGAAGCCGATCTTTCCCGTGGCGGGCGATTGGAACGTGTATGTGGAGGCGCACCTCACCAACCGGATGAGCGCGCGGACAATTGAGTTTAGCGTTCCGCAATAAGGCATAAACAAAAGCGGCGAGACCGAAGTCTCGCCGTTTTGCCGAACGTGAATCAGCGATTAAAACATGTACAGGGGCGTGCCCGACGTCGGTGCTGTTTCTTCAATTCCACCCGCCGGTACGGGTTGGCCGTCGAGCTCACCCACCTGCCTGCAGTAGATGCCGTTCTCACCGAGGTAAACCTCTAATTCCGCGGGGCGGGGAAGCGAACCTTGAATCAATGCCTCCGAAAGAGGATCCTCGATGTATTTTTGGAGAGCACGGCGCAACGGTCGAGCGCCATAGCTGCGGTCCGCGCACGTCTTGTCCAGAATGTATTTCGCAGCGTCCGGTTGCAGCTTGATCTTGATCTGTTTGGCGAGCAGGTTGTAATTAATCTGCTCCACCAGAAGATCGATGATCTGAATCAGGTCTTCATCCACCAGTGAAGTGAATAGAATCACCTCATCCAGACGGTTCAGGAACTCCGGGTTGAAGGCGCGTTTGACCTCACCCATTACCTGATCTTCCACTTTCGGCGGGATACCCGTGGTCGAAGGATTGGCGAACCCGATCTGTCCGCGCTTATCGAGAAAACGCGCGCCGAGGTTCGACGTCATGATGATGATCGTGTTCTTAAAATCGACCGTGTTGCCAAGCCCATCCGTGAGTTGCCCGTCTTCGAACACTTGCAGAAGGATATTATAGATGTCCGGATGCGCTTTCTCGATCTCATCCAACAGGATGATGGAATACGGCGCGCGTTTGACTCGTTCGGTCAACTGGCCGCCCTCTTCGTAACCCACATAACCTGGAGGCGATCCAATCAGCTTCGAAATCGAGTGCTTCTCCATGAACTCCGACATATCGAAGCGGATCAGGGATTTCTCGCTGCCGAACAGGAACCCCGCCAGCGCGCGTGCCACCTCCGTTTTCCCGACGCCCGTCGGGCCTAGGAACAGGAACGAACCCGATGGCCGCTTCGGCGATTTCAGCCCGGCACGCGAACGCCGTATCGCCCGCGACAAGGCGGAGATCGCCTTCTCCTGGCTGATGACGCGCTTGTGCAGTTCCTCCTCAATTCTCAGAAGCTTGTTGATTTCTTCTTCCTTGATCGAGGTCATCGGGACGCCGGTCCAGCGAGCCACCACGTCCTCGATGTCATCTTTCGAGACCACGCCCGTGGACGTATCATCAAGGTTGTATTTCTCGCGTAAAGCGCGCAGGTTCTCACGCTCTTTCCGCTCTTCGTCGGAGTAAAAGCGGGCCTTTTCAAACTCGTGATTCGCAATGGCGTTTTCCATGCGGTGCACGATGAACTTGATGCGTTTCTGAATGTCCGCGACTTCGCTCGGCAGCGTCGTTTGGCGTAATTTGACGCGTGCGCCGGCTTCGTCGATCAAGTCGATAGCCTTATCCGGCAAGAAGCGATCTGGAATAAAGCGGGTGGATGTATAGACAGCCGATTCAATGGCCTCATCCGTATAGGCGACCGCGTGAAACTTCTCGTATCGCTCTTTGATACCGAAGAGAATCCGAATCGCGTCGGTCTCGCTCGGAGGAGGAACTTTGACCGCCTGAAAACGCCGTTCCAGCGAACGATCCTTTTCGATCGACTTGCGATATTCAGCGGGCGTGGTCGCGCCGATGCACTGAATCTCGCCCCGCGATAGCGCCGGTTTCAAGATGTTCGCGGCATCGAGCGAACCTTCCGCGGAACCGGCTCCTACTAACGTGTGCAGCTCATCGATGAAGATGATGGCGTTTTGGTTTTCCATCAGCTCCTTCATGATGGTCTTCAAGCGCTCTTCGAACTGTCCACGGTACTTGGTCCCGGCCACGATCAGCGACAGATCGAGAGCCAGGATGCGCTTGTCCGACAAGAACGAGGGAACGTCCCCATCGGAAATGCGTTGCGCCAAGCCCTCAACGATTGCCGTCTTACCAACGCCCGGTTCTCCGATCAGCACTGGGTTATTCTTCGTGCGGCGGCAAAGAATCTGGACCACACGGTCGAGTTCGGAATCGCGCCCGATCAGCGGATCGAGCATTCCGTCCACTGCGGCTTGCGTCAAATCCCGGCTGAATTCAGCCAGCAGAGAACTCTCTTTGGGTCTGCTGGCTGAAGTTTTCTCCGAAGCGGAACGTGCAATCTCTTCCCGCACTGCCGAAAGCCGCAGCCCGCGTTCGTGCAAAATCTCCGCCGCAAAGCTTTTCTCTTCCCGCAACAAACCCAATAAGAGGTGCTCAGTCCCAATGTGCTTGTGGCTTAAGCGCTCCGCTTCCTCAGCGCCATAGGCCAATACGCGCTTACATTCGTGGCTCAGCGGAAGATCGACCGACGTCGATACCTTCTCGCGCACGGTTGTGTGCGCCTCAATTTGCTTACGAATCGATTCGATTGCGGCATGCGAACGCAGAAATCGATTGGCAAGCGCCTTGTCCTCGCGCAAAAGACCTAATAAAAGATGTTCGGTCTCAATATAAGGGCTTCCGAACTGGCTCGCCTCGTATCTCGCGAAGAAGATCACGCGGCGCGCTTTCTCGGTATAACGTTCAAACATAAGTGCCACCGTCGAGACGGGTTGCGTCTCGTACTACCCCGGCCGCCTGTAGTTCCGTCGCAGACGGCACGTGCAGGTTGCCCTTCCTTAACTCTAGAACTCGGTCACAACGAAAGGCGAAAGCAAGATTGTGTGTGACGAAAACAGATGTCAATCCATGAGACGTATGCAACTCGCTAAGCAGGTTCATAATCGTCTCGCCTGTCCGGTAATCCAGGCTGCCCGTCGGCTCATCCGCCAAGAGAACCTTCGGACGCCCTACCAGCGCCCGCGCTAACCCCACCCGCTGCTGCTCGCCGCCCGATAACTCGCCTGCACGGTGCCCGGCACGGTTTTTCAAACCCACCTCATTTAAAAGAGTGCCCGCAGCACCGGCACATTCTGCCACGGTGACGCCCCTAATTAGCAGCGGCATCATCACATTCTCCAGCGCGCTGAACTCGGGCAGAAGCGACGGATTTTGCCAAACGAACCCAATCTCCCGGTTGCGGAAATTCGCCAGCGCATAGTCGTTCATTCCAACGATGTCGCGCTTACCGTAGAAGATCCGCCCGCTCGATGGCTTATCCAGACCGCCCAGCAGGTGCATGAGCGTGGACTTCCCAGCCCCCGACTCCCCGATGATCGCCAGTCGCTCGCCCGGACAGACCTGCAGCGAGAGATCCTTGAAAACCGTTACTTCCGCGCCCCCTGAGCGATAGATTCTCGTTACAGAATCCGCCCAGATTGCATATTCTGGGTCCAAACTCCCGCCTTCACCTCTAGATTAAAACAGGCGACGCGAGATGTGTGGATCGTGACGGCAAAATGAATGTTTTGCTGCGATCCCCTTGCGGACGCGTGCTGCTTCCTTGCACTTATCGGCAAGACGCGCCGTTCGAAGGGTGCTACTTCGCTACGATATTCACCAGTTTGTCCGGAACAACAATCACCTTTACAATCTGTTTTCCCGTAATAAACGGCAGAATTTTCTCCCGAGCTAACGCCAAACGCTCCAGTTCTTCCTTGCCCGTCCCAAACGCGACCTGCAAGTGCCCACGCAGCTTTCCGTTTACCTGCACTGGAATTTCGGCCAAGTCTTCCCGGGCAAGATTCTCATCGAACGTTGGCCAGCTTTCGCGGAAAACTGGACCGCTATGTCCCAGGGTCGCCCACAATTCCTGCGCCGTGTAAGGCGCGAACGGCGCCAGCATCAGCGTCAGCTTCCGGCAGACTTCGCTCAGTGCCGCGCCCGACATCTTCGCTTCCGACTGATACAGCTCGTTCAGAAGTTCCATCAGCGACGCAATCGACGTGTTGAAATGCCATCGGCTATCGAAGTCGTTCGTCACCTTACGGATCGTTTGGTGCAATTTGCGAAGCGCAGATCGATCTGCTTCCGTTGCCTCACTTCCACCCTGCCCGTCGGCATTTCGTGTAATGAACCGGTACACTCGCCCCAGGAATCGGTGCTGGCCTTCCACACTCGACTCGTTCCAATCCATGTCCTTCTCGGGCGGAGCAGCGAAAAGCGTATACAGCCGGCAGGTGTCCGCCCCGTATTTTTCCACCATCTCATCCGGATCGACCACGTTGCCCTTTGACTTAGACATGGCGCTCCCATCCTTCAACACCATGCCTTGCGTGAAGAGGTTGCGCACCGGCTCGTTATTGCCGATCAGTCCCAAGTCGCGCATGATCTTGGTCCAAAAGCGCGAATAGATCAGGTGCAAAATCGCGTGCGTCACCCCGCCGATGTACTGATCGATCGGAAACAGTTTCCCGATGATCTTCGAATCGAACGGCACACCGTCATTGTGCGGATCGCAATAGCGATAGAAATACCAGGACGAATCGACAAACGTGTCCATGGTGTCGCTCTCCCGCCGCGCTGCGCCTCCGCACTGCGGACACGGCACGTTCATGAACGACTCCACCGATTCGAGCGGCGATCTCCCCTTGCCGGTGATCTTCACATCGGCTGGAAGAACCACGGGCAAATCCTGCTCGCGAACTGGAACCGCTCCGCATTTGGGGCAATAAATGATGGGGATGGGCGTGCCCCAATACCGCTGCCGCGAAATACCCCAATCTTTGATGCGGTAGGTAGTCGATTCAGTGCCGAAGCCATGCTGGCTGGCGAAGGCCGCCATTTTCCTACGTGCTTCGCCGCTCGCCAAGCCGGACCATTCGCCTGAGTTCTCAACGATGCCGTATTCAAGGAACGGCTTCGTCATCCGATCGCCGTCTTCGAGAGCGCTATCCACCGGCCGGATCACCGGAACAACAGGAATGCCATAAGCACGGCAAAACTCAAAATCACGTTCATCATGCGCCGGAACAGCCATAATGGCGCCCGTTCCATATCCCATCAGCACGAAATTGCCGATCCAAATCGGAACGTTCGCGCCGCTGAACGGATGAACGGCATAGCGGCCCGTGAAGAGGCCCATCTTCTCCGGGTTGCCGGCATCCTGCCGCGCCGTGGCATCGATCATTTCTTTGATCTTTTGCCGCTCGCCTTCCTCGGTGACCAACTGCTCCACGAGCGGATGTTCCGGCGCCACAATCAGGCACGTCGCGCCGTAGATCGTGTCGATGCGCGTCGTGAATACACGGATTGTCGCTGCCAGGTCTTTCACCGCGAAGTCCACTTCCGCGCCCTCGGAACGGCCAATCCAATTCCGCTGCATGGAAATCACCCGCTCCGGCCAGCCGTCCTCGAGCGACTTCAACGCATCCAGCAACTCGCCCGCATAAGCCGTGATTTTCAGGAACCATTGCTGCATGGCTCGCTGCTCCACGGGCGTTGTCTCGTGCCGCCAGCAGCAGCCGTTCACCACCTGTTCATTCGCCAGCACCGTGCCGCATTCCGGGCACCAGTTCAACAGTGCTTCCTTGCGATACGCCAAGCCGCGCTCGAACATCTTGATAAAGAACCATTGGTTCCAGCGATAATATTCCGGCTCGCACGTAGCGATTTCCCGGCTCCAATCGAGCGCAAACCCCAGCCGATGCATCTGCGCCTTCATGTGCGCGATATTGCTCAGAGTCCACTCGCGTGGCGGCCGGCCCGCTTTCAACGCGGCGTTCTCAGCCGGCAATCCGAACGCATCCCAACCCATCGGATGAAGCACGTTATAGCCGCGCATCCACATATACCGGGCCAGCGCGTCCCCGATCGAGTAGTTGCGCACGTGTCCCATATGCAGCTTGCCGCTCGGATACGGCAGCATCTCCAAGACGTAGTACTTCGGTTTATCGGGCGCGTCCGCTACGTAGAGCGCCGGGTCGCTCGCCCACCGCTCATGCCACTTCGGCTCGATTTCTTTGTGGTCGAACGCTTTTTCGGGGATACCAACTCCTTCAATGCCAGAACATTGCGTAAATCGTCTCCCGGCTCATCAACGGGAGTTTCGAGGATGAACGCTTTCTGCCGCAGTTCCGGATGATTCAGGATGCGGCGAAAGCCCTCTAAACCAATATATCCGGACCCAATATTGGCGTGCCGGTCCGAATGTGAATTCAAAGGGGTTTTGGCGTCATTGGTGTGAATCACCGGCACGTGCTCCAGGCCCAATGCCTCTGAGGCGGTGTCAATCAATCGTTCTAACCCGGCTTCTTGCGCTACGTCGAAACCGCTGACATAGCAATGACAGGTATCCAGGCAGAAACCGATCGGAATATCGAGGTAAGGACCGGCAAGCTGGCGAATTGTGCCGAGCTCGTCCAGCTTTCCTCCGAGTTGCGCGCCTGCACCCGCCGTATTTTCCAGCAGAATCGTCAGCTTGGCGCTTTTCTTCAGGTCGTCGTCCACGCCGCGCCATGCCAACGCCAGCGCTTCGGCGACATTCAAAATGCCTTGCTCCACAGTTAGGCCCTTATAATTCCCCGGATGCGTCACAAGATAATCGGCGCCGATCAGGAGCGCACGTTCCATCTCACCTTGAAACCCGTCAATCGATTTCTCGCGAATCACGGACGGCGGCGCTGCCAGATTAATGAGATAACTGTCGTGAATCACTAACGGCGTCAAGTCGTGCCGGTCGCGCAACTGCTTCAACTTCCTGATTTGCTCGGGATCCGGGCTCTTGGTCCGCCACATGCGCGGGCTGGCGGAGAAGATCTGAAACGTGTTCGCACCCAACTCATGCGCCTTGATCGCAGCGCGCTCCAGCGATCCCGCCGTCGAACAATGAATCCCGATCCGCAACCCTCAGCATACCGGTGCGGCGTGCTTTCTATTTCTTATCAGGGCAGCGCTTCTCTCCAAGCTCTCGCGGCCGCGCTTCCTGCAGCTTGAGCGAGTTTCAATCCACGCTCTCGCGCGAGAGCGAACGGATGCGGAGGAAGCCGGCTAGAAGGGAACGGCACGTTTCAACTTCAAGAGCAACATGACCGGCCAAAGCCGCACCCTGTCGCCAAAGCAGTACGAGGCCGCTTGTGCCCGCTTCCTTCCGGCGAAAAGCAAAACCGACGCCCCACAAAGCGATGCCGCCAAAGCAAACGCGGCCCACACAAATGCAGCCTAGCCCGGCGGTATTCGTCACGCGGAAAAAATTAGCTTCAAGTGGCGGATCTTTCCGCAGCCACGTCGCGGCGGTCGCGGATGCAGGTGCAGCACCGCGGAACCTCGCTTGTTAAACTATCGCTCGGATGCTATTGGCTCGGGAATTTGTGGGGTTTCTCGCCCGTCAACTGGTGGGCCGGCTCAGTCCCACTGCGTTTGAAACGTCTGATCCTGCCGTCGCCGCCGGTTTGATTGAGCAGATCATTGAAGAGGATCTCTCGACGGAAGATCGGCTAAACGACGAAGTTCGCGACTTGCTTGAGGATTACAGCGAATACATGCGCCGCGAGAACATTTCATATCAGGAGATGTTCCGCAAAATCAAGAATCAACTCCTCGCTCAACGCAAAATGACTCGCGCGGCTGGCCGCGATACCGGCGACGCCATGAAGCTCTCCCGCGATCGCGTAAACGAACTTTCGCACAAAATCGTCGCCGGAATGCGCAAATCGCGAGATTTCCGCGTGCGTAAAGACCCCAACGAGCTTCGCCTCTCCATCGTCCGCGAAATGACTGATCTGCTTCAGATGGAAGATCGCATCGACAAGGCGGCGCGCCAGAAAATCAAAACGCAAAAGCGGGATATCGCAGAGGGCGGCGAAGAGTACGATATCCTCCACAGACGCTATTACGCCGAGGAATTGAAAAAGCTAGGCATCAATTTGCACGCCTGACGTCACGGAACCGCGTGCGCCAATGTCAGCGGAACGATAACCTGCCTGAGGTCGGCCGCATCGTAGACCAAAAACTCGTCATTTCGGAACACCGGCCTTACCGATTCAAGCTGGTTCGATCGCTTCAGAACGTAGTAATCGATGGGGAGTGAAAGCATGTTCTGCAAACGCTCCGGCGAAAACTTCCCCTCCATGCTCTGCTGCCAACGGTCCCACCATTCCACCGCTGCCACATCGGAAGAATCTACCAGCTTGCCGCTGCTCCAGTCCACCCACACCGCCCGGCGCGATGCTGCGCGAAACGTACCCGGGTAGAGATCGCGCCCCGCATCCGGAAACAGAAACATCGAACTACCCCACGTACTCGTCTCGGCCCAATCGGCTAATTGAAGAACCGGCTGCGCATCTACCGTTCTCGCGTGTGAGCCGGCGAGCCTGGGAAGCGCCAGAGCGGCCACAGCCGGTACCAGCAAGGTCGCATATCGCCATCGGCTTTTCCTCAATGCAACAATCGGCACGGCTACAGCTCCCGCGAAAGCGACGCAGACGGCGAGTTCCCTCAGATTGGCCGCACTGCGCAAGAGCAGTAAATCCAGTAGCCGCGAGTTCACTATGATGCCGAATACCACCAGCAGCCAAAGGCTCGCTTCCCAGATTTTCCGTCCGTAAGCCGCCTGTGCGCCAGCAATCCCGCACGCAAATGACGAAAGGGCGACGGTGAACATCAGCGCCTGTGCCGGTTGCACCTGAGGAACCAATTGCCAGTGCAGACGTTCCAGCGCAACGTAGGAAACAGGCAGACTGATAACTCCTGCCGCGGGCAGCGCGAGTAAAATCCATCGCAACATCCGGTTCAGCCTCTGCCAAATCCTGGTTACTGCCCAGACGCCACATATATAAATCGTCAGATAACCCCAAATGTCCGAACGCGCCCAGAGCGATACCCACACATTCGGCGTGCGGTACTGCTGAACGGCGATCAGTGGGGGCATTAGCTTTCCAAATAGCGCCACGGATTCCACCACGCCGGGTTGCAACTGCGCCAGGTTAGCGAGCAAGAGAATGAAAATCGCTAAAATCGTCAGAGCCGGACGCAACAATCGCCTCACCCGCCTATCGACGGCAAGCGCAATGACAGCGACCCCCCAGAACGGCGCTGCGATCGCAGGAGCATAGACCAGCGCGGTGCCTCCCGCCAATCCCCCGAGCAGAGGTTTTTCCTGCACCAGCAGCCCGGCCGCCAACAGGATCAGCGCAAATGCGAACGCACGCGGCACCGGTTCTTGGTCGACTAGCAGGATGGCCGGCCCGTACAGCATCGCCCCGAAATTGACGAACATGGCGATCAGAAATGCGAGCAGATCCCCAACGCCGGTCGAGAGCGCCAGCAGCAATACTCCTGTCAGCGCAGCGGCGCGGCAGAAAAGCTGCTGGCCTTCAAGCGCTGTTTTGAATTTCAATCGCCCGGCTTCATGCAGAAACAGCGTAAGTTCGTCATAAATTGTGTACGCGACATCCGTATGCGTAGCCAACAGGTCGCGCGACAAATAGCCTGGCGTATCCAGCCGCTCCAGCACAGGCAGGTAATTTTGGCTCCCGCCTTCCAAGTACGTGTGACCGGGAAAGAACTCGAATTGCAGCCAAGTGGCCGTCAAAATTCCCAAGAGCAGCAGAGCAAAACGCCGCATTACGTGGCGGGAGTTTTGCTCAACTGCTCTTTGGTCCATAGCCGTTGTGGATCCAGTTGCAGCGCGCGCTCGAACGACTTTCGGGCATCCCCGTCCCTATTCGCTTTACGCAGAGTGATGCCTTTCCACAAGTAGGCTTCCGCGAGATTAGGATCGAGCGCAATGGCTTTATCCAGATCTTTCAGGGCGACGTCTACTCCGCCACCCATTGACGCCGGCAGATAATAATTTCCCACGCCCCTGCTCACATAAGCCAGCGCAAGGCCGCTGTCTAATTCGAGCGCCTTATTGATCTCGTCACGCGCGCACTGGCCGTACTTCAACGCTCCAAAGATCGGGTTCGCCGGAATCACTTGTCCGCACAGTTCACCCAACAGCCGATGGTACTCGGCCTTATTCCCGTTCTCGTCAACTGCTTTTCTCGCCGCATCCAGTCCAGCTTCCGCCAGCGCTTCTGCCTTCCTCTTATCGCGCAGTTCCATCGCAACTTCCGCGCTGTAGGAGTAAGCCAATCCCAACTCGTAGTTCGCTTCGGCCGAGCGAGAGCCCTGTGCCGCCTGCTGATATTGCTTCACCAGCCGGTCAAGCGCCGCCGAATCCTGTCGGTCGCGCGCGTTGACGAGTTCATTGGTCGCTGTGGCTGCCAAGACGAACGTCATTGACAAACAGCACACCAGCGCCGATTTCTTCAATATCTTTATCTTTCCGAAGCTCCTCGCCATCGTTGCTCTCATTGTAGGAAGGACGTAGACCTGCTCTCACAGTTTCGTAAGTTTGCCACGCAGCGCCAGAAAGTATGTGGCCAGCGCAATCACCAGAACTCCATTGCCTGCCATGATTGCCGGCGCCGATGTCTGCTTGATCAACAGGCCTGAAATCACGCTGCCCAAGGGCATGCCGCCGCGGAATGCCACGTTGTACACGCTCATCACTCGTCCGCGCATCGAATCCGATACCGACATCTGCACCAATGACGTGTTCAACGTGAACACAATCATTAAGGATGCCCCCGCCGCAAACACGAGCACGGTACTGAGGACCAGATTCTTCGATAATCCGAAAGCGGCCATCAATCCCCCTAAGAGCAGCATCACCATCAGAGATCGCTTCGCCTGTCCTCTTTGGGCTTGGAACCCTGCAATCACCAATGCTCCCGTCACTGATCCGACTCCGGAGAAACACAGTAGCAGGGTAAAGGTGTTTGCTCCTCCGTGAAGGACAGTACGGGCCATTACCGGAAGAAATGTGATCAGCGGAAATGAGAGCATGGCCGAGAGAAACGCCAGAATCACTAAGCTGTTCATGCCCTCCCGTCTGCGCATGAAATCGATCCCCTCGCGCATGCTGTCTATCACCGATTCCGCGCTCTTTGAAGGCACGAACTCCGGACGGATCATCAGGAGTGTAATGATCACCGCGATATAGGAGATCCCGTTTAGTGTGAAGCACCATTGTGCCCCCAGTTTTGCCAATGCGATACCACCGAGCGCGGGACCAACCACTCTCGCCAGATTGAACTGAATCGAATTCAACGCGATTGCGTTTTGTAGGTCCTCCTTTGGAACCAACGTCGGAATCAGAGCGGAATAGGCCGGGCCCCCGAACGATTGCGCTAGCCCTACGGTGAACGACAAGCACCAGATATGCCAGACGTGTTCTTTCCCCGTCGCGACTAAAATCGCGAGCACAAACGCGCAAGTCATTTGCACGATCTGCGAAAGAATCAACATCGTTTGCCGATTCTTACGATCCGCGAATACTCCGCCGAACAGCGAGAACAGAAAGATTGGTATCTGTCCGAAAAAAGCATCCAGGCCGAGGTAGAGCGATGAGTTCGAAAGCTGATAAACGAGCCAGCTCTGCGCCAGGATCTGCATCCACGTACCGATCGTGGACGTGCAGGCGCCCAGCCACATCAGCCGGAAATCTGGGTAGCGAAAAGCCTTAAAGACGCGATTCAGCAAGCAATGCTCGTTGTAGCAGGCGCCGGCGTTTAGGCAAGAGGTTTGTCGCGCTTAATGAGGTGAACCAGGTTGCCGTCGGCATCCGTGAAGAACACCAATCGATTGCCCTGGTTCGCGTAAGGCTCGCCTTGGAACGGCACGCCCTGCGCTTTCAAGTGCTGAAACGCAGCGTCGAAGTCGTCTACAGAGATCGCGATGTGTCGCATTCCCGGCGTTCTCATTCCCGCCTCGGGTCGTTCCCCCTCAGCAGGAATAATCTCAATCAGGCTCCCGTTCTGCGCCTCGATGAAGTAGTTACCGGCGTATTCAAAACTGATTTCGAATTCCAGATTCGACGCGTACCACTCCGCCAGCCGCTTCGGATTGGGCGAGGCGATTGCGAAGTGTTCGATACCACTAAACATAAGTGGGGATTGTAGCAGGCTACTGAGGACGGTGGCTGATAAGTGCGCCGATAGCTGAGACTAGCCTTTCAATCCCTTCATCCACGCCCCGAATGCGCTCTTCGTGGCTCGCCACGTATTCGGACTGTTCTTTGAGTAATTGACTTTGACACTGCTGCAGGTGTGCCGTCACGATCAGCGCATCCTCCAACTCCTTACGAGCTGCTTCTAGCGTTTGCACGCGGCGTTCTAAGTTACCGGGCATCGTGGACATCGGGAGTCTTCCCTCTATTCTCGTCTATTCGCCGCCGCTCCAGGAAGGTTACCCGCGGAGCGCTTCAAAAAGCCAGGATGGAGCGGTCAGTTCTTTGCATAGCTCGAATTTTCTAAGGCTGCAAGTCCGCTTGTCGTTCCTTGCTCTCCCCGCTCCACTTATAACGCCTCGCGCCCCGTCGAGGGGCCCTCCAGCCACTCATCGTTTTCCATGGATCGTTGGGCCTGCCTCTCACATTGCTGCACAAGTTCGGCCAAGCTGTAGCGACGGCTTTTGGCTGCGCTGCTCTGCGTTGCCTGGATTTCCTGCTCCGCAAGCTTCTTGAACCAGTCTTCGAGGCTCAGTCCCTGAGCTGTGGCCCTCGCGGTCAACTTCGCAGCCTGCTGGTCGGGGAGATCAATTCGCACGGTCGCCATGTTGGAAAAGTCCTCTTCGGCGCCGCGATACACGCCTATTACGTTTTCGTCTATTTGCGATGTGATTGCGTGCTCTGCCCGTCAAGCGCGCAACTGTGCCTCCACCCACAACTCCAATTTCGGATCCCGAAAATCCTTCACATGCAGATCCACGCCCACAAACTCCGTGGGCATCGTCTCCACGCCCACCACGCGCATTCCCGCAGCCAGCCCGGCTTCCACGCCCGTCGGAGAATCCTCGAACACAATGCAACTCTCGGGCTTGACTCCCAACAGTTCCGCCGCTCTCAGATAGATATCCGGAAAAGGTTTGGGCCGGCTGACCTGATCTCCATCCACAATCGTCGAAAAATAGCGCCGCAGCTCAAAACGATCCAATACGAAGTCGATATTGGCCGGCTCCGCGTTCGAACCGATCGCCTTCGGAACCCCTTTGTAGCGTTCCAGAAATTCAACAATTCCTGGCACTCCACTCTGCGACAGCTCTGCTTTCAGCAGCATTTCCCGGAACAGCCGCTCTTTGGCCGCCCCATGCTCGAACACGACGTCTTCCGCCAAATCGTCGGCAATGAGATCCCGCACCAGTTCCGAGTTGCGCTTGCCGTGCATTCTCCGCGTCATGTCTTCCACCTGAATGCCCAAGCTCTCCAGATAGTGCTCCCAGGCCTTGATATGCAGTGGCATCGAGTGGACCAGAACTCCATCCAGATCGAAGATCATCGCAATTTTCCGGGCAATTGTGCCGTTCACCGGCACGAGAATAGCACGTCTTCGGCCTGGGACCCGGCCATGCTGAACGCTCGGCCCATCCTAGGTAACACAGGGAAACTGAAGCTATAATCGGGGCACGTGAGCACATCGCTCATCGTGTATCTTGACCCAGGCAGCAAATATCCAACAGGGAAAAATTCGAGTTCGTGGGCTCCTACGCTTGTTGTTCGCCGCGGTTGTGCTCTTCGTGGTCCTCGGCGTCGCCGCTCCGTTCATCAATGCCGCACGTTTCAGCGCGCCTATCCAGCGGGCGCTTGAATCCTCGCTCGGGCGCAAGGTGCAGTTTAGCGCCGTTCACTTCACTTTGTTCTCCGGCCCGGGTTTTTCGCTCGAAAACGTCACCATTAGCGAAGACCCCCGCTATGGACTCGAACCTTTCGCGTATGTCCCAACTTTGCAGGCCGGCATCCGCTTTGACAAGCTCCTCTTCGGCCGCGTGCGCTTCTCCAGTTTGCGTCTCGTGGACCCCTCATTGAACCTGGTGAAGCGCGGCGATGGCGCCTGGAATGTCGTGGAACTGGTCGAGCGGCTCAGTGCGCCCCGTCGTGCGCCTCTGAATTTCTTTCCCGCCTTTACGGTGGCGAACGGCCGCATTGATTTTAAATTGGGTAACCGCAAGACCACGCTTTATTTGCTCGACACGGATCTCAGCATCTATCCCGAACGTTCCGGCAAGCTCTATATCCAATTTTCCGGGTCTCCGGCCCGCACTGATCGCGCGGGCAACGGCTTCGGACATCTGCGCGGGACAGTCAATTGGTACGTCAACCCTGCTAGCGCCCAAGCCAATCAGCTCGAGGCGGATGTGACGCTCGATCCCAGTAATCTCAGCGAACTCACTACCTTGTTTCAAGGCCACGACATCGGCGTGCATGGCACTGTTAGCGCGCGCACCCGCATTGAAGGTCCCTCGGCGGCGCTTCGCATCTCGGGGGAATTACACCTTCAGGATGTTCATCGCTGGGATCTGCTGCCCTCGAGCGGGGCGGAACAGCGCATCCGTTACCGCGGCGATATGAACTGGCTCGGCCAGAAGCTGAATCTCCAAACCCTGCCATGGCATCAAGCAGATTCCACACCGTTTGCCCTTGAACTGCGGGCCGACAACTTTCTTACGCATCCAATTTGGTCGGTCATAACACATCTCGATAAGGCGCCGGTTGAAGATCTTTTGCCGCTGGCCAAACGTATGGGCTTGGCTGTCCCCCCGGAGTTGACCGTTACAGGCTCTGTGCAGGGAACCTTCGGCTACGCAACCGATACGGGCTTAACAGGTGATTTTGCTGTCCACGACGCAACCGCCACCCTACCTAAAGTCCCGTCTCTGCATGCCGCCGTGGTCAGCGCAACCGTCAGCAGCGACCGTGTCCATTTCAATCCGGCCCTGCTCGACGCGCCCACCGGCATATTACAGGTCTCCGGCGATGTCTTTTTACTTGCGCCGTCGGTCGCCGCCTCTTTAGCCGCACAAGACTTCCCTCTCGAGACCTTAAAGGGCACAGTAGAAGCGTGGTTCGGCGCGCCTCCCGTGCTCGGTCTATTGACGGGTGGCAGCGTCACGGGAGATCTTTCTTACAAACGCGATGAAGGCGCTCCGGCAGCTTGGTCCGGACAGCTCGATTTTGCCGGTGCCGCTTTCAATGCGCCCGGATTGGCCGTGCCTCTCGATCAGGCTAAAGGCCGCGCTACCTTCGATGATTCCACTCTCGATTTGACCCATTTCTCCAGCGTCTTGGGCGCTCAGCAAGTCTATGCTAGCTATCACTACAATGCAGCCGCCAAGCGGCCCGCGCGCATGCACGTGGAACTTCCCTCCGCTGATCTGACGGATATTGAAGCGGCTCTTAGCCCGGCGCTTCAGGACCAGAGCCTGCTCGGTCGTCTCGGTGTATCCCGCCGGAACATTCCCTCATGGCTCGCCACGCGCGATGTGGAGGGCGACCTGGTTATCCCCGACTTCTCCATGGAGCAGATAAAGCTCGGTGGCCTCTCATCCCATTTCCTGTGGCAAGGTACTACGCTTCAGCTTTCCGCGCTCCACTTGAAGATGCCGCAAGGCCGTGTGGACGCTCACGGTACCGTCACACTGAGCGCCTACTCTCCTCGCTACAGCTTTTCAGCGACTGTGGACGCGTTCCCGTGGCGCGGCGGGTTCCTGAGCGCGGATGGCGAGTTCCAGACCCTCGGAACGGGTGCCGATGCCTTCGATCACCTGCATGCCGATGGATCGTTTAGCGGCCAGGATTTGAACCTCTCGGTGGACGACACCTTCGATCGATTGTCTGGTCTGTTTGACTTCTCCTTCTCTGGTGGCTGGCCGAACCTCAAGCTTTCCAAGCTGC
Organism: uncultured Acidobacteriaceae bacterium; assembly: GCA_963730865.1. Taxonomy (GTDB): domain Bacteria; phylum Acidobacteriota; class Terriglobia; order Bryobacterales; family Bryobacteraceae; genus Bog-105. Next base: position 55,498 of record CAVSTO010000011.1, on the reverse strand, counting down.
AGGTCGAAGATGGCGAAGACGCCTGGAACGGGGAAGCCGCCAGCCAAAGCGATGGCAAGCTCATTTTCGAACTGGAACGTGAAGGCCACCAACGCCGCATCATCAGCACGCTTGCGCCCGAAACTCCGGCGGACATCTCGTGGTCAGCGCCCCGATAGACATTTGACCGGCAACACGTGCGAATCGAGATTCCTAATCTCGGTTTCCCACTTTCCATCTAATGAATTTGCCGATCTTAGCCGTTATCTCAATTAGCGGTAGGTGAACGGGCCCCGTTTCGCCTTTGCCGTCCTAAGAGAAAACCCAATGCACCAAGACGATTCTTCCTCCTCCGTCGCGACGGAGTTTCCGGGCCAGACCGGCAAGCTGGAGCGCTTCCTGCTGATCTCTCCTGCTTTTTTCGTGTTTGTAGCCGGGGTGGTATTTCTGAGCCGCTCGCTCAACTTGTACAGCATCTCTGACGCTAGTTTAATGTTCCTCATTGGGATCGGCTGGGTGATCGGTTGCAGGAAAATAGCGCAACTCGAAGGCCAAGCCGCCGATGCAGGCCGCGAACAGCGCCGGTTGAAGACCCTCCACACCCAGGCTGAGGCCGCCTCACGGGATACTGAAGGCAGGCTCGGCAGTATTCTTCGAAACTCGCCGTTCATGTTGGGTTCTGTAGAGCTTGACAAAGATGCTGTGACATATCTTTACGAAAGCGCCGCAGCGGAGCAATTCTTCGGCAAAGTGCTCCTGGCGGCCGGGAATCAGCGCACAACCCTGTCCGTCGCGCGCGCCGCGACAATCCAAAGCTGGCTGAAACGCTATCAGGAGAGTTGCTGGATAAAAACCCCGGTGTCGTTTGAACAGGAGTACTCCACGGAAGAAGGTACTCGCTGGCTCACTGTGACGGTGGCCCATACCGGCCAAGGTAGCTCAGGACAGCTTCGCTATTGCTACGTCGCCGAGGATATAACCGACAGAAAGAAAACTCAGAAATCTCTAACTCAAAATCAGGAACAGCTTACCGAAATACTCGAGACCAACCCGGACGCAGTCTTTGTGGTGGACTCGGACTGGCGCGTGACATACCTGAATTCACGAGCGATACAGACCCTTGGATACGGAAGGGAGATCCTGGGTCGTGTCTTCTGGGATCTTTACCCGGAGTTGGTCGGAAGCGCGGTATGGAACCAATATTCAGAGGCCATGATCGAGCGCATTCCGGTTGAATTCGATGTGTTTCACGGGGCGGAGGACGTCCGTCTTCAGGTCCGGGCGGTTCCATGCCGGAACGGCTTGGCCGTTTTCTTGCGAGATGTGACTTCCGAACGGCAGGCACTCGACATCCTCCTGGATAACGAGAGGGAACTGCGGCGTCGATTGGTTGAACTGGAGAGCCTGTATCAAACGGCTCCCATGTGTCTTGCGGTCTTTGACACACATCTTCGATTCGTAAGGATCAACCAGACACTTGCTGAACTGGCTGGTGTACGAATTGAGGCGACTCTAGGCCGCACGCTCGGAGAAATCCTGCCCTCTTCGTATGATCTGATAGCGCCGTTGCTGAATCGAGTGATTCAGACGGGCGAACCAGTGGATGCCCAGTTTGCAAACACAAAACGCGCGGAAGGCGATACATGGCGCCATTGTCTGGCGAACGCTTATCCACTGAAAGATGCGGCGAGAACAGTTGTAGGCGTTAGCCTGGCGCTCCTGGACGCGACAGCCGAACGGCAGGCCCAGCAGGCTCTGCGCGATAGCGAACAACGGTTCCGGCAGTTAGCGGAATCGCTGCCGGAGATCGTCTGGACGGCGGATGCCACCGGCAAAATCGATTACTGCAATTCGCGCTGGTACGCCTATACAAAATGCGCTGGGAAGGATGCGGTATCGGAGTGGAACAGTTTCATTCACCCCGCTGACATAAGCAAGTGGCGGGAGTGCTGGGCGAGATCGATCTCCGCCGGCGAGGATTGCGAAATCGAATACCAATTCCTCCGGCACGACGGAGTCTATCGATGGTTCCTTTGCCGCGCTCAGGCAGTGTGCAACAGCAATGGAGAGGTCGTGAAATGGTTTGGTACTTGTACTGACATTCACCGCCACAAAAGAATTGAGCAGATCTTGCGACGTTCCAATGACGACCTCAAGCAACTCACCGCCGCCGCCAGCCAGGATTTGCAGGAACACTTGCGGAAAATCACTCTTCAGTGTCAGCTTGCCCGCCAGTACCGCGGACAAGTCGCAGCCGAACCGGACAACTATCTGGAGACGATTCTCGAAGCCGCGAACCCCATGAATGTTGTTCTCCAGGACTTACTCTCCTATTCAGTTGTGAATGGCGAACAACATCGCACTGTTGCGGCCGGCTGATTTCGTATGCGTGCACGTCTCGATCCGCTAAGCCGTTGGCTTGGAGCTACTCGCAGTTCGGCTCCGAATCACATGCTAACGAACTCACTGCAACAGGCCCTAGGGGTGCGCCTTACATTGCGGAAACGCCCGGCGCGAATCCTCGATTTCGTCACTCGATGGTGCCGCAGCGAAAGCAAATGAAGACCTTCAATGTTACGTCCCGTAAACGCGCTCTTTTGACAGAGGACCCTGCGCGCTCTCGACCCCGATCCAGCCGACGAGATCATAGCGGCCACAAGTTTGACGCACGGCATCTCTCTTCTGACCCGGCATTCTCGTATTCGAAAGTCGGGTTGTGCACTGCGTCTGAGCCGCCATGTTTACCCGGCGATATCCTTCAATGGATAGTCCTCTTTTGTCCTAAAGAACGTTTCTAAACAACCCATTGCGGCAAGCGCCACATCCTCTCGCCAATGCCGCGCGACAACTTGTACGCCTACTGGAAGCCCTCGTGAGTTCGCCTCTGCGTTTTTCGCCGCGATTTCCACTCGATCTCTCGCTAACAGTCGATCCGTTTCCTCATCTTGCCGTACACGCGTAGCGGCCACAACACCCGCTGGCATTCCGAGCAGGTTATACACTGCGCAATAACTCAAGCCGACTCCAACGGACTGGCTTGCCCCATGTGGGAGCGCCGGCAAAGCATCCGGAGGACAGACGATCCCATCAAATCGCTTCTCGTCCATCTCGCGGAGAAATTTGCCGCACAGCCGCTCACGACGCTCTAAGATCTGCCAGTATTGATCGACTGACTTTGACCCCATAGCTGCGATCGAGTAGCTTGCGATGCGCTGTCCAGCAAGCAGGCAGCCCTTATGGATCACCGGCAACAGCCAGTCGGGTATGGCGGCAACGCGAACCAACTGTTTCACTAGATCGCTCTTGCTGTCCTGAGCGACGGCCCTTTTCACATGAGCCAAGCCATCGGCGAACAGCAACTCGCAGTAGGTCTGCCACATATCCAACAGACCAGGTGGATGCCACTCTTCGACAATGACGCCCGCCTCCTGAAGAGCAGAGACGGCTTCACTCACAGCGCGGCGTATAGCTGGCGACGGCCGCAATAAACCGTCGTCGAAATAGAACGCAAAGCGGAGACCTTCTAGCTGCACTGCACCGGCATCGCGCCAAGGCCGCCCTGATTCGGCGCCTTCCGCTAGAACACGCAATGCCAAACACAGATCGTCAACCGAGCGCGCCAGCGGGCCAGGCTGGGCAACGATCGCTTGCTGCCCTCCGAACACATTCCCGTGACCTTCCATCGAGAACCGGCCCGCACTGGGCTTGAACCCATCTACCCCGCAGGCGCTCGCCGGCAGCCGGATGCTTCCCCCAATGTCGCTGCCCAGCCCAAGCATCGATCCACCCACGGCAAGAACCGCCGCTTCTCCTCCGCTCGTTCCGCCAGAGGTCCTGTCCTTGTTCCACGGGTTACTTGTGCGGCCATACAGAGGATTGGCGCATTCATTCCCCATAAGAAGCTGGGGGATATTGGTCTTGCCGAGCACTATGGCGCCGGCCCCGCGCAAGCGTGCAACAAGCGGGCTGTCCCGTTCCGCGATATGCCCCTTCCTGCTGGGCAATCCCAGAGTCGTCGGTGTTCCGCGAACGTCGAAAGATTCCTTCACCGTAATGGGCACGCCAACTAACGGTCCTAACGGTTTTCCAGATTGAATGGCAAGATCGCAATCGGCCGCCTGCGCGCGTGCCTGCTCAAACAGCGGTACTACCATGCCATTGATAAGTTCCTGAGTGGAGGAAAGGCGCTCGATGCACAGCTCTACAGTTTGGCGGCAGGAAATCGCGCCGGATGAAGTCAGCCTTGCGATTTCACAAGCCGTGCGGTTCAAATGGTCAGGATAACCGTTAACCGCGCCTAACGCGACTTCACTCCTGCCGCAAAGCGACCAGCGGATCGATCTTCGTAGCACGCTGAGCGGGCAGATAGCTCGCCGCCAAAGCGGCAAAGCCCAGTACCGCGGCGCAACCGACGAATGTTAGCAAGTCAAGCTTCACCAGGTTATAAAGCAAGCTCGACATAAACTTCATCAGACCGAATGCAATGACGCCGCCGATGAGCAGACCTCCGATCGTTAACCGCGTGGCACCCGAGAGAGTCAATTTCAAAACATCCGCCGAGCCTGCGCCCAGAGCCATCCGCACCCCAATATCATGCGTGCGCTGCGCCACGAAAAACGAGATCACCGCGAAGATTCCCGTCGCGGCCAACAGCAGCGCCACGCCCGCATAGGTGCTCATAGCTTGCGCGGCGGCGCGAATGCCCGAAGTGTTCTCAAAGATTTCCCGCTCCATGCTTTTCAAACCGTAAACCGGCAGATCTTTGTCTACCTTGCGCACCGCGGCGCGTGCAGCGCTTCCGGAGCGCGTAGGGTCTCCGTAGGTGCGAATCAGGAAGAGCGCCGAGTGGTAAGGCCGCTGCGTGTATGGGACGTAGATCGAGAGAGCGGGCCGTTGCCCGATGACATCCTGGACGACGTCGCCGGTGACGCCGATCACCGTCAGCCACGGGGAAGCGGAGTTAGCAATCTTGATACGCTGCCCGATGGGATCTGAATCAGGCCAATATTGGCGTGCAACAGACTGGCTGATCACAGCCACAGGCGCGGAATCGGGGCGATCGCGGCCGGCAATGAATCGGCCCTTAAGCAAGGGAATCCGCATGGAAGAAAGATACGCTCCACTAACGGATTGCACGTCCGGCTGTGGTTCTCCCGGACGGGGATCTGGCCGTCCCTCAATGAACAAACTCGCGGCGGGGCCGTCTGACTGCACTGCGGCCGCTTGCGTACCGGGCATACTCTGAAGCTCCGGAAGCAGCCGGTCGTAAAAGTTCACCACTTGCGCCGCCTGTTTGTACTTCATAGCCGGTAGCGAAACCTGAAGCTCCAGCACGTTCTTGGGATCGTAACCGTAATAGCCGGCCAGCACGCCGTTGAACATTTTCACCATGAAACCGGCTCCGATCAGAAGCACCAGTGCCATCGATACTTCGTACACAATCAGCAGCGACTGAAGGCGATTGCGTCCCGGCGAGGCGCTCGAGGTACGGCCGCCTCTTTTCAGCGCTTCATTCAAATCGGTGCGAGAGCGCTGATACAGAAGCTGTAGAGCGGCCGGCAAAGAACAGAGCACTGCCGCTACTACCGACATACCAACCGTGTAAAGAACCACGTATCCATCGATATGCATGCTCCGCAGGCCCGCTGCAAAGGCAAAGGCTGCTGGTGGAATCGTGCTCTTCACGAAAGCGATGTCCCAACTGGCCAACAACAACCCAACGAACGCGGCGGCCCCGGCGAGTAAAATGCTCTCCGCGAACAACTGACGCGCAATCTGGTAACGATTCGCGCCCAAAGCGGCACGTACCGCAATCTCTTTCTCGCGGCTGGCCGCTCGCGCCAGTTGTAGATTGCCGACATTTGCGCACGCCAGCAGCAGCGTGAATACAGCGGCTGCCAGCAAAATCAGCACGAAATGTTCGGTCACGTCATTGATGAGACTGCGCAACGGAAGCACCTCGATATTGCGCGCTTCGTTCGTATGCGGGTACTGCTGCTGCAAACGCCTGGCGATCTGTTCCGCTTCCTTCCGCGCCTGCTCAACCGAAACGTTCGGTTTCAACAGAGCCAGCACGCTCAGCGTATGGTCGGCACGTTGCGCCTGCTCGGCGATGCCGATCTGCAACGGAGCCCAGATATCGTTGGTGAGCGGCCAATCGAAGTCCCGCGGCATGACCCCCGCTACCGTATACGCCTCGCCGTTCAGCTCAATGCTCCTGCCAACGGCATGCGGCGAACTCGCCAGATACTGGCGCCAAAACCCGTTGCTGACCACCACCACTCTCGCGTGACCCGGCTTTCCTTCTTCGTCTGTAAACGTCCGTCCAAGCGCCGGATGCATTCCCAAAACGGCAAAAAAACTTGGTGAGACGAGTGCCGCTTGCACGCGCGCCGGCTCGCTCGTTCCCGTCAGGTTGGCAGACCAGTCTTCATACGCGGCAATCGCCTCGAACGAACGGCTCTGCCGGCTCCAATCCACAAAGTTGGCCGGCGCCAGGTCGTAGCGCTCTGTGTTGGATTTCGCAACCGTCTCCCAAACGCTCATGATGCGTTCCAGATGCGGGAAGGGCAGCGGGTGCAAAACCAACGCATTTACCGACGTAAACTGTGTCGAATTCACCCCGATTCCAAGCGCCAGCGCCAATACGGCCACAATCGTGGCTCCCGGAGACCTCAACAGAACTCGCACGCCGTAGCGCATGTCTTGCAAAAAGCCAGTCATCGCAACACTGCTAACGCAATTCCGTGACCATGTTGCGGGAATGTCGTTCAGCCTCACAGACACTTACGGAGCGCGCCGGTCGCCGAGTATGCTGTGCGTTTTCGGGACGGCTGTGTCCGGCGATAATCCGGGCGCGAGGAAATCGGGCTGGCGATCTCCTACGTGATCAACTGCGAAGGTCCCTTCTTCTTATCCCCCATCCCAGCGACCACCTGGGCGTGATTCACCGCCGCCGTAAGCGAAACGCCGCCGATGATGTTCCCAAGCAGCGTCGGAAACAGATATCCCCACGCCACATCGCCCCAGCTTCTTGCGCCCACCATGGGCAGAAACAGCACTTCCACCGCGCCCGCGACTATGTGCGTCAAATCCGCCAGCCCAACAATATAGGTGAGGATTACAATCACAGCGATCCTCCCGCTGTCGGTCGCCGCCAGCATCCAAACCACCAGCGCGATCAGCCACCCGGCAAAGATGCCGCGCAGCAAAGCTGTTCCCCAGGTGACCTGCATCGCGTGTTGCCCCAGCGATAACATCGCGCTCTGCACGTTCGGCTTAAACATCGGTGTATTGCCCACCACCCACGCAAATAAATGCGCCCCTACCATGTTCGCCACCAGCACCACCGACCACAGCTTCACCACTTTCACGAGCGTAGCCAGATTGCGCCGCGCCAGCAGCGGAATGATCGCCGTGAGAGTGTTCTCCGTAAACAGTTGCTGCCGGCCAATGATGACGATGAGGAACCCTAAGGGATAGCCCAGCCTAACCAGCATCGGCCGCCAGGGCGTATCGGGCAGATGCGCTTGAAAAAGCGCTTGGGCGACGAACGAAAACCCCATCGACAAGCCGGCGGCCAAGCCCGACCACGCCAGCGCCGAAACCGGCCGATTCAGCTCTTCCTGGCCGTCGTGCCGGATGGCCTCGTGGACCACGTCCACACTAACAGAGGTTCGCTCTTCCGCTTCCTCGCGCTGCTTTTCTGTGAGTTCGGGCGCTGCTACGCCGCGTTCCTCATTGTCATCCAGGAGCATTCCCTACCGTAGCAGCGAAACCGACCGCGACGATGCTGGGGATCTCACTGGCCCTTACCCTGAGTGAAAACCGAAAAGCCCACCGGGGCATCTCTGCGGCCGGTGGGCTTCAAGCTGAATTCTCGCGCTTGCGATTACGGTGCGAAGTATCCGGAGATATCCAGAATCAGTTGCGTTTGGCTGGATGCATAGGCATTGACCTCGCCATTCGTGGTTGGTATCAACGCCATGTTGGAAGTCACCGCTTGATCGGCGGCGTTCAGGGTGGAAGCGTTGGGCGCGCTCCCGCCATTGTCTGGCCACAACGTCAGCCAGCCAAGTGAGGACTGGGGGACAACCGTTGCGTTGAACACGTACGCTTTAGCGCTACTGGAAACGTTGCAGTTCGTTCCTGCAATGTTCTCGGTTTGAGTTCCGCTGAACGCGCCCGCCTTCAGGCGTGTATCCAGCACACGGCATGGTTGCAGGCTGTACATTGATAACCCGGAGCTTGCCGGCGCGGCGAAGTACCCGTTCACGTCAATCACCACATCCGTGGCATCAGTCGTGTAAACCGATACCGCACCGTTGCTCGAGGCTGCCGGCACAATAGCCGCATTCGCGACCGTCGTCCCCGTGGGATCGTTCAAGGTAGACACCGTCGGCGTGCTCTCCCCCGCGGGCCACGTCGTCAGCCAGCCAAGCGCTTTCTTTGGAACTACGGTGTAGTTCAAAGAGTAGCTCTTGGCGCTAGCCGGGACTCCACAGACTCCCTGAACCATGACGTTCCTCGTTTCACCCGCGGCAAAAGTATTCGAAGGCCGCGTATCAAGAATCCGGCACGGCGTTATGGGATAAAACTCCAGTCCCGTGGTGTCATTGGCAGCCGCGACGAAATAGCCATTCAGATCCAGAATCAGATTCGTTTGGTTGGTGGCATATGCCATCACGTCGCCGCCGCTCCCGGCCGGTACGATCGCGGCAGTCGCCTTGATTCGGCCGTCGGAATTAATTGTGGAGGAATTCGGCTGCGACTGGCCGGCCGGGTAAAGAGTCAGCCAGTTCAGAGTACCCGACGGAACAACGGTCACGTTCAGCGAATACGCTTGTGCATTCGCCGGAATCACCGTCCCCGCCTGACTGCAGGCGGACCCGCTCGAATTCGCGAGGCTCAGAATCGGGAAGTCTTCAGTGGCATTCGCGCCAATTGGACTCGTCTGGCGTGTATCCAAAAGCCGGCAAGGTGTGACCGGCACAAAGCGCAGCCCGCACGAATTTGAACCCGAAATGCCCGTTTCCATGGCGCACGTCAGCGTGCCGTTCGGTGTGTCTTGCGATAGATCCCAGGCCATCATTCCGCCCAGTTTGCCGTTTACATACGCAGCCTTGTTCAGGATCGTTTGCGTGTCGTCATAGTTCCACAGATTGCCATTCACGGCGTCGTAGCCCCACTTGCCCCACGTCATGCTGCTCGACGTGTCGTAGTGCGTGTCGACCTGTGGTACTGCGGGGATTTGCGAGTACGGCAGTGTCTGCCGTAGCTATAGGCCCGGACCAGGTCTCCAGAGTGCTGAGCGAAGTTCCGCTCGGGTAACTTAGGCCCGACCAGTGAACACCATAAAAAGGAACACCCAAAACGATCTTGTTTCCGGGAATGCTCCCGTAGGACATGAGCTCGCTTATGTTTGACTCGATCGTGTTTGTATTCGGATAATTCGGCGCCAGCGGCGCATTCGATGAGACGGTTCCATTCCAATTGCCCGCATAGTTGTACGCCATCACGTTGAAAAAGTTAACGGAATTCGTCGGTCCGGTAGTTCCCGTGAACGTGATATTCGCGTATCCGGGATTGCCCCCGGCTTCCGGCCCAATAGCCGCCGTAATGATGGCGTTGCTCTTGAGTGTCGTCCTCAGATCGTGCAACATAGCGCTGAACTGTGTGCCATCGCTGCTGCTTTCAATCGTTTCCCAGTCGAGGTCGATTCCATCGATGATGCCGGCATTCGCAGCCGCGTAAGCAACTTTGGTTCCCGCGTATCCCGACGGATAAAGGCTTTCGAAATGTCCTGTCAGAAAGTTGTTACAAGTGGACGCCATCGTCGCTGCCGATGCACTTGAGAAATTTCCCGAGTTTGAATAGCTCTCGCCTCCGATGGAAACCAGCACCTTGAGGGTCACGCCCTGTGCTGCCAGCAAGTTCTTCAGCTTTCGGAGCTGGTTGAAGTCGCCTTGCAATGCTGTCGCTCCCCCAGTGTCGGCAACCCCGTCTATGCTGCTGGCCGCAGTATAAGTCTGCTGCAACGCCGAATTCAGCGTGCCGTCGTCTGCATTCAGGTAACAGTTGCCGGAGGCATCGACGTCGCCAAACGCGTAAATCAGGTACGTGACCTTCGCCAAAGCTCCGGCGTTGTAAAGCGTTTGAAGATTGGTCGTGCCGTGCCACGACGGATAGTAGGCCACTACGGCTTTGGATACCTGCGAGTACCCTAAAGCAGCAGTTAGTGCCGTGCATAGCAACAGTCGGACTGCGGTAGTCCGCGAGAAGAAGGATTTAGTAGCGCTCATGGGAATTCTCATGTTGGAGTGAACCGGATTAACGCCGGCTCACTTCGGATAGCGCTATTCCGTACCAGATACCTACATTAAAAGCACTTAATTCTTGGCTTGAGCTTCCTTATTTCGCGGCAACCCACGCCAACCCATCTGCGCCCGCGCCCGCATCGATGATCTTCTTAACCTTCCAGCCTGTCAAATCCAGCTCCGCCACTTGGCCGCTGGTATTGCAAGAGACGTACGCCACCTGATCGTCGGGCCGCACCACTATCTCCTGCGGCGCCTTCGGCACATCAATTGTCCGTACTACCTTCAGCGTGCCCAAATCCACCACCGCAACGGTGCTTGCGTGCGGCACCGCCACCAGCAGCCACCGCCCGTCGTGTGTCGGCGCCGTTCCATAACCGGCAGCGGGCAAGGGAACCCAGGCCTTCACCTTATTAGTCGCTGTGTCGATCACGGCCAGTTGCGGCTTCGTCTGGTCCGCCGTGAACACCATCGAATCGTCCGGCGTAATCGATATGCGTTGCGTCGTTTTCGATATCGGAATCACAGTGATGGTCTTGCGCGCTTCCATGTCCAGCACTGAGACTGTTCCCGGCCCCACATTTGCCGTATAGCCCCGCCGCCCATCGTGCGAGATTGCCAGCATGTGTGACTCCGGCTGTTCCGTGGGAACCGACCCTACAATCTTCAGGCTCTTCGGATCGATCACTGTAACAGCATGGTCGAGTTCAGTCGTGACGTAAAGCATCCCGTCTTTCGGCCCAAACACCGGATCGTGCGGCCGCACACCGTGTCCGAAGTCCACGTTCCCGACTACTTTGCGCGCCGCGATATCCATCACGGCCATGTTGCTCCCGTCCGTGCCTGGCTTGCCTACGCCGGAGTTCCCGTAAATCGGCACGTAAGCCGTCCGCCCGTCCGCTGAAACCGCGACTTCGTGGCCGGTGACGCCGCCATCCGGTATCGTCGCGACCTGCTTCGCCTCCGCCGCATCCACGACGCTGATCGTACGGTCATGTTGATTGGCGACCAGCAGCATCGCGTCGCCGTTGTTACCATCCGCTGCCTTGCCACTCGGTTGCATGGTCATCGTTCCTGCCAAAAATAGTAATGCGGGGATCGCTTGCGAACGTATCATAATTTACCTGGTGTTGCCGGATGTTTGCCTTCGGCGATCACAGTATCATACGCGACTCTAGCGAACCGACGTTGGTATGATCGCGATGGATTGCCGGAGGATCGTCTTGAACAAGGTTGTCGGCACTATCGACGAAGCGGTCGCCAACATCTTCCATGGAGCAACCGTCATGCTCGGCGGCTTCGGGCTCTGCGGCATCCCTGAGAACCTCATTGCCGCTTTAGTCCGGAAGCGCGTCACTGGGCTGCATACGATAAGCAACAACATGGGGATCGACGGCTTCGGAATGGGGCTTATGCTCGAGGCCGGCATGATCGCCTCGCATATAGGCAGCTATGTGGGAGAGAATCGCCTGCTCGAATCGCTCGTCATCGCCGGCAAATTGAAGGTGACGCTGATTCCACAAGGCACTCTGGCAGAGCGGATTCGGGCCGGCGGGGCGGGCATCCCGGCCTTCTACACTCCAACCGGAGTTGGAACGATAGTCGCGGAGGGGAAGGAGGTGCGCGAGTTCGACGGCCGCCCCTATCTTATGGAGCGCGCTCTTACGGCGGATTTCGCTCTAGTAAAGGCCTGGCGCGGCGATCGCCACGGGAATCTCATCTATAAGAAGACGGCGCGCAATTTTAACCCCATCATGGCTACTGCGGCGAGATTTACCATTGCTGAAGTCGAAGAACTCGTGGCGCCAGGTGAAATCGCGCCCGATCACGTGATGACTCCCGGAATATATGTGAAGCGGGTTGTGCAGGGAGAACGCTACGAGCGGCGCATCGAGCGCAGAACCGTCGTCGAGCGTCCACTACAGCATGCCGGCTGAATTGGACAAGCGCGAGCGCATCGTTAGGCGGGTCGCGCGCGAGCTCCAGGACGGCTTCTATGTAAACCTCGGCATCGGGCTCCCGACGTTGGTCGCCAATTACGTTCCGCCCGGGATCGACGTCATTCTTCAGTCGGAGAACGGGATGCTCGGAGTGGGACCTTATCCGTTCGCCGGAGACGAAGATTCGAACCTCATCAATGCGGGTAAAGAGACCGTAACCGAACTGCCCGGCAGTTCCTATTTCTCTAGCGCTGAGTCGTTTGCGATGATACGCGGCGGCCACATCGACCTCAGTGTTCTGGGCGCAATGGAAGTCGACGAGGAAGGAAATCTCGCCAACTGGATGGTGCCCGGAAAGATGGTGAAGGGAATGGGCGGCGCAATGGATCTTGTCGCGAGTGCGCGCCGCGTAATCGTCGCGATGGAGCACACTACGAAAAGCGGCGCCCCGAAGATTCTGCGGCGCTGCGCGCTCCCGATCACCGGATTAAGAGTTGTGCAGCATATTGTCACGGAACTCGCCGTGATTGCGGTTACCAGGGAAGGTCTAGTGCTGCAGGAGATTGCGCCGGCTATGACAGTTGCCGAGGTTCAAAAGTTAACCGAAGCGAAATTGCTGATTGCAGACGTACTGAAACCAATGGAGTAAGAGTATTCCCGGCAATCGGGCGGGTGCCGGGCGCGCTCATACCTTGACGTTACGGGTATTGTTCTCCCAGGCAACCTCGTGGTAACGAAAACATCGCGAGCACTGGTATCTGCCATGAATGGGCCACATCGCCTTGCGATGCACGAGCCGGCACCAGAATTTGCCGATATCGGAAAGAAATCCCGCCGAATGGTGGTGGTTCATACGGGAGAGGAGTGCCCGCACAAGCCAAGGTTCTCAGCCGTTTTCGCGGAGGATTTTTTCGAGGTCAGCGCAGTAGTTTTCGAACGCCGAAATAAACGGGAATCCCGAGGATCACAATCACCAGCCCCGGCCATGTTGTCGAAACGCGATAGGTAAACAAGGAGATGACGATCAGCAGCGCTCCCGCAATGTAGAAAATCGGCAGCCACGGATACGCGATAGTCCGATACGGACGCTCCGCTGCGGGACGCTTGAATCGCAGCGTAATCACTCCCGCAATCGTCAATATGTAGAAGATAAGCGCCGCCGAGATCACGTAATCCAGCAGGTTACTGTAAAGATTCCCGTATTGGCCCGTCACCGGATCGTAGGTGCGCGGCAGCACCAGCAAAACGGACCAGACGCCCTGTATCAACAGCGCGAATCCCGGCACGTGCGCGTTGTTGAGTCGTGATGCGCCGGGGAAAAATAGGCGGTCGGATGCCATTGCATACAGCGCGCGCGCCCCTGCCAAAGTCAATGCATTAACCGTTCCCAAGGTGGAGCAAATGATCGCCGCCGCCATCGCCAAGCCCCCAAACGAAGGAAACAGCCTCTGCATCATAAGGCTGCCAACGCGATCGGCCGGTGCATGCTGAAGTTCGCCAAATGGCAAAACTAGCAAATAAGCGAAGTTCGCCAGAACATACATGAGAATCACCGCCGCGGTGCCAAGTCCCAGGCACAATGGCAATGTGCGCCGCGCATTGCGGACTTCACTCCCGGCAAACGTGATATCGTGCCACGAATCGGCGGAGAAAAGCGCCCCGGTTTGCGAGACGCAGATGGCGATCAACAGCCCTAAGGGCGTAGCCACATCGAAGGCCTCTTTCGTCACACGAAAAGAAGTAGACCAGAAATGCGCGAAGTTCGCCTGAATCGCCGCGGCGTTCCGGCCGATCGTGAACCCGAGCACGATCAGTCCAAGTAACGCCGCGGTTTTGATCAGCGTAAAAAAGTTTTGAACGAACTTGCCGTACTGCAGTCCGCGCGAGTTCGCAAACCCGATCAGACCGATGACTGCGATCGCCACGATTTGCGTGGTCGAGAGCGACACTGCGTAGTGCTGCGAAAACCGCACCGGACCCCAGACATAATTGCCCTCCGAGATAGACGGAAAGAGGACGCCGGCAAAACGAGCGCACGCAATTGCAACCGCTGCAATTGTGCCGGTCTGAATCACCGTGAATAAAGTCCAGCCATAAAGAAATCCCCACAAGGGCGAGTAGGCTTCCCGCAAATAGACATACATTCCACCCGCGCCCGGCATCATGGCCGCGAGTTCCCCATAGCAAAGCGCCCCCGCAATCGTAAGTGCGCCCGCGAAAAGCCACGCCACAATCAACCAGCCCGGACTGCCGATCTCGCGCCCCATCTCGGCGGGCACAATGAAAATGCCCGATCCGATCATCACGCCGATCACGATCATGATTGAATCGAACAGGCCCAGGCCGCGAACGAAGCTCTGATCCTGCATGCTGGCAGTGGGCGTCATTTGGCCGCGGGCAGGTGCTCTTCCAAGTAGCGGGCGAGAAGCGTGTAAAGGTGAATCGTCGTTCCTTCGCCTTCATTAATCGCGTGTGTGCGGTTCGGGTATTCCATAAAATCGAACTGCTTTCCCAACTCCACGAACTTATTGATCAAGCGCTGCGAACCTTGGAAGTGCACGTTATCGTCACCCGTGCCATGCACCAGCAGTAGATTGCCTTTCAGCCCCGCCGCGAAGTTGATCGCGCTGCCGCGCTTGTACCCGTCCGTATTGTCCTGGGGCAAACCCATATACCGTTCTTGATAAACCGTGTCATACAATCGCTGATCCGGCACGGGCGCAACCGCCATGCCCACCTTATAAACAGTGGGCGAACGGAACATCAGGTTCAGTGTGTCCGTCCCGCCGCCGCTCCAGCCCCACACCGCAATCCGGTTCGCATCGAGATAAGAATGCTCCCGACAGAGTTGCTGAATGGCTGCGGTCTGTTCCGCCGTTGCCAGCGGCCCTACGGATCCGTAAATCACCTTCCGCCATTCACGCCCCTTCGGCGCCGGTGTCCCTCGGTTGTCAAAGGTCACCACGATGTATCCGTCCTCGGCCAGCGCCCGATGAAACAGTTCCGCCGAGCCCATCCATTCGTCAAGTACTGTCTGCGCGGCCGGTTCGCCGTACACATAAACCAGCACCGGATACTTGCGCGTAGCGTCAAAATCGCGCGGTTTGATCATCATGCCGTCGAGCGTCACGCCGTTCCCCACGTCCACTTTCAGGAACTCGCTCTTATTCGCCAGCAGGCCCTGAGCCTTGGCTCGCAGCTTCGCATTATCGAACAGATTCCGCACGGCCTCATGCCCCGCCAGCCGGATCAGTTCCATACGCGACGGATCGTCAAAACGCGAGTAGGAGTGAAATGCCCATTGCGCATCTGGAGAAATGTCATAGGTGTGAATACCTGTCTGCGCGGCTGGCGTTACGCGCACGGGCGAACTAGCCGCACCCGCCAGCGAAGCGCGATAAAGATACCGCTGGGTCGCATTCTCCGGCGAAGCAATAAAGTAAACGGCCTTCTCTTTCTCGGAGCTTGTGAGTAAATCGATGACATCGAACTCACCCGGCGTAATCAGCTTCGGTTCTCCGCCGTCGCGCCTCACTAGGTATGCGTGACGCCAACCGTCGCGCTCACTGAGCCAGAGGAAATCCTTTCCAAACGGCAGAATTTCGTTCACATCCACCCACGCTTTATCGCGATCTGTAAAAATGGATCGCGCCACCCCCGTCGCGGCTTCCGCTAGAAATAATTGCGCTGTGTTCTGCAGCCGGTTCAATTGTTCAATCGCCAGCTCCGTCGAGTTGCCCGCCCACTCCATCCGGGCAATGTAGTTATTCCGTGGGTCTCCAGGAATCTTCATCCATTTAGCGGTCTTGCCACGCACATCGACCACGCAAACGGTGACCGCCGAATTCGTGGTGCCCGCCTTCGGATACGGAATCTCTCGAATCGTCGGGTAAAGAGTATCCGTGTAATTCACCAGCGGATAATCGCCCACGCCGCTCGAATCGAAATGCCAGAACGCGATGCGCTTACTATCGGGACTCCAGCGAAACCCATCCCGCACATCCAGCTCTTCCTCGTACACCCAATCGCTGGTTCCGTTGATGATAGTTTTCGATCCGTCATGGGTCAACTGGCGAATTTTTTCGCTCGCCAGATTCTGCACGAACAGATTATTCCCGCGCACAAAGGCAAAGTTCTCCCCATCCGGAGAGATTTTGCCGAACTTCATGCTCGACGGCTCGCCATCGCCTCCCAACTTTCGCAACGACTTCCCGCGTATGTCGAGCAGCCAGTAATCGCCGCGCGTCTTGCGTCTCCACACCGGCTTGGCATTGGTAAAAATGAGCAGCTTCGCCCTGTCGGGCGACCACGCATAATCGTCAATCGCTAGCGGTAACTTGGAGCCGGTGGGAATCAACTCCGCTGCGGAAACCAGGATCGTACGCGCGCCGCTGGCGGTCTCATACCGCACAATGTCCTTGCCTTCACCGCCGCTCGCCGCCTTTTCTAACGTGGTATATGCCGCGCCGTCTTCTATCCATCTCGCCGGCCCAAACGAATCCGGCTTGAAATCCTTCGACACGAAAATTTGCTGGAGCGACTGCTCGAGCCCGGCCGAGACCTCAGCCTGCAACGGCGACAATAAAAAGAGGCTGAGCAATGCAGCCCGGCCTATCAAAACGAACTGAAAGCGCGTACAGTACATTAACTGTTTCACTTTAAACAATGTCCCGCCTACACCCATCTCCGAAGCCCACCAGGCGTACTTTCGCCGCCGCCATAACGGGCGCAGCGGCCGTCACTCCCTTAATCGCCCAACAAATCCCGCAAAACACCAGCACGCCGAAGCGCCCTGGTTTGCCCGCTGAAACTGCTCCCTTCGGCGAGTCCATAACCTTCCAGAACAAACCCGCCCCGCCAAAGCTGCAGCCGTTTCAGATGACTGAAGTGCGTCTTCTTCCGGGCATCTATAAGGACTCGCAAGAAGCAAATCTTCGCTATCTCAAGCGTCTCGATGCCGACCGCCTCCTGCACAACTTTCGTGTGAACGCTGGCCTTCCATCTTCCGCCCAACCTCTCGGCGGATGGGAAAAGCCCGATTGCGAACTGCGCGGCCATTTCGTCGGGCACTATCTCTCGGCCTGCGCCCTGATGCATGCCTCGACCGGCGACAACGAACTCAAGGCGAAAGGCGATTACATCGTGGCCGAGTTGGCCAAGTGTCAGGCGAAGTTACCCGACGGCTATTTAAGTGCTTTTCCCCTCGAGTTCTTCGACCGCCTGAATGCCCGCGAAAAAGTATGGGCGCCCTTTTACACCATTCACAAGATCATGGCCGGCATGCTCGACATGCACGAACATTGCGCCAACCGGCAAGCCTTGCAAGTGCTCGAAGGCATGGCCAATTGGACGGACAAATGGACCGCGCCCATCCCTGAACCGCACATGCAGGACGTTCTCAACACCGAATACGGCGGCATGAATGAGGTTCTCTACAATCTCGCTGTAGTCACAGGAAACGATCGCTATGCCGTCGTTGGCGACCGTTTCACGAAGAAGAAGTTCTTCAATCCGCTCGCGCTCCGTCGCGACGAACTTCGCGGCCTCCACGTCAACACGCATATCCCGCAAGTGATCGGAGCCGCGCGCCGTTATGAGATCTCGAGCGATGAACGTTTCCATGACGTAGCCGACTTCTTCTGGTGGGAAGTGACCACGGCCCGCGCCTACGTCACCGGCGGGACCAGCAACGGCGAACTCTGGCTGGTTGAGCCGCGCCGTTTAGGGGCCGAACTCAAAATGAATGCCGACACGACCGAGTGCTGCTGCGCCTACAACATGCTGAAGCTCACGCGCCATCTCTATCGCTGGACCGCCGACCCGCGCTATTTCGACTACTACGAGCGCACGCTACTCAACCACCGCATCGCCGCGATCGACCGGCAGACCGGAGCAACGCAGTATTACCTCTCGATCGTCCCCGGCGCCTGGAAAACCTTCAATACAGAGGACGACTCCTTCTGGTGTTGCACCGGTACCGGCGTCGAGGAGTTTTCGAAGCTCAACAACAGCATCTACTTTCACGACGCCAATGGCCTGTATGTAAACCTCTTCATTCCGTCGGAATTGAATTGGACGGAGAAGGGAATCAAAGTCCGTCAGGAAACCGATCTCCCTCCCAGCGCCCACACAACTCTAATCGATCGAAGCTGCAACCCCGGTGCGCACGGCCCTCCACATCCGGATCCCATACTGGGCCGGGCCGGCCGCCTTCGTTAAAGTAAACGGCGAGACGCTCGAAGCCATCCCGAGCCCAAGCAGCTACTTCACCCTAGCCAGAACCTGGAAAACCGGCGACCGCATCGAAGTTCACTTGCCCATGCACCTGCACATAGAAGCCATGCCCGACGAACCAATTACGCAAGCCTTCCTATATGGACCGTTCGTGCTAGCCGGCAAGCTAGGAACCGAAGACCTGACCCCGCAAAATACAATCGGACACGCGGGTCCAGACATGAAGAAGTTCCCCATCGATGTCCCTGTACTCACTTCGCCCTTGCAGGCCGTCCCTGGCGAAGCACTAACCTTCCAAGCCGCGGCAGGAGGAAGAGAACTTACCTTCGTCCCCTTCGACCGCCTCTTCGGAGAACGCTACTCCGTCTACTGATGCTCTGGAGCCGGTGGGAATCAACTCCGTTGCGGAAACCAGGATCGTATGGGTGACGCTGACGTTCTCATAACGTACGATGTCCTTGACTTCACCGCCGCTCGCCGGCTTTTCTAACCTGGTGAATGCCGCGCCGTCTTCTATCCATCTCGCCGGCCCAAACGAATCGGGCTTGAAATCCTTCGACACGAAAATTTGCTGGAGCGACTGCTCGAGCCCGGCCGACACCTCGGCCTGCAACGGCGACAATAAAAACAGGCTGAGCAATGCAGCCCGGCCTAGCAAAACGAACTGAAAACGCGTACAGTACATTAACTGTTTCACTTTAAACAATGTCCCGCCTACACCCATCTCCCAACCCCACCCGGCGTACTTTCGCCGCCGCCATAACGGGCGCAGCGGCCGTCACCCCCTTAATCGCCCAACAAATCCCGCAAAACACCAGCGCGCCCAAGCGCCCTGGTTTGCCCGCTGAAACTCCTCCCTTCGGCGAGTCCATCAAGTTCCAGAACAAACCCGCACCCGAAAAACTGCAGCAGTTTCAAATGACTGAAGTGCGTCTTCTCCCGGGCATCTATAAGGACTCGCAAGAAGCAAATCGTCGCTATCTCAAGCGTCTCGATGCCGATCGCCTCCTGCACAACTTTCGTGTGAACGCTGGTTTGCCATCCTCGGCCCAGCCGCTCGGCGGATGGGAAAAGCCCGATTGCGAACTGCGCGGCCATTTCGTCGGTCACTACCTCTCGGCGTGCGCCCTTATGCATGCCTCGACCGGTGACAACGAACTCAAGGCGAAAGGCGATTACATCGTGGCCGAGTTGGCCAACTGTCAGGCGAAGCTACCCGACGGCTATTTAAGTGCTTTTCCCCTCGAGTTCTTCGACCGTCTGAATGCCCGCGAAAAAGTATGGGCGCCCTTTTACACCATTCACAAAATCATGGCCGGCATGCTCGACATGCACGAACATTGCGGCAACCGGCAAGCCTTGCAAGTGCTCGAAGGCATGGCCAATTGGACGGACAAATGGACCGCGCCCATCCCTGAACCGCACATGCAGGACGTTCTCAACACCGAATACGGCGGCATGAATGAGGTTCTCTACAATCTCGCTGTAGTCACAGGAAACGATCGCTACGCCGTCGTTGGCGACCGTTTCACGAAGAAGAAGTTCTTCAATCCGCTCGCGCTCCGTCGCGACGAACTTCGCGGCCTCCACGTCAACACGCATATCCCGCAAGTGATCGGAGCCGCGCGCCGTTATGAGATCTCGAGCGATGAACGTTTCCATGACGTAGCCGACTTCTTCTGGTGGGAAGTGACCACGGCCCGCGCCTACGTCACCGGCGGGACCAGCAACGGCGAACTCTGGCTGGTTGAGCCGCGCCGTTTAGGGGCCGAACTCAAAATGAATGCCGACACGACAGAGTGCTGCTGCGCCTACAACATGCTCAAGCTCACGCGCCATCTCTATCGCTGGACCGCCGACCCGCGCTATTTCGACTACTACGAGCGCACGCTACTCAACCACCGCATCGCCGCGATCGACCGGCAGACCGGAGCAACGCAGTATTACCTCTCGATCGTCCCCGGCGCCTGGAAAACCTTCAATACAGAGGACGACTCCTTCTGGTGTTGCACCGGTACCGGCGTCGAGGAG
The DNA here is from genome assembly GCA_963730865.1 of uncultured Acidobacteriaceae bacterium. Classification (GTDB taxonomy): domain Bacteria; phylum Acidobacteriota; class Terriglobia; order Bryobacterales; family Bryobacteraceae; genus Bog-105. Next base: position 34,998 of record CAVSTO010000011.1, on the reverse strand, counting down.
TTTTCGAAGCTCAACAACAGCATCTACTTTCACGACGCCAATGGCCTGTATGTAAACCTCTTCATTCCGTCGGAATTGAATTGGACGGAGAAGGGAATCAAAGTCCGTCAGGAAACCGATCTCCCTCGCAGCCCCCACACAACTCTAATGATCGAAACTGCAACCCCGGTGCGCACGGCCCTCCACATCCGGATCCCATACTGGGCCGGGCCGGCGGCCTTCGTCAAAGTAAACGGCGAGACGCTCGAAGCAATCCCGAGCCCAACCAGCTACTTCACGCTAGCCCGAACCTGGAAAACCGGCGACCGCATCGAAGTCCATTTGCCCATGCACCTGCACATAGAAGCCATGCCCGACGAACCGACCACGCAAGCCTTCCTATATGGACCGTTCGTGCTAGCCGGCAAACTGGGAACCGAAGACCTGACCCCGCAAAATACAATCGGACACGCGGGTCCAGACATGAAGAAGTTCCCCATCGACGTCCCTCTACTCACTTCGCCCTTGCAGGCCGTGCCTGGCGAAGCGCTAACCTTCCAAGCCGCGGCAGGAGGAAGAGAACTTACCTTCGTCCCCTTCGACCACCTCTTCGGAGAACGCTACTCCGTCTACTGGCAAGTTTCCTAGTGCATTCCAGCCCCAGAGTGGTAAATTCGAGTCCGCACGCGATTGTGGAGGTATCCGGAAGCCATTCCGCCCGAGCCTTCGAGCAGAGAAATTCTGCTTCAGAGTGTCATCAGGCGTGGTCCACAATGAGCTGCCGACTCATAGTTGTTTGCGATGCTGGGCAGCCCATTAGCATGGTGAAAATAGAACTGTCGTGAACGAATATCATCCTCCATGGAAGAAACACGTTCGGAGATCATCCGAGAGATTTGGATACCTGCGGCGAAGCGAAACGGACATTCCGTTCTATATCGGAAGAATTTTTATTCTCCCGGCTTCATTCCGGTCATAGAAGTGACACATTCGGACGCATTTCGTCGTTGCATGTAGGCGATTCGATGCTGCTCAGTGGATTTTTCGGGGACATTCGGATTCGATATGGCGTCTCGAGACCTCGCTTGAACGGGCCGTCTTGCGTCACGTGGATGAAGGCCCGAATTGCGCGCCAAGAGAGAGCTATATCACGAGGCATCCAAAAACTTTTGAGCCCTGGGATCAGCCGACCAGCCAATCGTATTCGGCATGACTCCCAATCCAAAACCCGAAGAACCCCGTCATCGACCGCAAGACCCAGAACGCGATAATGTAGCCCAACCCGAGCGGACCAGAAGCGCCGACCTTCTTAAAATGCAAAGACGGGTGGCGCGGCTCCGTTTTCAGGAGCGCAAATGCTCTGTCTGCCAGCGCACGAATGTCAGCAGGAAGGGCACGGTACCTGATCCAGAAATCAGGCGCTGCTTGATGATTCACAGACCTGCTGGAGCGGCCCGACTGATGATCCCGAAGCGCACGCTCTGCAACGGACAGTAATTTGCCGTTTTCAGCGTCCGCCTCAATCTGCTGATCCCAAACTGCGGCGTCAAATTCCGCAAACCAGCTCCGGAAATCCTTGAGCTCCTCAGGACTGAGGTCCTTCACTTGTCCCTCGATCTGTTCCACTCTGCTCATTCCAGGCACCATTTTAAGCCTACACAAGCCGCCAGCCCGAGGCATAGCCTGAGGCGGCTTCGACTGCTTGGCGTAAACACGTTGAGCAGCCAATTGATGAGCAACGTCCCGCAGATTCGCAACCGCTTGCCCGCCGGAGTAAATTGAGGATAGGTTCGAATGGACAGCCGCAGATTCACTCCGGGTTCCCTGCTGTCGAACTTCGTCCAGTGCTTTTGGTATGCGGAAGGAGCGCCGCGGACTCACTCCAAATAAAGGCTACTGCCGAACGGGGAATGCTCGATCATTTTCAACCTTCGAGAGGACCCGATTCGGATGTACGACGCGCGAGATCTCAACCGGTATAACACGTACCGTTTGGCCGTGCTGTCACGGTGCGCGTTCGGATTGCTTTGCGATCGATACCAGTCAACAGGAACGCGTGGTTGGAATGCAGTTCCGGCCCGGCGGGGCGTTCCCGTTCTTCCGCATGCCGGTGTCGGAGGCGGAAGGGACGGCGATCGCATTAGAAGATTTGTGGCGCGGTGACACGCGTGAAGTACGGGAGCGCCTTCTGCCGGCCGGCAGTGTGGAATCGATGTTCGCGATTCTGGAATGCTGCCTGCTTGAGCAGCTTACTCGTCCGCCTGCGCTGCATCCGGCGGTCGCCTATGGCTTGGAGCAGGTCCGGTGCTCAGGATACGTCGACAGAGTAGCGGGAGTGCGTGAGCGGACCGGCTTGAGTTCCAGACGCTTCAGCGAACTGTTCCGGCGTGAGGTGGGTTTGACGCCCAAAGTGTTTTGCCGGGTGCGCCGTTTTCAGCACGCCTTGCAGGCCGTTCATCGAAGGAAAGACATCCACTGGCTACAGGTTGCGCTGGACTCCGGCTAGTAGGATCAGTCGCACTTCATTCATGATTTCCAATCGTTTTCAGGTCTGATGCCGAGCGGGTATGCGACCGCCGCCACGCCGCACCTCAATGACGTGCGGCTGATCTGAAGCTGCGACCGCGCGACCAGATGAGGGCGGCGGAAGTCCCTAGCAGCAGCCTCTCCCTTGTGCGACGAACATGACTGCACAGCCATTTGCAAGATCATCAGTGGGGCCGTGATCCCGACCCTGTGTGCGCATATACGGCAGGGGCTCGTAGCCGCGTGTACTGAGTCTGGACGGGTCGCGGTGTAGCTCGCCAACTACTATTTCGCGTTCAGTTCCGGAAATTCTCCTCCGCTGGCGGCTGTGGCTTGGCTGGAGGCCGAGACATCGATGCTGGAGATCGGAATTTTGCGTGCCGGTTGCTTGCTGAAGTCCCAGAACGTATGATCCATCACAGCGTAATTTTGCACTTGCAGTTTCTGGCCGTCGCGTAGGACGACGGTGAGCGGAACAGCTGGGGGTGGAGGAGGCGCAGCGGGCGCTTGTATCATTGCCTGCTGCTGCGGCTGCTGCTGCGCATATCTCAACTGCTCGATCTCGTCGGTCAGCTTCCGAATCTGTTCGCCCATCAGGTTTTGCGTAACAAGCTCAGTATCGGCGCTCGAATCGTAAGGCATCTCTTCGGGTTCGCCGCCGTACGGGGCAGAGCCATAGTCGAGAAACGGATAGTAATACGGCGTCATGAAGTAGGCAAAGGGAACGTTGCGGTAGTCGCCACGACGGCCGTAGCCTGCACGCGAACTGGTGGTGCCTCTGGCGCGGTAGTAGCCACTGCTGCCGCGATAACCGGTACCCCGGGCAAAGGAAGAACGCGCCGGAGCTCCTGCTCCGATGGCGGTACTCGAGGGCCGGGCTGCACGACCGCTGATGCTGGCGCCCATGCCGAAAGCAGTGCTGGAAGGAATTGCGGCGCCGCCGGTCGCCCGCGATGGACCGGCTCCGCGTTGCGCAAAGGCGCAGGTAGCGGCCGCAAGCGTGATGTAAACAAGCGTCTGAATCGACCAGCGCATATCGGCCTCTCCCTTTAGCGTAGCGCTCTTCCGAGCGAGCGGAACATTCATTAGACGCTATTGGGAGCCAATCCGTTTACGTGCCGAAAGGGGGAATGAACCCGAAGCCTTTACAATAAAGTTTCTCATGCGAATAGCGCTTGCCCAGATCAACAACACGGTTGGGGATCTGGGCGCTAACGCGGCCAAAATACTGGATTTCGCCAGGCAAGGGGAGCGCGCCGGCGTCGACGTAGTAGTGTTCCCGGAACTTGCGCTCACCGGATATCCTCCGCGGGACCTGGTAGAGAAATACTCGTTTCTCGAGCGGACGGAAGAGGCGCTTGCGAACATAGCCCGGGAATCGGCGCATCTAAAGGCGAGCCTGATTGTTGGATACGTCGGGATTTCGCCGGCCAACTCGGCGATTCGCGCGCAAAATGCGGCGGCCGTCCTGGAGAACGGGAAGATCGTGTTCCGGCAATGCAAGATGCTGCTGCCGAACTACGACGTTTTTGACGAAGCGCGCTATTTCGAGCCGGGTAAATCGCAAAATGTTTGCACGATAGCCGGAAAGAAAATAGCGCTGGTCATATGCGAGGACGCCTGGAACGATAAACAGTTTTGGGAACGGCGGCGCTACACGCGCGACCCGATTGAAGAACAAGTGCAACAGGGCGCGGAGCTGATTATTTCCATCAATGCGTCGCCCTGGAACATAGGCAAACGCGCGCTACGGGAATCGATCATTCGCGCCGTGACGCAGCGCTTTCATCTTCCTTTCGTCTATGCGCACATGGTCGGCGGCAACGATCAGTTGGTGTTCGATGGCACGAGTTTTGTCATGAACGGCGACGGCGCGGTAGTCGCGAAGGCAAATTCTTTTGCTGAAGACCTGATTGTTTTCGATACGGACACAGGCACGGGCGACGATCACTCTTCACACTGTTCCAGCGACGAAGGGGCGTATGATGCGCTGGTACTAGGCACGCGGGATTACATCCGAAAATGCGGGTTCCGCAGCGTGCTGATTGGGCTGAGCGGTGGAATCGATTCCGCCCTGGTAGCGGCGATTGCGGTGGATGCAGTGGGAAAGCAGAACGTGACGGGCGTAGGCATGCCGGGTCCGTACTCGTCTGAGCACAGCATTGCCGACGCGCGTTCGTTGGCGCAGAATCTTGGTGTTCGCTTTGAAATAGTGCCGATTAAATGTGGGTACGAAGCGATGGTTCAGTCTCTCGGACCATTGTTCGCGGGTTTCAATCCGGATACCACGGAAGAAAACCTGCAATCCCGTTTGCGCGGGCTGGTGCTGATGGCGCTGTCAAACAAGTTTGGTTCCCTGGTTCTGACGACCGGGAACAAGAGCGAGATCGCAGTGGGCTATTGCACGCTATACGGCGATATGTGCGGCGGATTGGCGGTTATCAGCGATGTGCCGAAGACGATGGTGTACCGATTAGCGCGCATTGCGAACTCTCGCGCGGAGAAGAACGGTCAGCCCGCGCCCATTCCAGAGAGTACACTGACGAAACCGCCTTCGGCGGAGCTTCGTCCCGATCAGAAAGATACAGACAGTCTTCCGGAATATGAGGTGCTGGATGCGATTCTCGCGGCATATATCGAGCGGTACGAATCGGTGCCCGAGATTGCGGCGGAAGGAAGCTTTCCGGAAGAGCTGGTTCGTGACATCGTCCGCAAAGTGGATCGAAACGAATACAAACGGCAGCAGGCCGCTCCGGGACTCCGCATTACGCCAAAGGCGTTCGGGGTAGGACGGCGGTTTCCAATTGCACATCGATTCATTGAATAGGCCTTTACCCCGATGAAATCTTTAATTGTGTTTGCGCTGGCCACGGCGGGCGCGTTGTTCGTGCAAGACGGCGCCCGGCAGAGCGCTCCCACGGAGAAGGTCGGCCCGCTGCCCGATGGCGGATTTCTGCTGAACAGCGGTTGGACGATTCGTCCGGCGGGCGAGCAGGTGCCCGTCGACACGTTTCCGATGAGCAGCGCGCTATCGAAAGACGGAAAGTATCTGCTCGTATTGAACGGCGGCTATAATCCACCATCGATCAGCGTGATCGATGTGGCGGCGAAACACGAACTGGGGCGAACTCCTTTGCCGGACTGCTGGTTGGGGCTAACGTTTTCGCCCGGTGGCACGGTGGTGTATGTCGGCGGTGGTAGCAGCGCCAGCGTGTATGAGCTTTCTTTCGACGAAGCAACCGGCGCGCTGGCACGAACGCGCGAGTTTCGGAATGTATCGGAGACCGCGGGTAAAGCAGCGGGCTTTATTGGCGACGTAGCGGTTTCCCCGGATGCTCATCTGCTGTATGCGGCGGATCTTTACAACGACAGCATCGCGGTAGTGAATCTGCAGTCGGGGCAGGTGATTGACCATTGGAAGACGGGAAGGCGTCCGTATCGCATCCTCGTCGCGCCCGGCGGGAAACAACTGGTTGTGAGCAGTTGGGCGGATGCGTCGGTGTATCAGCACGATGCCAATAGCGGCGCGCAGATTGCGCGGACGCGCGTGGCGCCGCATCCGACCGATATGGTGTGGTTAGCCAAGCCGGCGGCCTCTGAGGAAAGCGAGTCGCACTACATCGGCAGAGTCTTCGTGGCGGCGGCGAATACAAACAGCGTTTATTCGCTGGGGGTCACGCGCGATGGGGAACTAAGGATGTTGGAATCGATCAACGTTTCGCTCACGCCGCTGCATCCACTTGGCATGACGCCGTCCGCACTGGCGATCGACGAGAGCGGTACTCACCTATATGTGGCGTGTTCAGACGCAAATGCCGTGGCGGTTGCCGATATATCGGGCGAGCATACGAGCGTGCTGGGTTTCATTCCCACCGGATGGTATCCCACCGCGGTACGTGTGCTGGAGGACAACCAGGTGGTCGTGCTGAATGGGAAAGGCTTGGGAAGCCATCCCAACCCGAACGGGCCGGTTCCGACCGAACGCAACCATCCTCTCTATGAGGGTGGCCCGGTGGTGTCTCCCGGATATGTGGCGCATATCCAAACCGGAACAGTGGCGTTCATTCCGCCGCTGACTCCGGAAGCGATGCAAGGATACAACGATACGGTTCGGCGCAATTCTCCGTACAGAGACGAAATGATCTACGGCCCCATCACGCGACCGACAGACCGCTTTCTTCGCAAAAACCGCAGGGCATGCGTCTCCGATTCAGCACGTCATCTACATCATTAAAGAGAACCGCACTTACGATCAGGTGCTGGGCGATATAGAGACGGGTAACGGGGACAAGTCGCTGGTGCTGTTTGGAGAGAATGTCACGCCAAATCTTCATCAGCTCGCCCGCGAATACGTTCTTTACGACAACTTCTATGAAAATGCCGACGTGAGCGCGGATGGACACAACTGGGCTTCCGCTGCCATTGCGCCGGATTACACGGTGAAGCTTTGGCCGAACGAATACGCAGGCCGCAGCAAAGCGTATGGATTTGAAGGCGGCGAGCCGGCCAACACGCCGCCGGCCGGTTACATCTGGGACAACGCGCTGCAGGCGGGCGTTACGGTACGTGATTATGGCGAATGGACCACCAACCTTCCGCTGAAGTCCGTCACCGGACCGCGCCAAATAGAACGCGTGGACGATCCAGCGCTGGCGCCGTACGTGGATATGAATTTCCGCAACTTCGACCTGGACTATTCGGACTTGGACCGCGCCAAAGAGTTCATTCGCGAGTGGAAGGACTTCGACGAGAAGCGGCAAGCGCCGCAAATGATCATCCTGCGGCTACCGAACGACCATACGAAAGGCACGCGGCCCGGCGCACTGACACCGTTGTCTTATAACGCGCAGAACGATCTGGCGGCGGGCATGCTGGTGGATGCGGTATCGCACAGCAGCTTATGGGCCTCGACAGCGATCTTCATCATTGAAGACGACGCACAGAACGGACCGGATCACGTGGATTCGCATCGCGCTCCGGCGTGGGTGATTTCGCCGTACACACATCGAGGGATTGTGGATTCGACGATGTACAACCAGACGAGCGTCCTGCGAACGATGGAGATGATTGTCGGTCTGCGGCCTCTGACGCACTTCGATGCGGCGGCGCGCCCCATGTTCGGCAGTTTCAGCCAGCAGGCGGACACGCGGCCTTACACGGCCATTCAGCCTAAAATTTCCTTGACGGACAGAAATGCGGGAAATGCTCCGGGCGCGGTGGCGTCAATCCACATGGATTTTTCTGCTGAGGATCGTGTGGATGATGATGAATTGAATGACGTGATCTGGCGTTCCGTAAAACAAAGCAACCCGCCGCCGCCGACGCGTAGCGCGTTTGCGCGATGAGGCGCTTTGGACCCCGTGATCCCCTCGTGCGTGTTTCAAATTTACAAAAGGACCAAGTGACAATGAATCATCAATGGCTTCGCGCGGCACGCAAGCTGTCGACCGCGTATGCGACAGTTCTCCTACTTACTCTGACTTTGCTCGCAGGTTCGTTGGCAGCGCAACAGGCGCAAGGACTGGCCGGCAAGTGGAAGATGGTATCCACCACCTCAAGCGACGACGTTGTGGATTGGACGCTTACTTTGAAACAGGAAGGCGACACCTGGACCGCTACGGTGAGCGGTGAGGATGGAGACGCGCCGGCGAAGGACGTAAAGGTGGACGGCAACTCCCTCCACATGAAGACTCCCTATGGCGGCGAGTTTTACGATGTCGATGTGACGCTCGAAGGCAACAAGCTGACCGGAAAATGGTCAGGTAACGGCGATTCAGGACCGACCACCGGAACCAGGATCGTAGATTCAGCCGCAAAGTAGGCGTAAGCGCGTTTACACGCTGAGCAGTTCGCGTCCACGTGTTTCGGGCAGGAGAAAAACGCCCACGATCATCAAGCAAGTAGGCGCCGAGCGCAAACACGGCAATCGCGTGCCCGAGTGAGATTCGACTGCCGAGATATCCGACGAATGCCGGAAACAGAGCGCCTACGCCGCGTCCAAAATTGTAGGAGAAGCCTTGTCCCGAGCCGCGCAGGTGCGTAGGAAACAGCTCAGCGAAAAACGAACCCATGGGACTGAACGTGCCGGAGGGAAAGAATCCCAGCGGGAACCCAAGTAACAGCATGAGCGAGCTGGATACCGGCAAGAGCGTGTAAGCCCAGACCGTCAGAAATGAGCAGACAGCGAACACAGCGAGCGTCGTGCGGCGGCCCATGCGGTCCGCCAGATCGGCACTGACGAGATAGCCCGCGAATGAACCCGCTATGACTACGGCAAGATACGCGGTGGTGTTCAAGACCGAAAGTCCGCGTGAGTTTTTCAGATAAAGCGGAAGCCAGGTCATGACGGCGTAGTAGCCTCCTTGCGCGCCGAGGGCGAGCAGCGATGTAAACGCCGTGGTGCGAAGCAGGCTGCGAGAAAAAATCTGCAGGAACAAGCCGCGTGGTGCGCGTTGCTTCGCGCTTGTGAACGCGCAAAGACAACTGGTTCGCTCACATGCCGTCGTATATAGAAGATGAGGAAGGCAGGAAGAATGCCGACCCAGAACATGGATCGCCAGGCGAGGGCAGGCGGCAGGTTCGAGAAGAAAACGGCATAACAGAGGGCGGCGATGGCCCAACCGAGGGCCCAGCCCGCTTGTACGGTCCCGACCGCGCGGCCGCGATACCGCGCTTGGATGGCCTCGCTCATCAGCACGGACCCGACCGCCCATTCGCCGCCGAATCCGAGCCCCTGCAGGCCGCGAACGACGAGCAACTGCGAAAACGAACTGGTAAAGCCGCTGAGAAATGTGAAGACGGCGAACCAGACAATGGTGAGTTGCAGAATTTTCACCCGGCCATAGCGATCGGCACGCTAAGCCCGCCAGCCATCCGCCGAGCGAGGAGAGCACGAGAGCCGATGTGCCCAACAGGCCAGCTTGCCCGCGCGTAATGTGCCACATGGCGATGAGGCTGGGGATGACGAAGCTGTAGACCATTACGTCCATGCCGTCGAGCATCCAGCCGGCGAATGTGGCAAAGAGAGTGGATCGTTCGGCAGCGGAGAGTTGAAAAATCCAGAGCGGCGCGGCCGTCGGCATATGCGAGTTTACAACTGCAGCGCTGATTAGTACACTCGATTGTGCGAGTGCAGATCGCCATCGATACAGGCGGGACGTTTACGGACTGCGTTTATCTTCAGGACGGTCGAATAGAGGTACTAAAAATCTTCTCTACTCCCGAGGATCCGGGGCGGGCCGTAATGCAAGCAGTCGAGAGCATCGCGGCTGATGGCGTTCCATGGGTTCGGCATGGCACAACCGTCGGCACAAACGCGGTGTTGGAGCGCAAGGGCGCGCGCGTTGCATTTATCACCACAAAGGGTTTCGAAGATACGATTTCAATCGGCCGCCAGGCGCGCCCCCATCTGTACGACTGGTTCGCTCCGGCGCAGCCTGGCATTGTGGATTCTGACTTATGCTTCGGTGTGAATGAGCGGACCACTCCCGCTGGAGAGGTTCTCGCGCAGCCTACCGCCGAAGAGCTGGACGATCTGGCGGAAAAAGTAGCGGCGACCGGAGCCGAAGCAATCGCGATTTCTCTGTTGTTCTCGTTTGCAAACCCGGCGAACGAACGCAAAGTGGCGAGCGCCTTAAGCAGGTTGAAGCTTCCGATCTCCGTATCGCACCGCATTCTTCCGGAGTTTCGCGAATACGAACGCGCATCGACGGTCGCGGTCAATGCGTATCTGGCGCCGAAGATGGGAACGTATTTGCACGGACTGGCAAGCGGTTTGCGCAGCACGGACAAGAACGCGCGCTTTGAGGTGATGCAGTCTTCGGGCGGCATCATTGCAGCCAGCTTTGCAGCCGATCAACCGGTGCGCACCGTGCTCTCAGGGCCCGCCGGCGGTGTCATGGGCGCATATTTCATGGCCGGCTTGGCGGGTTTTGAAAAGATCATTGCCTTCGATATGGGCGGAACCTCAACGGATGTTTCACTGATCGACGCGAGCGAGGGCCCGCCCCGTATCAGCAACGAGTCTGTGGTTTCGAACATGCCGATCGGCGTTCCCATGCTGCACATCCACACGGTGGGTGCAGGCGGCGGGTCGCTGGCGCATTTCGATGCAGCGGGGCTGTTGCATGTGGGTCCGCAGTCGGCGGGTTCGAATCCTGGCCCGATTTGTTACGGACGTGGAACGCAGCCTACTGTGAGCGACGCCAACGTGATTTTGGGGAGATTGGACCCTGATCATTTCCTGGGCGGGAAAGTACGGCTGGATCTGGAGCGCACGCGCGTTCTGGATGGAGCGGGCGCGAAATACGATGCCGACGGTGGAAGCGTTTGCCGCGGGCATTGTTTCGTTGGCCGAGACGGCTATGGAGCGCGCGATCCGCGTTATCTCTGTGGAACGCGGCTACGACCCTCGCGAGTTTGCGCTGGTAGCATTCGGAGGAGCGGGGCCGCTGCATGCCTGCGCGCTTGCCAAGGCGCTGCGTATTCCCCGTGTTCTGGTCCCGAATCTGCCGGGTGCGCTTTCGGCTGTCGGCATTCTGCTCGCCGATACGGTTCGCGATTACTCGAAGACCGTCATGCTTGCCGCTGACGCCGACCTGGAGCGGCATTTCGGGGATTGGAAGCAAGCGCAAACGAGGAGTTCCGCTCGGAAGAGGCACGCGCGGTGGCCACGCGTTCGATGGATCTTCGGTATCGCGGCCAGGGCTATGAGTTGAACGTGCCGGCCGGGCCGGCGGCAGTGGCGAGCTTTCACGCGGCTCATCGCCGCCGCTATGGATATGCCGACGAGGCGCGGCCGGTTGAAGTGGTGAATGTGCGGCTGCGAATGGCTTCAGCCGGCCGCGCCAGTTGAATTTCCGAAAGTGCGAGTTGAAGAACGGCGAAGGCCGGCAGGCGATCATCGCAGACACGCCCCGTTCTCTTCGATGGGGCTACCTTCCAGACGCCCGTCTATGAACGCGATCTGTTGTGTGCGGGAGACCGGTTCGCAGGTCCGGCAATTGTCGTGGAATACAGCGCCACAACAGTGATTCCGCCCGGCTGCGTGACGAAGTTAGACACTTACAAGAACTTAGTCATCGAGGTAGCGTAAATGGCTTCGGACCCGGTCGAACTCGCCATCTTCAAAAGCACAATTCATTCGGCAGCGGAAGAAATGGGCGCGGCGCTACGTCGCACTTCGTTCTCGCCGAACATCAAAGAGCGACGCGACTACTCCTGCGCTGTTTTCGATGCCGCGGGACAGGCGATTGCGATGGGCGATCACATGCCGGTGCATCTCGGCTCGATGCCGATGTCGGTGCGGACCGCCATCGATCATGTGGATCTCGGTCCAGGCGATGTGGCGATTTTGAACGATCCTTATGCAGGCGGAACCCATCTGCCGGACATCACCATGGTGCTTCCGGTCTTCGATGGCGAATCCGAAGACCCGGTGTTCTATGTGGCGGCGCGCGCGCATCACGCCGATGTGGGCGGACAGTATCCGGGATCGATGGGGCCCTGCCGCGAGATTTATCAGGAAGGTATTCGCATCCCGCCGATTAAGATCGTGCAGAACGGCAAGATTGTACGCGACGTGATGAATCTCTTGCTATATAACGTGCGCACGCCGGTGGAGCGGGAAGGCGATCTTACAGCGCAGATCGGCGCCTGCCGCGTGGGTGAGGCGCGACTGCAGGAGGTCATCGCAAAGTATGGGCGAAAGGCAATCGCGAGATTAGCGGGCGAGTTGCTGGATTACTCCGCCCTGCTGGTGAAGAGCGAGTTGGCTCGCATGCCGGCGGGGACTTTCGAAGCCGAGGATTTTCTGGAGCCTGAGGACGCTTCCGACGCGCCCATCCGCATCCGTGTGGCGATCGAACTCGATCCTCAGCGGCAACGCGCGCGTTTGGATTTTACGGGCTCCAGCGCACAGGTGAACAGCAGTATCAACGCTGTGTACGCCATTACTTACTCAGCCGTGTATTACGTCTTCCGTTGCCTTCTGCCCGAGCAAGCGCCGGCAACGTCGGGCATCATGCGGCCCATTGAAGTAGTTGCGCCGGAGGGCAGCATCGTCAATGCGATTCCTCCCGCGCCTGTGGCCGGCGGCAATGTGGAGACTTCGCAAAGGATTGTGGATGTGGTGATGCGCGCGCTTGCCAAGGCGATTCCAGATCGCATTCCCGCCGCCAGTTCGGGAACGATGAACAATTTGACGATTGGCGGCAGTGGACAAGCAGGACGGATACGCCGTTCGCGTATTACGAGACGATCGCCGGAGGGATGGGTGCGCGACCCATTGCGGACGGGCTTTCCGGAGTACACACGCACATGACGAATTCTCTGAACACGCCTGTGGAAGCGCTGGAATACGCCTATCCTTTGCGAGTGACTCGCTACAGTTACCGGCCGGGCTCGGGAGGATCGGGCAAGTATCGCGGCGGCGATGGATTGATTCGTGAGATACAGCTTCTCAGCGATGCGCGCATCACTCTGCTGACCGATCGGCGGCGCTTTCCTCCTTACGGATTAGCAGGCAGGCGAGCCGGGAGCGGTGGGAAGGACCACGCTTCTGAGCAAAAGGGGTGCTACGGAGTTACCGGGAAAGTGCAGCATTACTGCCTCCGAAGGGGATGTGATTCGTATTGAAACTCCGGGCGGCGGGGGTTGGGGCAAATGATCTCTTTTCGCGAGCCGGCTGCTTTTCGTCTTCTGGATTGTGCCCGCGTTCGGCAGCGCGCCCGTTGGCATTCCGCGCGCCTTAGCTCAGCAGCGGGCGAAGGAAGTTTCGGATGTGCGGTACAGGCTCAGTTACTCCTTGGAACCGCATGCGAACAGCACATCGGGTCACGAAGAACTCAGCTTCCAGTTGAAAGATGCCGGTCGCTGCTTCTCGATTTTCGAGAAGGAGCAGCTTCGAATCTGATAGTGAATGGCGCGCCTGCTCACAGTTGTCGCGGAGAACGGTCATATCGTTCTGCCGGCGAATGCGTTACGGCGCGGTGAGAATAAAGTCACGCTGGATTTCACAGCGCCGGTCGCGCCCGCCGGTAAGGCGATCACGCGCTATGAAGACAAGGATGATGGCAGTGAGTATATTTACACGCTTTTCGTTCCGATGGACGCGAGCATGGCGTTTCCGTGCTTCGATCAACCCGATCTCAAGGCGCGATTCACTCTTGCTTTGACCGCCCCGTCCGATTGGACTCTGATCTCGAATTCCGTGCCGAAAGGGACAACCATGTTGGGCGCCATTCAGAATACCTGGTTTGGCGAAACACAACCGATCAGCACGTATCTCTTCGCCTTTGCCGCCGGGCCCTTTCAGAGCGTCCATGCCACGGCCGGCATGCCGAATGTATACGTCCGCAAGTCTCAAATCAATCGGGCACAGCCGGAAGTTCCGCAGATTCAGGACATCACCGCGCGAGCGATGCAGTTCCTGAGCGACTTACTTCGCGCAACCGTTTCCGTTCCCGAAGTATGAAATGGTCTTGCTTCCTGGATTCGCGTACGGCGGCATGGAACACGCAGGCGCGACATTCCTGAGGGAAGACGCCATGCTGTTTCGCACCGCTCCGACGGAAACGGATCGCTTCAACCGCGCCATTACGGTCGTGCACGAACTCACTCATCAGTGGTTTGGAGATTTCACCACCATGCGCTGGTTCGACGATCTCTGGCTGAAGGAAGGGTTCGCGCAGTACATGGCGTTCCGCACCATGGCAGACGCTCGAGCCGCATCAGAACGTCTGGAAGCGGTTCTACCAGGACATCAAGCCGGCGGCGTACGGCATCGATGTGACGCAAGGGACCACGCCCATTTACCAGGACATACCGAACCTGAAGGATGCCAAATCGGCCTACGGGGCGATTGTGTATTCAAAAGCTCCAGGCCTGCTCCGGCAACTCTCTTATATGCTCGGCGACGAAGCGTTCCGGAACGGATTGCGGATCTACCTGCACGAGCATGCATACGGCAACGCCGAGTGGAGCGATCTGGTGAATGCGTTTCAGCGTTCCTCTCACCAAGACCTGACCAATTGGGCGAGCGCCTGGATTCACAGGCGTGGCATGCCGCAGGTGCGGGTCAACTGGACGTGCGATTCGCAACGGCAACTAACGAATCTGACATTGACGCAGCAAAACGTGCTGGGAGAAGGCGGCACATGGCCATTGGCTACGGAGGTTCTTCTCGGTTATTCGAATGCCCAGCCGGTGCGCCTTCGTGCGCAAATTTCCGGCGAAAGCGCAAGGGTTTCTGAAGCAGCAGGAAAGGCGTGCCCGGATTACGTTTATGCGAACGATCAGGATTATGCGTACGGGCTATTCATGCTGGATGAGCGCAGCCGGCATTATGCGATGAAGCACATCGGCGGTTTGCCGGATCTGTTCGAGCGGACGCTGCTGTGGGGATCGCTTTGGGATTCGGTGCGTTTTACGGAACTCGCGCCGCGCGATTATCTGGCGGTTCAATTGCAAAACGCCGCGCACGAGACGGATGAGGCGCTGATCCAATCCCTGGGACGGAATGCGGCTGTTGCGTTGCATTACTACGTGACTAGCGGCCTGCGCAACGACGACACTCCGCAGTTTGAAAATATGGCGCTCGATCGGATGATGAATTCTTCTGAACAGGGGCTTCGGATTATGTGGTTCCGAACCCTGCGTAGCATTGCATCGACGCCTCTTGGTTTAAATGAACTGAAGGACTTGCTGAACGGCAAAGCTGCGATTCCGGATGTGAAATTGCGTTCGCTCGACCGTTGGTCACTCGTCACCGAGCTGCTGGCGCAAGGAGACCCGCAAGCGAGCGCGATTTACGAAGCGGAAAAACAACGCGACCAGACCGGAGACGGGCAGAAATACAGCTATGTCGCGGCGGCCGCCAAACCCGATGCCGCGACCAAGCGGTGGTATTTCAACGATTATCTTCACAATGCGATCGCGCCAGGAAGATTGGGTGGAGCAAAGCCTGGGCGCCTTCAACTTCTGGAACCAGGCGGCGCTCACGGAGCCTTATCTTCGTCCGGCGCTGGACGTCACTTCCGCAGGTCAAGCAGCAGCGCAAGATCTTTTTCGTCCTGGCGTGGCTGAACGCATTCATCGACGGCCAGAATTCGCCCGAGGCTGACGCGGAAGTTCACAACTGGCTGACAACCGCCGATTTGGACAAAGACCTGAAGCTGAAAGTCCTCCAAGTGGTCGATGAACTCGACCGGACGGTCAAGATCCGCAAGCGATTCCCTGGGTAGTGCGCTGTCGGGGCACTGCCATCCCTGGCTGATACACTCTCCGGGAGCACACATGAAGAACTTCGTTCGGACGAGCTTAGCCGGGTTCCTGATATTCGGAAGCTCGCTGGCCTTCGCCCAGGTAAAGATCACGAAAGATCAGATGATGTTTTACACCTCCGAGTGGAAGGGCGACCGCTTCGCCGACGGCCGCCCCAAGGTGCCGGACGATCTGCTCCAGCGTGCTCTGGACGTATCGATCGAGGACATATGGGATTACCTTCACGAGCAAGGCTATCGAAATCAATATGAAGGCGGCTGGCAAGCTCTTCACATCGATAAGCCTTTTGCGGGCCGTGCACTGACCGCTCAATACATGCCGTTGCGGCCGGACATGGGCAGAGCGATTGCCGCTGAGGGTAAGGCGGAAGGGCGAGTGAGCGGGAACAACAGTTGGCCGATCAACGAACTCCAGATCGGTGATGTTTACGTTGCCGATGGCTTCGGCAAAATCATCGATGGCACGCTGATCGGTTCCAACCTGGGAAACGGCATAGCCGCCCATACGCATACCGGCTTCGTGTTCAACGCCGGCATCCGGGATCAGGAAGAGAATCGCGAGATCCCGAATTTTAACGGCTTCTATCGTGGTGCCGACCCTTCCTTTTGGGCGGAAATGACGCTGACGGCGATCAATTCGCCCATTCGCATCGGGAGAGCGGTCGTGCTGCCAGGCGACCTGGTGTTGGCCAAGACGGATGGCGTGATCTTTATCCCGGCGATTCTGGCCGAAGACGCGATCAGCACGGCGGAATTTACCAATCTGAAAGACGCCTTCAACTTCGAACTGAATCGAGCGGGAAAGAACGGCGCCGAATTTGAGGGAGGCTGGACGGCGAAAAAATACGGCGCATTTTCAAATTGGGTGAACGCACATCCCGAAAAGCTAAAAATGCCGCGCAATGAGTTCGATGCTCTGCTGGCGCAGGCGACCCGGCCCCATCACGAGCACTAAGACGCAGGCGCGAAATAGGGCCATCGCAGTTTATGTGCTGTTTACGTTGACCGCCCTGGCTCTGTTTATGACTTCGCTTGAGAAGCATGTTCACGTCCTTTCGGTGGAGATCGGCGGCCGGGTTGCTTCCTCAGGCCTTGACAAAGCTGCCGGGTACATCGAGAGCGAACTCCGCTCCTATGGTTACGCGCCCCAGCGGCAGACCTTCGAAATTGACGGCCATACTTTCTCCAACATAGAGACAGAAATCAAGGGAGCGAAGCACCCCGCGAGTATTCTGGTTTTCGGCGCGCACTAAGATACGGCAGGTGATTTTCCGGGTGCGAACGATAACGCGAGCGGCGTCGCTACGGTGCTGGAATTAGCACGGACGTTTGCACATTCGAAGCCGCAGAAGACGGTCCGATGGGTCTTCTTCACGAACGAGGAGCCGCCATACTTTCAATCACCGGCCATGGGCAGCTATGTGTATGCGAAGCGCTGTCACGAACGAAAAGAGGAAATCGATGCCATGTTTTCCGTCGAGACGATCGGATACTACACGGACGAACCAAATTCGCAGACGTACCCGGTGGCTTCCATCCGGTTATCCAGACCGTGGCGATTTCCTCGGCTTTGTCGCTGATTTGAGAAGCGCTCTATTGTTGCGGACTGCATTGAAAGCCTTCCGCCGTAGTACTCGTTTGCCCGCCGAAGGAGTGGTAGCACCCAGTTCGATCGCTGGTATTGGATGGTCCGATCATTGGTCGTTTTGGCAATTCGGATACAAAGCGCTGATGCTAACGGACACCGCACCTTATCGATACCCGCAATATCATACTGCGCAGGATACGCCAGACAAGTTGGACTGGAGGAGGTTCGGGCAGGCGGTCGACGGACTGGAAGGCATTGTGCGGAACTTGGCGGGCTTCGGATAGCAGACTCGTCCCACTTGACGGATTGCCGATGACTCGCTGGGGATCGCGGGTACATCCGGGGCTGGTGCGTTTTCGGTAAAGCTAACAGCTAACTTAAGTAGGGGTATCCTGCAACTCATCGGACTAGCTAATCTCGACTGCCGGGTATGCTTCGAATGTATTCCTCGCCGTCGCAGCCAAGGTAAGCCACCGTCCGCGTAGCGAAGTCGACATCATAGCGGACTGGACCTGCCCCCTGGGGTGAGACCAACAGTTAAGACACTGTTGACCGTTCGATGAAAAACAATCAACCGGCAAGCGACTTGCCCCTTACACGCCACAGCGGTGGTAACCGGCGCCGGCAATGCGTGAGCGCAATCCGCCAAGGAATAAGCCAGCCGGAAACTCATCCGAACGATGAGACGGGGACGCCGGCGATGCTGGCGTCCTCATCGCATGGATAGATTTCCGCGATGCCTTAAAAAACTCATACAGACAGCCGCCGCGTAGCGGCCTCCGTTTTGCTTGGCCGCGAGATTGGCTTCTAACTCCGCTGGAGGCACGTAGCCAAGTGCGGAGTGAAGCCGTTTTTCGTTATAGATCTTTCTCCAGGAACTCGCGAATCGACCGATGCGCCTCCGGCAGATCGCGGTACTCACTGCGAAAAACCTCTTCGTACTTCAGCGTCTTCATAAACGATTCGCAGGCCGCGTTGTCCCACGGGTTTGCCTTGCGCGACATGCTGATGTCGATGCCGTTTTCTTTGAGCAGTCCGTGTAATCGCTGCTGGCGTACTGCGAACCGCGGTCGGAATGGTGCACCAGCCCCGGCGGTACGCTGCGCTGTGACAATGCCATTTCAAGCGCCACTAACGTCAACTGGTCTTCCAAGGTCCGGTCCAACGCCCAGCCGATTATGCGTCGCGAGCAGGCGTCCAGGATGACGGCTAGAAAGACGAACTCCTCGCGCAGCCGAATGTAGGTGATGTCAGCCACCCAAAGCTGGTCCACGCCGGTCAGCACCATCGTGCGCGCCAGGTTCGGGTAGATTCTGCGGCCGTGATTGGAATCGGTTGTCGCGACGAACTTCCGCTTCCGCATGCACAGCAGATTGTCCTCCCGCAGAATGCGATAAACGCGTTTGGGATTCACTTTCCACCCGCGCCGTCGCAGTTCCGCGGTGATCCTCGGCCGCCCGTAGCCGGCCACTCCAATGCAATGCGTTGAATCGCATCGCGCAGATCCATGTCTGCGTCGTGGCTCGGATGAGCGTTCCCGTCGAAGCGGTAAAAGCTGGCGCGGCTTACGCGCCCGAGCTGCATCATGCGCTCCGCTGTCAGTCCCCGGCAGGCATTCATTTCTTCTTTGACCTTCCGGTAGACGGCGGATTTCCAGTCAACGCCTGCAGCATCCGCTGTTCCTCGATGCGCTGCAAGCACCCCTTCAAAAAATCGATCTCCAACGCCTGCTGGCCGATCTTTCTTTCCAGTTCAGCGATCCGTCCTTCGGACCAGCGCTGCTTGCCGTTGCCGGGAAATACGTTGCCGGGTGCTTCCCGGAACTCGCGACGCCAGCGGTGTAGCACGTTCGGGTTCACTTCCACTCCCCGTGCCACCTCCGCAATCGATACCCCTTGCTCCAGCCGCCGTACGGCGGCTAATTTGAACTCTTTCGTGAACTGCCTGCGTGACAATCCCATGACTCAAAATTTTCCCCTTTCGATGAATTTTGAGTCTTAACTGTTTGTCTCAAATTTGGGGGCAAGTCCAGACCACGCCCGCGCGCCATGTAGCATTCAGGAACTCCGGAAACGTGCTTTCACCGGCCTGGTCTATCCGCAGAGCCTTAATGAGAGCATCTTTGTCGAAGGCCGGCACATCCACTGTGCCTGATACCAGAGGTGGACCTTGCGTCACAACAGGACCGAGGCTGGTCAGGAACAAGCTCTGACTCGAAGGGGGACACCAGATATTTCGGGTGACTCCGGCGCGCCTGAGACTTTCGGCGAGATAGGGGAAACCACCCACTTTGGGTCGGATTGCTGCCCCTCTCTCCATTGCCTTGTTCAAGTTTTCAATTGCTTTACTCATGAGATTCTTCCTTTGCCAAATTGCGCATTTCGCGATTAACGGGCGTTATTCGAACGGAACGTCGCGGATTTGATGATGCTTCGCGAGCTTGATGAGCAGATCGCGAAGCGCACCCCTTTCCGTGACATCAAGCGGAGCGAAAAACCGCTCATCGTTGTGATCGGCGATCTCCGCCAGTTCCGGAACAACGCGCCGGCCTGCCGCGGTCAATGAAAGCAGTTGGACACGATGATCTTCGGGCTTGATCCTGCTCCTGAGCCAAGCCTTCGACTCGAGTTTGTCGATGATCTTCGAGATCGCGCCGCGGGTCATCGTCAGGGCGTCGGCCAACTCTCCCGGGGTTGCATGCCTGCGATCGTGAAGGTGGCGCAATAGCACCCACTCGGCAACGGATGTTTGCATGCCCTGCAAGGATCGAGCGAAGCTGCCCGCGACAGCGTTCGACACTTTCCGAAGCCAGAACCCGAGATGAGCTTCGAGCTCAGAGGGCGCGAGAGGGCGGTCGGTTTCCATGGAAACCAGTATAGTTTCCGTGGAAACTATCGTCAACTCTTTTTTGCCATGTGGCTTGCGCTTCGGACATGTCCTGGATAACGGGCAATCCGTGAATTGGTTAGCCAATCACGCAAAGCGCCGAGCCCTGCCGTTGCAATTTCCTGTTTTGCCGACGATCCGCTCAGAATTCCAGATCGCAAGGAATCCGCGAACGGGCGTACATGCTGGCGCACTCGAGCGTGAATAGCCTATGGCTTGACTACCGCGCCCCACTCGTCTGGACTGCGATCGGTGGCGTGTCGCGAGAACAGCCAATGGTGTCCGTCGAGATCCTCAGCCGCGTATTGGTATTCCCCATACGCAGTCTCATGCGGTTCCTCGAGGATTTTCGCGCCCCCGGCCCTCGCGTGCTGGTAGTGCTCGTCCACCTCGTCAACGAAAATAGTCAATGACTGAGTACATACCCGAGTTGAGCGGGTGATTTCTCTACGGCGCCAGCCCGCCTTAACTGAATTGCAGCTTGGCCCGCCCACATCTGTCCGCCGTTCGGTCCATCACCATACCGATAACATTCTCGAAAGCCGAAGACCTTTGTCAGCCAAGCTATGGCCTCTCCAAGGTCCTGATACTTGACATGGGGCAGCACACTATCAACGGGCACAGAGCGATTCCTTGTAGCCATGACGCGATTCTATCGCCGTAAAGAGCGGATGACGGGCAATCCGGAACTTCTGTCCGGATAGTCGACATGCACGACGTAGCCTGGTTGCCCCGGCACATTCCACACGCGTGCCCGTTCGCCTCTTCTCGATTGGAAGGATTTGCCTTCCATAATTCGTGTAAGATGAACCAAAGTCTTCGGCGCCAGCAGGAGGGGAGGACATGCATTCGTCAAGTGCGGTGAGTTTCGGGGAGCTCTGCTACTCCTCTTGACGTCCTGGAGTCTGCAAGCGCAAATTATAAAGGTCACTTTACTCGGCACCGGCAGCCCAATTCCAATCATCGAGCGCTTCGGTCCGAGTACCTTGGTTGAAGCAGGATCCGAAAAGCTCTTGATCGACTGTGGTCGTGGCGCTTCGTTACGCCTATGGCAACGCCGTGTTCCGCTTGGCGCGTTAACGGCTGTATTCCTGACTCATTTGCATTCCGATCATGTCGTTGGAATTCCTGATCTGTTGTTGACCGGTTGGCTCCCAACACCTTTTGGCGATCGAACGGGGCCCTTTCAGGTCTGGGGCCCGACCGGAACTAAGGAAATGATGGCGAATTTGCGGAAAGCCTTCGCGGCAGATATCCGGTTCCGCATGAGAGACGGAATCCCCGAGCAGGGTGTAACTATTCTGGCTCAAGACATTACTCAAGGAGCTATCTATCAGAAGAACGGCGTGACGGTAACGGCATTCGAGGTTGATCACGCCACCGCAAAACCAGCTTTTGGCTACCGCATCGATTACGGCGGACACTCGGTGGTTTTCTCCGGCGATACGCGTTTCAGTGAGAATCTCATCCGTTTTGCGAAAGGCACAGACCTTCTTGTCCACGAAGTGGCGTGGGCCAGACCGGAACTTCTAAGCAAATCAGCAGCTGCGCGAATTATTATTGGACTCCACACTACACCAGAAGAGGCGGGAACTGTTTTTACGCGGGTAAGGCCACGGTTGGCAGTCTACTCTCATGTCGTTCTTGTAACCACGGATCCCAGCCTTCACTGAACCGAGCACCACAGATGTCGTGAAACTCACGCGCAAGACGTATGATGGTCCGCTAGAAATGGGAGAAGATCTGATGACGATAGAGATCGGCGAGAAAGTAGATGTACGCCGCTCCCAATCACGTGTGCAATAGCTTGGGCGTTTATGTAGAAAGCTAGTCCTGAGTCATGGGCAACACGGAAGCAAGGGCCAATCACAGGCCTGATTCGTGGTCAACAAACCTTCGACAAGTGCACTGAGCGAAGGCTAAACCCCAGAGGGTGTGCGCTCACACAAAGCTACTGAGAACGTTCGCTTCTCCGCAAACCAGCTGGCATCGGACACGTTGAACGCTAAGAGCCAAGCTTACGCTTCACCAACTCGCTTAAGGCCTTGCCGTCCACCGTCTTGCCCGCCAATCTAGCCTGTGCGGCCTTCATAACGGCTCCCATCTGCTTGGGCGAAGCCGCGCCGGTCTCCGCAATGGCGCCCGTCACCGCTTCTTCCAGTTCCTCGCCACTGGCAGCGGACGGCAGATAGGCATTAATCACCTGAATTTCAGCCTCTTCCTTCAGCGCCAACTCTTCGCGGCCGCCCTTTCGAAACAGATCCGCGGATTCGCGGCGTTGCTTCAAAAGCGTATTCATCACCTGTGATTCCACCGGTTCGGTCAGTGGCTTCATGGAATCGACTTCGTGCTTTTTGAGCGCCGATTTGATCATCCGCAGTGCGCCCAGCTTGGCTTCTTCCTTTGCCTTCATGGCGTCCACCATGTCTTTTTGGACTTTGTCGAGAAGGGCCATTGCTCAAAATTGTACACGGAGCGGGCTTTCCCGATGATTTGCCGGGGCCAAGCCTGGCGAGCGTGGAACCAGTCGTCCGGGTGCTGCGTCCCACCCGATTGTTATATTAGTAAGCCGGATGGCCGTGCGCTTTCGACCGGTCACCAGAAGATCACAGGCCGCTCAAGGCGCGAGTGTGTTCACCGGCAGTTTTTCTTGGTTTTTATTGGGCTTGTTGAGCCCGCTTTGGGGTCTATTTGAAAAAGTACACGGCAGTTTGCCTCCTTCTTCCAGTCTTTGTTTGTATAGCGGAGGCGCAGAATTTCTATTCCGGGCAAGCGGCCCGCGCGGTGATCGGGCAATCCACCTTTTCAGCCGGAATTTCCAACACTCAGGCGTATATCCTGGGTGGCGCCACGGGCGTTGCGTATGGTGGCGGATACATTTGGATCGCCGAGCGAATAAGCTTGGCCTGACTCCCTCAAATAATCGCGTTCTGCTCTTTGGGGCGAATGAAATTCCGATCCCTCGCGCCGACATCTCGGGCTTCAATTCCGGCGATAGCGAGTGCAAGCTGTGCGGTTTCTCGGCTTTCAATGTGCTCGGCCAGGCAGATTACGTCAGTAACAACCGGGCCTTACGCCTCCTGCAACGCCAGGCACCAGTGGCCTCGGATACATGAAGAATCCTCTGGGGTCGCTACCGACGGCACGATTTTGGCGGTTTCCGACACGGACAATAACCGCATCCTGATCTGGAACTCGCTCCCGCTCAGTTCTCCCGCGATACAGCCGGACGTGGTGCTGGGGCAGTCGAATTTTAGCTCCGGGGTTTCGGGTCACAGCCAAAGCGGATTATCCGGGCCTACCGGCTTGTGGATTCAAAATGGAAAGCTGTTTGTCGCCGATACAGCCAACAGCCGCATTCTGATCTGGAACTCCATCCCGACGCAGAACAATCAGCCGGCCGATTTAGTGCTGGGCGAGCCGAACTTCGGCACTTATCCCTGCTCAAACAGCGCCAACTGTCCTCCTCCGACAGTGGCCGCAAACACGATGTACACGCCGACATCGGTCACTTCCGACGGCACACGTCTGTTTGTGGCGGATACGGGCTTCAACCGCATCTTGATTTGGAACAGTATCCCAACGACTATGGACCAGCCGGCCGACCTCGTGCTGGGGCAGCCGGACATGGTTAGTCAAACGGCCGATAACCCCAACGTTTGTTCTGGAGGCCCTTTGTGTGCGGCGTCTCTGAATTTTCCACAATACGTGCTTTCCGATGGAGACACGTCTTTATGTCTCGGATACTGGAGACGACCGCGTTTTAATCTACAACACCATTCCCAGCTCCAACGCCGCCGCCGCAGATGCAGTTTTAGGCCAGCCGAATTTCACGAGCGACATCGTCTCGAGCCAGACCATTTCGATCACGAGTACGCTGATCGACAACACCGGTGCGGTGGATGTGGTTCCCTCACCCCTGGGTCTCGCCTGGGACGGCACGAACTTGTATGTCGCCGATCCGACGAACCGGCGCGTGCTCCTTTTCAACCCCGCTGATACACCGCTACCCGACTACTCGGTTGTGAACGCCGCCAGCGGACCGGATTTCATCCGGCAGGAGGGCATTGTCACATAGCTTACGCAACCGGAGTTACGGCCCCTGTTGCGAACGACACTGTCACCGTCACGATTCAGTCCGTAGGCTATACATATACGGTGAAATCGACCGATACTTTGGACAGCATCGCAGAGGGTCTGGTCAACGTCATCAATACCAGCAACTCCGGTGCTGGAGACCCGAATGCCACGGCTCTGTTCGCTGGAAGGGGTACGGCCTCCGTCTATCTGAGTTCGAAGGTTGCCAATCCCGGTTTCGACGCCATCAGTCTTGCCGCGACCAGCTCGAACACGTTGGATATAAACCCGATCGCGTCCGGAGCTTATCTGACCTCCGGTACCGCCGCCACGGGCTCGTCGGGTATGTTGGCCCAGATCAGCGGAACCAATTTGTCGGATGTCACCACCACGGATCCTGTCCAGATCAACAACAGCGGGGTTCAGGTCTATATGGACGGATTCACGACCAATATCGTCAGCGTTTCTCCTTCCACAATCCTGGCCCAGGTACCGCTCAACTTTACGAATGGCACGGCGCCGAGCGGATCTATCGGCACTGCTTCCCAGACCGATCGGAACAGCGCCAGCGTTTATGTGCGCACCGTTCACGTGAACAGCGGCGGGAACGTAACCATTACCAACGCCACACCGCTTTACATTGCCCCGGCCAATCCGGGTCTTTTCGATTCGCCGGCGTATCCGGGACAGGCGCGGCCTTGGCCGGCTTCTGAAGCAATGCATCAATCCGGCAATCCGACCGTCGTCATCGATGTCGATGGAACCGTGCACGCCGGGGATATCGCTACGATCACGATTGCAGGAAAGGCTTACAACTACACTGTGGTGTCAACCGACACGTTGACATCCATCCAGAACGCTCTCATCAGCGCGATCATGAGCGCGCCCGATCCGAACGTGACTGCCTCGACGGGAGCTGCATTCAATCGGATCGTCCTGACAGCCATACAGAGCGGGGCCGCAGGCACTGGCATATCGGTAACCGCAACTGTGAGTAACGGTGCGCAATTGACGCTGACTGCCTACAGCGCCGCCACTTGTTGCGACGTGACTCCGAATTCTCCCATCACGCCCGCAAACCCCGCGGCGCCTGGCGAACTGATCACGGTGAACGCTACCGGTCTGGGCGTCCTCTCCGGTGGGACTGCTGCCAACACCGTAACCGCGACGTTGGGCGGTTCCGACGCCGAGGTGATCAGCGCGGGATACGCTCCCAATCAAACCAGCATCTACGCGATCCAGTTGATCGTCCCCCCCAGCTTGCCCTCGAATCAGTACACGCAGCTCTATGTGGCGCAAAACGCATTCATCAGTAACATTGTGACCATCCCGGTCGGCAGCGCCGTGCAAGCGGCTCCGCCGGGCGCCGGCATAGCGGACGCAACCTTCCTGGTGAGTCCTCCCACCATGGTTTTTGCAAACCAGAATCTCGGCTTATCGAGCACAACGCAGACGATTACCGTCTATAACCCCAGTTCCACTGCATCCCAGGCGCTTGGCGCCGTGCAGCTTTCAGGGGCGAACGCCGGCAGCTTTACAGTCTCTTCTAATACCTGCCCCTCAGTCGGCTCGGCGCTCTCCGCCCAGGGGACTTGTACGGTTAGCGTCACCTACAATACGGGCGGCACGGGAGTGAATACCGCGACACTAAACGTCTACGATGCCGCTGGACTCGCCCACTCCGTGGCTCTTCTCGCCTACAGCAATCCGGAGTTCGAGATCATGAGCAGGTTGAGCGGGAAGGTTCTGGACGTGACCGGAGTTTCTACGGATGATGGCGCGGGCATCCAGCAATGGGATTACTTGAGTGGAGCGAACCAGCACTGGTCCTTTATACCGGTGGGTAATGGCTCCTTCAACATCCTGAACGCGAATAGCGGCAAGGTCCTGGACGTGACCGCTCTTTCCACTCTCGATGGCGCTTTGATCCAGCAATGGGACTCTCTCGGCACAGCGAATCAACAATGGAACCTGTCGCCCACGAGCGCCGGATACACCAAAATCCAAAACGTGAATAGCGGCAAAGTTCTGGACGTTACCGGCATCTCCACGCTCGACGGCGCACCCATCCAACAATGGGACAGCTACGCAGATCCGGGTAACCAGCAATGGCAGATTGCTCCCATTCAGTATTACGAGATTATGAACGTGAACAGCGGCCTGGTCCTGGACGTTCAAGGAATCTCGCTTTTCGACGGAGCCGCCATTCAGCAGTATTCCTATTTAGGTGGCGCAAATCAACAGTGGCAGCTCATTCCCGTACCGGGAAGCACGTTTTATTTCTCGATCATGAGCCGGAACAGTGGCAAGGTTCTGGATGTTACCGACCAGTCCACGGAAGCGGGCGCCCTGATCCAGCAATATGATTCCCTGCTCCGCAGCAACCAGGAATGGGCTTTTCTCGCGACCTCTGTCCCGGGCGCTTTCGCGATCGTGAACCAAGCTAGCGGCCGCGTACTCGATGTCGTCCAAGCTTCCACGAGCAACGGAGCGCTAATTCAGCAGTACGATTACCTGGGCACGACAAACCAGATGTGGACGCTGGTCCCGGTCGGCGTACCCGCTCAGTAACGATCTGTAAAAACGAACCCAATTTGGCGGTCAATTAGGTTCGTTTCGTAAATCGGCGCGCTTTGATATCCTGAAACTTCCTGTCCTAGCAGGCCACTTAGTAGAAGCGAACTTCTTCGCATCTACAGCCAGTTTCCAGCCTACCGTTGCACATGCATATCAAGAAACAGCGTCTTCTGACCCCGGGCCCCACGCCCCTGTTGCCGTCCGCCTTACACGCCATGATGGGTTCGGATATCCATCACCGCACGGAAGATTTCCGCAGCCTGTATAAGCAGGTTTTAGGCGATCTAAAAAGTGTTTTGGGCACGTCGAACGACGTACTCGTCCTGGTTGCGTCGGGTAGCGGCGGCCTGGAAGCTTCGGTCCAGAATTTTTTCTCTCCCGGCGACGATGTGCTGGTTTGTTCGGCGGGAAAATTCGGCGAGCGCTGGGTCGAACTGACCAAGGCGTTCGGGCTGAAATCTACTGTTCTGAGCGCCCCTTATGGAGAGGCGGTTCAGCCGCAAGCAGTTGAGCAAGCGCTGGCTCAGAACAAGAACATCAAGGGCGTTTTCGTCCAGGCTTCCGAGACATCCACCGGTACCCAGCATGATGTCAAGGCGATGGGCCTGGCCGTGAAGAAGACAGACGCCATTTTCGTGGTGGACGCCATAACGGGAATGGGAACGATGCCGCTGGACATCGACGGATGGGGGCTTGACGTCATAATCGGCGGGTCGCAAAAGGCCTTCATGATCCCCCCGGGGCTGGCGTTTGTCGCGGCCAGTTCGAAGGCGTGGGCGCTCGCGGATTCCGCCAAAGGCGCGCGCTACTATTTCGACCTGAAGCGGGAAAGAAAGAACGCGGCTACAGGCGAGTCTGCCTGGACACCGAACACTTCCCTCCTGCTCGCCTTGGCAGAAGCGCTGAAGTACATCAAGTCGATTGGCATGGAAAAGCTGATCGAGAACGCCCAATTACTCGCCCGAGCTACGCGCGAAGCCATGAAAGAACTGGGTCTGGAGCTGTTTTCGTCTTCTCCGGGCTCATCGGTCACTGCGGTGCGCGCCCCCGGAGGAATGGATTCGGGCGTCATCATCAAGGAATTCCGCAATCGCTTCAACGCCATCATCACGAACGGTCAAGGATCGATGAAAGGGCAGATCTTCCGGTTTGCGCATCTCGGCTACTTTGATTTTCATGATTTGTTCGCGGTGATCGCCGAACTCGAACTTATCCTAACCGCGCAAGGTTATCCGGTCCGCTTCGGCACCGGTGTCGCGGCCGTTCAGAATGTTTACGCCGAGGCCGCACTTCCCAAGGAAGCGCTGGCGCTGAGTTAAAGCAATCTGAGCTAACCCATACCTAATGAAGATTCTTGTTGCTGAACCGCTCGCGCCGGCGGCTCTGGAGTTACTGCGCGCCCAGCCGGGCTGGGAAGTTATCGAAGCCGATCCGAAAACGTACGCGAGTCATTTGGGCGATTGCGACGCCCTGGTGGTTCGCAGCGCTGTGAAAGTAACGAAAGATGTTCTTGCGAAAGCCGCCAAGCTGCGTGTCATTGGACGCGCCGGAGTCGGCGTGGACAACGTCGATCTGCCTGCCGCCACCGATGCCGGCGTGCTGGTGATGAACACACCGGGCGGCAATGCCGTTTCGGTCGCCGAACACGCTTTGGCCCTGATGCTCTCCATGGCCCGCTCCGTACCGCAGGCCAGCGTTTCCACGAAGGCCGGCAAATGGGAAAAGAAAAAGTTCCTGGGCAATGAGCTGCGCGGGAAAACGCTGGGAGTCATCGGGCTGGGAAGCGCCGGCCGCGAAGTGGTAAAGCGCGCCAAGCCCTTTGAGATGCGAATCGTGGGTCATGATCCCTATATCAGTTCGCAAAGCGCCCGCGACCTGGGTATTGAGCTGATGCCGTTGCAGCAACTCTACGCGGAAAGCGACTACATCACGCTGCACGTCGCCCTTACTCCTGAAACCGATCACATGGTGAACAGCGAGGCTTTGGCAAAGATGAAGCCGGGCGTTCGCATCGTGAACTGCGCGCGCGGCGAACTGGTGGATCCGCAAGCCCTCAAGAAGGCGATGGAGGAGGGCCAGGTCGCAGGGGCTGCCCTCGATGTCTTTGAAAAGGAGCCTCCCGGCGACGATCCGCTTTTCCAACTTGAGAATCTGCTCGCGACGCCGCACATCGCCGGTTCCACCGAAGAGGCGCAGGAGATCGTCGGCGTCCGCATTGTCGAACAGGTTGTCGAATACCTGAAGAGCGGCGTTGCCTTGAATGCGGTCAATATGCCCGCTCTGACAGCCGAGCAATATCGCGCACTGGGACCATTCGTGAATCTGGCGGAACGCCTGGGGCTTTTTCTCAGCCACATCGCCGAAGGCAACGCGCACACGATTCGTTTCGAATATTCAGGCCGTTTAGCGGACAACAATACCCAGCTTCTCCGCAATGCCGGTCTGGCCGGTGTACTGGGCCGTTCCATGGAACATCGCGCCAACTTAGTGAACGCCATGCAGATGGCTACGCAACGCGGCTTCCGGGTGGTGGAGCAGCGTGAGCCGGGACAGGCGCATATGGATTCCATTCGCATGGAACTCGAGTCCGACGCCGGTTCTTTCTCCGCGGTCGGTGCGGTGGTTCTGGACAAGCCACGGCTGCTGCAAGTGGAAGACATTTCTTGTGAAGCCCCGCTCGACGGCAATCTGATGTATGCCAAGAATCAGGACGTTCCTGGCGTAATAGGCTTTCTCGGCACCGTACTGGGAAAGAACGGTGTCAATATCGCCAACTTCGCACTGGGCCGCGAGGAATCGGATCCGAAGAAATCGGGTGCTCCGCTGACCGCTATTTCGATTGTCGAGACCGATCAGCCCGTGCCGGATAACGTCATCTCACAACTGTTCGAGAACAAAGCGGTAAAGTTCGTGCGCCGTGTCGTGCTTAGCCGTCAGTAGGGCATCTTCAGCGTGCTTTGGGCCCACTCGATGAACGGTGCCAGCGGGCTCTCCACCAGGACGCAATTGCCCTTGATGGCTCGCTCACCGGGCCGAAGATACAGTTGCTCATAGATGAAGGCATCGTCGAAGCCGGCTTCAGCCGCATTTTGCCGCGTGCAGGCGTAGTAAAACTCTTTCAGGCGGGTCCAATAAACGGCGCCCAGACACATGGGGCAAGGTTCGCAGCTCGAATAGAGTTCACATTCGCTGAGCCGCAAATCACCGAGCGCCAAACAAGCTGAACGGATTGCCACTATTTCGGCATGCGCAGTAGGATCGTTGTTAGCGGTCACTGAATTTACCCCAGTGGCGACGATACTTCCGTCCTTCACGATCAATGCACCGAACGGTCCGCCATGGCCGCTCTGAACGTTCTGAACAGCCAGCTTGATCGCGGCTTTCATCCACGCTTTGTGACTCGTTTCCACACTTGAATATTGCATTTGCGATGAACACTCGCAAAACGCGCGCGGTGTCAGGCGCTCCGCCCGAAGATCTGCTGAGTTCCTCTTCTGTTTTGGCGGCGCGCAGCCGCGCCCTTTGCGCTAGTGGCGAGACAATACTGTCATGTGGCGCGACCTCAACTTTGGCATTCGCCAGTGGCGTCGCAAGAAGCTGCTTGCAGCCACCATCGTGCCTTTGCTTTCGGCCGGGATCGGCGCGAACACGCTGATCTTCAGTTTCGTGAACGTAGTGCTCTTGAAACCGCTGCCCGTGCGGAATCCCGAAAATCTCTTCCTGGTCCAAAAAGTGCGAGTGAAGCAGGTTCGCCCGGATACATGGTTTTTCTATCGCCAGTTTGAGCAATTAGCGCGTGAGAAGACGGTGTTTTCGTCAGTTGTGGCGGAGCAAGTGTGGTCTGACATCAGTTTTCAGCCGCTTTCCACCAGCGATTCCGTCCGGCTGATCACGACGCAAATCGTTTCGCCGAATTACTTCTCAGAGCTGGGCATCCGTGCCATCGCGGGCCGAGTGCTGACCAAAGGAGATGCGGCCGATTCCGGGGACATCCCCGCCGTGTTGAGCTATCAATTCTGGCAGAGGCAGTTCCATAAGAGTCGCGACATCATCGGCCGGACAATCCGCGTGAAGGATTATCCCTTTCGAGTGGTTGGAATTCTGCCGGAAGAATTCCATGGTCTGGATGTGGAAAGGGCGCCGGATGTCCGGTTTCCCGTCTCTGCAGCTCGGCTGCTGACCGGAGCGACGGTGGATGCACCCGACGCGAATGACCCCATCAGTTTCCAGATTCTGGCAAGACTTGCTCCGCATGTTTCTCCGGTTCAAGCCGCAATTGCCGAATTGCCCACAGTACAGCGCATGGAAGAAATGCTTTGGCGCGAGTTGTGGAAGCAGAATTCCGAGCCCGATGCCCGAGAGACTTTGGAAGAGAGATTGAAGTATGAGCAGAACTACCGTTTAAACGTCCAGGCGATCCCGCGCGGCATATCACGCATGCGCGAGCAATTTTCGAATGCCCTGGCGCTTCTCACGGGGGCGGTAGGACTGTTGCTGACAGCGATTTGCGTTAACATCGCCGGTTTATTGCTGGCGCAGTCGCAAGAACGAAAGCAGGAAATCGCGGTTCGAGTAGCCCTTGGCGCCGCGCGGCTGCAACTATTCCGGCAAATCGCGCTCGAGAACCTGCTGCTGGCGCTCCCTAGTGCAGCTCTGGGTATCGGATTCGCCTACGGACTAGCGCCGTCCATCGTGAAGCTGTTGCCGGACCCCAGAGGATTGGTTCAGTACGCGGCAACTCCCCAGATTCTCGCCGTTCAGCCGGAAGCGCGTGTTCTGCTCTTCGCTATTGGGGTTTCATTCGCGAGCGTTCTCGTCTTTGGAATCGCACCCGCCTGGCGCGGAACAAAACTGGATTTGAATATAGATTTAAAGAATAGCGGCAGGTCATCAACACCTCTGGCAACCGGGACGGTCACGATTGCGCTGCAATTTGCCGTAGCCGTTGTGCTGCTGGCAGGAGCGGTTGTTATGCTCAGAACGTTTTGGAATCTGGAGCACCTGAATCCGGGGTTCGATCGCGCCCACGTTGTGGAATTCACCGTGGACCCGCGCGGCGCCGGGTATTCCGATGCGCAGAAAGCCACCTTCTACCGCGAATTAAAAGAGAGAGTCAGCGAACTTCCTACCGTGCGATCCGTCAGCTATGCGTCGATGGGCATTATGCGCGGCATCGGCACGATGACAACTGTGGTTGCCCAGGGAAAGCTTCTTCCGGAACGAACCTTTCTGAATACCAGCACAAACAGCGTCACGCCCGAATACTTCAGCACTCTTGGGATCCCATTGCTCGCCGGCCGCAATCTGGAGTTGACCGATTTCGGTAAAAACCCTGCGCGAGTGATCGTGAACCGCGCTTTCGCGAATTTCTTTTTTCCGCATGACGGAAATGTAATTGGCAAGGCGATCGTACAAGGAGTCGATGGGACAAAACCACCGACCGCCTTGATTGTAGGAGAAGTCGGGACCGCGAAGTACCGTTCCTTTCGTGAGCACGACCCGCCGATCTACTACAGTGTTGCCGAGGTCGGCTCGACCTTCATGTACGTTCGCACAAGCGGAGATCCGGCGCGTATTGTCAGCGCCGTTCGCGAGGCGATCCGCCGATTAGACCCGCGCATTCCGCTCATTGAGGTATTCACCCTGGAACAGGAAGTGCAAAGTTCCCTTTGGCAGGAGCGCATGGTGACAGTGCTTTCCGCGTTCTTCGGCATCGTTGCATTGTTACTTTCAGCGATTGGCTTGTATGGAACGCTGTCCTACTCCGTGGCACGCAGATCCCGGGAACTTGGCATTCGCATTGCGATTGGCGCTCAACTGCGCGACATAGTTCAAACAGTGTGTGCGCGTCTGTTTTGGTCTATCGCGATCGGCTTGCCGGCGGGCGTCCTTGCGGCGATTTTCCTCCTTCGCCTGGCGAAGAGCTTGCTCTTCGGCGTAAGTCCAATCGATCCGCTTTCTTTCGCAACGGTCACGTGCTTGCTTGTACTGATCAGCGCGATGGCAGCCGTCTCTCCCACGCGGCGCGCCGCCAAAACAGACCCGACCGTCGCGCTTCGGCAAGAGTGAGCAAGCTTCATCTAGCTCAAGTTTAAGTGCAACAACGGGACTTTATCTTTCAGGCCGTAGCCGAACTGGAGAGCGGCAAAGAGATCCTCGTGGATCAGATCTGGGCGAACACCGGTCCGCACCACCACGCGCTGCAAGATCTGCGGCCATTATCTTCGTTCTAGTGCAGCTTCGGGTGTTCTCGATCGGCTCGGCGGGATGGGTCGGAGGCGCTCGCCACGTTTAGCTCGGCGCGGATACGTTCGAGAAGCGCGCTTGCGGGTTCACCGTTCGGGTCTTGGGGGACGAGGTTGGCCGGAGAAGGCTCGGTACGAATACGCTTAACCGCAAGCTCGGTTGCGTTCTTGGGCAGATTGGCCAGCGTTTCAGAACGTGCTTCGGGCCAATCTCACCATAGCCGACTTTGCGGCAAAGTGGATGCAGTCGGGATTAGCATTTGTCGGAACTTATCGCGACAGCAATCGCATTCTGCTAGTGTACGCCGATCGTGCCTCGCACGCTTTCGTATAGCTTCTCGGAGTCGAAGCCAACATCGTCTTTGAACACGATCGCCGGCTTTTCGATCACCGTAGCATCTTTGGCCAGTTCACCCTGGAGCAGCACTAGGCCGGGGCTTTCTTGCCCGCTATAATGCTGCCGGTGGCCTTGTCCTCGCCAAGGAACGTTGCGCCGTTCATGGTGTAGTTGTGTACGGCTTCGGGAATAGAGAAGCCGAAATGTACTTGTTATTTAGGTCAAGCATCTGGTCTCCCCATTGGGGAGTGAGCTCGTTGTCGCTCTTTACCTGTCGCCGAAGTTCTCCACGTTTCCAAACCCCAATTCCTTCGCCAGAATGAGCTCTTCCCCTTCGATGCGCGCTACTTCCTTGATCCCCAGCTGGAAGATCTCTTCTGAGCGAGGGCAGCACGCGCACCAAGTTCATCATGCCCATCATCATGGAAGCCCAATTACGAGCAAGACTCGTGTTTTCGGGCTTCGCCACCGTCTGGCGCTGTCCATTCCCATGTCCATAAAGGCGTCTTGCGGAAAACCCTTGACGCGATTCGGATGTTCCGCGATCGGAGCGCGATGAATGTGCTCCAAGCCGGGTGATGTCGGCAAGCGTCTGCATCGGCATCAAGGCTCGCTTCTCCGCTTACATCGGCGCTCTGCGGTCCCTCTCAGATCCATCATGCTGTTCATCGTGTGGTGGGGAAGGCGGCAGAGCAGCATCCAGTAGCCAGGATTGTTCGCCTAACTCAAACTCACGCGCCTGAGCTACTCCAACAAGAACGGTGTTTCCCGGCTCGCACATCGTTTGCGCGCGGCATCGTTTCCGGTAACTACGAAGGTGGGGCCATGCAAGTGAATCGGATGGTAGTCATCGTCGTCCGGCAAGAGTGAAACATTGCCCCGGTAACAGAATGCAAATAGGATAATCTATTAAATCTGTTGGTGTTGCGGAATTGACCTCGAGTGCTCTGATCATGCTTAATGAGAACTGGACGCTTTGCGACAAGCGCGCTTGCCGTGAGCCCATCGTCCAACTGCGCCACGGCGATGCGCTCTGGATCAAAACGGCCTCCGGGCTACAATTCCGACCCCGTTCGGATGGCGGCGTTTCGCCACTTGCTCTTCAGCCATGGCCAGGACTGGGCCGTCTCAAGAATTTCGGATTGGGAGGTTATCGATCAGATCGCTCAGCTTCTTCTGACGGATCGCCTGCACCTTCATGCAAAAACGGTAAAGCCTGTCCCATGGGTTTCTCCGGGTGAAGCCACAAGCAGCTCGGGGCCCGCTGCCGCAGGCCGTTCCTCCTCCAGTCCCCGGGGGCGCTCGTCAACCGCCGGCTCCAGCTACACCGTACCCGATCTTCCCACCTTTGCTGTCCAGGTAGACGGCGCAACCCAGGCTGCGGCTTTGATGGCCGCGGCCTCGCTCGGTCAGCCTTTTTGCCCACAATGAGCGCACTGACCACAACGGCAGTTGCCGTGGACCATCAATCATGACCCGCGACGCCTTGCGCCAGTTGGAGCA
>CAVSTO010000010.1:0-83432 GCA_963730865.1 uncultured Acidobacteriaceae bacterium | reverse complement strand
AGTGCCATGGCTAGTAAGAACTCGTTCGGCGCTGCTGCTGCGCTTCACGTCAACAACAGCGAGTACCAAATCTTCCGTCTGGACGCGCTGGAAAAAGGAATTCAGCGGCGCGAAAGTATCGCGGATCCCGTACTCGATCAAGATTCTGCTCGAGAATCTGCTGCGTTTCGAAGATGGACGCACGGTGAAAGCCGGCGACATCGAGTACGTAGCGAAGTGGGATGAGAAAACCGCGGCGCAGGAAATTCAATTCCGGCCCGCGCGGATTCTGCTGCAGGACTTCACCGGCGTGCCGTGTGTTGTCGACTTGGCCGCCATGCGCGATGCTCTGAAAAAGCTCGGCGCTAATCCCGAGCTTGCGAATCCATTGATTCCAGCGGATCTTGTGATCGATCACTCCGTGCAGGTGGATGCATTCGGATCGGCTCAGGCGTTTCAGGAGAACGCGATTCTGGAATTTTCACGCAACCAGGAGCGTTACGCGTTTCTGCGCTGGGGTCAGAAGGCGTTTGGGAATTTTCGTGTCGTGCCGCCCGACACCGGGCATTGTGCATCAGGTGAATCTCGAATATCTGGCGAGCGTGGTGTTCAGCGATTCCTCAAAGGGTGTCTTGCAGGCGTATCCGGATACTTTGATGGGTACGGACTCGCACACGACCATGATCAACGGCGTGGGTGTCGTCGGCTGGGGCGTCGGAGGGATTGAGGCCGAAGCCTGCATGCTGGGCCAGCCCATCTCCATGCTGCTGCCGCAAGTAGTCGGGTTCAAACTGACTGGGAAATTGCCGGAAGGCGCGACGGCAACCGACTTAGTACTCACGGTCACGCAGATGCTGAGAAAGAAGGGCGTGGTCGGCAAATTTGTCGAGTTTCATGGGGCTGGAGTAAGTGCGTTGTCGCTGGCTGATCGCGCGACGATCAGTAACATGGCGCCCGAGTATGGAGCCACGATCGGTTTTTTCCCCATTGATGATGTGACGCTTGAATACCTGCGACTTACAAACCGGCCCGCCGAAGTTAGTCGAGTTAGTAGAAGCTTACGCCAAAGAACAGGGGCTGTTCTTAACGCCACATTCACCGGACCCGGTATATTCCGATACGCTTTCGCTCGACTTATCGAAAGTGGTTCCATCGCTTGCCGGACCGCGCAGGCCGCAGGACCGGATTGACCTGCCGGACGTTAAGGAGAATTTCCTCTCTTCGCTCGCAGGGCCGCCTAAGACGGCTGAGCTGGCTGTCAACAGCCACCACGAAGAAATACATGATGGCGCGGTCGTCATTGCCGCCATCACCAGTTGCACCAATACTTCCAATCCTTCGGTGATGGTTGCCGCCGGTCTGCTGGCGAAGAACGCGGTAGAGAAAGGATTGACCTCGAAACCGTGGGTGAAGACCTCGCTCGCGCCCGGTTCCAAGGTGGTTTTCGATTACCTGAGCGATGCCGGCCTGATGCCTTACCTGGAACAGCTGAATTTTCACTTGGTCGGCTACGGCTGCACGACGTGCATCGGAAACAGCGGACCGCTGCCTGATAACGTCGCGGCAGCCGTGAATGAGGGCAAGTTGAACGTGGCGGCCGTGCTCAGCGGGAATCGGAATTTCGAAGGCCGCGTGAATCCGCTCGTGCGATCGAATTATCTTGCTTCGCCGCCGCTGGTGGTTGCTTATGCAATTGCCGGCCGGGTGGATATCGATATCACCAAGGAGCCGCTGGGAAAAGACGCCAAAGGGAAGAAGGTCTATCTGAAAGACATCTGGCCCTCTCCTGAAGAGGTGGAGGCGGTCGTCAAGCATTCGGCCAGGACCGAGTTCTTCCAAAAAGAGTATGCCGAGGTGTTTGCGGGCGACGCCAGTTGGAATTCCTTGAAGGTTCCGACCGGCAGCATCTACGAATGGACTGATGATTCCACTTACATCAAGCAGCCTCCCTATTTCGATCATTTAGTCGACCCACTTACTTTCGTGCGGGATCTTGCCGGACTCCGTGCATTGGCCGTGCTTAGGCGATTCGGTCACCACCGACCATATCTCTCCGGCGGGCTCCATTCCAGTAGACAGTCCGGCCGGGCAATATCTCATGGGCCTAGGCGTGAAGCCGGGCGATTTCAACAGCTACGGCGCGCGCCGCGGTAATCACGAAGTCATGGTTCGCGGAACATTCGCGAATATTCGGCTCAGGAATCAAATCGTCCCAGGCGTAGAGGGCGGTTGGACGCGCTACATGCCTGCGGGCGAGAAGATGTTCATCTATGACGCCGCCGTGAAGTACAAGGCCGACGGAGTGGGCTTGGTGATCCTTGCGGGTAAGGAGTACGGTTCGGGATCGTCACGCGATTGGGCGGCGAAGGGAACTCTGTTGCTCGGAGTGAAGGCCGTCATTGCGGAAAGCTTTGAGCGCATTCACCGTTCGAACCTGGTGCAAATGGGCGTTCTGCCGCTGCAGTTCCTGAACGGCGAAACTCATGAGTCGCTCGGTTTGACGGGCGAGGAGAGCTACGCGCTCTGCGGCATCCCCGCAGCCCTCCATTCCGGCAGCAATGTGGAGGTGATTGCTACCACCGCAGCGGACAAGACCATCAAGTTCCATGTCAAGCTGCGCATCGATACGCCGCAAGAGGCCGAATACTATCGCAATGGGGGCATCTTGCCCTATGTTCTGCGGCAACTGATCGCATCCGGCGAGAGCGCTGCCTAAACGATTGTCGTTTGCCCTTACAATTTAGACATCCGTGATGAGGTCCAGGCCGCCCTTACTTGTGTCTGCAGGAATCATCCATCGCGCGGGACAAGTACTGGTCGGACAACGGCGGCGCAATGACCGGCATGCGTTGAAGTGGGAGTTTCCCGGCGGCAAGGTCGAGTACGGCGAGTCGCCGCAGGAAGCGCTAGTGCGCGAACTTCGGGAAGAACTGCAGATTGACGCGCAGTGTGGGGACGGAGCTTGCCCGCTACGAACACGAATATCCGAGCGGCAGCCGGGTGCATCTACTCTTCTTCGCCGTTCCTTCGTTTAGCGGCGAGCCGGCGGCTCGGGTTTTTGAGCAGATCTGCTGGACCGATCTACACGCTCTTCCGACGCTCGATTTTCTTGACGGCGATCTGGATTTCGTGAAGCGCTTAGCGCGCGGAGATTTCGAGCCGCATTTGCGCTGATTCAGGCCTTCAGTCCAGATCGAACGGGCGCTTCGGCGCCGCTCCGGAAGTGTCTTCCTTCGCCTGCTTCAACAGCTCGTCGAACTTCTTTCCTCGCACTTTCTCGCCCGTCAGGTGGGAAGCGAAGCTTTTCTCGAAAACGTTGTTGCGCCGGTCTGCTTCCCCCTTCAGTTGTTGAACGGCGGCATTCAAATCTTCGATGAGCGGCTTCTTCTCCGGCTCCTTGTGATGTAGCACCACCTGAGTCTCAGGATCCACCTGCAAGGTGGATCCGCAACAGGGACACTGAACTTCGATGATCGAATTTGGGCTGTTCGCCATAGCAGAAATCGTAACGCAAACGGCTTCGGTTCAGCGCGGGCCGGCTGTTATCCTCGTGTTTCCCGCGACGTCTTTCCCGGAATGGATACACTTCTCGCCTGGCTATCTCACTACGGCTATGCCGGCCTGTTCGGCTTGCTGGTGCTCGGAATCGTCGGCTTGCCGGTTCCGGACGAGACACTGCTGGCGTTCTCCGGTTACTTGATCTCGACGGGAAAATTCCACCCGGTGCCGGCGTTCGGGGCCGCGTTTGCGGGCAGTGTTTCTGGCATTTCGCTCAGCTATCTGATTGGCCGGACTGCTGGGTCCAAGGCCGCGCACAGATTCGGTAAATACGTTCACCTGACGGAAGAGCGCCTGGAGCAGGTGCATCGCTGGTTTGAGCAGGTTGGCGAGTGGCTCCTGATGGCCGGCTATTTCATTCCGGGCGTTCGGCATTTCACCGCACTTGTGGCCGGCATGTCGCAGCTGGGATACGGCAAATTTGCGGTGTTTGCCTACACGGGAGCGGCCCTTTGGGTTGCCACATTTCTGACGCTTGGCTATTTGGTTGGAGAAAACTGGTCCGTGGTACTGGCGCTTGTGCATCGCTACACTTTGATTTCTTTGCTGTTGGCCGCCCTGGCCGGCGCGGCGGCCTGGTGGATTCGCGCTTTGCGAGCAAAGAGAGCTTGACGGCATGCTCGATCCGATCTGCTATTCCTACGATTAGTAGATATGAAGAAAAGCGATTTAGCCCGCGTCGTGCTTGCCTTACTTTCATTCGCGATATGGGGGGCCGCCCAATCGTCATCACCCACCAGTGGTGTCGATCTGCAGGCGATCGACAAGAGCGTTGACCCATGTCAGGACTTCTATAAATACGCCTGCGGGACTTGGATGAAGGACAATCCCATTCCTGCCGACCAGACCGTGTGGGGCAGGTTCAACGAGCTACATGAGCGAAACCAGCAGGTTTTGCGCGGCATCTTGGAGGATTCGGCGCAGCACCAGGATCGTTCACCTATCGACCAGAAGATCGGCGCTTTCTACTCGGCCTGTATGAACGAGGCCGCCATTGAGAAAGCGGGTTATACGCCGATCGAGCCCGGTATCGAGCGTATTCGTGCCTTGCACGACAAAGCGCAATTACCTGCCGAGATCGCACGTTTGCACGATGAAAACGTCTCCGTTCTGTTTCGCTTCCGGTCTACGCCCGATCCCGACAAATCGACCATGACCATTGCGGACGTGGACCAGGGCGGGCTTGGTTTGCCCGACAAGAGCTACTACCTGGAACCGAAGGATGAAGAAACAAGACAGAAGTATGTGCAGCATATTTCGCGGATGCTTCAGCTGATCGGTGAAAAGCCCGAACGGGCAGATGCACAGGCCAAAACGATTCTTGCCTTGGAAACCGCTTTGGCGAAAGCTTCACTCGCCCGGGTGGACACGAAGAAACCCTCAGCTAACGCATCACAAAATGACCGTTGCCGAGTTGCAGGCGCTGACTCCCGATTTCAACTTCAAGCAATACTTCACTGATCGGGACGCGCCTGCTTTCGATTCCTTGAACGTGTCGGTTCCCGACTTCTTCCGCGCTCTGAACTCGACGCTTGCATCCACCAGTTTGGAAGATCTGAAGAGTTACATGACCTGGCATTATGTCTCAGCCAACGCCGATCTTCTCAGCAAGCCATTCGTGGACGAAAACTTCGATTTTTACAGGCGGTATCTGACCGGAGCACAGCAGTTGGAACCCCGCTGGAAGCGCTGCGTGGAGATGACAGACGGCGATCTGGGGGAGGCTTTGGGACAAAAGTATGTTGAAAAGGCGTTCGCCGGGCAATCGAAGGAGAAGACGCAACAACTAGTCAGAGCGATAGAAAAGGAGATGGCCGTCGGATATCGACTCCTTGACCTGGATGAGTGCGGCGACCAAGCAACAAGCGCTGCTGAAACTGAAAGGCGTGACGAATAAGATCGGCTACCCGGATAAGTGGAGGGATTATTCCAGCGTGAACGTTACCGCGACCAATCTGGTGGCCGATGACCGGAACGCGACCCGCTTCGAGATTCACCGCACTCTGGACAAGATCGGTAAGCCGGTGGACCGCTCCGAGTTTGGCATGACGCCGCCGACAGTCAACGCCTATTACAGTCCGTTGGAAAACAACATCAATTTTCCTGCCGGTATCTTGCAGCCGCCCTTCTATCAGAGTTCGTCGGACATGGCGGTGAACTTCGGCGGCGTAGGCGCGGTGATCGGGCATGAACTGACGCACGGCTTCGACGACCAGGGGCGGCAGTTCGATGCCGACGGCAATCTCCGCGACTGGTGGACGAAGCAAGACGAGGCGGAGTTCAAAAAGCGCGTTGATTGCATTGCCGATGAATACTCGGGTTTCAGTCCCGTAGAAGGAGTGCATCTGAATGGCCGTCTGACGCTGGGCGAAAATGGCGCCGATAATGCCGGCATTCGTCTCGCTTACATGGCGCTGTTGGGCGGAATGGAAAATGGCACCGTGGACAAGAACAAGCTCGACGGCTACACCCCTCAGCAGCGTTTCTTTCTCGGGTTTGCGCAGATCTGGTGCCAGAACCAGCGTCCGGAGTCTCTGCGCATGAGAGCGCGAACCGACCCGCATTCCCCCGGCCAGTTTCGCGTAAACGGCGTAGTTCAGAACTCGCCGGAGTTCGCCAAAGCGTTTGGCTGTTCAGCCGGACAGCCGATGGTGGCGGCCAACGGCTGCCGGGTCTGGTAACCCGCCCCATTACACTGATTGTGAATGGGTATTGCGAATTTCGCCGTTCAGCCTTCTGTGTGGCGCGGCTCTTGTTTGTACCGCGTCGGCCCAGGTGAGCGAACCCGCGTCCCAGAGCGGTCTCGACCTTACGGCGATCGATAAAAGCGCCGATCCGTGCACCGATTTCTATCAGTACGCCTGCGGAAACTGGATCAAGAACAATCCCATACCGGCGGACGAGAGCTCGTGGAGCAGGTTCAATGAGCTGCACGAGCGCAATCAGACCATCCTGCGCGGAATTCTGGAAGATTCGGAACAACACGAAACCCGCTCGGCTACAGACCAGAAGATCGGCGGCTTTTACCAGTCCTGCATGGACGAAGCAATCATCGAGAAGCGCGGCACTGATCCGCTGCGCTCCGAATTGGAGCGTATCTCGCACATCAGCGACAACCAGCAGCTTCTGGACGAGGTGGCGCGGCTGCACCAGATGCAGGTAGGCGTTTTGTTCCAGTTCGACTCGACGCCCGATCCGAAGGACGCCAGCATGACCATCGCAGAGCTGGACCAGGGTGGCTTGGGTCTACCCGAGAAGGACTTCTACACCCGCACCGACGACAAATCCAAAGAAATCCGGCAGAAGTATGTCGCGCACATTGCCAAGATGTTCGAAATGATCGGCATTCCAACCAGCGAGGCGGAGCAGAAAGCCAAGCAAGTAATGTCGCTTGAGACCAGTCTCGCCAATGGTTCACTGGACGTCACTTCGCGCCGTGATCCGCAGAAGCTGATTCACGAGATGCCCAAAGGCGATCTGGCGCAATTAACGCCCGATTTCAACTTCAGCGAGTTCTTTACGGAGCTGCGCACCCCGGATTTCACCAAATTGAACGTCGCGGTTCCCGGTTTTTTCAAGGACCTCAACAGCATCCTGAAGAACAGCAGCATGGATGATCTGAAAGATTACATCACCTGGCATTATTTGAACGCCAGCGCCGGACGCCTCACTAAGGCGTTCGTCGACGAAAATTTCGATTTCTATGGGCGCACATTGGCAGGGACGAAAGAGCTGCGACCGCGCTGGAAACGTTGCGTCTCCGCAACGGATGACGAGTTGGGCGAAGCGTTGGGGCGGAAATTTGTCGAGAAGACGTTCGGTGAACAGGGCAAGGCGCGTACCCTCGAACTGGTCCAAGGCATCGAGCACGAGATGGCCAACGATCTCGAGTCGCTGACCTGGATGAGCCCTGAGACGAAGAAACAGGCGCTGGTAAAGCTCCATGCGGTTGCCAACAAGATCGGCTATCCCGATAAATGGCGCGACTACTCTACCCTGTATATCGTGCCGGACGACTATTTCGGCAATTGGTTCCGGGCTAACGAATTTGAGAGCAGGCGCGAGCGCGACAAAATCGGCAAGCCGGTGGATCGCGCCGAGTGGGGTATGACGCCGCCTACGGTGAATGCCTACTACGATCCCACCCAAAACAACATTAACTTTCCCGCCGGCATTCTCCAACCGCCGTTCTATTCCACCAAAGCCGACGATGCCGTGAACTACGGCGCCATCGGCGTCGTCATAGGTCACGAACTTACGCACGGCTTCGACGACGAAGGACGGCAGTTCGACGCCTCGGGAAACCTCAGGGACTGGTGGCAGAAGGAGGACGCGGAGAAGTTTAACAAACTGGCCGATTGTTTTGTGAACGAATATGGCGGCTTCAGCCCGGCCAAAGGGATCGAACTGAACGGCAAGCTGACGCTCGGCGAAAATACCGCTGACAACGGTGGCATCAGACTGGCGTATCTTGCGCTGCTCGCCGATCTCGCCAGAAAATCCGTGCCCCTCTCTCAGAAAGAAGATGGCTACACCCAGCCGCAGCAGTTCTTCTTGGGTTTTGCGCAGGTTTGGTGCGAAAATGTCACTCCCGAACAGGCGCGCCTCTGGGCTGAGACGGACCCGCACTCTCCCGGAAGATTCCGCGCCAACGGCGTCGTTTCCAACCTCCCGCAGTTCGACGAAGCTTTCGGATGTAAGACCGGCTCCCAGATGCACGCGGCGAAAGGTTGCAAGGTGTGGTAGGCGCTGACCGCAGCCGGCTATTGACCATGTCTGTAGATACCGTTCAAGACAATCCGCTCCTGACCGAGCGCTTGCCCATCCAGTTCGACGCAATCAAAGCCGAACACGTGGAACCCGCCATCAACGTGCTGCTGGAGCAGATGAACAATCGGCTCCGGGATGTTGCCGCAGCCGATGTACCGCGCACCTATGACAACGTTCTCATGGGACTCGACACAATGACGGAACCGTTGGATTACGCCATGTCGGTGGTTCGTCATCTTGAATCTGTCGCGACCACACCGGAGTTGCGCGCGGCTTACAACGCCGTGCAAGGTCCCGTGAGCATGTTCTACAGCTCCATTCCTCTGAATGCTGACCTTTGGACAGCTGTGAAGGCCGTAAATGAGAGCAGGGAACTGGACGCACTCAGCCCCGTCCACAAGCGTTTTCTGCGGAAAACAGTTACGGGGTTCCGCCGGGCCGGGGCGGATCTTGATGAGGCAGGGAAAAAGAAGCTGGAAGCGCTCGATGTAGAGCTCACGAAGATCACGACCAAGTTCTCGCAGAACGTGCTTGATGCGACAAATGCGTTCGAGCTGGTGCTCACTGACGAAAGCAAACTCGCTGGTTTGCCGGAATCCGCGCGGCTGGCCGCGCAGAGAAAGCGCGAAAGCAAAAGGTTTGGACGGGTGGCGTCTCACGCTACAGGCTCCAAGCTACACGGCCGCTATGACGTACCTCGACGACCGCGCCATTCGCCAAGAGCTTTGG
Source organism: uncultured Acidobacteriaceae bacterium (assembly GCA_963730865.1). Classification (GTDB taxonomy): domain Bacteria; phylum Acidobacteriota; class Terriglobia; order Bryobacterales; family Bryobacteraceae; genus Bog-105. The sequence continues at coordinate 74,396 of CAVSTO010000010.1, read as the reverse complement.
CACGCTTCGAACACGCGAGCCACGTCCGGCGAGCTTGACAATCGTCCCCTGATACGCGAGATTCTTCGGCTGCGTCGCGAAAAAGCCAATCTGCTCGGCTATAAGGATTTCGCGGATCTCGTTCTCGAAGAGCGCATGGCTCATACCGGCCAACAGGCCGATGAGTTTCTCCGCGACTTGGAACAAAAGACCAAGACTTATTTCGAGCAAGAGAACCGCAGCCTCGCAAGAAATGGCTAAGAAGCTCGGGTACGAAGAGGTGCAGCCTTGGGACACGGCCTATGTAGCGGAAAAACAGCGCCAGGCGTTGTATGAATTCGACGAGGAAGAACTGCGGCCCTACTTTGAGCTGGATCGCGTCGTCGCCGGAATGTTCGACATCTTCAGCCGCATCCTTGCAATCAAGGTGACCGAAGAACCGGGCATACCGGGATGGGACCCGGCCGTGAAGTACTATCGCGTCGAAGACGCGAGTTCCGGCAAGCTGCTGGGCGGCTTCTACACCGATTGGTTCCCGCGCGAGAACAAGCGCGGCGGCGCCTGGATGGATTCGCTGATTACCGGGAATCCCGACGGCGGCAAACCGCACTTGGGGCTCATCTGCGGCAATCTCACGCCTCCCGTTGAGGATGTTCCTTCTCTGCTCACCCATCGGGAAGTCGAAACGATTTTTCACGAGTTCGGCCACTTACTTCATCACACGCTCAGCCAAGTACCGGTGCGCTCGCTTTCGGGTACCAATGTTCCCTGGGATTTTGTGGAGCTGCCTTCGCAAATCATGGAGAACTGGTGCATGGAAAGGGAAGCGCTGAACCTGTTTGCGCGGCACTATAAGACGGGCGAGGCCATTCCCGAAGAGTTGTTCCAAAAGATGAAGCGCGCGCGCACTTTCCGGGCCGCCAACATGCAAATGCGGCAGCTCGGGTTAGGGACCGTCGATCTGAAACTTCATCGCGAGTACGACCCGATGAGCGACACCGACGTGATGGCCTTTGCTCGCGATATCCTCAGCCGATTCACGGCCGCTCCGTTGCCCGGAGACTACGCCATGATCGCGAGCTTCACTCACCTGTTCGCGAGTCCTGTCGCGTACGGCTCCGGCTACTACTCGTATAAGTGGGCGGAGGTTCTGGACGCGGATGCCTTCACTCGCTTTCAACGCGAGGGGATCTTCAGCAGTTCGACCGGCGAAGAGTACCGCCGCCGCATTCTGGAACGCGGCGATAGCGACGACCCTGCACAGCTTTATCGCGAGTTCATGGGCCGCGATCCCGATGCCAACGCTTTGCTGGAGCGCTTAGGTCTGCTCGACGCCGCTTAGGACGCTTCATTGAACTCACCCGGCGAAGAAGCGAACCAGGAATTGAAGAAGAGCTCTGGAAGAGTGCGCGAGCGCTCGCGAGCGTCTCGAAAGGGAACTTGCCCGCGCCACCGAAACGGCTCAATCTGCGGCCGAAGAAATGCAGCACTTCATCTATGCCGTCGGTCACGATCTGCGAACGCCCCTGCGCAGCATCGCTAGTTACGCCAAGCTCCTCGAGCGTCAGTACGCGAATAATCCGGAGACGAGCGAACTGACCGGGTTCATCGCGGCCGGCGTCGCCGAGATGAACACTCTCATCGAAGATCTTCTGAAGTACTCACGCATCGGCAGCTCCCCGCGGCGCACCACTGTGAACCTAGGCGCCATCGTTCAGTTCGCTCTCATGAACCTACAGGCGCAAATTCGCGAAACAGCCGCCGAAATCAACGTCGGGGACTTGCCCGAACTGGCGGTCGACGAATCGCAGTTCACGCAACTGTTTCAGCAGATCATTGGCAACGCGCTGAAGTTCCGCGGTGTCGCCCCGCCCAAAGTAGAAATAACCGCGGAAGAACGGCCGGAGGACTGCGTCGTTTCCGTGCATGACAACGGCCCCGGCATCGACCCCAAGTATCAGGAAACCGTCTTCGCCCCATTTAAGCGGCTGTGCGGCAGGGAAGTACCCGGAACCGGTCTCGGCCTTGCCATTTGCAAGAAGATTGTCAGGGCGCATGACGGCAAGATCTGGGTGGAGAGCGACGGACAGCACGGCTCCACATTCAAATTCACCGTTCCGCTTTGAAGCGACTTGACGGTGCATAGCGCCCACGGTGGTGGTTTTCGGCCAGGCGACACGTCCCGGGCGTACGGATAAAGCCAGTTGTTCCAGCGCTTTACGATTGGGTATTAACGTGTAACCAGGATTACCGGCAGTATGTGGCGCAATTCATTTACGGTGTTTCTGGCTTATGCCGTGCTTCTGTTCAGCATCGGACCCACAGCTTACGGCCAATATCCAGCAGCGCCCGACTCCGCGCAAGCTTACCCTGATCAGGGATATCCGGCTCAACAGTATCCCGCTCAACAATATCCGCAAAGCTATCCCCAAAATCAGCCTTATGGCGGAGTGCCATACCCCCAGGCGGGCCAGCAGCCGCAAGATCCCAATGCCGGCCAGAACATGGGGTCCGACGAACAGCATGGCGTCGCGCGGCTCAGTGTCGTGCAAGGTGACGTGAATGTCAGACGCGGCGACAACGGTGAACTGGTAGCAGCCGTGACAAACGCGCCCATCATGGCGCAGGATCATCTCCAGACCTCACCGGGTTCAAGAGCCGAGGTGGAACTCGACTACGGGAATCTCATTCGCCTTGCGCCGAACACCGAGGTAGGGTTCGCCGACTTGGAATACCACCGCTATCAGCTTCAGCTGGCGGCCGGCGCTATCATCTATCGCGTATTGCGTGATTCGGGGGCGCAGGCCGAGATCGACACCCCGAGCATCGCGCTTCGGCCCGAAGGACAGGGCGAATACCGGATCTCCGTGCTCAATGATGGTACGACAGAGATCAGCGTGCGCTCCGGGCAAGCCGAGATTTTCAGCCCGCACGGCTCCGAGCAACTAGCCGCCGGACGCACCGTTCTGGTCCGCGGCAATCCCGGCGACCCGGAGTTTCAACCAGCCTATGAAGCTCCGCGCGATCAGTTGGATGACTGGTCTGCAACACGCGATCGCGAATTGATGGCGTCTCAGAGTTACCGCTACGTCAGCCCGGACATCAACGGCGCCCAGGATTTGGATGCGTATGGCAACTGGGTGCCTTCGCAGTACGGGCAGGTTTGGGAACCGAGCGATACCTCCGCCGATTGGTCTCCGTACAGCGACGGCCAATGGTCCTGGCAGCCTTACTATGGGTGGACCTGGGTGGACGCCGCACCCTGGGGCTGGGCTCCGTACCACTACGGCCGCTGGTTTTGGAACGGTGGCCATCGCTGGTGCTGGTGGCCGGGCTCGATTGGGCCGCGCTATTTGTGGAGCCCCGCTCTGGTCGGCTTCTTCGGAGCCGGCGCCGCACTCGGTTGGGTTGCCTTAGCGCCCTTCGAGCTGTTTCATCCGTGGTGGGGTTCTGGGTTCGGGCGCGGCGGCTACGGCTTCGGCGGGTATGGTCGCGGAAACTTCGGCATGGTCCGAGGCGCCAACATTGCCGGCATGTACCGCAACGCAGCCATTCGCGGCGGTGCCATGACTGCTTCCTATAACACTTTTGGCGGACTGCGCCAGCACTTTACTCCCGCCAATCGCGGACAACTTACCGGTGCAAATCTGTTCCGCGGACAACTGCCTGTCTCGCCGACACGCGCCAGTTATCAATTCTCGCAGCGCTCAGCCATCGCCAACCCGCGTCTGGCCTCCGCCGCCAATCGCCAGTTCTTTTCTCATCGGTCCTTTGGATATGGCGGCCGTCGGGACACAGAGAGCGACAGGATTTGCACGGACGGGCGGGTCGAACATGCAAAGTTCCTACGGCCGCAGCAACGGATACGCAGCGCCGGCCAGGAATTCCTCGAGCAGCGGCTGGCAGCGATTCGGCGATCCCGGCAGGTCATCCGGATTCAGCCAAGGGTTCACCGGCGCGCAAGAGCAGAGCGGCTGGCACCACTTCGGCGAGGCGCGGCAAGCAACGCCTTCTTATTACGGCAACGGCCGCGGGAGCGGAACCATGCCGAACTACTCCAGCCCGCGCTATCAAGCTCCGCAGCAGCGGCAAAGCTTTTCAGGATACGCTGGCAGCTCAAGCGGACGCTCGAATTACAGCGCCCCTTCAGCTCAACACTACCGAGCGCCTTCGCAACCGCACTACAGCGCTCCGTCTTCCCACGGCGGCGGGGCGGGGCGGTTCACGCGGCGGCGGTGGCGGTGGACACTCTTCTTCTGGCGGTCATCGCGGCCGCTAGGCCGTGAAACCATCAGTCCCTCAACCGCTCCAGCCCGCCTGACACGAGCTGGAGCGGTCTTTTTCCAAGGCGCAAACGGCAGGGTACAGAGCTTAAAATGATTCGCGTTGTGATCTTCGTGCTGCTAGCCGCTATCGCTCTCGCAGCGCAGACCTCGCCCGCGCCCGTTCTTCCACCCCAAACCCCCATTCCTGGCGCTCCCACCGCCGACTGCGAGTTTCCACGCATAGACGCCAGTACTCCGATTCGTATCACCACCGGCAACGGGCCCATTCCATACCAGTTCGCCTGCGGCCACAACCGCCCACCTGGCGTCTGTGCAGTCAACACTCTTCCTCCCGGCCTCATCGTCAGCCTAGGTGAAGAGCAAAGCGGCTGGGCCTGCGTTACCGGCGGTGATTCGACAAGTGGTTGGATTCCAGCCAGACACTTGGCCCCAGTTCCTGCCACTCCGCGCGTCCCCGTTACTGAATGGCTCGGCTGGTGGGAATCCGGCAGAGATATCAAAGGCGTCAAGAACAATCGTCTCCTCATAACGCGCAAATCCGGTTCGGATGCGCTACACATCAGCGGACGAGCCTACTGGTATGGACCAAACGACGACGTGCACTTCGGCGCGGTCCAGGCGGATGCCACTCCCGTCGGCCTCTACCTTCACGCAATTCAATCCTCTTCCGCAGGCGGCGGATGTGTCGTAGATCTGAAGCTGGACCCGAGCTCTCATAGCCTGCAAACGTACGACAACATGCAATGCGGAGGCATGAACGTGCGGTTTGCGGGCATTTGGAAACATTTCACTCCAAAATAGGCGCTTCATGACAGGGTTCGGCTATGACTTTACATAATATATGTTATCGGTCATCACGCGCCACCGTATCGTTCTGGACCGGGTTCGATCCCCACCCTGCGAATTCCCAACTTCAATCGCGGTTCCGCAGGCAGTCACAGCGACGAACAAGAGTTTCCGGGCACCGTCAGACATCACACCGAAATGACGTAAAGCTTTATGCGGTTATGATTTATCGGGTATCCTCTCGTTTTCGGTCAGCGCGTTTCGCTTGATCTGTCCGTACATTTGCCGTACACTGTTGCTAGGGTGATGCCATGAACGGCATCTTCAGAGCGAACAAAGAGGCCCCATGTCCGCACCAGCACTTAGGAAAGCCAAGCGACTCGAAGCCAGGGTCAGCCCGGAAGCGAAGGCGCTATGTCAGAAGGCCGCCGATCTTCAGGGCCGTACCCTTACGGATTTCGTCGTTCATAGCGCGGTTGAGGCCGCAACCCGCACGCTTCGCGAAAATGAGGTTATCGAACTCAGCCGGCGCGACCGCCTTGCCTTCGTCGAAGCGCTGCTCGACGCCCCTGCCCCCAACGCAAGGCTGCAGGACGCCGTGCGGCGCCACACTCAGCTGGTCAGCCGCTAGTTGAGCGGCACCGATCCCGCGTTCGTGGCGGAGCTTCTAGGCTCCGCTCATGACCGCGCATCCTTCCGCTGCGAATCCGAGCCGCTCGAGCGCTATCTGAAGCAGCAGGCGAATCAGGACGTTCGCAAGGATCTCTCGGTCACGTACGTTCTCGTCCCCGCCGGGGACCGCCGGCGCATTGCCGGCTACTACACCGTCTCCTCCGACGCCATTCCGATCGAGGATCTTCCGCGGATATGGTAAAGCAGCTCCGCCTGCCGCATTACCGGACGATTGGCGCGACGCTGATAGGAAGGCTCGCGCGCGATCTTTCGTATAAGGGCCAAGGCGTTGGGGAGCTCCTCCTGAGCGATGCATTGAAGCTCGCCTGGCATGTGAGCCACGCGGCCGAGCGGCCGATTGCTTCATGGGCGGTTACGGTCCACGCCAAGGACGACAAAGCGAAGCGCTTCTATGAGGCGTTTGGCTTTACGCCCTTTGAGGACACGCCGCAGCGGCTTTTATATGCCCATGAAGACGATCGAGCAGCTTGTTTCTCTTTAGGCTTCACCTGGAGCTGGTCGGCCATCGTTCATGAGACCGCTATTCACCGCGCTTCCCTGCCCTCGCTTCCCGCCGTCGATCAATGCTTTAGCGTCCAACGCAGCGCATACGGCGTACAGTGTCTCATAGCAGGCGCAATATGTGCATACTACCTACACTACCGACTACGCGCGGACTGTCCCGGCGGCTGGTGCAGACCATCGCAAGCTGCATTAAGGCTGCTCGAAGAAAGCGCCTCAAATGGTCGCCCATTTGCTTCATGGGTACGAAAAACCTCGACCGCGCATGGTCAACAATGCTGCGCTTCTCCACTGAGAACGGCTTCAACGAAATGGGCATCGTTCTCAAGCAGGCGCAACGCGGCTTTCTTCACTAGCGCCTCGGGGTCTGTCGCCTGCGGTGCTGGGCAATCTTCGCAAGCTGCGTTTCCTGCTCGGGCGTGAAATGGACTTCCATAGCTTCAAGGTACGAAAAACCTGACCATCAGGCAATGGCTCAAAAATTTCAGCTGCGCTCCGCGCGCTAGGACGAATAACAGCCGCGCCTCACTAGGCGTCTCTTCAGCGACTGTGTTAGCGTGATCCCCAGAGGGACGCATGTCATCATCCAGACGCGATTTTCTAAAAGCCGGCTTGGCCGCCGCCACATTACCCGCGATCGCAAGCGCCGCCGTTTCAACTAAGGCCTCTGCCACCGATTGGGTCACGCTGGGCAAGTCGAACGTTCAGGTGACACGCCTGGCGCTCGGAACAGGAACTCACTCCGGCGCACAGCAGCGTCACTTGGGCCAGCAAGAGTTCACCCGGCTGGTGCGCTACGCCTACGACAATGGCATCCGCTTTTTTGAAACGGCGGACGCCTATCACGGCATGCCGGAAATGCTTGCCGTCGCGTTGCAAGGACTTCCCCGCGATTCCTATCGGCTGATGACTAAGTACGATGTGCATCACACGGAAGACCCCATGGCGGCCGTTCACCGCCTGAATGCCGCCTTGGGCACAGACTATGTAGACATCCTGCTTCTTCATTGCGTGCGCAGCCCCAACTGGCCCGAAGAAACCAAGCACTTGCAGGACGCCTTCCAACAAGCCAAAGAACAAAAGCTCATCATGGCTCACGGCGCGTCCGTGCACGGCAAGCAGGCCCTGGCAGAGTTTCCGGGCAATCCGTTTCTAGATGTGGCGATGATCCGCATGAACCACAACGGCACGCGCATGGACACACCCTCCCTGCAGGACATCGACGACAAGGGAGACGTGCCGTTCGTCGTCGATCACATGCAGCGCACGAAAGCCGGCGGCGCGGGCATCATCAGCATGAAATTAGTGGGCGAAGGTCAGTTCAAAAATCCCGACGATCGTCAGGCAGCCTTGAACTACGCGTTCCGAAAAGCAGGTGTCGATTGCGTGACGATCGGGTTCGGGAATACAGGCGAAGTCGACGAAGCGATCAAGCGCATCTCCACAGCCTTGAACGCTTAGAATTGCCGGCCCAGATCTCCCGAAACCTGCTGACCTTACGCGACAGCGGGCTGCATATGTCCTTACGCTGAAGGCTCCCCGCATCGCGTTCGGAGTTGCTTGCACGTGGCGACCTGGACTGAAGTTTCGATGGTGGCGCTCAGTGCTGTGGGCAGGCCATTATGGCCTCAAATTACGTGATGTTCATACGTCTGAGAACAGCCTGAAAGCGGGGTTCATCACGCAAGTTGTCAAACGATGGATCCCATTTGAGGAACATCATACCGGTGTAACGTTCATCAGCGGCCTTCTCCAGCCAATTCAGCGCCTCATCGACGTGACCCACGCCGGCATAGGCGTAAACAAATGCTGCCGGTGAAATGAAGCTGCTTTGTGCTTGCTCGTGAAGCGCCTGCAAGGTATCCCGCGCCTCTTGATTGCGTCCGGCGGCGGCATACGCTGCGGTCAGTACGCCTCGATACAAGGCAGGCGACGACGCGTCCAGAGAGCTGAGGAGCAGTTCAACCGCTTTGTCCGGTTGACCGGCATGCAGAAAGACACGTCCGCCGATATAGAGGGTTCGGCTGAGATCCGATCCGAGCTTGAACGCGCGCTCGACGGCGGCTATCGCGGCATCGGAATCGCGCCGCAAATAGCTATAGAGTGCTGCCGCGCGGCAGGGCCGCGGCGACAGCGGATCCAGTTCTGCCGCGATCTCAGTGTCACTCCGGCATGACTCAGAGTCGCCGATTTGCCCGCGGGCGAAGGCGCGCTGAATGTAGGCGTGGGTATAATTCCGGCGAAGTTCCAGCCCGTCATGAAAGAGGCGCTCGGCTTCCGGCCAGTTCCAATCGAACAAACTCGTGAGGCTTCCGAGCACAACGTAGGCTTCCGCGCACTCTTGATCCAACTGCACCGCTCGCTGTGCAGCGTGTCGAGCTGCGTACACTAAGTCGCGAGGCGCCCGCTGAGAGAAAGCAACTTGCCAGAAATATACTTCCGCGAGAGCAGCATAGGCCTGCGCGTAATGTGGACAGACCAGAATGGCGCGTGTGAAGCAATCGACTGCTTTGTTATATGCCTCTGGAGTTAGCCGGCTGCAAAGATCTTGGCCGTGAAGATACAGATCGTAAGCTTCGACGGAAGGCGGCGCACTTGTAGGCTTGGGCCGGCCGAGGATTTGCTGCGAAAGCGAGTTGCCAATGGAAGAGGCAATCTCATCTTCAACGGCAAACAAATCTTCTAGATCGCGGTCGAAGGAGCCGGCCCAAACGTAGGCTCCGTCGCCAGAATTGAGAGCTCGTGCGTGTACGCGAACCCTCTCTTTAGCTTGCGCGATATCACCCTGCACGATGGTGTTCACGCCCAGGCGTGAGGCGGTCACTGCAAGATCTTCCCTTGCAGAGACGGAAAACGAGGATGTGGTTGCCACGACCTTCAAACCACGAACACCCGCCAGCCGCTCCTGAATACTTTCCGTTACTCCTCGGCAGAAATAATCAAGATCCGGATTACCCGTAAGGTTCTCAAACTGCAACACTGCTAGCGCGGGCCTATCGTTGCTATGCGCTGCCGTGGATTGTCCGCATGTTGCTCCGGCCGTCCGGCGGTTGCTGAAAAGAGGCACATAGCTGCCGGGTGGAAACGAGATCTGCACGTCGTCGGAACGGCCTTCCGAGGCGTAGTATTCGCGAAGCTTACGGCGCAGGCGTTGAGCTTCGGTCCGTACTATGGAATCAACACGCGGATCGAATTTGTCGCCGCGATCGAATACTTCCTGGCCAATGACATATTGCTTAATGTCCCCGCCGCCGTTTTCCAGGGTCTGTTGCACCGTCCACGTGAGGAAGCGGCAGAGCCGGGGCGAACCGATGAAGGCTCTGCTCTTCGCGATGCGCTGGGCGTAGGAAAGAATCTCTGAATCAGAGAGCTTCCGGCCCTGTTCGGGCTCCGCAATCATAGGTTCCTGACAGCCGGACACCAACAGTTCTCACGTTTTTGGACGAGGAGCTAACCTACACCTGACCCTCACCTCACCCCGTCTGACTCTCAGCATTGCTGAAAGAATCGTACCTTAGAGTGACGAGACGCGAATAAGTGCGACGAACGATGAAATTCTAACTCCGCACGAAACGGAATATTCGATTCGGTCCCAGTAAATGACTTTCAACAGTTTACAACGTGAACGCCGCGTTCAACTGTGCCCCAGAATCCACTCCGAAATCGATGCAGCACCGAACAACAGATCGCATGTCAGCCGTTGCAGGCAGTCTTCAGTCACAAGGAGCTCATGAATCAGGTTCGACTAATGCTCGACCTCTAAAAATGACAAAGGTAAAAGTCCTCGTCGTAGACGATGACGACTTATTTCGACGCGAGATTCTCGGTCTGCTGAACAGCAAGGGTTATGCGGCGAGCGGAAGCACGAGTCACGAGATTCTCGCTCACTTTTTTGAAATCCAGCCAGACATCGTAGTAACAGAGATTGTTATGACGGAGCTCGAAGGACTGGAGCTTATAATGAAACTCCGGCAACTTCGGCAGGACCTTACAATCATCGCGTTTACAGGCGGCGTACGAGGCAGCTCGTACCTAAAGGCGGCTGAACTCCTGGGCGCTGCGGCCACCCTTCAGAAACCATTTCCAGCAGAAGAACTACTGAAAGCCCTGATCGATCAGGGATGGTGAAACTACCCGGCTGAGGTCAGCCTTGAGCGGCAGGGACAATTTGCCCTGTCCCTACTGCGAAGCCGGTTGTTGATTCTGTACGTTCGGTGTGACGCGCGACTCAAAACCGACGGCCGGCATCAAACTAGTAGTCTCTTTTCTCCCCGTGCCGCTTTTTCGCAAATTTTTCTTCCGCACCTTTCTCGCCGTGCTTGTAGCTGCGTTTTTTCGGGATTTGGCGCAGCGGCTGCCGCTGGTTGCGTACGCTCCTTCCCCTTATGCGCTGTTGTTGCTAAGTCCGGCAGATGCCCGGATTGAGATGCCGCTTCGCGGAGTTCGCGTTCGGCAGATCGCCGATACGTGGCATGCTGCCCGGGACGGCCGACGCCGGCATGAGGGGCAGGATATTTTCGCTCCCAAAGGAACGCCAGTCTATTCAGCTACGGATGGAATTGTGGTTCGCATTGGGGATGCGGGGATCGGCGGCAATGCCGTGTCCGTCCTGGGACGTGGAGGACGCGTTTATTACTACGCTCATCTGTCGCGGTTTGCCGATGGGCTTCGCGTAGGAACTTCTGTCACTCCCGATACTGTTCTTGGATATGTGGGAAACACGGGAAATGCCCGCACTACGCCTTCGCATCTGCACTTGGGTGTGTATGGGCCCGACGGAGCGATTAATCCCTTGCCGCTGCTTTCGGATCGTCATCCTCAAAATACCCCTGCTTTCACATCGTCCTCTGCAAGCGTTAGGCGCGCATCGCGCACTTGACTAATCCGTACCGTGCTCCCGGTATCAGTACGCGGGTCTTCGCAGTTTCTCGCACGTCTAAAAGAGTGTGGGAATCAAAATGAGTTCGAGATATGGATTCGTACTAGTTGCGGCGCTACTCGCCTGGAGTATGTGCGGTGTTGAGCAGGCGAACGGGTACTACAACGCTCAAATGACCCCGCCGCCTATGCAGCCTACACCGATGCAGCCCGGCGGCGCGCCGCCACCGGAATCCGTAAGACCTGGTTCTCTGAATTATGTCGAAGGTCAAGTGTCGGCAAATGGTCAGGCTCTGAATCCCCAGTCGGTGGGACGCTTTGCGTTGCAGCCTGAACAGTCGTTGCAGACAGGCGGCAATGGTTATGCCGAGATATTGCTGACACCCGGAGCGTTTTTGCGCGTCGGGCCGAATAGTGAGTTGCGGATGCCCGTGGTCGGTCTCGGGGATACGCGAATTACTCTCACGCGCGGCAGTGCTTTGGTGGAGGCCGACCAAGTTCTGGATGGAGTTCATCTGGAGGTTACGCTTGGGTCCACATCGGTAGATCTGCTCAAGAAAGGCCTGTACGAATTCAGGACCAATCCTCCAGACGTTCGAGTTTTCGATGGCAAGGTGGACGTGATTGACTTGGCGAAGCATCGCAACATCGGCAAACATGACCAGATCCTGCTTGCGAATAACGACAATCTGAAGAAGAGCGGCTTTGACGAAAAGCAAGCGAAGGACGATCCGCTTTATGTTTGGAGCGAGGCCCGCAGCCGGGAAGAAGCCGCTCAAAACAAGTTAGTGGCGCAGAACCCGGCCGGCTATGCTCCGGTAGGCGGCGGTTGGTTTTGGGATCCGTATGTGGATTATTACGGGTTTTGGCCGCCGGACCATTTTTATAGCCCGTTCGGGTTTGGGTTTTATGGCGGCTTTTATCCCGGGTTCTACGGCGGATATTACGGCGGGTACCATCGCGGATTTTACGGCGGACGGCACTTTGTTGGCGGACGGCATTTCGGGGCCGGACGGCACTTGGATGGCGGACACGGATTTAGCGGCTTTCACGGGAACGGCGCACGCAGCGGTTTTCATGGTGGATTCCACGGCGGCGGATTTCACGGTGGCGGCGGATCCCATGGTGGCGGCGGCCATCGCTAGTGAGCTGTCCGCCGCTTCCTCACGGTCAAGGATTCCGTTAAGAAACTCCATGTCCTTCTACTCCTATTGAGTGAGCCAACCTTGGCTTCGTAAAACCTGGCGGAAACGCGGGTTGTCGAGCGAAATAGTCGGGAAGTACTCGCCGCTCAACGTTCGCTTCCACCACGCGCCGGTTTGCTTGTGCTCCTGCGGTGTTGTGAAGTGATATTCGTACTGCAGCGCGCGAACGTAGTGCGGCGGCTTCCCGGGAAATGGATTTTTTTTCAGGAGGCTCAGCACGCCCGGGTCGCCTTCGAGCAATTTCGCGACGAAGTTCACAAACCAGGGATAGTCCTGATAGCTCGACATGGCGGCGAACCACATGAGCCAATCGATGCGCAGATGATATGGCGCAATTTGCGGGGGCATGGTGTTCAGGTCGCCGGGCTTAGCTTTGAATTCGTACTCGCGCCATTGCGTGGCGGGTGTAATCACCGCGTCGTTTGTGCCTTCGACAATCACTTCATAGCGCGGGCGGGTGATGCTGCCGAAGGCGCCATAGGTGCCCACCAGATGAAAGGAATTGAAGCTCGTGTTCATCACCTGCCGCGCGGAGAGCATGTTGACGACGACGGGGATGCTCATGAGGGTCACGATCACTGCTAAGCCGATGTTGATCAAGGCGACGGGCAGCGCCGGCGCGTGCATGACGGGCGCGCGAAAGTGGATGAACGAAAGAAACTTGCCATCTAACAGCGAGAAGGCGATAAACAGCGTCATCCAGTTCAGCCACGACAGATTGCCGCTGCTGATAATGAAGAGCTGAAAAACGATTGTGATGATGCCGGCGATCCCGGCTATGGGCTGCGGCAGGAAATAGAAGAACGGAACGATAAGTTCCGCGAAGTGGTTGAAGAGGACGCCGCCTTTATTCACCCACTGGGGCGCCCAATGGTAGAACCAGCTCAACGGGTTGGGCATGGGCTGGGTTTCGTAGAAATAATTGAGGCAGGTAAGGTCGCGCCAGCAGGGGTCGCCGCGCAGCTTGATCAGGCCCGCGCCGAACATGATGCGGAAGAGCAGCCAGCGGAACATCCAGATGGGAATTTTTTGCGGGATGACGCTGGAAGCGCCGAGAAAGATGGCGAAGAAGCAGCATTCAAGCAGGATGGACTCCCAGCCGAAGGCATAAAACGTTTGGCCGACGTTGACGAAGGAAAGATACAGCAGATAAATGGTCAGCCAGACGCCGATGGAGAGCCAGGTATAGCGGGCGGAGATGCCGGTGATCACCAGGCAAGACAACAAAATGCCTGCCCAGGCGGCGGCCGTGAAGGCGGCATCGCGCGGGAACCAGAAGAACAGGCTGGGTGTTTCGCTGAACGGCACTTGCTTGACGAACAAGGGGACCGGCAGCAAGCCGCGTTCGCCGAGCAGAGGCTTGAACTGGTTCAGGGCTACCAGGAAGGCGATGAGGCATATGATGCCGATGCTGCGCTCGAGCAGCAGCCGGGTGACCCACAGACCGCGGGGATCGTCCATATTCATCAGTGCCGTCATATGACGTGTAGTGGAAGCTATTCCCCTATGATCTTCACCAATACACGCTTGGGGCGACGGCCGTCAAATTCGCCGTAGAAAATCTGCTCCCAAGGCCCGAAGTCTAGCTTTCCTGCCGTAACTGCCACCACCACTTCCCTGCCCATGATCTGGCGTTTCATGTGCGCGTCGGCGTTATCTTCGCCGGTCTGGTTATGGCGGTATTGAGACACGGGCTCGTGGGGCGCAAGTTGTTCGAGCCATTTCTCGTAATCCTGGTGCAAGCCGGCTTCATCGTCGTTGATGAAGACGGAGGCCGTGATGTGCATGGCGTTGACCAGCGCCAAACCTTCCGCCACGCCACTTTCGCGCAAACAGGTGTTTACCTGGCCCGTGATGTTGACGAAGCCTCGGCGAGAAGGTAGCTCAAACCAGAGTTCTCTCCTATAGCTCTTCATCATCTATAGCCTCTTCATGTGGCGTTAGACCCCTTTATTGGAAATTTCCGTTCTGCGATCTTAGCTTGTAGCGGCGTTTTGGGAGTTGATTTTTGAGCCTCGTTGGCCCACAATAGCTATGGCGAACAAATGGCGAATAGAGCTTCTCTTCTCCGCCCCAATGAATTCTGGACCACCGCTTCTAACGTTCAAGTAACACTTCATAAATCAATTCATCATTCTGCTGTTAATTTATTGAATAGTGGCAGCTTGTCGGAAATAAGCGGGGGCCGATCTTCAGGTAAAACTTCACTTTGCCTGCACCTGCTAGCGCAGGCGACCGCTCGGGGCGAGGTTTGTGCCGTCATCGATCTGCATGACAGCTTTCATCCGGCGTCTGCGCACGCCGCAGGTATTGCCTTAGAGCAACTTGTCTGGGTACGGTGCCAACGGGATATTCAACATACGATGCGCGCGGCGGACCTACTGCTGCAGGCAGGCGGCTTTGGCGTGGTGCTGCTGGATGTGTGCGAGGCCTCGCCACAAGCCTTGCATCGCATTCCTTTGTCGCATTGGTATCGGCTGCGGCGGGCGGTAGAGCATACACCGACCATCCTACTGGTCTGCAGCGCAGCCTCCCAAGGCAAAGGCAGTTTTATGAGTAAGTTGTCGGTGAAACGCAAAGCACAACATTGGACCGGCGAAGGAGCTTTCCTGCGCTTCGATGGATGGGAGGCAGTCGTACTCTCCAAGTAAAACTTTAGACCTTGGGCCGGAACGTCTTTCTCTGTCTTCGGTGGCTTAATGTACGCCTGTCTACATTGTCCGAGCGGCGCTTCTGCGGAGGAATTGCTGGCATTGGCGGCCGCGTTTTCTCCGGCCGTGGAGCAAACGCGAGAGGACACGGTGGCCTTTTCCATTGATCCTTTGCGTAGGCTGCTGGGCTCGCCGTACCAGATTGCTTCCGAGATTTGCCGGTATGGATATGAGCGCGAGATCCAAGCAAATTTGGCTGTGGCTTCGAATGTGGATACCGCGATTTTGCTGGCGCGGCATTTTGCAGGGGTCACGCTGGTAACGCCGGGCGAGGAACGGTTCAAACTGGCGGCGTTGCCAGTGGCGGCCTTGTTTGCGCATCATGGGCTGATGGATCCGAAACTGCTCGAAGTATTGCATCGCTGGGGCGTAAAGACGTGTGAGGAATTGGCGGCGCTGCCGGAGCGTGGCGTAGTGGAACGCTTGGGGCCGGCAGGAGTTTATCTACGCAATTTGGCTTGCAGTACGATTCAGCGCCCGTTGCGTATGGCAGCAGCGGAGACCAGCTATGAGCAGCAGATGGAATTGGAACACGCGCTCGATTTATTAGAGCCGCTGCTTTTTTTATTGGGAAGTGCGCTGGGGGAATTGTGCCGGCGTTTGCGATCGCAATCGCGAGCGGCGCGACTGCTGAAAGCGGAATTTACCTTGGAAGAACAGAAAGAGTATGGCTGCGAACTGGAGTTTTCGGTGCCGCTGGATGAAAGCCGGACGTTGCTGAAATTGTTGCAACTGCATCTGGAGCGTCATCCACCGGAGGCCGCAGTGACAGCATTCAAATTGCGAGTGGAGCCGGCGGAGCCGCGGCGGGCCCAGGGCGGATTTTTCCTTCCCCCTGCCTCGCCGCCCGATAAATTGCAGATCACGCTAGCGCGTATTGCGGGGATGGTGGGAAAAGAAAACGTGGGCTCGCCGGTACTGTTGAATACGCATCGTCCGGATGCATTCGACATGGCTGCTTTGCGTCTTTCCTCTGGGGAAACACTGCAGAGACAGGCCACGGCACAGCCCGCGAAAGCACAGGAGACCTTACGGCTGGTAATGCGTCTTTTCCGGCCGGCTCTGCCGGCGCGGGTCAGCTTGGCGGGAACAGCGCCGAAGAAGGTTTTGGCGTCCTGCGTAAAGGGAACAGTCGTCCGCTCCGCGGGTCCGTGGAAAACCTCCGGCGAATGGTGGACTATTGCAGCGTGGAACCGGGAAGAATGGGATGTGGCGTTAGATGACGGGGCGCTGTATCGGATTTATCGAGAGATGCCGACTTGTGACTGGTATGTGCATGGGGTTTATGACTGAAAATTCACGGCTTCGTTACTCTAATAGGTATGGACCATCGATACGTAGAATTGCACGCGTTCTAACCGGTTCGCGCGTTTGGGCCACTCTAAACTAGGTTTTCCGAAGCAACAAAGTTTAGGACTTCAGAGCATCCGTGTAAAGCGCTGCCTTCGGCTCGATATGCTCGAGACCATCGCTTGCAGTTCAGGCTTTCGACGGCTCTTCATGACCTTTGCGCGAACTTTTCCGCCACGCTCCAGAACAGCCGCTACTACGCCTTACCTTCGGGTCCAGTTCCTGTAATCCTACGCCGCCGATGAAAGTCTCATCGACTTCGCATTCACCGAAAGCTTTCGGCTAATCTCGTAACTGCTAACACCATTTTTGCAGCTCGCAAGCATCCACATCGTCATAAGCCACTTGTCAAGCGAGATCGGAGAATCCTCAAAGATCGTTCCCACCTTGATAGAAAGCTGGCATTTCGGATGACGCGTCTTGCACTGCCACACGCGACGGCCCGGAAGAAAGTTCACGTCGGTACGGCCACATGTAGGGCAAGCTATAACGCCATCGGGCCAGCGACGCGCAACAACGTAGTTCAGGCAATTATCGGCGTCGGCAAAGTACAGGATTGCGTCTTGAAGTGTCTTGGGTTCGCTTGCCATGAACCAGTATGAGAGAAGTCGCTTGATGAGTCATGTCAGTTGTTACCTTTTGAGGAAGCCGCGCAACCGCTTGCCTGCCGGGCTTTCTCCTTTATGCCCGGCAACGGCGGCCTGGAGGCCTGGCGATTCTCCGTCGCTGACGACGCAGCTTAACCCGCGCTCATGTCGAAGTTGGCTCGATGGAGGAGATCCGCGCGTAAGTAGCATTCGAAGTCTGGATGCCCGCATCGAAGAATCGTTATGTTATCGAAAGACGCCCTGGAAACCAGGGCATCGAAGTTTCCGCCTTGGACTCGGCTGCATGGGCATGAGCCAGTCCTACGGAGTGCCGGACGACACCGAATCCATTGCCACCGTCCATCGCGCGCTCGATCTCCGACTCGATTTTTTCGACACTGCCCAGGTCTACGGTCCGTTTAGCAATGAAGAGCTGCTGGGGCGCGCCTTAAAAGGCCACCGGCAAGGGGCGATCATCGCCACAAAGTTCGGTTGCCAGATCGAAAGCCGCAAGATTACCGGAACCAACAGCCGCCCGAACACATCCGCGAGGTGGCGGATACTTCGTTGCGCCGTCTTCAGACAGATCACGTCGATCTTTTCTATCAACACCGGGTTTGACCCGAACGTCCCGATCGAGGACGTGACCCACCAGGGGCTTGATACGGCGCCTCGCCCCACGTTATATGTTCCCTACGCCCGGGGCCCGTCGCCAGTCTTCGGGTTGGTGATGCGAACCGCCATCGATCCAAAAACCGTTGCCTCGGCCGCGATAGCGGCGATTCACGGCGTCGATAAAGACGAAGCCGTGTACAACATTCGCACCTTGGACGATGTGATCGCCTCGTCTGTTCAAGTACGGCGCTTCCGCACCATTTGTTGTCCTTGTTCGCGTCTTTGGCGCTCGCGCTCGCCACGGTGGGAATTTAGGGCGTTATGGCTTATGCGGTAACGCAGCGCTCGCGCGAAATTGGCATCCGCATCGCCCTCGGCGCTCAGCCGGATAAGCTTCGGCTACGCATCGTCGGTGAAGGATTGCAACTCGCCGCCTGCGGCGTCGCATCCGGTCTCATCGCTTCTTTCGAACTCACGCGGTTTCTTTCCGGCACTCTGTATGGCGTGTACGCCCCACCGATACCTTGACCTTCGCAGCCACCATCTTCTTCCTTCTGATCGCGGCACTCCTAGCCAGCTACGTTCCCGCCCGCCTTGCCACGAAAGTGGATGCCGCCGGCATCCTGCGCGCCCGGTAGTTATGGCGCTGCACCTGCCGGAGGTGTTCCCGGACGCACTGGCCGCAGCGGCGCCACGTAATCCACCAACTCATCCACCGGCTTCTTCCCCGCCCACGCGATGCCGCGCAGCAACATTCGCTGAATCTGGTAATTCGAGAAATTCGCATAGATATGGCCTTGCATCCAAACGAACGCTCGCGCGGGCTCACCACCCGGCAGCGTGTGTTCATAGGTCCAGATCTGGGGCACCACTTCGCCCGCGTGCGCGCCGGCGCTGCGTGTTGGCGGAATCTTTACCGTTGCCAGCACATGGATGCCGGGATCTTTCGCCCAAGTCATCTTGTAAAAAGCTTCGTCCCATATCGTAATGTCCGACATATCCTTCATGATGGGGTCCGACTTGTCCACGATCGTGTAATGAATCGGCGCATCTAACGTGTAGTTCACCTCGCCATGCTTTTTCCCGCCACCCAACAGCATGGCAACGTATGCTGGATCCGGACCACACAGAGAATCATGCAGATTCACCAATCCTCCGCCACGTTTAACGTACGCCTCGAACACGCCCTTTTCAGCCTCGATAGGATACCCGGCATCCCCCTTGTAGATGACGACCACGTCCGTATGTTCGAGGTCCGCGCTGCTGGGTGGATGTAAAGCGCCATCGACTACTGCCCCATGCTCGGTCAGAATCTTGCTCCAATCGGCAAGAAACTGCGGATAGTCGTGCTGACCCGTCAAGTGCGATTTCAAACCCGCCCAGATAAAGATATGCATGCCGGCAGCGTTCTGACCGGGAGGACGAGGAGTGGCTTGCCCCACTGGAGCGTTAGCCGATTGCGCCGTGGCATTTTGTTGTCCGATCCCGGCCGCAATAAACAAGCACATCGCACCGACCGAGACATGCCCGATTCCGGTCCTCGCAACTCTTTGGGCTGTTGCTCTTGCAATACCGCACTTTCTCATGCTTTTCAAAAGTTCTCACCTCGTATAGGCTGCTATTGTGATGCTACCTATTTGCAACCGGCGAATCGTGAGTCGCGCGATTTCGGAATTGAAAATGCGCCTTTTGCACAAGTTCTTCTAAAGTAAAACGATGACCGGCAAAAGCGATCAATTCTCAAAAGATTTGAACTGCTTCGTCATCATGACGTTCGGAGGTCTCTTCGATCGCTATTATCTGAATATCTTTGTCCCGGCTATTCAGGCGGCTGGATTGAGGCGCTGCCGACAGCATGTTCTCTTCGACCAGCATCATGAGCGATATCTGGCGTAGCACTCGCAATGCATCCGTGGTCCTGGCTGACGTAACTGGAAAAAACTCGAATGTCTTTTATGAGCTTGGCCTAGCACATGCGTCCAAACGACCCGTTATTCTCATCACCGGCAGTTTAGAAGATGTTCCCTTCGATTTGAAACGCCTGCGCGTCATTGAATACAACAAGGACGACGAGAACCGGGGCTCGATCTTGAAGGACAGGATCACTGACAGTTTACGAGCGGCGCTGAGCGATCCCACCGTTGCCATCCCGGCCACATTTCTCGAAAGCACGGTGGACGCGGCGCATAGCACCGATCCCTTATCTCTCCAACTAAGGCAGATTTCCGGTGAGCTGCGTGCCCTTAGGGCGTCTATCTCGCCCAAAGCATCGCCCAGCGGCGAAGCGAGACGTTTGATAGGTCTCCTCGAACGGCACAGTAACTACTTCGGAATGCGCCGGAATCTACGCGTCTACAGGTGTTCGAAGAGCTTTTTCGAGGCGACATCACCTCCGCCATGGAACGCATCCAGCAGTCGCTTGGTAACTCACGCATTGAGGCCTAGGAGATTGCAATAAATATCTTCGAGTGGATGAAGCTTTATCGCGACAACCGTCCGTGAGGCAGTCCATGGGTCGAAAAGGAAGTGGAAACTGCCTTTGAACGCGCCTATCGCGGCGAGTTCATGTCCATTTTGCCTATCCGTTTGGATGACGCCATTCTGAATGCGAATGAGGCGTGGGCAGCGGACCTCCGCCGCTCACGCCACATCGGTGACTTCTCAGAATGGGAAGAGAGTTCGGCCTATCGAAGGCGCTTGAAAGGCTGCTGCGGGGCCTGAGATCCAAAGCCGTTAACTAGTGTGCTGTTAAGTTGTGCGTTCAGCGGCGGTCTTCGTGGTCCAGCAAGGAGATGCCGAAGGGAGTGGCGCGATCTCTGAAGACAGACATGCCGTGAATGGCGGCCAGTTGCATGCGTGTGCTTTGGAGGGCCGCGTCGAAGGCTTGCTGCGTTTTCGGATCGATGCTTCTTCCCGAAGTAGCCTGCAACGAATACAGTTGGGCGGTGTTCATGAAGTTCTTCACGACGTGATCCACCGTCGCAAGAGTTGTCCGCATGGCGTGGAGTTGTTGCGTCTGTACTTCCGCTTCCTTCTGATAACTGATGTCACGATGGACAGCGACCAGATAGACCACCTTGCAGTGTTCATCGGTATACGGAACAAAGGAAAGTCTGTCCCATACCATTAAGCGGTCTTTCTTATGGAACTTGCATTCCACAGTGGTCATTTGCCGTTTTCGGGTAGCCTCTTCGAGCGCCTCGGAGACGGCCGGACAATCAGCAGCCGTAGGAAACGTGCAAGGCTGACCGATCGCCTCGTGAAATTCGTAGCCGGTGAAACGCAGAAAGCTCTCATTCGCGTAAATGATGGTCAAGCCGGAGCTAGCGGGAGCCGCAATCGTAACCCCGTCGCTCGTCATGTCGACTGCTTTGGCGTAAACAGCCAACCCCAGATTGCGCCTCAACTTGACGACGCGCCTTGCGCTGTCGGCTAAAAGGTTGAGCGTTTGCGCCTGCTCGGCTGTCAGCCTGAGCGGAAGGTTATCCAGCACGCACAGTGCGCTTGAGGCCTTGCCACCCGGCGCGATCAACGGCATGCCCGCGTAAAAGCGACCGTTTGAATCGCCGGTCCCGCGCGGATTGTCCGCCAAGCACGCGTGTAAGGCGCCTTTCACGGCAAACGGCTCTTGACCGTTGCCGCTCCCGTTGCCGGACAAACCGATACGGTTTTCAAACCACTGCCGCGCCTCATCCATCAAGGAGAGCGATGCCGTCGGAGTACTGCACACCTCGGCAGCGGCCCGAGTAATGGCAGTGAAGATTTCCTCCTCCGCCATATCGAGAATGTCGTACGCGCGCAGCGCGGCCACCCGGCTGTCTTCACGTGACGGAACGGGCGCGCTCAACGATACCTCACTGCACAAGAGTTGAATGTCAAAGCCGAACGAACCCTACGCGCTCTTATCGACGGAAGCCCAGTACGCTTGAACCAGCCCACCTTTAACGCACATTTGAGCCGGTCGCCTAGCGTCGCTGCGTCGCCAACTCCGCGCGGAACGCCTGCTCGCGTTCTTGCACGTAGGCCCGATAGCCTGCGGGATCTATGAACGGATTCGTGCCCGAGGTGCTAAGGCGCTTCAGCTTCTCGTCCATGTGGTAGTACGCCCCGTGTGCTCCCAGAAACACATCGCAGGGCAGACTGGCCAACACGCGAAAACTCTTTTTATAATCGGCCGCGATTTGCGGATACCGGCGATTATGGACCAGCTTGTATCCCGGATTCACGTTGGGGCTTCCCACGATTACCACCTTATACGTGTGCCCTCCGTCTTTCACCTTCACCGTCCAGGTAGTGCAACCTTTCGTATGGCCTGGCGTCAAGTGAGCAATCAGAATCATTCCGCCGAGAGTTACCTCGTCGCCATCATGCAAAATCCGGTCCACCTTGGCAGGCGGCCAGCGGCTGGTGTAGGCGAAGTCACCTGCGCCGCCATTTTCTATCTCCGGAACGTCGGCGTCCATCACCATCAGTTTCGCCCCGGTAAGCTTTTTCATGAGCGCACAACCGGCGGCGTGGTCATCATGGGCATGGCTGATGAGAATGATCTTGATATCTGATAAATGAAAGCCCAGCTTCTCGACGCTACCGCGAATGACAGGCACCGATTGCTGGTAATCGGGATTGATGAGGATGTCGCCTTTGGGCGTAACGACCAGGAACGATGCGAGATAATTCGTGCCGACGTAGTAGACGTTCCCGATTACTTTATAAGGGCGTATCGGCTCGTTCCACTTCGGCGTAAAATTGGCGGGCAGGAGAGCGGCACAAGCAAGAAACAGAGCGAAGACGCGGAAACACATAGCGCGATTATCACCCGACACTCAGCGTCCGCTGATGCGAACATTGCGGAACTCGCCGGTTTCATCAAACGAACCGACGCCCACTCGCCCGCTCGACAAGCTCAGATCGACGGCCCTCAGAGCCGGCACCGCTTGACCGTTGACGGTAACCTCCACAACTCCGGAAGTGCCGTCGAAATGGAGCCGCACGTGATACCAGGTGTTCGATTGCGTGAAAGCCGCTGGACCCGCCGGCGAACTGATCCTTACGCGCTCGCCGCCATATACGTGAAAGATGCCATTATGATTCGGCTCTTTGGTTCCCGCATCGACCGACAAATGAGCGTAGTCGAAGTGCGCTGCGTCGCGATATGCGAAAACGATCATCAGAGATCGCTGCAAAGGCTTCACATCGGCGTCCACCGTCACCTGCTGAAATGCAGGCGTCCCGGCAATGGCAAACTGCATCGGACGGCGTGGCCCCGGAGGAGGTTCTCTGCCGGTAATGAGTTGCAGCACGGAACTGCCGCCTGCCTGATCCACCTTCCAATCGGCGGCGTTCGGAACCGTCCAGTGGTATCCGAAAACCAGCAAAGCGAGCAGCAATTTCATGCCGCAAGGGCCTCCCGGTTCATTCTGTCGATGTCCGGCAGAAAATAAGTCAGTAATCCGATCGCCGGCAGATAGGCGCAGACCTGATACACCAGACCGATGCTGGTCACGTCCGCCAGTTTGCCCAGCAGCGCGGCGCCGATGCCGCCCATTCCGAATACGAACCCGAAGAACAGGCCCGATATCATCCCGACCTTTCCCGGAACGAGTTCTTGCGCGTAGACCACAATCGCCGGGAATGCAGAGGCGATGATGACACCGATTATTACGGTCAATACCGCGGTCCAAAACAGGTTCGCATGCGGCAGCAGGAGCGTGAACGGCAGCACGCCCAAAATGGAACACCAGATCACCAGCTTCCGCCCCACACGATCACCGATCGGTCCACCGATGATTGTCCCGGCCGCAACCGCGCCCAGGAAGACAAACAGAAACAACTGCGACGCACGAACGGAAACGTGAAACTTGCTGATCAGGTAGAAAGTGTAATAACTGCTGAGGCTCGCCAGATAAAAAAACTTGGAAAAGAGAAGTGCCAGCAGAACCGTGATGGCTAGGAAAATCGTAGTCGCCGGCAGCACGGCGTGACCTGCGTGACTGTGTGCACCGCCTCTCGACCGCCCCTCTGCCGGCGTGTGGCTGTTCAGCCTCCCTACTTTGCCTAACGCGGCAATTCCGATGAATGCAGCGATTGAAAACCATCCGATGCTGCGTTGCCCGTGCGGTAAGACGACGAAGGCGGCGAGTAACGGACCGAGTGAACTCCCCACATTTCCGCCTAGCTGAAATAACGATTGCGCCAACCCATGTTGTCCGCCCGATGCCAGTCTTGCGACGCGCGAAGATTCCGGATGAAAAATCGACGATCCCATGCCCACCAGGGCCGCGCCAATCAACAACAAGTTGAAATTGGGCGCTACCGACAGCAGCAGCAAGCCCGCCATGGTAAAACCCATCCCCACGGCCAACGAATACGGCTGCGGCTTGCGGTCGGTATACAGTCCGACAAACGGCTGCAGTAGAGACGCGACGAGTTGATACGTCAGCGTAATCAGGCCGATTTGTCCGAAGTCCAAATGAAAAGAAGTCTTCAGGATCGGATAAATCGAGGGCAGCAGCGATTGAAACATGTCGTTCAGCGCGTGACAAAAGCTGATGGCTCCCAACACGCCGAACATGGTTTTTCCCGCCTGTTGCGCCGCGGATTCTGCTTGTATTTCTGGCAACTTGGCGGCCATTATGCCGCGAGTTGGCTCTCGCCCATCAGAAATTTATCCATGTAGTGAGCCGCCTTGCGCCCTTCCGCGATGGCCCACACCACCAGCGATTGACCGCGCCGTGCGTCGCCCGCGGAAAACACGCCCGGGACAGTGGTCATATAAGATGCGTCTGTCTGAACGTTCCCTCGCTCATCAAGCGCCATCGGAAGCTGCTCCAGCAATCCCGTGCGTACCGGTCCGGAAAAGCCGATGGCAATCAGCACCAGGTCCGCTTCCAAATAGAATTCGCTGTTTGGAACACGATCCAAGGCTGGCTTCGGACCCACGCGCACACAATGCAACTTGTTCACGTTGCCTTCTTCATCGCCGCTGAAGTGAGTCGTGAGAACACTCCATTCACGCACGCCGCCTTCTTCATGAGCGGCTTCCACGCGCAGTTGCAGCGGCCAAAGCGGCCACGGCGTCGCGTGATGCCGGTCCTGCGGCGGCATGGGATGAATCTGCAATTGATGCACTGACTCAGCCTTCTGCCGGTGCGCCGTTCCCAGGCAGTCCGCGCCGGTATCGCCGCCGCCGATGATAATCACTCGTTTGCCGGTCGCCAGAATTTCTTCGACGGAGGAGAGCGGATCGCCGGCCCCCCGCCTGTTCTGCTGCGTCAGGTAATCCATGGCGTAATGAATGCCCTTCAACTCGCGTCCGGGAATGCTGAGGTCACGGGGCTGCTCGGCTCCCGATGCAAGTAAGACAGCATCGTAGTCGCGCATCAGATCTTCGCCACCCACTTCAACTCCGATGTGTACGCCGGTGCGGAATTCAACGCCTTCCGCTACCAATTGCTCTAAGCGGCGATCAAGAACCGCTTTCTCCATTTTGAAGTCGGGAATGCCGTAGCGCAGCAGACCGCCAATGCGATCCGCTTTTTCCAGTACCGTCACAGAATGACCCGCGCGCGCCAGTTGCTGCGCCGCTGCAAGTCCCGCGGGACCCGATCCCACAATGCCGATGCGCTTTCCGGTAGGTCGGCGCGGGCGCTCCGGTTGTACCCAGCCTTCTTCGAATGCGTGGTCGATGATGTTCTGCTCCACCAGTTTGATCGAAACCGGCGGCTCATTGATTCCAAGCACGCACGCCGCTTCGCAGGGCGCCGGACAGAGACGTCCCGTAAACTCGGGAAAATTGTTCGTCGCGTGCAGGCTCCGCAGCGCGTCCCGCCAGCGATCTTTCCAGACCAGGTCGTTCCAATCCGGAATCAGATTGCCCAGCGGACAGCCCGTATGGCAAAACGGCACGCCGCAATCCATGCAACGAGCCGCCTGCACTTGCACCTTCTGCTTGGGAAAATCTTGATACACCTCGAACCAATCGTTGACTCGCTCCAGGATCGGCCTTCGCGGCGGGGTCTCGCGATCGTATTCCAAAAACCCGGTAAGTTTGCCCATCGCGTTTACCTCGCCCGCTCCGCCATCAGCGCAACCTGCGCCGGCTGCTCTATTCCCGCGAATGGCTTCTGCTCGGCCGCCGCCTGCGCTTTCAGCACTCGTTTGTATTCGTGCGGGAACACCTTGATGAACCCTTGTAGCGTTTGCGCCCAGTTATCGAGTAGTTTTTGCCCCAGCGGGCTCCGCGTATATCCCACGTGTCTGCGGATCAATTTCTCCAGCAGCGCGATATCTTCACGCTCAAAGATCGGCTCCAGATCGACTCCGCCGCGATTACATTTGTGCCGCACGAAGTCGCCGTCGGTATCAAGAACGTAAGCGATGCCGCCGCTCATTCCAGCCGCAAAATTACGGCCAGTGCGCCCGAGCACAACTACCACGCCGTTCGTCATGTACTCGCAGGCATGGTCCCCCACGCCTTCCACTACCGCTGTTGCGCCCGAATTGCGCACCGCAAAACGCTCGCCAGCCACGCCGCTGAAATACGCCTCACCGCTGGTCGCGCCATACAGCACGGTATTGCCGATCAAAATATTCTCTTGCGGCGCGAACGTCGAGTTCTTCGGCGGAAAGACGACAATCTTGCCTCCGGAAAGACCTTTGCCGGTGTAATCGTTCGCTTCACCCTCCAGAGTGAGCGAGACGCCGTTGACAAGAAATGCACCAAAGCTCTGGCCGGCAGATCCGTTGAGCGAAATGCGTATCGTATCGTCCGGCAAGCCTTTCGCGCCGTAGCGCCGCGCAATCTCACCGCTCAGCATCGTTCCCACCGCGCGGTGTACGTTGCGTATCGGCAGTTCGAAACTCGCTCGAGTGCCGTTCTCTATCGCATCCTTGGCTTCTTTCAGCAGCTTGTGATCTAGCGCTTCACTGAGCCCGTGGTCCTGAGCAATCAGGCAACGCCGTCCCACGCGCCCCGGCACGTGCGGATTGTACAGAATGGATGAGAAATCCAGCCCTCGCGCTTTCCAATGATTGATGGCCGGACGCATGTCGATCATGTCCACCCGGCCCACCATCTCGCTCATGTGGCGGAACCCCAACTTGGCCATCCACTCGCGAACTTGCTCGGCGACAAAGAAGAAATAGTTGATGACGTGCTCGGGCTTGCCCGCGAATTTCCTGCGCAGTTCAGGATTTTGCGTGGCAATGCCTACCGGACACGTATTCAGATGGCATTTGCGCATCATGATGCAGCCCATGGAGACGAGCGGGGCCGTGGAGAAGCCGAACTCTTCGGCCCCCAGCAGCGCCGCAATCACTACATCTCTGCCCGTTTGCAATTTGCCGTCTACCTGCACGCGAATACGACTGCGCAGATCGTTCATCACCAGCACTTGCTGTGTTTCGGCGAGCCCCAGTTCCCAGGGGCTGCCTGCGTGTTTGATCGAAGTCAGTGGCGACGCGCCTGTGCCGCCGTCATAGCCGCTGATCAACACCAGGTCCGCGTGCGCTTTCGAAACGCCCGCCGCTACCGTTCCCACTCCGACCTCCGCCACCAGCTTCACGGAAACACGGCCCATCGGATTGATGTTTTTCAGGTCGTAAATGAGCTGCGCCAGATCTTCGATGGAATAAATATCATGATGCGGCGGTGGCGAAACCAGGCCCACGCCAGGAATCGCGTGCCGCACGCGCGCGATGGTCGCGTCCACCTTGTGTCCCGGAAGTTGGCCGCCTTCACCCGGCTTTGCCCCTTGCGCCACCTTGATCTGCAGTTCGTCTGCATTCACAAGATAATGAGCGGTCACTCCGAACCGTCCGGACGCCACCTGCTTGATGGCGCTGCGCTTGGAATCCCCGTTCGCAAGCGGGATAAACCGCGCCTCGTCTTCCCCGCCCTCGCCGGTATTGGAGCGTCCGCCGATACGGTTCATGGCGATTGCCAGCGTTTCGTGCGCCTCAGCGCTGATCGAGCCGAACGACATCGCCCCCGTCGCGAAGTGCTTCACAATTTCACTCGCCGGCTCTACGTCTTCATGCGGAATCGGCCGCGGGATGGTCTTCAGATGCATCAACCCACGCAGCGTATAGAGCTGCTCGTTTTGCTGATCGATCGCCCTCGCGTATTCTTCAAACGTGGCGTAGTTGTTCTGCCGCACCGCATGTTGCAGCTTGCTCACCGTGAACGGATTCAGCAGATGACGCTCGCCATGAATGCGGTAATGATAGTTGCCTCCAGCGGCAAGCTCCGTCTCGGAGTCCGACACGGGACGAAACGCGAACTTATGTTTCTGAACGGCCTCGGTTGCCAGCACGTCCAGGCCAATTCCTTCAATGCGTGAGGATGTCCCTGTAAAGTAAACATCCACCAGTTGCTTATTGAGACCGATCGCCTCGAACACTTGCGCGCCCCGATAGCTTTGCAGGGTCGAAATGCCCATTTTCGAGAAAACCTTCAGCAGGCCTTTGTTGATCGCTTTGATGTAGTTCTTTACCGCCGCTTCGGGAGTAATGGTGTGGGGCAGTTCGCCCGAGCCCGCAAGTTCTTCAATTGTCTCGATCGCCAGATACGGATTGACCGCGCTCGCGCCATACCCGATCAGAAGCGAGAAGTGCATCACTTCGCGCGGTTCGCCGGATTCAATAATCAGCGCCACGCCGGTGCGCGTGCCCTCGCGGACCAGGTGATTGTGTACCGCCGTGAGCGCTAACAAGCACGGAATAGGCGCGAATTCCTCATCGATGCCGCGGTCCGAGAGTATCAGCATCGAATAGCCGGCCTTGATGGCGAGCGAAGCACGGCGGCACAGGCCATCCAGCGCTCGCTTCAACCCGCGTTCGCCCTCATCGGCGCTGAACGTCATCGTCAACGTGGAGGCCAGCAGATCGCCGCGTGAGACGCGCCGGAGCTTTTCCAGGTCGCGGTTCGTCACGATGGAATGCGGCATCTTGAGCGTGTGGCAATGCTCGGGCGTTTCCGCCAAAATATTGCGCTCGGTGCCGATGTAGCTGGTCAGCGACATCACCAGCTCTTCGCGAATCGGGTCGATGGGTGGATTCGTGACCTGCGCGAACAGTTGCTTGAAGTAATTGAATAACGATTGCGGCTTATCCGACAGACAGGCCAGCGGCGTATCCACGCCCATGGAGCCGATCGCTTCCTCGCCGGTCGCGGCCATGGGCGAGATCAGCATGCGGATGTCTTCGTCCGTATAGCCGAAGCAGCGCTGCCGCGCTAACACCGTCTGATGGTCCGATGCCTGCATGCGCGCAGGGTCGGGCAGAGCTTCAATGGTGATTTGATTCCGCTCCAGCCACTCGCCGTAAGGCTGCCGAGCGGCCAGCTCACGTTTGATCTCCTCATCGGGAACAAGCCGGCCCTGCTCCAAATCCACCAGCAGCATCTTTCCAGGCTGCAGGCGGCCCTTGCGGGCGATTTCTTCCGGCTGAAACGGCAATACACCCGCTTCCGAAGCCATCACCAGCAAGCCGTCATGTGTAATCAGATACCGCGCGGGGCGCAGGCCATTCCGATCGAGCGTCGCTCCAATCAGCCGGCCGTCGGTGAAGGCAACCGCCGCCGGGCCGTCCCAAGGTTCCATCAGCGACGCGTGATATTCGTAAAACGCGCGCTTTTCCGCCGGCATCGTGTTGTCGCCGTCCCAGGCTTCCGGAATCAACATGGCCATGGCGTGCGGCAGCGATCGCCCGGAAAGCGTCAGCAACTCCACCGCGTTGTCCAGCGCCGCCGAATCGCTGCCCCCTTGCTGCATAATCGGGAACAGCTTCCGTATGTCGTCGAAAAGCGGCGAAGCGAGCACCGGCTGCCGGGCGTTCATCCAGTTCACGTTGCCGCGCACCGTGTTGATTTCGCCGTTATGGCAGATATAGCGATACGGATGCGCCAGCGGCCACGTGGGAAACGTATTGGTGGAAAAGCGCTGGTGAACCAGGCACAGCGCGCTCTTCGTGTCGGGGTCCAGAAGTTCGGTATAGAACTGGCTAATCTGGTTCGCCAGCAGCAGCCCCTTATAAATGATGGTGCGCGAGGAAAACGATGGGATGTAAAAGAAGCCTTTGTCGCGCACATCCGAGGCCGCCGCCACTTGGCTTTCCGCGCGCTTCCGCACGACGTAGAGCTTGCGTTCGAACTCATCTGACGCCATGCCCGCCGGGCACGCCACGAAGAACTGCTCGATGTAAGGTTGTGAGGCGCGCGCCACGCGCCCGATCGCATCCACGTAAACAGGAATGTCGCGCCAGCCGAGGACTGTGAGACCTTCCTCGCGCGAAATGGTCTCGATCAGACCTTCGCAAACCAGGCGCTGCTGGTGCTCTACCGGCAGAAAGCACATCGCCACCGCGTATTCGCCGGGCTTCGGCAGCGTGATGTCTAAATTAGCTGCTTCTTTGCGTAGAAACTCGTGCGGAATCTGGATCAGAATCCCGGCGCCGTCGCCCGTTTCCGAATCGCAGCCGCAGGCCCCGCGATGCGCGAGGTTTTCGAGAATTTGCAAACCCTTCAGGATGATGTCGTGCGAGGGTTCGCCTTTAATATTCGCCACAAAGCCGAGCCCGCAGGCGTCGTGCTCTTGTGCGGGATGGTAAAGACCTTGTGCGGGCGGCAGTTGGTTCGTTGTATCGGGCAGGGACACTACACCTCCTCTTTTCTACTTGGGGGAGATAGCGCTAGTATAGCGACCAGCCGCAATATTCGTCAAATTGAATTTGTAATTCGACAAAATCAGTTCTTCTTATGTTAGATTATTTATGCCGTGACATTTGCGAATCTGCGTCTGATCCGCGACGTGGCCCAGTCTCGCAGCATCAGTAAAGCCGCCAGGCTGAACGGGGTCAGCCAATCGGCCGCCAGCCAAGCCATTCAGGAAGTAGAGCGCGAATTGGGCGTCGATTTGTTCGACCGCAGTACCCGGCCTCTCACTGTCACCGGCGCCGGCAAGCTGTACGTCGAATATTGCCGGGATCTGTTGCGCCGTCACGAAGAACTCGAAGCCTCGCTGGGCCGCTGGAAGAAGGAAGTCAACGGGACTGCGAGGCTGGCGGCTATTTATTCGGTCGGGCTCTCGGAGATGTCGGAGATCGAAGCGCGCTTCAGCCGTAAATTTCCCGAAGCGGAGTTGAACGTTTCCTATCTGCGCCCGGAGCGCGTCTGGGAAGCCGTTATCGATGGTGAAGCGGATCTCGGTTTGATGAGCTATGCTGAGTCGTCTCGGGATGTGGTGGCGCTGGCTTGGCGCAATGAAGAGATGGTGGTCGCGACCGAGCCCGGTCATTCCCTCGCGAAAAGACGGTCTATCCGCCCGCAGGCGCTCGAAGGGGAGAACTTCATCGGGTTCGACGACGATCTGCCCATTCAAGCCCAGATCGACCGTTATCTCCGCGACCACAAAGTGACAGTGGACGTGGCGCTTCGTTTCGACAACATACAGACGATCAAAGAGGCGGTAGCGCACGGCTCCGGAATCAGCATCATGCCCCTGCGTGTCATGCGCGAGGACCTCCGGCAGGGTCGAATGGTGGCGCTCAAGCTCGACCCGCCCGATCTGTACCGGCCCGTCCGCATCATTCACCGCCGCAAGAAAGTCTTCAACCAGGCGGCGAGCGGACTCCTTACCCTATTGCAAGAAGACCAGGCCAACGCCGCGTAGCAGCCTCTGCGAATCACAACGGCGATATACTCGCTGTGGCTCCCGTAAAATTACATGCCTGAAACTTATATTGGCCAGAGGCAACGGCGCGGCGGACTCCTGTTCATCGTCGTCGCGCTTCTGGTCCTGCTGATCTCCGCGCGCTATATCGCCTCAACTCTCATCGATTACTCCTGGTGGTCGGAGCTTCATCAGGTCGATACCTGGATCAGCCTGTTGGTCTATGGAACCGGGCCGATCGCCTTGGCGGTCGTGCTGTTCTTCTGTGTTTTTTGGCTTGCGTTCAAGTTGGGAATGCGCAACAGCACCGACCCGCTGCTTTTCGGTGTATTGAAGCGATCGCTCTTCAGCAAACTCGTTCTGGTTGTTTTTGCCCTGCTTGCGTTACTGGTCGCGAACGCCACTATCGATAGCTGGACAGTTGTCAGGTATTTTGGCGGTCTACGCCTGCCGCAGTCCGCGGCGGAGTTCATCGATCCGATTTTTGGCCGGCCGCTGCACTTCTATTTTTTCGCCCTGCCGTTTTACAACATGCTGCTGCGGGTCGTGCTGGTTGCCGCGGTATTAGGCTTGCTCATCTATTGGGCAGCTTCGAACCTGCAAACGTTTAGCAGGCGAGTGCCGAGCTTTGGCTCGGGCGGCACGTTCGACTTGGAAGGCCTGCGCCTTGGCGACGCCTTCCAAACGCAATTCGTGCGCCTGATGGCAGCCTGCTTTTTATTGGCGCTTTCAGCCAAGTTCTTTTTCAATCGCTACGATCTTTTGTTCGAGGATCACAGCGCCTATCTCGTAGGCGTGGACTGGGTCGCCGATCGATTGGTCCTTCCGCTGCAATGGCTGCTCATTGCAGGGGCCCTCATCGCGGCAGTGCTGATTCTGGCCCGGCGCGGCAAGCTTGCCTTTTTGCTGCTGCTGATTCTGCCGGTGCGGTACATACTACCCCCCATTGTGTCGAGCCTGTATGTGCATCCGAATGAACTGGCGCTCGAGCGGCCTTACATCCAGCACCACATTGAAGCCACACGCTCAGCCTATGGCCTTAACCGGCGCGTGAAAGAGACCACCCTCGAGGCGAAGCCGGACATCCCGATTGATTACGCCAAGCACAAAGCCCTGCTCGGTAACGTGCGGCTATGGGACTGGCGCGCCTTTCACGACACTATTTCACAGATCCAGCCGCTGCGGCCCTATATCTATCAAGACACCGACGTGGACCGCTATGAAATAGACGGGCAAGTGCGGCAGGTGCTGATCTCCCCCCGCGAGCTCGACATTCGGCAGCTTGGCCCGGCCGGCGGTAACTGGATCAACACCCACCTGATGTATACCCACGGCTACGGAATTGTGATGGCCGAAGCGAACCGCATTACGCCCGATGGTTTGCCGCTGTTGTTCATCAAGAATGCACCGCCGGAAGTTACCACCAAGAGCCTGAAGTTCACGCAGCCCGAGCTCTATTACAGCGAAGTGGCCCATGAACCGGTGTACGTGAACACGAACCAGCAGGAGTTCAACTACCCATCGGGATCGCAAAGCGTCTACACGAAGTACAGCGGAACAGGCGGATTCCCGATCTCATCGCCGCTGATGCGCCTCGCGGCCGCGGTGCAGTACGGTGACACGAACGTGTTGTTGACCAGCTACCTCTCGGACAAGAGCCGCGCCATGATCCACCGGCCGATTCTCGACCGGCTGCAAACACTGGCGGGTTTCCTTACGTGGGATTCAGATCCGTATCTGGTGTTGAGGGATGGAGGGAAGTTGGTCTGGATGGTGGACGGCTACATGACCTCCGACAGGCACCCCTACTCGCGTGCCCTGACGTTTGACAGTGGCCTGACGCTGAACTACATCCGCAATTCGGTGAAGGCCACCGTCGATGCTTACACCGGCGAAGTGAACATGTATGTCTTCGATCCGAACGATGTGCTGATCGAGGCCTACCGGCGGCTATTTCCAAACTTGTTCAAACCCGAGTCGGCAATGCCGGCCGATCTCCGGCGTCATGCGCGCTACCCGGAGACACTGTTCAGTGCCCAAGCGGAGATGTACCGCACTGTTCACATGCGCGATGCGGAGTCCTTTTACAATCGGGCGGACCTTTGGGATTTAGCGAAGACGGGCTCGCGGCAGGGGGAATCGGGAGCCACCTTCTTTTCCCCAACTTACGTTGTAGCCAGCCTCCCGGGCGAGGACCAATCGGAGTTCCTTCTGATTACTCCATTCACTCCTGCCAATAAAGACAATCTGATCGGCTTCATGTCGGCGCGCTGTGACGGAGATCACCTCGGCGAATTAGTCTTCGAGCAGCTGTCGAAGCAAAACATCATCTACGGGCCGATGCAGATCGATGCCCGCATCAATCAGGACCAGACCATCTCGAAGGACCTGTCGTTGTGGAATCAGCAAGGATCGCAGGTACTTCGAGGCCAGACGCTGGTGCTGCCCATTGAGAACAGTTTCTTATATGTGGAGCCCATTTATATTCAAGCCTCGCAGACCAGCATGCCGCAATTGAAGAAGGTCGCCCTCGCAATGGGTAATCTGCTGGTCTATGCCAATACCTACGAGGAGGCTTTGTCCCAGTTGATTCAAGCCTCCGGCGGCACAGCCCCGGCGGGTCAGAACGCCAACGCGGCAGCGCCGGCTCAGAATGCGGGCACCGGGGCCGTACAGGCTGTTCCCAACACGAACGCGCCCGCGCCCCCCGCTCAAGCCTTACAGACGCTTGGCCAAATCCGGGACCATCTTGAGCGTTATCGCGATCTAAGTGCGCAGGGCAAATGGTCGGAAGCCGGGCATGAGCTCGATCAAATCCAGCAGCTTGTTCAGAAGCACTGATCGCGAACAGCTTCACCAATTGCCGAATCGAAGTTCCACACCCGTAGAAAAGCGCAAGTTGTTTGGATAGTGCGTACCGTTCAGGCTCCGCGCCCACGTGTGGATGTCCTCCACATCCAGAATGCGAACCGCGAGCGGACGGTTTACACTGTAATCCAAGCCTGCGCCCAACTCGAGCGCAAACGAATTTGTCTGCTGCTGTTGCGTAAAGCTTTCGTGGAGTGCGGCGCGGTTTTCTTCACTGACCGGACCGGCGCCTGCAGGCTTTAACTGCGGGAACATCGTCTCCGTCGTCAGCTTGTCTCCTCCCGCCAGAAACTCGGCGAACGGCGACCAGCGGGTCCGATTCCGAAACGTAAATCGTGGTCCAAGCATATAGGTGGTAGAATCGCCGGAAACGTTAAGGCCCGGAGACTTCATCGCGCAGCCGCCCACATCGGCCGTAATCCCGGCCCAGGAATTGAGATTGTATGTGACCGTTGCGCCTCCGCCATTACATGCCAGCGTTCCCGGTTTCGCGGCTGCGAGTTGCGTATAGCTATAGGTTGTCGCAAGTTCCCATCGTGCTGCGGCGCCGTCGCTCAGGTCTCCTAATCCGGGTTCTAAGTAGTGGGCTGCTACACCCGTCGCCGAATCGCCGCTTGAAGTCTCAGCACCCGCGGTCAACAGCGCACCTCTTCCTCCGAACAAACCCGGTCTGTCATCGCGCGACCATGGCGTCTTTAGCCGCACCGCATTCGCCATCGAGCGCGCGGGATTCAACGCGCTGCGCGCAATCATTTTCCAGTAAGGGTTGCTTGTATGAGCTTCAATGGTGCGGACGACTCGCTCGTCGAGCCAGTCTTCACCGATCATCCAGGCCAACCCGACGACGGGCGTTACGACGTGGTCCGCTAAGCCTAGCTGTGGGAAATAGCTTTGCGCATTACCGATGCTGGCCTCGCTCAACGGTCCTAATTCGAACAACTCGCTCGACACGAATGCGAAGGTAGCGGCGGCCGCGCGGCTGTTCCAATATTCCCGGTTGCGGCCGAATTTCAATGCCCGGTAGCGCGGCGCATTCTGTATAAATAAATATCCGGTAACCGCACCCTCCATGGGATGTCCCACATAGTTGGTCAGGAAGTTATCGCCGTCCGACCATCCATGAATGTTGCCAATGGAGCGACCCCAGTCCGGAAAGAATTTTCCGGAGAGCCGGTCTCTGGTGGACGGTTCGGTGGCTACCCGGAAACCGTGCTCAACCGCGGCAAAGAACAAAGATTGCTCCAGGAGAGGACCCCACTGGATGCTTTCGGAAGTCGGGGAGGACAACGCGTTGCTCGCATTCGGATCATCTGATTGCGCCACAAGCGATACAGCGAGACAGCAGGCACACAGCAGAATCGTTAGCAGACGAGAGTGGGAAAGCATCCGTAGGCAAGTGATTGGAAAGGCAGGCGAGGTCCGCCGTTTAGAAGCCGACCTCTTTTGAGTGTAACGATGCCCCGCTGCTCTCGGAGCCTGACATCTCACTTCGTTGACAATGTCGAACTGGGTGCTGTCAGGTTCAGATATTTGTCGTACCAGCTAAACCATCGCTGATACCGGTCTCGAATGAAGCTGGGCCGGGTGAAACCGTGGAACTGGCCGGGATACACGATCAGCTCAGCCGGAACTCCAACGCTCTTCAGAGCTTGATACATCTGCTCGCCTCCTTCCAGAGACACGTTGAAGTCTTTGTCGCCGCCCATGAACATCGTCGGGGTCTTGATTCGATCCACATGAAAGAACGGGTACGACAACTTGATGTAGGTCTGCGGATTCTTCCAGGGCGCCCCTAATTCGTTGTCGTACTGCAATATGTATTCGTCGATGCCATACATGCCGAACAGGTTGGCTGTGCCCGCCCCGCTCGAAGCCGCTTTAAACCGCGTCGTGGACGCAATCATGTAGTCGGTCAAAATTCCTCCGTAGCTCCAGCCCCCGATCACCATTTTCTCGGCATCCACACGTTCGGTCGCTACGGCGGCATCGACAACTGCCATTAGATCGGCCACTTCCTTATCGCCCCAATCGGCCGCAATCACCTCGCTATAAGCATGGCCGCGTCCCGTGCTGCCACGATAATTCACGTTCAGCACCGCATAGCCGTGCGCCGCGAAGAGCTGTCGATCGACGCTGAATCGATGTGCATCCTGCGCTGTTGGCCCGCCATGAATAAACAGAAGCATAGGCGCTTTCGTGCCTGCCGTGTAATTCAAAGGCATCGTGAGCAGACCGTGCACGTCAGTACCATCCTTGCTTTTCCCCGCGATCTTTTCCGTTGCGGCAAGCTGCAGCTGCGAAAGCAGCGCATCGTTGTGAGCCGTCAGCTTGCGAAGTTTACCGTCGTCGAGAGCGTAAATCTCAGGCGCTGAGGAATCCGTTGTCCACAGTACAGCCGTGTGCCCGGCGGCCTCGGAAAGGCTGTTCGCTACGCCCGTCTCCTCGGTCAAGCGTTTCACGTTTGCGCCGGCCAGCGGAACGGCTGCGACGTATTCCACTTCGTCGTCTGAAACCGTTGTCAATAGCTCGTGCCCGTTGTTCACAAATACCGGTGGTCCCACGTTGTTATCGACGGATGCGCCCTTCAGTTCGGCCGAACCGCCTGCTGCGGGCACGACGGCGAGGCGTGTTGCTTCGTAAGCAGTGTAATGCTTCGCAAGACCCTGTCGATACGCGATTTGCTGGCTATCCGGGCTCCACACCAAGGGGCCGAGATCCCTCCCTTCGAAAGTGGTCACTCTGCGCGGCGTCGATCCCGGATTTGCGTCCACTACGAAGACATCGTCGTTCGCCGTCCGGTCCGGATCCGGCGCATCGTGATTGCTGATGAACGCAATCAACTTACCGTTGGGCGACCACTCCGCTTCGTGCTCTTCAAAATGCTCGTCCGTCGTCAGTTTCGTGAGCTTCTTCGTCGCGATATCAAAGAGAAATAAATGATCGCGCTTGTCGGTTAAATATCCTTGAATGTCTTGCTTGAAGTGATAGCGGTCGATGACAATCGGCTTGGGCGGCTTTGGCTTTGCCCCTTTTTCGGGCTCTGGCTCCTCCTTGGCACGAAGCGCAAGCAGAAGTTCTTTGCTATCCGGTGACCAGCGGTACTCCGACAGGCTTTCTTTGACATCCGTGAGCTGTCGAGCTTCGCCGCCACGCCGGTCAAGCACCCACACTTGCGTTCCCTTGGCGGGCCCGGGGCGATCCGAAGTGAACGCGAGATAGCGCCCATCGGGACTCCAGCGAGGCGATCCCACCGAAGCTCCTTCCGCAGATGGCACTCCGAACGTGAGTTGCAGGTCTTCCCTTCCATCCCAACTGATCATCCAAAGGTCCGTGATGCTTTTGTCTTCCGTCGTATCCACGTGTGACAAGGTATAGGCAATCCATTTGCCGTCGGGCGAGACCTGAGGCGCGCCTACCCGCTGGACACGCGAGAGATCATCCAGGGTCATGCCCCGTTTAGCACCTTGTGCTGCGGCTGAAAGGGAGAGCGCGAGCATCAGGATGAACATACGCACCCTGGACGTTTGAAAAACCATCCCAGCAGTCTAGCAGCCGATTCAGCCTTGCTCGCGCAATGCCACCACTGGATCTACACTCATAGCGCGGCGTGCCGGAATATACATCGCAACAAATGCTACCGTGAGCAACACAGCGGCGACAACACCGAATGTACCTGGGTCGTTTGCTTTGACGCCGTAAAGCAGGCTCGCCAGTAGCCGCGTGACGCCGAACGCGATAACTAACCCGGCCCCGACGCCGAGCAAAGCGGGCGTCATTCCCTGCCCCACAACCAGACGCGCAATATCGCGCTTTCCCGCTCCTAGCGCCATCCGGATGCCGAGTTCCTGGGTCTGCTGCTCGACCGAATACGACATGACGCCGTAAGTGCCTATCGCCGCGAGCAGCAGCGCGATGCCTCCGAACAGGCTGAGCAACAGCATGTTGAAATGCTGTCTCGAGATGCTCTCAGAGAGAATCTGCTTCATCGAGCGAAAATCTGAAATCGCCATTTGGCCGTCCACCGCATGCAGTTCGCGTTCAAAGGCGATGCGAAGAGAGGCAGTATCCATCGATGACCGAATCGACCATACCAAGGGAATGGACTCGTTCATCAGCCGCGTCAGGCTGTCGGGAATTTGGCTTTCTGGAACGTACATGACGCTGAGATTCTTGTCATCGAGACCGGTCTCGCGTACGTCGGCGACGATGCCGACAATCTGCCGAGGGCCGTCCCTAAATTCCGGACCGAGACCATTCCCTATCGTGATGACTTGACCAACGGGATTTTCGTTCGGCCAGTATTTGTTCGCCATGGATCGATTGATCAGGACCACCTTAGCCGAATTGAGAGCTTCCGCGTCGACAAAAAAGCGGCCGCGCAATAACGGCACGCGGAAGACAGCGAAGTAGTGCGGTGTGACGAAACGGTATTGCTCGTCGCCGTTAAAGTTCTGCCCGGCCTTTGGCGGCTTGCCTGCAATGTTGAACGAAAGCTCGATGTCGGTCTCAGTTGGTACGCCGAGAGAAAGGGACACGGCAGCGACCCCGGGTAGTGATTCCATGCGGCGAATGACCTGTACCGCGAGGTTGTCTACCTTCGCGGTCGTGGAATACTTGCCGCCATTCAAGGATGTGAGCAGCGTCATCACATGGCGCGGGTCGATTCCGGGATCCGAAGTGCTCAAGGCGCGGAACGTTTCAATCAGAAGCGTGGCGCCGGTGAGCAGCACCAGCGCGAGCGCCACTTCCGACGCCACGAGAACCTTGCGAACGCGATTCTGGTGGCGACCGCTGCCCGACCGGCTGCCGGTCTCCTTCAGCGTGGAAGATACGTTCGGATTCGAGATATGCAGCGCTGGAAAGAGACCGAACGCGATGCCCGTGAGCAACGAAACAGCGACCGTGAACAGGGCGATAGACCAATCAAGAAGAGCAAACGCACTTTGCGCTTGCTCTGCTCCCGGCAGGCGGGGGATGTTGCCGGGAACAGTGAGGAGAAGAGCGTGGACGCCCCATGCCCCCAGCAGCAGACCGGCCGCTCCGCCCACGGCGGCGAGCATCACGCTTTCGGTGAGCAACTGGCGCACGATCCGCCACCGACTCGCACCGACCGCCGCTCGAATGGCCAGTTCCCGTTGACGCGACGCGCCGCGGGCTAGCAGAAGATTCGCAACATTGCCACAAGCAATCAGCAGGACGAACAGCACTGCGCCGGCAAGCACAAGAAGTGCGGTCCTTACATCTTCGACAACTGCGTCGCGCGCCGGGGTAACGGTGACGCTTTCGTTCTTCTCCATCGCGTTCGGGTGGGCGCGCCGGAAGCGTTCTCCGATGAGCTTCATTTCCGCGCGAGCTTGTTCAACAGTCACGCCGGGCTTCAGCCGTGCCGCAACCGCGAGATAAGACGCCTGATTGCTGCCGGCGGGATCGGCCTGCAGCGGAATCCAGATTTCGGCGGCCGGTTCAGCGACGTAGCTGGCCGGCATAATCCCAACGACGGAATACGCCTCGGAATTGAGGACGATGCTCTTTCCGACGATATGCGGATCGGAAGCAAAACGCGATCGCCAGAGCCTTTCACCGACCATCGCCACCTTGGGGCCGCCCGGCAAATCCTCAGACGCGCTGAAGGTGCGCCCCTCAGAAGGACGAACGCCGAAGACCTTGAAGAAATCGGCCGAGACATGCAAGCCTTTGATTTGGACCCCACCACCGCTGCTCGCGAGATTCAGACCCGGGCCGCCTTGATCGTAGATGGCCATCGCGGAGAAGACGTCATTATTGCGCCAGGCCATGTATTTGGGAATGGAAGTGGCGTATTGTGGGCCGTTCGGATACTTCTCGCCCAGCAGCATCAACCGATCCGGTTCCGGGTAAGGCAATGGTTGCAGCAGAACCTTATTGACGATGCTGAAAATCGCGGTGTTAGCCCCTATGCCGAGCGCCAGCGCCGCAACAGCGATCGCGGTGAAGCCAGGATTCTTGCGCATCAGGCGAAAGGATTGCCGCACATCCGCTAAAAACGATTCCATTTATGTACCTTACGACGAAACCATGAGTACAATCATGAAAGTGCAGCGCGCGTGGGCAATCTTGCTCCTGACCTTCATCGGCGTCTTGCCGGTGGCTCCTGTTTTCGCCAAACCAACTCATACGGCGCAACTGCCCGTATGCTGTCGCGCCCAGGGTAAACACAACTGCGCCATGCGGCAAGCGAGGGCGCATAGTTCCGTAACCGAACCGGCTATCTATTCGGTGTGCGGTCAATTCCCCTTACTGCCGCCTGTCAGCTCCACCGCGGTAAATCCCTCGGTCTTCCTGCCTAAAGCTTCGCAGCTCTTTTTTGCGGCAATCCCCAGCCACCCTGTCATCCAGGAACAGACCGAAGCTCGTTACCGCATCTCCTTGGAACGTAGCCGCCAAAAACGCGGCCCTCCCTTCTTCCTCGCTTAAAGCGGACCCGCCGTCCATTTCTAGTCAGTCAGCGGAAGTGTCTTTTCAAGGGAAAGAAGTGATCCAAAATTCATTGAAGCAAGTCCTAATTACTGCAATATTCGTGCTCGGCGCGATCTCATCCGTCGCACTCGCGCAAGGTTCCGGAGCCCTTCGCGGCGTCGTACACGATTCCCAGCACCGCCCCATTAATAATGCACAGCTCTCAATCCAAGCCGTCGGAGGGAACTTCTCGACCGTCATCAAGTCCGATCCAAGCGGCGAGTTCCACATCGAAAATATCCCCGACGGTTCTTATTCCATCACCGTTTCCGCGCAAGGGTTTCGCCAACTCTCGCAGCGGGCTGCCGTCAGTCGAGGCAAAGCGCCCGTCTTGCACTTCCAATTGGAGGTAGGCCCGATCACCCAAACGGTGGAGGTCTCAGGTGCAATCGGCAAGCTCGAAACCCAAACGTCCACCGTGCAAACCCTCGTCACTCCGCGGGAAATCGCTCAGACCCCTGGCGCCGACCAGACCAACAGCCTCGCCATGATCACCGACTTTACGCCCGGAGCCTACATGGTTCACGACATGCTTCACATGCGCGGCGGTCATCAAGTGAACTGGTTCTTCGATGGCATTCCCGTCGTCAACACCAACATCGCCGCCAACGTCGCGCCCCTTATCAATCCCAAAAATGTCGAGGAACTCGAAGTCGAACGCGGCGGTTTTTCGAGCGAATACGGCGACCGCACTTACGGCTTCTTCAACGTCGTAACTCCTTCCGGGTTCGAGCGCAATAACGACGCGGAGCTGATCGCTTCAGGCGGAAATTTCTATTCCACGGATGATCAATTCAACGCCGGCGGCCACACTGAGCGCTTCGCCTACTACGGCAGTCTCGATGGCAACCGCTCCGAACTCGGCCTGGGAACACCCGTGCCGCAAGTGATTCACGATCAGGAAAGCGGCGAGGGCGGCTTTCTCTCCCTCCTCTACAACCCAACACCTAAAGATCAATTCCGCTGGATCGCCTCCGTCCGAGGCGATCACTACCAGATCCCCGATACCCAGGATCAGGAAGGCTCCGGGATCCGCGATCTCGATCTCGAGCGCGATTACCTGATCGGCTTCAACTGGTCCCACAGCTTTGCCGAAGGAGTCACTTACTCACTTACTCCTTATTTCCATTTCAACAGCGCCCAGTACTTAGGCGGCCCGCTCGATACGCCCTTCATCCTGAATGACAACGAACGCTCCAATTACTTCGGCGGCCGCTCCGTCCTGCAAGTTCAAAAGAAGCGCCACAACGCCCGCATCGGTGTGGAAGCCTGGGCCCAGCACGATAATGCATTCTTCGGTCTCGCCGCCAACCCCGGAAACCAGGTTCTCCAACAGACGGAACTCAATTGGGCCAATTCAGAATCCGTGTTTCTCGAAGATCAGTTCAAATTAACGTCTTGGTTCACGCTCGATCTCGGAGTTCGCCTGCAACACTATGGTGGACTCGTTAACGAAAACGCCTTCGATCCACGCCTGGGCGGCGCGATCCGCATCCCGCGCCTACGCTGGATCCTTCACGGCTACTACGCTTACTACTATCAACCGCCGCCCCTTGATAGCCTCGCCGGGCCCGCTCTCCAGTTCGCCGTCACCCAAGGGTACGGCTTCATCCCACTCAACGGTGAGCGCGACATTCAGCACGACATCGGCCTCACCATTCCGATACGCGGCTGGTCCCTCGACACCGACTACTTCCACACCAGCGCCCGCAATTTCCTCGATCACGATGTGATCGGCAACTCCGGCATTTTCGTCCCCTTAACCGATCTCGGAGCCATCATCAGCGGTACCGAAGTCACCCTCCGTTCGCCGCGCTTGTTCAAGATCGCGCAAATCCGCATGGCCTATTCAAACCAAATCGCGCAAGGCATCGGCCCGGTGACCGGCGGTCTGCTCGAATTCTCATCTTCCGGCAATTTCCTGCTCGATCACGACCAGCGCAACACCGCCTCCGCCGTTCTCTCCTTGAATCTTCCGCACCACCTCTGGGCCACGCCCGCATATCAGTTCGGCTCTGGATTCTTAAACGGCGACGGCCCCTCGCATCTTTCCCCGCACTCCACCTTCGATGTGTCCATAGGCAAAAGCTTCAAGGAGCACTGGTCGGCGTCCGTCAACGCCACCAACATCGCCAACAGGCGCTATCTCCTCGATACCAGCAACACCTTCGGAGGCACGCACTACATCAACCCCCGCCAAATCTACGCCGAGATCCGCTATCGCTTCCACCTGTAACAGAATCTGACATCGCGGACCTTCACCCGCCCAGCAGCGTCGGCAAGATAGGAATCGAAGCCGTTGCCGAGCCAACCGGCTGGACGCCGGTAGCCCTCGGCCTGTTCGCACTGCTCCTGCGCCGCCATTGCCGAGCCCTCCCGCCGCGCAATCGCCGTGCTAATTTTCATTCAGTGACCCAATCGACGATCCGCGAGTGCAACGGGGTGCTCTTTCGCTATGCGCCTATAACCTTCGCTGGGGAACCGAACTAGGCCCACGCCGAAACTCGGTTTGATACTGATTTAATGTTTGACTAAGCAATCCCGCCGCTGTACGTCTGATTATCGAAGAGACCAGTTAATGGAAATCGAAATATCGCGATCTGAGGAGACCGATTCGTCTCTAAATAAGATCTCAACCTGGACGCTAGCTACCGCCGGGAATGGTGCTCCCGGTCAAGGGGCACCGTGACTGGTACAGTGGATGTAGTTCCTTTAACGACAGGTGTCGAGACGTTTCGTATACCGTAAACGGTACTTATTCTCCTTCCGCAGTGGTCGATAATCAACCAGCAACGACTTCCTTTAGCCTTACTGCAACGAATCCCAGTCCCGCCGCCTCGTGTGGCGGTTATACTCCCGTTACGGGCGAAACACGCTCGGGTAGCTTTACAAATAAGAACAACGACAACAGCACCGGTCGCTGGTCTAACTCTAGCGGACTATCTGGAAGCATAAGCCCAACCGGACCGTACATCTTTGCACGTAGTAACGGCGGCTTACAACCGAGCGGCGAGGCTAAGGTCGGCATTGGGTCAGGAGCGAGTACTGGGAAACTTAGCACTGAATATAACTTTTCGCAGACGCTGAATCCACCCGGAACCGCCAATTTCTATCAGGGACGCCAAGTATACGGCTACGGATATTCGTTGAATAGATAAAACAGGGGCCCCGTTATGCATTCCACAACAACTTTGATCTTCTCCCGTGTAGTGTTAATGCTCTTCACAGGTGCGGCTATGTTAGGCATTAAAGCCGTTGCGCAGTCTTCGCCCCGTCCGCTCACCGACGTGGATATGACGAGTAGAAGAGTTCTAAACGACTTACTAACTCAAATTGAGAACGCGTTGAAGGAACCGATAAACTTCGAAGAAGCCGCTCCATTAGACTCACAATGGTTGGAGCGCGGCGCGACAATTAGCATGAGACCGGAAGCACTTTACCCTAAGAGAGCAAGATTAGTTGTTCAGTTTGTGCCGGGAGAGGTTAATACTTACAACGCTGTTCAAACCGTGCTAAATGCATACTCCAGAGCACACCTACCGGGGAACTATGCCATCAGTCAACAGAATGGCTTCCTCTCTGTGCTTCCGATAGGAAGTAGCGCGAACGGGCGCACGACTCCTGCCCTGTTACTACAGACCATTACCATTCCACTTGC
Source organism: uncultured Acidobacteriaceae bacterium (assembly GCA_963730865.1). Taxonomy (GTDB): domain Bacteria; phylum Acidobacteriota; class Terriglobia; order Bryobacterales; family Bryobacteraceae; genus Bog-105. The sequence goes on along the minus strand of CAVSTO010000010.1, from coordinate 30,117 downwards.
GGAGCGGTCCATCGAAGATACTTTCACGGCCATAACCGGGGAACTTTCAAGTGCAAGTGGGAAAACGGTGATCATTACGAACCTGCCTTTTGGTGATACACAGACACGAATACAGATGAAGGCAAGCAACGAACCGGCACTTGTCGTTCTGGAGAGAGTTGCACAACTGCTAGGGCCCGTCTCGTTTCATTTAGTCTATGATCCTTCGGACTCAAGATATGGATTAAATATCGGCGTGATTAATATGTTTCCACCCGAAGAGGATAAGTAAGTGAAGCAGCGGCAAAGCCTGATGTAGCTGCGCCAGTAGCTTCGGGTGCTACCAAAGTTCCAAATCCATTCTTTGTCAAGGATGTCCCGCGCCGCAGTTGCCTAGGAAACGGTTTCCATGTATACTATTTCCTTGGATTGCGAAAATCAACGAAACCGCCCGTTAGCGACCTTAAAAGCCACATTGGATTCTGGCTGCGCTTTGTATCCAACCACGTCTCCCAATCTTTTGCCCGCAAGCTCCTGGACAGCGGTGTCACCGTCGCCGAGTGGGTTGTGCTCAGGGAGATGTACGGCCACGAGGGGATATCCCCAAGCGTGCTGGCCGATCTGACTGGTATGACGCGCGGGGCCGCATCCAAGCTCATCGATCGCTTGGTAAAGAAAGATTTCGTCACCCGCCGCAGCCGGGGCGATGACCGCAGATTCCTGGAAATTGAGATCACTGCAGTCGGACGAAAGCTCGTGCCCGTCCTCGCTGGGATCGCCGATCAGAACGACGAGGAATTCTTCACGCCTCTGTCCGGGCATGAACGCGAACTTCTAGTCGCCACTCTGAAAAAGCTCGTGCAAGCGCACGAACTGCGCAAACTCCCAACGGAGTAAAGGAGGATGTTATGAATACAAACGCAATCCAAGAAGTAATGGCTGGAACGCAGACCGGGAAGCTGACCTTTCCGGAAGTGGTCCGCAGATTAAGCGAAGTCGGCGTCGAATCCTACTTTGTAGATCTCGCCGCTCACAACGAGACCTTCTACATATCCGACGGCCGCACCCATGCCGAGTCTTTGACCCTCCCGGTCGACCCGGTCGCTCAAGAGTTCTCAGTCCCCGGCCTCATTGCGGCCATCCGTGGAGCGCAGACCGACACCATCCGCTATCCCGACTTTCTGAAGTGCGCGACAGCCTCGGGCGTCATCGCCTATTGGGCGTTCCTCACCGGGAAACGAGTAGTCTATTTCGGCCGCAAAGGCGAGATCCATGTCGAGGAATTTCCGCGCAACGGCAGAAGCGACTAAGCTCTGTTCAGATCGGACCCGCGACCCGTTCCGCGTAAGCGGTGCCGCAACAGCGCAAGACCGCCGAGCACCACCGGAATCATCGGCGCGGGATACTCAGGCGCCGCCGACGCGCCAGTGAACGAAATGGAGGGGTCGTATGTAAGCGTCGGATCGGACATTGTCTGCAGTTGCGCGTTCGCCGCGAATTGATATTCATCCCCCGCCGTCAACGTGCCGCTCAGACTGCCGCCATTCACTGTGTCGTACAGGTAAGTTGCAGTACTCTTATCGTAAAGAGAGGCGTCCACGGAGTACGTTGAATCCGCCGTCGGATCGCTGAAACCAGGCGCTGGATCCAGAATCCCGTACGAAGTTCCTATCCCGGCTGTGAATTCGGCCAAACCCGTCCCAGCGGTCTGATCGTCGTCCGGGAATGTCTGCGTAAAGCTGAAGCTGAATCCGCTCGTCGAAAAGGTTCCCACTGTCGTGCTCGTCGCGGTTCCGTCTGTTTGCGTTGCTGTTCCAGTGTTGTTTGGAGGCGTGACATTGGTACTGGCCGGCGACCCGGCGAAACCGGCACTCGCGGTAACTTGCCCGGACACGAAAGTGACGCTCCCGGTCGCAATCACCGCCGCCTTCGCTTGGAACGTAAGCAGACTCAGTCCCCCAATAATCCAAACAGGAGCCGCATAGAACACACTGCGCTTCATCAAATGATCCAGACCTCCGAAATAGATCGGCTTCTTAGAAGCCGCTACTTAGCTTAGACCTCCTTAACCGTCCGGTTCAAACGCCTTTAGTACTAAAACTAGTTCGTTCTTCGAAACACTTTTCCAGGACAGGACCGCTCAACCCTCATCTGTTGGGACGTACAAGGGACGGGACACAATGCGTTGCACCCTTACGCTGAGACAACGGGAGTAGGGACAGTTACCATTCTCGAACGACACCTTAGAGTCTGCCGCGATCACACACTGCACGTCGAACTTGACCGGTTGAAAATAGCCGTTCGTGCCAGACCGTATCTCTTGAATTCGGCCGCGACGTAATCGGCCCCCTTGCAGTAGCTTCACTTCCCGTGAGCCGGCCTTCCATGTTGTCGCTGGCGAGATACTTGACTCGATCTAACCAACGTTGGCCGGCGCTGACGTCGCGCGGCGAAACCGCCAGACAAGTGAGCGCCGCAGTCAGCGGCACGACCGGAATTTTGGGTCGGAAGCTCTCGTACCCGGCATGGACGCCATATTTGTGAGCCAGCTTTATGCAGTTCACCATTTACAGTGAGTGCTGCCGCATTGGGGCCTCTGTACGGTGCAGTGGAAGAGCCCATCGCTTGCGGGCATCACAGGACTTGGGATAGTGAATGCTCCGTCGAAGAAGAATTTCAAGGCGGTCCCGGCGGAGTGTTTCTCTTGACAATGCACGTTGACCAGGAACGCGGGTTGCTCGGCGCCTGATTTCGGGCGATCCCAGCGGTAATGCCGAGCTGTTGGCATAGCCGCCGGCCATGAGGTCCTTCATTCATCGGGCGGATAGCACCGGCCAAGTCGCCATAAGTGAAGATACGCAGCACGCCGGGGGACTCGGCGAGCCTTCGCGAGATCGAAGCCGTGATCTGGCCACGCGCGGTGGTGCTGGTAACAACTGCCGCGTGTGCCAGGTTCGGGACGGGAAAATCGGAAGCGAAATGTCGCCGGGCCTGTCACCTTCGCTTTGCCCGTTATCCGAACATGCGAGCGGGATTCCTCCACCGATGACGCCATAACTACAAGTGACGCGGCCAATCGGCTGTATTCAGCCCTCGGTTGACGCCTCTACTATCAAGTAGTAGGCTTAGTGATGAGATAGTAGCAACAATGACTCGACCGAAGCTAACAAAACTTGAACTTCAAATCCTGGAAGCTCTGTGGAGCCATGGCAAAGCATCCATTCGGGAGATTCAAGAGGCTTTTCCAAAACCTCGGCCCGCCTACACCACCATTCAAACAACCGTGTACCGGCTGGAGCGCAAGAAGGCTGTGCGGCGCGTACGAAAAATCAGTAATGCCCATATTTTCGAGCCGGTCGTCGCCCGTGATGTAGCGCGGATGAGGTTGCTGGACGAAATTCTGAGTTTCTTTGGAGGTCGCGCCCAGCCGATGATGGCGCAGCTGGCTGAGGCGGGCAAACTTACACTCGACGACGTACGCGAGTTGGAAGAGACCATCAAGAAACTTGGACCGCAAACGGGGAGCAGAAGAGCGGGTAAATCGAAATGATCGCGGAACTTACTAACCATCTGTGGCAATCGACGTTCCTGGCAGCCGTAGTCGGCCTGCTCGCTGTCATCTTCCGCAAGGAGCGGGCTGAAGTCCGCTATTGGTTATGGTTTAGCGCGTCGTTGAAGTTCTTCCTTCCGCTCTCTCTGCTGATGAACGTCGGCGCAAATATTCCGTGGGCGCCAGTTGCCAAGAGCATCGCGTCCCCATCTGTCTCATTCAGAATGGAGCAACTGACCCAGCCCTTTCCTCATATCTCACCGCCGATACTCGCCACCACAGGAACCCCCATGAGCTGGATTCCCCTGGTTGCCCTTGGACTTTGGGCGTGCGGTTTTGGATGTATCGCACTGATACGATTGCGCGGCTGGTGCCGCATCCAGGCTGCTGTGCGGTCCAGCGTTCCTCTTAACATCCCGGCCCTCGTGGAAATCCGCTCTTCCGCTGAACTGCTGGAACCGGGCATCGTGGGTGTGTTCCGTCCGATCCTGCTGGTGCCGGCAGGAATCGTCGAACGCCTGAGCCAGCCTCAATTCAAAGCTGTGCTGGCTCACGAGTTCTGTCATGTCCGTAGACGCGATAACTTGACCGCAGCCATTCACATGATCGTAGAGGCGCTCTTCTGGTTTCGTCCACTGGTCTGGTGGATCGGCGCGCGGCTCGTGGAAGAGCGCGAGCGTGCCTGCGACGAAGCCGTACTGAACGTGGGTAACGAGCCGCGCGATTACGCGCAAGGGATTCTGCTGGTTTGTAAGAGCTATCTGGAATCGCCTTTGTCCTGCGTATCCGGCGTAACGGGCTCGAATCTCAAAAAGCGCGTGCAAGCGATCCTGGCGGGGCGCGTAGCGCCAGACCTGAGCTACGCGAAGAAAGTGATTCTGACGGCGGCTGGAATGGCGGTTCTGGGATTGCCTATACTCGTTGGCAGCATCAGCGCGCCCGGGCTGAGGGCACAATCCGCGGGCCCGGCCAATACACCGAAATTCCAAACCGTCTCCATCAAGCCTTGCGAGACATTTCACGGAACCGAGCGAAATACCTGGTCTCCGGGAGAATTCCGTTCCCAGTGCACGACTGTGCAGCGCCTGATCCAGCAGGCGTACGGTCTATTCGCCGACAGTCATGCGAATCAGGGGTCGTCTCTCACCGTTACCGGCGGACCGGCCTGGACAACGTCCGACCTCTACGAGATCGTCGCGAAGGCGCCGGATGCGCCAAGCAGAGAAACGATGCACGGACCCATGCTGCAGGCGGTTCTCGCGGACCGGTTCAAGCTGAAGGTGCATCGGGAGATCAGAGAGATTCCGGTGTATGTGCTGACTGTGGCCCCGGGCGGGCCAAAGCTGGATCCATTTCAAGGAAGTTGCATCACGCGGGATTTTTATGACCAACCGTCCGACGACGATTGTGCAACGGGTCGAGGCTACGGAAACGGACTTCGGCTGAGAGCTGCGACCATGGCGGATATTTGCGCGGCATTCCTGGTCTTGTTGAATCGGCCGGTTCTGGACGAAACCGGAATTCAGGGAAGGTTTAACATGCATTTGGACTTTTCGCCCGAAGACCCGGAACTGCTGAATCGGCCTCGTGGCTTACCGGCGCTTACCAATCCTGGCGCACCCTCGCCTCCTCCTGTGCACTTTGACGCCGCACAAAACGCGGTAGAGGCCCTTGGGCTGAATCTTGAGCCAGGCAAAGGACCGGCCGAGTTCCTGGTCATCGATCACGTAGAGAAACCTTCGGGAACTTAGCGCACCACCCCGAACGTGTATCAAGCGACAACTAACGCGATGCTGCACGCCGTGATTTTCTGCTAGCCGAAGTTCGTCACGACAAGACTCGAAAAGCAGCTAAGTCGTTCAGCATCAGTTTAGGCAGTCGCCGAGTCTACACTACATCTTCGGTTCAGTTCGAAGCTCTCAGGGAGGGTAAGACCGAGCTGCTGCAGGGAGTGTTTTCTGCTCGGTAGTGAGTTCCGTAATACGGCGCAGGCGGATCTCGCGGATCGGTAGTCGGCAGGACAATATCGGCACTCTGGAGAGTCGAGAGCAAAGCGAGGGCTTTCATCGCGGATAATGGCTGCGCATTGCTGACGCCGCTGATTAATGGCGGGGGCACGATGGCGGTCCGGCGCTTCAGCCAATGCTTCAACGTGACCCACAGAGCGTACCCGAGGAAAGCGACCAGCACATGTGCCTTCACGCGCGGCTCCCGTTGATGAAACAGCGGCCGAATCGACAACTCGCTTTTCAGCGCGCGAAAGGACGCCTCGGCCTCCGTCAACTGAATGTAGCGTGACCAGATCTCTTCGGCCGAGCCGGCCTGCAGATTGGTACGTAACATATAAGCGCCTTCCCGCAGTCGGTGCCAAACCTTGCGATCTTCTTTGATCAACCACTGCAAGCGAAGACCCTCGCGTGTGTCGCGCAACGCCACATCATAAAGATCGCTCACCTGCGGATGGCTTGCCTGGATGCGCCCCAGCCGCCGCTCCATTTTGTTGCGATCTTTCAGACGACCGGTTTCGATAGCGCTCGCCAGACGCTTCAAGGCATCTTCGATGCGAGCAGAGAAGCGATTCCGGATAGCTTTCTCTTTTTCCTTGCGGCCTGCCCTGCGGCACGGTATATAAGTTTCCTCGCCCTGCGGAATCGGTACTTTCTTCACGTCCGCATCCGGCCGCACTCGAGTCCAGTCGTCTTCAGCAGCTCTTGTTCAAACTGCTTCATCTGGCGGCGTGGTGTGTCTACCAGGTACTGGCCGCCGCGTTTGCGAATCGCCTGCAGATTCTCCTCACTGAGAATCCCGCGATCAAATACCCAGACCCGTCGCGCCTTGCCGTACTTGCGCTCCACCAGCCGCAGGATCGTTTCCATCGTCGAAACATCGGCGCGGTTGCCGTCGAAGGTCTCATAACTGAACGGAAATCCTTCGCTATTGACGATGAGCGCAATCACCATCTGTGCGCAGTCGGGGCGATGATCGCGCGAGTAGCCGCGGCGCATCATCGGGTTCTTCTCCGCCGCACCTTCCACGTACGTACTGGTCAGATCGTAAAGCAGCACGTCGAACTCGGCGCCGAGCAGCTCTCCGTAGCGCTGTTTGAGATGCCGCTCCAGTTTCGTCTTGTGCGGCAGAATCCGGTCCAGGCAACGATACAGCCGTGTGTCGTTGAGCTTGCCTTCTTCAATGTTCAACAGATCGTCGAGCGCCGTCGAGGGGTACCAGCGCTCTTTGATCGCCAGTTCGCTGCCGGGCGCACATAGCCGATTGATCGCCAGCACCGCCGCCACGCACGACCACGGCACGTCGACCACATGTTCATCCACAGCCTCTTCGAAGAACCGGTCCAACTCCAGCCGCTTCCATAACTGCAGACCAAGCCAGCAGGAGCCGAACTGGCGCATGCGCTCCAGCCGCACCTTATTCAGCAGCACCGCGCCACCTGTGGATCATTCGCCGGCGGCTCGACATGCGACGGAAACAGTTTCAGTTGCTGAGCCTCGCCTTGCTCGTTGAAGACTTCAATCGTCTTGAGCCAGCGCGCCTGCGCCGAACTGTTCAGCTCACCCAGATAACAGAGTGTCCTCTGGCGCGGACCATCCGACGTGCGTACGGTTTCTACCAGCAACCAATAACTGTGCTCCTTGCCGTCTTTCCTTCGCCGGTTCGGGCGCAGAAACATTCTTGCCCAAAATAATCTCAGGAAGGGGATGTCATCTTCTGGGACCCGACTTATCGATCTGCCGGGCGAGGACGATTCGACCGCTATGGTCCCTTGATCTTCTCTTGGAGCGATCAGGCGAGATTGGCGAATGCTATCAGATCGGCATGTCGCCGCGGGGTGTCAGCATCGTCACGAATGTTGACGATCACGATGTCCTTTCCCTTTACCCGAGCGCTATATTCGTTCATCTGGCAAGACACAAGGCTATTGGAAACAGCCAAAAGACCGCTGATAGCCATCGTGAACTCATGGCCATCTTAGATCCTTTTCGAAGAAGCCAGCTTTGGTCCGAAACGGCTTGTCGTTTGCAGCGGCGGTTTGACCGCGGGGAAACAGAGGCAATCCGAGGGGCGGCATGAGCTCATGGCACATGGATTAAACATTTACGGAGCAAAGCCTTAATTTCCGATGCGCGGTGGTCGCGCGAAGAATACGTGAACAACCTAGGGCTGAAAACCGTGCCAAATCTTCCCACACCGATCCTAATTTGCCGTTCCGCTAAATGCTTGTTCTTCTTGCACCTACGCTGATTTCGCAACCACTTAGCCAACTCGGTAGACGGCTCTGAAAAGGCTCGCGTCGGCGGTCGATTCCGTCCCTGGCCACGATACAGAATCAAGTACCTACGGAAATGGTTTCGACCAATACGTGTCACGGATTACGAGCTTCTTCGAAAAACCTTGCCCATAAGCACCTGCAGAGTCAACAACTTAATAATTTGAGCACCCCGAATTAATTCTGCTGACTCAGAGCTGCATGCAACGGTCGGGGCGGAGCGCCGTTTTCATCTCTCGCTGTCCCGGGCCGCCGCTATGGGGGAGCCACAAAATGGTTGAAATATCATGCGTGCTTGCCCACGTTCTAAATCTTCGTTCGAAGCGACACTCTGGACGGGCCCGAAAGTGCTCCCCAACCAAAACTGGTGAAAATGCCAGCTTGTAGTTGCACAATGAAATAATCAGGCACCGGTAGTGTCGACTCCGTATTCAGAACGCGCGCAAGGCATTTTCCTCGACACTCTGGAGCTTCCACCCACCCAGCGAGCCGACTACCTGGCGGCGATCTGCAAAGGCGATCAGCACCTGCGCTCCGAAGTCGAAGCATTGCTCGCCGATGACAATTCCGTCGGTAACTATATGGCGGAAACGCTTTCGCCGCGCAGGGGGGACGCTACACTTCCTCCCGGCGAGATATTAAGCGGCCGCTTCAAGATTTGCCGATTCATTAGCGCCGGAGGGATGGGTGCGGTCTACGAAGCCGAAGACCTGGTGCTGAGGGAACGGATGGCCTTAAAAACCATTCGTTCCGATATAGCGGCGACCGGAGTAACTCTCGAGCGCTTCAAACGGGAAATCTTCCTGGCCCGCAAAGTAACTCACGTTAACGTCTGCCGCATCTTCGATTTCGAACAGCATCGTGATCCGGAGCGAGGCGACCTTGTCTTTCTGACAATGGAACTGCTGAAGGGCGAGACTCTGGCGAAGCGAATCCGCTCATCCGGCCGCGTCACGACTGAGGCGGCGCTTCCGATCGTCAGTCAAATGGCTTCCGCGCTTGCGGCCGCCCACCAGGCCCATATCATTCACCGGGATTTCAAGAGCGCAAACGTGATGTTGGTCGGATCAGGTGAATCCACACGTGCCGTGGTCACAGACTTTGGGTTGGCGCGTGGGAACCACCCCGACGGCAGTTCGTTGACAGCTCTTTCCCGCACCGGAACGATAGCTGGAACGCCCTCCTACATGGCGCCGGAACAAGTGGAAGGCGGCCCGATCACGCCCGCCGCCGACATCTACGCGCTGGGCGTGGTGATGTACGAAATGGTAACCGGTACATGCCCGTTTATCGGTGAGAATGCCTTGGCCGTCGCCACCAGGCGGCTCACGGAAAGAGCGCCGTCGCCGCGGTCTCACGTGCCGGCGCTCGATTCCAGGTGGGAAAAGGCAATCTTGCGATGCCTGGAGCGCTCGCCTGAAGACCGGTTTGCGTCCGCATTAGACATCGTCCATTTTCTTAAGGGCGAGGAAGTTGCTCCGGCTCCACGCGAAAAACGACGCCGCCTGATAATCGTAGCGGCACTGCTGGCGCTGCTCATCGCGGCCATTTCCGCCGGTGTGTTTATCTCGAAGGCGCGAAAGCCGCACGCGCCTGCTGTCGCAGTGCTTGGATTCCAAAACATCGCCTCGCTTCCCGAAGCGGCTTGGGTATCCACCGGGTTGGAGGAAGGCCTGAGATCGCAGCTTGCAGCCGCCGGGAAGATACGGACGCTCTCAGGAGAAGAGATCGCGGCCATCAAAAAAGACCTGCGCATTACCGAATTCGGAAGCCTGGCCAAACCTACCCTGATCCGGCTGCATCAACTTGGCGCCGATGTCGTGATCGTTGGGTCTTATACCGACCTTGGGAAAAGCTCCGGGGGCAAGATTCATTTGGACATCTCTATTCAGGATGCATCGCTAGGTGAAACGACCGACGCGCTCTCCGCGGACGGCTCGGAGAAAGAGCTGGCCGAGCTGGTTTCTCAAACAGGCGCGCGTCTGCGCTCCAAATTCGGCTTGCGAGAGCTCTCGTCACAGGAAGAAGCGCAGTTGGCCATTGCTCAGCCAAATCCGGAAGCGGCCCCGCTCTACTCAGAAGGATTGAACAAGCTGCGAAGTTACGATCTCTCCAGCGCCCGTGACCTCTTTCAGAAGGCCGCCACCGCCGACCCGCGTTACCCGTTTGCCCACGCAGCCCTCTCTGAGACCTGGTCCATGCTGGGCTACGACGGGCATGCTAAACAGGAAGCGAAGCAGGCTTTTGATCTCTCCTCCAAGCTCCCGCTCGAAGATCGATTATCCATCGAAGGCCGTTATTACGAAATACTGCCAGATTGGAATAATGCAATCCAGACCTATACCGAGCTGTATCGACACTTTCCCGATGATCTGGATTATGGATTGCGGCTTGCCCGTGCGCAAACGTCGGCCGGAAAGGTCAGCGATGCGCTCGCAACACTTGCCGCTCTGCGGAAACTCCCGCCCCCGCAAGGAACCGATCCTCGCATTGACCTGCAAAAGGCGGAAACCGCCGTCGCGATGGGAGACTACAAGACCGGCGAGATCGCGGCAGCCTCCGCCATCGCTACCTCGGAGAGCCGGGGCGCGAAAGTTTTGCAACTGCGAGCGCTCAATTGGGCATGTCCGGTGGCTCGGCATTTGGGAGAGATGGAGAAGGCCACGTCGCTTTGCGAGCAGGCGCGCCGGCTCGGCTCTGCTGTGGGCGACCAACTCGGCGTAGCTCGCGCCTTGAACGGCCTGGCCAATATCGACAACGATCAAGGCAACCTTAAGGAAGCACTCGACCGGTTTGAGGAGACCTTCCGCATCACGAGCGGTATCGGGGATCAGCGCGACATGTCGGGTGCGCTTAACAACGTCGCGATGGTGCTGGCCAGCTTAGGACGCTTTCAGGAAGCCCGTCAGAAATATGCGCAGGTGCTCAGCATTCAGCGGGAGATTGGGTTCACGAGCGAAATTCCCAAAACGCTTAGTAATCTTGGCGACGTGCTCCAACAGGAAGGCAATTTACAAGCAGCCCGGGCTCTGTATTCACAATCGATTGCCGCCGCCCGCCAAAGTCAAAGCAGAGATGCCTTGGCTTTGGCGCTCTCAGGTGCAGCCGCCGTCTCCTTCGAGCAAGGGGATCTTGCCGGCGCGGACCGCCAGTATGGTGAAGCGCTCTCCGTTCAAAAATCCATGGGAGATAAACAGGACATCGCCGCCACACTGCAAGGCATGGCGGATGTGGATATTGCGCGAAACAATCTCTCCGCAGCACAGGCAAAGTACAATCAGGCGCTGGCGCTTCAAAGGCAGGTGGGCGATAGCAGCGGCGCAGCTCTCAGCCAGGTCGGCTTGGCAGTCCTGCTGCTTGAACAAAATAAGAACCTTGCCGAAGCCAAGGGCAAGCTGAGCGCCGCCGCTGCCGAATTCCAGCGGGAAAAAGATACGGTCAACGAGGCGAGGGCCCGTGCGTTGCTGGCCCGCTGTCTGGCGGATGGGAATGACCCCGCTGCTCCCACAGAAATCCGGTCTGCCGAACGATTGATCGAGCAAGGAGCCGCTAAAAACGTCCGCTACCAGGTCCTGCTCGTGGCGGCCCGCATCCAGGCGGCAGGCGGATCGAACGCCCGGGCAGAAGCTCTGCAGAAACTTAAGATTGTTCGGCAGCAAACGCGTGAAAGCGGGATGTTCAATTGTGAGCTCGAAGCGCGCCTCGCAATCGCACGGATCGAACTCGCCCAAGGGCGCCGGCCGCTAGCGCGTGCGGATCTCGACGCGCTGAAGAAAGACGCCCGTGCCAGGGGCTTTGGTCTGATTGTTCAAAAGGCAGGCCAGATCGCCTAATCGTGTCCTGAGGTTTGCCGATTACGCACGGCGGCAAGACCGAGCACGCCGGCAGTGCCCAGAAGGAGCAGCACAAGCGACGCTGGTTCAGGAGTATTCGATGTCGAACCTGCGCCGGTAACGGATACGAACGAGCTGTTTTGGTTGGGGTCCGTAAAAAAGATCGTGACTCCGTCCGTTAAATTTGTCCCGGAATACAGTCCCGAGAAATTGCTGAAGCTCAGGAGCAAAGTTCGGTCGGAATTGAGCTTGGGGTTTCCGCTTGTATCTGTCGGGATGCTGAAGTTTACCGCTGCGAGCGTGGATTGTGCGGTACAGGGCACTTTGGGATTATTGTTGAGCATGGAACCCGAATCCATAGGGGACCCGCACTCCACAAAACCAAAGTCGACAGGCGACGCCGTGGCGGAAAACTGGAGCGTTGCTGAAGGAACCGAAGCAGAAGGAGAGCTGTTGGTCAGTTCAAAGTGCAAAATCGTGTCGTGTGCGAACTGGTCTCCACTTCCAAAGCTGCCCGAAAAGCCGCACACTGCCGTGACGTCTCCAAATGTGCTGACACTGCTTCCTGTGCAGTTAGCCGGGGCAACTCCGGGCGGCCCGAATCCGCCGTAATCTGAACCACCCCGGCTCGTGCACCAGGCCGGTGTAGCTGTAACTGCAAGCACTGAACCTAAAACACAACAAAATTGGATAGTGGACAGCTTCGTGTAACCCATAGCAGTTACTTAGACACTGCCCTTCATCCATGCATTACACTAATTCTGGGTCAGTCGGTTGCAATTCCTCCTGCATCCACTCCGATTTACGTTTCTTGCATGGGAATCCATCCACTTTGCCGAAGGCAGCCCGGCAAACACTTTGCGCGGGGCTTTTGGGGCGATCTTTCGCCGCATCGCGTGTCTTCCGGAATGCGCAGCCGTGCCCGATTGTGAATTGCGGGCGAACTGTCACTATGCCCGGATGTTTCAGCCTTCCGCGATCGCGCCGGGTCCGAGCGGCCTCGCGGATTGGCCGCGGCCTTTTGTATTCCGGGCAATGCATCTGGAAGGGCTCACCGTCACAGCCGGGCAGCAGTTCCATTTCGATCTGAATCTGTTCGAGACGGAAACTCCGGCGGTTGCTTACCTGGTGCGGACTTTCGCGCAATTGGCGATCGAGGGACTCGGCCCCGGCCGCAGGAAAGTGCAATTGCAAACGGTTGAGCAGTTGGATCAAGATGGCCATGCTTGCGCGGTAGTGTATGACAGTGCCTCGGCGATGGTGAGGCAGACCCTTCCAGCGCTGGATCTGGATCTGAACGCGACCCAGGCCCCTGTCAACCGCGTGCTTGTACGGTTCGTCACCCCGACGGAATTGAAGAGCGGCCAACAGATTACGGCTCGACCTGAATTTGGAATTCTTGCCGCGCGTATTCGCGACCGGATCAGTACGTTAAGAGAGCTATACGGCCCGGGGCCGTTGGACACAGATTTCCGCGCCTTCGGCGAGCGCGCGAATCTGGTTCGGATGACGCGCTGCGATCTGCGGAACGTAGATGTCCGGAGACGAAGCAGTCGAACCGGGCAGGTGCATCCGATCGGAGGGTTTGTTGGAGAAGCGGAGTACGAAGGAGAGCTGACGGAGTTTCTGCCGTATTTGAAGGTGGCGAAATGGACCGGAGTAGGCAGGCAGACGGTATGGGGGAAGGGGCAGATTGAGCTCGCTGGACTGAATCGCTAGCTCGCGAGCGTAACCCGGAAGCCATCGTGCGCCCCAGCGCCGCGGCGCGTTTTAGAGAACATTACATTCCGACGCCTAGACGCGGGCGGTTCTTGCGAATATTTTCCATATCCTGCATCGGTTCACCGTTGCATTCCACTTCGATGACCGTCGCAAGAGGATCGGGAGCTTGCGCCGGCAGACCTATAAACTCAGTTCGAAACTCATCCTGGCGAACTTGTACGGGCGCGCCGGACGGATACAGCTTTGCCCCGAGAACCTTATTCTTGAGCCCGCCGATAGCGACCGTGCTGCCGGGCCAAAAATACACATGAACGTACAGTTTATTACCGGTTCGGGTGAATCTGGCAAATTCGGAGTGAGTTACACCGCAAAACTGCGCTTTGTGGATCAAGTCCGCATGCGTGTCCATCCAGCGGCCGGTACTTGATAACACATCGATGGATTCTTGTGGAATGGACCCATCCCCTTTGGGCCCGATATTCAAAAGATAATTTCCATATCCCTGCGCGCATGTGACCAAATTGCGGACGATGGTCTTCGGCGTTTTCCAATCGTCGTCAGCCCGCTGATATCCCCAACTGTCATTCATGGTCATGCAGGATTCCCATGGTTCCACAGAAACGGTGATCCGCTGCTCCGGCGTCGTGAAGTCTTCCGGAATTTTCGCTCGATTGTTGATGAGGATGTCCGGCTGTAACTCCCGCACCATTTTGTTCATCTTGACCGATTCCCACCCATCGGCGGAGAGCGGCCATGCGACGTCATACCAAAGAATGTCAAGCTTGCCGTAATTGGTGCAGAGTTCGCGGACCAGACCGTGCGTGTAATCCACAAAGCGGCGCCTGGCCGCTTCATCGGTAGCGCATCGCGCGCCATCGGGATGATGCCAATCCATTAGCGAGTAATAGAAGCCGACGTGCATGCCTTCGCTTCGTGCCGCTTGATAATATTCCGCCACCAAGTCACGTCCGGCGGCTTGCTTCGGTGCGCAGTAGTTAGTCAGCTTCGTATCGAAGTTACAGAAACCCTCATGGTGCTTAGTAGTCATCACCATGTACTTCATGCCGGCTTGCTTGGCTAACTTGGCCCACGCACGAGCAGCGTGCGGTTTGGGATTGAACTGTTTTGCCAATTGCTGATATTCGGCAATGGGAATGCCTTCCTCCTCCATGGCCCATTCATGCTGCCCGAGCACGCTGTACAGTCCGAAGTGAATGAACATTCCGAAACGAGCTTCATGCCACCACTGCATGCGCCGGTCCCGGTCGGCCACCGTGGAGGTAGTAGGACCTTTTTCTTCTTCCTGGGCGAAAGAAGGAACTCCTATGGCGGAAAGAGCAGCCGCAGCACCCAGAAGATTGCGGCGGCTAATCGTATTATTCGTTGACATAAATTGAGCTTTGAAGGTTCACTGCCGTGTTTCCCAAATTTCGCCGTGCGGGAAAGCATACTTCACCAGTGTTTCCGGATAGATTTGAATGCTGTATCCGGGCTTTTGTGGAACAAGATACCGGCCATTGCGGATCCGGACCGGGTCGAGGAAATGCTCATGCAGGTGATCCACGTACTCAATCACCCGGTCCTCGAGCGATCCCGATGCACAAAGGTAATCGAACATCGATAAGTGCTGCACGTATTCGCACAGCCCGACGCCGCCGGCGTGCGGACAAACAGGAATCCGGAACTTAGCGGCGAGTAAGATCACGGCCAAGTTCTCATTCACCCCGGCGAGCCGGCAACTGTCGATCTGGCAAACATCAATCGCCTCAGCCTGCATCAGTTGCTTGAACATGATCCGGTTCTGGCAGTGCTCACCGGTCGCGATACGCACCGGCCGAACTTCTCGACGGATACGCGCATGACCCAAAATGTCATCCGGACTGGTCGGCTCCTCCATCCACCAGGGCTGAAACTCAGCCAATTCCCGGGTGCGGATGATCGCTTCCTCAATGCCCCACCTTTGGTTCGCATCCATCATCAGCTTGTTCGTCCAGCCGATCTCGTCGCGCAGTAGACGTGCGCGCCGCAGGTCATTGCCAGGATCGCCGCCGACCTTTAGCTTGAAATGCGTCCAACCCGATTTCAATGCAATCCGGCAAACCTCGCGCACGTGCTCGTCGCTGAATCCGTACCAACCCGCGGACGTCGTGTAAGCGGGATACCCGTGCGCCTCCAAATATCGAAGTCTTTCCGCCTTTGTTGGCACTCCGGCATGCAGTAATTGCAGCGCCTCTTCCGGCCGGATGGCGTCGTCGATATAGCGAAAGTCGATCGCCCGGATGATCTCCTCCGGCTGCATGTCATACAGCAGCTTCCAGAGCGGCTTTTGTTGCGTTCGGGCGTACAAGTCCCAGATCGCATTGATCAGCGCGGCAGCGGCCAGGTGAACAACACCCTTTTCCGGGCCCAGCCACCGAAACTGTGTTTCTTCCGTAAGCTCTCGTGAGAAGGCGGCCAGATCCTCTGTAATAGAAGATAAGCTACGATTCACTACATACCGCGAAAGGAATTCGATCGCCAAAACACAGAGCTCCGTTCCGCGGCCCAAGGTGAACGTCAGGCCGTGGCCCTCTATGCCGGCGCTCGTTTCGAGTATGCAGTACGCGGCGGAGTAGTCCGGGTCGGTGTTCACTGCATCCGACCCGATGTGCTCGCGCGAAGTAGGAAAACGCAGATCGATCACTCGAATGCGCGAGATTTTCAAATCGTCCAAGCGTTAAGCTCCTCGGTGGATACCGGCCGACTGCGGTCAGCCGCTGCCAACAGCAGAATAGCGCCGGCCGGAATCTCCGCGAGGGCTCACCCTTCCGCAGTGTGTACGTCCCGGGTTAGAAGACAAACTTCAATGCGAATTGTAGTTCACGCGGTGACGATCTGGTCGAAGTCACAACTCCTAGATCCGGATTACCTAAAGTATTGTTCGGCGTATTGAAGATGGGAGTATTCGTCAGGTTGAAAGAATCCGCACGAAACTCAAAAGCATAGTTTTCGAGGAACGGAAACCGCCGAACCACGGACAAATCCAGGTTCTTCGTCGGATCGGAACGCAATGTGTTTCTGCCCAAATTTCCAAACGTGTAGGGCGCAGGCGTGGCAAACGCAGCCGGGTTGATCCATTCCTGCGGGGTCTTATTCGAAGGGTATGGATTTAACAGCGCGAGGTTCGCACGCTCCGTGACGTTGCCCGTGTTGGATAAGTCGCCATTCGAAACCGTCACATCGAATGGAAGCCCGGAATAAAAGCTCAGAATGCCATTTAGGTCCCAATTCCCAAGTACGTAGTCCAGGGCGCGATGTCCCGTGCTGAAACTGCGTCCCTTCCCGATCGGAATCTGGTAAACGAAACTCCCTGAAAAAATATTGGGAAGGTCAAATCCGGAAACACTGCGGTCCAGATTCAGATTGTAGGGATCTGTCACCTCGCAGCCCTCGGCGCCGAAGCTCCCAGAGCAGCCCACGTCCATCGATTTAGAACGAGTATAAGAGATCAGGTAAGACAAACCTTTCGTCGTTCTTTGCTGCAGCCGGAACTGGAACGAGTTGTATTTACTCTGGCCAATACTCTGGTCGTAAAAAGTAGGAGTGATGTAGGGATAAGGTTGCCGGCTCGCCACCGTCGCGGCATCCCCCGGTCCGGGTGTGACAGCGGTGTTTCTGTAGCCGCCCAGATTCAACTGAAGATCGTGAGCACCGACATATGCCAAAGAAAGCACCGTGTTTTGCGTGAGCTGCTGTTCAATTCCAAAATTCCACTGGTCCGAGTACGGCATCTTGTAATTGGTAGGGTCAACAAACCAATTCACTTGATTAAAGGGTGTTGCGGCTGGGTAAACTACTCCGCCCGAACCTAGATTAAAAGGATCGCCGATGCTGGCCGAAGTGCCGCCAGGATGGTTCAAATTATTTGCAATCAACTGTCCTACGTCGGGCCAATTCCCCTCGTAATTTTGTGAAAGTTGTACAACGGAGTTCCAGTTATCGTAGAAGCGGCCGTATCCAGCACGGATCGCCGTCTTATCCCTCAGCCGATATGCAAAGCCGGCTCTTCCCTGCCAATCACCGTAATCATTGTTGAAGATGGAGTGGTTCGGGTGAGGAGTGACCACGACATTGGGCGGAAGAGTTCCTCCGGGAATGCAAGGAAAGCCCTTTGTTGCAGTACAAGGACCCGGGTTTTGCGTAAGAATATATGTGCCGTTATTTAGGTTCAGATCGCCCACATACGAATCAGGTGTACCCAACTCACCGTAAATCGGCCAGAAAGTAACGTCGTAGCGAAATCCGATATTCAAAGTAAGCTTTGAATTTACTTTCCACTGGTCTTGGATATAAACCCCGTCGACCCAGCCTCCGTGGGTCACTTCCAAGACATTTCGCTTGCTCGCGCTGTCCGGCACGCCCAGCAGGAAAGAAGCTAACGCATCGCCAGTGCCATCCGGACTCGCCGGGTTTTGCGTCTGCGTCGCGGAAAACGAATCATTCAATGAAAAAATTGGCGAACGTGTATTCAGCGTTGCGAAGTTACCGCCCAATTTGATCGTGTGACGATTGAGAACTTTCGTGTAGTCGCCGCCGAATTCCCATGTATCCGCAGTACGTGTATCCTGCACGTTACTGCCGCCTGGTCCCAGATAACCCGAAATCGAAATCGTCGGGATGAAGGGGCCGTAGCCGCCCTGGAACCCGCCGACGAAATTCGGCGAGAATCCTAGTTGCTGCAACTGAGAAACAAAGCCCGAGGGAGCGCCCGGGAAGCTTAGGGCTTCAATGTCGTCTCCCCAGTTCCTGCCAAAGTGCAGGTCCAATACCGAAGTCGGATCGATGGTATGAGTTTCATGGATTCCCCAGTTCCAGCCCGTAATTGCATAGGTATTCACGGCCGAAGGAACGCCGCCGGATTGTGAATCGTTCTGGTCGAAATAAGAAATTCGTCCAAAGAGCACATCATGATCTCCAAATGTCTGATCGATTCGTCCCTGGTAGGTGTTTTGTTGCGTAATCGCCGGCGTATTTACGAGTTCGTTGACGCCTGCTAGTCCGCTGCTGTTCGGCAGCGGGAGGAGCGTCTTGGCATACAGTACGGCGGCTGGATTCAACAGGTTCGACGGTATCTGATTGCCCGGAAAAGCGGTACGGACATAACTGCCAGGATTATTGGGATCGGGCGTAGTGGAGAAGGGATTGTATAGCTGGTTGCTGATGCCGCTGAAGTCGCCGCCTAACTCGGCAGGCGTGACCGTCAGTCCCGCGTTCTGGGCCGCTTGGCTCTGCCGATACCCCTCGAATCCTCCATAAAAGAACGTTCTATTCTTTCCGTTGTAAACCTTTGGAATCCACACCGGGCCCCCTCCCGCGATGCCGTACTGATTCTGCCGCAACGGATTGACTGATGCCTGAAAGAAGTTACGCGCGTCAAAGGCCGAGTTACGAACGAACTCCCAGAGGCTGCCATGAAAGCTGTTAGTGCCCGATTTGGTTACCACGTTCACGATACCCCCAACAACTTGCCCGAACTCCGCTTCATCGTTGTGGGATTGTACTTTAAATTCCTGCACCGTATCTACAATGGGCTCGTAATTGTAGTTGCCGATAAATGCGATATCGACGATGCCGTCCAGCAGAAACATATTGCTGCGATTGCGTTGGCCGTTCAACGCGGGAAACGAAAACGATCCGATTGCGTTCCCTGCAAATCCGCCACCGCCGCCGCTGTTCTGCGCCACGCTGACCGGACTCGCTCCAGGCGTCAGCGTCAGTAACTGCGTAAAGTTTCTGCCATTCAATGGAAGATCGTTTACCGCTTGCGTCGTAATTACCGTCCCCAGTTCAGACGTGGCAGCTTGTATTTGAACCGCGCTCGCTTCCACCGTCACCTGCTGCTGGGTGGAACCAACGGCCAGCGTGAAATTCAACGTCGCCGTTTGGTTCACATACAAAGTAAATTGCGATTGAGTAATGGTATTGAATCCCGTTTTTGAGACTCGTAACGTGTACGGTCCAGGTAACACGTCCACGAATACGTAGTTCCCCGAGGCATTCGTCACGGCGTCATGCGACACACTCGTGTTGACGTTTGTCAACGTGACCGCTGCCCCTTCTACAACCGCGCCGGATGAATCGGTGATGAGTCCATTCAAAGTGGCGGCTGCCTGCTGGCTAAAAACGGCTCGCGGGCACAGAGCGACAAGAAGCGCCGCTAGTGCAAACCACTTCGACACCTCAGCAAGGCGCGAGAATCGAGAATCAGATGACCGACGAAGCATCCTGTAGCCTCCTGGCATACAACTTTTGGATGAGTATATTGCTTTAAACCGGGGCTGTCAAGCGCTTATATAGCCCATTGTGCAGGTCTCCTGAACTGGATATGATCTTTTAAGCGCTCATGCCAACCCTAGAGGTTCAACCCAGTGCACTCCTGAAAGAGCATTTGGCCGCCGAGCTGAAGCAGACCATCATCAGCGGCGGTCTGAAACCCGGCGAGCGCGTGATTGAAGGGAAGTGGGCGAAGCAGTTTGGTGTTGCTCAAGCTTCGGTGCGTGAGGCGATCAATCTTCTGATCGCGGAAGGTTTTCTGGTGAAGGATGCAGGCCGGAGCGCTCGCGTCGTGAACTACCGCGAGCAGGACGTCGCTCACATCTACGACGTACGCGCGGTCATCGAGGGTCTTGCGGCCGAACTGGCCTGTTCGCGGGGCGCGGATCTGTCTCTCGTTCAAGTGGCGCTCGACGGCATGATCGAGGCGGCCGAAAAAGGAGACATGAAAGGTCTCATTCAGAGTGACTTAGGTTTTCACATCGCTCTGCTCGACGCGGCCGGCAATCCCATCGTCGCGGATGTCGGGCGCAAACTGCTATTCCCGTTATTCGCGTTCATGCAAATGCGCGTCGTCGCCAGAGGACAGCGCACGGCGGCGTGGCGGAACGATCTGCAATACCACAAAAATATCGTTTCTATCATTCGCGAAGGCAATCCCGTCCTGGCCGGCCAGTATGTTCAGCACTCTCTGAAGCACTTTTCCGCTTCGGCATACCAGGTTTGGGCCCACGTGCCAAACGCAGGCGAAGATGGAAAATCAACCCGGGAAAGACGATCTTGAGATTTCTCTTCCTATCGGTAACTTCCACGATGAACGGATGAAAGCTGCCGTCATCACCAGTGTGGAAACGGAGGATCTCCGCTTTCCGCTCAAAGCAGGCGCGGGTACCGACGCCGTTCACACAGTCAACGAGTATGCCTTCGCTGTCACTCGACTCCTGACCGGCACTCATCTGCAAGGGACTGGCATCGTACTCACGCTCGGAAAGGGCAATGAGATTGTTTGCAGTCTGATCGCGGCGCTTGCGGAACTACTCCCAAAGCTGCCCATCGAAGACCTGATGGCGGATTTCGGCGCTGTCAGCCGCCGCCTTTCCGATGACGCGAATCTCCGCTGGCTCGGTCCGCACAAAGGCGCTGTTCACCTCGCGCTCGCTTCCATCACGAATGCCTGCTTCGATCTTTGGGCCAAGGCGCGCGGCGTGCCTCTATGGAAATTACTTCTGAGTCTCACGCCGGGCGAAATCGTGAACCTTTTGGATCTCGGCTATCTCGAAGAGGATCTGGATCGATCCGCTGCTTTACAAATCGTCCAAAACGAATGGCCCACACGCGCCGCCCGAACCGAAATCTTGCAGAGCGGCTATCCCGGATATGACACATCTGTCGGTTGGTTTCAGTACGACGATGCGCAGCTTCGTGAGAATGCAAGATATGCTCTCGGTCATGGTTTTCGTGCTTTGAAACTGAAGGTCGGCTCAAAGGATCCCGCGCGCGATATCCGGCGCGCCGCATTGCTTCGCGAGCTGGCCGGTCCGGATTGTCAACTCATGCTCGATGCCAACCAACAGTGGACCGTTCCTCAAGCCCTGCATGTCTGCGAAGCAATTCGCAACCTCAATCCCTATTGGATCGAAGAACCCACCCATCCCGATGACATCGAAGGCCACGTGAAGCTGGCACGGCGGCTTGCGCCTATGCGTCTAGCACTCGGCGAGCACGTTCCCAACCGCGTGCTGTTCCGCAATTTCATGGCGCGTTCGGCAATGCATTTCGTGCAAGCGGATTGCACTCGCCTGGCAGGTGTTTCCGAGTTCATCACCGTCAGTCTTCTGGCCCGCAAATACGGCTTACCCGTTGTGCCGCACGTCGGCGACATGGGGCAAATCCATCAACATCTCGTTCTGTTCAATCACATCGCGCTGGGTCATGAGGCATTGTTCCTCGAATACATCCCGCATTTGCGCGAATACTTTCTGCATCCGGCGCAGGTGGACAACGGAACGTATCGGACGCCGGTCGAACCGGGGCTCTCTTGCGACTTCAGGCCGCGCTCAAGCGCTTAAATCCGCGTTTAGCAGTTTGATCGCGAACGGCAGAATCAGTCGATGGCGGCCCCGCTGAGCCGCTATTACGCTTGACAGCGCCATTTTTCACGTTTATAGTGAAACCCGTCATGAGCGCTCAAAATCTGACGCGACGCAACCTGTTGGCGATCTCCTCAGCAACCCCGCTCCTCACGCTGGGATCGCAACAAATTCCCTCGACGGCTTCCCGGGCGAGCGTTCCAT
The DNA here is from genome assembly GCA_963730865.1 of uncultured Acidobacteriaceae bacterium. Lineage (GTDB taxonomy): Bacteria > Acidobacteriota > Terriglobia > Bryobacterales > Bryobacteraceae > Bog-105. The sequence goes on along the minus strand of CAVSTO010000010.1, from coordinate 8,145 downwards.
CTGCTGAACCACAATCCGACCCGACGTCAGCAGAAGATGCCCGCACGGCCTGGTATCGCGAGGCGAAGTTCGGCATGTTCATCCACTGGGGGCCTTATTCGCTGGCAAGCGTCGAAGCCTCCTGGCCTATCATGCGCCCCTCTAAGCAGTTCGCAATAACAGAACAACAATATCGGGCACTCGGGCAGCAATTCAATCCGTCGCATTTCGATCCCGATTCCTGGGTCGAACTGGCGAAAGCTGCCGGGCAGCGCTACATGGTTTTCACGACCAAGCATCACGATGGCTTCTGCATGTTCGACTCTGCTTACACGAACTATAAAATCACCGATACTCCATACAAGCAGGACATCGTCGCTCAATTAGCGGAAAGCTGCCGCCGCCAAAACATGCCGCTCGGCTTTTACTATTCGCCGCCGGACATGAATCATCCGGCATTTAGAGACACCGCCGAACCGGCCAGCAATAACTGGAACGGAGAGCCCACCCGCGAGGTCTGGCCCATCTACCTGCATTACATGGAGATGCAGCTGCGCGAGTTACTCACGCGCTACGGCGATGTCGTTTTAGTCTGGTTCGACGGTCTCTACAACCAGCGTAAGTTCGACGGTTATCGAATGCAGCGCGCCATTCGCGATCTGCAGCCCCGCACTCTGATCAACAACCGCATCGGTATCCCCGGAGATTTCGAAACGCCGGAGCAGTTTCTTCCCAGAAGCATTCCGGTCAAAGGAAAGACTCTCGATTTCGACCACAAAGAGCCTGGCACCAAGCCCGGCGAAGTGCCGCCGCCTGAAGATTTTCGGCTTTGGGAAACGTGCATGACCATCAATGGCACGTGGGCGTATAACAAGGGAGATCGCGGCTTCAAATCGGCCCAGCACCTCATTCGGACGCTGGTGGAAGTTGCGAGTAGAGGCGGCAACTTTCTTCTGAACGTAGGACCCGGCCCGGATGGCACGATCCAGCCGGAATTTCAGGAACGGCTGCGGGCCATTGGCAATTGGTTAAGCGTCAATGGAGAAGCGATCTACGGTACGACCTATGGCCCACTGCAAGCTCTCTCTTTCGGCCGCACCACCGCCAAAGGCGACAACGTTTATTTAACTGTGTTCGATTGGCCTTCTGGAGATCAACTTCAGGTTCCGGGTCTCGGGCGCAAAGTAACGTCCGTCAAGCTTCTTGCCGGTAACACGCCGGTTCGCTTCGAACAGAACGGCGCAAATCTTGTCTTGCGTACAGCCGGCATTACTCCCGATGCGAACGCCACGGTTTTCCGCCTGTCGTTCTCCTAAGCATTTGGGTGATAAGCGTTTGGTCGAATCTGCTTCGTTACATTGAGATGCAAAGACCATGTCAAGTCTCGGCCGGTTCAAGTACATGATCCTTACGCTGAGCTTTCTTGCGAATGCAGCAACCGATCCGTCGGGCTATGTGGGATCGAAAGTCTGTTTCGGCTGCCACCAGGGCATCTACCGTTCCTTTCTTCAGACCGACATGGGCCGGTCCATGCGTCCTGCGGCAGATATCGGCGCTTCTTCCCTGCCCGCGGAAGCAACGGTGCCGGTCGGCTCTTCTGATCGCACCCTGCGTGTCTATCATGACCAGGTCGGATGGCATCAAAGCGAATCGGAGCCCAACGTGTTCGTCGAGCAATTTCCGCTCGAGTATGTGGTCGGTTCCGGTGAAAATGGACTCACCTTCCTAATCCGCCGCGGCGCTTATTTGTTTCAGGCCCCGCTCTCGTTCTACTCCAAAATCGATAAGTGGGATCTTTCACCGGGTTATGAAACCGTCGATCTCGGCTTCACGCGCCCTGCCCCGGAAGCTTGCATAACGTGCCATACCGGCCGATCGAATGCTGTCCGGAACCAAGGCAATGAATATGGCGATCCGGCTTTTCAGCAGCTCTCCATTGGTTGCGAGAATTGCCATGGGCCGGGCAGCGCGCATATTCGTTCGCTCGGACGCGCAAACTTGATCGTGAACCCCGCCAAACTTCCCGTCAGGCGGGCCGAAGACATTTGCATGGACTGCCATCAGCGTGGTGACACGCGCGTTCTGCAGGAGGGCAAGAGCTTTTCCGATTTCCGCCCTGGCCAGCCGCTACTTGAAACGCTCGCCATCTTCAAGGCGCCGCGAAATACAAATGCCGCGGGTAGCGATCTGCTTGAACACGACGAAGCCATGAAGGCCAGCCGGTGCTTCCGCGCTAGTGATGGGCGCTTGAGTTGCTTTACTTGTCACGATCCGCATACGCAACCTCGTGGGCCCGATACGTTTGCGTACTTCCGCCAGAAATGCATGACGTGTCACACCGACGCGAGTTGCCGTCTCCCTCTCGCTGCCCGCATCCAGCAGCATCCTGCTGATAACTGCATCGGCTGCCACATGCCGAAACGCGATGTCAAGGTCATCTCGCATTCGGCATTGACGAACCATATGATCCCGGCCACAAGCGCCGAGGCCGTCCCGCAACAACAATCTGCCGATCCCCAGACGGGCTTGATCCTCATCGATAAGCCGTCGCAGGGAGAAGTTCCTGTTTCGAGCGTCACGCTTCTGCGCGCGTACTCGGAGTTGGCGCCGCGCTATCCGGCTTATCAGGATCGCTATCTCGCGCTTTTGACGCAGCTCAGCACAAGTGATTCGCACGATCTGGATTCACGAGCCCCATTTGTACAGGCGGCCCTCGGTCACAAGGCCTTGAGCGATGGCAAGAACCAGGAAGCGCTGACCCATCTTTCGGCTGCGCTCTCGCTCGACGAAGCGACGGTCTATCGCGATATCGCGCAGGCGCTGACAAATCTAGGCCGCGGCGACGAAGCCGCCGACTATCTCAAGCGGGCAGCCGAATCCTTTCCTTTTGACCCGGTTGTCAGCAAATCATTGATCTTGAATTACATCAACTCCAAGCGCTACGTGGAAGCTCGTCAGGCGATGGAACAGTATGTGAAGCTGTTTCCCGCCGATACCTTCATGCGCAATCTTCTGGCCCGTGTGAGTCACTAATGCTGGTCCGAACTGTATTGCTCTTTTTTCTCGTGAACGCCGGATCTCTGCTCCATGCCGCGCCTTGTACGGCGCAACCTGATCTCCGGCAACAGGTTACGAATGCGCCATCGGCCGCCTCGTACGACGCGCTGGGCGCCTGGTTCGCGCAGCATCGCCAGTTCGATTGCGCCATCCCGGCCTTTGAAAAAGCTGCGCAATTCGAGCCTAAGTCCTGGCAGTCCCACTTCAATCTCGGATTGGCTCTCATTGAAGGTGGCAAGCAGCAGCGCGCGCTGAACCAATTTCGGGAAGCCGGTCGTCTAAATCCCTCTTCCATCGAAGTGCAGAACGCGCTCGCCGGGGTTCTGCAGGATACCGGCCGCCTGGAGGAAGCGGAAGCGCGCTTGAAAGCTGTCCTTCAAAAAGATCCTCAATCCGTTTACGCGCTCGACCATCTGGCGCAGATCTACTCAGCCGGACAGCGCTACAACGCCGCCATTGAAAGGTGGCAGGACGCTGTGCGCCTGTCGCCCGCCGACACGGATCTGAAGGTCGAATTGGCTGTCGCCTATGCCAAGAACGGAGATCCCGACCGCGCCATTCAAACGCTTGTAGCCGTGACAAAGTCGGCCCCTAATCTGGCGAACGCACACTTCAACCTCGCGACTGTCTATGCCGATAACAAGCGCTTTCGCGAAGCAGCCGACGAGTATGCCATTGCGCTTCGCCTGGAACCCTCGAACGATGTCACTCGTCTTGCGCTTGCCAAAGCATATGTCACCGTGTCCAATTACGAAGACGCTTTGACGGCCATCCAACCATATGTAAAGCACCGGCCACAAGACTTCGAAGGTCATTCCATCCTAGGAACGGTATACCGCGGTCTCGGGCGTTATTCGGAGGCGCTGGTCGCAGCTGAACCGCGCGATCGAACTCAATGCGTCCGATTATCGCGCGCAATACACTCTCGGTTCCGTTCTGGCGCACGAAGGGAAACCCACCGAGGCCTTACCTCACCTCGAAAAAGCGCTCGCTCTGAAACCGGACGATTCGGAAGCGCTCTTTCAACTTGGCAAGGTGCTGAACGCCTTGGGCAAGACTCAGGAAGCAAGCGCTCTGATGGACAAATTCCGTCAGCAGAAACAAGAGAGTACTGTTGAGAACGTGGCATCCGCCACCGGGAACGCCGCTAATGCCGCTCTGGCATCGGGCGATCCGAAAGCGGCCGTTCAGAAGTATCGCGACGCGTTGAAGCTCAATTCGTCGGATGCGAAGACCTGGTTCAATCTGTCTCTTGCGCTGCATGAGCTAGGCGATCGCGATGGCGAACGCGAGGCTCTTGAGAAGGCTCTGGCGCTCGATGCTTCGCTCGTCCTCGCTCACAATCAGCTCGGGCTGCTCGACGCGGCCGCCAACCGCCAATCCGAAGCGGAATCCGAGTTCAAGCAGGCCATCTCACTCGATCCGCAATTTGCCGAAGCGCAAAGTAATCTCGGAGTGCTCTACGGAAAGCTGGGTCGCAAAGAGGAAGCCGAAACACTGCTGCGCAAAGCCGTCGAAAACAACCCACGCCTTACCGAAGCGTTTTTGAATCTCGGTCTCATTCTGGCGAGCGAAGGGCGCCTCGACGAAGCGGATGGACAGCTTGAAAAAGCGGCGGCGCTCAGCCCGGCAAATCCCACCGTGCTCACCGCTCTCGGGAATGGTGCGGGACAAGCTCGGAAAAGCCAGCGAGGCCATTGCGTCTCTGCGCAAAGTCGTTGAACTTCAACCCAACTCCGCCGAAGCTCACTTGAATTTGGGTATTGCGTTGGCGGACTCTTACCGTCTCGAGGACGCGTTGGCCGAATTCTCGAAGGCGCAAAGCGTGGCGCCTGCCACCGCTGCCACACATTACAATGTGGGACGCGTGCTAGTCGACCTGCGGCGATATGACGAAGCGCGCCCGCAACTTGCCGACGCTTGCCGTCTCGCGCCGGATTATCCGACTTCCTATTATCTGCTGGCGCTTGCCGATACCAGAACTCAACACCCGGCCGAGGCCGTCGAGGCCTTGAGAAGACTCACCCGACTCCAGCCGCGCAATGCCGACGTATTTTTCCTGCTTGGTCAAAACCTGCGTACGCTCGGCAAGACGCAGGAGGCCATTGCTGCCTGGAAACAAGCCGCCGACCTCGATCCCAAACAAACTGAGGCGATGTACAACCTTTTCCGGGAAGTACAGAAGACGAATCCCGACGAAGCAAAGATCTATCGCGACCGCTTCAAAGCCATGCAGCAGCAAAAACAGGCGACCACGCAGGCTGAGACGCTCGGAAACTTTGCCCTTGCCTCCGCGAACCGCGGCGATTATTCACAGGCAGTTTCCAGCTTCATGACGCTATCCACGAGTGCGGTCAATGCGGGTCCCTTGCCGATCTCTATAAAAACCTCGGTCTTATCGAATGTAAGTCGGGAGATGTTGTCAACGGAAAGCAGGATCTTCTTACCGCCAAATCGATGAAGACGGAAGATGCCGATATCGCCAAGGCTCTTCAGCTTCTGGACAACATTCATTTGCAGTCGTCCCGCTAATAAACACCAATGTTCACCCGAAAGGTTTCTTCCGCTCATGATGATGCTGCCACTTGTCTCTGAAATCAGGGTCCGTCCACTCGCGTTGCTTATGTCACTGCCCCTCATTCCCGCACTTCTCTCCGCACAAGGCTACGAACGAGGTTATGAAGCGAAAGTGCAATCCCAGTTGGAAAAGGTAGACAAGAACATCCAAACTCCTTATCAGGCTTCGTGGGAGTCGCTGAAGAAATATCAGATTCCGAAGTGGTATGAAGACGCCAAGTTCGGAATCTTCATTCACTGGGGCTTGTATTCCGTTCCCGGCTACGAAAGCGAATGGTATCCCCGCAACATGTATATGGAGGGTTCAGACGCTTTCAAGCGCCACGTCGAAACCTACGGCCCCCAATCGCAATTCGGCTATAAGGACTTCATCCCGCAATTTAAGGCCGAGCACTTCGACCCCGATGCCTGGGCGGAGTTGTTCCGCAAAGCGGGGGCAAAGTACGTCATACCGGTCGCGGAACACCATGATGGGTTTCCTATGTACGACTGCGGTTTCACCGATTGGAGTGCCGCCAAGATGGGCCCGAAGCGTGATATCGTAGGCGACCTTGCCACCGCCGTTCGGAAGCAAGGGCTTCATTTTGGCGCCTCTTCGCATCGCGCCGAACACTGGTTCTTCTATGAAGGCGGCCGCGATTTCCATTCGGATGTCAATGACGCCCGCTACCTGGGCCTCTATGGGCCCGCCATGCCGCGCCGCATGCCCGGAGAAGATCACGACAATCAGCCCGACATCGCCTACATGAATAACTGGCTGGCCCGCACGACCGAGATCGTCGACAAATATCATCCCGAGATCCTGTGGTTCGACTGGTGGATTGAACAACCGGCCTGGCAGCCTTACTTACAGAAGTTCGCCGCGTATTACTACAACCGCGGCAACGAATGGAATCGCGAAGTAGCCATCAATTACAAATTCAAGTCGTTCCCGGACGGCGAAGCCGTCCTCGATATTGAGCGCGGCCAGCTCGATGCATCACGAACTCTTTTCTGGCAGACGGACACTTCCATCAGTACCAAATCGTGGGGATATATCAAAGGCGATGAGTTTCGCTCGCCCGAATCCTTGATCGATCAACTAGTCGACATCGTCAGCAAGAACGGCGCGCTGCTGTTAAATATCGGCCCTCGCCCCGATGGCGTCATCCCCGAACAGGCGCAAAGAATCCTGCTCGCAATGGGGAAGTGGCTCGACACGAATGGTGAGGCGATCTACGGGACTCGTCCCTGGAAGGTCTATGGCGAAGGGCCGACAAAGGTTGTCGGCGGCTCATTCAATGACACCGCTACCAAGGGCTACACCAGCCAGGACATTCGCTTCACAACCCACGGAAACGATCTATACGCGATCGCTCTCTGGCTGGCCGGCTGATGGAAAACTTCCCATTAAATTGCTTGCGAAGGGCTCCCCAAACGGCTTTGCAAGGCCGAAACAGATTCGCCTGCTCGGCTCCGACGTCAAGATTAACTGGATCCAGGATGCCAATGGGCTTACCTTAAACGTTCCATCGGAAAAGACGGGTCAGTACGCGTTCGTGTTTAAGATTTCCTGACAGAAAAGTGGGATTATCAGTGCAGAGATTTGGTATGGTTCTCGGCATCGAGCCCGAGGCGATTGAAGAGTATAAACGCTATCACGCCGCTGTCTGGCCGGAAATTCTAAAGAAGATTACTGAATGCAACATCGGGAATTTATTCGATCTTCCTGAAAGATAATCTTCTCTTCGCGTATATGGAATACCGCGGCGACAACAGGGAAGCGGACTGGGCCAAGATCGCTGCCGATCCCAAAACACAGGAATGGTGGCGAATTATGGAGCCGATGCAGTCTCCCCTTCCGACCCGCAACAGTGGTGAGTGGTGGGCTCAAATGGACGAGGTCTTCCACCTCGATTAAATAAAAATACAACGGGACAACTTATAAATCGCAGGTCATTTAATTCTCTTTTAGCGGGTGCCACAGCTGTTACGCGATCAAAGGCTTCGCGCAAAATATGCCGGCCCCGCGCAGCGGCACTATCGACCCCCTTGGCTCTGTCGAAAGCACGCCGTCCCTGATTGGTTCCAGGATGCAAAACTGGGCGTGTTCATTCACTGGGGCCTCTATTCCGTACCTGCTGGGCGCCCCGACCGGCGAATTAGGGAAGGTCGACCGCAACCAATGGTTAAGGGACAATCCCCGCGCGGAGTGGTATCTCAATTCCCTGCGCATAGTCAATTCCCCCCACTTACAAACATCATATAGCCACTTACGGCAAAGATTTCGACTATTACAGATTCATCGATACCTTTAATAAGGATACGCAACTCTGGAAGCCAGACATGTGGGCGTCGCTTTTTCAAAAACACGGCGCGCGCTACGTTGTCCTGACCACAAAACATCATGACGGATTCCGCCTCTGGCCTTCCGCGGTCTCCAATCCTCACGCCGGACGGCCGGAATCTTTCCGCCAAACGGGACATTGTCGGCGAATCACTCCGCCGTTCGCTCCGCAGGCATGCGCATGGGCCTTTACTATTCAGGCGGTC
>CAVSTO010000009.1:0-69319 GCA_963730865.1 uncultured Acidobacteriaceae bacterium | reverse complement strand
GCAGGGCGCATAGTGCGTACTCCACTCGCACTGATAATTTCGGGATGGCGCGTCAGGTCTTTGCTCAAGGCTGTGAAGTCGTCAGTTCAGTCTCAGCATAATACTCCTCAGTTTGAGCCTCTTCGCCTTCATCTTGATCACTCCCGGTATACGCAGCCTTGCCGGTCGCCTTCTCAATCAACGCCAAAAGCTGCTTTTGTCGATCCCACATAAACTCATCAAACTTGTTCGCGCGGAGGAGCCCGGGGTCAATTAGGTGAGATCGAAGATAGCTGTCTAGCCTTTCACGATCAATTGGCAACGTTGACTGATCGCCTTTTTCCAATTTGCCGAGATACTCAGAGGGCGCGTCACCGCCGATGATCCGATTGGTCCTGAAAGAAAGAGGTGTCTTGTTAATGATGGAATCAAAAACATCGGGCTTGATGGGCTGCTTCTGCTTCTTGCACCAGTTCTGAGGAAAGATGTGATGAATATCCACATTCTCATCAAAGAAAATCGCATGTTCGAATTTCTGGCCTGAACGAAAATCTTGAGCACCATGCTTCATTAGGAGAGCGTTCACTCCCTTATAAGCAGCAGACAAACGCATGCGCATAGTCTTCAGTCGGTCAGCACGGAATATGGTCTCGCTTACCGTTGAGGGCTCGACGCCACCCTTCAACCAGACAGGCACCTCCATGAAATCGCGGGCGATGCGCGTCTCGACCGCCGAACCGTAGAGTTCACCGAAAACTCCATTCCAGTACCAGCGCTCCAGCCTTTCGCGAATGGCCTGATGCTCCCAAGCGTCGCTAATATCAGCAAGAATGGCGGCTAATGGAACGATCTGAGACTGATAGGGCAGGTCAAAAATACGATAAATATACAGCTGGTATAGGAACTTTGCAGCGCGAATGAAACCCTGTTCAACGTGCGTTTCGTATCTAAGATATTGCTTCAACGGGAGGTCTAAAAGCGCTTGGCGGTTGCCAGTTACCGCTGGCAAGTCTCTGCCCTGCTTTCCATCCTTCTCTGCCGCACGTCGCAGGTCACGCGTATGGAAAAGCGAAATTGCCTGAAGGAAATCGGTATTAGAAACTCCCCCGATGATTCCCGTTTTGGCGCCAGCCGGCCGAAGAGTTTCTTTAAAGCGCTCGAGACGCCCCTTTTCCTTCATTTTAGAATCGCCGTACCAGTCTTTCCGCAATTCATGCCCTTCGACGGCATACGTTGCGGTAACCAACTCAAAGGCATCGAGCGGCTTGCCTCCGGTGTTCACTTTTTCAAAGACAACACACACCGCCTCCCTGGAAGTTGATTTACCAAGTCGTATGACCGGCACCTGATAGTCCTTAAAATTCTCCAGCACATGTCGCCGGAAACTTTTGAACTCAGAACGAACATTTTTATTGTGGTCACCGTCCCAATATTCGTTGAAGCCTTCCAACCAGTCATCAGCGTCGAAGACTTGACTAACCGGAAACATACGCAGCTTATACTCCTGCTCGGCAGAGCGAAGATCTAGCTCCACCGTGTGCCCGAAATCTCTAGTTACAAGTCGATTCTCCGGAATGCCCACAATCACTTCTTCCCAATTGGCTGCAGGATCAAGCGACTTTTGGATGTCGATATAAAACCATCGCTTCACCTCCTTGTTCCGCGAGGTGACGGTCTCGACGACCTGTCTTCTCGTGACCTGGTAGAGAGAAGTCATGCGTTGCTGGCCATCTAGCAGCAGGAAGCGAGGAGGCACCTTCTCGAGGGCTTTTGGTGCACCAGAGAGGGGTCTCGGCTGAAATTTCACTGTCCCACCAGTCTCAAGCGACATCAATGCGCCGATAGGAAACGCCTGAGAAACCGATGCAATCAAGCTCTTGATGCGGTCCTCATCCCAAACCCAGCCGCGCTGAAAATCAGGTAATTGGACATCTCCGCAATGGCAGTCTTCCAGCAGCTTTTTCAGAAAAACTGGGTTTGTCTCGAAAGTTGATCCAGTCATATTTGATCATCCCTTTGGCCATCTACGCCACGCTACAGAGGATACACATTCCTTAAACGCACCAATCGTTCCAATTTCGCGACTCCGGCGGGTGCGCGTCGATTAGGCGAGCGCAGTTTCAAACTGGTCTTTCAAAACGAGGGACGCGCTACTTGCCTGTACGCACTCGCAAATTGAGCAAAGCCACCGACAGCAAATGCGAAAGAGCAAATTCTGTCGAATCCTGTTCGGTCCCAAATTCCCGCTCTTCCTCTTCGGAGCCGAGCTCAGGCACTCTCTTTTTCTCACGTGACATCACACACTAGATCAGCCAACCAGCGAATCGTATTCGGCATGACTCCCAATCCAAAACCAAAGAACGCCATCATCCACGGCAAGACCCAGAACGCGATAATGCAATCCAACCCGAGCGACCAGAAGCGCCCGACCTTCTTAAAATGCAAAGACGGGTGGCGCGGCTCCGTTTTCAGGAGCGCAAATGCTTTGTCTGCCAGTGCACGAATCTCAGCAGGAAGGGCACGGTACCTGATCCAGAAATCAGGCGCTGCCTGATGATTCACAGCCTGCTGGAGCGGCCCGAGTGATGATCCCGAAGCGCACGCTCTGCAACGGAGAGTAATTTGCCGTTTTCAGCATCCGCCTCAATCTGCTGATCCCAAACTGCGGCGTCAAATTCCGCAAACCAGCTCCGGAAATCCTTGAGCTCCTCAGGACTGAGGTCCTTCACTTGTCCCTCGATCTGTTCCACTCTGCTCATTCAGGCACCATTTTAAGCCTACAAGCCGCCCGCTCCTGCGCTGATTGCTTCGCATAAAAACGTTGAGCAGCCATTGATGAGCAACGTCCCGCAGATTCGCAACCAGCACGCCCGCCGGAGTAAATTGAGGATAGGTTCGAATGGACAGCCGCAGATTCACTCCGCGTTCCGTGCTCTCGGATTTCGTCCAGTGCTTTTGGTATGCGGAAGGAGCGCCGCGGACTCACTCCAAAGAAAGGCTACTGCCGAACGGGGAATGCTCGATCATTTTCAACCTGCGAGAGGACCCGATTCGGATGTATGACGCGCGAGATCTCAACCGGTATAACACGTACGGCTTAGCCGTATTGTCCGGTGCGCGTTCGGACTGTTTTGCCATCGATACCAGTCAACAGGAACGCGTGGTTGGAATCCAGTTCCGGCCCGGCGGGGCGTTCCCGTTTTTCCGCATGCCGATATCGGAGGCGGAAGGGACGGCGATCGCACTAGAAGATTTGTGGAACGGTCACACGAGTGAAGTACGCGAGCGCGTTCTGGCGGCCGGCAGTGTAGACTCGATGTTCGCGGTTCTGGAACGCTGCCTGCTTGAGCAGCTCACTCGTCCGCTGGCGCTGCATCCGGCGGTCGCCTACGGTTTGGAGCAGTTCCGGTGCTCAGGATACGTCGACCGAGTAGCGGCAGTGCGTGAGCGGACCGGCTTGAGTTCTAGGCGCTTCAGCGAACTGTTCCGGCGTGAGGTGGGTTTGACGCCCAAAGTGTTTTGCCGGGTGCGCCGCTTTCAGCACGCCTTGCAGGCCGTTCATCGAAGGATAGATATCGATTGGCCGCAGGTTGCGCTGGACTCCGGCTACTACGATCAGTCGCACTTCATCCATGATTTCCAATCGTTTTCAGGTCTGACGCCGAGCGGTTATGTGGCTGCCGCCACGCCGCACCTCAATCACGTCCCGCTGATCTGAAGCAGCACCGGCGCGAGACCGACGGCGTTCGTACTTTCTCACCCACTAATTACATTGAAGAGACTCCGGTCCTGAAAAGATTCCGTCCATGAGATTCTCGGCAACGCTGCTCCTCAATGCTGTCACCTGTGCGCTGACTCTCGGCGAAACCCCTCTGCCGCCCGTTCCTCGAGCAACCGTTGTCGACATCTCAAATGCGAGGGGTAGCGTGAGCGAACCGGGCATCGCTCTCAATTCCAATAACCCTTCGCAAATCGTTGCCGTCTATCAGGGGGGAGCTCGAGTCCAGGGGCTCGGAGCCGCCGTCTTCTCCGGAGATGCCGGCAAAACATTCATCCTTGCGAAACGAACTGACATCTCCGATTGGCACGTTGTCGGTGATGTCACAACCGCCTTCGATAACCAGGGTCGCGCCTATTGGTGTTATCTGGCTTTCGATCGGCTCGGAACGCCTTCGTACTGGGCCCGCAATGCCGGTCGAAATGGCATTTTCGTGCGCTCATCTAGCGATGCCGGAAAGACCTGGGGAAAAGCTGTGGCTGTGAAAGCCTTCGCGAGCGGTCATGAGCCGGACATTGAGTTCGAAGACGAGCCGCGCATTTTCGCCGACACCGCCGCCCAAAGTCCCTTCGCGGGTAACCTCTACGTCGGTTGGGTCGAATGGCAGATCGACAAGTCCATCATGCTCTTCTCCCGCTCTACTGACGCGGGCCAAAGCTGGTTCGCGCCTATGCGTATCGACGCTCACGCCGGTCTGCCCCGCGACGACAATGGTTCGCTCGGTGGCTTCATGCTGACGGTCGCTTCCGACGGCTCGCTCTACGCCATTTGGAATGACGGAAATAGCATTGTCCTCACCGAATCTCACGACGCCGGCAAAACGTTCAGCCATCCTCAGCCGATCCTCGAAACCGCGCCTCCTTATTTTGGCGATGTACCCGGCGTTTCTCGCGTCGAAGGCTTCGCTCAGATCGCCTCGGGCAAGTACGCTGACAATCGCGCCCGCCTGTATGTCGCCTGGAGCGACTACCGCAATGGCGATGTGGACGTCTTCCTCTCTTCCTCCGACGACCGCGGTCATACCTGGTCTCCCGCCGTGCGCGTGAACGACGATCCGGTCCACGACGGCATCGATCAGTTTTATCAGTCGCTCGCGGTCGACCCCATCACCGGTTCTATCTACGTTATGTTCTACGACCGTCGCAGCGATCCCAAGAACGAAAAGTTAACCATCACTCTGGCCCGCTCCAACGATGGCGGCCGTTCCTTCCGTAACTACGCTTGGACCAGCACCCCGTGGGACGGCCAGGGCGCGTTCATCGGAGACTACACCTGGATCACTGCATACAACAATCGCGTCTACGCCGCCTGGACCGAAACTGTTCAGCCTGCAAAATCGGCCTCTCCGAAGAATGACGGTGCCTCTGCTCCTTTGCGCCAAACTAAGGTCCGTGTCGGCACCGCCGATTTCTCCGCGGAAAATCCCTGAGCGGGATGCTCCGTAATAGCGCAACAGCCGCGCCTGAGACTGCGGCCGTTTGCGCCGCATCGTAAGTAGTACGATCACTTCAGCAATGCCTTACGCGATCAAAGTCGAGTATGCTCATGAACGCAAAATCCGTCAACGAAACAAGGTTGTGTATCGCATCGCGCACTGGCCTATTTGGATCTGGGTTTTCTTCCTTGCTCCCGGTCCGTTGACGTTCGACCTCTTCGCGCATGGTCCCAGTTTCCGCAACCTGCTTTGGCTGATTCTGGTTGTGGCCGTCACGGGCGTCGCGGGGCTTTTTGGGCAATTACCGGGGGTCGAGCCGCGTCCTTACATCCTCCGCTTTTGCGAAGACAAACCGAATCCGCTTTATCGCCGGATCTGCTATACCTTCGCCTGGAATGCGCTGCTAAGCTTTGCTTCCTTGAACCTGATCGGACTGGTTGTCGCCGTGGCAACGCATAAATGGTATTTGCAACAGATATACTTCTACGGCTATCTGCCTCTCTTGCTCGTCATCCTGACCCTTGGCTTCGCCGGAGTCCTCCCCAGAGTAAAGACTTCCACGCAGGGCGAAGGAACAGAGCGTCGCTATTTCTACGGCACCGTTTATGCGGTCACGTTCGCGCAGGCCGTCGTGCTGGTCCTCTGGAAAGTTCTTCCGCGCGGTCACTCCGGTGACGTTGCCAAGCTCGTGGCATTCGTCCTGGCGCTCGTGGCGCCCGGCATTGCTGCTGCTCTTGGTCTGTTTCCGAGGACCAGACCGATTCTTCCCGGCGAACTGATGATCGCTGATTAATTATGCTTCCCGCCCCTGGCCGGCTTATTGACATAGGCCTCGGCCGAGGCGGCTGCCGTCTTCATTTGCACCAGCAGGATTTACACCAACAGAGTGCCGGCACTCCCGCTGTCGTGCTCGAATCCGGAATCGCGGGCAGTTCGCTCAGTTGGGCTCTCGTCCAACCCAAAATCGCCGAATTCACCCGCGTGTGCAGCTATGATCGCGCCGGCCTAGGTTGGAGCGATGCTTGCACGGAACCCAGAACGGTTCCGCAGATGGTCTCCGAACTCGCCACGCTTCTGGAACGCGGAAACGTGCCACCGCCCTACGTTCTTGTCGGACACTCCTTCGGTGGCCTGCTTATTCGCGCCTACGCTCATCTGCGGCCGCAGGAAGTCGCAGGCCTCGTGTTCGTCGATCCGGTTTCGCTCGAGATTTGGGCTGAGTGCACGCTCCACAACCGGCAGCGCCTCGCCCTTGGTGTTCGTCTCTCCCGTCGCGGAGCGCTGCTCGCCCATCTTGGCCTGGTGAAATTCGCCCTGTGGACGCTCGCTTCCGGCGGTCGCCGGCTGCCCAAGCTGATTGCCAAAGTCACAGCTCAACGCGACGCCAGCGTCATCGAGCGGCTCACGGGCGAAATCAGAAGGCTTCCGCCCGAAGTGTGGCCCTTCCTACGAGCCCATTGGAGTCGCCCCAAATCCTTTCGCGCTATGGCAGACTATCTCGAATGCTTACCCGCAGCAGCCGCTTCGGCCTCGTCAATGCCTCTGCCGGCCGCTGTTCCTTCCATTATTCTTTCAGCCGCTAACTCGACACCCACCGAGTTGCTGGAACGCGATGGCTGGATCGCCGCCACGCGAAATGGTCTGCATCTCCGGGTCTCAAACTCGACTCATTGGATTCAATTGGAGCAGCCGGACGAAGTCGTCGCGGCGGTCCGGAGGGCTTGCGCGCTTTCAGGCGTGGGCGCTGGCTCGGGTTTGCAGGAAGCTTAGGAATTCTTGCGGGTTGCGGGTCAACTGCGGGAATGTGGCGATGACGTTTTGATCGGCATCCATTAACGCGTAGAAGGGAATCGAAACGGTGCTGAACTTCTGGTCTTCGAGCTTCTGGTTCTTTTCCGATTCCGCATCGGTGCCGTCCGTGTAGAGATCGACGAGAATGAGGTCTTTCATCGCGGACTGAATTTCGGGGCGTGGGAACATGTTGGCCTTCATCCAGTGGCAATTGGTGCAGGCGTAGCCGGTGAAGTTCACAAGGACGAGCTTGTTTTGCTGCTTGGCGGCTGCGAGGGCAGCGTCGAGCTGATTCTTGAAGTAAGCGCCCGAACCGGCTTCGGACTGAGTGGCCGAACCGTTGAAGACGGTGTTGCTGGCTTCCGGGACAAAGGCGTCAAGATCGCCCAAACGGCCTCCGAATAGTCCAGGGATGAGGCTGATGGAGAAGATGAGCAGGACGGCCGCGCTGAGGGCGCGGGTGACGCCGAGGTGTTCGTCTTTCTTGATGCCTTCCATGGGAAGCAAACCCAGCAAGTAGAGGCCGGGCAGGGCGAAGAGGACGATCCAGGACGCAATGAAGACGTCGCGCGAGAGCAAATGCGTCTGCAGCACCTGATCGACGTTGCTCAGGTACTTGAGCATGACCGCGAGAACGATGAAGCCGAGAACGATTTTGACCCGCGCCATCCAGCCGCCGCTGCGCGGCAGTTTTTTCAGATAGGACGGGAACAGCGCCAGCAAAAAGAACGGGGCGGCCAAACCAGTGGCGAACGCAAGCATGCCGAGAATCGGTTGTGAACCTTTGTTCTGGATGGAGGCGATTAACAGCGGGCCGACAATGGGGCCGATGCAAGCGAAAGAGGTGAGCGAAAACGTCAGGCCCATCAGCAGCGTGCCAGCGTAACCTCCGCCTTGTGAGGCTTGGTTGAGTTTTGTCAGAACGCCGGACGGAAGGCGCAGCTCAAAGGCTCCGAGCAGGCTCAGGCCGAATATGAAAAAGACAATTGAGATAAAGCCGTTAACCCAAGGGCTGGAGCCCAATTCAACCACGCCAAAAGGACCAGCGATGGCGGTGACCAGAAATCCGAGCCCGGTGAACAGGACGATGATGCCGAGGCAGAAGACCAGCGCTTGCAGCCAGCCCCAGCGCTTTTGCGGAGCGGTGCCCGATCCGTTTTGGTTCAGGAAGAACGAAACCGTGATGGGGATCATCGGGAAGACGCACGGCGTGAACAGCGCGGCCAGGCCGAAGCCGAAAGCGGTGAGCAGGAACGGCAGCAGCGGCTCATCTGTTGTGATGGGCGCGCGCGACGTCGCGGCCGACTTCACAGGATTTGCGGCGGACGCCGTTGTGGGAGAAGCCGGAACCAAGAGATAACCGGCGGGAACGGCGAAGTGAGCGGCTGAGGCGCCTAGCGAAACGGTAAGGTCGGCCGAGACGGTTTTCTTTACGGGCGGAAGACACTTGACGTCGGTGCAGGCCTGATAGCGAACGACCGCTTGGATGGCGGATTTGCCGGTGACGGCCGGAGCAGTCTCGGCTTGAATCAGGAAAGTGGCGGCGCCGGTGTAGGTCTCGGTATCAACACCAAAGTTCGGATCGAGCTTGCGAACGGGTTGGGGACGATAGACGTTATAACTCGCGATGGCGGGGTTGGCGGGCAGTTGGATTTTGGTAATGATCGGCCCACCCGGCGGCGTGGTGGGCGAATAGAGATGCCAGCCGGGCTCGATGGTTGCTTTGAGGTCGAAGATTCCCTGAGCGGAAGGAGTGAGGCTCCACTGAACGGGATCTTCTTTGGCGCTGCAGAGCGACGCAACGCTCAGGGCCAGCAACGCGAGCGCGCGGAATTTTGACATAGACTAGCCTGCCTGGGCCATAAAACTACCCTGCCTGTGCTGCTGATGACCACCCATCCAGTTCCGTTGCAATTCGCTCGTTGATTTTTCCTTCGGCGAACTCTTTGGCGGCGCGGATGGCGTTGCGGATGGCTTTCGGATTCGAGCGGCCGTGGCAAATGACACAGATGCCGTTGAGGCCCAGCAGCGGGGCGCCGCCGTACTCGGAGTAGTCGGTGCTTTTCTTGAGTTCCTGGAACGCGCCCTGGGCGAGCATGGCGCCGAACTTACGAGTGAGGCTGGTTTTGAGCGACTTCTTGAGCGTCTGCCGGATCACCGAGGCCAAGCCTTCACTCACTTTGAGCGCGACGTTTCCGACGAATCCGTCGCAGACGATAACGTCGACGCTGCCGGTGTAGATATGTTGGCCTTCGACGTTGCCGATGAAGTTGATGTGCTTCAGACTCTTGAGCAGCGGGGTGGCTTCATGCGTCAGGCTATTGCCTTTATGCTCCTCTTCACCGATGGAGAGGAGGCCGACGCGCGGACGCGTGTTGCGAAAGATGACGCGCGAATAAGCGTTGCCCATGACGGCGAACTGGGCCAACATTTTGGGCGTGCAATCCACGTTGGCTCCGACGTCGAGCATGACGGCGGTTTTGCCGGTCGCGGTTGGCAGCGGCGATGCGAGCGCAGGGCGATCGACGCCAGGGAGCATGCCCTGGACCAACTTGGCGGTGGCCATCACCGCGCCGGTGTTGCCGGCCGAAACGACACCTTGCGCCACGCCTTCGCGGACGAGGCGGGTGGCGACACGAATAGAGCTGTCTTTCTTCGCGCGGACGGCTTTGCCGGCGCTATCTTCCATCGTGATCTGCTCACTGGCATGACGGATCTCGATGGCTAGCTTCTGCCAACCGGGATGCCGATCAAGCTCGGCGCGGACCACCTCTTCATTGCCGACGAGGATGATCTTAATATCGAAAGTTTTGACGGCCTGGAGGGCGCCTTCCACTTCGGGGCGGGGGAAGTGATCACCCCCCATTGCGTCCAGCGCTATGGTGACCATTTATGGAGTTTTCGTCTCAAGCCGCGGAGCGGGCGGCGTTAGGCTTCCACGACTTCGATGACTTCGCGGCCTTTGTATTTGCCGCAGTGAGGGCAGGCACGGTGAGGACGGATCTTTTCATGGCAATTGGGGCACTCCGCAAGCTGCGGGACCGCGAGATGGTCATGTGCGCGGCGAGTGGAGGTGCGGCGCTTCGAATGGCGTCGTTTGGGATTCGGCATAGTATCTCTCTCTTACAAAATTCTCTTACAACGTATGAGCCGCGTTCGAGCGCACTCAGTTGGGCGAACCGATCTCGGCCCGGAGTTTCTTTAACTGGCTCCAGCGGTCGTCAGATAGGCGCGGCTGGCAGCCACAAGCCCGCTGATTGCGGTTTTCGCCGCAATTGGGACAGATGCCCTTGCAGTCCTCTTCACAGACTAACTGCATGGGCAGCGCGAGGAGGACCACTTCACGGACCACGTCGTTGATTGCGACGCCGCCGCCCTCGTAGAACCCGACCTCGATAGCCGCTTCGTCCACTTCTCTTTCGCCGCCGCGTAGATTCCTCAGCCGGCATGTAGATCAGGTCGAAGCTGTCTTCAACGGGAAACATAGCCGGTTCCAGGCAGCGGTCGCAAGTGGCGGCCATGGTGACGGTCAGCTTCCCTTCAATACGGATCTCGCCGAGCGAGTGGTTGAGCAGCTCCGCCGTTCCTTCGGCGTGGAGCACGGAGGACTGGCTGAGTTTGCTGTCAAATTCGATTTCGCCTGCTGGGACATCCACATTGAAGTGAACAGGCCGTTTTTCCAGTTGCTGGAGGCTGATTAACACGTTTACCCTCCCCAATTCCGTCTAGCGCCCACGCTGACGGTTCGCCCGGCAGACACAAAGTCCGAGTATAGCAAGACCAGTGAACGGCGCGGCGGGACCACCAGTGTCTGGGCTCCCGAAGTACTGCCGGACCTGTGCGCCACTCTGTACTCGGATCGCCGACCCCGGCGAGCGCGCAATCGGCCTATCGGTTACCACAACCGCCATGCCCGGATTTCGATGTATACGGATCTGTACTGCGCGGCATGCGCGAACATCCCACTTACACAGCCTTGAACTTTTCCGATGCCGGAATGCTGCGCAAGTCCTCTACGCTACGACGGAAGGCGATAGTCCCAACGCAAAAACGGTTGCTAGCGTGACCGTCGCTCCCCTGTCGAGTACTACCGCCCAACTTCCCGCCCTCGACGGCAAACCTTGGTGCGCAATTCCTTCATTGTTCAGTCCAGCATTGCCGCCCGGCTCCTTGCCCGGCGCGTCGGCCGCAATTCGCGGCGAGCGTGCATTGACGAAGGTCCCCGAAGCCCGTTTCTGGACAATGACGCCGGATGTGGTAACTGGCTTTCATAGCTGCACAGGCCGCACAGTGGGAATTGTTGTATGATGTACAGCTAATCTGCATGGAAACTTAAGTATTCGTTGCTTGCCATTACCTGACTGGAGATTGTTGATGCGCATATTTACACAAATAGCTGCGACCTTCGCGTGTTCCTTTTTGTTGTCCGCCCGCCCTTCTCCGCAGGCCAACCAATCTGCTGCTCCGAGAAGTGACACCGGAACATCCATTGGAAGTTCAGGCCAAGTGGCGTCACCGCTCGGAGACTTTGTACCTTGCATCTTCACGGAGACACAGCAGTTCGGCATGCGCGCATCTTCACCACCAGGTCCTCAACCCACCTACGTAGATGCCTCAACAGTGGCTCGGATCATAGTCGATACGACCGCTGCACTCGAGAATGCGGTGAAGATGGGCCTCCAGCAGCAGCAGCAACAGGAGCCTAAGAGTCCCACTCAAGTCTACAGACCAACTCTCGATCCTGCGGCAGCGGCCGGAAGAGTTGCCCAGGCTTTCCAAGAACAGGTCGGGAAGGAAGTCCCGACTCTGGCGGGCAGCTCCACAGATGAAATTCTGTTAGAGATGACTAATGCAGCGCGCCAAGCAATCACAGCCACTCTCCGGCAGGAGGTGAATACGTCGGCGCCCGAGGCTAATGTTCAGGGTTCGGTGTCGGACATTATTGCGAATGCCATTACCAACGCTCTTACACCTGCGGTCAACGCCGCCGTTGCAAAGACTCAGTTCCAGGCACCTCCGGACGTCAGTTGTTCGGTAGCCCTTCTCACCTGGCAAGAGACAAGCGATGTGTTCGGGCGACGTGTCGCTAATACCTACCTTGGAATGCAAGTAACCGTCCGGAACCTGAATACGACAAATGAGTTCCTGATCCACGACATCCAAGTAGCAGTAGATACCGGTATCGATCAAAGGGACTTTAGCCGATTCCAGGCCGGTCGTGACAAATTACTGGTCCGGGCGGTCGCCCAAAGAGGACAATCGGAGGATCGACGCAATTTGGTTCTACATTCTCTGGAGGCGGTGGGCGCGATCGCCGGGTCGTCGTCGATCATAGGCTCCAGAGAATTCGAGACCGCCGTAGCAGTCTTTCAGGGTGCGTTCCTTCCGAGTTATTCAACTATTTTCCCTGATCATACTGTGGAGCAGCTAAATCACATCAATGATCTGGTTTTCTCTGCATCCTCGACGAGCAAAGTTATTGTGCCGATTCAGGGGTCGGTTCCATTGGTGACGTTTATCTCGGAGAAGCCGATTGAACAGCTTCCTTTTGCGTGGTGCGGGTGGAATACTGGGACACACAACCTGTTTCATTCAAGTCAGCGATATTGTGACTCCGGGGACGGCACAGGGACTGCTTCCAGTATCAATAAGGCTGCCAACAGAAATCCGGCCTATTTGGACAGATATTCACTCCCAAAGCCTGCAGATAGAAAGAGGCCATCTTCCGACGATGCGTCGAAGACAGTAGACCAATATCCACTGGCCTGGGACGACTTGCATTACAGGAAATGGAAGGCTGCTGCTCTCCGGATTCTTCAGGACCATACTTATGTTGTGATCGGCGGAGTTCATATCAAGGAACTAACGAAGCAGACAAGCTTAGGGAATATCGATTGCCCAACTCTCACATCGACTGGTGCGGTAGATATCTCGCAAACAAAGAACGGAGTTATCAGCTGTACCGTAACCGGCTCCAGTCTCGATACTATCGCTAGTGCGGCACTGGAGAAAGGAACAGATAAAGTGCTCGGAAAAGTTAGTCCTGCTAAGGACGGTAGTTCGGCTGTTATTACGTTCGACCCTGCAGTGCTGAGTGACAAAGAAGGCTTGTACAAGCTATTCAGCGTGGACAAAGCCCAAACGGAAACCGATACGGGAAATGTCCTCTCGCTTCAGATTCAGCCTCTGATCAGCAGTGCAGATATAAACGCCAAAACGCTGACCATAAAGGGCAAACACCTTGATCTGCTAACGAATGTCTTGCTCGTTGCAGACGATCAGTCCACAAGAAGTGGCACGCTTAAAGTTGACCCAATGACACTGACGGTTGCACTGGCGTCCACACCCGACGCAAAAAACAAATACCATCTTCGGTATGGGATTAAAGGATTGATAGATAAGACCGTTGATCTCACGACGGTCACTGTCAACGCGGAGGCAACTGCGGCCGTGCCGGTCAGGTAGGCTTCAAATACTTGGATAGTTACTGATACTTGAATGGAGTCTGCCGCACAATGCCAGTCCGCAATTGTGCGGCAAGCAAGGTCCGCAAACCCTTCTCGTCCTATGAAATACAGCATAGAGCAGTTCAATGAGAGATCGACTTTAGACCTTGCGACGCAAGGCCGATCAGACTTCAACGCGTTCCGGTTGCGTAACGTAATCAGCCTCGAGAGAGGACCTGGTGGGTCTTTCGGACCTTCCTTTTCCGGAGAGTGCCCTTCTACGACATTGTCCGCGCTACTTAGGAAGTCCCGTGCTTCGATCCACGATCGTCGATGCGTACTCATTGGCGCGATGGCGCGGAATGACTCCTCGCAAGTTCTTGGGCTTTCTCATCTTCGTCGCCTTTGATAAGCGCCTGTTACGCCGACGATCTTGGCGATGGATGCCTTGGAGACCTGCTTTTGAAGCAGGATGCGTATCTCTTGGCGCAGGCCCACGCCAGTCCCTCGCGGGTACGCTCGGAAATCGACATGCCTTTCCACCTCGACAAACAGGCCGAATAGCGGACCTTGGTCTGCAAATCCTGCCTCCACGCCCTCTCGAGAGCAATTACACCGTAAGGTACAGTTGAGCCCCGATCTTAAAACCAGCGGCAACCTGCGAGGAGAGCATCTTATGCCCACACAGCAAGACTTCCTGTGGTTTAAACAAACCTTCTCCGATTCCGTCGCGGCGGCAATCCCAACCACGCCTTTCAGCCTCGACATGCTGGCGGCCATTGCGGTTCAGGAGACGTGTCGAGATCTGGGGAGCGAACCGAAAGATACTCACGCTCCCGGAGTTGCTAAACATCTGTGTGGGAGATACGCTCGACGCCGACAAAGGTCGCAGGGCGTTCCCTAAGACCAAGTCCGATCTGCTTGTAGCGCATCGGGGTCAGCAAATGTTTGATATCGCCCGAGATGCACTCGTGAATATGGCGAAGTACGTCCCCGGCTACGCTACCGTCGCCGCCCGACCAGACAAATTCTGCCGTGGATTTGGCATTTTCCAGTACGACCTCCAGCATTTTAAAACAGACCCGGAGTATTTCTTGGAACGTCGCTGGTGCGATTTCGATTCGTGCCTAACGAAATGCATCGACGAACTGCAAGCCGCGATGGGGCGTATGGGAATTGCCGGTCAGCAGACGCTCACAGATCTTGAGAAGGTGCACGTTGCGATTGCCTATAACGTAGGGAAATTCAAGCCTGAGAAAGGGCTCAAGCAAGGATATTTCGACGGCAAGAACTATTACGGCGAGCTGATCTTCGACTATCTTCGCTTGTCCCAAACGGTGTGCACGCCTTCTACACCGGCGCTTGTCCCCGCACCTGCGGCCGGCACCGCTCCCGTGCGTCCGCCCACATCGCTTATCACTAACGGCCGCATGTTAGAAGCACGTTCCGCAGACGCTTTATTCGCACTGCGCAGCGAACCTCGCATCGACCGCGCTAAGCCCGCTGCAAACGTCGTGGCGCGCTTGCCCGACCGACATCGCGTGCGCATCATATCGGGCAAACGGAACGACAAGTTCCTTGAAGTCGAGACCAGTCTAAACGGTGCGCATTTACGAGGCTTCGCGGAATCGAGATTCGTCGCCCCGGTCAGCGTCGCCCGGGAAATCCCGGTCGCTACTCCCGATTCTACTCCGCCTTCCAGCGGAATAGTCGCTGTCTGGGCTCCGCGTCCTCGCGGCTCTATCACCCGCCGCGTCGACCCTGCGGGTGCTCTGTCGCTGAACGAACCAGATCAACCAGGACGGCAGGGAAGTACGCCCGAAGAGCTCCGTACTGAACTCGCAACCATCATCGATTACCTCGGCGTCGACAAGCCCTCGCATAAGCGTTATCAACCCCGGGCCGGGGCCACGTTCTGCAATATTTACGCTCACGATTATTGCCATGTAGCAGGCGTCTATCTTCCGCGCGTCTGGTGGACGCAAGACGCGATCGAATGTCTCGCACAGGGCCAGAACGTCGAGGCTCGCTTGGGCGCCACCATCGACGAACTGACAGCGAACGCCCTCTTCCAATGGCTTCGCGCTTTCGGTCTACGTTTCGGCTGGCGTCAGACCGGCACTCCCACGAAGCTGCAGACAGAAATAAATGTCGGAGGAGTGGGGCTCATCGTCGCGCGCAGAAAAGCGGATGGCAGGTCGGGTCACATCGTTGTGGTCGCACCCGAAACTGGAACGAATTCAGCCCGCCGCGACGCGTCCGGTGAAGTCATCGCGCCACTTCAAAGCCAAGCCGGAGCGATCAATTTCCGATACGGCACCGGAAAGCTGAACTGGTGGAAAGGCGAAGAATTTGCCGACAGCGCCTTCTGGATACATGCCTGACGATGCCTTCCGAGGCGATTGAATGGCCATTAACCAATTCGTAACCGTAGATTGCCAGTCATCCCTATACTACTCCCAGGACCAGTACCGCAACTTCGCCTCTTTTTGCAGGAATTCAAGTACGTTCAATTGCCGTCATTTCCTGACGACCAATCAATTGAAAACCTGGTCTGGGGAATTACTTCCCGCGCAAATGCTATCAACTCTCGTGTTACAACGTTTCAAGCATCCGCTGCGTCGGCTAATCAAACGTGGGCCAATCTGACTGGTGCAGGTCCCTAACTCGGCATCGAGGACATCGCCGATTTCAGCTTCGACCCGGAATGCCAGATCTGATGTGCGTTTACCGGTCGTAACCGCATTCGCAGCTGCTGACCCGAGCCGATCTTTCGTAAGCTACTCGAAGCCCCTTTTGAATGCCAGCCGATCGTGGATCGCCCTGGCGTGCAATGTAAGCACGCATTCCAACTTTCCCCTGTCAAGGCAAAGTAGAAATGTCCTAGTGGGGGCAAAGTAGAAATGTCCGATAGGCAAGAGAGAGCTGGGGCAAGCGGGTTAAGGTGAATGGGTTCGCCTGGGGTCGCGCCCGGGCGAATGTCCAAAGCCGAAGCGACGGGGCTGGCTCCGGCGTGATCGGCTGAGCCCTCGAGCCCTATTCGGCGCGAGGGCTTTTTTTGCAGAGGAATCAGGCAGGTGAAGTCTCGGAGCTTCGGCTTTGGACTTGTAAGGCGAAAGATCGACGGCCCGGAGGAGGGCCGGCGCTCCTTGGGAAAGGGTTCGGCTAACTGGCGCCATTGGCGTTGGAACCCGGTTTGCGTAGCATCCGGCTCTGATAGAAGCGCTGCATCCAATCACTCTTGCGGCGCTCCGCAGCGGGTTTGGCAAGGCGCGGAGCCGGGTCCGCGGCAGCAAGCCGTTCCGCGACCGCACAGGGATGAATCCCGAGGTAATATCGACCAAAGCGCACGGCCAGTTCGCCACTGTCCCGCTGTTCGATTCGGACGCGTGAGCCACGTAGCCCGGGCCGGATGTCGGCGCGCGGGATCTGGTAGGTTTTCCCCGCGAAGCGAATGGTGTAGTCCCCCGTCACGGTGCGTTCAAAGACAGGGCAGAGGATCGCCGCCAGATCGTGTTCGGTTCCGAGCGGCCGATGAGCATCCTCGGCGCAGGCCGGAGGAACCGCGAAATGCGCATTCCAGTGCGGCAGATATTCCGCTTGCAGATACGCATTCGCCTGCTCGATCGTTTTCACTCCCGCGACGCGCATTCCTTTGACTAGCCGATCTTGCGCCGTTTGAAAGCTGCGCTCAATGCGGCCTTTGGCTTGCGGTGAATGAGCCGTGATGCGTTCAATGCTTAACTCTCCCAAAGCCCGTCCGAGCTGCGTCGGCGGCCAAGGGTCGCCGTCGAAAGCATGCGGATCCTTCCGCGCGCACACCTGAAAAATCGCGCTCTTGTCGGTGTAAAAGGCCAGCGGACGCCCGTGCCGCTGGAGATACTCCCGCAAGACCCAAAGATTGGTTTCGGTGGAATCCCGTTCCACAAACCGCGCAAACACAAGGCTGGTGGCGTCATCGATCATTAGGATCAGATACTTCAACTCGCCGCGTCCTTCCAGCCAATCGTGCAAGCTCGTGTCCCACTGCACCAGTTCGCCGTAGCGTTCACGGCGCGGGCGCCACAGGCGAATATCGGCCATGCGCCGCTTTTGCGCCTTCCACAGGCCGGCCTCTTTCATCCACTGGCGAACCGTTTCTTTGCTCACCGTGATGCGATGCTGGCTGGCCAGATACTCACTCGCCAGTGTGGGGCCGAAACCTCGATACACCTCCGCCTGCAAAATCGTGATCGCTTGCTGCCGTGTCTCCTCATCCATCTTCCGGTTCGATCGCCTGTCGCGTAGCGCATGCAGAATGTTTGCATCTCCTCCCGCGCGCAGCTTGCGCAGCAAGCGCCGCACCTGCCGTTCGCTCAAAGCAAGTTCCTCCGCCGCTTGGCGTTGCGTCGTCGCTCCGCTCGCGGCCTTCTTCAGGGCCACTAACCGATCTCGGTCGGCCTGACTCATCAGGAGTTCTTCTCTTTCTGCCACTCCTCAGGTCCAACCCTGTCAATAGGTCATTTCTACTTTGCTCAATTAGGACATTCTCACCTTGCCCCGACACCCCCGAACTTTCCCCTTCCCAAACGTCCTCCTTCGTGCTAACTTACCCTTTCAGGCCACGTGTGCCCTGAAGCATCAAAAAACGCCGGCAGGCCCAAAGCCCAGCCGGCGTTTTCGTTTGGGACCCGCGCTGCCGGCCCAAAACTCCGACCCGCCTGCAGGCCGGCAACTTTCATTGTCGAAAGGAACCACCAACCCATGGCAACCGAAGCCCAAATTAGCGCCAATCAAGCGAACGCCCAAAAGAGTACCGGACCGACCAGCGAAATCGGTAAAGTAAATTCCTCGCAGAATAATTTCCGCCACGGCTTCGCCGGCGAATTCTGTCTCCTGCCGACCGAAGATCCCAAAGCCTATGAAAGGCTGCTGACCAGCTTCCAGGTCGACCACACTCCCTTCGGTGTCACCGAAAGCCTGCTGGTCGAACGCATGGCCCAGCATCACTGGCTGCGCTCTCGCGCCATCCAACTGCAAAATGTCACCCTCGCGCTCCCTACTAAGGATCAAAAGGACGCCGATCGCCAGTTCGCCCTCTACATGCGCTACCAGACCACCAATGAACGAGCCTTCTCCAAGTGCCTCAGTGACCTGCTAAAGCTCAGAGCGGAAAGGAAAAAAGACAAAATTGGGTTCGAATCGCAGCAACTGAAAAAGGACGATCTCGCCCAAGAAATGAAATCGCAAGCAGGAACTGCATAAATGCGACATTTGGCTCGCCGAAGCCAAGGCCGAGCACCAGGAACTGCTCAATCACCGGCTGGAAACGCCCGAAACGCGCATGCCCAACCGGGTGCAACGCATTTTGGCGCGCCAGCAGGCCGCCTAAACGCCTCGAAATCCATCGGCAAGTCAACACTCACACCCAAACTGTGCCGACTCTCGCAATGCCGCCACGGGTTCCCGCACGAACTGCCGAGCCGGAGGCCGAATCGGGTCTACCGCTTCATCAAAAGGAAGCGTCAGTGCCGTTTCCAATTGCGAGTGGATGCGGGCCCGGCAGTTCAGATTGAGAAAAGAAAGGTGGATCTTTCGTTTCAGATATTTAGGCGCGTTTCGGCGGGCTTATGGAACGGGCGAGCGGGGAGACTCGGGCCGTGGACGCTCTCGAAAACCTTGTCGCCAACGGCCGCGATGCCGCGTCAGGATTGCCTCCCTCTAGTTGTCGCGCATCGCGTCCTGGCAACGGACAGCAGAACCGCTCCGGCGGACCGCACTCACCGCAGGGCAATGCCAACTCTTCGCTGCACGCGATCTCGCACGCGTGCTGTTCGAAGCAGATGTTCGTCAACGGCGAACAGCCCGAGGATTTCGAGCCGCTGCAGGCGTGGTGGTTTTCCAATTACGAGACGGAAACCGGGGCGCGGCCGTTGCTGGAAGAAGCGGCGCTGAACGAGTGGCTGCTGCATCGCACCCAGCGGAACTATTTGGCGGTGGATGCGCGCCTGGCCGAGACGGATGCGAACGAGTGGACGGCGGAGCAGATGCAGCGCTTCAATTTGATGCTGCGGTTTAAAACGGCGGCGGAGCGCAGCTTTCACCGCTCCATGGCGGCGGTGGAGCGGTTCCGGCGGGTGCGTGTGTATGAGGCGTTCGCGGAGGAGCGGATGCAAGAGCAGCGGGAAGAGCGGGAACGGCGCAGGCGGGAGTACGAGGAAGAGACTGCGCCGCGCGTGCCGACCACTGTCGACAAGCTGCTGGCGATGCCGAAGCCTGTGCCGGTGCCTGCGCTCGAGCAACATGTGAATGTCACGCAAGACGGCGAGGACACGGTGACGACGCTGACGCCTTCGAATGAAGCGCTGCTGGCGCAAGCCGAGGCGATGGAGCCGAAACCGCTGCGGGTGTTTCGCAACCTGCGCATTTCGCCGTGGCTGGCGAGCGAGTATGTGTGGGTGAAGGACTTGCCCGGCACGACGGAATGCCGCACCCAGGTGATGACGTTTGAGGAGTGGCTGCGCGCGCTGGAGCGCGAGAAGGAAATTGCGGGCGGGCATCTCGGGCCGGTGGAACGGGATCCGACTTGGGTGGACGATTGCCTGCAGGAGATAGAGCTGAAGGAGATAGAGAAGATCGAGCGGGAAAAGGACGTGCTGGAATCGAGCGGCGAATCGACGCCCGACGCCTGCTGAGAGGAATCGGCCAATCCGCCGTTACGCGACTATTTTTGCAGCGCGGCGACCGGTTGCCGCAGGAAGTGCCGAGGCGCGGGCCGAATCGCCGCCACAACTTCGGTGAACGGAAGCGTCAGCGCCTTTTCCAAACTCTGCTCCGCATCGCCCAACATCCCTGCCACGCCAATCACAATACGGTCTTGCGGCACGTCGGTCCGCAACGTTCCGTGCAGCCAATCCCAAATTGTCAACCCGCTCGACCAGTTCGAATTCACCTCGTCGTCGCAAATCGAATGATGAATCCCATGCAGCCGGGGCGTGATCAACAGGCGCGCCAGCCGTCTCTCCCAATCGATCGGCAGCCGGACATTCGCGTGATGAAACAGGATGCACACGAAAAGGAACATCTGCCAAAGCGCAAACGTCACCGGCGCCGGACCGATCGTCCACACTTGCAGCGCGCGAAAGCTGACCGAAATCGCGATCTCTCCAAAATGAAACCGCAGCGCCGTCGTCGCATCCATCTCGCGGTCCACGTGATGCACTTGATGGAATCGCCACAGCAGGGGAACGCGATGCGTCAGCACATGCCAGAGGTAAAGCGTGTAATCCAGCAGCAAAATCGCCGCGACACTCCGGACCAGGCCTGGCGCCGGCAGCCATTGCACCAATCCCGTCCGGGTTCGTTTGGCGCGTCCCGCCAGAGCGAACGCAACCGGCGCATCCAGAAGCTGCATCACCGCGCCCGCGCCCGCCGCCACCACCAAGTTCCTGGCGTCCCGTTTCAGCTTACTGTCCACCACGCGCCGCAGTGCTTTGCGCCGCTCCCACCACACCAGCCCCGCCACCCATCCGCACACCACCACGCCGCGCACCAGGCTCAATGTGCGCAACGTCGAACGCTCGCTCATCCCTTCATCTTCTCGGACGTGAAACAGAGGCGCTTTCCGCTCTCCCGTGATATCCTTCGCACGAGGCTGCTTACGTGCGCCGACGAGGCTGCTGCGGTCATCGAAGTCTCGCCCCGCTCGTCCTCCACAACCGTGAGTTCCGTAAGTCCTGAAAACATCCTGAGTACGCCGCGCGAAATCGCCTCGCTCATCGATCACACTCTGCTCAAACCCGAAGCCGCCGAGCGTGATATCGCAGCGCTCTGCCGCGAAGCTCGCGAATTCGGCTTTGCTTCAGTCTGCATCAATCCGTATTGGGTTCGTTTCGCCGCGGGCCAGCTTTCCGGTTGCCCTGTCCGCGTCTGTACCGTAATCGGCTTCCCGCTCGGCGCGAACGTCACTTCCACCAAAATCGCTGAAGCCGAAACGGCGCTCACGGCGGGAGCACGCGAACTCGACATGGTGCAGAACGTCGGCGCTCTTCGTTCCGGCGCCTTGGACATGATCCAGAATGAAATCGCCACAGTCGCCGCTCTCGCGCATTCCGGCGGCGCGTTGCTCAAAGTCATTCTCGAAACCTGTCTTTTGACGGAAGAAGAAAAGCTCACTTCCTGCCGCCTGCGCCTCAGAAGCAAACGCCGATTTCGTCAAAACCTCCACTGGCTTCTCGACAGGCGGCGCCACTGTCGCCGACGTGCAAATGATGCGTCGCGCTGTCGGAGAATCGATCGGCGTCAAAGCCTCCGGTGGCGTGCGCACCTTGCAAGCGCTCCGGCAAATGGTTGCCGCCGGCGCCAACCGCATTGGGACCAGTTCCGGCGTCAATATCTTGCACGAACTCCGAACCGGGCCGCTTGATGCCGCTCATACGGCCGGAGCGGACACTCGATACTGATGCCGACGACGCCACAAAAAGCCGAGGTTCGCTTCAAAGAGCGTGCCGAACTGCTGGACTTCCTGCTCGAAGTGTCCACCGTAACTGGCGAAACCCTCGATCTCGATCGCCTCCTCGCCAACGTTGCGGACATCGTCAAAGATGTCATCCCGCACGAACTTTTCGCCATCCTTCTCTATAACGACCGTACGCGTACATTGCGCATGCGCTACTCCATCGGTCATCGGGATGAAGTTGCTAAAAGTCTCTCCATTGGGCTCAACGAAGGCATCACCGGCTGGACCGCCGCTAACCGCCAACCCATCCTTGTCCAGGATGTGCGCCGCGAGCCTCGTTATCTGAATGCCTTGGACGCCGTGCGCGCCGAACTAGCCGCGCCCATGCTCATTCGCGGCAAGCTCGTCGGCGTCATCGATCTGCAATCGACCCGCGTGAACGCCTTCTCTGAGCAGGATCGAGCGCTATTATCCTTGATCGCGAGCCGCGTCGGTGTGGCCATCGATAACGCTCGGCTCTACCGCCGCGTCGAGCGCCAAAACCGCCTCATGCGCGTCCTCGCGCACGTGTCCCAGGAATTCAGTTCCATCCTGGAGATCGACGAGCTTCTCACCAAGATCGCCGTCACTGTTCGCGCCCTCATCAACTTCGATGCGTTCAGCATTTTCCTGGTCGATCCCGATCGCCGCTTGCTGCGCTGCCGCTTCAGCCAGCGCTACGACGAGAAAACCACCGTCTCCAATATGGAATTCGGCAAAGGCATCACGGGGGCGGCGGTTGAATCCCGCCATGTGATTCGCGTCGCCGATGTGACGCAAGATCCCCGCTACATCGCCTCGCACAGCGACATCCGTTCTGAAGTAGCCGTCCCGCTCATCCTGCGTGACAAAGTCGTCGGCGTGATGGATCTCGAAAGCGTACGCATCGGCTTCTTCACGGAAGACCACGTGCGCGCGCTCAGCCTGCTGGCGCCGCAAATTGCAACTTCAGTCGAAAACGCCCGTCTGTATGAAGAGATCGCGACTCGCGAGCAGCGCATGGAAGAGGATCTGCGCGCGGCTTATAAGCTGCAGTCCGTCCTGCTGCCTAGAACCGTCTCCGATATTCCGGGCCTGGAAGTCGCGATTAAGTCCCGTCCCGCTCGCGAGATCAGCGGAGATCTCTACTACTTCTTCGAACACAGCGCCGAATACACGCTGATCGCATTCGGCGACGTCAGCGGCAAAGGCGCCGCAGCCGCTCTCTACGGCGCGTTGATCTCCGGCCTCCTGCGCACCTTGGTCCCCCTCCGCCCCGGACCCGCGCAACTGATGAAGTCGTTGAACGAGGCGCTACTCGAACGCCGGGTCGACGCGCAATACGCCACGCTTTCGCTGGTGCTGTGGAACGCCAACACTCATTACATGACCATCGCCAGCGCAGGTACGCTTCCTCCTTTCCTCTGCCGCGAGGGCAAACTCGTCCCCATCAAGGCCGAAGGCGTGCCCATCGGTCTTCTGGACGTTCAGGAATACGATCAGGAAAAGATCGAAACCAAACCCGGTGACCTTCTTCTCCTGTATTCCGATGGCATGGAAGATCAGCTCGCCGAAACAGAAGACTACGGACGCAAGCGCCTTCGGAAACTGTTTCTAGCAAGCTGTAAGATGACCCCGCGTGAACTCGTGAAAACCTTGTTTGCGGACGTGGACAAATTCCGCGGCTCCACGCCTCTCACTGACGATCAAACGGTCGTAGCGCTGAAGGTCCTTTGAACACGTACCATGACGGCGCCCTGCTATGCGAAGGCGTGCCGCTCAACTCGCTTGCTGAAGCTCACGGCACGCCCGCCTATGTCTATTCCAAGCGAGCCATCGTCGAGCGCTTCCACGCTTACGAAGATGCGCTCGCCGGACTCCCCCATCGCATCTGCTACTCCGTCAAAGCCAACTCGAACCTGGCCATTCTTTCCACTCTCGCCGCCGAAGGAGCCGGCTTCGACATCGTCTCGGGAGGCGAACTGTACCGGGTCCTCAACTCCGGTGGCAAAGCCTCGTCCGTCGTCTTCTCCGGCGTGGGTAAAACCGAAGCCGAGATTGTATATGCCCTGACTGAAGGCATTCATAGCTTCAACATCGAATCTGCGGCCGAATTAAATCTAATCTCGCGCCTTGCCGTGTCGCTGGACCGAACCGCTTCCATCGCCCTGCGCGTCAATCCCGACGTCAACGCCATCACGCATCCCTATATCTCCACCGGTCTTCGCGAACACAAATTCGGTATCGATATCAACGTCGCGGAGGATCTGTACATCCGGGCCTCCCGGCTTCCCGGCATCGCCGCCGAAGGCGTTAGCTGCCATATCGGCTCGCAACTGCTCGACGCCGGGCCCTTGCTCGACGCTGCCGATAAGGTCATCGCCCTCATCGGCGCTCTACGCTCCCGAGGCGTCGCCATAAGCTATCTCGATCTGGGGGGCGGTCTCGGTGTCTCTTATCGCTCCAACGAACGTCCCGCTGCTGCGGCGGAATTCATCGCCGCCCTGCGCCCGAAAATTGAACCGCTCGGTCTCACGCTGATGCTCGAGCCCGGCCGTTCCATCGTCGCTGAATCCGGCGTCCTGCTCACGCGCGTCCTGCTCGTCAAACAGAACGGCAAAAAGACCTTCGTCATCGTCGACGCCGCCATGAACGATCTCATCCGCCCCGCTCTCTATCAAGCCCACCACGAAATCGTTCCCGTGAATCAGCCTCAAACCAACGATGTCATCACAGCCGACATCGTAGGCCCGGTCTGCGAAACCGGCGACTTCTTCGCCCGCAATCGCTCGATTCCGCCCGTCAAGCCCGGCGACCTGTTGGCCATCCGCACCGCCGGCGCATACGGCTTCGTCCTTTCCTCGAACTACAACTCCCGTCCGCGCCCATGTGAACTGCTAATAGACGGCAGTCAGATCCACATAGCCCGCAAGCGCGAGACCTACGCCGACCTGACTCGAGGTGAATCAGCTCCCCAATCGACCCACCATCGCCCTGACGGAGGCGCGACAGTCATGGAGCGCGCCTAACTCGCCTCGCATCCCGAAAAACCGAACTTTCGTCGCCGGTTCTTCGTATGACCGAAAGCATCCGGCATACTGATGAGACACGCATGCAGACTCGGAAGCGCAAAGGGCGATTGGTGCCCGTTTTGCGCGAATCATTAAAGTTATGAACGGTTCGCTGGCTATTTCCGTCCAGAACCTTCGCAAATCGTACGGCGATGTCGAAGCGGTACGCGGCATCGATCTCGAAATCCACACCGGCGAAGTGTTCGGACTGCTGGGGCCAAACGGGGCGGGGAAGACCACCACCATTGAAATTCTCGAAGGACTGCGGCCGCGCTCCTCGGGCGCAGTCTCTGTTCTCGGCTTCGATCCCGCCGTCCAGGTGAAGGAACTGAAGAACCGCATCGGCGTCTGTCTGCAGGCCACCAATCTGCCGGACAAGATGAAGGTTCATGAGGCGCTCGCGCTGTTTGAGGCATTCTATGCCCAACACACCGATCGTGACCAGTTACTGAAGCGGCTTCAGCTCTGGGAGAAGCGCGACGCCTATTACAAAACGCTGTCCGGTGGCCAGAAGCAGCGCGTCGCCTTGGCGCTGGCGCTGGTCAACGACCCCAATCTCCTCTTCCTCGATGAACCCACCAGCGGACTCGATCCACAAGTTCGGCATGAAATTCACGGTGTAATTCAAGAACTTAAGGAGCATCGGCGCTCCATCCTGATCACCACACATTACATTGAAGAGGCCGAGCGATTCTGCGATCGCGTCGCTATTATCGACAACGGCAAGATCATCGAGCTCGGGAGTCCGCGCGAAATCCAGCAACGAAATCTCGGGCACACGCGGTTAGAAGTCACCACGAATGAAATTATGCCGATGGAAGTCCTGCCGGAAAAGCTCCGCGACGAAAAACACGCAGTGAGCGATGAAGGGCGCACGCTCTCACTGCAGGTCAGTGAGCCCGCAGCCGCCATTGTGGATCTTGTGAAATGGATCGATCAACAGGGCCTGCGTCTGATAGACATCCACATGAAGCGGCCCACGCTCGAAGACGTTTTCATTGAGCTCACAGGAAAGAAGCTGCGCGACTGATGAAACCCTACCTCGCGCAAATCCAAAGCAACCTGCGGCTCATGGCCCGCGACCGCGCGGTCCTCTTCTACAGCTACCTGTTCCCGCTGACTTTTTTCTTCATCTTTGCGCAAGCATTTGACGCAGGCAAAAGTCCGGCCGCGATGGCGCAAGTGATTGCCGCGGTACTGATCATTGGAGTGCTAGGTAGCGGCTTCTTCGGCGCGGGGATGCGGAGCGTGCAGGAGCGCGAGACGAACATCCTGCGCCGTTTCAAAGTCGCGCCCATCAATGCCGGTCCGATCATTGTCGCTTCCATGGTGTCGGGTCTGGTCGCCTTTTTGCCGTTGGTGTTTATGTTCCTGTTCTTCGGCAACGCGCTCTATCATGCTCCTTATCCCCACAACCTTGTCTCGCTCTTAGTTTTTGTCGCCGTGGGCGTGGTTGCGTTTCGAGCCATGGGCATGATCGTTGCCTCGGTCGTCAATTCGGCGCAGGAGGCGCAGCTCGTTATTCAACTCCTGTATCTGCCGATGCTTTTCCTCAGCGGTGCCACTTTCCCCGTCAGCATTATGCCGATCTGGCTGCAGAGCGTCGCTCAATTTTTACCGGCCACATATCTCTTTCAGGGGATTCAATCCATCTTGCTGGTCGGTGAATCCATTCGCGCCAACGGATTTGCCGTGCTGGCACTGCTGCTCACGTTATGCGTTGCGTTCTTCGTCAGCCTGAAACTGTTCCGCTGGGAGAAAGAGGAAAAGATTCAGAATTCCGCCAAGCTCTGGATTCTCGCAGTTCTCGCGCCCTTCTTCATCATGGGTGTTTATCAGGCCCGAACACAGCAAAACATCAAGAAAGAAAAGATCCTGGCGCGCAACGCCGTCCGCAAGCGCACTTTTCTCTACCAAAATGCCAAGATCATCGTCGGCGACGGCACGGTGATCCCTAACGGCGCCGTGCTGATCAAGAACGGCAAAATCGTCCAGGTCTTCTCCAGTCCTCCCGCCGACACAAAATCTCTGGAGGCGGATGTTATCCAGGCTGCCGGCAAGACCCTCATGCCCGGCTTGATCGACATGCACGTCCACATCGGCGCCCCGGGCGGCGTGTACCAGGACCAGGCGAAGTACGGCGACCCCAACGCCCCCAAACGGCGGCTCGCCGCTTATCTGTACAGCGGGATTACGGCGGTACGCAGCACAGGCGACTTCCTGGACAATTCGATCGCTCTGCGCAATGAGATCGATTCCGGCAGCTATCTGGGCGCCGAGTTCTTCGCTTGCGGCCCTCTGTTTACGGCCGAAGGCGGTCATCCCACGGAGATGATCAAAAACTTCCCAGCCTCAATGCAGCAAACCGCGACCGCGGAATTCGTGCGGATTCCGAAGTCGCCGGAGGAAGCGCGCAAGCAGGTGGACGATCTCAAAAAGGCAGGAGTGGATTGCATCAAAGCCGTTCTCGAAGCCGGTTCCGCTCAGTGGGCGCTCTTCAACCATCTTGATCCCGCGATCTACAGCGCCATCATGGAGCAAGGCCACACAGATAATCTGCCCACTGCCACGCACACAGGTAATGCCGCGGACGTAAAAGAAGCCGTTGCTGCCGGCTCAAACAGCATTGAGCACGGCTCCATGACCGATCTGATACCGGCCGAAACGTTCGCCGAAATGAAAGCCAAGGGCCTCGCGTACGATCCAACGCTGAGCGTCTTTGAAGGCATTGTGGATCAGAGCACCGGAAACCCTGAAATGCTGGATCGCGCTATGGTCCAGCAGGTTGGTCCCGCCGATTTGCTGACTTCCACGCGCACTTTCCTCGATAAGCTTGGCCACAGATCTACTCCGGAGCAGATGAAGCCGTTCATGGACCGGCTCACGAAAAATCTGCTTACCGCCTACCAATCCGGGGTCCTGCTCATCGCCGGAACTGACGCCGGCAACATGCTGGTCATTCACGGACCCACCATTCAAAACGAACTGGAGCTGTGGGTGAAGGCCGGTATTCCGCCTGCCGTCGCTCTCCAAGCAGCCACTTACAACGCAGCCAAAGTTCTTCGCGCCGATGACCGTATCGGCTCCATTCAAAAAGGCCGTGATGCGACTCTTATCCTGCTCGACGGCGATCCTTTGCAAGATATTTCGAACACGGAGCGCATCTCACAAGTGATGTTCCGCGGCGAGATGATATCGAGGACTGAGTTATTCGATCAAGACAGCAAATAGTATTGAAGACTCTGGATCGTGTCCTTTCAAAGGCCGGTTTGGGCTCCCGTAGCGAGGCCCGAAGCTGGATTGGGGCCGGCCGGGTCCGGGTGAATGGGAAGCTGATTCAAACTCCGGATCACTGGGTCAACCTGGAACGGGACAAGGTCACGCTCGACGGCAAACCGGTCGCTCAAGCGAAACTGCGCTACGTCCTGCTTTATAAGCCAAAAGGCTACATCACCAGTTACGGCGACCCGGAAGGCCGCCCGACCGTCTACGATTTAATCCCGAATGTCGATCAGTTCGTCGGCACGGTAGGGCGCCTCGATCTCGACACCTCCGGTCTTCTGCTGTTGACCAACGATCATCAACTCGCCGAAGCTCTCACCAACCCGGAAAGCAAGATCGCTAAAACCTATCTGGTGAAAGCGTCGACTCTGCTTAGCGATGAGCAAATCGCCCAATTGGCGCAAGGCGTCGAATTATCCGATGGCCCCACCCGCCGGGCCCTTGCTCGCCGGGTTCGCGATTCCGAGAAGTATACATTTCTCGAACTGACCATCACCGAAGGCCGCAATCGCCAGGTCCGCCGGATGCTCGAAGCGGTCGGCAGCAAAGTTCTGAAGCTGGTCCGAACCAGCGTCGGCCCTTTGACGCTCGAAGGCCTGCGCATCGGCGAGTGGCGCGAGTTGACTCCCGCCGAAGTAGCTCGGCTTAAACGAAGGTCTTAAATTCGATCACGTCGCCGTCCTGCACGACGTACT
Organism: uncultured Acidobacteriaceae bacterium; assembly: GCA_963730865.1. Lineage (GTDB taxonomy): Bacteria > Acidobacteriota > Terriglobia > Bryobacterales > Bryobacteraceae > Bog-105. The sequence continues at coordinate 40,387 of CAVSTO010000009.1, read as the reverse complement.
CTTTGCCTTCGGTTCGCAACTTCGCCTGCTCACGCGCCCGCGCGAACGAGCCCGCCGCCACCAGATCGTGATAGGTGACGCACTCGGCCGAGATGAACGCCTTCTCGAAATCCGAATGGATCACACCGGCCGCTTGCGGAGCCTTATCGCCGGCGTGAATGGTCCAGGCGCGTGTCTCCTTCTCACCGGTGGTCAGGTACGTCCGCAGACCCAAAAGCTGATACGCCTCGCGAATGAGGTTACTGGCGCCGGTGTCCTTCACGCCCAGTCCTTCCAGGTATTCCGCCCGTTCCTCCGGAGCTAAAGTGGCCAACTCCGATTCGATCTCGGCAGACACCACGACTGCGCTGGTGTCATGATGCTCGCCCACGTACTGCCGCACCTGTTGGACAAACTTATTGTTGTCCGCCGTCGCCAGATCCTCCTCCGCCACATTGCAGGCAAACAGAGTCGGCTTCGCCGTCAACAGAAAGAAACCTTTCACCGCCGCTCTTTCTTCCGGCGTCAGGTCCATCGTCACCACCGTCTTGCCGGTGTTTAGATAGGCTTCAAGCTTTTCAAGAAGCTCCACTTCGGCGAGCGCCTTCTTGTCTCCGCTCTTGGCAGCCTTCTGCTGCTTGGCTTTACGCTTCTCGACCGATTCGAGATCGGCCAAAACCAACTCGGTGTTAACGATCTCGATGTCGCGCACCGGATCGACGGTATCCATCACATGCTCGATATTCGAGTTCTCAAAGCAGCGCACCACCTGGATCAGGGCATCCACTTCGCGGATGTGCCCCAGGAATTGATTGCCCAATCCTTCGCCCTTGCTCGCGCCCTTCACCAATCCGGCAATATCGACGAACTCGAAGACCGCCGGAATGATCTTTTGCGAGCTGCTCAGCTTCGACAACACCTCCAAACGCTCATCCGGAACGGTCACCACCCCGGTATTCGGCTCGATGGTGCAAAAACGGTAGTTCGCGGCCATCGCCTTGCGCGTTTGCGTCACCGCGTTGAAAAGGGTGCTCTTCCCGACATTCGGAAGCCCCACGATCCCTGCTCTTAACATGCCATTCCATCTTCGCTGTATGCCATTATGTGGGTGTAATGTTTGAGGAAGAACTGGCGCGAGTCTTGCCGCTCGATCTGCCGAATCGCGAGCGGCTGGTGGAAAAAGCCGCCCAGCATCTCCGGCTGGTCGCGTCGGCAAACCAGTACATGAACCTGACACGCCTCACGACTCCCCATGAGGCGGCCATTAAGCACATCTACGATTCGGTCGCGCCCTGGCAGCACTTCGAAAATGCAGGACGTGTCCTCGATGCCGGAACGGGCGCGGGTTTTCCTGGTGTTCCGCTCGCGATCGTTCTTCCCCACGTTCGGTTTACGCTCTCCGAATCCATTCAGAAGAAGGCGCGCTTTGTGGAGTCAGCCGTGGAAAGCTTGGAGCTACCGAATGTTGAGGTCACATCCGAACGAGCGGAAGAACTGGCCGCGACTCAGCGCGTTGAGGTGATTACCGCGCGTGCTGTGGCACCGATCGCCCGCATTCTGGATCTGTTTCGAAAGCCTCTGAAGCAAGGCGCAAGGCTGATTCTATATAAAGGACCGGATGTAGACGCTGAATTGACGGAAGCGCAGGCCTGTCGAGCGTCTGCTACTGTTCTTTGCCGGTATGAGCTGCCGGATGGGCTCGGAGCCAGAACTTTGCTTGAGCTAAAAGCTAGCTCCGCTGGAGGCGGAATGCCTCATAGGCAAGCACAAGCCAGCCGAGGATGAAGGCTAACCCGCCGATGGGCGTGATCGCGCCGAGCATCCGCACGCCGGAGATCGCGAGCGCGTAGAGACTTCCCGAGAAGATGACGATTCCGATGAGCAGTAGCCAAGCCACCCGCGCTTGACCAGCGACGCTGATCGCGTTGGTCCGGGCAAGCAGGCTCACGAGCAAAATTCCAAGCGCATGAACAAAGTGGTAGAAGACAGCTTTCTCATAAACGCTCATCGAATACGCGTCTAATCTGTTCTTCAAACCATGCGCTCCGAATGCCCCGAGGCAAACGGCAAGCGCCATCAGCAGCGATCCGACCGCAGTCCAGTTCATTCCTAGCGAGCCACCAGGGAGTGTTTTTCGCGGCAGGCTTCTGAACAGTAATAAAAGGATTGCCCGCCGGTTTGGCGGCGGAAAGCGGTGGACTCGGCGACATAGGTCCCGCAAACCGGGTCTTTGTGCAATTCGCCGGAGGGTTGGGCTGCCGGCCCGCGATTTGGTGTTGCGGTATGCGAACTGGAGGAGCTTGCGTTCGCAGCGGCATTGGTAATCCCTTTCATGACGCTCGTAAGTACCGCGCGAGCGATGATGACGATCAGGATTGTGAAGAGTAATTCTAGGGCTGCACGGAACATGGAGGGAACTTCGAATAGAAGGGTGTTCTGGAGGAACACCCCTTATTCATCATACAGAGAGGAAGGGTTCTACTTCTTCTGCTTTTTATTCGCTTCGGGATTGTGGATCTTGGTTTGTACTGTCTGGCCCATGGCCTGCAGCATAGCCGTGGCTTCTTGAGCATGCTTGCCGTTGGGCTGCAGCTCAAGATATTTCTGCAGCGCCGGCGCGGTATCCGGCGGGTAGCTTTGAGCGCCCGTCTTCGGGTCCACGGACCCCTTCATCATCTGAAGACTCCCATATTGGTACCAAGCTTCTGCATAATTGGGATCGGCGTCGGTAGCCTTTTTGAAGAAGTCGGCAGCCCCGGCCGGATTGCCGCTATTCACCATGTTGGCCCCCATGTTGAAATAGGCCTTGGATGCCATGGCGGGATCCATCTGCGCCGCTTTGTTGAGAGCTTCCGTGGCTTCGGGCATCTTCTTCTCGGCGCCATAGATGTTACCCATCTGGTTGTAAATGGCTGCTGAGTTGGGGTTGATCGCTAAAACCTTTTTGTAGGCGTCGAGTGCTGCATCGAATGACGCGGTTCTCTGATCACCCGTTTGCGTCTGTCCTAAACCGTAATAAGCGTCGCCTAGGCCGTCCCAAACAGCTTGCTGAGTGGCGTCAAGTTCGCCTGCCTTTTTGAAGCTATCGATCGCAGCCTGATAGTCGGTCGCCTTCTTCGCGGGGTCCGTATCCGCGGCAGCCGCATCGGCTGAGGCCTTACCGGCGTTGTACGCGTCGTCGAGAGCCTTATTCTTCTTCATCTGCTCGGTTCGCTGCTTGAGTTGAGCCTCGTACTGCGCTTTCTGCTCCTTACTCATGCCGCGCTCCACGTCCTGCGATGCCTGACCCGTATTGGCGGCCTGCTGTTGGGCTGCTTGCGCCTGCGCGACCTTTCGCAGATCGAAATCCACGGGCGGGTTATCGCCATAGCCGGAATGGACCTTCGAGACCTTGTCCATCACCTTGCCATCTACTTCACAACTGATGTCGAAATCACCAGAGGGCAGGCCAGTGTAAAGCCAGTGTCCGTGTTTGTCGGTCTTAACCTGATAGTGCCCTTTGATATCGGTGCGATTCAGCACAATCACCGCACCCTTTAAAGGCTGACCGTTCGCGTCCTTCACATCCCCTTGCAGCGTGGTCGTCTGGGCGAAAGCCGCGCAGGCCACAAGGAGGAAGAAACCGCCTAGAACAAGCGAACGTCGCAACTGCGCGAACATACTTTTTGGAATCTCCTTATGTTTGATTTCAGCCTAAGCATACTACACCATAAGACCCCTAAGAGGGGGGATTTGGTATCGGATAAGTAAAGGAGAATACAGGAAATCTTGCAGAGGTCAGGCTAGCCGCCGTCCTCGGCCGCACCCCGCGCCGGTCGAAACGCATCCATCTCTTACAGGTAAGACAGATCCGATAAAATGCAGAGAACTACAGGAAATTCGTTACTCCGGAAGGTGCTACTTCTTAGCTGGTGCTGCTTTGTGCCGTTCGGAGCGCTGGCTGCTTCGGGCCTGCATTTGAATGAAGCAGAAAACTTGTACCAGCGGACCGACTACCAGGGCTCACTATCTCTTCTCGATAGACAAACGGATGACCCAAGCACTGATTTCCTGATTGCCCGCGACTATTTCATGCTCGCGGACTACAAGAAGGCAACGGATTCCCTGCAGAGAGCGATTGCAGCGGCTCCGGCGAAAAGCGAGTACATGGATTGGCTCGGCAAGATCTATGGCAAGCGCGCTGAGAACTCGAACCCGCTCTTGGCGCCGGGTTTAGCGGTGAAAGCACGCCAGTCATTCGAGCGGTCAATAGAACTCGATCCCCGGAACAGCGAAGCTTTGGAGGATCTGTTCGACTACTATCTGGAAGCTCCAGGTTTTCTGGGAGGCGGGTACGATAAAGCTTCCGATGTCGCCGGGAAGATTGCCGCAGTGGACCCATCGGAAGGCCACTATGTAAAAGCAAAGCTGGCGCAGAAACGCAAGGAATACAGGGAAGCAGAGTTGCACCTTCGGCAAGCGGTTGCCGCAGATGCTCATGCTGTAGGACATCAGATCGCACTGGCAAAATTCCTGGCCAATCAGGGCCGAACACGGGAGAGCGATGAAGTGCTGCAGGCAGCTCAGAAGGAACAGCCGAATTCCCCGAAGCTCTGGTTTGCGCGCGCGGATATTCTGGTCCGGCAAAACCGCGATCTGACGGAGGCAAAGCTGCTGCTCGAGCGCTATCTTGAAGCCCCTGTCACGGTTGACGATCCACCTAAAGAGCAGGCCGTCAAACTCCTGAAGCAAGCCGGCGCGTAGACAAAGTGATCCTCACCGAAGCGATCAGTTTCAGCCTGGAAGCGCTACGGGCGAACCGGCTTCGTACCTTTCTAACGGCGCTGGGACTGATCATCGGCAACGCTTCGGTCATTCTGGTGGTGACAATTTCGCTGGCCAGCACGGATTTGATCCTTGATCTGATCCGCGGGGTCGGCTCTAATCTCGTTTTCGCGAACTATCAGGGAGGCGGTCAAAATGTCGCCCAGGCTGCAGCGGATTTTGTGAAGCTTGCCGATGTGCAGGCGCTGCGCGACACTTTAGGGAACCAAATCATCGCCGCAACTGCGGTGATGAACACGACGGACCAGATTGTGGTCAACGGGAAAGTCCGCCAAGTCACCGTAGATGGCGTGGATGAGAATTACCCCGAGGTGCGGAACATTGTGATTCTGCGGGGGCGCGCCTTCGATCAGAGCGACATCCTGCTGCGCGAGCACGTGGCGATGCTCACGGACAAGCTGGCGATTCGTATTTTCGGGAGCCAGGATGCCGCCATCGGTCAGATCGTCAAAATAAGCCAGCTTCGGTTCACGGTGATCGGCACATTTCGCGAGAAGACGAGCACCATGGGCATGGGCGAAATGGCCGACGAGACGATTCTCATCCCGATTACCGTGATGAGGTATTTTCTGCCATTTGAGCGTGTCGATCCGGTGTACCTGGAGGTGCGGAATGCCCGCGATGTACCGCTGGTTTCGCGCGAGGTCGGTGAGATTCTTCAGAAGCGGCACCGGCCCGGCGCTCAGTACAACGTTCAGAATCTGAAAGCGATTCTCGACGCCGCCGACTCGATTGCTACGATCCTCACGATTGTGCTCGTGATTGTGTCAGCTATCGCGCTGCTGATCTCGGGGATTGGGATCATGAACATCATGCTGGTGACAGTGACGGAGCGCACGCGAGAGATCGGGGTGCGCATGGCCGTCGGGGCCTCCCGGAGAGAGATTCTGCTTCAGTTCCTGGTGGAGTCGGTCCTGATCAGTTTGGCCGGCGGCATCATCGGCATCATCATCGGTCTCCTTCTGCCTTTGAGCGTACGACTGTTCACGAATCAGGTTCACGTTCCCATATCGGTGCTGTCCGTGGTTGTGGCTTTCGGAGTGTCGTTTACTGTCGGGGTGGGCTTCGGATTATTGCCGGCTCGCCGCGCCTCGCAACTGAATCCGACCGAAGCGCTGCGCTACGAGTAGTTTTTCATCACACGAAAAAAAATCCAACCTGCTCTGAAAGCGAATCCTAAACCGGGAGGCGAAATGTTCGCCTCAACACACCTGTAAGGAGGCAGCAGTTCATGGAATATAAAGACTTGGCGAGCACAGATCCCCGGCCCGGGGCACGCGAGGAGCACCGGGAGGGGCCGGTTGCCCGCAGTATTGAGCAGCAAACGGCGAAACTTCCCTCAGATTGGTTTCTGTGGGCCGCAGTCGGTTCGATTGCCGGATCACTTGCTTTCAAAACGGCGGGCAAAGATCACCATGCTCTCTTCGTTGGCCAATGGGCGGCGCCGTTTCTACTGCTTGGAATTTACAACAAGCTGGTGAAACTGCACGGCTCGGAAGGAGTCTAGTTGTCGCGCAAGGGTGCTCCTGAGAGCACTCTTGCGGCTCTGAAGCTTAGGCGTGCCGGCGTTCGGTTGTGGTGCGACGGCTCAAAAGGGAATAGGCGCTGAATAACACCCCGGAATAGAACAAATCACCCAGGAGCGTGCGCCCGAAGAAGGGGAGCGCGGCGACATAGCAGGCCAGGAATCCGGCCGCGGTGTGGCTATAAGTCGGATCGCTCCACCACGAGGGCAGGTTGGTGAAGAAGTAAAACTGAATACTTCCCAGCACCGCGACTGAGGCGATTCGCCAAACGTTGGATGAGCGGCGCAGAAGAAGCCGCCCTAACAGCACCGTGACCAGGAAGGAAGCGTAAACCACGAGAGTTGTCCACGAATAAGCCGGATAATGACCTTCCATCAGGCTACGCATCGGATCAGTAACGAGCATTACGAGAAGCGGCACGACGTAGGCTTGCCAGCCCTTGAGTCGAGCGCCGCCGAAGAGCGCCAACCCGCCAACAGGGCTAAAGTTCGGTGGATGCGGCATCAGGCGCACCGATGCAGCGAGCACCGTCAGAGTAAGTGCGAGCGGCTGGAAACCAGGCTTCTTATCGAGGGACGCGCGCAAAACGGGCTCGATATCAAGCGCCCCGCCCGAAGAACTAGCGAGCCCGGCAGCCAGGCGACGCTTGGTCTGTACAGAGAGGAAATCGCCAAGCCGTCGCGCGTGCGTTGCCGGGCGATTACTTAGAAGTTCCTCTTCTGTTTGACGGTGCGCAGCGGCGCCCTTTGCGCTGTATTCCATTTGATCTTTAGTATACGAAAGTGTGCGGTACGAGAACTTCACCAAGCGGAGGGCGGATCACTCGCCGGAAAACTGTCTTCCACCGTCACGTCGTGAGCTTGATCCGTCCGCCTTTTCTCGGATTTGAAGGAAAATCCTCCCGTTTTTGTCCAAATTAACCAACCAACTATCGGCGCGGCTATTCCAAGTAGAAAAAAGGTAAACTTCCGACCAGTTTCTTGTGAGTCCGTCATAGCAATTCCCTTTTTTAATGTACGCTATGCGTGCCGCAGCGGGCATGCTAAGAAATCAGAGCGTGAAACGAGTTGGCCGTGCTCCTGGTCAGACTACGAGAGGGCGAAATGGCTTCCACCGTTTGGCGCGGCTACATCAGCTTTGGTCTGATCTCGATTCCCGTACGGTTATTCCGGGCGGCGCGCGCCGAAAGGGTCGGACTGCGCCGGATGTATCGAGCCGAAACACCAGGAGCCCAGGAAATTCCGGTGCGTGAGGCGGCGCTTCGCGGGCCCGAAAGCATGCTTGCCAAACCCAGTCCGGTCCGGCGTGGAGAGGCGGAGGACGAGCCATCCGTCACCCGATTCCCGGCACAAGTCCAGCCGATTCTTACCCCTGTGAAGCAGGTTTCGGTGCGAAGCGGAAGTGACGAGGTTTTGCCGGAACAGTCGGTGGTGAAGGGATACGAGTACGAGAAGGGCCGGTTTGTCGCGCTCGAGCAGGAAGAGCTGAAGAGCGTCGCTCCAAAGACGTCGACGGCCATGGAAATTGAAGAGTTTGTCGAACTGGCGCAGGTGGATCCCGTCTATTTCGAAACTTCTTATTATGTGACTCCGGAAGAAGCGGGCGAAAAAGCGTATGCGCTGCTGTATCGCGCCATGCAAACTACCGGGCTGGTGGCGATCGCGCAGTTCGCCATGCATAGCCGGGAGCATGTCGTGGTGCTTCGCCCGGGCAAGCGCGGCATGCTCGCGCACACGATGTTCTTCGCGTCCGAAGTACGGGCGGACGAAGAATATCGAGCGGAGACGAACGCCGTCGCGGAAAAAGAGTTGAAGTTGGCCGAGACCTTGATTCAATCGCTCTCTACGTCCTTCGAACCCGAGAAGTATCGCGACACTTACCGTGAGCGGCTGGAATCGATGATCGCGAAAAAGGTGGAGGGTCAGCCTATCAGTACCGTGGAGGCGGTATCGAGGCCCGCGGCGGTGGTCGATATTGCCGATGCGCTGCGTAGAAGCCTGGCGAATTTGAAGAAGCCGGCAACGTCCGACCAGCAATCACGAAAGCCGGAAGCCTCGCCTGTGCCGCGCGCGAAGAAAACCTCGCGCGCGGGCGGGAACCGTTGACGCAAGTAATATTTCTCGACAGCGCTTCTGTTTGAAATGCCGCTTCCCTCTTCTCCGCACAAGGGGCATCAGGTGACGACAGGCGCAGCCGAAGCCCCTTGGGTGATCCTGCTGCACGGCAGGGGTTTCGGTATTGGTGGTGAACGGACTCAGACCGACAGGCATATCAGACCGGTTTCCGAGCTTTGACTAATACAACACATCGTACGTAGAGATCGTCTCGCCAAGACTCGATCTGAAAGCCGCAGTCGGAAATATAGCGGTGTATCTCCGCTAAGTTATCCCGTGTTATAAGATGTGCCATTTCCTTGTTTCGTTGGAAGGCATCTTTGAAATTGGCCTCGTTCTCGTGGTATATACCTCTTCGGACTAAACTCCTCTGGATCTCGCTAAACAGGCGTTCTATTTTGGTTCCGCTGCGAGATGTGGAGAGCGATAAAATACCACCGGGCTTCAGCACCCGAAACACTTCTCTCAGGCATTCGGCCGGCCGGTCCAATGCGAAGAGAACATTCATCATCACGCAGGCGTCGAACGTATCGGAACGTTCCTCTCTCAGGCAGGTGAGAATATCCCCCTTACGAACGGAGGCTCGCGCCTGGAAATCTGGACCCTGCTCAGCCAATTTGCGATCCAGGATGCGCAACATGGCCTCGTTATTATCAACGCTCAGGACGGTACGTTGTGCATCTGAAGACAAGAGACGGACCGTGGAGTTACCGGTACCGGCTCCGAGGTCGAGGCAAACCCGCGCTGGTCCTACGTTCCCCACAACTAGATTCAAAAGCTCTCTGTAACCTTCGAAGTCTCCGATGACGGTATCGTAAACCTTGGCGTACTTAGCCCAATTCACCTCTTGCGCGAGTGTCTGTTCCATAGCTCTCCAAAATTTTTCTCGTTCGTCGACGTGACAAATGTTCAAATTGACAGACCACGCGCGAGGTTCGCCGGAGGTTCCGGCTATTTGGCATGCTAGCTTTTGAAATCGCATTACGCCAAACTCCTGGGATTCGAATTCGAACGGCTCTAAGTCAACCAGCGGATTGGAATCGGGAGGGAACTTGTCGAACGCTCGTTCTTCAACTGTCGAGTAGTTTTTAAGCTTAACCAGAAATTCGCCAACGTGGCTGCCCCTCCTGAGGTGATGCTGGCGTGCAATTACGCGCTCGAAGCACGTATTCCAATCCAAAAAGTGAAAGACGCTATCCAAGACGTAACAGGGCGTAATAAGATCGAGAATTGCGCCGCGCTCTTCCTGAAGCACACGCCAGCGTTCGTCAGCTTGCAGCGGCTTGGCATCAGTACCCTTGAGCTTTGGCTTCTTGGCGATAACCAAATCCTCGCCGACACGATGCAGGTTCCAATACTCTGGCGTTTGGCCGATCTTCTGTTCGTCCATTCTCGATTTAACGTAGCTGTAGATATCCGTTACAGTAATGTCTTCGCTACCGTCCTTGGCAGCAGATCCTGACGCTATGCCGTCAATAACGTGTTTTGTGAACACTCCGAATTGTCCGTTTAGCGGTTCTGCCGCAAGCTGAGAGCGTGATGTTGCCGTTAGGAGATAGATTCCTTCTTGCTGTGAAAAGCCATCCAGTTGCTGTTCGGTGCCGGCGAGGTCTGCCGGGGATCGATAACGGTATCCCGCGGCCCCGCTGTAGCAACAATCGAGAAAAATAACTACTTTCTTTGCTCCGGACCGCCTAATGCAATCATTGATGGATTCGAAACTCACCATCGATTCAAATGCATTTGGCCTGGTATCGTACGCACAGAGATACAGCCTTCCCTCTCGGTCGAGAAGACCGTGGCCGGAATAGTGAAGGAGCGCCATACCGTTGTCCTCGGCCGCCCGGACCAAGCACTCTTCGATGGCGGGTTTGATATCGGAACTTCTTCTGTTATCGAGGCATTCGCAAGCGGCAAAGCCGCCGCGGGCCGGGTCTCTCAGCACCGTAGCCAAACCTTTGACATCGTTGAATGGACCGCAAAGCCGACTAAGCCCTGCGTTTCCAGGAAATTCACTGTTTCCGATCAAGACACCGTAGCGGAGCATTTGTTTAGTACCTCCCGATAGAACTCCCAACACTCCTGGGCGGTTTTACATCGAAGGTGATCGCCCTTGATGACGATTGTCGATCCGTTTGGAGGAGTGAATTCGAAATCGATACTGCTTGAGCGGAACTGCGTCACTGTCGCCCTAAGTGCATCGAAGATACCTCTAAGTACTGTCGCGTTAGCTAAAGCAGCTCCCGTTAGGGTAAGTAACTCCGGAATTCCGGGCAGGCCCCGGTAAGCATATAGATTCTCTCCCGTCGAAGGTGAGCGCTCGCCACAGCTAACCTCTGGTTCGGTCTTGAATGGCAGGTCGGATAAGTAGCTGGTCAATGCCCTCGAAATATCCTCGCTTTCCCTGGCGGCAACAATCTTCAATCTAGCGATCATGTGGACCTCACGGCGGTTGCGACGTACACGCACATCCTACGCACGTAAAGTTCCAAATAGCTTAGTGAAAAGACACGGGATCCGGCATGAGACTTGCTACTTCACAACAGAACAGGTGTACAGATGTACTCTTCGGAGAAAGGCTCGATCAAGCAGGTCATCTGCATCCGACGCGACTTGAAGATGGGCTTAGGGAAAACGATAGCCCAAGGCGCTCATTCGTCAATGTTGTTCCTGGCAAGCCGGGTAAAGGGCGAGGCCGAGAACACGCAGAGCATCGAAATTTCGGACCTACAGCTGAGATGGCTGGTTGGCGGGATGAAGAAGATCTGCCTTGCAGTCGACGGCTTGGAAGAGCTCAAAATGATAGCCACATCGGCGTTGGTCCGGGCCTTAGAGGTGAATGTGTTAGTGGACGCCGGCCGGACGAGATTCGCGGGAATACCAACGATAACGGCAGTGGCGATCGGGCCCAATGAGTCGGCTCAAATAGACGAAGTAACCGGTCATTTGAAATTGCTATAGCTACATTTAGCAGTCGCGGGCCTAAGCCTTTGATTCTCACTCGTCAACCGGCGACGACCATTTGCCGCTGCTCTCCGAGACCGTTGATGCCAAGCTGAATCACGTTGCCGGCGCGAAGATAGACTGGCGGCTTTTGGCCCAGCCCAACGCCGGGCGGTGTACCGGTCGAAATGATATCGCCTGGCTGGAGACTCATAAAGCGGCTCAGGTAGCTGATGAGATGTGCTACGCCGAAGACCATCGTCTTCGTCGATCCATTCTGAAAACGGCGGCCATCCACTTCCAGCCACATGTCGAGATCTTGAGGATCCGGGACCTCATCCGCAGTCACGAGCCAGGGACCGATTGGGCCGAAGGTGTCGGCGCTTTTGCCCTTCACCCATTGGCCGGTGCCCTCCAGTTGAAAAGCTCGTTCCGACACGTCGTTGACGACGCAGTAACCGCAGACGTGCGAAAGTGCATCGTGTTCTGCGACGTACTTTGCTTCCTTGCCAATCACGACGCCCAGTTCCACTTCCCAATCGGTTTTAGTTGAGCCTCGCGGCATCACGATATTGTCGTTCGGTCCGCAGATGGCAGATGTGGCCTTCATGAAGAGCACCGGTTCGGTGGGCACGGCCATGCCGGATTCCGCCGCATGATCCGAATAATTGAGACCTATGCACAGAAACTTGCCGACGTTCCCGACGCAGGGACCGAGACGAGTTGACGCAGGAACCAGAGGCAGCTTCGCAACATTGATTCCACGTATCTTCTGGAGCGATTCCGTGAGCAACGCGGCGCCGGCCCAATCCTGAATCACTCCCGATAAATCGCGAACACTTCCCTCGCTATCGAGGATGCCGGGGCGTTCCGCGCCGGCGTTACCGTGACGAAGCAGCTTCATTTCTCCTCGATGATACAAGTGGAGCACGCAACGGTGCGTTTGGCCCGGCGATATGCTGATCAGTGACATGGACGAATGAAGAAAAACGCGGGCGCAAGTTATTTTGTTCCGGCTCTGGAAAAAGGGCTGGACGTGCTGGAAAGCCTTGCGAACGCGAGCGTTCCGCAAACCCTGGCAGAGCTGGCACGTGCGCTGAACCGCACTTCCAGCGAGTTGTTTCGGATGATCGATGCACTGGAGAAGCGTTCTTATATCGCTCGCGATCCAGCGACCGGCGCCTACAGCCTGACGCTGAAGTTGTACGAGTTGGCTCACACCCACTCGCCCGTCGATCAACTGTTGCGAGCCGCACAGCTACCCATGCGGCAGTTGGTCAGAACTCTGCATGAAACCTGTCTGATCTCCGTGGTGAGCGAAGGTCAACTCGTCACCATCGCGCAAGAAGAAAGCCCGGAGCCCGTGCGACTGTCGGTGGAGGTCGGCTCGAAAATTCCTCCATTCCATACCACTTCGGGCATTCTGCTCCTCGCCTTCATGGATGCTGAATCGCAGCGCCTGCTGCTGGCGCAGGAATCCCGGTACGTAAAGATGTCGCGCGCTCAGAAAGCATCGATCCACTTAAAATTCGCGAAGATCCGCAAGCAGGGTTGGTATTTCGCCCCAAGTAGCCGTCGGACAGGACTGGATTTGTCCTGCCTGGTTGGAAATCCTGCGCTAGGAATAGCAGCGGGTCTGGCAGTACCGTTTCTCGCGGGAGGCAGGCACGAAAGAAAAGAGCGGCAGGCGCTCCCGGCCGTCATAGAATGCGCGCGCCAGATCACCGCCTCGTTAGGTCTGACCTCACCTCTTAAGCCCAATGGCCGGTAGTCCGCCGGTCGACTTAGGCCGGCGGCCCGCTAGCCCGCCGCTCAACCAGCAGAAGGTGCTCGAATACGAGAACCGTTTCGCCTCGCTGATTGACCACTTCGCCCGCTTCCACGACGATTCCGTGGCGCGGCCGCTTCAGGTCGTCCTTTTTCTCTTTGACAATCACACGGACTTGAATTGTGTCTCCGATAAAGACCGGCTTGACGAACCGCAGACGATCGTATCCATAAGACATGGCCCGGGGGTTGATCGCGCCCGCCGTCATACCGACCGCGACGCTGAACACCAAGGTTCCGTGCGCCATGCGTTGCCCAAAAGATTGCGTTTTGCACCATTCGGCGTCCATGTGATGGGGATAGAAATCGCCCGTCTGTCCGGCGTGTAGAACGATATCGGTTTCCGTGATGGTCCGGCCACCAGTCTCGTGACGTGCGCCGCACTCATAATCCTCGAAAAACTGTTCCTGGATCATTGGTTCCGTTGGATACTGCAGGACTCATTATATTTCTTTACTAAACATCACGTTTGCATATAAAATACGCTCGAATGTACTCCAAGGAAGACCAAGGTGCGCTTGTGGTGAATCGGCGTCAATTCTTTTCCGCGATGACAGGCGCTGCCGGCCTGCTTTGCAGCCGAGCAGCCGAAGCCGCTCCGCCGGACCCCAGCACGAAACGGCCCGTATTTCTTGTCCCAAACTTTCATCCCGCGAGTTGTGGTTGGTTGACGACATTTTCCAAAGAGCGAGTCTACTGCGCCAACAGCTACCTGAACCACCTGGACCGAGTGCGTGACGACCCTGAATATGAGTTCGTGATGTCGGAGGTGAACAATGTCATCGCGATTATGAACTTCCGGCCGGAGCGCATTCCTGAGTTGAAGCAGCGAATAGCGGAACGCCGCGTCGAACTTGTGAACGGATACTTTCTGGAATCCGCCATCAACTTAGCGGGGGGTGAAGCTCTGATGCGGCTCGGAGTGGAAGGCATCCGCTGGTATCGGGAGATGTTCGGTGTGAAGCCGCGTTTCTCCTGGAATATCGATGTGTGTGGCACGCATGACCAGATGCCGCAAATCGCCTCTGAGTTGGGATTTGAAGCGCTGGTGTATACCCGCAAGAATCCGACGGGAAAAACGATCTTCGAATCAGTTTCGCCGGATGGCTCGAAGATCCTCACTTTCTGCCCTGGCCATTACAGCGAAGCCAGTGAACTCTTCCACGCGAAAGAAGCGTTGTCGGCGGAAGGGCTTGCGAAAGTAAATACGTTTTTCGACACCAAGGAAGCCATTACGCCTGCTCATGCGCCAATACTGGTGCTCGCAGGGTCTGGTGATTACGCGTTAGCGCCGGTGGTCAAGAGCTATCCAAGCCAATTGTTGGCGGATTGGAAGAACGCCAATCTCGGCCGCGAGATCGAGTTCTCTACGTTAAGCAAATACGTGGACCGGGTTAAGGCCGGAATCTCCGCAGGGGAGATTCAGATACCCACGTCAGTGGGCGGTACGGCTTACGATTTCGACGCTTTCTGGATTGAGAATCCAACGGTGAAGACATTGTTCCGTACCAATGAGCACGGTCTCCAGGCCGCGGAGATGCTTGCGACCATCGCGAGCTTGAAAGCCGCGGCAGAATATCCGGCGGAGGCGCTACACGAATCGTGGATTCTGATGTGCCTGAATATGGACCGCAACACACATTGGGGCTCGGCGGGAGGGATGGTTTTCGTGGACAAGCAATCCTGGGATGTTCGGGATCGCTTCGATTGGGTACACCGGACGATCGAGTCTGTGGTGGACTCCTGCGGGGACGAACTTCTCGGACGGGGAGAACATGTCAGCCTCTTCAATCCATTGAATTGGAGCCGGACCGATCCGTTTGTTGTCCATCTGCCCGAAGGCAAGTCACTCGAAGGAGTCTCGTGTGAGCGTTTATCTGACAATTCCGCCCTGTGCCGGGTTGATCTAGCTTCGGTCAGCACCCACACTCTTAAACTTACTTCCGAAGCCCCCGCTGCGCCGCGAAACCTGTTCCTCAATCGGATGAGATACAAACTAATTTCTATGTGGCGAGAATCGATCCTCAGAATGGATCGCTGATCAGTCTTAAGCTGAAAGCAAGCTGGACGGGAAATTCTGGGTGGCCCGGCGAATGTACTTGTGGCCGAACGGCCCAAACAAATGCCGCACCCAGGTGACGACCCTGGCGACTTCATGCCGGTGCGGGCGCAACGCCAACGACTGGCGACCTCCAGCGATAGCGAATCCACGATCAAGGTGTATGAGGGGCCGATTGCGACTACGTTCGAAATAGGCGGATCGTTCTATGGTGGCGGTCCGATGCGGCGCACGGTGCGCTTCTACCACGATCATCCTCGCATCGATTTCGAGACGGAATTAAACGATATCCCCACTTACACGGTGGTTGTGGCGGAGTTCCCGTTGGGGGAAGACATTACCGAGATGCGACGCGGCATTCCGTTCGGCTTCTCACATGGCGCCTGGGCCAAGCCGAACCCGGACTTACACGGTTGGACAAAGGGCATAGTGCCGGCAGTCCGATGGAGTCACTATGCGCTCGCTTCCGGTGGTGGAATTGCCTTATTTGATCGAGGCTGTAGCGGGCGCGAGACAGAGGGTCGAATTCCCATCGTTTTTCTGTTGAATGCGGAAGATAAGTATTACGGCTACCCCAATCCGTGGCTAAGCGGAAAAGGCAAACACGTGTTGCAGTATTCGCTGGTGGCGCACGACGGCGACTGGCCAGCGGCAAGGATTCCGCAGCTTGCCTGGGAATACAACTCACCTCCTCTGTTGCTGAGTGGGACGAAAGCCAACTCTCTCGCCGGCTTCATGGAGACTTCAGAAAACGTGATTGTTGAAGCGATGCGCCGTGAGGAAAGTCATATCGAGGTACGCCTGGTAGAGTGTTTGGGCATCGCTGGGCTGGCCACAGTGGAAGTGCGGCTTCCTCACACCGCAGCTTATTTGAGCGACGCTCTGGGCAATCGAAAGTCCGATCTGCTTTCTGGTCCGAAATACAGCATTCCGGTTCGATCGCAGCAGATTATGACGTTACGCCTTGAGACCGGCTCAGCGGTCCTCAGTCCAAAACCTATTACCTCCTGGGACCGCTTTGTGCCGACGCAAAAATTGGCCGCCCTCCACGCTTATGACCCGAATACCATCGGTCATCCGCCAAAGGGCAGCTAAAGAATCGACGTGACGGATCTTACCGGCATTACCTGGAATCACACGCGCGGCTACTTGCCCGTGGTGGCGACAGCGCAAAGATTTTGCGAAATGAATCCGGACGTAACGATTAGCTGGCACAAGCGGTCGTTGCAGGAATTTGCCGACTATCCGATCCAAAAGCTCGCAGAGAAGTTCGACTTACTGGTGATCGATCATCCTTTCTCTGGTTACGCCGCGAATCATGGGACTCTGCTTCGGCTCGATGAGTGGCTTCCGGCGGCTTTTTTGAATGATCAGGCGGAAAACGCGGTCGGCCAGTCTCACGCGAGCTATCGTAACGCCGGCCATCAGTGGGCTCTCGCAATCGATGCCGCAACACCGATCAGTGGCTGGCGGCGAGATCTGATGCAAGAGGCGGGCGCGAAAATCCTGAGACGTGGCCGGAGCTAATAGATCTTGCCCATCAGGGCTTGGTCGCCGTTCCGGCTATTCCGATCGATAGCCTGATGAATCTTTACATGCTTTGCGGCGCTTTGGGAGAGAATCCGTTCGAAGAGCCAGGCCACTTTTGTAAATAAAGAGATCGGGCAAGTTGCCGTACAGATGTTACGCGATCTCATTTCGCTCTGCGAGCACCAGTGCCTGCGCAGGAATCCGATCGCCACCTGGGAATTGCTCGCGTCGGATCAACAAAACATTGCTTACTGCCCGTTTGCTTACGGCTACTCGAATTACTGGCGCCGCGGATATGCGCCGCATCTGCTTCAGGCCGGTGGCCTCGTGCGATTGGAAAATGGCCGGCCGTGCCGGTCAACTTTGGGCGGCACGGGCTTAGCAATTTCGTCACGATGTCCTCATAAGTCTGTGGCTGCGGAATACGTTCAGTTTGTCGCTTCAGCGGAATGCCAGACTGCGCTGTACTTCGATTCTGGCGGCCAGCCGGGTTACCGCGCTGCTTGGCTCAATGGCGGAATCAATCAAAGAAGCAACAACTTCTTCGCGGATACGCTGCCTACTCTGGATAATGCCTATCTTCGACCCCGGTTCGATGGCTACCTCGATTTTCAGGATGAAGCGAGCTTAGTTCTCCACGAATTTCTGACGGGTGGCGGCTCTGAAACTCGGGTGGTGGACGATCTGAACCGATTAGCAGCCAGGCACTCCCGCGCAAGCGACAACGAGAGCATATGAAAAACCCGAATCCCGATCCGTCCACGCATAAAGATATTCCAATCTGGAATGCCGAAGATTGGCATTACGAGGATTTTGAGATCGGTGGGCGCGCGCGCTCCATTCGCCGCACCATCTCCGAAGGCGAGAGCATGATGTTCAACGCGCTGGTGCTCGACATGCATCCATACGTCGCCGACGATGTATTCGCAACGGAAGAAGGCATCTTCAAAAGAAGAATTATCGCCGGAGCGCTGGTTTTTAGTATGGGGTTAGGCCTGATGGCGCATAACTGCGTTCACACGTTCAGCTACGGCTACGATCGCCTTCGTTTTATCAAGCCAGTATTCATTGGCGACACCATTTACACCATTCGAACCAATCTCGAGAAACTGCCCAAGTACCCGGACAAGGGAATGGTGCGCGTATGTTATGAGGTCTTCAAGCATCCTGGCGAATTAGTTCTCTACTGCGAGCATTTGCAAATGGCGACCTATCGTGAGCCATTGAAATTTGTCAGCGCAAGTAAGGATGCTTAGCCGGTTTTTCCGATGAGTTCAGACGCTCAGTTCCGTGTTGCGGTCCGTCGCTTTGGGCCATTTGAATCGGCTATTCGGAAG
Source organism: uncultured Acidobacteriaceae bacterium (assembly GCA_963730865.1). Taxonomy (GTDB): domain Bacteria; phylum Acidobacteriota; class Terriglobia; order Bryobacterales; family Bryobacteraceae; genus Bog-105. Next base: position 22,248 of record CAVSTO010000009.1, on the reverse strand, counting down.
CAGTGGGAATGTTTTGAGAGAGATGCCCAGACTGGACTGACGCTCGACGCCCAGGCGTTCGATCTTCCTGAGTTATCGGAGGCGGTGTTTCCAAAACCCACAATCTCATCGGACCCTTGGGATGCAGTGTTTATCAACACCGACTGGGTGCTGGCGGCCTATGCGAAAAACGCCGTTGCGGATCTGGCACGCTTTCTTCGCGACAACCCGCCTGACGGCTATCCCGAGGCCTGGACGGATTCATTGCTTCGCCCCCAGGATGTGAACGGCTTCATCGTCGGCCTTCCTTACCACGATGGCCCAGAGTGTTTGCTTTACCGGCGCGATTTGTTCGAAGACTACAATGAGCAGGAAAATTACCGGCAGCGCTTCGGTCAGCCGTTGCGCCCTCCCGAAACCTGGTCTGAATTTCAACAGATTGCCCGTTACTTCCACCGGCCGCACGAAGGGTTGTACGGAAGCGTGTTTGCCGCATTTCCAGACGGGCACAACACGGTGTATGACTTTCTGTTACAACTCTGGAGTCGCGGCGGTGAATTGTTTTCGAAAGCTGGGAAGCTCCAACTCGCAACGCCCGCGGCGCAAGAGGCGCTTTCGTTCTACCGCGCGATGCTCCAGGACGCGGACGCACTGCATCCCCGGTGCCGTGAAATGGACTCCGTCCAGTCGGGAATGGCGTTTGCCGCTGGCGAAGTAGCCATGATGGTCAACTGGTTCGGGTTTGCGGCGATCGCTGAAACGCTGGACGAATCGAAGGTGAAAGGACGGGTAAACCTTGCGCCGATTCCTTCCGGCGGAAATGGCACGACAGTTTCACTCAATGTGTACTGGCTGCTCGCGGTCTCGGCAAAGAGCGCCCGGCCCGACGTGGCCTACTCGTTTCTCCGGCATTGCGCCGGTCGAGAAATGGATAAACTGTTGACGCTGGAAGGCGGAATCGGCTGCCGAAAATCGACATGGCAGGATGCAGACGTGCAGCGCGTCGTACCCTATTACAGCCGTTTGGAGCAGTTGCATCGAAATGCTCGTGAAATGCCCCGAATGTCGGAATGGCCGGACGTTGCTCATGTGATCGACGCCATGATGCTTCGGGCCATGAACACGGACGATTCCATCCATAGCATCCTGAAGGACGGACAAGAGGCCATCGAGCGGGTGCTCTCCTAGGCGGAACTTCGTCCGATCGGCACGTGAACGTAGAATAGGGCTTGTCGTTCAACCTCTTTGGGACGGTGAGGTCAGAAGCAAATGCATATAGGTTTGAACTCTCCAGGAGCTAGTGTCAAAGGGTCGGCCCAGCCCAAGTTGTTTTCGCGTCAGGATCTCGTCCCCTTCGTTCTAGTGACGGCTTTGTTTTTCCTTTGGGGCATTCCGAACAACTTGAACGACATCCTCATCCGCCAGTTCATGAAGTCTTTCGAGATCACCCGGTTCCAAGCGGGGCTGGTGCAGTCGGCCTTCTATTTCGGATACTTCGTGTTTTCCATGCCGGCGGCATTGATCATGCGCCGGTTCGGCTATAAGTCCGGGCTAATTGCTGGTCTCATCCTGTACGCAGCCGGTACGTTCTTGTTCTGGCCTGCTGCGATCGTCCAGAGTTACGCGTTCTTCCTATTGGCGCTATTCGTGATCGCGAGCGGCTTGGCGTTCCTCGAAACAGGGTCTAGCCCATTCATCGCTCAGATTGGCGATCCCGGAAGTACGGAGCGGCGCCTGAACTTTTCGCAAGCCTTCAATCCTTTAGGCTCCATCACCGGTGTTTTGATCGGCACGACATTTATCTTTTCAGGCGTAGAACTGAATCGAGCACAGATCCAAGCACTCGAAGCAACGGGACGATATAAAGCCGTTCTTCAGAGCGAGACCATGCGGGTGATTACGCCGTATTTAGTCCTCGGCGTAGTTGTTCTGGCTTGGGCGCTCCTGATCGCCAGGACGAAATTCCCGAAGCTCGGTGAAGAGAATCTCTCTTCGCAGGGAGCCGATCATGGACACTTTCGCGATCTCCTGCGTTACCCACACTTCGTCAAAGCGGTCATCGCGCAGTTCTTTTACGTGGGAGCCCAAGTGGGGACGTGGAGTTACTTCATCCAGTATGTGCAGGATTACGTGCATCAGTCGGAAAAGGTGGCTGGTTACTTCCTGACAGGAACTTTGGTGGCCTTTGCCGCGGGTCGGTTCACCGCCACTTACTTGATGAGGTTCGTTCAACCGAATGGGTTGATGGGTGTCTACAGCATTATCAATGTACTGCTGGTAGCCACGGGTATCCTGTTCCCGGGATGGATCGGGCTCTGGGCGATCTTCCTGACAAGTTTTTTCATGTCGTTGATGTTCCCGACAATTTTCGCGCTGGGACTGAAAGGCCTCGGACCCAACACGAAGCTCGGCGGTTCGCTGCTGGTTATGGCGATTATCGGTGGTGCGGTGTTTACGCCCGTGATGGGCTTAGTTTTTGAAGCGACCACTAGTATGGCGAAAGCGATGCTGATTCCTTTAGCGTGTTACGTATTTATCGGTTACTTCGCTTACTTCGGCGCGCGGGTGGAATCTAGCCGCGCAGCGTGACAGTCTGGCCCGTCTCGGCACTCGTCCGAATGGCTTCCAGAATGCGTAAGGTTTCCAGAACGTCCTCGCCTGACGTTTCAGGTTGATTATCGTCCGTTATCGCGTCCATCAGGGAGCTCATGGGTCCAATGAAAGCGTCAGGGAACCAGCGGCCTTCGAGCTCGATTTCCATTGAGCCGCCGGGAAGCAGTTCGCGATGCGAAAACCTGAACAAATCCGATCGCCCGACGGGATAATTCAACAACAGGCCGATAAGCCCCCCGCAACTTCCGTCGGTTCCCTCAATGTGGAATTCGGCCTTTAACTGGTCATTCGGGACCACGCTGTGGTGATTCACTGAGACCGTGGTTCGTAGATTACCGGGATATTCGAAGACCATGTAATTGCGGGTTGGACCCTTGTAGGTTGCCCCCGGATAGTTGGCCAGAGAGGCATAGATCCTGAGGGGGTTGCCCAGCCAGGCGCGGATCGTATCCACATAGTGAATGGTGTGGTAGTAGATCTCCGGATACGGGTGATCGCGAAGCCAAGGCCAGGATTCCCAGGGCGTGCGCACCTGAACCTGGATGCTGCATTCGATCAACTCTCCCAAGAGCCGCTGCTGTAAAACGTCCGTAGCCGCTCTTACGGCAGGGCTCCAGCGCATCTGCTGATTCACTGCGAGCTTTCTGTTATTTGCCCTTGCGGCTGCGACCATCGCTTCGGCGGCCGAAACAGTTTCGGCCATCGGCTTTTGAACCAAGACATGCTTGCCTGCTTCGAGCGCCTGCCGGGCGAGCAGGGGATTGTGAACCGCAGGAACAGCAATGTCCACAATCGAAATGTCACTACGTGCTAGCAGCTCTTCCACCGTGTCGCAAACGCATGGAATGTCAAACGCGGCGGCTGTGCGCGCCGCTGCATTCCTGTCCCTGTCGATAATGGCAAGCACATTAAAACCAGCTTTTCGATACGCCGGGAGATGAGCCTGGTTGACGATTTGTCCCGCGCCTATCATGCCGATACCGTAATCCGCCTTCTCGGGCAGCTTCGGCTTGTAGTCGGGAAGAAAGAGGGGTGATCTTTTCATTGACGAGAATCTATTTTGCTCATAAAATTCAGGTTTGTGAACATAGGCTCCATTTTACCTGCGCGTAACAGCGGAGAACCTGTCCGATGAGACCGCTCGATGGATTATTGGTGGTTGACTTCAGCCAGTTTTTAGCCGGCCCTTCCGCTTCCCTGCGACTAGCCGATTTGGGTGCGCGCGTCATTAAAATAGAGCGGCCTGATCGCGGTGATCTCTGCCGTGAGCTATACATTTCAAACCTGGCTCTGGATGGGGACAGCACTTTATTTCATTCGATCAATCGCAACAAAGAGAGCTTCGCTGTCGATTTGAAGAACGCGGCAGATAGGGAACGGGCCCATCAACTGCTCACGCGTGCGGACGTCATGATCCAGAATTTTCGCCCTGGAGTGATCGAGAAGCTTGGATTTGGCTATGCCGCCGTTTCGCACGCCAATCCCCGCCTAATCTACGCGGAAATTAGCGGTTACGGACAGCAAGGGCCGTGGCGCGACAAACCCGGCCAGGATCTTCTTGTTCAGTCGCTATCCGGTTTGGCTTGGCTGAACGGGAATGCCGGCGACCCGCCGCTTCCGTTCGGGCTTGCCGTAGCAGATCTTTTCACCGGGGCTCATCTGGTGCAGGGGATTTTGGCCTGCCTGGTCCGGCGAAGCATTTCGGGGGCAGGTGGCCGCGTTGAAGTGAGCCTGCTTGAATCCACGCTTGATTTCCAATTCGAGGTGCTGACCACGTACTTGAACGACGGTGGACAGCTTCCGCGGCGCAGCGCCTTCAACAATGCCCATGCCTATTTGGGGGCGCCTTACGGAATCTATGCGACCGCTGACGGCTATCTCGCTCTCGCGATGGGCTCAGTCCCGCGTTTGGCAGAGCTTCTCGACTTACCCGAACTGCGAAACTATCAGGAACCGGGTGCTCTGTTCGATAAGCGAGACGAGATCAAAAGGCGTTTGGCGGATCATCTAAAGACCCGGCGAACTGCCGATTGGCTTAGTATCCTTGAGCCGGCCGACATTTGGTGTTCGGACGTGTTTGATTGGGATCGCTTGTTCGCGCATGAGGGCTTTCGCACTCTCGATATGGTCCAGGAACTGACGCGCCGTCCTGGCGTAACACTCAAAACGACGCGCTGCCCAATTCGAATCGACGGCGAACTGTTCACTAGCCCAAGAGGGGCTCCTAAGCTGGGTGAGCACACGCAAGACATTATCCAGGACTTCTTTTTATCCTGAAGGGCCCTGATCCGCGATGAACCAAACGGTCGTTTTCGGGGCGGGGATTGTGCTGCTGGCGGGAGTGCTGCAAGGCCTTTTCGCAGTTCCCATGAAGTTTGCTCGCCGCTGGCAATACGAAAACATCTGGCTGGTGTTTGCCTTCTCGGGTCTGGTGGTGTTCCCGTGGATACTCACGTTGGGCACCGTTCCCCAACTGGGAAAGATCTATGGTGAGACATCCAGTCATACGCTGACGGCGGTCATTGGATTCGGTATCTGCTGGGGTGCGGGCGCGACGCTGACTGGATTAGCCCTCAACCTGCTTGGAATCGGCTTGGCGATGGCCATCATTCTGGGCCTGAGCGCTTCCGTCGGCTCCCTCATTCCACTGATGTTACTGACACCGGGAAAGTTATACACGACCCAAGGACATCTGTATCTATTGGGGACTGCCGTGATGTTGATCGGTATTGCGATTGCCTCCCGCGCCGGTGCACTCCGCGACCGTTTAGCGCGAGCAGATCGCAGTGCAGTCCGCGCTGAGCGCCAATCCTCGTTCCTTGCCGGTCTCCTCATCGCAGTGGCGTCTGGTTTGCTCTCTTCCGCTCTCAATTTCGTGTATGCGTTTGGGACCGAGGCGTTGCACAACGCCCAGAAAGTCGGTGTGCCGGCCGTGTGGATGTCGAACGTCATCGCGGCGCCCGCGGTTTCAGGCGGATTTCTCGCCAATGCCATCTATTGTTCCTACTTGCTTCGCCGCAATCGTACTGTTTCGAACTTCTTCTTACCGGACGTGAGAGTGAACTGGTTTTGGGGAGCGCTGATGGGCGCATTCTGGTTCGGCGGCCAGGCGCTGTATGGCCTTGGGGTCTACCGTATGGGAACTTTTGGAACAGTGATCGGCTGGCCCCTGTTAATGGGCACCATCATCCTAACGAGCAATTTGGCGGGTATCCTGACCGGAGAGTGGGTAGGTTCGAAGGGTCGGGCACGCCTGTATTTGGGCGTCGGCCTCGCGATTATTCTTGCCGCGCTGTGGATTCTGTCTCGCGCGCAGCAAGCCTCAGTTTTATACCCGGAGTAACACATGGCAAGTACGCGCAGGCAATTTCTTCAAACAACGACCGCTACAGTGGCCTTATCCGCTCTTCCTGTTTCGACGGCCGCGCAGACGCTCGACGCTTTTGCGATCGCACGCTCGCATGCTATTGTTCGCGATCTTCCCACACCGGCCTTTTTCGAAGGAATGCTGCTGGGCAATGGCGATATCGGCGTATGCATCACACTCCGGCCGGATGCGTTGGGCCTGCACATCGGGAAATCAGATTCCTGGGATATTCGCGTAAGTGAAGAGCACTTTGCCGACGTGCTTACTTTCGACGAACTGCTCAAACTTTGGGAACGCGCCAGCGCCGAAGCCAAACGGCTAGGAAAGCCAGACATGCTTTTTCTGGAGCGGGATATTCCGTTCTTTCAGGAGTACACGGCTAAGGTCACGTCCTCGTATTCGAAGACTTGGCCGCGACCTTGGCCTTGCGGAATTGTTTGGATCCATTGGGACGCATCCCGCACACAAATCGTTCGGCAGAGTCTGGACCCATCTTGTGGGCTTTACAGCTTGGACGTTTTGCAAGACGGGCGAGCAATCCGAATGCAGGCTTTCGTGAACACGACGACCGGTGGTCTGTGCGTTTGGAGCGACTCGCCGGTGGCGCTGAACTCGGTGACGTATTATCCGAATCTCGATGCTTCGGCTCGTCTGCCGGTACCGAAGATAGATGGGCGCGTGGAAAGCGCCAGCGCAACGTTTTCCGCTTATCAACTCTTCCCCGCGACAGCGCCGACGGAACAAACTCCCAATCCGCCGCCTTCGCCGAAAGATCGCAACTTCGCGCTGTATGCCGTTGTTCAAGGGAATTGGGGGATCGAAGGTTTGGCGGAGTCTAACAAACAGTTACTCGCCGTGTCTTCATCCTCCGATACCTATACTCACTACGACGAGCAGCCCAATGTATTTCTTCGGAGTCTGAAGACGCAGCCCTTGCGGCTCGACCTGGCGCTGTTTACTCCTCGTGACCACGCCGGCAATGTCGCCCATGCAGAGGCGGAAGCGCGCCGTCTCTCGCGTATCCCGGTAGCGGCTCTGCAAAAGGATTCAGACAGCTTTTGGAGGGACTTCTGGTCTAAATCGGCCGTTCAACTCGAAGATAAGGAACTCGAGCGGTGGTGGTATCACAACCAGTATTGGCTTGCCTGTTGCCTGCGCGAAGGAAAAGTCGCACCGGGCCTGTTCGGTAATTGGACCAGCGGCAAGATTGGTACGGCGTGGCATGGCGATTACCACATGAATTACAACACGCAGCAGGTCTTCTGGGGCGTGTTTTCAAGTAATCACGCCGATCAGCATCTGCCCTACGTCGAGCTTGTCGAGAACCTGCTGGATATGTCTCAGAAATACGCGCGCGATAAGTTCAAACTTCCCGGGGCGTATTTCCCGCACTCTGCGTATCCTGTTCCGAGTCATGTTGTGCCGTATCCGGCGCCGCCCTGGGGATATGAAATTTGTGAGACGCCTTGGGTGGTTCAGTCGCTCTGGTGGCACTATCTGTATACCAATGATGAGCAGATCTTACGCCGGGTTTACCCACTGCTCAAAGTCGCCGCTCAGTTCATCGCCGCTTATGTGAAGCGCGGCGAGGACGGTAAGTACCACGTCATCCCCACAGTTTCGCCAGAGAACTGGGGCTGTACGGTCGATTTCCGGCTGAACAAAGACTGTATTATGGATTTAGCCCTCATCGACTTCTTGCTCGAAGCCGTCGTAAAGGGTTCCGAAACGCTGCATACAGATTCAGACGAGCGCGTCGTCTGGCAGCAGATACGGTCTAACTTGGCGGACTATCCACGAGCACGTGCCTTCGGCGGCGAAGTATGGCTGGACGTGCCGAACGCGCCGACTGGGTGGATCTATAACATCCCGGTCACGCTCGCGCCGGTCTTCCCAGGCGAGCGCGTGGGCCTGAACTCAAACCCGGATGTACTCGCCCTTGCTCGGCACACTGCCGAGACCATCCGCCTGGAAGGTGGCAACGATATTGTGTACCAGCCGCTGATCCGAGCGCGCTTGGGAATCCTCGACCTCGATTGGTTCAAGCAGGAAGTTCGCTATTGTCAGTTGCCGAACGGCATTGTGAACGATCGTGTGCGGCAAATCAGAGGGCGCTACAAGGACAGCACCGATTTCGATTTTATGATGCGCATGGGCGTCTGGACGGAGAATCTTTCGCTGCCGGCCGTTATCAATGAATGCCTGCTGCAAAGCTATTCCGGTGTGATTCGACTTTTCCCGAATACGCATAACCTGGGGCCTGCCTCGTTTCACCAACTGGGGGCCGCCGGCGCGTTCCTTGTCTCGGCCACATGGGACGGACAGCGAGTTGGACCGGCCGAAATTCTGAGCGGGCGTGGCAATGTTGCAAAGGTCGCTAATCCTTGGCCGTCCGGCAAAGTAGCTGTCACTCGACTCGAAGATCAGCGAGCGATTCCCGTTCGCTATATCGACGGACTTTTCGAATTCCCGACCGAATCCGGCGGGCGATACCGCATCGCTAGTACTTCTTGAGTTCTTCCAGCGCCCAGCGCGGATCTTTGTCCTGATGGCAGAGCAGACACGCGTTGGGACTGTCAGCTTGGCCGAACCGTTCCGTCAAGTCGGCACGAGGGATCTCAATCTGGTGCGATCGAGCTTTGAATTCCAGAGCGTTCACGACCTTGGGCATATGGCAACTGACACACCTGCTGCCTTCCGACGCCAATGGGTGGTGGGTGTGTTCTTCTATCTTGCCCGCGTATTCTCGATGGCATTGCAGGCATATTTGGTCTGGCGAGTCTTTGAATTTCAGCGATGTTTGGTTTGAGGAAAAGTTCGGCAAGTGTGGCGCATGGCAGCTGGCGCATTGAGCAGTACCGTTTCGATAGCATGCTGAGCGGGTAAACGCCTCCACAATGAAAGTGCTCTGCCTGAAGCGGCCGTCTTTATAGAACGCGCGACGCAGAAATACGTCATAGGGCCGACTCAAAGACGCGGGGACGTAGCCAGTATTTTGAGTCGAGTAATTCATCTCGCCTTGCGGACCGAGTTCTCGTACGGCCGATTGTTTGTGGCATTGTGCACAGACGCGAACACCCTCGCGATTGTTGATGCGGCGGAAATCGACGGGCGGCTCCAACGCGTCTTTGGGCGTTAGCTGCCCCTTCTTCATGCGATCGACATGCAAAGCGGATGGCCCGTGACACATCTCGCAATCGACTCCCGGTTCTCGAAAGCTGGCATGATCGATCGGCTCGGGGTCGCCGGTCTTGGCATGCAACTGGCTGGTATGACAAACGGCGCAGTTCTCCTGATAGTTAGTGGCAGACGACAGCTTCGGAAACTCCGCGATGATCGTCCGCTTGGTGCCGGGTGCGTCGATGGTCTCCCAGTAATTGATCCAAGCTTTCTGGAGACCGTTGTATTCGATCGGTAGCACATGAATGGCGCCGTCGGGCAACGCAGTCGCGTAGGCCTGCTGCCATTTCGATCCGATGGTGTAGTCTACGTGAAAGCGTTGCCATTGCCCGGCAGTGTCCTTCACGTCGAAGTAGGGGCGGGAATCGATTCCCATGCGAACAGCCGTAGAGCCGGTCGTATCCTTGAACTCGGGACCGTCAGCGAAATTGCCCGTGACGTTTTCCGGTTTGTAGGCGCGAAGCATTCGCGACATGCCGGTTTGACGCCACGTGGCGTATTCCTGGGAGTGGCAGCTTTGGCAAACGGCAGAACCCGCATAACCAGCGCGAATCTCAGCGCCGTGTGCCGGCTCCGTAAGGGGAAGGCGCAGATCCGAGTCGATTTGTGGCTTGGGTAATTTCGACAGGAAAATGTCAAATGACTCGTCTTTGTTATGGAACTGTCGTAGCTGATTCAGCGCTTGCTTATTGAGCGGGCTGGAACTGTGGGCGACGGCACCGAAATCACTTTCTGCCTGCACGGCTCGCCCGAGCGCCAGTTCGACCATACCGCGGAGATAAAACGTTTCAGGATCATTTGGATTCCAGGCTGCGGACCGGTTGAGAGCGTCCAGAGACTTTGGATTTCCTTGAGCGGCGTAAGATCGTCCTAGAGCGAAGTATGCCGAAGCCGTCAACTGCGGTTTCAGCGAGCGCCAGCTTTCCTCAGTAATTCCGGGCGGACGGGTAAAACGGTTCAGATACTCCAAGGCGTCGCGCGCATGCGCTTGAGCCCTTTGATAGTCGCCATTACGCGCTTCAAGGTTCGCCAACAAAACGGCGAGCGTCGCGTTTTCGGGCAGTAGACGAAGGGAAAACTCTGCCGCGTTCAGCGCGCCCGGATAATCGCCGAGGTCAATGGAGGATTTTGCCAATAGGTCATAAGCTTCCGCAAGAAGCCAGGACCGAGGATATGTTTGGACAAACGCTTGCGAGAGATCGTGACGCTTGCCGGAATCCGTGGACTGGTAGGCCGATAGGAACGCCTGCTTTTCGGCAGAATCGGAGATTTCGGACACGATGGTGAGGCTCTGCTCTTTCGCTTTTAGAAGTAGCGCGGCGGACAAGGCGAGCAATAGAGCGCACTTCATTTCTTGGGCTCTTCGGCAAGCAGTATCCGATTGGCTGTCAGACCGCTAAACCGTTGCACGATTCCACTGGGCCAGGTAATCTCCAGAACCTTGACCTTGGTGCAAGAGCCCAAACCGAAGTAGACGCGCTTGTCGCTTGCCGAAAGATAACTGGAGGCGGTGGTAACCATCGCATACTGTTCGGGTCCCGATTCAGGAACCAAATGCAGGCTGGCGCCGATGCCATCCCGGTTACTCAGGGTTCCGACCGTCTGAACTATCAGCCAGTGATTCTGATTTGTTGCGTTCTTCAGCAGAATGGCGGGTTGTCCATTGCAGTTGACGGCGATGTCAATAAAACCGTCATTATTGAAATCCCCGAATGCCACCCCACGGGCCGCTATCGGACGAAGAAACACCGGTCCGCCGTGAGACGAAACATCGATGAACTTGCCGCCCGAGTTACGCAGGAGCATGGGTGGCTCGTAATAGCGGACGTCCGGCTGAGTAAGTTGAATGTTATCCATCACGTGCCCCTGTCCGATGAATAAGTCCTTCCAGCCGTCGTTGTCGTAGTCGATGAAGTTGGCGCCCCACCCGGAGTGATTGGAACTGCTGGCCGAAATGCCGAGAGGGCCCGAGACGTAATCAAAAGCACCGTGCGTATTGTGGAACAGCGCGTATTTCTGTTTGGCCAGTGAATTGATAAAAAGATCCGGCCAGCCGTCGTTATCGTAGTCGGCGAAGCCGACACCCATTCCGGCAAAGGTATTGCCGTCTTCGTCGAACGCCATTCCGGCGCGGACACCCACCTCCTCAAACCTGCCGTTCTTCAGATTGTGGAAGAGTTGCTCAGGAAAAGAGTCGTTGGCGACGACGATGTCGGGCCAGCCATCGTGATCGTAATCGTTCATGGCGACTCCTAAACCCTTGCCAGGACAATCAGCGATGCCGCTCTCTTTCGAAGCATCGCGGAACCGGCCGTTCCGTTCATTGTGAAACAGCAGATGCGTGATGGGCTGGAACTGATCCGGATGGCAGTAGGCACGGCCGCCGGGCTGCGGAAGCCCGCAGAAGATATCTTTCGAGAAGTCCCACGTCAGATAGCGCGAGACGAACAGATCCAAAAATCCGTCGCGATCGTAGTCGACAAACATCGCGGCGGCGGACCAGCCTGAGCCGGCCACTCCGGCGGCTTCCGTTACGTCACTGAAGGTGCCGTTGCCGTTGTTGTGGTAGAGCGTGTTGTGGCCTACGTTCGTGACGTAGAGATCTTCGTAGCCGTCGTTGTCGTAATCGCCGGTTGCCACTCCCATTCCGTAGCCGTCGCCTTTCAGCCCCGACTGCTCGGTCACGTCGGTAAATGTGCCGTCTCCATTGTTCCGGTACAAACGGTTCCAGTATTTGGGATCCGATTTGTCGGGCGAACGGCCGGGCGGCATGGGATCTGAAATGGCGGCTCCGTTAACAAAGAATAGGTCAAGCAGGCCGTCGTTGTTGTAGTCGAACATGGCGACACCGCCGCCCATCGCTTCCGGCAAGTATTTGCGGGAAGTGTGACTCGGTTCCTGCCGGAAAGCGATTCGGGCGTGGGCGGTGACGTCCTCAAAGATCGGCAGCGTCGGATGAGTCTCGGCGAGCGCGAGGCAGAATCCCAAGAAAACAACGAGATAGGCCGTTTTTACCAAACGAACTGCCTTCCGGTATCCAGTTTTACCGAACGAACCCAATTTGGGTTCGTTTTTTCATTTTGGCTTTTGCCGCTCAGATGAGCGTCTGCGGGGCCGGGGTTAGCTTGACCGTCAGTGCGAGACTTTGGGGAAGCGCGGCATCGGAGGCGATGACCACGTCGTTGCCGTTTTGCGAGAGGGTCGCCTGCGACGAGCTACCAAGGATTTCGGCTTTCGTTCCCTCGGCGGCTCGGACTGAGGGGATACGTAACGAGTTTCCGGTCAGATTATTCAGGAACACGGCATAGAGCGAGCCATGGTTGCAGGTGAAGCGAATGTCCGTTCCGTCAAGAGCAGTTCCCGAAGGCCGCACCCAGGGGCGGGATCCGAAGATGGCTTCGCCGTTCACGTTCAGCCATGCGCCGAGCTTATGGAGCCGGTCCATTTGAATATCGGAGATGGTGCCATCCGGCTTGGGCCCGACATTCAGAAGAAGGTTGCCATTCTTGCTGACGATATCGACAAACAAGGCCACGAGTTCGCGGGGATGGATGACCTGATCGGGGCCTTCGACCTGGTTATAGCCGAAACTGAATCCGAGACCGCGGCAGGCCTCCCATTTTTCCTCTGTGATCTTGTCGTAGTGCGCGTACTCGGGCGTGGTGTAGTCGGCAAACGGGACACCAAATCTGTTATCGATGACGCCGTCGGCAATAGCGTTGTAGTACTTGGCGAAGAGCTCTGCAATCTTGCCCGCTCTTGGATAGCTGATGTCATTCCATAAGACAGAAGGCTGGTAACGATCGATCAACTCACCCCACTGGGCGTCGGCGTAGTGGGCGTACTCTTCCGATTGGGGGATCCGCGCCATCATGTCGGCTTCGTTGCGGATCGGTTGCGAGGTGAAGGTCCAATCGAGACCGCCTGAATAGTAAAGGCCCATGCGCATGCCCGCGGAGCGAACGGCGGACGTGATATCGCCGACGATGTCCCGTTTGGCGGAAAGATTGCGACCGTTCGCGTGAGGATTGGAGACGGCGGACGGCCAGAGGCGGAATCCGTCATGATGTTTTGTGGTCAGGACAACGTAGCGCGCACCAGTGTTTTTGAAAAGCGACGCCCACACGTCTGGCTTCCAGAGTTGCGTTTCCTTATTAAAGGTATCGATGAATCTGTAATAGTCGAAATCTTTGCCGTAAGTGGCGATGTGATGCTTGTAAGTGGGCGAATCGACGATGCGCAGTGAATTGAGATACCACTCCGCGTAGGGATTGTCCCTGAACCATTGGTTGCGATCCACCTTCCCTAATTCGCCGGTCGGGGGCGCCCAAGCAGGCACGGAATAGAGGCCCCAGTGAATGAAGATGCCCAGTTTTGCATCCTGGAACCAATCAGGGACGGTGTGTCTTTCGACAGAGTCCCAAGTGGGTTGATAGTGCCGCTGGGTGGAGTCGGCAGATTCTTGCGCGAAGCCTTTGATCGCGTAAGAAGCCGCGGCACCCGCTAAAAGAGAATTAAATGACCTGCGATTCATAAGTTTGCCCCGTTGTATTTTTATTTAATCGAGGTGGAAGACCTCGTCCATTTGAGCCCACCACTCACCCGTCTCGCGGGTTGCAAGGGGAGACTGCATCGGTTCCATAATTCGCCACCATTCCTGTGTTTTGGGATCGGCAGCCATCTTGGCCCAATCCGCTTCCCTGTCGTCGCCGTGGTATTCCATGTAGGCGAAGAGAAGATTATCTTTCAGGAAGATCGAGTAATTCCTGATGTTGCATTCAGTAATCTTCTTCAGAATTTCCGGCCAGACAGCGGCGTGATAGCGTTTATACTCTTCAATCGCCTCGGGCTTGATGCCGAGAACCATACCCAATCTCTGCACTGAGTACCCCACTTTTCTGTCAGGAAATCTTAAACACGAACGCGTACTGACCCGTCTTTTCCGATGGAACGTTTAAGGTAAGCCCATTGGCATCCTGGATCCAGTTAATCTTGACGTCGGAGCCGAGCAGGCGAATCTGTTTCGGCCTTGCAAAGCCGTTTGGGGAGCCTTTCGCAAGCGATTTGATGGTAAGTTTTCCATCAGCCGGCCAGCCGAGAGCGATCGCGTATAGATCGTTTCCGTGGGTTGTGAAGCGAATGTCCTGGCTGGTGTAGCCCTTGGTAGCGGTGTCATTGAATGAGCCGCCGACAACCTTTGTTGGCCCTTCGCCATAGACCTTCCAAGGACGAGTCCCGTAGATCGCCTCACCATTCGTGTCGAGCCACTTCCCCATTGCGAGCAGGATGCTTTGCGCTTGTTCCGGGATGACGCCATCGGGACGAGGGCCGATGTTTAACAGCAGCGCGCCGTTCTTGCTGACGATGTCCACTAGTTGATCGATGAGGGATTCGGGCGAGCGAAACTCATCGCCTTTGATATATCCCCACGATTTGGTACTGATGGAAGTATCCGTTTGCCAGAAAAGAGTTCGTGAGGCATCGAGCTGGCCGCGCTCAATGTCGAGAACCGCTTCGCCATCCGGGAACGACTTGAATTTGTAATTGATGGCTACTTCGCGGTTCCATTCGTTGCCGCTGTTGTAGTAGTACGCGGCGAACTTCTGTAAGTATGGCTGCCAGGCCGGTTGTTCAATCCACCAATCGAACCACAGGATTTCGGGATGATACTTGTCGACGATCTCTGTAGTGCGGGCCAGCCAGTTATTCATGTAGGCGATGTCGGGCTGATTGTCGTGATCTTCTCCGGGCATGCGGCGCGGCATGGCGGGCCCATAGAGGCCCAGGTAACGGGCGTCATTGACATCCGAATGGAAATTGCGGCCCCCTTCATAGAAGAACCAGTGTTCCGCGCGATGCGAAGAGGCGCCAAAATGAAGCCCTTGCTTCCGAACGGCGGTGGCAAGGTCGCCTACGATATCACGCTTCGGGCCCATCTTGGCGGCACTCCAATCGGTGAAACCGCAGTCGTACATAGGAAACCCATCATGGTGTTCCGCGACCGGTATGACGTACTTTGCCCCTGCTTTGCGGAACAACTCCGCCCAGGCATCGGGGTTGAAGTGCTCGGCCTTAAATTGCGGGATGAAGTCCTTATAGCCGAATTGCGATTGGGGGCCGTAGGTTTCGACGTGGTGCTTGAAAGCGTCTGAACCCTCCATATACATGTTGCGGGGATACCATTCGCTTTCGTAGCCGGGAACGGAATACAAGCCCCAGTGGATGAAGATTCCGAACTTGGCGTCTTCATACCACTTCGGAATCTGATATTTCTTCAGCGACTCCCACGAAGCCTGATAAGGAGTTTGGATGTTCTTGTCTACCTTTTCCAACTGGGATTGCACTTTCGCTTCATAACCTCGTTCGTAGCCTTGTGCGGAGAGAAGTGCGGGAATGAGGGGCAGCGACAGAAGCAACGCGAGTGGACGGACCCTGATTTCAGAGACAAGTGGCAGCATCATCATGAGCGGAAGAAACCTTTCGGGTGAACATTGGTGTTTATTAGCGGGACGACTGCAAGTGAATGTTGTCCAGAAGCTGAAGAGCCTTGGCGATATCGGCATCTTCCGTCTTCATCGATTTGGCGGTAAGAAGATCCTGCTTTCCGTTGACAACATCTCCCGACTTACATTCGATAAGACCGAGGTTTTTATAGAGATCGGCAAGGGACCCGCATTGACCGCACTCGTGGATAGCGTCATGAAGCTGGGAAACTGCCTGTGAATAATCGCCGCGGTTCGCGGAGGCAAGGGCAAAGTTTCCGAGCGTCTCAGCCTGCGTGGTCGCCTGTTTTTGCTGCTGCATGGCTTTGAAGCGGTCGCGATAGATCTTTGCTTCGTCGGGATTCGTCTTCTGTACTTCCCGGAAAAGGTTGTACATCGCCTCAGTTTGTTTGGGATCGAGGTCGGCGGCTTGTTTCCAGGCAGCAATGGCCTCCTGCGTCTTGCCGAGCGTACGCAGGTTTTGACCAAGCAGGAAAAATACGTCGGCATTGCGCGGCTGCAGTCGGGTGAGTCTTGTCAAGGCCTCGACGGCCTCGGCCGGGTGTTGAGTTCTGGTATCGGCAAGCGCCAGCAGATAATAGGAAGTCGGATAATCCGGCGCGAGACGGCAAGCGTCGGCAAGTTGCGGGCGCGCTTCGTCATATCGCCGCAGGTCGACTAGCACGCGTCCCACATTGTAATGTGTGGCAGCGGTGGCAGGCGCCACGCTTTGCGCCTTCGAGAATTCGGCCAACGCGTCCTCGAGACGGTAAGAGTCCGCCAACGCAATACCCAAATTCAAGTGAGCTTCGGCGGAGTTGGGTTGAAGTTCAACGACTTTGCGCAGAGACGCAATGGCCTCGCTGGCTTTTCCGAGCTTGTCCCGCACCATTCCCAGAGCGGTGAGCACGGTGGGATTTGCCGGGCTGAGCGCCGCCGCTTTTTCAAGCTGTCCATCCGCTTCGTCGAGGCGCCCTTCGCTCGCCAGAATGAGACCGAGATTCAAAAAGGCTTCGGTAAGGCGTGGGTTGTTTTCGACGGCTTTGCGCAGCAGTGTTTCGGCTTCGTCTTTGCGACCCAGCTTTCCATAGAGCACTCCGAGATTACTTTGCGCTTCGGCAAATTGCGGATCGAGTGAGATGGCCTGCTTGAACTCGGATTCCGCTTCGGATTGCCGGTTGGCGGCCGCGTCGAGCAGCCCGAGCTGATTGTGAGCGAGGACGAGCGAAGCATCGAGCGCCAGAGCCTTCTCAAGAGCCTCGCGTTCGCCATCGCGATCGCCTAGCTCATGCAGCGCAAGAGACAGATTGAACCAGGTCTTCGCATCCGACGAATTGAGCTTCAACGCGTCGTGATACTTCTGAACGGCCGCTTTCGGATCGCCCGATGCCAGAGCGGCATTAGCGGCGTTCCCGGTGGCGGATGCCACGTTCTCAACAGTACTCTCTTGTTTCTGCTGACGGAATTTGTCCATCAGAGCGCTTGCTTCCTGAGTCTTGCCCAAGGCGTTCAGCACCTTGCCAAGCTGAAAGAGCGCTTCCGAATCGTCCGGTTTCAGAGCGAGCGCTTTTTCGAGGTGAGGTAAGGCCTCGGTGGGTTTCCCTTCGTGCGCCAGAACGGAACCGAGAGTGTATTGCGCGCGATAATCGGACGCATTGAGTTCGATCGCGCGGTTCAGTGCGACCAGCGCCTCCGAATAACGCCCGAGACCGCGGTATACCGTTCCTAGGATGGAATGACCTTCGAAGTCTTGTGGCCGGTGCTTTACATATGGTTGGATGGCCGTCAAAGCGTCTTCGTAATTGGACACGGTGACATATGCTTTGGCAAGCGCAAGACGAGTGACATCGTTCGAGGGTTCCAGGCGAAGCGCAATGGCATACTCGTCGGCTGCTTCGCGAAAGCGCTTGTTATCGGCATAGACAGTCGCGAGGTTGAAGTGTGCGTTCGCCAGATTAGGGGCCGACTTTGTCACGGCTACAAGCGTTTGAATGGCGCGGTCGGGATCTCCGTTCTTGGCATAGGCGACAGCCAATTCGACCTTCAGATCCGTGTCGGCGGGCGACAGGCGCACAGCGTCCTGCCACCTTTCAATGGCGGCGTTGTAGCGCTGTCCGGCTGAGTAGATCTGCGCCAGATGGTCGAGCGCGTAAACGGATTGAGGATCTTTTTGAAGGACAGCTTTCAAGCGCGCTTCCGCTTCCTCCAGGCGGCCGGTATCCTGCAGAACCCCGGCGAGCGCGTTCTGCACTTCGATGGAAGAGGGATTTAGACGACCGGCTTCCCGAAATTGGTTCAGCGCGCGCTGCTGCTTGCCACCTTCAATGAGAGCCAATCCGAGATTGAAGTGGGACTGCCAGGACTTAGGCTCGAATTGCGCAGCTTTTTCAAAGGCCGGGATGGCGCAATCGAACTGGCGATGCTGCGCGACGAGGCCCTAGCGCGCTGAACGAGGCGGCCGATGGCGCATTCGTAACCTGTTGCCGGAGATCAGGTTGCGCCGTACAAGGCGCGGCATGGAGCAGAGATCCGGCGTTCACGAGAAAAAAGAGCAATACAGTTCGGACCAGCATTAGTGACTCACACGGGCCGAAGATCGCGCATGAAGGTATCGGCGGGAAACAGCTTCACATACTGTTCCATCGCCTGACGAGCTTCCACGTAGCGCTTGGAGTTGATGTAATTCAAGATCAATGATTTGCTGACAACCGGGTCAAAAGGAAAGGATTCGGCTGCCCGGTCGAGATAGTCGGCGGCTCCGTCGCCGCGGCCTAGATTTGTCAGCGCCTGCGCGATATCGCGATAGACCGTCGCTTCGTCGAGCGAGAGCGCAGCCGAAAGATGGGTCAGCGCTTCCTGGTTCTTGCCATCGCTCAAGGCCTTGTGACCGAGGGCCGCCTGTACAAATGGGGCTCGTGAATCCAGATCGTGCGAATCACTTGTGCTGAGCTGCGTCAAAAGCGCGAGATAGCGATCCTGATAAGCCGGATAGCGCGGTGCCTACTCCGAGTACGCGCGCAGAAGCGTGACGCTCGAAACAGGAACTTCTCCCTGCGACGGCTTATCGATGAGGATCAAGCCCGTCTGGGGATCGGCAGATCGTTGTTGCGGACGGCCTCGGCGCTTGTGGCCGGGATCATATGGTTCGTCAATGCCGAATGCGAGATGACCTTGACATCGCGTTTCGGCATGTGGCAGCCGATGCAGTTATCAGCAGGATGCTGCTGGATGCGGGCAGCGAGAGGGAGACGGCAACTCGCGTCGGTGTGACACGTCATGCATTTCTGGCGGAAGTACGCAAACGTATCGGGCCCACGAGGTTGCGTATGCGGATCGTGACAAGTAAAGCAACTCAAGCGCCCATCACTAGCGCGGAAGCACCGGCTGGCCTTCATGGCTTCGTCGTGTTCAAGCAGATCGCTACCCGCGGCATTTGTATTTCGCGGCGCCTTGAAGATGGCGAGCGTTTCAAGTAGCGGCTGGCCAGGGCGGAAATCGGAAAAGCTCTTGCCCTCCTGCAGAACGCGTGTGTCACCACGCTGATGGCAGTCCATGCAAATGTCTCTGGCCCGCCTGACGGGAAGTTTGGCGGGGTTCACGATCAAGTTTGCGCGTCCGAGCGAACGAATATGCGCGCTGCCCGGCCCATGGCAATTCTCGCAACCAATGGAGAGCTGCTGAAAAGCCGGATCGCCATATTGATTGCCTTGGTTGCCGGACAGCATTCGATCGGCCGGTATGGCACGTTATGCAAGCTTCCGGGGCAGGGCGCGTGAAGCCGAGATCGACGGTTTCATAACCCGGTGAAAGATCCCACTTATCGATTTTGGAGTAGAACGAGAGCGGGGCCTGAAACAAATAAGCGCCGCGGCGGATTAGGAAGGTGAGTCCATTTTCACCGGAAACCGACCACATACTCGAGCGGAAATTGCTCGACGAACACGTTGGGCTCCGATTCGCTTTGATGCCATCCGACCTGGTCATGATAGACACCAGGGTGCGTATCAGAAGAGCCGACCGGCACCGTTGCTTCCGCGGGCAGGGAAGAAGCGCCGATATCTGCCGCAGGACGCATGGACCGGCCCATGTCGGTCTGAAGAAAGGAACGGTAGATGCCCCAGCGGCAGCCGAACAGACTTTCGATCCCACATAGCCCGACGGATCGGTTGCTGCATTCGCAAGAAAGCTCAGCGTAAGGATCATGGACTTGAACCGGCCGAGACTTGACATGGTCTTTGCATCTCAATGTAACGGAAGCAGATTCGACCAAACGCTTATCACCCAAAGCTTAGGAGAACGACAGGCGGAAAACCGTGGCGTTCGCATCGGGAGTAATGCCGGCTGTACGCAAGACAAGATTTGCGCCGTTCTGTTCGAAGCGAACCGGCGTGTTACCGGCAAGAAGCTTGACGGACGTTACTTTGCGCCCGAGACCCGGAAACCTGAAGTTGATCTCCAGAAGGCCAATCGAACACAGTTAAATAAACGTTGTCGCCTTTGGCGGTGGTGCGGCCGCAAGAGAGAGCTTGCAGTGGGCCATAGGTCGTACCGTAGATCGCTTCTCCATTGACGCTTAACCAATTGCCAATGGCCCGCAGCCGTTCCTGAAATTCCGGCTGGATCGTGCCATCCGGGCCGGGTCCTACGTTCAGAAGAAAGTTGCCGCCTCTACTCGCAACTTCCACCAGCGTCCGAATGAGGTGCTGGGCCGATTTGAAGCCGCGATCTCCCTTGTTATACGCCCACGTGCCATTGATGGTCATGCACGTTTCCCAAAGCCGAAAATCTTCAGGCGGCGGCACTTCGCCGGGCTTGGTGCCAGGCTCTTTGTGGTCGAAATCGAGAGTCTTTCCTTTGACCGGAATGCTTCTGGAGAGAAACTGCTCCGGCGTTTCGAAATCTCCGGGGATACCGAGAATGCGGTTGTTGATCAGAGTGCGGGGCTGCAGATCGCGAATGGCGCGCTGCATTCGATAACCGTCGAACTTACGCTGGTTGTAGAGACCGTCGAACCAGACTAAAACGACATCGCCGTAGCGCGTGAGTAACTCGCGCAGCTGCATCTCCATGTAATGCAGGTAGATGGGCCAGACCTCGCGGGTGGGCTCTCCGTTCCAGTTATTGCTGGCCGGTTCGGCGGTGTCTCTAAATGCCGGATGATTCATGTCCGGCGGCGAATAGTAAAAGCCGAGCGGCATGTTTTGGCGGCGGCAGCTTTCCGCTAATTGAGCGACGATGCCCGCCTGGTATGGAGTATCGGTGATTTTATAGTTCGTGTAAGCAGAGTCGAACATGCAGAAGCCATCGTGATGCTTGGTCGTGAAAACCATGTAGCGCTGCCCGGCAGCTTTCGCCAGTTCGACCCAGGAATCGGGATCGAAATGCGACGGATTGAATTGCTGCCCGAGTGCCCGATATTGTTGTTCTGTTATTGCGAACTGCTTAGAGGGGCGCATGATAGGCCAGGAGGCTTCGACGCTTGCCAGCGAATAAGGCCCCCAGTGGATGAACATGCCGAACTTCGCCTCGCGATACCAGGCCGTGCGGGCATCTTCTGCTGACGTCGGGTCGGATTGTGGTTCAGCAGATGGAACGCTCGCCCGGAAGCCGTCGAGGGAATTTGTTGCGATCCCAGCGTGAGGAGCGGGGTTGCTGAGGAGATCGCCAACAGGTTGCGTCGCGTCAGATTTTGAGCGCTCATGACGGGTTTCACTATAAACGTGAAAAATGGCGCTGTCAAGCGTAATAGCGGCTCAGCGGGGCCGCCATCGACTGATTCTGCCGTTCGCGATCAAACTGCTAAACGCGGATTTAAGCGCTTGAGCGCGGCCTGAAGTCGCAAGAGAGCCCCGGTTCAGACCGGCGTCCGATACGTTCCGTTGTCCACCTGCGCCGGATGCAGAAAGTATTCGCGCAAATGCGGGATGTATTCGAGGAACAATGCCTCATGACCCAGCGCGATGTGATTGAACAGAACGAGATGTTGATGGATTTGCCCCATGTCGCCGACGTGCGGCACAACGGGTAAGCCGTATTTGCGGGCCAGAAGACTGACGGTGATGAACTCGGAAACACCTGCCAGGCGAGTGCAATCCGCTTGCACGAAATGCATTGCCGAACGCGCCATGAAATTGCGGAACAGCACGCGGTTGGGAACGTGCTCGCCGAGTGCTAGACGCATAGGCGCAAGCCGCACGTGCCAGCTTCACGTGGCCTTCGATGTCATCGGGATGGGTGGGTTCTTCGATCCAATAGGGATTGAGGTTGCGAATTGCTTCGCAGACATGCAGGGCTTGAGGAACGGTCCACTGTTGGTTGGCATCGAGCATGAGTTGACAATCCGGACCGGCCAGCTCGCGAAGCAATGCGGCGCGCCGGATATCGCGCGCGGGATCCTTTGAGCCGACCTTCAGTTTCAAAGCACGAAAACCATGACCGAGAGCATATCTTGCATTCTCACGAAGCTGCGCATCGTCGTACTGAAACCAACCGACAGATGTGTCATATCCGGGATAGCCGCTCTGCAAGATTTCGGTTCGGGCGGCGCGTGTGGGCCATTCGTTTTGGACGATTTGTAAAGCAGCGATCGATCCAGATCCTCCTCTAGATAGCCGAGATCCAAAAGGT
>CAVSTO010000008.1:0-288285 GCA_963730865.1 uncultured Acidobacteriaceae bacterium | reverse complement strand
CCAACGCGAGGATGGCTGCGGGGCGTCGAGATGTAGCAGCAACTTCACGTGAACGCTCTTCTCCGGTCAATAATGACATCTGCTCAGTCTTTCGCTCGCTGGCTGTACTCTCTTTATACAAAACTCGCGTACTTTGCGGTTCGGCTTCATGCGCGGGTTCGTTCCCTTGGCACCCTCTTTGTTCGCCGGATTACGAAAGCTTGGGGCTTGTCCTGCCGATATCCTATTGGTGAGGCTATGCTTCGGCTTCGTGGCGCTGCGCTTCGGGCAGACCAGATCCGGCCAATGCTCGAAGGCCCGTTCTTTCGGGTAAAATGCAACAAGCCCCGACAGTGCAGCTTGAACTTCGCCGACTCTTCATTTACCGATGACTAGACAATGAGCTTAACTCAAACGACGCGTCCTGCTGGTTGGACGGGTGTGTCCGTGAGCGACCGACAGCGCAGGGGCGCCATTGTCAACCAGGTTGAGAGCCAACCCGGCAAGTTCAACATCAGGCTTCTCGGATTCTACATCTTCCTGATCGTTAGCCGGGTGCTCGACCTATCCCCAATATGGTGGATGCATATTCCATTGATCATCCTGGTCATACTGATATTTACCTCCCTTGCACGAGGGGGCGTAAAAGAGGCTCTGGAATCGAAGATCAGCCGGTATTTCGGTCTATTCACAGTGTGGGTGGCCCTCTGTTATCCCTTCAGCTCATGGCGCGGTATGAGCCAGCCCTTAGTCATTGCATCGATCGAGTTTTACCTTCTTTTCGTCATCATCGTGCAGTTTGTCAGGAGCGCGCAGGATTGGCGCATTGTGGCCGGTGGGTACGCCTATGGTGTTCTGATCGCGGCAATATACGGCTTTCTATTTGCCCGGAGTGTCGATGGGCGGCTTGCGCTTGTGGGCGGAACGTTCGGAGATCCCAATGGATTCGCGCTAAGTTTGCTCATAGGGGCGCCATTCTTATGGCTAAAGGCGGCCTACGCGGATACATTTCGCAAAATATTTTTCCTTGGCTGCAGTTGTGTTGTATTCGTCTCCTTTGCGAAAGCGGGATCTCGCGCCGGTTTGCTCGCATTGGGAACAATGATGCTGGTGATGTTCGTTATCTCCAATGCAAGACAGAGGCTGATGATCTGCGTAGTAGGTTGCGTGGGCTTAGTGGCGGCTGGGGCATTGCTTCCGGGTTATCTGAGAGCGCGATACTTCACAATTTTTTCTCCCGCGAGCTCCAGCGCGAACCTCGACGCCTCAAGCCGGGAACAATTGGAGAGCGATATAGAATCGAGCGGCGAAAGGCGGGCGCTCCTCGAACAAAGTATTCACATGACGTTCGAGCATCCGATTTTCGGCATCGGCCCGGGTGTTTTTGCTTTCGCTGCGTGGGACGAACGCAAAGCAGAAACGGGCGCGGGCGGTCTCACGTTGGTCACCCACAATACGTATACTCAGATCTCGAGCGAGACAGGGCTACCGGGATTGTTTTTCTTCCTGGCGGCGGTATTCTTGTGCCTGAAATACACGGTATCGGATTACCGCGCCATGGCGCGATCCGGGTTGGATTTGGCGAAATCGGCACGATACCTTCTGATGGCGTTCTCGGCGCTGCTCGTTGGAATTTTCTTCTTGAGCACGGCCTACTCGCATTTTTTGGCTATTTTCATTGCGCTAGGCGCTTCTCTTCACAACGTCGTACGTAACGAAGCTACGGCTGCGGCGACTCGCCTTACCGCGCCGACGCCGGCGGCGAGCGGGGTCAGCGCTTCCCAACCGGCAAAGACCGTCGATTCGGGACGGATGCGCAAACGCATACCCTCGTATTTACGTCCGCGCGGTCTCGCCAAATCGTCCTCGACACCAGATCCGGCTAAGCGCGCTTGATCTTCCGGGCCATTCCTTCGAAAACGGGTATTTATAAGTGGGTGTGTTTGCAATGAGTTCCTTTTTCGAGACACTTGCATGGCCGGCCGGGTCTGCGCTTTTGTGTTAGCGGGGCGGCAGGGAGTTGCGAAGCCGGGTTCGCTGGTCTGAGGAGCACCTGAAATCCGAGGCGTTTCAGTCGGCGAATGAGGCGGCTCTGAATGCGGAGGGGATGCAAGGAGTCGTAATAGTTGCCGCCGAGGTCGCGATACACTCCACCATCGCGAAGCAGGTGAAAGGCGAGGATGAGCAACTGATGAGCAGTGGCGATGATCGCCTTCTTCACGCCACCTTTGGCAGCGCGGCGCAGAAAGTGAGCCTGCAGATAGCAATCCTTCTTGCGCGTTACGCCCCAAGCCGACTGGCGCAAAGCACGGCGCAGCCAGCGGTTCCCTTTCTTGGTCCGATTGCCCAAGCGCTTGCCCGCGCTCTCGCGGTTGCTAGGGCACAGTCCAGCCCAACTCGCCGCATGCGCAGCGCTCGGGAATACAGTCATGTCCGGCCCCAGTTCGGCAATCAGCGTCCAGGCCGTCAGCACATCCACACCGGAATACTGCACAACCGGGTGATCTGGTCCAGGTATGGCTCCATGCGCCGCGCAATCTCAGCCTTCACGCGCAGCAGTTTCTCGGTCATGAAATCCAGGTCCGCCATGAGTTCGGCGAGCAGATACGGGTGGTGTTCGCGCATACTGCCGCGCAGCACGATCTCCAACTCCTCGCGCTCGCCGCGCAACGAGCCTTTGGCGTAATCGGCCAGCCAACCCGGATCCGTGCGCCCGGCAAGGATGCCGCGCACCATAGCCTGACCGCTGGCGCCCAGCACATCGCCCGGTACGGTGTCCAGCTTGATGTTGGCATTTTCGAGCACCTTGTGGATGCGGTTGTGAACGCAGTTGTACTCGCCGGCGAGTTTCACGCGATAGCACGTCAGCTCACGCGAATCGCGGATCTCCGGCGGCGGCACAAAGCTCGGCCTGATTAGCCCGTGCGCCAACAAATCAGCCAGCCACTCGCTATCGTTGCGGTCCGTCTTCCGGCTGGGAATATTCTTCACCTGATACGGATTGGCCGGCACCTGCGGCAAGCTCCGTTCGAGCACGTTCCAGACCGGCTTCCAATACACGCCCGGGCGATTCCATTGCCACTTCTCCACCTTCGAACCGCGCAGCCACTGCCCCAGCCGTTGCAGTTCTTTCCAGTGTGTTCCGAACTGCTGCGTTCTCACTTCCCGCTCCCCATCATCCGGGAACACGAGAATCGTTGCCGTGATGCTGTCCTTGTGCATATCTAGTCCACAGCAGCGGCGATTCACTACTTGCATGTTGTCTCCTTTCGCCGCCGGACGAAGGACGCGTTAACAGAACTTAAGACATTCCTTCTCGTGCTCTCCAGTCTGGCGGCGGAGGCAACACTTCGTTGTGCCAAAGAAAGCGTCCAGCCAGATTCACAGACGGGCTCAAAGGCACCAGATCGAGGTCGGCCTTCTCTCGTCTGCGGCTCCCTCCATCTTCGCCGCCATTACCCTCTGACCCGTTTTCATCTCTCGTTGTTGCGGCCCGCCGCTATGGGGGAGTCACAAGAGCCGCTTGCAAAATTAATGGAGCGGGAGAAGTAAGGGAGAGGTTATAGAACAGGAGGAATAAGAAATGTTTGAAAGAGGGCTATAGACCTTGTACTCTGTTGTTTCCAGACAGACAAAAAACAAGGAGCAAGCCCTCGTATGCAGAGTACTCCACGCGAACGATTAATGCAGTTTTCACACTTGTTGCAAGGCGTGTTATTCCCGGCTATGGAGCGGGAAGTGGGTGAACTGAGCGAGAAAGCGCGCTTATTGGTGGCGGTACTGAGTGCGCTGCCACTGTCACGCTGGATTGGGACGCAGCGGGGTTGGCGAGGACGTCCTGCGAAAGATCGGCAGGCATTGGCAAGCACGTTTTTGGCGAAAGCGGTGTACGGGTTGGGGACGACACGACAGGTGATCGAGCGCTTGCGCAGTGACCGACAGTTGCTCTGCTTGTGCGGTTGGAACACGGTCGAGCAACTCCCGGCGGAATCGACGTTCTCGCGCGCCTTCGAGGAATTTGCACAGACAGAGTTGCCGCAGCGGTTGCACGCAGCACTGATCGAAGGGACGCAGAAGGAGCGGATAATCGGCCACATCGCGCGCGACTCGACGGCGATTGAAGCGCGCGAGAAGTTTCCCGAAACCAAGCCTGTCAAAGAGAAGCGGAAACGCCGTCCCAAGCGCTGCCAAGCTAGTGAGCGCGGCACACGCCTAGAGCGTCAGCGGAAACAAAACCTGACGCAGCAGTTAGCCGCCTTAGCCCAGGACTGCGGCATTGGCGTGAAGAAGAGCAGTAAGGGCCATCTCAGTTACTGGCGCGGCTACAAGCTGCATCTGGATGTGGCCGACGGACACATTCCCATCAGCGCGCTGCTGACGGGAGCGAGCGTGCATGATTCGCAAGCCGCCATTCCGCTGATGACCATGAGTACTCAGCGTGTGACTTATCTCTACGATCTGATGGATTCGGCTTACGACGCAGTGGCGATCCGCCAGCACAGCCTGGCACTGGGACACCGGCCCATTACCGATCACCCCCGGCGCTATCGCAAAACCGGTGAGCGCAAGGTGGCGTTACGCAAAAGCTCGCGCTCTTGGACGCGGGTCATCGAAAAGGAATTGCGCGCGGAAGAAATGACCTGGGCTGAACAGGACCGCTTTGCCGAACGCACCATGGTCGAACGCGTCTTCAGTCGTCTCAAAGACGAGTTCGGAGCACGCGTCATTCGCGTACGTGGCGCCCGCAAGATCATGGCGCACCTGATGTTCGGAGTGCTGGCGCTCACAGTCGACCAACTGCTCAAACTTACGGGATAACTTCAGCCGTCTGCCTGAAAAACGACACGCGTCCATGCGGACGCAGTCGCGGCGTGCGCCCTTTTCCCCTTTCTTCACAAAAACCTCTTCCACGTCACGCCAACGGCCAAAAATCACAACCACTGTCGCCTTGTCAAGACCTCCCGCGGCGAGTTTTGCAAGTCGGTGACAAGCATCCACCTTTTTTTCTGGAGTATCCGTATCAATGGTTTGCGTGCCGATTGTGAGCTAGCGCATACGCCGGCATTGTTAGCTTCATGGCCGAGTAGCACTTGTGACTACGGAAGAAACCATGAGAATAATCAGTCATTTTTCTGGCAAAGCCGCGCTACGGCGCGGTGTGCTCGCTGCGATCGCGATCTCGGCGGCGTGGGGCCAAACGCTCATCAATCTGGGAACCCAGGGGCGAAACATAGATTTCAGCAATGCACCGGCGACACGGCCGGAGAAAACCGGATCGTCACTTCCGGCAACTTGTCTCGCGGGCGACCTCTTTTTCAACCTCACAGCGCCGGCGGGACAGAATCTGTATGCTTGTGTTGCAACAAACACCTGGGCGCTGATTGGCGCCGGTTCCGGACTTGCCGATCCCGGTTCGAACGGGCTCGTCGTCAGGACCGGGCTCAACACCACGACCGCAGTTGCAGCACCAAGTGGAACCGTAGTCGGCGCCACCGATACTCAGACGCTGACCAATAAAACGGTTGACGGCGTCAGCCCGGCCACTTTCGGTTTCCTGGACGCTACCTCGTCTATTCAGACGCAACTCAATACCAAGCAGGCAACGCTCTCCTTTACCGGAACGGGGAGCAAAACGGTATCGGCGACGGCAGCGGGCACTTCTGGCCATTGCGCGCAATGGACGGCGGTCGGCGATATCGGCGATGCCGGCGCCGCGTGTGGAACAGGTGGGAGCTCCACATCACCGGGAGGGTCAAACGGGCAGATCCAGTACAACAATGCCGGCGCCTTTGGTGGGCTCAGTACAATTCCGGCGGCGAATATGCCTGCATATACAGGCGATGTAACCAGCACGGCCGGCAGCACGGTAAACACGTTAGCAACGGTTAACAGCACGCCCGGAACATTCGGCAGCTCTACC
Source organism: uncultured Acidobacteriaceae bacterium (assembly GCA_963730865.1). GTDB lineage: Bacteria > Acidobacteriota > Terriglobia > Bryobacterales > Bryobacteraceae > Bog-105. Next base: position 282,386 of record CAVSTO010000008.1, on the reverse strand, counting down.
GCAACGCCAGTGATTACGGTGAACGGTAAGGGTCTCATCACGGCTGTGACAACAGCGGCCATCAGCGGAAGTGGAGGCAGTTCTACGGCCACGGCGTTGACCTCGGGAACGCTCGCGAATCTTCCAGCGACGTGCGCAGTGGGTGCGGTTTATTTCGCTACTGATCAACCGGCGGGTCAGCAGCTCTACACTTGTTCGAACGCAAATGCCTGGACGCAAATAGTTTCGCTCGGTCCCTCTGGCGCTCTCGCTTATGCTAGCGGCTCCTTAGATATCGTAACCAGCGTCGTGCCGCGTCTCACGGCATTTAATACGTTCAGCGGGTTAGATGCCTTCAGCAACGGCTTGCAGTTGACTACCGCAACATCTGGGCAGCCCAGTTGCACGTCGAGCACCCGGGGACTGTTCTGGTATCAGAATAACGGGACGTCGAAGGATAGCCTGCAAGTTTGCGTTTATAACGGAACTTCTTACGCCTGGACCAGCCTGTATTAATGTGAGGAGCGCGGAATGTAGAAAGCGTGGGATAGTTTCGATGCGCGCTTCACTAGCGTTAGGAATTGGCATCAAGAACAGGTTGTTCGAGAGATTTCATCTTGGCTAAAAGCGTAGTTCGCTTGATCTTGAGCAAGTCGGCAGCACGCGCTTTATTGCCGCCTGACACGGCAAGCGCTTGATTGAGAAGTGACCGTTCAAAGCTATTAACAGCCTCGTCGAAGTCTAAGCCGTCGTTAGAGACTGTCACAAGGGGGCGCGCTTCAGCCGGCTCGGGTTCGCGCGGCTTCATGCTGCGATTTGAGAAATCATTCGGGACTAACAGCAATCGATCGCCGCTTAGCGCGAACGCCATTTGCACAGCGTGCTCCAGTTGGCGCACGTTGCCCGGCCAAGTCAGGCTCTCACAGATACTCCACGGCGTCGGGGCTGATCTGCTTCGGCGGGGCGTCCTCCGCCCGGCTTATTTTCTCCAGAAAGTGATCCAGTAAGAGTGGGATATCTTCCCGCCGTTCGCGTAGCGGCGGAATATGAATAGGCACGACGTTCAGACGGTAAAACAAATCCTCACGAAAGCGCCGTTCTCTGGCAGCCTGTTCAAGGTCCACGTTGGATGCGGCGACGACGCGAACATCCACCTTTACGGTTTCGGAACTGCCGACGCGCTGGAACTCATGATCCTGCAACACGCGAAGCAGTTTGGCTTGAGCCTCGAGCGGAAGATCACCGATCTCATCCAGGAAGATAGTACTCTTGTGTGCCTGCTCAAAACGCCCGATGCGGTTGGCATGGGCTCCAGTGAATGCGCCTTTTGCGTGCCCAAACAGTTCGGTCTCGATTAGACTTGCCGGAAGAGCGGTGCAGTTTACCGAAACCATAGGCAAATTCGACACGATTGCTGGCTCCGTGGATTGCTTTGGCGATTACCTCTTTACCGGTACCGGTTTCGCCGCCGATCAACACGGTTACGCGCTTTGGCGCGATGAGCTGAATAACCTCGTAAATCTGCAGCATGGCTGCGCTCTGGCCGATCAGATATTTGCGCCACGGTAACCGCTCCAGGTCAGGATGAAAATTGCGCCGCGATTTTTCCAGAGCCGCGTGAACCACCACTTTCAACCGCTCTGCATCTATGTCTCCCAACAGCACATAGAACGCTCCACGGCGGGTCAAACGAATGACATCATCGATGTTGCCGTCGTGACACTGGATAATGACCGGGAGCCCGGGCTTCGTCCGTTGAAGCTTATCTATTTCTTCGCCCGCGCAACCGTCGGCCGATGCCGAACTGACGACCGCGGCGCCAAAGTTCTCGCGGCTTAGAGCGATCAACGCCAGTGTGATGGATGCGGCTCTGATTACCTCAAAGCTCTCCAGCGCGGCCGCAATGGCGTCATTCCCCAGCGGCGATGTGTCGCCGATCCACAGTAGTTGCCGATGCAAAGTCCCTCGCAGAGACAAAGACCGCAAACCTTCCCAGAAAACCGGGCTACGTGGTTTCCTTCAGATTGCCCTTTGCTCTACCAATGTCTCTAGTTATCTTTTCGACAGCGGTATGGCGGCGCGGTTAATTTTTTGACGGTGAGTAGGGTGTCTCGCCCTAGTCGGTAGGGGTGAGGCTGGCGCGCTGGCGCGAGACCTCGACGTGCCGCTTACTGAGCCAGGACTCCTGAGCGGCAAGTTCAATCTCTCGATTTACCTCTTGGGTCCAAGCATCCAGCTTCTTTTCGCGGAGCTTGGTCGAACAACCGGACTTTGCGTTCCGCCTGCATGACCCGCCCCTTCTGTTCTTGGATGTGTTTGGCCTGCCGTAACAATTGACCGCGGAGATGCGCCTCACGTGTATCGGCGCCCATGGAGAAAGTAGAGAGCGCCCGCAGGTCAGTGGCCGTGACCGCGCCGCTGTCCTGAATGAAGGCAGCGGCGTCACGGCGATCTGACGCAATTCCTTCGAGCGCATCCTTGGAGCTTTGTTCTTCCGCGAACAACTGTTGCAGCTTGGTACGTTCGGCTTGCAATTGGCTCTCACGGAGTTTAAGAGCCGCGGCCAAGCTGAAGTGGAATTTCTTCATTGCTTCTCCCTTATACGGCGGATGCTATCTCGGTCAGAGCGGATAGGGTTTGCTCAACGGCCGCTTTTTCGTTGGCGTCCTGGCGAAGAAAATTGATAATCTTCTCGCGCGCCTTGATGCTGGAATCTAATTTCGCGTTCGAACCCGACACATACGCGCCCAACTGAATAAGATCTTCCGACGCATGATATGTCGCCATCGCTTCCCGCACTTTGCGTGCTGCTTTCATGTGTTCTGGCGTGGTGACGTGAGAGGCAACCCGGGACAGCGATGAAAGGACATCGATGGCGGGATAGTGTCCCGCCGCGCCGAGGTGACGTGAAAGGATGATGTGTCCGTCCAAAATGCCGCGAACCGCATCGGCGATTGGCTCATTCATGTCATCGCCTTCAACGAGCACCGTGAAGAAGCCGGTAATGGTGCCGTTCGGGAACGCCCCGGCGCGTTCAAACACCTTCGGCAGAATGGCAAAGACCGACGGTGGATATCCTTTTTGGCTGGGTGGCTCGCCGGCTGCGAGCCCGATCTCGCGTTGCGCCATGGCCAGGCGCGTGACAGAATCCATCACCAGAAGGACGTTCTTTCCTTGGTCGCGGAAGTATTCCGCGATGGCCACCGCTACAAAGCACGCCCGAACACGCAGCGGCGCCGGGCGGTCGGAAGTCGCGCAGACCACGACCGAACGCTTTAGCCCTTCCGGGCCGAGCTCGTGTTCGATGAATCCGCGTACCTCGCGGTTGCGTTCCCCGATCAGCGCAATCACCGTGACGTCGGCCGAGTTCTGCTTCGACATGGCCCCGATGAGCGTGCTCTTTCCTACTCCGCTGCCGCCGAACAATCCGATGCGCTGACCCAATCCGCAAGGAATCAGACTGTCGATGACGCGTATGCCTGTGATTAACGGTTTGTCGATGTGCTCGCGCTCGAGCGGTCCGGGCGGGGCAGAGTAAAGCTCATACTTTCCTTCTGCTTCAATGGGAGGTCCGCCATCCATGGGTCGGCCAAAGCCGTCCAGGACGCGGCCGAGGAGCCCCGGCCCGACCGGAACCAGCGAATCCTCGGAGCGGGCGTAGATAGGATCACCGGGCTGTAAGCCATCGATCTCTTCTAAGGGAATCGAGAGAATGCGGCCGTTGCGGAAGCCTGCTACCTGGGTTCGAATCAGTCTGCCGTTCGAGGCGTGGATTTCACAGAATCCGCCCAGGCGCGAAGCAGGTCCGTTCGATTCGACCACGAAGCCGGTCACGTCCGTGATGACGCCCCGCCAACGGAGCAGGTCCAATTGGTTGAGACTTGAAAGGTAAGGCGTGATATCGATCGTCTCGTCAGCGGTCATCGGAGCGACAAGCGGTCAGCTAGGCCTCTCTCCACTTCTTGCAGTTGCGTTTCCACGGAAGCGTCTAACTCCCCAACTGAGGTTTCAAACAACAGGTCACCGGTTTTGAGCTTTGGATCGGGAACAACCTGTATGGCGGGAGCGGCTCCGGAACGCGCCAAGCTGGTCTTCAGGGCCTCGGCGCCTGCCGGATAGACGCGGATTCTGAGGATATCGCGGTTCTGGATCTTTTGAAGCGCGGCGTGTACCAGGCCGTGGATGGTCTCCGGATCGGTCGTTAACTCGCGGCGCAGAATGCGCTGAGCAATCGCCAGCCCCAGCTTGACGATATCCATCTCGGCGTACATCCGCATTTTATTGCGCAGCGCCGCCACTTCATTGAGTTTTTGAGCTAAGCGGTCGAGGGCCGCCGTGATCTCGCCGGCAGCTTCCTGGCGCGCCTTCTGCTTACCTTCTTCAAAGCCCGCCTGTTTGGCTTGCGCCACTTCGGTCGATCGCAAACGTTCGAGTTCCGCAATGCGGTTTTGCAGTTCGGCTACTTCGTCCGGGAGCAGCTTCGCGGTTAGCCCCCGCTGAAGCAGGTACCAGCGCCGCGCCCGCCAGCGTCCGCCATAAGACCGGCTTGACGTCGTCGGAATCAGCGGTAACCTTACACAACATACTGCTCGCCTACGGCGCCCTTGAGGCTAATGACACCCTCACCCTCAAGCTGGCGTACCACAGCGATGATCTGTTGCTGGGCCGTTTCCACTTCGCGGATCTTCACCGGACCCAGAGATTCCAGGTCTTCCTTCAGCATCTCGCCGCCACGCTGGGACATGGCGGCAAGGATGTGCTGTTGTAATTGCTCGCTAACGCCCTTCAGCGCCACCGTGAGCAGCTTCCGGTCAGCACGGGCGAGTACTTCCTTGATCCCGTTTACGTCAATCAGCAAGCAGGTCTTCGAACACAAACATCAGCTTGCGGATGGTCTCGAACAACTCGGAATCCTTGTGCTCCACTTCACTGAGAATATCCTTGCTCGTGATCGAGTCGAGCCGGTTGAACATGTCCGCAACGGCCCGCACGCCGCCGTACGATTCGCGGCTGAACTCGCCTAAATTTTGCAGTTTTTGCCCGATGATCCCCGCGATTTTCTGAATGATCTCGGGCGAGATCTGGTCGAGGCTCGCCATGCGCAGCGCCACATCCGAGCGCAGCTCCTGCGGCAAAGAACTCAGCAGCGAAGCCGCCTGGGAAGGATTCAGATGCGAGAGGACCAGCGCCACCGTTTGAGGATGTTCGTTGTGAATGAACTTGGCCAGTTGCTGGGGGTCGGCTTGCTGCAGCACGTCGAGACTGGCCGCATCATTGCCCATGGCTTTCGCCAGCCGGTCCATTAGACGCTTCGCCAGCTCCGGCCCGAAGGCGGTAACGAGCATCTTCTTCGCGTAATCAGGACCGCCCTTGACGACGAACTCCTGCGCCATCGTCATCTGATGGAACTCTTCGAGAACCAAGTCCGCCTGCTGGGAGTTGAAATTCTGAACGCGCGCGATGGCGTGACTGACGAGTTGCACTTCGTCTTCGTTCAGGTGCTTTAGCACCTCAGCGCTCGACTCTTCGCCGAGCGTGACCAACAGCATGGCGGCTTTTTGAATCCCTTTTAGCCCTTCACCGTTATTGGAGTTCAGAATCATTGCGCTTCGGGTTTACTTGCGGTCTTCTTCGAGCCAGCCTCTCAGTATCCCGGCGGTAAGGGCGGGATCCTTTTTGACCACGTCTTTGAGATGTGTCTTCAGCACCTCTACCTTCTTTGTCGGCTGCGGCAGAGGAAGTTTGTAGGATTGCGCTTCGATGGCCGCCAACTGTTCTTCTTCGTGCCGTTTCGCGGCTTCGAGCGCAGCCGCCGTATCGGGATGCGAAGCGGCAATCGCCACCGGACTCGAAACCTTGACGGCCTTAGGCTTCTTCATCGCCAGGAATAGGACCGCGAGAACCAGCACCAGAACCAAGGCCCCGGCCCCGATCTGCACACGTCGATCCATCAATAAAGAATCGATGCCCACTTTCGGAGCGTTCGACGGCTTGTTCGCATCGGCGGACGGCGGTTCCGATTCGAGGGTCTGTTCAAACGGGAGAGTTTCAATAACGAGTTGATCGCCGCGATCCGGCACAAGGCCCAGCACGCCCGCCACTACGTCGTGAATCGCTTTCAGTTTCTCGGGCGCAGGCGGCACCAGCGTGCGCTGCATCTGTTTACCCTTCTTCTCCCATTTCACGTCTTGATCAATCAGCAACGAAGCGGAGATGCGCTTCACGATGCCTTGTGGAATTTTGATGTTCTTGACCACACGCGAAGTCTCAAAGGCCACATTCTCGCTCCGCCGCGAAGTGGAGCTTCCACCGATCATCGGCCGCGAGGCCGGGCGCGGCAGATTCGACGCTGTGCCCGGTACACCGGCGCCCTGCGACGCGCCCGCGAGATCTTCTGTTTTCTGCGAGCTCACCATCACCGATTTGGTGGGATCAAACGCTTCTTCACTCTGCTCGGTGGTCGTGAAGTCGCAGTCCGCCGAGACGCCGACGCGAAACTTTCCTTCCCCTAGCAGCGGTTCGAGCGTGGCCTCCACTTTTGAAGCCAAGTCCTTCTCTACCTGGTGCTGGTATTCGAGATGCGTGTCGGACAGATCGGATCCATCGAGCGAGGTCTTATGCGGACGGTTCAACAAATTGCCTTGCATGTCGAGCACGGATACCTGCTCCGGAGTGAGGCCTTCCACGGCGCTCGCCACCAGGTTTGTGACTGCTTGCACATTCTGAGGTGTAAGGTGAACCCCCGGCTTCAGCGTTAGCAAGACACTTGCTTTGGCCGGTTCCTGGGAATCGAGAAACACCGAGTCTTTGGGAAATGTGATGTGAACGCGGGCCGTCTCCACTTCGTTAAGCGCCTTGATCGAACGCTCCAACTCGCCTTCGAGCGCGCGGCGGTAGTTTACATGTTCGGTGAAATCGGTAATACCCAGATTGGTTTTGTCGAACAATTCGAAACCGATGCGCCCGGTTTTCGGAAGACCCTCGCCCGCCATTTCGAGCCGTACTTCGTTCACCTTGGCGTCCGGAACCAAGACGGATGTCCCGTTGTCCCCGAGCCGGTAATCCACGCCCCCTTCTTTCAGCTTCTGTACGATGGCGGCGGCGTCCTCGGGCGCCATGCCGGTAAATAGCGGCTTGAAATCACGCTCGTGCTTCCATTTCACGAAACCGGTTACTCCGCCGGCCACGAGCAGCGCCATGACGCCGATGGCGATGCGTTGACGCATGGTCAAGGCGGTAAGAAGTTGCTTCAGTTGGTCCATGTATAAGATTCAGGGTGTAGCCGGCTCAGACCTGCATTTTCATGATTTCCTGATAAGCTCCCACAACCTTATTGCGTACCTGCATGAACATATCGAACTGCAGTTCCGCGGTTTGAGTAGCCAGAATGGTGGAGTGCAGTTCCTGATTTGCTCCCGAAAGATAGTTTTGGACCGCGTTGTCCGCCGCCGTCCGCGAGGACTCCACCTGCTGAATGGCGGAGTGCAAAACGTTCTTGAAATCGCCGCCGCCCGAGACCGCCGAGCCTGCCGGCGCGGTCAATTCGATCGGCTGAATCTGCTGCGGGGCCTGGATGGATGTGATAGGGAAAGACATTCGCTTATCTGAACAGGTCGATCGAACGCTGAATCATGTCTTTGACTGCTCCGATCGCCGCCACATTGGCCTGATAGCCGCGCGAGGCGCCCATCAGATCGACCATGTCCTGCGCCGCATTCACCTTCGGAAACGTGACGTACCCATCTTTATCTGCATCTGGATGGCCAGGCATGTAGCGGCGATCTCCATCGCTGTTGTCGACCACGACTTGCGACACCCTTACACCCGTGTCCTGACCGTCCATCTGGGATGAAAACACGGAAGAGAACGGTGTCGAAACGGCATCGCTTTGAAATACTGCATCTTTGCGGCGATAAGGACCACCGTCTGCCGTGCGAGTGGTATCCGCGTTGGCGATATTTTCAACTAGTAGCTCCGCGCGCTGGCGTTGCGCCGACATTCCGGAGCCGCTGACCGACAAACTAGAAAAGAGATCCATTAGGACGAACTTCCTCCATCGATGGCCATGTGCACGATTTTGATTTGCGAGCGCAGCAGGTTCGAAGCGACACTGAAGCGCAACGCATTTTCCGAAAGCAGCCGTGCTTCGCGATCTAGATTCACATTATTTCCGTCGTTCTTCATGGTTAAGCCTTGAACCTCAAGAAGCGACGGCGATTGTCGCGACCCGGACATCGCATTCTGAAACTCCGATTGAAAGTCGATGTCCTTGGTTGTGTAACCGGGCGTGTCGGCGTTCGCGATGTTAGAAGCGACTAACTTCTGACGCGTGCTGACAAGCGTCATATATTGGTCGAGCGATCCTGCTATCGGGTCAAGCATTGCTTTGGGAGTCGCCTTGTAAATAAGCAACTGTTGTGCCAAAGGAAACGCAATATTTACAACGTGGAAAAAAGTGCCGATGTCACGATTTGGACGGCGCTGCGGATCAAAGGCAAATCTTTGACTTATCAGCCTTCGAAGCGCCAGGAGTGCATTTCTGGACTGGCGGTTTGATAGCGATAACGGGATTGGTGCTGGACTCTCAATAGTTGTGTGGAGATATGAGCCCGTACTACTCGAGCCAGGCTAAGGAGGTTACGAAAAGCGTCGATAGCTTGCTGGTGTTCTCGTTGCGTGGCGGGTGCCGCCAAGCACAGGGCGACCTCTTGGCCGTAAACAGGAATGAGACGTTGCGCTTCTGTGAAATCACCGGCGAGGAGGGCGTTTCTAAGCTGCTCCTCCGCCTGACTAGCCATTGGCACTTGCCATTTCGTTGGCGTACTGCGCACTGAAGAGGCTCGTCACGTAGCTGAGCTGCTGCTCCATTTCTGAAATAGCGGCATCGGCCGTTGACATCTGATTCGTGAGGTTTGTTTGGAGAGTGTTGATCTGGTCCTGATCGGCCGTGATTTTGGCTCCCAGCACGGAATAGTCGTTCGTGAGGCCGCTTGAGAAGCCGGCTAGAAGTCCCGAGTTCGGATCGCTCACGCCAGTTAGAACGGTACTGGTGTTCTGCAGGAAGCCGCTTCCCGACTCTGTGCCGAAATAATTAATCACATCGGCTGCGGAAGTATTGGCTGCCTGCTGGAAGGCTGAGGAGTCGAATTGTAGCTGGCCGTTCTGGTCAAACGTGATCCCCACATCGGAAAGCGAGCTAACTGTTCCTGAGGAGCCGGCATAATTCGTGATATTTTGTAAGGCATTCCCCAATTCATAGACGATGCTCTGACCTGCCAACGCACCGCCGTTTTGCCCGCGAGATTTCGTCAGGTCAGCGTTGGCTGCATTATAAGCGGACACAAACGAGCTGAGCGCATTCTTGATCCCGCTGGTACTTTGGGCAACCGTAATATTTGCGATACCCGTCGCCAAGAGGTTTACTGAAAGCCCCGTGGAGAGATTGACGGCTCGTGACGTCGAATTGACGGTAGACGTCGAGCCATTTACCTGATACTGAACATAGGTCCCGGTGCTGATCGTGTTCATCAAGGAATTCGTGCCATCACTCAGTTGAATCGTGCTCGGCGAGTAGTCGCTTCCCTGGACGGAAAGCCGGTAATCCGGCGCCGTCGAGCTGCCGATGTTAACGACCGTAGCTTGCACATTGCCACCACTCGAGTTGATGGCTTGCGCGAGACCGTTCAATGTTCCGGCGGAGTCCGAGATGTTATACGTCTGGCTACCGACTGTAAGTGTATAAGTGGTGCTGGCATCGATGTTGGCCGAAGTCGGATCGGTGACCGTCGTCAGACCGTTATTACTAAGTGTATTGGTGTGGCTGCCGGTACTTAAAACGTTAACCGAATACGTGCCGGCGAAAGCACCGGAACTTACCGTGGCGGTCGCAACTGCCGTCGCATCGACGGTCGCCGTGAAGGCATTGGAACCCGCGGCGTTGTTGATGGAATCGAGCGCTGTCTGGAGAGATGTGAAATCGGATGTAAGGGTCGCAAGCGCGGTCTGTTGGTTCTGGATGGTTGTCTGCTGCGTCTGCAATTGCTGCATCGGGAGCGAGGCAAAGCTGACGGCGCGCGCCACCGTTTGGGCGAGCGACGACGAGAATGAGCTACTGCCTGTAAAGGCCGCGGGAGTGGTGCTGGTCGTCGACATAATCCATCCTTAAAGAAAACAAAGGACCGGCCTCACCGAGAGGCCGGCCCTTACGAGGCGTTTTAAATTAGCCCTGGAGGAGCTTCAGAACCGATTGCGGTTCCGAATTCGCCTGCGACATGGCCGCGATCGAGGCCTGCTGAATCACCTGACCCTTCGTCAGGTTGGCGGCCGCGGCCGCCACGTCGGTATCGCGAATCTGGCTCTGGGCTGTCGAGAAGTTCGCAATCTGAGACGAGGCCAGATTGATGGCGTACTGCAGCTTGTTTTCACCCGCACCGACCGATCCCTGGACGAGGCCGAGATTCGGAGATGGCTTGGTTGATCGCAGTGATCGCTGCATCGGCGTTCGACGTGCTTGTGGTCGTCGGAGCTGCCACCGTGTAGGTGCCGCCCGCATTCAAGGCAGTCGTGAAAGCCTTGGCGCGCGCGCCGGCGCTGTCCGTGAGCGAGAAGTTACTCGCGCTCTGTAAAGAGATCCCGGTTCCGGCCGAATCTAGAACGGCGCTCACATCCGAGCCGGCGTTCTTCAGGGCCGTGTTCAGGCCGGTGATAGTCTGTGCCAGGGTGTCGCCGGCAGTCACGGTATACGACGTATTGCCGCTGCCGGTTGAAAGCGTCAAGACCTCGGTGCCGGAGGTAGGCGAAGTAAAGGCCCCGCCGTCGAAGTTGTAGTTCGATGTGTTGGTCGCCGTTGATGCCGATGTCGCCACCGCTCCGCCGGCGCTCGCTGCGCCCACGTTGGCCGTGAAGTCCGTCGCACCGCTGAATTGCAAGCCGCCATTGCTGTCCAAGCCGGCTGTGATGCCATACTGGCTGAGCTGTGAGTTCAAATTGGATACCGCGGTAGAACCGTTGATTCCACTCACACCGCCGCTCAGCGTGGCAGTGACGGTTTGCGCTGTCCCATTGCTCATCAGGTTAAAAGTGAACGATTGGCTTCCGCTGCCGGCCAGAAAGGTGCTCGCCGAATTGCTCAAATCGACCGCATTGCCTGCCAGGCTGACGCCACCGCCGAGCACGTTGCTCCCGGAAAGTCCCAGGCTGGTAGCGTCCACTGCGTTTTTGCTTCCGCTCAAATCCACATTGACTTGCGCATTCGCCTGACTACCCGCGCCGCCAATATATACGCTCAGGTTTTGATTGAAGGAGCCGCCGGCGTTCAAATTGATGTTGGTCGCCTGGCGCGTGACTTCCGAGATGAGACCGCTGTACTCCTGGTTCAGCGTGCTGCGGTCGCCCGTGAAGGTTCCGGAAGCCGACTCGGTCGCAAGAGTCTTCATACGATCGAGAATGGTCGAGATGTTGCTCAGACCGCCGTCGACGATCTGCAACTGAGCGACGCCGCTGTTGGCGTTCGAGACGCCCTGCGTCAATTCGGCAATTTGGTCGCGGAGACCGTTAGCGACGGCTAAACCGGCGGCATCGTCGCCGCTGCTGTTGATCCGGTAACCGGAGGTCAACGACTGAATAGTCTTGCTCTGAGCTTGCTCGTTGATGTTTAGATTATTCTGTGCGTCGATGGAATCTACGTTTGTTTGAAGTGAAATCATGATCTTATCCTTTTGCTAAATCCTATTTGTTCGTCGAGCCTTTCTGCCCGGCTGTCTGTCTTACCGCGGCTTCCATCGCCGCTACAGATATGTCGTAACTTTCCCTAGTCCGTTCTAGTTTTTTTATTTTTCGCCTTCTGTCTGCTTGACTTCCTGCGTCGTTTGCGTCTCCTTCCCAGGGTTTTTCATATCGGCCTGCGGCGGTTCAGCCCGCATGCCAAAATCGCTCACAATGACAATGTCCACGCGGCGGTTCCGTTCTCTACCCTTTTCGGTCTCGTTGGAATCGATCGCCGCGTTGTCGGCATACCCTACTACTGCCATCCGTTGGCTGCTGACCCCGAAGCGCTGATTCAGCAGCCGCAACATGGCGATGCTGCGCGCCGCGGATAACTCCCAGTTACTCTGAAAACGCGGCGTATTGATGGGAATCGAATCCGTGTGTCCCTCCAGCCGCAATGCATTCGGAACCTTGTTGAGCACGGCGGCCACTTTCTCGAGCGTCGGATACGCCGCGGGCGATACCGTGTCTCCGCCGGAGGAAAAAAACGCCGCCGTTTGCAGCCCAATCACCAGCCCGCGCGCCTCGAGCTTCAGGTGAATGTTGCCCGCCGCAATTTCCTGTTGTAAATTGTCCGTCAATACTTTCATCGGAGTGGTCAACGGCACCGCCTCGAGCGGTTCCGCGGCTTCGGGCGCCTTTGTTGTCCGGCTTCCGCCGGGCCCTCGCAGCATCAGGTTGCCCTTATCGGTCTTCTCGGTTGAGCCGCCCAAAATTGCCGCGATGCGCGTCTGCAACGTGCCATCCGCAAGAGCCTTCTTGATGGCCTCCGAGACGGCCTTAGCGTGCGTCTTATCCTGCTGATTCGAAGCGAACATCACGACGAAAAAGGCAAACAGCAGCGTGATGAAATCGGCGTAGGAAACCAGCCAGCGTTCGTGATTCTCCGGTGAGCTATGTTTTTTTCTTCGCATGCCTGAGCGAATTTATTGCGCCGCCACCGGCCGCGCGGCCGATCGAACCCTTCCGTCCTCGCTCGCCGGTTCCCCGTAGGAACGGTCGCGCAGATACGCTTCGAGCTTGCTCCGAACCAGCTTCGGATTCAGTCCTTCGGCGATACTCACCACGCCTTCCAGCATCAATTCCTTCACCTGCACGGAATGCTGCAGTCGGAGCTTCAGTTTAGTGGCCGCCGGCAGAAAGACAATATTGGCGACCGCGACTCCATACACAGTGGCTACGAATGCTACTGCAATCCCGTGACCAACCGCTTCGATGTCCTCGAGATGCTTCATTACCTGAATCAACCCGAGCACCGCGCCAATGATGCCGATGGTCGGCGCATAACCGCCCGCCGCCTCGAACACTCTCGCTTCCGCCTCGCCACGCTGCTCCGCCATATGGATCTCGAGCTCCATAATGCGCCGTATATCTTGTAAATCCGTACCATCTACGGCGAGCGATAGAGCTTTCTTCAGAAACGGATCCGCGATCGCGTTCACGTCGCCTTCCAGCGAAACGATGCCGTTCCTCCGGGCCCGTGTGGCAAAATTCAGGACCTCGTCGATGACCGCCTCGGCGCCCAGCGTCGAATCATAAAGCAAACTGGGCAATTTTTTGACACCATCGAGCAACAGAGTCAACGGCGTCGTAATCATGACAGCGCCCAAGGTGCCGCCCAGCACAATCATCCCGGCGGTCACTTGCGCCACATCACTAACGCGGCCTCCCTCGAGCAGCAATCCGCCCATAATGCCCGCGGCCGCAACCAATAGGCCGCCAATGGTGGAAAAATCTATCTTTCTCTCGGGATGTAAGCCTGTCGCTGATCTGCGAGCCACGGTTTCCTTATTACGCCCTTACGAATTAGCTAGCCCTTGCTCGCCGCACCTTTCGATCAAGCGGGAGGAATACGCGTCTGTAACTCATGCGTCGTGTAGTCACAGGCCTGCGACGGCAGCCCACTTAATAAAGATCGGCGAAACTGCACGACCCGGTGGATTACTTCATCGGCGTTTTCAAGCACCATGAATTTTTGCCCCGTCGTCAGAGTGATCACCGTGTCAGGTGTCATTTCAATCTGTTCAATCAGATCCGAATTCACCACGAAAGGGACGTGGTTCAGGCGCGTGAGGTGAATCATCTAACTCCATTTAGAGGAAAGAGTGTTGAAACACTTCACCTGCATCTCACTGGCCAATTGCCGGCGTAGCTCCTAAGTAATAGCCCGGGAACGCATGCGCGGGGGCCTTGCGCTAAAGCGAGCGGCGAAACTGCCAGTGTTGACCAGGCACCACTTGCCGGGCTAGCTACGCGACGAGGCTAGAGCGGTACTCGGGCCGTTGCGGCAGCGCTAAACGTTGGCCGCGCAGATGCTTCAGCAGCGCGAATTCCGCATCCAGCCGCGCCGGATGGCAGGCGCATTGCGCCATGCTCATGCCGCGCAGATTCTCGACAATCGTCTCAAGAAGTTCCTGTTGCTCCCATTCAAGACCGGATCCCGGGACCTGCGTGCGGCAGGAGTGCCAGGCGCTCTCGAGCTCCGTTTCAAAACGATTCGGATTCGCTAGCTGACAAGCTTCGAGAATACGTTCGGCGTGTTGTGGAGCGGTTGTCACGGTGTCTTTACCTCTTGGGGTCTTTATCGCGATTGAAAGCCGCTTTGTTCGCTCAAACTTTCACCCCATGGAAGATTTTTGAGTCTCAGCCCAAATTATCAACCCAGATAGCTGAACAGCGATTTATTAGAAAGCGTGGCGTGCGCCGACATGGACGCTTGGAGCGCGGTGTTGTCCGTTGTGAGCTGAGTCGCTACCGCCGCGACATCAGTGTCCTGTACAGCGCTCAAGCCCGTCTGCAAAGTCACGAGGCGGCTGGAAGCGTCGGTTTGCGCATTCTGAATCCAGTTCTCTGTATTCCCGTAGGTCGTCGTCACCTGCCCGATTTGCGTCACCGCGTTTTGAATTTCTTGCGTCGCGTTCGCGACGGCGGTCTGCGTACTGGCGATATTCGCGCCGCCGAATTCGTTGCTGACTCCATTTCCGGAGGAAGGTCCGCCATCGGAAACCGTAAAGGGGGTCGCTCCGTTGAATTGCAGCGCCCCATTGCTGTCCGTGCCGGCCGTAATGCCATAGGCGGAGAGCGTAGAGTTCAGCTGGCTCAACGCCGTGGCGCCGCTGATGCCGCTCACGGTGCCGGTAACCGTCGCCGACACCGTCTGCGCGCTCCCGTTCACGTCAAGCTGGAACGTGTAGGTCTGGGTGGCGTTGCCGGCAAGCAGGTTAGCGGCACTATTCAGATTGACGGTGTTGCCCGTGCCGAAACTCACGCTGTTGGGCTGTGCCAAAGCGGTCCCTAGATCATAAACCGCCTGAAATACATTGCCTGTCGCCGCTGTCCCATCCGGATTCTGAACGTCAAAAATCTGCTGCGCCGTCATCGCCGGCTTGATCTGATTGCCTGAGGCGTCGCGCAGAATATTCGTATTCGAAGCCGTGGAGTTTTGCACCACACCTTTCGAACTCGTCCAATCGAAGGTATAGGGCTGCGTTGTTGCGCCGTCTGAGCCAAACAAGTACTGGCCTTGCGAGGTGGTGTTGGCGAGGCCAACCATTTGCTGGGCAATCTGCTGCACTTGACTTGCCAGCGATGCCCGGGTACTCGCGGAAACGGTTGTATTCGCTCCTTGCGAGCCAATTGAAACCAGCTGATCGAGTAGTTTGGACGCGCTTTGTAGAGCGGCGTCGGATGCGCTGGCGTTCGTTGCCGCCGCCGCCATGTTCGTCTGCACCTGAGTAACCCGGGTGATCTCCTCTTTATAATCGAGAAGCGACGAGACCGCCGAGGGGTCGTCGGAGGCCTGGCTGATGCGTACGCCTGAACTGATTTGCTGTTGATCCTGCGCAATGCGCGCTTCCGTCTGATTGAGATCGGCTAGGAAACTGCCGTTGTACGCGCTTATTCCGCTTAGCATGAGAGTTCCTCAGTTTGTTCTTAACCCGCCTGCTGCATGGCCGTCATGAATGACGAAAGGGTTTGATTGATCGTCGACAGCGTCTGGGCCGATGCCTCATAGGCCTGCTGAAATTGAAGCAATTGCGCGGCCTGATCGTTGAGCGATACACCCGAAATTTGGGAGCGCATGGTCTGCGCCTGCGTGAGCAGCTGCGTTTGCGTGGTCTCGGCCGTTGCGGCATTGGACGCCTGGCTGCCGAGATCGCTCGCGATGCTGCTGTAATCGTCCATATAGCTCATCCCGTTCACGGCGCCTACGCCGCTGGTGAGGTCGGGAGTGGCCAATTGCGCCAATGCATCCGCCGTGCCATTAGCGACTCCCGTCGCCGGGTCAATCGCCGCCAATTGCGAACCCGTAATATTTGTTACCGCGAGAGTCTGCGCCACCGATGTGGGCGACCCCGCCGTGTAGCTGAATAGCGCGACACCCGGCACCGGCGGCGGTCCCGCACTGATCTGTCCGTTCGTCAGCAGCGTATTCACCTGATCGGCCACCGACTGCGCCAACTGGTTCAAGCTGCCCTGTTGGGTACCATTCCCCACGATTGATGGCAACGTTGTATTTTGAAACTGCAGCAGCCCGGCTAAGGTTCCCTGGCTGACGACGTTCGTCACATCCTGTCCGGAGGAACTGAGAATCTGCGCATCGGGCGGTGCGTTCGGATTACCGCCTGCCGGCGTGAACGAGACCGAAAGAGGCAGTGCTGTCGCGCCGTTCACTAAAGGCGTCTGCCCGCCCATCAACACCGAAACCGTTCCATCGTTCCCGGTCTGCACGCTGATACTGGTCAGATTTGAGAGCTGCTCCAGATCGTTATAGAGGTTTGCGGTCAGTCCGCCATCCGTTCCGCCAGTACTCTGCATCTGCCCATTCAGTTGCGCAATCTGGGAACTGAGCTGATTGATCTGCGAAACGGTGCTTCGCAGTTGCGAGGCGTTTTGCGAGGCGAGTTGATTCACGCCTGCCGCGGTCGATTTGAAGGCTTGCGTCACCTGGCTTGCCGCCGCCAGCACCTGCTGCTGGGTTGTCGAACTGCTGGGTGTCGTACTCCAGGCCGAGAAGGCGCTATACAGACTGCTTAGCGCCGCCGGAATACCGCTCGTTCCCGAAACGCTGAACAACGACTGCAATGAATTTAAGCTCGCGGACTGCTGCGTCGCGGTTCCTAAGGCGCCATTCTGGGCCCAAACCGCCTGCTCGGCCGATTGGTTCCGGGAATCCTGTACGCCCTCTACTTGCACCCCGCCGTACAAATTGCTGCCCGGCTGAAAGGCGCTCGCCGACAAGTTCAACGTCTGGCTGACATAGCCGGGGGTCGACGCGTTCGCGACGTTGCTCTGAATGACCCCCATCGCCTGTTCGAACACATCTAAAGAGTGCCCGGTCGATTGAATAGCTGAAAGTAGGCTTCCCATGGCCAAGTCCTAGGCTTCTAGTTGCATTCGCCCGCTCACAGCGCATTCCTCAAGCGCTCCCGCGTGCGTGTACCCGGCGCCCTGTGTCCGAGTGACCGCCGCGCAGCCCCAGTAAAACAGCGCCGCCGATTCCACCAGCAACTGCACCTGCTTCACGCGCTGCTGGATTCTTTGCATCATGAGCCGCAATTTACCGCTCTCGGCCGCCGCCGGAACCTGCGCCTTGATTTTCTGCAGCGCTTTTAAAGCAGCCTGCAAAGTCACCGGCCATCCCTCGGGCGCCGCCGGAGCGTTTACCAACTGCGCAATGGCGTTCTCCAGATCAGCTTCAAGGCGTGCGAGTTCGCGTTGCGCTTCTTTCTCAGTCATCAGTGGGCGGCGGACGTGCTTGTTTGGAGCAATTCCTGGACCATCGCCTTCCCTGCCTGGTCCGTGCTGCCGTGGTAATGGCCGGACTGCACCTGCTGTGCTAAGGCGCTGATCTTGGCCTGCCGGTCGGAGGAGGTGGCGCTTTTGGCGAGCGCCACCAGATTGCTCGCGCTCGACAGACTCGCTTGGTCCCCGCGCGCTACTCCCGATGCGGCGGTACTAAGCTGCGAAGTCTGCTGCCCGATTCTTTGCGTCGCCCCGGCGCCCGTCTCCGCTGCCACGCTGCCGGTCGATTGATTATTCACTCTCATATTCACCTGGCCTTTCTATCGCGAAGGTCACGGTACCTGTATCGAGGATCCGCACTCGAATTAGAGCTCACTCGCCGGATTTTCTTACCCTCGGCCCGGCGGCGCCATTTCTTGCACTTTCACAATCAGCGCTACTTCTCCGGTTGAGAGGCCTAGGGTCGAAGCGATGTGAGCTACCGAATCGCCCCGGCGATAGAGCCGTAACACTTGCCCCCGCCGGTTCAGGTTCAACGATGAGGGTTCGGCTGCCGCCCAGTCCGATAAAGGCGTCTTGCGCTGTTCGACTTCTTCGAGCCGCACGCGCAAACGGCCGATCTCGAGTGCTAGCTCGGTTAAAGCGCTTTCAATCGCAGGATCCGGCCCGTGCTGCTTGGCCGCGCTCTCGATCTCGCGTTTGAGCCACGCGAATGCGACACCCCCCGCTACCAACAGCAAACCCGACAAAAGACACGCTAAAACGGGAAGACTCATACCGTTGCTCTCAGGCCGACAACTTCATCGGCGCCCCGCCGTTTCCTTTGACGTTCTGTAATGCCATGCGCTCGGTACGGCTGATGATCTCGCGCACCCGCACGCCATAGTTGCCCTCGATCACCACCACTTCGCCGCGCGCAATCATGCAATTGTTTACAATGATCTCCACCAGGTCGTTGGCCGGGCAGTTCAGTTCGATAATCGAGCCCGAGGATAGTTTGAGAATGTCGTGAACCGGCACATTCGTCCGGCCAAAGGAAACGCTCAGCGGTAACTCCACATCGAGCAGCCGATCGAGCGTCGGGGGTACCCGCGTTGCCGTCTCCTGCGGAGCGGTCTGGGCGTTTCCACCGAAGGCGCTCAAAAGAGCGGCCGTGAAGGAAAAATAAAAACGGGAGAACGTTTTGCTTCCAAACGTTAACTCGACCGCGAATACCTCGCCCGGCTCGTCCGCCGGCGCCGACGCCATCTCCTCCACATTCAGTTTCACCGCCGGATCCTGCGTCCGGTCGGCAATCAGCGGATTGGCGGCTTGCGAGACCAACTCACGCCAGGTCTGCTTCCGTAGATCGGCGTCCGCGTCTTCAATGCCCGCGCCCGTTACGGCGGCATTGGCGATTTCGCTCCAGGCATCTTCGGAGGCGATGATCCACAGCGGCGCCTCCGTAAAGCCGAACGTGCACTTCAGCGCGAGTACCGCGCCGGCGTCCTTCCAAGCCGCCGCCGCCGCCGCCGCTTCCGAGATCGCGGCTTTCGCGCTTTCCCCCGCCATCAGTTCGACCGCGCTCCCCAGAGCATTGGCCAACTGACGCGCCTTTTCTACGCCGATCTGCTTGCGTTCCATGCTGTTCACCGGGCGGCCCGTTCAGCGCGCCGGCTAGATTCCCCTTCCGCTCGGCCACTTGTGTTCCATGTAGGCCCGCAGACGCATCACGCCCTGCACCCGCAGTTGCGAAATGCGCGTGAGATGCAGACCCATAACGCTCGCAATCTCACGCAGGTTCAATTCTTCGGTGTAATACAGCGTCAATACGGTGCGCTCATTTTCAGGCATTTTCGTGATCCCGTCGGCGATGACTTGTTCGAGCTCAGAGCGTTCGAGCAGACGCGCGGGCGTATCCTCTTCATCGTCGGCGAGAAACTTCAGCATGCTCACCTCTTCGCCGTCCTCGATCACTTCCAGGCTGCCGAGCGATACTCCGCGCAGCTCGACCGCCCACTGCTGATACTCCTCGAGCGCCAGGCCCAGTTCGGCGGCAATCTCGTCTTCGCTGGGCGTTCGCTGTAGCTTCTGCTCGGCGCTCTTGATCGCATGCTGCACCTGCTTCACGCGCTTTCGCTTATGCGCGGGCACGCCGTCGAGGCCGCGAATGCTGTCCAAAATCGCGCCACGGATCTTATACTCGGCATACGTCTTCAGCGAGGCGTTCCGGCTCGCGTCGAAATTGTCCACGGCCGCGACCAGCCCTACAATGCCCGCCGAAATCAAATCGTCCAGCTGGATGTTGGCAGGCAGCTTATCGTGGATACGCGAGGCAATCCAGTTCACCTGCGGCAGATGCTCCATAATGAGCTGCTCGCGCTCTTCCGCGGTCATGGTCGAGTCTCAGTCGCGTAAGCCTGCATCGCGGTTCACTCGCTTCTCACGCCGCCTGGGAACGGACGGCGCGCATAGGGCTACGGGAGCTTCTCCATCAATCGTGACTTCGACGCTTCTTCGAGGTCCTCCGGAACCTGCTGGCCCGTGCCTAAGAAAGAAACCGGCAGGCCGCTGCGCATTGCGGGCTCGAGCACCGCCCCAGGCGTATCCGCCTCATCGAGACGCGTAAACAAGAGCTTGCGCGGCCCGAATGGCGCGAAGCGCTGCAGCATGCGCGCCGCGGACGTCGCGCGCAAAGAGGCCGGCAACACCAGTTGCACTTCCACCTGCGGATTGCGCTTCAGAAACGCGATCAGCTCGGAAGCCTCTTCGATGTTGGCGGCATCGTAGCCCGGCGTATCGATCAGGAACAGCTTCTTCGTCCTGTATTCCTCGATCGCCTGCTCGAGACCGGCGATCGAATGCACGGCGTGAAACCCCGCGCCGATGATACGCGCATACGACGCCAACTGTTCGGCGCCTCCCAGCCGCAGCGTATCGGTCGAAAGGATCTGCACCGGAAGACGCGCCGCCATGCCCTGGCGCACCGCCAGCTTCACCAACGTCGTTGTTTTGCCGCTTCCCGGCGCTCCCACCAGCACCACGATCCGGCGCTCGCCCGGCCCCGCCAGTGACGGCGCGACCGTCAGCCGCTCATCGATTTCCTCGTGCAAAGTGGCCTGCAACAATTCCGGACTCAAAAACTCGCTGCGGCGGCTCAAGCGCCCGCTTTCGAGGCTCTTGTCTTCAAAGCGCGCCTGCACGCCGCGCACTAAATCTTGCGCCATCTCGTCGGAGAAATCGGCGGCAAGTAACTGCGCATGCAGCTCCTGCAATTCGGGCGAAGCGTTCGCTCCCGTCCAGCGAAGTTGGTAATTCTGGCGCGAAACCGAACGGCTGACGGTCTCGATCTGTTGCCGCAAATCGGCCAGTTCCTGCACCAGATCGTCGTTGCGCCGGGTAGCGGGCGGGGTCTCGAGCAGCGCTGCGGCCGGTCGCGCGATTGCAAGCGGAGCGGCGCGCGCGCAGGCTTTGGCGGCCCGCCGCGCTGTCCTGCGCCAGGCCGAACACCACTTCATAGGCGCCCAGGTGCCGTAATTCGCTGTCCACCTTCTTCGAGCTCACCAGCATGGCGTCCGGGCCCAGCTCCACCCGCGCCTTCTCCATCGCGTCCTGAATCGATTCGGCGAAGTATGACTTGATTTTCATCGAAGCTCTAGATCACTCCCAAAGAAAGCACTTTGACGCCTGCTGGCACTTCATTGTGCGAAATAAAAAACAAGTTGGCCATCGACGGCTCCATGATCTGCCGCAAGAACGAGCGCGCGCCCGAAGTCGTCAGCACCGCGATCGGAACCTCCCGGCTCTCGATCTTGCGCTCGATCCGTGTCACGATCTCCCTGACCTTCTGCGGCGGCAACATCAATATGCTGTTCTGCTCGGTGTGCTGCACCGACGATTCGACCGCCTGCTCGATCGCGGGCTCGAGCAGATATGCCGATAGTTCCCCTCGGGGATTAAGGAACGGCTTCACCACCGTCCTCCGCAGCGTTTGCCGCACGTACTCGGTCAAAAGCACCGGATTCTTCGTGGTCGCCGCCGCTTCGCCCAGCGCTTCCAAAATGGAAACACCGTCCCGAATCGAAACGCGTTCACGTAACAAGTTCTGAATTACCCGTTGAATTACCGCTAATGAGAGCAGTTTGGGGACCAAATCCTCTACCACCTTCGGATTGCTCTCCCCTACCCGGTCGCAGAACAGCTTCGTATCTTGCCGCGAGAACATTTCGCTCGCATGCCGCCCGATCAGCTCCGAGAAGTGCGTCCCGATCACATTTACCGTATCGACCACCGTATAACCGGCCGCACGGCTGGCATCCACCTTCTCGGCCGGAATCCACAGCGCCGGCAATCCAAACGCCGGCTCACGCGTCGTCTGCCCTTGGAAGTTCTTGTTCGCATTGGCCGTCGGAATCGCCAGTTCGTTCCCCGGCAGCAGTTCAAAGCGCCCGATTTCCGATCCCTTAAGCATGATTAGGTATTCGCGGGAGCGCAGTGATAGGTTGTCGGTCACGCGTACCGGCGGCAACAGAAATCCCAGGTTCGTGACGAACTGTTTGCGAATACCACCGATGCGCTTCAGCAGGGGCGAAGTTCGCCCCTCCTGCGACCAGGCTGGCTAAGCCTAGGCCGACTTCAATCGAAATGGGTTCTACCCTCAGCAGCGCTTCCAGATTCTCCTTCGGGGGAGCGCTCGGTGCGGCTATCGCCGCTTCGTTTTTGACAGCAGCGTCAAGTTTTTTACGCTTTCTCCAGCCCACGGCTCCCACTGCCGCGCCCATCAGGACGAATGGAATCGTCGGCAAGCCGGGGAAGAGCCCTAACATGATTAAGACGCCGCCTGAAAGCAGCAGCGGCTCGGCCCGTCCAAACAGCTGTTTCTCAAACTGCTCGCTGACCTTCGCTTCGGAATTGGCGCGCGTGACGATCAGACCGCCCGACACCGAAATCATCAGTGCCGGAATGACCGTGACCAACCCATCCCCAATCGTCAGGATGGTGTAGGTCTGCATCGCCTTTTTCAGTTCCATGCCGTGTTGGAGCACGCCGATCAGAAAACCGGCCACGATGTTGATGCTCAAAATCAGAATGCTCGCAATCGCATCGCGCTGCGTAAAACGCGAAGCTCCGTCCATCGAGCCGTAAAACTCCGCTTCCGCCGCTACTTGCTTGCGCCGCTTCCGCGCTTCGGCCTCATCAATTAGCCCGGCATTCATCTCGGCGTCGATCGACATCTGCTTGCCGGGCATCGCGTCCAGCGTGAATCGCGCCGAAACCTCCGAAATACGCACGGCCCCATGGTTTATTACCACGTACTGAATGGCGATAAGCACCAGAAAAATGACCGCGCCGATGACATAATTCCCACCCACGACGAAGTTTCCGAAAGCCTCGATTACATCGCCCGCGGCCGAGGTGCCGTTGTTGCCGTTCATCAGATATCAGGCGCGACGAACTGACGTTTAGCGCCAGCCGGAATAATGTCAGGACCAACAGCAAGGTCGGGAAAACACTGAATTCCGCCGGTTTCAAAATGTACATCGACACCATCAGCACGATCACCGACATCATGATGTCGACCACGATCAGGAAATCCAGCAGAAACGACGGCATGGGCGTGATCAGAGCGATCACGATCGCCAGCACCGCTACCGGAACGGCAAATTGTGCCCAGCCCGGGAATGCTTCGCGAGAAGACCCGTTCCTTTGGGCGCGGCAAGCGCCTGTACTTGCGATGACATCGAGTAGTAGGCGACTCCTGGGCATCAGTTAACCAGGCATTTTGCGGCCCATTAGTTGGTACACGTAGGCCAGGATTTCGGCTATTGCTTTATAGAACTCGGGGGTATGGCGCGTCCCACATCCAGCGCGTCATACAGCGCGCGCGCTAAAGGCGGGTTCTCGACAATCGGAATCTCATGTTCCTTGGCGATCTCCCGAATCCTCAGCGCCAGCCAGTTCTTGCCTTTTGCAATCACCACCGGGCGACGCATCGTCTCCACCTCATAACGCAGCGCGATAGCAAAGTGGGTCGGGTTGACGACGACCGCCGTCGCCTTTGGAACGTCTTTCATCATCTGCCGCCGCAACAGGTCGCGGCGCATACGCCGAATTCGTCCCTTCATCTGCGGATCGCCTTCGGAGCGCTTGTGTTCCTCTTTCACCTCCTGCTTGGTCATCTTCAGCGAGGAGCTGTGCTTCTTGATCTGCTGGAACAGATCCACGGCCCCAAACACCAGGAACACCCCCGCCGCTTTCCATAGCAGACCCTCGAGCGCCTCGTCCCAGTTGCGCCGCCGCCGCCGGCACGGTCTCGAGCGGCAAGTGCAGCAACATATCCGCATTCGCCTGGTAAAACGAGCGCATCGCCATTCCGAGAACCACGATCAGCAAAGTGGCCGTGACCACCGATTTCAGATTCTGCATCGGCAGATCCTTAAGCTTGCCCATCGGATTGAAGCGGTTGAAATTGGGCATGAATTTCTTCACGCTGAATCCGCCCTGCGTCATCGCGAAGTGCACGCCCGCGGTCAAGGCCCAGAGAATCGCCCCGGCGAGCAGCAGGGGAGTCAGCGTGTGCAGGAACAGAGAACGAATCAGGAAGACCCACTCGGTCAACGTCATCTCTGCTCGTGGTGCTGCGCTCGAGCAGCTTGGTCATCGAGAGCCGCAGCTCGTCCTGCCAGGCTGGAACCATATGGCTGAGGATCACCAGCACCGCTACAAATTGCAGCGCTCCCACCATCTCTTTGGCTGAGAGAAATTGGCCTTCTTCGCGCGCCTTTTTCAGGCGCTGCGGAGTTGCCTTTTCCGTTTTATCGCTTGCCATGTGGACTGGAGGAGGCGCCGCCTGCTTTGCGCTGTCTACGGGCCGAAATTGTGCCGGATAAAACGGAAAACCTCTGACGCGAAGCCCTCATACAGCCTCGGCACCACCGCCAGAATCGTTGTGAGCGTTGCCAGCGCGATCATCACCTTGAGCTGGACCGGCCTGCTGCCCCAGGTGCAGTTGCGCGCTGATCCGCCCCATAAGCCCGAGCAGCACTTCGCTCATCAATAAGAGCCCAAGTACCGGGAACGCCAGGCGCAGGCCCACCGCGAACATACCGGAGCCGACGTGAATCACCGTGTTCGCGATGTTCCGGTCGAGCGAGAACATGCCCGGCGGATAGCGTTCGCAGACTATCGGCAAACGCTTGAATCACCATACGGTGCAGCCCAGTCGTAAAGAAGAGTAGTCCGGCCATCAGCTGCGCGAGCACCGGCAAAACATCCGAATCGGCTTGCGAAGTCGGATCTACTTCGGAGGCGTAGGCAAAGCCGGCCTGCAGACTGAGAATTTGCGCGCCCACCGTGAGCGCTTCGCTGATGAAGCTGACCAGTAACCCGATGCCTGTGCCCAAGGCCATTTCGGATACCAGAATGAGGCAGAGCGAGCCGATCGTAAGCTGACTCGCATCGACCGCCGGCCAGCGAGGAAACAGGATCATAGTGGTTGCGACAGCCCAGCACGATGCGTGGGGCGCTCGCGCCGGCGTCGCGCTCAGGGAAGGGAACAAAGACAAAAGCGCCCAGCATGCGCGTGAGCACAAACACAAAACCGAAAAGAGTGGAAACAGAGAGCGTTAGCTCACCGTGCATACAGCGTCAGATTTCCGAAGATCGAGATGGCGTACGTCATCGCCGTATGCAGCATCCACGGCAGCAGCAGCAGCATCGCGGCGAGCGACGCCGCGAGTCGCGGAACCGTGCTGAAGACCGGGTCCTGCAACGACGTGGCGATCTGTATGAGATTGATGACAAGCCCCACGGCAAACGCGATGGCGAGGATCGGAGCGCAGATCCAAAATGCCGCCATCAATGCATGCCCGATCATCTGAATGACAAATTGAGGTGTCATGCTGTTGCGCCCGATACCTTATTGATAGAAGCTCTTCATCAAGGACCCAATCACCAGGTTCCAACCGTCCACCAGCACAAACAGCAGAATCTTGAAAGGCGCGGAGACCATGGCGGGCGGCAGTTGCATCATTCCGATCGACAGCGTGACGGAGGCGACCGCGATATCGATCACCAGAAAGGGCAGATACAGCACGGCGCCAATCTGGAAACCGGCTTTCAGTTCCGACAAGATATAAGCGGGCACGAGAACTCGCAGGCTGAGATCATTCGCCGTGCGCGGCGCGGGTTCCCGCGACATCTCAACGAACAGCCGAATGTCACGTTCGCGTGCAAAGCGCAAGAGGAATTTCTTCAGCGGCGCCGAGCCCTTGTCCAAGGCCTGCTCAGTGGTGAGCTGGCCTTGCTCCATGGGCTGCCACGCTTCTTTATAAACCTCTGTGAAGACCGGTTGCACGATCACCAGTGAAAGAAACAGAGACAAGCCGATCAGCACTTGGTTCGAAGGCGCGCTCTGAGTCCCCAATGCCTGCCGCAAGAAATGCAGCACAATCGCGATGCGCAGAAACGGCGTGATGCACATCAGCGCCGCCGGCAGCAGGCTCAGCAATGTGAGCCCTAGAGCGATCTGCATGGGCGCGCTTAAGGTCATCCCATGCGCACTGGTGCCCGGCGTCACGCCAAACGCGCTCAGGCCCGTGGCGGGCGGGCTCGCCCAAGCCGGCACGGCCAAGACAAGCGCGACCAATACTCGCCGGAACGCGCTCATAATGCCTGCCGATCCCTCCCGGTGGGCAGCGTAGCTCCACCCGTGAAAGCGGCGAATGAATCGAGCGAAGCACAACTGGAGGGTGAAACACCGATCAGAATCAGGCGGTCTTCGACTCGGACCAGGTGCAAGGAGTGGTGCGGCGTCAACGGCATTCGCTCCAGCACTTCCATGCGCCTGACGTCACCCGCCTTGTGTGCAAAACCGAGCTTTACACTCGCAAAGCCCTTGCGGCGTAGCAGCCACAGGCTGGATATCAGCAATCCGAGAACGATAAAAACCGCGAGTGTCTGCTCCCACATACTGCCGCTAGGGAGCTTGGCCGAGTCTAGCGTTGTTCCCGGAAATCGGTGATACGCACACAGATCAGGTTCTCCATCGTCACGATGTCCCCATCAGCAATGTGTACCCCTCCGACATGGACCTGAATGCTCTCGCCCGCCGATCGGTTCATGCGTATCAGACTTCCGGTCTCAAGTGCCAGGATTTCTCCGACTGTGATCGAACGGCTGTCGAGCACCGCCTCTACCTGTAATGGCACTTTGGCTAAATCGCCAAGCTCCTCAAGTGTGTTCATCGGCCAAACTGGATTAATGGATTAGGTCGAGCAGACTCTGGCCCATCTGGTCCGCGGTCGTGATCACCTTCGAGCTTGCCTGGTAACCCCGCTGATAAATGATGAGATTGGTGAAATCCGTCGCCATATCCACATTCGAGCCTTCGAGCGAACTGCCCACAATCTGTCCCCGGCCCCCGGTTTGCGGCACTCCCAGAGCCGGAATCGAAGTTTCCGCGGAAACGGTGAAATTATTGTTACCCACGTTTTCGAGCGTTTCCGGATTCTGGATCGCAGCCATCGCCAACTGGCCTTCTACTTTCGTCTGGCCGTTGGAGAACGTCGCCACAATCTGGCCCCCGCTCTGAATGGCGACGCTGGTGAACTGCGCTCCCGTCGAGCCATCCTGTGTCGACGTGGCGGTTGCGGACGCCTGCCCGTATTGCGTGATCGTGCCCACTCCGCTGTTGAACAGATCCCAGTTCATGCTCATATTCGCCGCGCCGTCCGACAGACCGGCGACCGAGATCGCCACTGGGGCCGTTCCACCCGCCGTCGACATTGTGCCGTCGGTGTTGAAGGCGATCGTTCCGGGACTCGCCAACAGATTAGTCTGCGTGCCGGGTGCTCCGCCCACGTCCGCGCTGGGAATCGATACCTGGTAATCCCAACTGTTCGGAGTCGTCGTGCTCTTGGTAAACGTCACCGTAAGCTCATGCTGTGTGCCGAGAGAATCCACCACATTCATCGGTGTGCTAAAAGTGCCGTCCGCGCCCCCGGCAATGGCATTCGAATTCAGGTTTGCATTGACCGAGAAATTCTGCGTCGCTTCCGGCGCCAGCACCGTTCCCGTCGGAATCACGATGTTGCCGGGAGCGCCGGTCGTATTGATTCCGTTCTGGCCCGCTGTCCAGCCTTGCACGTTCTGACCCGTCTGCGTCTGCAGCACACCGCTGCTGTTCAACGTGAAGTCACCGTCGCGCGTGAATAACTGTTGATTATTAGCGTCGCTCACCACGAAGAAGCCGTTGCCCTGAATGGCCGCCGCCAGCGGCGAGCTGCTGCTTTGCAGCGTGCCCTGAGAGAAAATCTGCTGGTTGATCGGCGCCGCTACGCCTAAGCCGTATTGGCTTTGCGCCCCGCCGCCGCCCAGTTCCTCGCTGACCAGCGTCTGAAAGTCAACGCTGCTCGATTTGAAGCCGGTCGTGTTCAGATTGGCGAGATTGTTGCCCGTTGTGTTGATGGCATCCGAGTTCGCTTGTAGAGAAGAAAGTGCGATTGAAAACGCGCTAGACATTTTTTTGAAATAACTCCTTGTGGTTGATCTTGTTTGAAATTGCTTTAATCTCGATGCTTCCGAACTAACTACTCGTTGTGCCGCTCGTGCCGCTTGCCGCGGGCGTGCTCGCCCCCGTGTACTTCGAGTTGATCGAATCCAAATCCGTCTTCATGCCGATGTTCTGTTCCAAATCGCTGAACTGCGCCAGCTGGCTGACAAACTGCGTTCCATCCTGAGGCTGCGAAGGATCCTGATTTTTGAGCTGCGCGACCAATAGCTGCAGGAACGTGTTTGTATTACCGAGAGCGTCTGTCGGATCGCTCGCGCTGCTGCTCGCCGAGGCCGGAGAAGAACTGGCTGATGCCGCCGGCGCCGCCACGCTCGATGATAAAAAGTTGTTGCCTATTGAGGCCATACCTGGTTGCTCCTTGTGGTTGTGGTCCGGCTGGAATAGTTTTCGAGTTCATCCACCCAATCCGGCTGGTTCTGTTGCTGACGTCCATTGCCTTGGCGCTGCTGTTGAGCGCCCTGGCCCGGCGAATCGCCGCCGCGCGAAGACTGCCCGCCCGCGTTTGCGCCGCCACTCTGCGACGCGTTTTCCGTCCGCGGGCTCCAGATCTCGGCCCGCACGCTCTGCTGATTGAGACGGTTCGAGAGATCCGGAATGTGTTCCTGAAGAGTTTGCGCTAATTTCGTGTCGCCCGCGCGGACGCTTACCCGCATCTCGCCGCCGACATCCACCAGCCGGATATCCACCCGCTGGTTGTTATCTCCCGCCAATTGCAAGCGCACGTTGCGCACGGCCTCGTTCTGCCCCGTCGTCTCCGGCTCGGCAGCAGTCACTGGCGTGGGCTCTTGCGAAGCGGAAGCCTCATTCGTCTGGGCTGCGTGTCCGGCCGGCGCCGCGGCGCCTGCGAACAGCAGCGCGCCCTGGTCCGGAGTCTCTCCGGAATGCTGTCCCGTCTGTGTTCCTGAGCCGGACATCTCCGCGCCCGCGGCGGCCGCTGCCATCACAACGGGCTGCGCGGCGCCGGCCAAAGCCGGAGGACCCTGCGCCGCCTCTTTCGATTCCGTGGACTGGGCCGCCGCTCCGTCGCCCGTCAGGCGTACCGCGAAGGCGAAATTGTTGGCGGCCGCATGCGCCGCATTCTCACTTTGCCCGGCTGCGAATAAGTGCAGCGACTCGGCAGTCGCGCCGCGGATGGCTACTCCCTGCTGCGAAGCGCTCGTCGATTCGCCCGCGCCTCCCGCCGCCTCGTTCGCTGCCGGACTGGGCAGCAGTGGGTTGGCTGCCATCAGCGATAAATCCGGAGTAGCCGTCCCGCTCGTATCCGAGCTTCGTTTCGCGGCTTCCGGCTTGGCTTTCCCAGCTTTCACGCCCGCTGCGGCTGCTAATTGCAGCGCCGCTGACTTGTTCGTGATCAGCTTGGCCGAGTCGCCGCCCGCTGCCGTATTCGCCGCAACCCCGT
This sequence comes from uncultured Acidobacteriaceae bacterium, assembly GCA_963730865.1. Classification (GTDB taxonomy): domain Bacteria; phylum Acidobacteriota; class Terriglobia; order Bryobacterales; family Bryobacteraceae; genus Bog-105. Next base: position 252,945 of record CAVSTO010000008.1, on the reverse strand, counting down.
TGCCCTTTGCCGGCATCTGTCCGGCTGCCGGCTGTGTGTTGTCGGCAGCCGCTAAAATCTGTGCGAGCGATCCGCCGTTGAGCAGCAGTTGCATCGCCGACAAGCCGGTAAATTGCGTGGCCGCTCCCATCTGGGGTGTTGCGCCCGGCGTGCTCTGGCGCGCTGTTGTTTGCGCGCCCGCTGGTTCTGCTTCTCCGTCCGACTCGGCTTCTTGGCCGTTCTTGCGTAGCCCGAATGAGCCGGTGAAGGAACTTGCCGCCGGCGTACCGGCCTGCTGCTGGTCGGTAGCCGCCGCATTGGCCGCTTCGCTGGCGCGCGCTTCGTCGCTCGCTTGCCCCGCTTGCTCGCCACGCGATTTGCCGGCGGCTTTGGAGTCGCTCTCCTCCGAGCTGCTGTCCTGCTGAGGGCGCGTGTAGGAGCTCATCACCTGGCGGAACGTCGTCCCTTGTTGGTCCGCATCGCTGTTCGATTCCGAAGATTGAGAGCTAAACGAAGCTTGAGAGCTAAACGTGGAGATCTGCGAAGACTGAGTGCCTTCGGCGGGCGCAAAGCCCGCGACGCCTAGTGATGTTGGGATCACGTACCGGACTTATGCACGCGGCGAACCAAACATCGGCTCGCTGATTTTAAACGGATTTGCCGAGGCGAGGAGAAAAGACGCCCGTCAAGAAATTGAATCACGCCCGGCGGCGGCGCTCAAAATCCCGACACTTCGCCCGGTAGCTTTTTCCTACCTGCCGCTATATCGCGGCAAATGACGAGTTTTCGAGTCTTTTTCCGCGCGGCACGCCGATTGCATAAGTAGACGCATCGATGGACAGATTAACTTCGGCCGCCGCGAGTGGACTGCAAGCGCGCATGGATTCGCTCGACATGCTGGCCAACAATCTTTCGAATACCTCCACCAGCGGGTTTAAGGCGGATCGCGAGTTTTACAGCACCTATATCGCTCCCGAACTTGCCGGCCAGACCAACACTGTGGGAGCGACGCCTGTCGTGCAAAAGCCCTGGACGGATTTCAGTCAAGGCACTCTGCTCCGTACGGGAAACGCGACCGATCTGGGCCTTTCCGGCGGCGGCTTCTTCTCCGTCAACGGGCCGAATGGCCCTCTCTATACACGCAACGGGAGTTTTCATGTCTCCGCCCAGGGCACGCTGGTTACGGCGGAAGGTTACGCCGTCCGCATGCAGGACGGCAGCGCCCTCCAGACCGATCCGTCCTCGCCCATTCAGGTGCAAGCCGACGGCCAGGTCTCGCAGAACGGGAATGTGATTGGGCAGCTGGAACTCACCGAATTCAAAGACCCAACCCAGTTGACTAAATCCGCCGCGGCGTACTTTTCGAGCCCCGGCGCTCCGGCGGGCGCCGCTCCGGCGACCAGCACTCAGGTGAACCAGGGCGAACTTGAAACCTCCAACGCGCAACCGGCCGAATCGGCCGCTCGCATGGTCTCGCTGCTGCGTAATTTCGAGATGCTGCAAAAGGCCGTGAAAATCGGCGACCAGATGAATACACAATCCATCGAGCAAGTCGCCAAAGTAGGATCTTAAGACTTTTTTGGATAAGGGGACTAAATGATTCGAGCACTCTACAGCGCCGCCACCGGCATGACCGCGCAGCAACTGAACGTCGACAACATCGCCAACAACCTGGCCAACGCCAACACCGCCGGCTTCAAAATGCGCCGCGCCCAGTTTCAGGACCTGATCTACCAGAACATGGTGCAGCCGGGCGCCGAAGCGGGCGCACAATCGACCGTTCCCGCCGGGCTGCAACTCGGCCTGGGTACGCGCGCGGCCGGCAACGAGATCATCTTCACGCAGGGGAGTATGACCCAGACGAATAATCCCTTAGACATGGCGATTCAAGGGCAGGGCTTCTTCCAGGTCTTGCAGCCCTCCGGCAGCATTGCCTACACCCGTGCCGGCGAGTTCCAGTTGGATAAAAGCGGCAGCGTGGTCGATTCGAGCGGCAACCTCTTGCAGCCGCAGGTCACCATTCCGGCCAGCGCTCAGAGCATCACCATCGCTCAGGACGGGACCGTGAGCTATACCATGCCGAATCAGACGGCAGCCCAGAAGGCCGGGCAGATTCAATTGGCTACTTTCGCCAATCCAGCGGGATTAAACAGCCTGGGCGGAACATTGTTCCAGCCGACCGACGCGTCGGGAGATCCCATCGTCGCTAACCCGGGCGGCTCGGAAGGCATAGGGACCCTGATGCAGGGCTATCAGGAGCAGTCCAACGTGGATGTGGTCGGCGCGTTTGTGGATTTGATTCAAAGCCAGCGCGCTTACGAAGCCAACTCGAAGGTGGTCAAGGCCGCCGACGAAATGTATCAGCAGGTGAATCAGATCACGCAATGATTCACGTTAAGCAATGATTCACATTAGGCAATGATTCACATTAGGCGATGATTCACATTACGCAATGATATTGGCGTTCGTCGTGGCCTCTGTTGTGCACGCGGCATCCTGTCATACGGTCGCCGCCGAGCGCATTTATGCGCGCGATTTGGCGGCGGCGGCTCCCGTTTTTGCGACCTTACCGCCTGACATCGAGGTAGGTTACGCGCCCGCGCCGGGCCAGACGCGCATCTTCCATCCACCGGAGCTTCGGCACATCGCCGCCGCACATGGCATTCAAGCCGATTTCCCCGGCGATATCTGTTTCGCATGGCAGATGGCCGTTCCGGCCCGCGCGGCGATTCTCGCCGCCATTGGCAAAACACTTGCGGGAAGAAATGCACAAGTGGAATTGCTCGAACAAAGTCTCGCACCGGCGCCTCTCGGCGACCTAGTCTTTCCCCTGACCGGTCTGACCGGCGTGTCCGATCAGCCCCTCGTCTGGCGAGGCTATGTGCGCTATGCGGGCGATAAGCAGTACATGATCTGGGCGCGTGTGCACCTCCGGGTCAAAGAGAACCACGTTGTCCCGGCCGAAACGTTGAAGCCGGATCTGGCGATCACTCCCGATGAGCTGCGGCTTGAGCCTTACGACGGCCCGGTCATGCGCGATAAGGTCTTCACCGATCTTGCTTCCGTCATCGGCATGGTGCCGCGCCGCCCGCTTCCCGCCGGCGTGGCGTTAACGGAAAACGATCTGGACAAGCCGCGCGATGTCGAGCGCGGCGACACCGTTGAGGTCATTGCCGAAGAAGGGCGGGCGCATATCGAAACCCAAGGGGTCGCCCAGGACGGCGGCCGCCGCGGTGCCACGATCACCGTCAAAAATTCGAGCAGCGGCAAGACGTTCCGCGCCTCAGTGCAGGACAAAGACAAAGTAATGGTGATACCCGGTACCTCCTCCGGGCTCGCCGTCGAGGAAAAGAAATGATGAGACGCCCCTTTCTGACCGGATTTGCCTGCCTTTTGATGGCCGGCGCGGCCCTGGCTCAAAAGCCCAATAAGAAAGCTAAGCAGAAGAGCGACCTGGATCTCTACATCCAACAGGCCCATGCAAGAGCAGCTACCGCGAGTTCGGGAGATCCGGGCTCGCTGTTTACGGGTTCTTCGCTCCTGGGCGATTCCGCGACCGACTTGCGCGCCCACAGCATCGACGACCTGGTGACTGTCGTCGTGAACGAAAACGCCAATGCCGTTTCCACCGGCACGACCAAGACGCAGCGCGCCTCCGCCGCCAGTTCGCAGACCACGGCGCTTGGCGGAACCTTGTCCGCGACTAACCCATTGGCCAACCTGCTGAACACCAATAACAACACCACCTTGAACGGGCAGGGAACTACTTCGCGCCAGACGACGCTGACCGCCACGCTCACCGCGCGCGTGATCGACGTGCTGCCCAATGGCTATCTGGTGATCGAAGGCCATAAAACCGTGCTCGTCAATTCCGAGAATCAGGTCGTCACGTTGCGTGGCGTCATTCGGCCGTTCGATCTCTCCACCGCTAATACAGTGGCTTCCGACAGTGTCGGGCAAATGGAACTCCAGATCGATGGCAAGGGCGTCGTGAACGACTCCATCAGGCGGCCAAACTTTCTCTACCGTTTACTTCTTGGACTTCTCCCTTTCTAATTTGAATTTAATGAAACATCTCTTATCCGCTCTGCTGCTCAGCCTTCCGGCCGCCGCCCAGAATCCGGCGCCGCCGCCGGCCATTGTACGCCCCGCACCGGTCGCGCCCACCACCGCGCCGGCAGGTGTTACCGTCGCCAATCCTGCCCTGGCCGTTCCCGCGGCGCCTGCGCCCAGCGCTGCCGCGACGTCCTCCGCGGGATCTGAGGCAAAAGTACGTTTGAAGGAACTCGTCACCATCGAAGGCGTGCGCGCGAATCAACTCGTCGGCTACGGTTTGGTAGTTGGCCTAAACGGGACAGGCGATAGCCAGCAAACGGTCTTTTCCGTCCAAAGTCTCACCAATATGCTGCAGCGCATGGGCGTGGGTGTCTCGCCTGGCTTGATCACGGTCAAAAATACCGCTGCCGTAATGGTTACAGCCACGCTGCCGGCGTACGGGCAACCGGGTACCTCCGCGGATGGCACCGTAGCGGCCATCGGCGACGCCAAAAACTTGCAAGGCGGCCTGCTGATCATGACAACCTTGAAAGGCATCAATGGGCAGGTCTACGCAACCGCTCAAGGGACGGTCGTCACGGCCGGTTTCGTCGCCGGACGCGGCGCGGCTAACTCCGCCACGGTGAATCACCCCACCGTCGGGCGCCTTCCAAATGGCGTCACAATCGAGCGGGCCGCACCCTCGGTGGCGCTGGGCAACACCATCAAGCTGCAACTGAAGGATGCCGATTTCACGACTGCCGCCCGCATCAGCGAAGCTGTCAACCGGCGCTTTGGCCCCGTGGCGCACGCCGATAACGAGGCCCTGGTTTCCGTAAAGCTGCCGGCCGAGTATGCCTCCGATTCGACTGAGTTCGTCTCGGCGTTAGAGCGTTTATCGGTTTCGCCCGATCGTGAAGCGCGTGTGGTGATTAATGAGAGGACCGGAACCGTTGTTCTCGGTCAGGAAGTTCATATCGAACCCGTCGCCATCATGCACGGCAATCTCACGGTTGAAATCCAGACTGTAAACACCGCTGTTCCAGCCGGTCCGATGTCCGACGCGCCGGCTCAAGTTGTCCCGCAAACAACAGTGGCAGCCAAAGACGAAAAGACGCGCAATGTCGTCCTGAAGGAGGGAGCAACGGTAGAGGAGCTTGTAAAAGCGCTCGCCTCCATTGGCTCGACCACGCGCGATGTGATTGCGATTCTCGAAAACCTGCGCGCGGCGGGCGCGCTTGATGCCGACCTCGAAGTTATTTAGGCCAATTCCATATGTCCAGTATTGCCACCCCTCTGCTGTCGCAACCCGGCGCCGATCTGTCCACAACCCAGAGTGCCTCCGGAAATCCCAAAGATTCCCGCGCTCATAAAGCCGCGCAGCAGTTCGAGGCCATGATGATCGGCGAAATGATGAAGACGGTGCGCGAAGGCGGGGACGAGGGCGGCTGGCTCGGAAGCGGTGACGAAACGGGAGATGACACCGCCATCTCCATGGCCGAATCTCAGTTTTCGCAAGCCATGGCTGCAAACGGTGGTTTGGGCCTGGCGCACATGATCGAACAGAGCATCGGCAAAGAGCAGAGCGAGAAGAACCCCAGCTCTCCGGCCCAAACGCCCTCGGTCGCTCCCCACTAATTCCCGAAGTCCTCCGTCCTCGTCCACTTTGCTGGGCGTTTGCTTGCGGGTCGCCCAGGTTCCGCCGACATTGATCTGTCGTCGCGCCGACCGTACAGCCCAAGGTTTTGGCGTTGGCGTGCCCGGCCTCCGTTGCTAGCATTGGTTCGCTACTCACGTATTTTGGAATCAATCTTGTTTCCGCCAGTTTGACATTCAGGGAGGCCCTCAGCGCTGTCCGGTTAGAACTCGACAGAAACATTCTGCTGTTTTCCATAACGCGCTGCCCACGTCAATCCAATTGCAGTCTTGCGTAACCAGTAGCTCGTGAAACCTTTGTGAGCCTGTGCGTTGTACGGCGCGTGCATAAACGAAGGTTTTCGCACGCGCAATCCTTCCTGTTCCGAAGTGCCACGACCATGTGCTCAGACGTAACTGAACACGGAGTAGTACGACCAATTAATAACGGAGTGCAAGAGCCGGATCTGTGCGCATGGCACGACGCGAAGGCGGGTAAGCCGCGGCTAGTGCGATGGCGAGAAATGCGGCAGAAGTTCCGCCGAAAGCAAGTGGATCGATAGGACTCAGCCCATACAGCACACCTCGAAGAACGAAGGACACTTCGGCCCCGAGAACAATGCCCACTCCAATTCCCGCGAGCACTGAGCGCGCACTCTGACCGAGAATCAGCCGCAGAATATCAGCGCTTTGTGCGCCCACGGCGATGCGAATGCCGACTTCGCGTGTGCGAAGCGCGACGATGTAGCTCACCGTTCCGTAAATGCCCGTAAGGCTAAGAAGCAGCCCAGCGAAACCGACAACAGAGGCAATTGCGGCACCGAGACTGGAGGTGATGAACGGTGCCGTGTTACGCAGAAGTTCTTGAAGAGTCGAGGCGGCTGGTATAACGTCGGGATCGAGAGATGAAACGAGCAGTTCCACAACTCTCTTCAGGCGCACGGCATCTGTGTGCGTGCTTATGAGTACTGGCCGACTCGCCAGAAGATGTTGCGGGATGGGAAGGTAAACCTGTTTGGAATCGCTGCCATCAAAATCGACACCGCGTGTGTCGCCCGCCACCCCAACAACTTGATATGTGGGGCCAATCGCCGCAAGTTCGCTACTGTTATGCCGCTTTTCGTCAATTGCCGCCACACGGAGCCGATACCCGATCGGATTCTTGCCGGGCCAGAGTTGTTCGGCTGCCGACCTACTAACGATTACCGCATTTTCCGGCTGCCCAGTGATTGCCAGGAACGTATGGCCCATTAAAAGCGGAATGTTCAAGACTTCGAAATAGTTCGATTCGACATATGTGTAATGGAGAACAGAGGTAGCGAGTTGCTGGTCGTTCGCACCGCGCGGATAGACAGCGGTTTGAGAGCTGAGATAAGTAGGTGGGCGACCGCTGGTCACTCCAGCTACTCCAGGTAAAGCTTTCAGCTGCCGGCGTAGCTCCCGCACAAACGCACTTTGCCCGTCCGCGTTGTATTTGAGAGTTTCGGGGAACTGCAAATCGAGATTGAGTGTGCGGCGTGCTTCATAGCCGGTACTCAATGCCAGCGACCGCAGCGCGCTCCGAAGCAGCATGGTTCCCGTAATGAGGAGAACCAGCGAGAGCGCCACCTGGGAGGCAACGAGAACATTCTGCAGGCGGCGCGTGCGCAAGCCGGATGTGCTGCTTCGTTCCGAAGAAACAAGTGATATACCCGAGTTCTCAAGCGCGGGCGTCAGTCCAAAAAGGAAACCCGCCAACAGGGAAATGCAAAGTACAAAGAGGATGGTCTTGAGATCTGGCGTGACGTCGATAATGAAGGCTCCTCCGCCTTCGGGCAAGGCACGTACCCCGTAGAACACTACGGCTTTCAAGAACGCCCACGTACACAAGCAGGCGGCGAAGCCAGCCAGCAGGCTCACGACCACGCTCTCAGTGAGTAGTTGCCGGATTAGTCGTGTACGGCTTGCCCCAAGAGAAAGCCGCGTGCGGAGTTCATTCTGACGAGAGTCGCCGCGCGCCAATTGCAGACCGCTAACGTTGGCACAGGCAACTAGCAGGACCATCGCGCCGGCACAAGAAATGAGTACGATCGCGAAGAGGAGACCGGGATACATTCTGAGCGGCAGCGGAAACGGAGAACCGGGCGAGACGATGGCGTTACCTGGTTTGGCTGAGTCGGAATTTCGTTCATGCAGTGAGCGTAAACGGTTGGCGACGACGTTCACTTCAGCCTGGGCACGCTCTATGGTTTCTTCCGGTGCGAGGCGTGCAAAGAGACGATAGCGCTCATTTTCGCGATCGTTCAGCCAATCGGGATCAGAGTGAAGCTGCGGCTCGGCTTCAAGCGGAAGCCAAAAATCAGGAACAGCAACACCTGTACCGACAAAATTGCGTGCCGTTATTCCGATGATCGTAAACCCCGTTCCGTTCAGATAAACGATCCGCCCCAGCACGACCGAGTCTTTGCTGAACCTTTTCTCCCAGCAGTCTTCACTGATGATCGCGGGGAGTGTAGGAAGTCCGCCGGCATCGAACCCGCGGCCTCGCACGGGTTCCATGCCTAGTACGCGGAAGTAGTTACGCGAGACAATAGAAACATCAACAAGTAGGGGCCTTTTGGTTTCGGATCTGGACGAATGCGAAAACCGCAGATGCTCGAAGCTGAATGCACCCACTCCGGCGAAGGCGCGGACCGAGTTTCGATACGCTTGGTAATCGGGATAGCTAAAGAAGCTCGGAATACCTGGTTGGTGCGTGAGTGAGAGGTTCACCATCTCCCGAGGGTGAAAGGCTTCGAGTGGGCGCGCGACCATGGTTTTATAGGCAGTGAAGATGGCCGTGTTAATGCCGATACCAAGCCCAAGTGCAGATACAGCGGCGACTGTGAAGCCGAGGCTACGTCGTAGCTGCCGCAAACCATAAACTAAGTCTTGGACAGTGGTCTCGATGAAGGAAACACCACGTCCCTCGCGGCACTCCTCTTTCATCTGTTCCATTCCGCCAAACGTCAATCGAGCATGTCGCAGCGCATTTTCATGGGACAGGCCCGACTTCTCGTATTTGTGCGCTTCCTCTTCAAAATGAAAGCGCAACTCATCGTTCATCTCGGCTTCGACTGCATTGCGCCGAAACAACGCGCGTAAACGAAACATGAAGTCGCTCAGCACCGAAGATCTCCTCAGGCCATGTCGAGTACCTGACCTACGGCCGCAGTCAGTTTGCGCCAGGTATCGGCTTCGGTATGAAGTTGTTTCTGACCAGATCGCGTGAGTTCGTAGTATTTGGCACGACGATTTGTGTCTGACGTGCCCCATCTTGCCTTAATCCAGCCTTGCCGCTCCAAACGATGCAGGGCTGGATAAAGCGATCCTTGACGCACGGCAAGAACATCACTTGAAATTTGTTGAATACGTTCCGATATCGCCCATCCGTGTTGTGGACCTAAGGCGACGGTTCTCAGGATCAGCAGGTCGAGGGTGCCCTGAGGAAGATCAAGGCCAGCTTTTGCCATGGGGTGTTACCTTACGCTTCGACAAGAGAGTAACATTCTTCCTGTCGAAGTGCAAGGGCAAGCCCCGTGAAGCCAGATGTAATTGCCAAAACCAGGCTTTCGCAACACGACCGAAGAGGTGCTATTTCCGAGGGTTCTTGCGTTGCAAAAACGGATTGCGGTGCCGATTTGATTGGCAATAGGTTTGTGCAACCCAAACTCTCTGCCAAAGCGTGTGACATTCCAGCATGACGCACTTCAAAGCCGGGCGCAGGCTTCTTGCCGCTAAGATAGCCCGCACTCACTTCCCCTCGATAGGCGTTTGTGACACTCTTTCCCTTTTTCCCAAAGGGTACGGTATCGGGTAACTGCTTCGCCCCGGCTTCCTCCCAGGGCCCGGCGATTAGAACGAAAACGATACCGCCGAGTAGCTCTCCACCGGCTCCCGATAATATCCACCGTAAGAAACTCGCAGAACATCGTCGGAGCCGGAAGTGACTTCGGGTTCCGTGTAATCCATGAGCTCGGCCTGGGCGGCGGCAACCCTCTCCTGATCCACGACAACGTACCACCCCTCGACCATCGTCCTCAGTAAGCCTTCTACTTCCACCAGCGGCGCCGCGATTTGCTTCAAGTGCGCTTCCTGCAGTTTCTGTGTCATGTAGCCATACAACTGGCCCAACTGCGCGCTCATTTCCTTTGTTTCTGCTTTGTCGTGATTGAGAGAGATCTGCAGTTCCGCGATGACATTGATGGCTTTCGTGATGGCCTTCGTCCGGCCCATGATGTCGTGTGCTTCCAAGCAACCCTTAGCCCCTTGCACGGCGCTGATACCGGCCTCGTACAACGCGATGATAAGCTGCACGGGGCTTTGGCTCAGCAGACTGCCTTGTTCGTAGGCTTCGTAAGGGTTCGTCAACATCATTCTCTCTCCGCAAACAGTATCGAAGGATGCACCCCAAATTTAGAGCGTGTTCGAGCGCGCCGGCCGCTTTTCCGAAAGCTCTTTGAGAATCGTCGCCCGTGCCTGCAGACTCGATAGAGGTACGGTCGATATGTCTCCCGAGAGCCAGTCAGCCGAAGCATGTTTTCAATCATCGGAATCGTGGTGGTAATAGGGGCCGTAGTAGGGGGATACCTCATGGAGCACGGGAACATAAAAGTGCTACTGCAGCCCGCCGAACTGGTGATTATCGGAGGAGCGGCCCTCGGCACCCTGCTCATCGCCAATCCGCTGCCGGTCGTGATCGCCATTCTGAAAGGCGTGATGGGCGCATTTGGCTCCAGCAAGTACAATCGGGCCTTTTACCTGGAAACTCTCAAGCTGCTGAATGAGACCTTTTCGAAGGGACGTAAGGGCGGATTAAGCGCCCTGGAGCCCGACGTGGAAGAGCCGGAAAAAAGCGAACTGTTCAATAAATATTCGCAGATCACGAAAGATCACCACACGCTCGACTTCATCTGCGACACGCTGCGCATGGCCATGACCGGGACGATCTCGCATTACGATCTCGATTCGATGATAGAACTCGATCTGGACGTCCACCATCATGAAGCGCAGGGCCCGGTGGGCGCTCTGACAAGCGTGGCGGATGCACTCCCGGGGCTCGGTATCGTGGCGGCCGTGCTGGGCGTTGTGATCACCATGGGATCGATTGGGGGACCGCCGGCCGAAGTCGGCCACAAGGTCGCGGCGGCGCTGGTCGGAACCTTCCTGGGCATTCTGCTGTGCTACGGATTCCTGTCACCGCTCGCCGCCAATATGACGCGTGCCAATGATGCCGCGACCCAGTATTATCACTGCCTGCGAACGGGCCTTATCGCATTTGTCCGCGGAGCGGCGCCCATTCTCGCCATTGAATTCGCACGCCGTTCTATTCCCTATGAGTCGCGTCCCAGCTTCAAGGAAATGGAAGCGGCCATCAAAGGCAGCAAGGAAGCTCCTGCCGCGGCGGCGTAAATCATGGCCACCCCCGTCCAGCCTATTATCATCATCAAGAAAAAGAAGGGCGGTCACGGCGGCCACCACGGCGGCGCGTGGAAGGTCGCCTATGCCGACTTCGTTACCGCCATGATGGCGCTGTTTATCGTCCTGTGGCTGCTCAGTTCGAGCCAGGATGTCAAAGAATCCGTTGCCGGTTACTTCAAGGACCCGACTGGAACGAGGAAGCAGATCGGCAGTTCGGTCGCGGGCATCGGGGAGAGCCTGACGATCTCCAAAACTCAGTTGGGGCAATTGAAGGAAAAGATTGAGCAGGCCCTCAAGCAAAACCCCGAATTCAACAAGCTGAAGGACCATGTCAAGATGACGGTGACCGGCGAAGGTCTTCGTATCGAGCTGATTGAGAACGAGAAAGGAATGTTCTTCGAAACCGGCAAGCCCGCCCCGACCGAAACCGGGAAATCTTTGCTTGAGGAACTGGCCCGGCAGCTCGGCAAAATGCAGAATGGCATTCTCATTGAGGGCCATACGGACGCCCAATCCTATACCAACGCCACTTACACCAATTGGGAACTCTCCGCGGACCGCGCTAATTCGGCCCGCCGCATCATGGAGGATTCCGGGCTGCGTCTGAACCAGGTGAATCAAGTGCGGGGCTTCGCGGATCAACAACTTCGGGTTCCCGATAAACCGCAGGATCCTTCCAACCGCAGGATCTCGATCATCGTGCGCTATCTTCAGCAATCCGCGGCGCCGGCCGCGCCGAGTAAGGCGACAACGGATGGCGGTGCTAAGGCCCCTACTCCCGCAGCCAGTGCGAACAGCTCTCCGGCTTCTGCGGCTTCCGCCAAACCAGCCGGGCAGTCAACCGCCAAACCGGCCGGCCATTAGGCGCAGCAGATTCCGTCTAATCCCCGCCCGTCTCATCGATACATGAGTATCGAGATGAACATGGGCCGAGCAAGAGTGTTACACGGAAACCAACTATCAGAGGCGAACGTTCCGGCGGGCGACTGCCGTTTTAGCTCCGAAGGCGCTTGCCGCCTGGTGACCTACGGCTTAGGGTCGGACGTCGCCCTCACCGCCCACGCGCCCACGATAGGAATTTCCGCCCTGCTGCGGTTTGTCTATCCGGATTCACGAGTAGATCCCGCTGCGGCCAAGGACAATCCTTGGCTCTTCGCCGACACCGGAGTCGCGCTGCTGCTATCGACCCTGCGGAAGTGCGGAGCCGGCAATCAGGACATCCAGATCCAGGCCATCGGCGGCGCGGACGTCGAAGAAGAAAATTCGCAGGTAAACGGAAGAAGCAACGAACTCGCGGTACGAAAAGCATTATGGGCCGAAGGGGTGCTGTTGAAAAGCGAGGATCTTGGCGGGGAGACCATGCGTGCGGTCTGGTTCGATAGCGCAACGGACCGGCTGATGGTCCGCAGCGACACACGCCGGCCTAAGGTGGCCGTCGAGACGGCCGAACAGCCGGCATTACAGTCCAGAGCGTCGTAAAACTCAAAGTCATAGGGGGAAATCATCATGTCCGAACAAAACAACTCCGATCAACAGATGCACGAGGCCCTCAATCGCACCGTGCGGCACGTCGTGGGAACGATGTGCTTTTCAGAAGTCGCGCCCACCGAGGAACTATGGCAGAACGCGGACACGATCGTGACGGCCGTGAACTTCTATGGCAGCCGCACTGGGCGTTTACAGCTCGAAATCAGCAGCAGCGCGGCGTGGTCCTTGAGGGACGCGTTTCTCGGAACCGCCCAGCAAGAGAATGCCGCGGACGAGACCGCCGGGCAAGTCGTTGAGGAACTCGGCACAATGATCTGCGGACGGTTCCTCAGCGCCGTGGACCCCCTTTCCGAGATGAGCCTGGCACGCCCGGAGTTAAGCAAACAACCGGTAGCTCCGGCAAATAATGGCCTTCCATCCCTCCGGCAGGGATTCCTGCTCGACGGCGGGCACCTTACTGCCTCGGTGGAGTTCGATAACGAAAAACGGGCCTAAGCTACCGGTAAAATCGTCATAAAGAAAATCGCCCCGCGAGCCGATGAGGAAACTACACCTCATTGATGCCTGGGAAAAGCTTTCTCTTTAGAGCCAAACTTTCTCTATGCGCCCTCCTGGCGGTTCACGTTTGCAATGCGGAAACTCCGGCGGCGAATGATCCTCGCGCCGCCATGCAATCGTCGCTCGAAAAACAACAAGAGGCCTTGCAACAACAGCGCGACTCCGTGCGCCGGCAAATTGGCCTAAGCAAGGAACTCGCCCAAAGAGCCGGTGACTTTATCTCCGCGTTCCCGCCGCTGCCCCCCTCTGTGATGGCGCGCTTGCAACCGGACTGCCCGGCCATGGCGCCGGAGGAAGTCGACGCTCTGGTCAAGACGGCCGCGGAAAAGCAGTCTATTGAGCCGAAGCTCATTCGTGCGGTGATCAAGCAGGAGTCGGGGTTCCGGCCCTGCGCCGTCTCCGTAGTGGGCGCACAAGGTCTGATGCAGCTCATGCCGGACACTGCCGACCAGTTGCACGTCACCGATCCCTTCGACCCTGAGCAAAATGTGAATGGCGGCGCCGCGTACCTGAAGCAACTGTTGACCAAGTACAAGGGCGACCTGAAGCTTACGCTGGGAGCTTACAATGCTGGCCCGAAGCGGACAGACGATGCAGGCGCCGTGCCGAATATCCCTGAGACTCAGAACTACGTGGCCAGCATCTTGGCCGACATGGCATCGGCAGCGGCGGCCGCCGGGTCACCGGCAGATCCGAACAAAGATCGAAAACAGCCTGCTACTCAGAATTAAAGCCGATGCCGAATTCAGGCGATGGATGGATTAATGTCTGAGCGTGCGCTTTCCCAAGACCAGATCGATGACGTCTTCAAAAATGCGCGCAAGGCCGGAAGCGATGCGCCGGCGCAAAACGTCGAAAGCTATGACTTTCGCCGGCCGGACCGCATCGCGAAGGACCAAATCCGTGCCGTTCACGTCCTGCACGAGAATTTCGCCGGTAAACTGGCATCCAGCTTATCCGCCTATCTCCGCGCCTACGTCGGCGTAAACCTCATCTCGGTAGAGCAGTTGCCGTTTGTCGAGTTTGCCCAGTGCTTTCCTTCTCCTACCTGCATGGTCACGCTCGGCATGCGTCCTTACGAGGGCAGCGGCGTACTGGAGATGAACCCCTCGCTGGTGTTCCCTATTCTCGAGCGCCTGATGGGTGGGGCAGGCAAGAACGGTCCGAAAGTCACGCGCAAGGTCACCGAAATCGAGCAGACGATCCTCAACGGCTTGTTCCGCATCATCCTCAACGATTTGAAGCAAGCCTGGAGCCCCGTAACCGTGATCGATTTTTCGATCGAGAGCCACGAAACCGAACCTCAGATTCTGCAAATCCTGTCGCCCAACGAAGCAGTAGTCGCCATTAGCATGGAAGTCCGCGTGGGCGAGACCACTGGGATGATGAACATCGGCATCCCTTCGATGGTCGTAAAGGCGCTGCGCGACAAGTTCAACCAGCAATGGATGATGCGGAGCCGCGAATCCACGAACCAGGACCACAGTCGCATTTTGAATTTGATCCGGACCTCGCAGGTGCATGTAGAAGGGCGTCTCGTGGGGCCTTCAATGAGGATGAAAGACCTGGTCGACGTGAAGATCAATGATGTGGTGGTGTTTGATTTCCCTGTGGGCAAGCCGCTCGACCTGTTCGTGAACGGAAGGCGCAAATACTCCGGTCAAATCGTTTCAACGGGGCGCAAACGGGCCTTCCAGATCGAGCACATCAACGAATAACCGGGCAGGTTACGCCTGAGAAGTGAAACGGCAAACTCATGCTCGTACGTGCCCTTACTCCCGCGGCAGGACGCGCTGGAGTTCGTTGCGCAGCCGCTCTGGGGAGAACGGTTTCAGCAAGTATCCTTGCGCTCCCAGGTCCAGCATGCGTTGCACGCGATGCGCCGTGGCATCGGCCGAGATAACGATGACCGGAATGGAACGTAACTGAGAATCCCTGTCAATCAACTTCAGGAATTGTTCGCCGTCCATTTCGGGCATATTGACGTCGCACAGAATGAGATCTACCGCGCTCTGGCGCAGCAGCTCGAGCGCTTCTTGGCCGTTACTCGCCTCGACACAATCGGCGAAATCGAGTCCCGACAGCTTCAGAGCCCGGCAAATGAACTGCCGCATAATGGGCGAGTCATCGATAACCAAGGCGCGAAGATCCAAATCAAGTCCTCGGTGATCTGCTATGGGCTGAGAGATAGCTGGTTTTTCTTAGACGGTTTTTCTTAGACAAGGCCCTGTAACTTCTCTTTGATCTGATCGGCCGTGAACGGTTTCTTGACATAGCCGGAAGCGCCGAGCTGCACAGCGTCCATGACTTTCTGCTGGCTTCCCTCCGTGCTCACCATGATCACGGGAACGCTCTTCAGCGCATCGTCGCTTTTGAGCTTCCCCAGAAGCTCGATGCCGTCCATGTTGGGCATGTTGATGTCTGAGAGGATCAGTTGGACCTTGTGGCTGCGGAGCAATTCGAGCGCTTCCACTCCGTCACCGGCCTCGTGAACAGTTCCAAGTTCCACCTCGGCCTGCTTCAAAACACGTTGTAAAATTTTGCGGATCGCTGCCGAGTCATCGACGATTAGTACATCCATAGGTATCCTTGCTTGACAGAGCTGACTCCTGAAATAAACCACCGGCAAACCGCCTGAACATCGGCTTTCCACCTACTCAGCGTCGAATCCCTTAGGTCCAGTGCGCGTAGTGCTGCGCTGTTTGCCACACTTACTTTATCGATCAGACCAGCGTATTCATTCGATATAGTTGCGGCTAAATTAGACGTCTGGCGCGGACTCAGTAAAGCGGCTGCCGGCCCGATAAGAAGATCGCGGGGAACAATAGCGGGGAAAGCGGCCCAGGGATCCACCGGTTATATCGTCCGTCTCCCACTGCGCGCCTGTCGCCTACGCCCTTCCCGTATTCGGCTGCGCGCAGACGTGCGAAGGCCGGGCAACGTGCTGCCATCTCCCAACTACAAAGCGCTCCTGCTAAGAGATGCGCGCGCCCGCGCGCTGATGGTAGCTGAAGAAAACCGCATCCATCTTCAGACAAGCCGCGGGTTTGCGATTCTTTTGCCCGTCGAATGGACGGCAGCCATCTTACTGGGGTTGTGGCTTTCTCCACACACTGGGGAAGGGGCCGGCAGCTATCTCCATCTTCACGTTTTGCCGGCGCTCTGCTTAGGCGGAGTGATCACCAGCTTAGCGATGTTGCTCGCGCTCACGCGCCCCCGGGCAGTTTCCACGCGCCATATCGTCGCAATCGGTCAAATGTCGATATCTGCCCTGATCATTTACTTGACCGGCGGCCGCATGGAAACGCATCTCCACGTTTTGGCATCCCTAGCCTTCCTGACCTATTACCGGGATTGGCGAGTTCTGCTGACAGCCATGGCGGTGCTTGCCGCGAACCACGGCCTGCGCGGATGGTGGTCTCCAGACTCCCTGGTTGGAGTAGCCGAGGCCGAAACCTGGCGTTCGCTCGAGCACGCGGCGTGGTTCGGCTTCGCGGCGTTGGCGCTCATGCGCATCTGCCATCGCAAAACCATTGAGATGTGGCAAATCGCAAAGCGCCAGGCCGCGAGCGAAATGTTCACAAGCGAGTTGGAGGAGACGATACAACAGAGAACGCGGGAACTGGCGCAGGCCAAGGAATCCGCCGAAGCCGCGAATCGGGCCAAAACGGATTTCCTGGCGCACGCCAGCCATGAAATTCGAACCCCCATGAACGCCATCATTGCCATGGCCGACGTTCTGTTTGAATCGGACCTCAACGCCGAGCAGCGGCACTGTGTCGAAATTTTCCGCAATGCGGGAGCAAACCTGATGATGCTGATCAATGACCTGCTCGATTTATCGAAGATCGAATCGGGTCGCCTGGAACTTGAATCACTGGAATTTAATCTGGAGCCGGTTGTCGATCAGGCGATCGACCTGGTGGCGGCTACGGCACGATCCAAGCGCTTGACACTGCTATCCCGCCTTGAGCCCGGTACGGCCTTAAGCCTGGTGGGCGATCCGGCGCGCCTCACACAAATCCTTTTGAACTTGCTGGCGAACGCGCTGAAGTTCACCGATTCGGGTGAGGTGATGCTAACGGTCCGGAATAGCGAGCCGGCCGAGCCGGGCAGGATTGAATTTGCCGTTACAGATACGGGCGTCGGGATTCCCCAGGAAAAGCTCGCGACCATTTTCGAAGCATTCAATCAAGCCGATTCTTCCACCAACAGAAAGTATGGAGGCACCGGCCTGGGATTGGCCATCAGCCGCCAACTGGTGGAGGCGATGGGCGGTCGCCTCACCGTAACAAGCGCTCCGCAAGAAGGCAGTACATTTAGCTTCGCCGTGCAGTTTGGATTAACGCGGGAAGGAAGCGTTGCCAATCACACTGACGAATTCATCGCCCGGCGTGTTTTGGTCATCTGTAGCAACCCCCACCAGCGTCTGGTGCTCGACGAAACCTTGCGCTCCTGGGGAATGGAAACCCGGCTGTTTTCCGGAGCCGCCGAAGCGTTCCAGGCGTTATCAACGGCCAAGCCGAACCAGCGAACGTTCTCGCTTGCCATAGTCGATGAGCAACTCGCATACCCCGGCCGGGCTACTCTCGCCGAAATCGTTCAGAGCAGTGCGCCGGGAGTCCCGATCCTCCTGCTCATTTCCGGTTTTCCTTCGGCAGCCAGCGCTCCCGAGGAACGGCATCCCGCCATCGCAGGCTCGGCAGTCAAACCTGTCAAACGGTCCGAACTTCTGCGCCTGGTCCGCCAGATCGTGAGCGGGCGGAAACCGCTCGCCGGTCAACCGCGGCAGCAGGGAAGTGGAATCGAATCCAAGAGGACAGGCGCCGAAAAAACTTTCCAGATTCTGTTGGCGGAAGATTCGCCCGAAAATCGTCTGGTGATGAAAAAGTACCTCGAGCGCAGCCCATTCGCCCTGACATTTGCGACCGATGGGCAGAGCGCCGTCGAGCAGTTCTCAAATGGGCGCTTCGATCTCATCCTGATGGATATTCACATGCCGATGATGGATGGCTTGAGCGCCACGCGCGCCATACGGCAGATTGAACACGAGCGGGGCTTTAATCCGATCCCGATCATTGCGCTCACGGGAAGCACGTGGCAAGAAGATATCAGGAAAACTCAATTCGCGGGCTGCGATGCCCACCTTTCAAAGCCCATCTCTAAATCCACGCTTCTAGAGGCGTTGAGCCGTTACCTGCAACGTGCTGCTGAAGAGGATCCAGCGGCTGATCCGCGCCCTGAAGATGTTGCCGTTCTCGAGCCGGACTCGGATATGCCGCTGGAACTGAAGCAGTTCGTCCCGGAGTATCTGGGAGTCATGAAACAGTACACGGCCGAAATGTTAATGCTGCTCGAAACGGACGATTTCGAGCGCATTCGAAGCTTGGCGCATAACATCAAAGGCACCGGCGGATCTTACGGCTTTCCTGAGTTGACACACTTGGCGGCGGCCTTGGAGACTTCGGCAAGAACTCTGGACGCGCTCGCAGTAAAAGGCGGGCTGTCAGAACTGAGCAAGTTCTTGGAGCAGGTACCGGTGTAAATGAGAGGACTAGCCTTGTCACTCCAGCCCGTTATCTCAGCGGCGCTTCGCCTCACTCTAGTTCAAGGTTAAGGGACAACCTTCAGCGTAACCGAGCGAACCAGTCCCTCATAGGTCGCTGTTATCTCCACTGAAGTTTCCGTCGCGACGGGCCGGGTCGCAATTTGGAAGGTCGTTTTATCCTGGCCTGCCGGGATCGTGACTTCAGCAGGCGTTGTGAGAATCCCCGTATTGGCGGTCTTGAGCGCGATTGCCGTGTTGCTGAGCGCCGGACGGCGCAGCCGCAAGGTGGCCGTCGCCGCCGAGCCTCCCTTCACATTTGGAGAGCTGACGTCAAACGAGGCGAAGAGGGAAAACACCATAAGTGTATTCGATACTTCGTACCCGTTGGCCCTCGCACGCACCCGAACGAGAGCCGGTTCGCTCTCAACCCGGTGCGTGCTGATTGCAAACTTCACCGCATCGCGCCCCGTCGCGATCGCTACAGTCGGCGGTACGGAGAGCAAATCGTGATTATCGGCTGCGACCGCGAAATTCAGTTCGCCCCTGGCAGGCGTGCTTACGGCGATAACCGCGGTCGACGTGGAATCCCCCAGGGCCATCTGTGGCAGCAGCGCCAAGACGACAGGCGGCCTCACCCGCGCCGCCATCGTCGGCGAGTTCGGAAACGGGCAATAAAGTGGATCGCCGATATTGAGGATGTTCCACTTCAGCAGCCGTTCACTCCGCAACAGGGCATCGCCCACATTGGCGCCGTGGAACAAGTAAAAAAACGCCTGATCGGGATGCGGCAAATTGTCGAGATAAGGCTCCGTCGTGGCGCCCGCCGTCACGGTGATTCCATGGGCGATCGCGTTTGCCGACCAGTTGTGTCCACCTCTCGGGCTGCGAGCCGAGGC
Organism: uncultured Acidobacteriaceae bacterium; assembly: GCA_963730865.1. Taxonomy (GTDB): domain Bacteria; phylum Acidobacteriota; class Terriglobia; order Bryobacterales; family Bryobacteraceae; genus Bog-105. Next base: position 233,367 of record CAVSTO010000008.1, on the reverse strand, counting down.
GCTGTCGAGATGAATCCCAATGGCCCCGGGATTCCAGCTAAACGCGTCATTGTAATGATCCAGGTCATACCAGCCGGCGTAAAGTGCCGCGTGATCGCAACGCAGCGGGGCCGGGGCAGTTCCGAATTCTTGCTCGTGATCGTCCTCGACTACCGTAAAGCCGGCCTGCCGCGTAAATTCCGCCGCGCGATCGATGTCCCAATCGCCGGCCCCGTAACTGAAATCCGCAACCCCTGCCAGATCTCCTCGATTTCGATCGAAACAGCCGATCCCGTCCAGGCCCTTGGTTTCGCTGTACAGCGCTTTATCCACTAATCCTTTGGCCAGCTCCGCATTCGGTGCGTCAAGGCGCCAAACCGAATAGATCGTGCGTGCGTTCGGTTGCTTCCGGTAATCGGCCAGCGAGACGTACCGATTGATACGCGCCGCCTTCGCTTTGCGCAGCGCCGAAGTATGGTTGCACCTCCGATTGCTTTGCCGTGCGCTCCGGCAGATATTCATCCCAGATGTCCGCCACGAATTGATCCAGAGCGTTCGTTTGAGAACCCACGTCCACGAGAAACGGAGTCTGGAACGCAAACACGATATAGAGAATCGTGTCCTTTCCCAACCGGTTGAGACATTTCCGAATCGGCTGCTTGACTTCCGAATCGAACTCGTCCTGCTTGAGTTCCTCGGGTGAGGAGGTGTCGATCTTGCAAAGGTGCGTTTCCGGAATGGACCGCTTCGCGAGGTAATATTCCGCCACTTGCTTCGATTCACGCACGTCGGCGTTGTAAACCACCAGCACACGGTCATTCAGTGACGTCTGGGCTCCCAGCGGCCGTGCGGCCGAGATATGTAGTCCAATTGTGATCAGTGATGCTAGAACCGAGAACCGATCGAGGCGGCGCAGCGCACAAACCATCAGATTTACTATTTCACGGCGCGGCAAGTGTGTCCTCAGCCGAATCACTACTTGCCACTACTCCGTTGGCATCTTCTCGTTTAACTCTTGCGCGAGGTTCTCTACCGCGGTAACGTCACTCAGTTCAACAATCTCCTGATCTGAATCCGCTTCTTTAATGCCTAGCTGCCGGCAGATCAGGCGTTGCATCTGCAACAGTTTAGTCACCTCTTTCTCAGCCAGCAGATTGATCTGTAGATCCAGATGGCTACGTTGGTCCGCTCGTTGGCTCATCCGGTTCTGCTTAATCAACACAAACGTGGAAAGCAGAACCCCTTCGAGCGAAACGAGCATGCAAAGCAATGCGAAAGGATACGGATCGAATTTCCAAAAGCCTACGTTGAGGCCCACCCAAACACCGAACCACGCCAGATGGAGAGCGACAAAAGTGACGCTTCCCACGAAATTGGCGATTACGTCCGACAGACGGTCGGCAAAGCTTCGGTGTTTCAGCGCCCGCTCCTCCAACCCAACAATGGCGTTGATATTCGCTTGCGCGGAGGGCGGTGTTGCGAAAGAGTTGGTTGCGCTCATAAGCTTAGTATGTATGCTGACCTACTCAGATAACGTCAGCGTCGCTGGGGTGGCACAGGACTATCTGCATCCCATACGCAATGGTCTCTTATTGCTTGCGGCAGCCGTCGTCTTCCTGGCCTGTGGCATCTTTGGCCGGCGCTTCCGTGAATTCGGGTTTCGACTCCCTGATAACTGGTGGGCTACTCGGCCGTCGCGTATCGTATTCCTGATTTTTGCGTTGAGTTTCTTGCTGGGCGCCATCGATCAGCTATGGCATGTCCACTAAACACGCAGGCGCAACCTCTGAATAATCCGCTCTGCAAGCCTTGCTACTGGAGTGAGAAGTTGCGGAGCTTCCTCTGGACAACAATGCGCACGGAGTCCATCTCGGCGCCCGTTCTGCCAATGATTCGCGCGAGCGCGATGAGACATCGCAGCACCCAAATGTGAGATCGTAGTTTGAGCTTGAGTTCAGCCGCACGTGTCAACCGTGTAAACAGCTGGAGTCGGTTCCTGCACTACGTGGACCACCGGAGGTAGGAGAGAATGAGTACCTCAAACGAACACCGGCATGAAGCTCGAGCATTCACCGGAGACCGGCAACGACCTCTCACTGCGACTGAACTTGCCGAACAGCGACCCATTTTGAGCGATGGATCACCGCCTCCTGAAATCGCGGCTGCTGCCAGACGCAAGAGCATTTTCGTCTCCGGTTCGAACATGGATCGTCCGGACATCTCTATTGCCCGGGTCGAAAGTGGTTTCAACACTTCGCACGAGCACGGTTGGCGCATCGATCTCACGTTGAACGAGAATCAGCACTTCGCCATTCCGACTTCTGTGAACGCAATCCGGGCCGGTCGCGATGTGTTTCGGCAAGCTCGCGTTCCCGGCATCTCCCATCACGGCCATCGGCCGGCTTGGCTGGACCAATTCTATCTACCCCGCACGGTTCCCGGCATGGACAGGAAACCCCTGCGAAGACTGAATGGAAGAACCGTCAGGCCCTTGTGGGTCTTCGGCGATTTCGCTCCCAGGCTCTTCCGCGACTCCAGTTACCCGTGGGGGTGCATCGGCTCGGTCCGCAACAACGAAGGCATGTCGGGAACCGGCGTCTTGGTTGGGCGAAATTTCGTAGTGACAGCCGGCCACTTGATTCCGTGGAGCAGCGGCAGCAACGGTTGGGTGCAATTCACTCCGGCGGACTATCTCGGTACATCCCTGTTCGGTAGCACGGTGACCGCCTACGCGACGGACGCCCGAGGCTACGACGATGGCGACACGGTGGCCGGTTACGATTGGGCCATCGTCAAGCTCGATCAACCCCTGGGAGATTTAGCCGGCTACATGGGCTGCAACAGCTACAGCTCTGACTGGGAAGACGTCACCTGTTGGACCATGGTTGGCTATCCCGGCGGTGCTGGTCCGTTCTGGCAGAACGGCATTTCCGTCAACGATGATGACGACGACGATAACGGCGGCCAGGAACTAGAAACGGAAAACGGGGACACTCTGAGCGGCTACTCGGGGGGGCCGATGTTTGCCTGGTGGGGCGCTGATCCGCGCGTCATCGGTGTCGTGAGCGGCGAGGAAGAGGAGTACAAGCCTCCTTTCTCATCTCGCAAAGACAACGTCATTGCCTCTGGCTCTGGATTTACGGACCTCATCGGTTGGGGCCGTTCTAACTGGTAGGCTGCGCTTCAGGAAGTTACCAGCCAGGGACCGAACCAACTACGTGCATCGCCACCGGCGATTTGTATATTGTCCTCTCGCCAGAAGTGCACCAACTGGCCTGCCACCATCGCTACCAGTTCCAGGTTTCCTACCCCCGAATTGAGTTGAACTGAAATTACTGTGGATCATAGCGAGCGCGTCGAGTTCCCCCAACTCCTCGCCGATCACCGCCGGCCCACTCCATGGTCCTCCGGCGGAGTTATTATCGCGCGTGTAGTGCCCAAAACCGCCATCAGCAAACGGCGTTACCAACTGATCGTAACCGTTCAGAATCGTCCCGAAGTTTTGAAAGACGAGCGACGGAATCCCCGCGGCGCGGCGGCCGTTTTCCGTCGCAGGGTTGAGTGGAATCACTTCCGGGCCGTGCCAGGTATAAGGCGGTGCGTCATCGCGATGGTAGAACAGCAGCTCGCTGCCAAGGCGCACCACGACATGCAGATCGCCCGGCCCCCCGCCGCTAGAGCTCAAATTGCTCTGCTGCAGTGACACTGCGTCGACGAGCCCAATATCGGTTGCGAAGATCGTCGGGTCCGACCACGGCACTCCTGTCGCATCGTTCAGGCGCGAGTAGTGGGCTATCCCGCCGGTGGCCAGGGGCGTCACGAGTTCGAAATTCCCGCGCAGCCCAAAGCGTCCCTGAATAAACGAGGGGTTGCCTGCCACCAATTGGAAATTCTGCCCCGCACCGGCCGTCGGCACTAAGTCCGGTCCGTGCCAGACATACGGAGGAATGTCCTCCCTCCAATAGAAAAGCAGGTGGCCACCCTGGCGAGCCACCACTTCGAGGTTTCCCCGGTTCCGCCTGCGGTGAAGTTACTCTGGATCATGCCGACCGCATCGAACTGGCCAATGTCGGCTCCGAAAATCGTAGGTCCAAACCACGGCAATGCCGGGTCGTCGTTCACCCTCGAGTAGTGAGCGAGTCCGCCATCCCGAAGAGGCGCCACCATTTCAAAGTTGCCCCGAGACAAGAATCGTCCTGGATTAGCGCCGCATTGCCCTTTACCCGCCCCCGCACGGCGCGCTCTGAAGGCAGGATACAGCGACCGTCCTGGACCGACCAATAGCCCTGAACCAGCACTCCACCGATCCTCCACCAGCCCCGGCCTGGGCCATTACCGTAGCAGAAATCAGAAACTTCACACGCGCCCGTCTGACCACAACTGCCCGTGGCGTCATAGAACCCGTTTACCGGATCCGTGCATGCCTCCGCCAGTTCGTGCGAATAGATCGAAGTAAGAAAATCCAGCGTCCCGTCGTTGCCCAGCCAAGCGTAGGGCACGGTGCCTCCATTCACATTGAAGAATGTGTGATACCCGTTGGCATTCGCATCCGTCGATTTCTAACCGGGCGGCGTAAACACGCAACAGAGCAATTGGCTGTCCTGCTCCGGGTGAAGCAGCCTGCCATCAGGCAAAACTGTAAGGCTGGTCAGCATGTCCTCGATGTGGCCCTGATTGAACGGATTAGGCGGATCGTCCGTGAAGCTGACCAGTATCTCGCTCAAGATGCTTCCTTTGCCAACGCCCGCGTACTGGTCCAGCCCCGACATGCAGGGACCAAGGAAAATAGTCTGCATCGCCCACAAGACATCCCGTACGGACGGGCCGGGATGCAGCCATGGCCGAAACCACTCGCTACCCCAGAAGATTGGCTTCACGCGTGGCGCGGTAAGAATCCGACCGCCGTGGTAAACAATTGCGTTTCCGCCGCCGCTTGCGCCCGCCCCCGCTGTGCCTCGCTGGCAGATGCTCCTTGAAACAGTAGCTGTACCGCGCGCGGAGTCTGCACGGGATGTGACACGTTGGGCCGAACCGCCGCGATGCCCTTATTGGGGTGTTTAGATCGATTCATTCCCTCAATCGCCGTTTGAATGCTGATTGTGATCCGGGCAACATCACCTCTGCCCGTTGTTGCAATTGCGAACATGCCCCCTTAAAAAGTGCGCAGACTCAGTATGCACCTTCATTGATCTTTACCGCGCTGGATTAATGTGATACCGTCCGTCCACCGCAAACACAATAAGACCTCAGTGGTGAGGGTGCGGCAGTTCACGGTGCAGAGCGCCTTTTACATCGCGCGGCAAAACGCTTCAGCGTCACCGGGTGGTTCTCGAAATGCGGCAGCAGATACTGCGAGACGCGAATGTAGTAGTCGATGACTTGCGCTTTGCTGAACCCGTTTCCCGGGTACAAAACCTTATCGAGGTGCGTTACCGAAAGGAAGCATTAGACGGCGCGTCCTTCGAAAAATGCATCCTGCTGGTGCACAATCGATGGCGGTTTCGTGAAAACGATTGAGATGGTATCGAAGCGAACTTGGTCCCACTCGATACCCGCGCGCGTGGCGAACGCCCGCGCGGCCCGCAAGATATGCTTCTCCTTCTCTAACCCAATGGCCCGGTCCGGGCTGCCGTATTCCGACGAACTGCGTGTTTTCACTTCGACGAAAACGGTGATCTTGCCGTCTCGCGCCACGATATCGATCTCCGCGTCCCCGCCTCCCGGCCGGTAATTGCGTGACAAAATCGTCAACCCTTTGCTGCGTAAATAGCGGTGCGCCAAGTCCTCGCCGCGCCGTCCCAGAGCGGCGTCCGCGGTCAGGGTCTGCGTTTCGCGGACATGCCTGGCGGCATCGCTCAGCTTCCAAAGCAATTGTCGTGGCGCTATCGACCATTTGGCCGCTGGATTACCGGGGCTTTGGCTGCCTCTAGCTCCCATTCGATAGCCTTCCCTCGAATGCCGTAGCAGAGGTAAAACTCCCAAAACTTTCGAAAGCGCCGCGAGCTGTTGACCAGAAATTCAAATCCCAGATATCTCCACAAAGCAAGTAATTTCACCCTGGTCGAAATCTCATGAAAGCGAGCTTGGGAATAGTACCCGAAGCCGCCGCTGTCTTCCCCGAAATACCGCAGCGAGAAGCTATTCAGGTGCCAACGGTGGGTTGGATCGCAAAATGAACTGAAGTCGGTGTAATGCGGGGTCACAATGAACAATCGCCCGCCGGGCGCAAGCAGCCGGTGGAACTCTTCGATGGTGCGGATCACGTCCGCCACGTGTTCAATGACGTGAATGGCCCGGACTTCGCGAAAGGAACTGTCTCGAAACGGAAAAGGGAAGTGATCCAGGTCGGCGATCACGTCCGCGCTGGTGTTTAGATTCCGGTCTAAGCCGATGGATCCGGGGTACTTCTTGATGCCGCATCCGACATCTAAAACTGCTCCTGGGCCCGCAGACACTGCTCCAGTGTACCGAGTAACTCGGTACACATTCAGAGAGCGCCTGCGGACCCAGAATGCCCGGATTTACGACGTAAATTCTTAGCCGAGTCGAAATCGCAAATTCAGGTTGACTTACTAACTGATCGGAAAACCGAGCGCTCTCAAGGTGCCACCCGAGAGAACGCCCGACACACGTAGTGTGCCAGTTTTCCGGCCCAACCGCAACAGCGGGCCACCGGCTTTTTTGCCTGCTGGGGCTGGAGATACACACATTTGTTACCTCGAGCAGTACTTCTAGTGGAGGCCTGAGCGGCCTCGACTTTTCCCTTCCTTCCGCGCGTTCGAGCTTTGCGAGGTGCGCTCGATGAGCCGCCGAGCACCCGATTCCACCCACACGCAGCTCATGCAGGCGATGGGCGCGAAAAGCTTCGATCCCATCCCGCCCGATCAGTACCTCTACTTCCTCGACGAGGACGAAACCGCCGAGCAGCGCCTGCTCGCATGGCTTCGTTCGAAGACCATTCGCGGCCGCCGTTCCGGGCCTACCGCCTACGCGCACGACGAGCGCGGGAGGCCTGCGAGCACAAGGACTTGACTGAGATCAAACAAGTCGAGCGGGCACGGCTTTCGCTCCTGGTGCGCGCCGGGCTAGCGGAGTACCCCTCATGAACGTGCGCGAAGCATCGCTCGAGTGGATCTCGCTCGCGATCCAGAAGCACCGCGCCGACCTTCCCGAGACATGGGCCGCGACCTTCGCGGAAGAATTCCTCGTTATCGCGGAGGAATATGACGTGCTGGTCGAGAGCGCCTGCGAGTGGATCCACCAGCACAACCCACTGACTGAAACGAGTTTGGGCGAGTTCGAACGCTTCGCCCGTGAAATCCAAACCGAAAAAGGAAACGATGCCACATCCTGACGCGCAAACAACACACATCGACGTGAAGCTGATCGTAAAACCGGAAGCCGAAAAAGGGACCATAGTCTGCCGCCTGCATCTAGAGTTCGAGGTCGCGGACGCGATGGACGGCACGCAGGCCGGTGCGTTGCTCGCTCGCATTCTCGGCCCGATCAGCACCCTGGAGCAGCGCCAGCAGTTGATCGACCGATTCAAAGAGGAGCTGGCGAGGCTATGACCGACCTAACGGCGTGGCCCACGCTGGAGCAGGCAGCGCAGCAGCTCGCCGTCAGCGCCAAGACCGTCGAGCGGCGGATCCACGCCGGCGACATCGAGAGCCGGAAGCGCCCACGACCCGGCAGCAAACCGGAGACCGTCTGCAACCCGGAGGACGTCGCGAGGCTGAAGCCGCCGGCGCACGTCATGCCAACCAAGAGCCAGACGGAAGGCTGTGGCGCCCGTAACCATCAACCACCAGCCATGAAAGCGAACCGCGCCCCAAAGGCAGACGGCGCATGAGAAGAATAAGCCCAAGATTAACCAGAAGTAAGTACGCATTGGGTGAGCTCCTCAGTACTGAATTATGTACCGCGGGGGGTGCTGTCGTCGAGCAACTGCGGGAAAAGGCCAGGCCGCCGTGTTGCGCGGCGGCTTGAGGATGGAAACTCAGCTACCTGCTCTGAACCCGGACCAGCGAGTAAAGTAGCGGCAGGATACAGACGCCTCGCCACTTGCGCAGCCTCACATCGCTGCTCTGTTGCGCAGCCACACTGCCAACGCCAGCAGGAGGGACCCCAGTACAATGCAACAGAGTGCCCCCAAGAGAAGCTTCTGCAGATCGTCTATCGGGCCGGGGCCGAGAGTAACGGTATGCCAGCTCCAGGCGACCATCCCAAAGCAGTAAACGAGCGATCCAATCACGAAGGCCTTTCGAGCTTTCGACGGTCGCCGCCAGAACATCGGGATCAGAACGATAGCTGACGTGAGTAGGCATAGCCAAGCGCTCCTCACCGGACCCTCAGACCAGAGAATCAAAATCCCGAGCAGGCCCGGTGCGAGTCCTCCAAACCAAAGGGCGAAACGAATCAGCCGCGGAGGAGGCATTTGCAGCATGACGAAGTCCTCCTCACTGCTCCAAATTGGGCGAGGGCGTGGCCGGCAACCAAGGCGGGAAAAGCGGCGGCTTGCTCATGACCCGGTGTAGGAGACCGGGTCACCAGGGTTTTGATCGGGATACTGCCACGGGCCACTGCCGCCGACTTTCTGGCTGAAATAGCGGTAGCCGGTAGATGCAGATAGTCCCGCCGACGATGATCATGCCAAACCCGGTCCAGCCAATGACAGCGGCTGCGGCTGCGCTGGTAATCGGCGCAGTCAACACGGCTGGTCCTCCGGCGGCGCTCAGGAGCACGCCGCCCGAACCTGCCAACGTCGCGCCGCCAATAAACGCCTCGCCGTTGCTCATGCCCGAGTCGCTCGCGTATACCAGTATCCCCTTGCGCCTGATGTGAAGTCTGGCATAGTTGCCGTTCGCGACCTGCTGCAAGTCGCCGATTACTCCTGCCATCGTCTGCTGCAAAACTGCGCCGGAGGGCGCAGAGTATGGCAAAGCGAGGCCCATCTGGGACGCCGCCTGTTGTATTGTCACCTGAGTGAAAAAGTCCTTTTTTAGCGACAGCTGCGCTTGATTTCCGGCGAAGGTCAGGTAGGTCGGCGAAATCGACGCCACGGGAATCGACGCAAAATTCTGCCGGTAGACCCCTTGCGACGACGCGAATGCATTCAACTGCTGGCAGTACGTAGCTAAGTTACCGATGGTCACCTGGTCTAAGCCCGGCATCGGGCCGCCGTACGAGCCGCCATTGGCGACCGTGTTGCTCGGATCGCGGATGTACGCCTGGATATACAATTCCTCCGCAGCGCCGCCGATCTCCTGCATGAGGTTGGGCGGCAGCGGGTTAGACGCCTGCGCACGCACCACACGCGGAATCGCCAGAAGGCCGCCAGCCGCGACCGCGCCTGCGCCGGCCACTTGCGTCAAAATTCTCTGCGATCTGCAGATTGCATAGGGAAAAACCTCCAGGGTTAGTTTATACGACCGCACCTTGAGCGGCGTTGCCGAGGAATTGCCGCAGCTCCGGGCCCCAGGGAATCGGCAGAGACGCCAGCCGGTGATAGTGATTGATGGCTTTCAGCCGCCCGTTCCGCCGTCGCCGGTATGCTGACCCGGCCCGTCGCCGCGCACCAGGAAACGAACCGCCCCCAGGCGGAGCGGTAGTCGCGCAGCGTGTTCGAGGCGTAGCGGGCTTGGTCGACGCGCTCCCGCATCGCGCGAATCTGCCATTCGCAGTCACTGGCCATAAGTTGTCGTCGGTTGAACCTATAACCAGTGAACGCCTATACTTTGAAGGTTTCTATTGTGCTACGGGCAGTAAGGAGTGCCAATCTTCGCCTATGACTTAGTAAGTACGACTTAGTATTGCTGCTGCAAAAGTAGGCACTGCTCCAGTGTATCCACCGCAAAATCCGCCTGATCGCGTGTGATTACCAGAGGTGGACATAGCCGCAAGCTGTTCGGGCCGCAGCCCAAGATCAGCAAACCGCGCTCGAAGGCCATCGTTTCTAACTGGTCGCGCAGTTCCGGCGCGCGTTCCTTCGTTCCCTGATCACGGACCATTTCTATGCCAATCATCAGACCCAGGCCGCGCACTTCGCCGACGTGCTTGAACCTGCGCGGCCAATCCCTCATTCGATCCATCAGATGCGCGCCGATCTTAGCGGCATTGGCCATCAGGCTCTCTTCGATCAGTTCGATTGTCGTCAGCGACGCCGCTATCGCCACCGGATTGCCGCCGAAGGTAGATGCATGAGCGCCCGGCCCCCAGTTCATCACCTCCGCCCGAGCCACCGTTGCGGCCAAAGGCAGTCCACTCGCAATTCCCTTGGCCAGCGTCACGATATCCGGCGTAACGCCGAAGTGCTCAGACGCAAACATCCGGCCCGTCCGTCCCATTCCCGACTGAACCTCATCGTGAATCAGCAGGATCCCGTATTGGTCCGCAATCCGCCGTAGCTCCTCGTGAAATTTGACTGGTGGAACAAGATAGCCGCCTTCGCCTTGAATCGGCTCAACGATGATCGCAGCCACTTCCTCGGACGGCAAAATGGTCTTGAACAGCCGGTCCTCGATCTCGCGGACACAATCCACCGCACAGGTCGACGGCTCCTTGCCGTAAGGGCAGCGATAACAATACGAGTACGGAATGTGATGGACCGGCAGCGTGGAGCGAAAGCCGCGCCGCTGTGTGACTTTACTCCCGGTGAGTGACAGCGCGCCCATGGTGCGACCGTGAAAAGCGCCGAAGAAGGCGATGAACTTGTCCCGGCCGGAATGATAGCGCGCCATTTTGAGCGCCGCCTCCACCGCTTCCGCCCCCGAGTTGCCGAAGTATACTCGCTTCGCGCTATCGCCGGGCGCGAGTGACGCCAGCTTCTCAGCCAGCCGCACCATTCCTTCGTAATAAAAGTCGGTGCCCGACATATGCAGGAACTCGGTGGCTTGCCGTTGGATCGCCTTCACTACATCCGGATGCGAATGACCGGTGGCAACCACCGCAATCCCGGCGTTGAAGTCCAGGAAGCGATTCCCATCGACATCCTCCACCATCGCGCCCTCACCGCGCTTGATCACCAGCGGATAACAGCGCGTGTAAGATGGCGAAAGTACCGCCTGATCGCGCTCAATAATGGCCTGCGCCTTAGGTCCGGGCAGCTCAGTCACAAGCTGCGGGGAATCTTCGGCTAGCGTGGGGCGGGCCGTCAACTGCGTCTGCATACTACACTCCTCGGTTGTTTAACGAAAATACTGACGTGAAGGAAGGACGCACCGGGGCGGCCGGCTAGTCGGAGCCGAAAAGTGACGGGCGTGTGCTGGCGGGAATCGCCATATAACTACTGTACTTGAAAAGTGGCGCCTCTGCCGAAAAGCTCTCCGGCCGCCTGTTCGCTCACACCGTTACAATTAAATTCGATGTCTGAGGAAAAAACATCCTCGCCGACCTTTGAAGCGAGCCTCGATGAGCTGGAGCGCGTCGTCAAAGAGTTGGAGAAGGGCGATTTGCCGCTCGAGCAGAGCTTGACCCTCTTTGAAAGCGGTATGCGTCTCAGCGCGGACTGTAAACGCCAGCTCGAAGACGCCGAGTCGCGCGTGGAGATCTTGATGAAAAAAGGTTCGGAAACCGTGGCCGTTCCCTTTAGCCCTGACAAACCGGTGAAATGACTACAGTGGAACAAGCAGGTTTGCAGCAATACCTGGCCGAACAGGTGCAAACGGTCGACCGCGCGCTGCAGGAATGGGTGCCGGAAGAGCATGTCGAACCCTCCTCCATTCATCGCGCCATGCGCTACAGCCTGTTCGCGGGCGGCAAGCGCATTCGGCCAATCTTAGCCATGGCGGCGGCGCGCGCCGTGTCTGATTCTCCTGTAGGGGTTGCTAATGCCGCCGCGACACTGGAACTGATCCACACCTATTCGCTGATTCACGACGATCTCCCCGCGCTCGATAACGACGACCTGCGTCGCGGCCGCCCCACTTGCCACAAAGTTTTCGGCGACGCCATGGCGATCTTGGCGGGTGACGCCCTATTGACGCTGGCCTTCGAAGTCCTTAGCCGCCTGAAGCACATTGATGCGGAGCGAAGAATCCGCCTGGTCGAAGAACTTTCACGCGCCTCGGGCACTGTCGGCGGCATGATCGGCGGTCAGGTGAATGACATCGAAGGTGAGCGCAAACCGCCCACCGCGCTTCTGCTCGAATCCATTCACAAGGCCAAAACCGGCGCCTTGCTTCGCGCCAGCGTTCGGATGGGTGGCATCTATGCCGGCGCGTCCACCGATGAGCTAGCCGCTCTTTCTCAATATGGAGAACACATCGGGCTGGCATTTCAAATCATCGATGACGTGCTGGACGTGGAGGAATCATCCGAAGCGTTGGGTAAAACCGCGGGAAAGGATCAAGCCCAGCAGAAAATCACATTCCCCGCGGTATACGGTTTAGAGCGGTCGCGCCAGATGGCCGAGCAGGAGCGCCTGTCCGCCCATGCAGCGCTGCGGATTTTCGACGATCGCGCCGATCGGCTGCGGCAAATCGCCGATTTCATTGTGCAACGTAAAGCTTGAATTCTGATAGCAAACGGCGTTTGGACGTTGCGCTCTTCGAGCGGCGCCTGGCCGACTCACGCGAAAAGGCCCAGGCCTTGATCCTGGCCGGCAAAGTCACTGTGGACGGGCAAAGAGCCGACAAGCCGGGCCGCTCCGTTACCGTCGAGTCCCACATCCACGTGGAGCAGCCGCTCAAATATGTCAGCCGCGGCGGATTGAAACTTGAAGCCGCGCTCGCGCACTTCGGAGTTGCGGTGAACGACCGGGTCTGTTTGGATGTCGGAACATCAACCGGCGGATTCACCGACTGCCTCTTACAGCACGGCGCCAAGCGGGTTCACGCAATCGATACGGGCGCCGGACAAATCGACTGGAAATTGCGTAATGACCCGCGCGTTGTCTTGCACGAGCGGCTGAACGCCCGGTACCTGAGTTTCGCGGATATCGGCGAATTAGCGGACGTGATCGCATGCGACGTGAGCTTCATTTCCATCACCCTGCTGATTCCGGCGCTGGCGACATTGCTCGCCCCGAATGGCGACTGGATTATTCTAGTCAAACCCCAGTTCGAGGTCGGGAGAGAGATGGTCGGTAAAGGTGGAATTGTGCGCGATCCAGCCCTACATCGCATGGCCTGTGAGAAAGTAGCGGCGGCCCTGCACCTATTCGGCTTTGCCACGGAATTGACGGACAGTCCCATCCTTGGTGCGGAAGGAAATCATGAGTTTCTGCTGCACGCACGCCTCACGCTATAGTCAAGAAACCCTATTCCTTTGCAGCCGACAAAGACAATGCGCGACAACGCGGTAGTGGGCATCATCTCTAAGCCGAAAATTGCCCAAGCGGCAGACATCGTTTGCGGACTCCTGCAGTGGCTCGACGAACGTGGAATCCGCTCCCGCTGCGATCAGCAAACCGCCGAATACGCCAATCGGAGCGAGTCTTTCTCGCGCGAAGAGCTTCCCGACGGAACGGATCTCGTAATTGTCTTGGGTGGTGACGGAACACTGCTGTCCGCGGCGCGAGTTGTCGCTGGCCGCGACATCCCTCTGTTCGCCGTGAACCTGGGACATCTCGGTTTTCTCACCTCCATTCCTTCCGAAGACCTTTTTCCTGAATTGGAGCGGGCGCTTCGAGGCGAGCACCGCATCGGCCGCCGCCGCATGCTGGAATGCGAACTGATTCGCGAAGACCGCGCCATTGCAAGCTATTCAGCTCTTAATGATGTCGTCATCACGAAGTCTGAGCTTGCGCGCATGATCGATCTCGATACCCATGTGGACGATCACTTCGTCGCTGCTTACAAAGCCGACGGACTGATTATCGCCACGCCCACCGGTTCCACCGCCTACTCGCTTTCCGCTGGAGGTCCGGTTATCTTTCCATCGGTCGCTGCCTTCTGCCTGACGCCTATTTGTCCTCATATGTTGACTAACCGGCCCGTCATCGTGCCCGATACCAGCACCATTCAAATTCTCAGCCACAGCGAAGACGGGACCTACCTGACGATCGACGGTCAGGTCGGAGAACCACTCGCGAAGAACGATCGCATCATCTGCCGCTCTTCTCCGAAAACCATCCAACTGATACGCCCTCCCAAGTTGCTTTTCTTCGACGTGCTTCGCGAGAAGTTGAAGTGGGGCGAACGCTGATCTGATGCGACGCTTGCGGCGGCTTTCGTTGACGGCGTGGATTTTTATCGCGCTGATCCTCGGAATCCTGCTCGGAGTGTTCTTTCCCGAATTTTCTAAGAACCTGGCGCCGATCAGTAACATCTTCCTGCGATTGATTCGCTCCATCGTGGGACCGCTGTTGTTCGGCACGCTTATTTACGGCATCGCTTCCGTAGGAGAACTGAAGACCATGGGACGCATCGCGCTAAAGGCCCTGGTCTATTTTGAAGCGGCCACTACGCTGGCGCTGGTGATCGGGCTTGTAATGGTGAATGTGATGCGGCCTGGCGCGGGAGTCTCGCTGAACGCCGCCGGCGGCGCTGTGTTGCCGGCACTCGCTAAACCCGTTTCGCTCAGCGGAGTACTGGAACACGCCGTCCCCAGCAACATCTTCGAATCCCTTGCCCAGAACGACGTGCTTCAGATGGTCGTCTTTTTCTTCCTGTTCGGCGCCGCCTGCTCGGCCATCGGAGCGAAAGCACAGCCCGTCGTCACTTTCGCGGGCGCGGTGGCGGAAGTGATGTTCCGTTACACCAAGTACGTCATGTACCTTGCGCCATTCGGAGTAGGGGCGGCCATCGCGGTGACAATTGGCTCGAAAGGTATCGGCGTTTTGTTCGGGTTGGGCAAGCTGGTCGGCACTCTGTATCTTGCCCAGGCGCTCTTTGTAATCCTCGTCCTCGGTTCAGCTCTAAGTTTTGCCGGGGTCCCCATCGGACGCTTCTTTCATGCCGCGCGCCAGCCGTTTCTCATCGCCTTCTCCACCGCTTCGAGCGAAGCGGCTCTGCCGCTGGCCTTGGAGAACATGGAGCGGTTCGGTATACTGAAGCACATCGTCGGCTTCGTCCTCCCGACAGGTTACAGTTTCAACCTGGATGGTTCTACGCTGTACCTCTCTCTCGCCTCCGTCTTCATCGCGCAGGCTGCCGGAGTACACATGCCGCTGGGGACACAAATCACCATGATGCTGACCCTGCTGCTCACTAGCAAAGGCGTCGCGGGAGTACCGCGCGCTTCACTCGTTATTCTGGCGGGCACCCTCGGCACGTTTCAACTCCCCCTCGAAGGCATCACGCTCATCTTAGGCGTCGATGCACTCATGGACATGTGCCGCACTTCGGTCAACTTACTCGGCAACTGTGTGGCGACGGCGGTAGTCGCCCGTTGGGAAGGTGTGCCACTACGGAGCGTCGGACCCGAGACGGAAGTGGAGTTGCAGGGGCAATACCATTCCTTCGAAAACAACCGGACGTAAATCGTACAAACGCTCGACGGATGAGCCCGCCCGTCTACTTTGATTGGCTGGGTAGAGTCTTCATCCCCCGTCCCGGCCACTCGGCGCAATCGCGGCGTGCTCGCTTTTTTCGATAGTTAGCCGAACGACCATCCCACGTCCAACTGGAATCCGCGCGAGGAGAGATCTACTCAGATTCCAGTCGACAAGACTTCCGAGTATTAATGCTGCTCAGGCTTTTACAATATTGATTCGATGCGTTCGACACTCTCTTCAGCGGTGGCTCCGTACATCGGCGCCGACTTAACAGACCGCTATTCCGCTGAATGTCGGGACATTGATGTGTGTGGTCTGATCCCAATCGGCAAGGATCAGCTTAACGCTTCGTTCTGGCATTGGCAATGGGATCGTGCACCGCTGTCGTTAGTATGTGATTTGTCCGGTTTAATTCACACATGATCTGTCCGCTTTGAAAAAGCGGAGCGTGGGAGGTGAGGCTGGGAGTTGGAATCCAGCCGAACGTACACGAGCTCCGAGATGGAGCGGATGATGAAAGTGCAAGAAGTGTTGTTGAGGGCCATGGCGAAGAAGATCACCTGGTGGCAAGCAGCGGAGATTATCGGGGTAACTGATCGGACGATGCGGCGTTGGCGGGAGCGGCTGGAGCAGGACGGATACGACGGATTGGCAGATCGGCGCAAAGGAATGGTGAGCCCGAAACGGGTGCCGCTGGAGACCTGCGAAAGAGTGCTGGGTTTGTATCGGGAGAAGTACTTCGATCTGAATATGCGGCATTTCCACGAGAAGCTGAAGGAGGACCACGGGATCGAGTTGAGCTACAGCTGGGTGCAGAAGGCGCTGCAAGGGGCGGGCCTGGTGTCGAAGCGAAGCAAGCGCGGGACGCACCGCAGAAGACGTCCGCGGCGGCCGATGACGGGGATGCTGCTGCACATCGATGGCAGCAAGCATTGCTGGTTCGAGGGAGGGCGGCGCTATGACTTCATTGTGATTCTGGACGACGCAAACAGTGAGATCTACTACGCGCAGTTAGTGGAGGAAGAATCGACACGCACGGTGATGACAGCCTTGCGCGAGGTGATCGAAACCAAGGGTGCATTTTGCGCGCTGTACAGCGATCGCGGAAGTCACTTCTTTTCGACGCCCAAGTCCGGCGAGCCCGTGGATAAGCATCGTTCGACACAAGTGGGAAGAGCGATGAAGGAGTTGGGTGTGCAGATGATTCCGGCGTATTCACCCCAGGCGCGCGGGCGTTCGGAACGGAACTTCGGGACCTGGCAAGGACGCTTGCCGCAAGAGCTGCGGCTGGCGGGAATCGGCACGCTGGAAGAGGCCAATCGATTTTTGCGCGAACATTACATCGATGTCTTCAATCGCAAGTTCAAGGTCGCCGCCGAGCAGAAGGGGAGTGCCTTCCGGCGTTCCAGCCGCTCGGATCTGGACTGGGTATTCACGGTTCAGACGGAACGCACGGTAGCCAAGGACAACACCGTCGCGATCGGCGACCGAGTGTGGCAACTGGAGAAGTCTCGCTTTCGCAGTACGCTGGCAGGCTGTACCGTCACCATTCATGAGCACCTGGATGGCCGGGTATCGCTGCGCTACGGCCCGCATGTGGTCGGGCGGTTTGACAGTCAGGCGCGGCCCCTGATCAAAACTGCCAGAGCGGAGCGCCGTGGAAAAAACGGAGGGATGGAAAGCGGCGAAAACCCAAAACAGGTTTCCACCTCTTCCCACCCCTCCTTGGAAATCTCGCCCACAACGCGAGATTCCCACTTTCCCACCGCGCCGACGAACGCTAGACATGGAAGTAAACGGAAAACCAACGCGGCTCGCGCCGCCTAACACCAAAACCCAAAAGCGGACAGATCACTTGTTAATAAAAGCGGACATCTTGACAAACTAACAACATGGGATCGTGCACCGCAGGCACTCGACGTCGCTGCCATCGTGAATGAGCTACGTGGCGCTCGGGTCGCGATGCTCGACGGCCCGCAGGCGCTCGCCAGCAAGGGTGCGGCGCTTCGGGTCTGCGAACGCCAGTCTGTTGCCGTAGGAAAAACCCCGGACGTTCGCCCGAGCGTTCCAAACCCATTTGCCGGCTTCATTTGCTCGTCGCTGGACTTGTTCAATGCATTCCGAGGTCACGGAATCGCGATCAGTCCAAGCTTGATCACAGGCGGAGTCCTCGAAGTTTACCCGGCGCACATCTGGACCATCCTGAGCGGAACCCGCTTACTTCCGCGAAAAGCTACGGAAGCAGGACGGATTGCCCGAAAACAAATTCTGGAGGCGTTGGGCGTTAGTGGGCTTCCCGGCGTGCCAACGCATGACCAGAATGACGCCTGCGTTGCGGCTGTGTTAGCAGCAGTCGCCGACAATCAAGTTCCAGGTCTCGATGCCGTGCAGCTCGGTGCGCCACTTTCACTCGATTCTGAAGGGGCGATGCGTGAAGGACCAATGGTTATTGCGCAATTAGCACCCTTTGTCGTTGACCGTATTGCGCGAGCTGTTCACAACTTCATTTCCTATGAATTAACGCCGCATAGCGTGGCCCAATCCGCTTCAGGTCCGCCGGCTACGCACGCCGACGATCTCCTAATGCGTTTCATAAGTCAAGCTACAAACGGAGCCCCCGAAGTCTGCACATACGGATGGGCGTACCGGGCCCTCATTGCGGCAGATCTTGACAGGTTCTTTCAAGCCGGCGCACGGCAAAGTAATCGATCTGGCCTTTCGGACGCGACCGCGTGAACTTCCCGGCCTCGGCCTCGTCCGTTTGGACACGTTCATAGTCTCCAAGAAGGATCGGTATCCGAGCGATGGTCACTGGCCAACTGCGCAGTACGACCGTGAGGAGTGGGCCAGAGTGTTAGGCAACGCAACACTGCTCGATTGACCGTCTGCGGCAACGCAGCAGATCGAAGCCATAGATTTGCGACGAGATCGCGACTTATCGGTACTGATCCCGGGCGTCGGATGCCTTCGATGCTTCGTTGAGGGGCTGTGGTGTATTGGCCCCGATGGGCCTGAAGCTGCCGCCCGATCAAGTGGCTCTATACCGAGGGATCGATGAGATCTTGTGGGGCGACTGGGATCGGATCGGCGTCTCTCGCTGGGAAAACGCTCCACGCGACGAGTACTACGCCTATCTGCCTCAAGTTTTCAGCTGGCGATTGCGAGCCGCGCCTGCAACAGAGATCGCGGAGTATTTGCGGCAGGTCACGGTCGAACAAATTGGCCTGCCCGCAACACGCCAAACAGAACTGCCGGTCGCGGAAAAGATTCGTGCATTGAAGCTGTCGCTGATCAGCGAAGCGGATGACGGAGCGAAGAACTCGAAAGACCGTGGCGAAATCGCGACTCGTCATTCCGTATCTAAATGACACTTTCAGAGTGACCGAGAATCCCGTCGGAATCTGGCCGCCGGTCAACTCCACGCGCAAGGGAGCCGCACTCAAGCAGCAAGCGGACTGACGCTCCAACGTCAGACGTTTGAAGCGCAGTCCGCTGTTCTGCATCGCGGTGAATTGTTCGGGATGATCGCCGCGCGGGTTGACCGTGTTAGAGATTTCCTCTTCGCTCAGGCACGCGTCTGGCAATCCGTTCCCGCCAGCGAATCCAGCTGGAGCGGCCGCCGCTCAACGTCACAAGAGCAGCACCCATCATCAGCAGAGGCCACGTCGACGGTTCGGGCACAGTGCCAGCAGGAGTGACGACATCCACCGAAAATGTCGTCGAGCCCAAAAACCCGTCCGCCGTCGGGTCGTAACCGCTTGCTCCCTCGATCCCTCCCTCAATCGTCAGAGTTCCGGTCTTGATCCCTGATAAATCGGTGTACGGCAGGTCGACGACGACGTTGAAGAAATCAAAATCGGAGGTTTGCGAGTGCGCGGAAGAAGTGCTCGCCGACACTGTGAATGGTCCCGAAAAGAACGGTGTCGTGTCCACCGTAAATAGGCCGTTCAGGGTGACGGAAATGTCGTTCAGATCCACCGGCGCGAGTTCATTGTTGACGATCACGCCACTGAACGTGACTTGCTGACCGGGCGAACCGCTAATCTGAGACGAATCGAGAACAATTTTGATGGCATCCGCCCAGGCGGGAGCGCATGCCAGGCAGAAGAAAGGTAGCAGGTTGCGTAATTTCATGATGATGTTCTCCCTTCTTTTCTTTTGTTCCTACGGCTACGGCAGCACGATGCGTCCGGCGTTGTTGAAGGTGCCTCCCGTATAAGTACCGGACAGGCTGATGACGCGCGGTGTCCCGGAACCTCCAACTGTGCTACCGGGGAACAGGATTTCAAACGTCGCTGTCGACTTGGACGCTATGGATGCCACCTCGGATGGGGAGACAATGCCGGACACCGTGCCGATCTTCGCCGCTGTTATAGACACGTTCTGCGCCGTCGCCGTTCCGTCGTTCGTCACAACCACTGTTGCCAGTACGTTGTTATTCGCGTCCCGCGAGAATACCCAGTTACTGAGGAGGCTGGCGGACGAGCTCAGAGTCGACGGGAGGACCTGAAGAGTCAACGTCTGCTGTCCCGGATTTCCCACCCCGTTCTGAGCGGTGATCTGGACCTTGTGCGTACCTACGTCGCTCGCCTGCGGTGTCCCGGAAAGGGTCAGAGTTCCGGTCGCGAATCCGAAACTATTCAGATTGCTTGCCGCGAGAGTTGTGGGAAGCCCGCTCACCGTGAAGTACGTGCCGTCTCCCTGGGAGGGGCTGGTGGGCGGACCCGAGTTTGCCGTTACGACATGCGTCGACATGGTGGGAAACCCGATCGTGTTGACCGCAACCGAGGCGGGCTGCCCTGCGAACAACACCACCAGAGCGGGACTCGTGAAACTAGGGGCTTCATTCACGTTCAACGTCAGATCCTGTGCCGTCGAACCCGCCGAGGATGAGGTATCCAACCGGATGTAGTACTGACCGCCGGAGCCAACGGCCGGAGTCCCAATGATTTTGGCTTCGTGGTTTCCGGAACCAAAAGTCAGACCCTGCGGCATTGTATCGGACGTCGTGATCTCGCCAGTATTGGCTTTGATCTCAAAATTCCCGTCGGTTCCGACCGTAAAGGTGGCCGTGTTGGCAGTGATGAAGGTGGGCGTATTCACCACAGTCACGGGGAATGGCAACAAAAGCTCAACGCCAGTCCCCAAGGCATGCGGAGAGAGATCTGGCTCAAATGTGCCGGTTGTGCCGGCCGGAGGCGTGCCGCTGAGTACGCCCGAGCCATTCCCGTTATCTGTGAACCGCAGCCATGGTGCGTTAGGGTCCGGTTGATATACCCACGACACCGGGGTAATTCCGCCGGAAGATGTCAAAAACGCAGTGTTTTCGATGCCCGCCACGAACGTTACACTCCCCGGCGTTTCGCTCGCGCTTGGGGCAGCGGTGAAATTCACGGCCACCCTCTGGGTCACCGTGCCTTGTGAGTTCGTAGCCACAAAACCGACGCAGCTGCCTATGATGCACTGTGTGTTCAAGGTTTCTCCTGTGTAGGTTCCACTAAGCGTCCCGGTGCCATCGCCATTATCGTGGAAGGTCATGCCCTGCAAACTCGGTCCATTGTAGGAGAGCTTGGGTGTGGGATTGCCCGTGGCCACCACCCTGAAATTCATCGGCGTTCCGGCGATGCCGGTGAGCGTGCTCGGCGCCGACACTATGTTCAACACATCGGCCACCTTCACTGTAAAATTCTGCGTCACGGTACCGTAGCTGTTGGAGGCTGTCAGCTGCAACGTGTACGTGCCTGTGGGATCGGTCAGGCCGCCATCAAAGCTGAGCGGATAGGAACCGGCGTGGCAGGCCCCGATGCTGGAGTCGAAACCGGCATGCACCAGTCCGTTGTCCCAGCAAATGTTGGCAGCTGGAGTGCCACCCGCAGTAATGTTCACGGTGGCTGGTGTTCCCAGCGAATAGCTCAGCGCTCCAGGATCGACGAAGAACGGCGGCCCCAACGATGAAAACTCGACAGTAATAGGATTGCTGTTCGCGTCCAACATCGGAATTTTCGCCGAGGTGTAGCTGAGGCAGTTGCTGAAGCCGGCCTGAATAGTGCCGCCGGGCAGTGTGACGCCCGAAACTGAATCCGCTGGGCAATTCTGGTCCGTCGAGGCCGGACTTGCTTTCGTGCTGACAAATACGTCCTTGAATCGCGAGGCGGTCCATTTCGTGCCGGACCAATCCACATAGCGCAGATCGCCGGTGATGCTGCTGGTGTTCTGGCACGCGGTCGAGCTGTTCGCCCCCTGAGCACAGGTCTGGACCAACCATCCACCCCAGGTTTGGGCCGACCAGTCGTTGCCGTTCCAATCCTGATACTGCAGCGTGTTCGAGTACGCAGTGGTCCCGGTGGATTGAGGTGTTATCGCGAAGCTCAGGTCGCCGGATTGATGCGAGGGGAGGGCCGCAGTGGAAGGGATATCCGGATCCATTTGCGAAAATACGCTGTTTTCAAGTTTAAACATCCCCAGACCGCTCGTGTCGCTGGCCATGCCGAGCAAATCCGGCGGGGTGTTGGTCACTTGGGCGAGAGTATTGTTCAGGTCATTGATGTCATTGGTTACCTTCTGGTCGTTGTAAAGCTCGAAGGCTGCAACCCCAATCAAGGCGACGGCGAGCACGATGACGAGGACGGGTGCGGCAATTCCTAATGCGACCCCTGAGGCGGCAGCTACGGATGTCGCGGAGACCAACAACGCATTGCCTGCGGCGACGAGCCCAGTCGCCGTCGCAGCTGCCACGCCAAACAGTGTGCCAGCAAGGCCGCCAACCAGCGTGGCCGCGCCCAGCGTTATTCCCACTTGCGTCCCGACCGAGATGGAACTGTCCCGGAAGATTGACCCGTAATTGGGATCCGTTTGGGCCGTGGCCGCATACGAGTGCTTCAACCCATAGTCTTTGAAATAGTCTACCGATGGGGCTGTTGGGCTGTAACCTGGGAGTCCAATGGAAAAACAAAAAGGTGTACCGTCGTAGGAAATGTTCAACGCCGAGGCGAGATCCGGATCCAGAGTAAACGTGCAAGGATCATTCTGGAACCTGTGGTACTCATTGAGTGCGTCTGTATACAAAGCGATCTCGTTGCTCTGCACGATGCCCTGCAGAAGGGTATAAACGTTTTGTTCGTGAGCAGTGCGCGAGGAAGCCGGTTTCTGGATGATTGCCATGAGAATCTGGAACATCGCCGCGCGAACTCCGTTCCGCAGGTCCTGCCGTCCATAGTCGTAGATGACGTGCGCATCAGAGGCCGGCAAGCCGTGAAGTCCGAGGTACACGTTTACCCCGTCGCTCTCTAGCTGCACCAAATCGTTGTAGTAGATCGAGCCGTTGAAACAGTAATTCTGAATAATGCTGTTGTTGTTCGACGTGCAGCCTTGGACCGGTTGGACCGGCAGCTGCGCCTGCGCCTGAAAGGGCCCGGCTGCCCCGCCCGACCCGCTGCTCTCGATCCACGAGACTGCTGGCGCGAGCAAAATCGCCATCAGAACGGCGAGTGGTTTATAAATGGCCAGACGCGGCAGGCGTGCCACGGTCAGCGTCGCGAATCTGCGCTTCAGAGTCCTCATGTGAGTTCCCCTCCTGTTCGGTCTAGCGACGTCGGGGAGCGAAATGGTGCATGGTTCTAAAACTTTTCCGGTACAGTTTCGCGGTACAGTTTCAAAGAATGGCGGCTTCGGAGGAAAAACCGGAGATCACGCAACTGTTACAAGCGTGGCGGAGCGGTGACGAGCATGCGCTTGACCGCCTGGCCCCCCTTATCTACGACGACCTCCGCCAACTGGCGCACCGCGCCATGTCTCACGAACGCGCCGACGTCACCTTGCAGGCCACGGCGCTGGTCAACGAAGTCTTCCTCCGCCTGACCCAAGGCGCGAAGGTGGACTGGAAAGATCGCTCCCATTTCTTCGCGGTCGCCTCCAAAGTGATGCGCCGCACTCTTGCCGATGCCGCCCGCGCCCGCAGGCGAGAGAAGCGCGGCGGCGGTGCCGAACCTGCGGCCCTCGATGAAGTCCAAGTCGCCGCCGACCAAAACGACCGCACGCTGATCGCTCTCGACGAGGCCCTCCACTCCCTCTCGAAATCCGACCCGCGGAAAGTCCGCGTGGTCGAAATGCGTTTCTTCGGCGGCATGAGCCACGACGAGATTGCGGAAGTCCTCACCATCTCGCGCGATACCGTGAAGCGCGACTGGAATTTCGCCAAGCTCTGGCTCGCGCGCGAAATCCGGGGCGGGTGCGTGCTCGGATAAAGATCATGCCGGCCCAACCAAAACTCACGGTCGAGGAGATCTGCCTGCACGCCCTCGAACTGGACGAGCCTTCCCGTCCCGGCTACCTTGCCGAAGCGTGCGGCGACGGGGCCACCCGCCGCGAGGTCGAGTCGCTGCTGGCCGGCGCGGCGTTCGCCGACGGGCTGCTCGAATCTCCTGCTGCTGTCCTGCTGCAGCCCGCCGCCGGCGCCCCGGAGGAACTGGACGCTCCCGGCCCCGGAACGGAAATCGGCCCTTACCGCCTGCTTGAAAAACTCGGCCAAGGCGGCATGGGGGTGGTGTATCGTGCGCGCCAGGAGAAGCCCTTGCGGCGCGAAGTGGCGCTCAAAATCATTCGTCCAGGCTGGGACGCCGGCCTTATCGCCGCTCGCTTCGCCGCTGAGCGCCAGGCCGTCGCGCTCATGGAGCATCCCAACATCGCGCGCGTGCTCGATGCCGGAACCACCGCCGGCGAGCGCTCCTGGTTTGCTATGGAGTTGGTGCACGGCAAGCCCATCACGGCTTACTCAGATGAAGCCGCTCTCAGCGTGCGCGAGCGCGTCAAGATGATGATCCCGGTCTGCCAGGCCATCCAGCACGCGCACCAGAAGGGAATCATTCACCGCGACATCAAGCCTTCCAACATCCTGGTGGCCTGCGACGGTGACGCGGCGATTCCCAAAGTGATCGACTTTGGTATTGCCAAAGCCACTGAACAACCGCTGCACGACGGCGCCACCTTCACCCGGGCCTTCGATATTGTCGGCACCTTCGCCTACATGAGCCCCGAACAGGCTGAGCCGGGCGTGCGCGACATCGACGTGCGCTCGGATGTCTACTCGCTGGGCGCGGTGCTTTACGAACTGCTTGCCGGGGCTCCGCCGCTCGGCACGGTCTCTCTCCAGGAGACATCGTACGCCGCCATTCTCAAACGCATTCGGGAAGAAGTGCCCGCGCCGCCCAGCGCGCACGTGGAGGGAGCCACGGCGGCGCAGCTTCGTTCCTCTCACGCGCGCACTCGGCGCTCAGGCGGCGAATGCGACTGGATTGCGCTGAAGGCGCTCGAAAAGGACCGGGAGCGGCGCTATGAATCGGCCGGCGCCATGGCGCGCGACCTGCAGCGGTACCTCTCGGGTGAGCCCCTCGAAGCAGGTCCGCCGTCAAAGCTGTACCGTGCGCGGAAGTTCGCCGAGCGCTATCGCTCGGCCCTGGGGGCTGCGGCGGCATTCGTGGCGGTGCTGATCGCTGCCGTGGTCTGGATGTTCATCGCGCTGCGCCAGCAGGTGCGGGCCAACCGCGACGACGCGGCCCTGCGCGAGGTGGTGCGGAAAATCATCATCGAGCGGCCGGCGCAGCTCGCTCAGGTTCCGAATCGCACCGCGCTGCGGGGCGAGTTAATGCGTGACGCAGAGGGCGCACTCGACGTCCTCAGCCGTGAGGTACGCGGCGATGATGCGCTGGCTTTAGAGATCGCCAACGCCTGGCTTGCTATCGGTCTGGCCAGGGGCGCCTATAACGCGCAAGGCTCGGAAGGCGATCCCGCCGCGGCCGCAACCTACGTTCGCAAGGCCATCGATCTCTATTCGAATCTTGCGCGCCGGCGGCCCAGCGACCCCGCCGTGCGACGCGGCCAGCTGGAAGCCCTGTCCACCTGGCTGCACCTGCAGCATCGGATGGGTGCCATCGAACCCGGCAAAGAGGCCGGCCGCCAGCTCGAAAATGTGATCGCCACATTGCCCGCGGACGTCCGCGACAAGGTGCAGGCGAACTGGTATCTCTCAACGGCGTACCTGGAGCTGGGCTTAATCCTCTGGAATAACGGCGAGGTCAGAGAAGCACTGGACCTGCACCGCAAAGCGCTCGCCACTCTGCAGGGCGCCCAACCTGCGGGATGGACACAGGCCGGATGGACACAGGACCCCGAACAGTTGGCGCAATGGTCGCACATGCAGCGTGAACTGGCCATCAGCTCGTGGATGTATCAAGGCCCCGGGCCGGAATCCGAAACCGCCGCGCGGCAGTCCGTCGACGTGCTGGCCGGCTGCTCCGCGTCCGTCTGCCGCATGCGTCGCGCAGAGGCTGGCGGCACGCTCGGGGAAATCGAATGGAGCGCAGGAAAACACAAGCAGGGCATCGCGACGCTGCGCCAGTCTGTCTCCGATTTCGAAGCGCTCTCGAGGGACGATCCCGGCAACGCAGTTTACACCCACGGGGGCGCGCTGGTGCGTGGCTATCTTGCGCTGCTGCTCGCTAAGAGCGGTGCTACCGCCGAAGCAGTTGCGCTGGCCGAGCAGAACCTCCGCCTGAGTCCAGGCGCTGACGCGAATACGCACCGGGGCCGGGAACGGGGCATGGTCTACCGCGTGACGCTGGGCGCCGCGCTGCTCGACGCGGGACGCCTGGATGACGCTATTCGCGAAATACGCGACACGCTTCGGCAGAACAGCGACTGGAACGCCAACTACGACCTGCGCTGGTCCGCGCTGCACATCCAGGTGCGCGCACTGGAAGCGCAGGGCAAATTCGATCAAGCTTTGGCGCCCGCACGCGACGCGCGAAGATTCGCAACGGGCGAGGCCAGAGCGGGATACAGTTCCGACGTCTGGCTCGCCATTTCGGCGCGCGACTTTGCCGTCGCGGTGGCGCGCGCGAAAACAGCCACGCACGCTGATCGCACTGCCGCACTAGCAGCGTTAGCGGCAGGCGATCCTCTCGAGCCGGGCTATGCCACTCTCACCGGCGCACTGCTCGAAGCTCCGCCCCCGGCCTCGGAGCTGGCGGAGCTTCGTCAACAGCTCCGCAACAAATAACCGGCGGATTCGCTCAAAGCCGCCCGGTCTCCAGGGTTGGTGGTCAAGCGAACGCGGCGGCAATTCGTTATCCATCTCGATCGCCCGCGTCAACGGCGTACGCAGTAGCCTGAGAGCCTCTCGGCAGCCAACCCGGAAATTGAACCGGCCAACCACAATGGGCACCCCGCGTACTGCTCCCCCGCGATGCTGAGAACTCTGAATTGAACGCAGGTCGTCGTCTTCCCGAGGATACGTACTGATAAATGCCGTTCTGGGAAATTAAAACCCCTGTTGAACCGCCTTCTATAGACTTTGCCCATGTCATGCCCTCTAGCCGGCCTTGAGCGAAATCTCGAGTTCGTTGGGGCAACGTTTGAATTGTGCTGATATGCTTCGTTTCCCTTTTATTATTTCGAATCCGCGAGCACGTAGCCCAGCCGATTGAGCCTTCGTTCCCAAAAAAGCTAAACGGTGGGCAGCGATCATTTCTCCCGCCCCGATACCAGTCTTGTCGAGGCCGCATGCCCCCACCTTCCCGGCCTTCTCCGTGCGCGCCGGCCCGCCTTCCTCC
Organism: uncultured Acidobacteriaceae bacterium; assembly: GCA_963730865.1. GTDB lineage: Bacteria > Acidobacteriota > Terriglobia > Bryobacterales > Bryobacteraceae > Bog-105. The sequence continues at coordinate 206,346 of CAVSTO010000008.1, read as the reverse complement.
AGCATTCCAAGTGCTGGGCGACTGCTGTGACACTAATGCCGAGCGGCGTCGGCAACCGGGAGACCGAAAGAAGGCGTTCGCTGAGCTTGTCAACCATGGCGCGTCGCGTGAGATCGCCGACCATCGAGCGCGCGAAGAAGGAAATGCAGCGCTGGTTTATCAATCTGCAAGATATGGATCTCGCCTATCTTCCCGAAGGCTCAGAGCTTTTTAATGACTATGTGGAGTCTCTGCATTGGGCGCAAGAATTTGCCCTGATGAATCGGCCGCACATGATGGCACAGGTGGTCAAGGTACTACATTCCCATTTTGGTGAGAAAGTGGGCAATATTGATGAAATGGCGGTGAATTGTCACCATAACTACGTCACCAAAGAGCAGCACTACGGCAAGAATGTATGGTTGACCCGCAAAGGAGCTGTGCAGGCGCGCAGGGGAACAATGGGCATCATCCCCGGCTCCATGGGCGTGAAGTCCTTCATCGTGCACGGCAAGGGCAATCACGAATCCTTCCATAGTTGTTCGCACGGTGCTGGGCGCGTCATGTCGCGCGGAGAGGCGATTAAGAAAATAAGCCTTGAGCAGCACGCGGAAGATACGGCGGGCGTGGAGTGCAAAAGGATGCCTCTGTGATCGACGAGAGCCCGAAGGCCTATAAGCCGATTGATGCAGTGATGGCAGCGCAGGCCGATCTCGTAGAGATTGTCCATACCCTGAAACAAGTGGTTTGCGTTAAGGGTTGACAGGGTAAATATTAATCCCTATCCTTCATGCTCTTGCGAGAGCTTATTGGGTATCTGTGCGGGACAGTGGGCGAAAGTCCATTTTCCCGCTGCCAATAAGAGAGCCGCTAAATCGGAGCAAGTAACACGAGGCGTCAGTACACGCCTACTCGTAAGACAGTTTTATGAAAGACGCGCTCACAATTCGAACTCGACCAAGTTACACTCGCCAGGGTGTAGCTCAGGTAGTAGAGTGCGTGACTCGGGCTCACGAGGCCGCTGGTGCAAGTCCAGCCACCCTGACCATTGTCTATCAGCAGCGGCGTTCCCTGTAATATACCGGGATCGTCTAATGGTAGGATTTCAGAATTTGACTCTGAAGATACAGGTTCGACAGGTTCGACCCCTGTTCCCGGTTCCACGAGCTTCCGTAGCTCAACCGGATAGAGCGCCTGACTTCGAATCAGGGGGTTGCGGGTTCAAATCCTGCCGGAAGCGCCAAACTTCACTCATCAACTGAACTGTAAATTATGCGGCCTTCCCCCGAAAGACTCTTCACTGCAATGAGGCTCATTCCTTGGGGGGCCGGTGGAGCGCCCTAGAAGAATGGCATGCTGCCGCGCGCGAGCGCGTCTTCGTCCTTCTGCAGTTGATCGTTTAGCGGCCCGAGCTGCTGGCATGCATCCTGCTTTTTAGCCGAGCAATCCGCCGACAACCGCTTCAGTTGTTGTTTCAGCCCATCCGCCTCATCCGCAAGATCCCTATACCCGGCGGTCAAATTGTCCCTGTCCCGGTCGCGACTGTCGCAGGCCTCATTCTTGCTTTCCCCATTTGTACGCTGGCTGGGATGTTCACACTTTTCTCCATCGCTTTCCAGTTTTTGCCTCAAATCGATGACTTTCCCTGCCAGGGAATTATCCGAAGCTTGATCGATGAGCATGTTCGCCAAATCGGCCAGCAATCCAAATCCACCACCCATCTGCGGAGGAGGACTTAACTGCGGCATGGTGCCGGGCGGCACCCGGTAAACGGTGGTGCCCTGGCCGGTAAATAGCAGGTGGTCGGCGTCCTCCAGCTTGACCTGCTCATCTATCCAGATCAACTGGCCATTCGCGCCTTTAGGCAGGAGGCTCTTTCCGGCAAGAATGTTGGGGCCGGTGAAATGCCCCTCGTAGATCACCATTCCATCAGCCACACCGCCAGGATTCAGATAGAACAGCTTGATTCCATCAGGGGTTTGCTGCAGCGTGAAATGCGGGACGAAATCCGGTTTTCCCTGCTTGTTTACCGTGTAGCTCCACTTCCCACTGAGATCCGGCTTTGAAGGCAGATTCTGAGCAAGCGCGAAGCTCGAAAAACCAAGAGCAATAGAAGCCAACAACCATTGGCGCATCGATTCTCCTTCTTGGAGCGGCAACGCGCTCCGATCTGGATCTTGCCAAAAATAGTATCAGAAATACAACTAGTTAGCTCAAGGCGCGTGAAACACGCGGCCCATGTCGATTTTGGCGTTGGACGCTTCCGTCTGGAATGCGCCAGTTCCGTTCCTAATCTGTCGTAACTTGAGCCACTCCGCTCACTCATTTCGGGGCTGTCGTGACCGCCAAAAAGCGCGCCTTCATGAGTGTGCAGATCCCGAGTACCGGCAGCGCCGCCCAAACCCACCGACGGCTCCTTCCAAGTAGAAATCGTGCTCGGCCGCAGCGGTTTTCCCTACCTCAACGCTCTTCCTGCTTGCGGTCCCCACCCCGGTGACAACACTCGAAAATATTTCCAACGCGCTGAGCTGACGCCACTTAACCCGTTCTGATCGCAAACCGGCAATCCGTTTTCGACCCCGCTTGTGCTACTGTCAGCCAGGCTCACGGAATCTTCACCAGGTTCCCGGAGCCATTTCCATTTCTAAGGAGCCTCTCGTGTCCACTGCTGCCCAAATCACAGCCAATCAGCTCAATGCGCAACTCTCTTCGGGTCCCACTTCGGAGACAGGCAAGGCGACATCCTCCCTCAATGCGCTGAAAACCGGTCTCACCGGGCGCACCGTCCTGCTTCCCAGCGACGACGCCGCTCTCTACGAAGCCCACGTGAACCAATTTGCGAAGCGTTTTGCGCCGGAGGGCGACGACGAGCGCAATCTGGTCCAGGCCCTCGCCGATACCGAGTGGCGCCTGATGCGCATTCCTTCTCTCGAAATGGGCCTCTACGCCGTCGGCCGTGTCGAACTCGCGGAGCTGTTCCCCAACGAAGAACCCGCCATTCGCCGGCAAATGATCGAAGCCAAAATTCTGCTCACCTACAAACGCGATTTAAATAACCTCAGCATCCAGGAAACCCGCTTGCGCCGTCACCGCGAGAAGGATCTCGCCGCGCTCAAAGAACTGCAGGACCAACGCAAGCAACAGGTAAGAGAACGTCTTGAAACGGCCGCCTACCTTTACATCCAGGCCGTTCACGACAACACCTACCTCCAATTCGACCCTGCGCAATTTGGCTTCGAATTTTCACTCGAGCAAATCGAGGTCCGCGCCATCGATCTCTGCCCCACTCTCTTCGCGGAATACGAGCGCGGTCTCATCGAGTGGCACAAAAATCGCAAAGCCGCTTAAACTGATTCTCAGTTGTATTCCTGCGAAATACCTCGGCGGAAATGATAGAGTGCGTCAGGTGCTTAGGCGATAGCTGGTTGTGCCGTGTACAACTGGGCGCCCCCGGGCCAAGTTCACGAGAGGGCTTTTTCGCTGCGGAAATCGAACGGCCTCTCTCGGTTTCAGCCCCGTTCACAGATGGATTGTTTTTTCCATCGTTCCTGTTTTCAGACGATTGCCGAGTAAATTTTGTCGCTTACTCTCGAATAAGATCTAGATTCGGCACAGATAAGAGGACCCGCGAATACGTAGGAAGAGAATTCCCGATGACAAAAAAACCGAAGCCTCCTGAAAAAAAGCGTTCCCCGAAACGGCTCGCTAAATCGCATCATCCAATTGCTCCGCCGCTCGGCAATGAGGATCCGGTACCTACCGGCAATCCTCAGTTTGGCCAGCCTACTCCAAGCCCCGATCCAACTAAATTCGTCATCAAGCACGGGTCGGATTCGCAAGCTTACAAAATCCTCGACGCTCAGAAGCAATATCCACGACCGTTTCCGGTGGTGGCTGGAACAGATGAACCGATTCTGACGCTGCGGGACTCGCTCGGCAGCGCCGGCGCAAAAATTGTTAATGATATTCAGAACGCCGGACAGATCGTCTTCCACTCGGTGGGCGATACCGGAAATGTGAAAGGTCCTTACGACGAGGACAGCGTTTCCGACAAAATGGTGGCCGACTTCGACGAGCCCAATCCGCGCGAGGTGGCGTCGTTCTTCTTCCATCTGGGTGACGTCATTTACAGCTTTGGTGAATCGAAGTATTACTACGACCAGTTTTACGACGTCTATCGCGACTACCCAGCGCCTATTTTTGCCATCGCCGGGAATCACGACGGCATGGTCGCGCCGAAAACCAATGCGCAAACGCTCGCCGCCTTTCTCGAAAACTTCTGCGCTGCCGGCCAGCCGCCGCATCGAACGCCGGAAGCCGGCGAACTTGTTCGAACCGCGCAGATTCAACCCGGCGTGTACTTCACTTTCGAGGCGCCTTTCGTTCGGATTCTCTGCCTTTATAGCAATACCTTGGAAGATCCCGGTGTCATCTCGGATGAAGGTGGCGCGTATCCGTATCTCGGGCAGACGCAACTCATTTACCTGAAAGCCGCCTTGCAGCGTATTGAGCAAGAGAAGTTTGCGGGCGCCATTCTGATCGCTGTCCATCACCCTCCGTACGTCGCCTTAACGCAGGTGGCTGGCGATAACAACCCGAGCGTGGCCGGACAACACGGGGGAAGTCCCGAGATGCTAAAAGACATTGACGCGGTTTGTGCCGCGACCGGAGTCTGGCCCCACGCCGTGCTCTCTGGTCACGCCCATAACTATCAACGATTCACTCGCACGCAGGATGGCCGTCAAACGCCTTTCATCGTGGCGGGCAACGGAGGGCACGCCATTGCCCGGCTCACCAAAAAAGGCATGCCGGCTTTGCGCACGCCGGCAAACCAGGACGAGCTATCGAATGGAACAGATCAAATCGTATTCGAGAATTACGATGATCAAGACTTCGGATACATGCGTCTAGTTGTGAATCAGCAGCAACTCCGCATCGAATACCATCCGGCGAGCGACGGCGCGACGGCCAAGACTCCTGACGACTCCGTAACGGTGGACTTGAACTCACGGCAGATCGTCTACTACACTCCCCAGCCGAGCTAAGCCTCTAAAAAAGGTGCTTGATTCCCCGGCCGATTCCCTTGGCGATTTTGCCGGTTCCCTTGGTGGTTCCGACCACGACATCTTTACCGGCATAACCAGCGCCTTTGCCTACCGATGCAGCGGCGTCGATTGGGTGTAGCGTGACTAAATTCGCAGCCCCTTTACCGACGCCTTTCGCAGCCTCGCCGACGCCTTTCCCGGCGCCTTTGCCGATATCGCCCGCGCCGCTACCGACATCCCCGCCAGGGCTGCGGCCTTTCTTGGTCTTGACCTGACCTTGTGCGCTTGTGGTTGTTCTAGTCGTCTCGCTCAGGAGTGTGCCGCCGGTGCTAAACGCCAAAAGAGTCGCGATGGCAAATCCAGTTTTCATACGGCTTCTTTTATTGTGACGCGCGCCATTGCGGAAAGGAATCAGATGTTTACTTCTTCAGCCACAGCCGCTCAATCCCGGTCGCTTTGCCGGTATTCTCATCCGCGTGGATGATGACGCCGTGCAATTCCACTCCGTGCCGCGCAGCCTCCATGCGGCCCGGTAGTCCCGTCAGAAAGCGACGAATAATGGTCTCCTTGTCCACACCAATCACCGATTCATAAGGCCCTGTCATCCCCGAGTCCGTTTGGTACGCCAAGCCGCCCGGCAAAACGCGGGCATCCGCGGTAGGAACATGCGTATGCGTTCCAATCATCGCGGTCGCGCGACCATCAAGGTACCAACCCATCGCGACCTTCTCGCTGGTCAGTTCCGCGTGGAAATCCACAAAGCGAATCTTGATCGCCGGGTCGAGTGCCGCCAGCAGCGCATCCGCCTTGCGAAAGGGATCGTCGATATTTGCCATATGCGCGCGGCCCTGTAGATTGAGCACAGCGTAGGGCGCGCCATTTCTGGCCTTGGCCGTAAACACGCCCCCACCAGGCAATCCTTCGGGGTAATTCGCAGGACGCAGCAGACGCTGTTGGTGCTCGTAGTAATCGTGGATTTCGCGCTTATCGAAGCTATGATTCCCGCCCGTCAACACGTCCAAGCCCAACGCGAGTAGTTCTTCAGCGATCAATGGAGTAATACCAAAGCCGCCTGCACTATTCTCCGCGTTAGCAATGGCTAGGTCGATTTTGTGTTCGGTAATAAGGCGGTTCAGGTTCTCGGCGACGATGCCACGGCCACCAGAGGCGAAGATGTCGCCGATAAACAAAATGTTCATTTAGGAGAACAAAGGAGCGCAAGGGGCGCGGATGCGCGCCCCGAGGCAGGAGAAGGAACCCGCTGCCCTTGGCGGGGCGCGCCAAGCGCACAGCCGGTTTGTGGCGTTGTGCGCGATAGGACGTAGACCGCGACCGTTTTGCGCGAGTTCCTCAATAGGGACGCAGCGTTGCCTGCGAGAGCTTCCGCTTGACCCCCGTCATTGACCCCAAAGAGACCAGGGGGGAATCCTCCGAGCACCTTTAGGCTTCTCCTATAACGTCAGAGACGCCGGAGCCTGCACACGGGCACTTGATTCGAGTCGGACTCCATGACATTGACTATCGGATCAATTTTTAGGAGACCAAGGGTACGCTCTCGCGGGAAACGCTGCCTCCACAGAATAACAGAAAGCGGCGACTTTACGAAACCTTTTGTGCTGTGTTTTATCCCGTGACCTGCAGCTTCTCGGCAATGTCTTTTTCAGAGATCACGCCTTCACGGATCACGCGCCAATAGGGTTCGGTTATGTCTACGGTCGTCGACCCGGCGCCAGTGCAAAGCCCCCCATCCAGCACCAGGTCCACCCGGCCGTCTAAGGTGGCAAAAAGCTCGATTCCGCTGGATAAGGTGGGCTGGCCGGAGATGTTCGCGCTGGTCGCAATCAGGGCATGCCCGGTTTTCTCGATCATGGCTGTCAGCGCATTTGAGTTGGGCTGACGCAAGGCGAGACGGCCCGTATTCCCGGTCACCTTTAGCGGTACCTTCGCTGCCGCGGGAACGATCACGGTCAGGGCGCCGGGCCAGAAATGGCGCGCCAGAATATAGAACCGGCTGGTGAGATCCTTTCCCAGGTCCTCCGCCATCAACGTATCGGAAATGGCGAGCGGTAGGGAGCGGCCGTGCTCTCGGCCTTTCGCGGCAAATACGTGACCGACAGCCTGCAGATTGAACGGATCCGCCACTAGCACGTACAGCGCATCGGTCGGAACCCCGACCACTCCGCCCCGGTTGATTGCCTCGACAGCACGGTCGATGGCGCCGGGATAGGGATTGTCGATGTCGATTTGAATGAGGTCGGTGGCCACTGATAATCGGGTAAGGTTTGCGTAAGCCGCAGATACTACGACAGTTTAGCGTTCGCCGAGAGCCTCGGCAACCTGGATTGCCATCTCATAGCGGCCAAACGGCGCGCTTAACTGGGCGCCCGAGACCATAGGCCGCACGCGCCGGCACATCTCTTGCGCGATCAAAACGCCTTCCGCGCGCGCCTTGTCTGCGCTATCGGCATGCCGCATTCTGTTCATGTACTCTTGCGGAACGGGAACCCGCAGTTCATTCACCATGAACTCCGCGTTACGGTAACTGGTCAATGGCCAAATGCCCGCAATGATCGGAATCCCGTACGGCGCGGTCCTGTTGAGGAAGGCCTCGAGCAGATCGAGATCGAAGACCGGCTGCGTGACCACGTATTCGGCCCCTGCTTCCACCTTCCACGCAAAGCGGCGCAGTTCTTCATCCATGTTCAGCGCGCCGGGATTGGCGCCCACGCCCAGCAACAACTTCGTTTGCGAACCGATCGGATTGCCACCGATATCGAGACCCCGGTTCAGATTGTTGACGATGTTCGTCAAACCGATGGAATCGACGTCGAAGACGGCGGTTGCGTCGGGATAGGAACCCATGCGCGGAGGATCGCCCGTGATGCAGATCAGGTTTCGCACGCCCATCGCATGTGCGCCGAGCAATTCCGATTGAATGCTGAGGATGTTGCGGTCACGACAGCAGAAATGGAGAACAGCTTCAATGCCGGCCTGCTGCTGAATCAACTGGCAGGTGACTTGAGCGCTCAGGCGCGCGCTAGCGCGCGGACCATCCGGCACGTTGATGCAATCGATTCCATTGTCTTTGCACAGGCGAGCGCCTGCTATTTCTTTCGATGCATCGATGCCGCGCGGCGGAAGTATCTCGACGAAAGCGACGAATTCTTTCGCCGCCAGCTTGGCCCCAAGCTGGGATTTCTCTTCGATCGCAACCTTCGGCAGCCGTTTAATTTCAGGCTTTCCGTCCTCGACTGTGACAGAGGCCGATGTGGCTGCATGCTGAACGGGCTGCATGGAGCGGACTTCGCTGCAGATCTGCTTGATGTGCTCCGGGGTTGTGCCGCAGCAACCTCCGATCAGGCGTACGCCGGCTTGCAGGAAGCGGCGTGAATACTGCGCCATGTACTCGGGCGAGCAGAGATAAATGTTTCTTCCTTCCACCGTCGCGGGTAGACCGGCATTCGGCATCGCGCTCAGCGCCTTCCTCGTATAGCGGGCCATCTTCTCGATGGTTTCAAGCGCCACCTTCGGTCCGGCTGAACAGTTCACGCCGATGATGTCGACCGGCCACTCGGTCAGGCTACGCGTGAATGTCTCGGTGCTGGTACCGTCCCGCAAACTGCCGTCGTCGTTCACCGTCACTTGCGCGACGATCACCGTCTCCGCGCCCGCCGCTTCGCGCGCCGCATAGATCGCTTCGCGTAGTTCGCTTAGTTCGTAGAACGTTTCCAGCACGAACAAATCGATACCGGCCGCGACCAGCGCATCCGCCTGCTCGCGGAAAATGGCGCGCGCTTCGGCGAATGACGTTGGACCCAGAGGTTCGATCTGGGTTCCCAGGGGCCCCATCGCGCCTGCTACAAACGCTCGCTCGCCGGCGGCTTCCCGCGCCAGCCGCACACCAGCCTGGTTGATGGCGCGCAGTTTCTCCGCAAACCCGAATGAACCCAGGCGCACCCGGTTGGCCCCAAAGGTGTTCGTTTCCACGACCTCGGCGCCTGATCGAACGTATTCTCCGTGAATTTCCTTCACGAGTTGCGGTGAGGATAGGTTCAGCTCATCGAAGCACCTGTTGATGAAAATGCCCTTGGCGTAGAGCATGGTGCCCATGGCGCCGTCAGCCACAACAATCTTCGATTCCAGCTTCTTTCGGAACTCGGCGGCGTGCGTCAATGGAAGGGGTTCGGCGGCGGTCATACGAGGGCGTCGGATACTCGCCGCGGTTTGGGCGCGCTTCGACTTTGTAGGTGATTAGGCAATTATATCGCGGGAGCCAACGTGACCGAATCCCCGGGCGCGGATCTGAGAAAACGCGCCGCATTCCCCTGGTTTATACCGGCCTCCACGTATCCAGAACTGCCAAAGTAAAGGAAACATTCGTCGGGTTTCGCTGCGCCGAACGTCTCGCGCCACAGCCTTACTTCAGCGTCTCCAAGGGTGAGTTTAAATGCCCGCGATGCGATGGACGCGAACTGGGCCGATCTGAAGTTCGTGATCACATTCCCAAACCGGTCCACGCTCAGAACCTTGCCGCGCCACGTTCCGGGTGCGACTTGTTGCGCTTCGAGTTCTTTGAGCAATTCGAGGCTTTCCATGAGAGGGCCTACCTCGTCTGGAATTGCTTTGCCACTCGCCAGCGCGGCTGCCACCGGCGCGAACAGATCGCGGCCGTGAAACGTGGAAGACCGCGGATGTACCCACAGCTTGCGGTTGGTAATCTCCCAAGCTTTGTACTTGTCATCACGCGCGATTATCATGCTCAGAACGCCATTGTCAGGAGCGACAAAGCATTGCCCAATCGCTTCCACCAGGACAGCCCTACGCGCGGTTCCAACGCCGGGATCGACTACGACCAAGTGGATGGTGCCGGCGGGATAGAACGGGGCAGCCTGATCGATGGTGTACGCACCGGAATAGAGTGAGAAAGGCTCAATTTCATGCGAAATGTCCACAAGCCGCGCGTTCGGACAGCGGCTCAGAATCACGCCCTTCATGGTCCCCACGTAGTGATCGGCCAATCCGAAGTCGGTCGTGAGAGTGATTAAAGCGGCTGGGCGGGGTTCCTGCATTCGCTGTTAGAATTGTAATGAAATCCCCGGAATTCCTGCGGGCGCGCTCGGCGCGCATGCCTCCCGAAACACCGTAAATTGCTTTACTTCGATCACAACGCGACTACCTTTCTTGCGCCTGAAGTGGCGGAAACCATGAGCTTCGCGCTCGGCGAGGTATTTGGAAACCCTTCCAGCACTCACAGCGCGGGTCAAATCGCGCGCCAGAAGCTGGAGCAGTCTCGCCGCGGCATAGCGGATTTTCTTCACGCCTCCGCGCCTGAGATCGTCTTTACCAGCGGCGGCACGGAAGCGAGCAATCTCGCCATTCTCGGGCTTGTGCGGAACCTGCCCGGCGAGCGGCACGTGGTGACCACAACCATCGAACATCCTTGCGTTCTGGAGGCCTGCCGCCAGTTGGAACGCGAAGGCGTGGACGTCAGCTATGTTCCCGTCGATCGAAATGGCGCGGTGGATCCCGAGGCGATTCGAGCGCACGTGCGTCCGAAGACGGTCTTGATTTCACTGATGCATGCGAACAATGAGACAGGCGTGCTGCAGCCGATAGCTGCTGTTTCTGAGATGGTGCGAGATCTTCGCCGCTCCGGTCACAACATCTTTTTGCATTCCGACGGCGTGCAAGCTCTGGGCAAAGTCCATGTGAACGTTCAAGATCTTGGCGTCGATCTCTATTCGATGAGCGCCCACAAGATCTTCGCTCCCAAAGGCATCGGTGCTATGTTTGTGCGGAAAGGTACGCCATTGCGCGGCATTCAGCACGGGGGTCGGCATGAACGGGAGCGCCGCGCCGGCACGGAAAACGTTCCCGGTGCGATGGCCTTCGCGCGCGCTGTCGAGTTGTGCAAGGCTGGCGACGCTCATGCTACCGCCGCCTTGCGGGATTTTTTCGAGGCGGAGATGCTCGCCGCCATGACAGGCGACATAGAAATCAATGGAGCGTTTGACGAGCGCCTTCCCAACACCAGCAATCTCCTTTTCCGCGGGGTTCCGGCAGAAGCGCTCATCATCGCTCTGGACATGCGCGGCATAGCGGTCTCCACCGGGTCGGCTTGCAGCAGTGGATCTGTTGAACCTTCTCACGTCCTGCTCGCGATGGGCAAGACTCGTGAAGAAGCTCGCTCCAGCGTGCGTTTCTCTTTCGGGCGGTATAACACTTTCAACGAAGTTTCAGCGTTGATCGGGGCCGTGAAGACATCGATTGAAAAGCTTCGTAGGGCGGCCAGGGTGGAGAAGCAACTTGTCCACTAACGCCGCGCCTGTCGCCGTGGCGATGTCCGGGGGAGTAGACAGCTCGGTCGTCGCCGGCCTGCTGCAACGCCAAGGCGAGCGAGTCATCGGCTTGACCATGCAGTTATGGAACCAGCGGCGTTTGCCGGAGCTTGTGCCGGAAGGTGGCGCGGTCGGCCGCTGTTGTTCGCTCGATGATGTCTACGATGCGCGCTACGTCGCCTCCGTTCTGGGCATTCCTTATTACATCGTTAATTTTGAAGAGCGTTTCGAGCGCGAGGTCGTGAAACCCTTTGTGGCCGATTATCTCGCTGGCCGCACCCCAATTCCTTGCACTCTCTGCAACAACTTCATCAAGTTCGATCAGTTTCTGGAGATGGCGGATGGCGTGGGCGCGGACAAGATCGCCACAGGGCACTATGCACGTCTCAGCTTCGACGAAGAGACCGGCCGTTATCAGATGCGCACCAGCATCGATACCGCGAAGGACCAGACCTATTTTCTGTTCGGGCTCACACAACCGCAGTTATCACGAACGTTGTTTCCGCTCGGCGGCATGCTGAAGCCGGAGGTGCGCGCATTGGCGAAGCAGCTTAAGCTCCCGGTCGCTGAAAAGCACGACAGCCAGGAGATCTGCTTTGTTCCGAACGGCGACTACGCGGCTTTTATGAACGCCTATCTTCGGGAGCAAGGGATCGACTCAGCCGAAACAGAAGGAGAGATCGTGGATACGGAGGGCCGCGTCCTTGGACACCATGCGGGCGCCCATCACTTCACCGTGGGGCAGCGGCGGGGTCTGCGCGTCGCCGCGCCGGAGCCGCTCTACGTGATTGCTACTGAACCGGCAACGCAGCGCGTGGTGGTGGGCCGAGGTGACGACTTGATGAGCCGTTCGCTGGTCGCGAAGGATATGAACTGGCTATCGATCGCGGCTCCGCAAACGCCTGTCCGCGCACAAGTAAAAATCAGGAATAAGCACGTCCCCGCACCGGCCACGCTTCTGCCCAGCGGTGATGACCGGCGCATCCACGTCGAGTTCGACAATCCCCAGCGGGCGATTACTCCCGGACAAGCGGCGGTTTTCTACGATGGCGACCTGGTTCTCGGTGGCGGCTGGATTGCATAAGAGCGCAAAGGCCGCGGATGCGCCTGCCCCCGCGGCCGTTTTGCGCGAGTTCCTCAGCAGCAGATCGACTAGACTCCGAAATTGAACCCCAAGAAAAGTTGGCTCCAAGTCCGAGCTGAAAACCTTCTCGCGGCGTCCCTCATTCACACTCTGCAACGGCTGCCGTTACCTGCTGCAAACGCGTTAGCCCATTCCATAACCCGAGTGCTGGATGTTGCCGTGCCGAAGCTTCGCAGGGTGGCCCAAACGAACCTCTCCTTTGCTTTCCCGCAACTCGACGCTGCTCAACGCGGCAAGCTCATCGACGGCGTTTTTCGGACGATCGCGCGCATGTTGGTCGCCCTGGCTCGCTTGCCTTCCATCAACCACTCGAATATTGCAGACTGGATCGGCTACGACGGCCTGGAGAACTATTTGCAAGCAAAGCGAGAGGGCAGGGGAGTGTTGATCGCCACTGCGCACCTGGGCAATTGGGAGCTCAGCGCCTACACGCATGCGATCATGACGGAGGTCATGCACGTCATGGTGCGGCCACTTGACAATCCGCTGGTCAACCAAATTGTCGAAAACCGCCGGACCGCATCCGGCAATCACCTGATCTATAAAAGAGACGCGGCGCGCGCTGTGATTATGGCGCTCAGGCGGAACGAAGCGGTCGGTATTTTGATCGATCAAAACACCAGCGCAACGGAAGGCGTTTTTGTTGACTTCTTCGGGAAGAAGGCTAGCGCCGGTTCAGCGTTTGTGAAATTCGCGCATCATGCCAAAGCGCCCGTCATCCCCGGATTTGCACTCTGGAACGAAACGACTCGCCGGTACGTCCTGCGCTTTTATCCGCGAGTTGAAATGAGCGGCGACGTTCAAGCGGATACGCAACGTATTCACTCCATCTTTGAGCAGATCATTCGCGAGCATCCCGACCAATGGATGTGGATTCACCGCCGCTGGAAAACGCGTCCAGCCGGCGAGCCTGCCTTGTATTAAGTGTTGGCGTGAGGCTTCGCGATCGGGCGTTGATCCAATCCGATAATGGATACGATGATGCCACTCAAAGATTGCGGAATTGAAAGCGGGCCTTGGTAGCTGAGGTGACGATTCCCAGTTGCGTCTTCAAGCCAGCCCATTTTTGTCGAAAAGGCTTGCTCCATCTGTGCCACCGTACCCTCCGCCTTAAGGGTGCGCGCGGCCATGTTCTCACTGGTAATTGTGAGACCATGCTGCTCCAAAAACGAGCGTACCGCCGCCATGTCTCTCGGATCCGCGCTGAGCTGTTGCGCCGCCTGCTCTCTTGGCAAATTTCGCGCCTGCCCGGACAAGAGCTGCTCTTCCATTTCCGCAGCCGCCGAGTCTTGCCGCCGGCGGAGAGTGACCGTTACGCTCGCTTTCTCGTTTGGATCTAGAGCGGACGACCAGCGCGGCTGGAACCCGGTTTCACCCGCTGTCCTGGGAGCACTTCCGGGTAACGGCACACGCTGATCGCTCATCTCGTCTACTTATTCTTACCTGAAGCCACCGCCGCGGTGGCGCTCGATGTTAAGAGTTGCAGGATCGCCGTGCCATCCGGACTGCCAAGACCGGTACACGCATCCCAACCCTTTTGGGCGCTGTAAAAGCCAAGGTTGCTGTCATCGTTGTTGCCGCTGGTGATGTCGTGGAAACCATCCTCATTTCCGGCGTACAAGGCGGGATTGATGAATCCAACTGGCTTACCCGCCTGCTGATTGATCAAGGCAATCAAGGCAGCCCAAAGCGGCGCAACAGCGCTGGTTCCGCCCACGACCTGGTTCTGACCATCCACGCGAATCTGGTAGCCTGTGCTCGGGTCAGCATCGCCTGCGACGTCCGGAACGCCACGTCCCGGCTTGCCCGTTTGTCCGCTGGTTCGGAACTCCGGCGGAGCTTTGATAGCTCGGAAGCGCGAAGACATTGCTGACGCCGCCCCCGGTTGCGCCTTCCTGGTTCGTGGTTTCGTTCCATACGACTTCCGACGAAATGTTGGTTCCCGGAGCCCTTTCAAAGTAGTGCCTCCGCACGCCAGTGCGTAAGGGCTGGAGGCAGGGAAATCGACATGCAGCTTGCCGTCGCCGACGCCATCGGTCGAGCCGTTATCGCCTGCCGCCACCGTGACCGTGACACCGAGCGCCGCTGCATCTTGCAACGCGGCATTCATGCGCGGTTTGCGACTGCGCGGTCCAGGAATCTTCCGGACCGCCCCAACTGATCGAGACAACGGATGGCTTGCGCGTTGTGTCGTGCACGGCATCGGTGATCGCATCGATGAAGCCCTGGTCGGTGTTCGGCGCGAAGTAAACGGCAATATTTGCGCCGGGTGCAATCGAGCCTGCCACTTCGATGTCCAGCATCACCTCGCCATCGGCATCGGAGCCGGGCGTGTTCTTGCCGCCGTCCACCGATACGGCCGTGATGCTTGGCTCCGGTGATGTTCAAACCGCTGAAATACGTTTTCAGGTCGCTGGTGCGGTATCCGCCGCCCAGCTCGATGATTGCGATGGTCTGACCTTTGCCCGTGACTCCCGTCGGGAAATTATAGAGTTGCGCCACCTGCGGAGGAGTGAATGTTCCTGAGGCCGCCACCGCAGGCTTGATACGGAAGTGCGGCTTAGCGATCGGGCGCGTATCCAGACCGAGGACGGCGACCACCGGCAGTCCGAGTTCCGCGGGAATCGACTAAGCGAACCCGTGCGGCCGCGGTACTCATGCCCGGTGGCTGGGATCTTGTAGCAGGCGAGCGTGGCATCGAAGGCTTTCTGCATGTTTTCCGCCGTTCCGGTCAGCACCACTCGGCGCTTCGCGAATGCTGCTTTCCACGACCGTCAATTGGAACTCGTGCGCAAACTTTTCGACTAACGCAATATCTTCCGGATTAGCGCCGTGCTGCTCCTTCAGCTCTTCATGTGACAGGTGAGCGATGCGGCTCGTGTCCCGTTCGGCACGGCAGGGTCAGCGCCCTTCCGCCGCAGGATGACGGTGACGCGCACGGTGTCGTTCGGATCAATCGGCCCAACGGCTTGCGAGCCGGGCAGAGGTTTTCTTTCGCTTCCCGGTAGAGTAATTCGCTTTTCAAAAGCCATAATTCTGTCTCTTTTCCTGTTAATTCGGCACGAGCATAATTATATGCTCGGTTTGAAATTCCTGATGCAGTTACGCTGCCATTCGCGCTTGCCTTACAATGAGCGATTGCGGCACGAAATGCAGAGAGCATGCGCACGAAATCGGCGATCGAAATTCGCCAACTGGAAAAGCTGGACGAGTTCGCCGAAGTCGTTCGGCTGCAGCAGGAAATTTGGGGCTTTCGAGGATGTCGAACTGCTGCCGTTGCGGCTGTTTCATCGTCGCGAGCAAAATTGGCGGCCAGGTGCTCGGCGCCTTCGATGGCGCGAAGTTGGTCGCGTTTTGTCTCTGTATTCCCGGTCTGAAGCCCGGCGGTAAGTCGTATCTGCACAGCCACATGCTGGGCGTGCTGCCGGCTTACAGAAACACGGGCTTGGCCGCAAGATGAAGCTGAAGCAGCGCGAATACGCGATTGCAACCGGAGTCGAACTGATCGAGTGGACCTTCGATCCGCTTGAAATCAAGAACGCCTTTTTCAACATTGAGCGGCTGGGCGCGATTGTGCGGCGCTATGTCCACAACCAGTACGGCACGACGACGAGCCATCTTCACGGCGGCCTGCCGACGGACCGGCTGGTCGCGGAATGGTGGATTCAATCGCCGCGCGTGGAGATCTGCTCGGCTTCAGCGGCGCGCGTTTGAGCGTCGCGATCCGCGCTGAAGCGCGCATCTCCGTTCCGGCCGACATTGCGGAAATTCGCGCAGCGAGATCCGCGCCGCGCGCGCGAAATTCAGCGCTCCATCGGCGAGCAATTCGAAAAGCATTTCGATGCCGGGCTGGCCGTGATTGGATTTGAAAGGAGCGAGCGAAGCCGGAACCTACCTGCTGGGCGAATGGGAATCAAAGTAGATCGAATCATCCTGCGGCACATTCGCATGCCGCTCGTGCATTTTTTTGAGACCAGCTTCGGCCGCACTCATGACCGCGACATCGTGCTGGTGGAAGCTATCGCGGACGGCGTTTCGGGCTGGGGCGAAGTCACGGCGGGCGAGAATCCGTTCTACAACGAAGAGTGGACCGGGTCCGTTTGGCCGCTGCTGATCGACTACATTGCGCCGCGAGTTCTGAAGCATCGCATTCTGCGTCGGCGGCCGAAGTAGGCGCGCGCACGGCGCACATTCGCGGCCACAACATGGCGCGCGGCGGAATGGAGGCGGCGGTTTGGGACCTTGCAGGCGCGGCTGAACAACGAGCCGCTTTGGAAGACCATCGGCGGGCGGCGCGCGCACGCGAAATCCCTTGCGGCGTTTCGATCGGGATTCAGGACAGCGTCGAGCAGCTGCTCGAGAAAATCGAAACGGAACTCGCGGCCGGTTATCAGCGCATCAAAATGAAGATCAAGCCGGGCTGGGATGTGGATGTCATTCGCCAGGTGCGGGAGCGATTTCCCGAGATCAAGCTGATGGCGGACGCGAACTCCGCCTATACGCTTGAACGATATCGATCATCTGAAGCAGCTGGACGAGTTCTATCTGATGATGATTGAGCAGCCGCTTGCGCACGACGACATCATCGATCACGCGGTTCTGCAAAGCGCGCTCGATACGCCGGTTTGTCTGGACGAATGCATCCGGTCGGCGCACCATGCCGAGCAGGCGATTCGGCTGAAGGCAGGACGCATCATCAACATCAAGCTGGGCCGTGTGGGCGGTTTTGCGGAAGCGAAACGCGTGCATGATGTTTGCCAGGCCGAACGGGATTCCGGTCTGGTGCGGCGGCATGCTGGAATCCGGCATTGGGCGCGCGCACAACATTGCACTTTCGACGCTGCCGAATTTCGTCCTGCCCGGCGATGTTTCGGCGAGCAAGCGCTATTGGAAGCGGGACATCATCACTCCGCCTGTTGAAGTGACGCCGCGGCGGAACGATTCAGGTCACCGATAGCCCGGGATTCGGCTATGACGCTCGATAAGGACTATATGGAAAGCCTGGTGGTCCGCCGTGAAGTACTGGCCTAAGAAACAAACCATACTGCGGCACAGATTGTTCGCCCGTTATTCTGAATAAATATGCTGAAGCCGAGTATTTTTCGCGAATACGACATTCGCGGAATCGCCGATGAAGAACTGCTCGACGCCGATGTGGAATCGCTGGGCCGCGCTCTGGCCACTTATCTGATCCGCCACAGCGGCCGTACGATCTGCCTGGGATGCGATTGCCGGCTGAGTGGCGAACGCTTACACGACGCTCTGCTCAAGGGGTTGATAGCGGCCGGCGCCCACGTGCTGGACATCGGAACTGTTCCCACGCCGGTGCTCTACTATTCCGCGGTGCACTTGCAAGGCGGATGGCGCCATTATGATCACCGGCAGCCACAACCCGCCGGAATACAACGGCATCAAGACGGTGTGCGGAACGGGAACGCTGCATGGAGAGGCCATTCAGGATGTTTACAAGCTGATCGTGAGCAACGATTTCGAATCCGGTGAAGGGACCGTGAAAGAAGTGGATGCCGTCACGCCTTACGTAGACGAGATCGCCTCGCAATTCCAGTTCGAGCGCAAGGTAAAGGTCGTGCTGGATGCGGGGAACGGCACGGCTGGTCCGGTTGTCCATCGCGTTCTTGAAAAGCTGAACGTCGAGGCAGTGGAACTGTTCTTTGAGATGGACGGCCACTTCCCGAATCATCATCCCGACCCGACCGTGCTCTCGAATCTGCAAGCATCTGCACAAAGCCGTTGCAAAGCACAAAGCGGAGCTTGGGCATCGCCTTTGACGGAGATTCCGACCGCATCGGCGCCGTCGATGAGCACGGCGAGGTGGTTTATGGCGACATGCTGCTGCTGATTTTCGGCCGCGAGATTCTCTCCCGCAAGCCTGGTCCACCTTCATTGGCGAAGTGAAATGCTCGCAGATCATGTACGACAAGCTGAAGGAGCTCGGCGGCAACGCCGATCATGTACAAGACCGGGCATTCGCTGATCAAGGCGAAGATGAAGCAGGAACACGCGGAATTGGCGGGCGAGATGTCGGGGCACATGTTCTTCGCCGATCGCTATTACGGCTACGATGACGCCATTTACGCCGCTTGCCGCCTGCTCGAGATCGTTTCGAAATCCGGCAAGCCGCTGTCGCATCAACTAGAGGGCATACCGAAGCTGGTCTCGACGCCCGAGCTGCGCATCGATTGCCCGGACGACGTGAAATTCAAGGTGGTTGCGAAAGTCGCGGAACTCGTGAAGCGCCGGCACGAAATTGTCGATGTTGACGGCGTGCGCGTGCCGTTCGAGCAAGGCTGGGGACTGGTTCGCGCCTCCAATACACAGCCTGTGCTGGTCATGCGCTTTGAAGCCACATCGAAAGAGCTGCTCGAGAAATATCAACACGAGATCGAAGAGAGTAGTCGAGCAGGCGAAGAAAGAAGTCGGAGCTTAGTTCTTCGGGCCGATGTTTTCGGTGCGGCCGGCCAGCGGCTTCACGGTCGGGCCGCCGCAAACGCCGACTCCGGTATTCAGCAGCGCATTCAGCAGATTGAAAAGAACCGCGTAAATGACCTGTTCGCTCACGGGCTTGGCGGCCCGGCATGCGAAACGTGCCCGGGCAGTTCCTTCGCAATCTGCAGCCGAACCGCATGCGGCAGAGTGCGGCCGGTTCGGTCCCGCTGATTCGCCAGCGATAGCGGCGTCTGCAGAACGCTTCCCGATTTGCCGTCCACATAAAACTGGCAGCGCGAGAACCAGCCCAGATTGCCCGGGATCCGCGGCATCGAACAGCAGCAAGCGGCGCCTGCCGGTCGGTCGCCGACAAGTCGAGCGACAACACGCGCTGCTGGTCGTCGATCTTGAAATTCAAAACCGGCCTGACGCGCGATATTGCCAATCGACTCCGGGTCCAGCTCCAGGAGTAAATATTTGTTTGATCCAGCCTCGAGAACTTGCATCGGCCACTTACATTCTAGCCATGCCGGACTGGCTACCGTTTCAGCTCCCGCTGAAAGAACCGCCGCGCAGCGTTGCGCGGCTTGGCGGTACACCTGGTGATCGCTGTCGCTGAACTGCACCAACTTCACGACGCGCACCGGATCGGCGTGCTCGCTGCAGCCACTCCGCGACCGTCCTTCACCGCAATTTCCGCCGCTTCTTCGATCGGGTAACCGTAAATACCGGTGCTGATGGAGGGAAAGCTGATGGTGTTCACGTCGCGTTCGGCCGCCAGGTTCAGGCACGTGACGTAGCAGGATTTCAGCAGCTCCGCTTCGCCGTGCTTGCCATCGCGATAGCGCGGTCCAACCGCATGAAAAACATATTTCGCAGGCAGCTCGCCCGGCGCACGTGACCACCGCGCTGCCCGGTTCGCAGCGGCCGATGCGCGCGCGAATTTCGTCCAGTTCGCGCATGATTTCGCGGCCCGCCGGCGCGATGAATCGCTCCATCCACTCCGCCGCCGCCGGCCAATTGCGAATTCGCCGCATTCACGATCGCGTCCACCGCGATGCTGCGTGATGTCGCCCTTCAGCAGCTGAAGCTGGCACAGTCCTAAGCTGAATCAACGAAATCGGACGACATACGCGCGCTTACATGCAAGCGGCTCATCGCGTCCAGCAGGAAATCGACGTTCTCATCTGTGGCGAGCGGTCCCATGGTTCCGATGCGGAGAATCTTGCCGGCAAGTTGCCCCAGACCCGCCGGCGATCTCGATGTTGTACTTGTCGACAGGCGTTGCCGGAGCTGCGCTTCATCTACTCCGGCGGGAGGAGTGACGGTCGTGAGATGCCAGATGCGATCCTCCGGATTCTTGACCAGCGGCTCAAAACCCAGCTTGGCTCAGTCCGGCGATCAGCCGCTGATGTGCGCGTGTAATGCCGGTCCCATCGGTTGCGCAGGCCTTCTTCTTCGATCACCGCCAAGCGCTTGGTGCATGGCGTAATACAGCGGCGGCGCGGGCGTGTGGTGATACACATGCGGAGGTTCGAAATATTTGGCGAGCAACCGCAGATCGAAATACCAGGTGGACGGTTCTTCCGGGCGCTTCTCCAGCCGCTCCCAAGCCCGCGGCGAAATAGAAACGGGCGACAAACCGGCCGGACAGCTCAAGCCTTTTTGCGAGCAACTGAATGCGACATCGATGCCAACCGCATCCAGTTCCACCGGCATGGCGCCGAGCGAAGTCACGCAGTCCGCAATCACCAAAGCGCCCGCGTTGCGCGCCGCCGGAACAATTGCACGGCCCGCCTGGTAAGCGCCAGTCGATGTCTCCGCCTGCACGAATCCCACCACGTCGGGACGCTCGCGCTCGATGAACTCTTCTGCTTCTTCGGCCGTGAATATTTCGCCCCAGGGTTTCTCGAGGCGCACGACCTTCGCGCGCTGCCGCTGCGCCATTTGCGTCATGCGGTCGGCGAAATGGCCCGCGGCGAAGATGGCGAACTTCGAGCCTGGCAGCACGAAATTCGCGATGGCCGCTTCCATAGCGCCGCTTCCGCCCGCGGGAAGCGGAAACGTCATTCGGTTCTTGGTGCCGAACGCTTCGCGCAAGCCGGCCTGAATCTCGCTCATGATCTCGATGAAATACGGATCGCGAATGCCGAGTACCGGTGGGCTCATCGCCTCGTAAGCTCGCGGATCCACCATGGAAGGACCCGGCCCGTACAGCAGCCGCTTGGGCGGCGCGATGCGCTTCGTCGCTGTCGTCAGCATGTTCTCAAAGTATCAGCACTGAGGCCGGAAACTGAAGCGGCATTCGCTGTATCCAATCCGCGGAGGCAATCGAAGATGGCGAAACAGGAAGACCGAACTGATTCTGGTGACCGGCGCGACCGGGCCATCAAGGCGGCGCCGCGTTGCGGCATCTGCGCAGAAAGGATTTCCCGTCCGGGCGATCACGCGCGATCCTGACAAGCCGGCGGCCAGAGCGCTTGGCCGACCACGGTGCCGAAATCGTGCACGGCGATCTGCAGGATCCGGCCTCCATCACGCGCGCGCTCGATGGCGTTTACGGCGTCTACTCGGTTCAGAACTGGCAGGAAGGCGCGGAATCGGAGATCCGGCAAGGGCATCAATCTCGCTGATGCGGCGAACCGGTCCGCGGTCAGCCATTTTGTTTACAGTTCCGTCGGCAGCGCGGACAAGAACACCGGAATTCCGCATTTCGACAGCAAGTTCAAATCGAAGAGCATATCCGCGGTACGGGCCTGCCATACACAATTCTGCGGCCCGTCTTCTTTATGGAGAACTGGCTAGGGATGAAGCAGAATATCGAGCAAGGGACGCTGGCTCTTCCGCTCACGCCCGAGACCCGCTTCCAGATGATCGCGGTGGACGATATCGGCGAGTTTGTCGCCCTGGCGTTCTGAGCATCCCGGCAAATGGCAGGGGCGAGCGCTGGATATCGCCGGCGACGATCTTTCGATGACCGAAGTGGCAGAGGCCTTCGGCCGCGTGTCCGGCCGCGAAGTGCGGTACCAGCAGGTGCCGTGGGATCAATTCGAGAAGCAAGTGGGCCATGAGATGACGGTCATGTACAAGTGGTTCCAGGATGTCGGATATCACGTGACATCGCAGCGCTGCGGCAGGAGAATCCAAAGCTGACGCACTTCGAGGCGTGGCTCCGAGCGCATTGGAAACAAGCCCAGGGATCCGCCGCTTAGTTAGGTCTTACCGTGTGCGTCGTAGGAATTCTGTGCGAAACCGCCGACACCCGCCCCGGAAGTTGCGGAAGTTATTGGGAGGTCGCGCAAAGTCCGCGTCGTGGACCGCAGTACGGTGCCGGAGGGCCAGGTCGGGAATCCATTCCCGTCCTCCGAAATGGAGGAGTATGGGATCCAGTCGTATGACGTGTCGATGATTGGGTTGCCATTTTTGTCGATCGTGTGGGTGGTGACGGCCGAACTGACGGGTGCGCCGGCGCGAGCCACGCTGTGAATCTCAACGGCAATGTATGGGTTGGTTTCTCCGCCTGGAGTCACGCCGGTAGGATATTGCGCCAGATACGGCCGGTTGTTGCGATACCCGTATTGGGTCCTTTCGCCGCTGGGCTTCACGACCAGTGTTGTAAGGCCATCACTTACGCCGCCCAAGTAGGTAATCTCTTGACCGCCATCGGGCGCCGTGGCGGTAAAGTGCTGGGGGCCACCAGCTTGATCGGATGTAAACACAATTTTTATAGCCGTTCGCATTCTGAACCTGGCCACCGTTAGCGGTTGTCGCGAGGAACTGTATGTGCCCGTGAAGAGCACCGGGAAATTGCTCTGATCTATTTGGCACTAACGAGTGGGGAATGGTAATAGATCTGGCGAACTGATATTCCTGTCCTTCCTGATGCGCCACCACCCGTTGTGGACGTTGCCCCGGGCGCATTTTCAATGGCGAGGATTTGGGCTCGTTCGATAAATTCGTTCGGTAATAACGATCCCTGCTCGGGGGCCCTGTTTGGGTTCGTTCGGTAAATCTGCGTTTGGCTGCGGCAGTTCGTTTGGTAATAACGCCTACGAAGCCCCGCCCGGTCGAGTTGCATCTAACCAAAGAGTTTGGTTGTAAACTAAGAACAGCCATCAGTTTCAGGAGACTATCAATGATTCAGCTCACAGATACCGCTATCACTAAGGTCAGTGAAATCTTAGGCATGCAGGAGCCGAAACCAGCCGGGTTGCGCATTGCCGTCGTCGGCGGCGGCTGCTCGGGATTCAGCTATTCCATGGCTTTCGAGAACGCCCCGAACATGCTCGACAAGACCTACAACTTCGGCGACCTGAAAGTTTTCATCGATCAGGCCAGCATGCTCTACCTCGATGGCGCGGAAGTCGATTACGTCGAAACGCTGGAAGGTTCCGGCTTCAAGTTCAATAACCCGCAAGTGAAATCCACCTGCGGGTGTGGCAGCTCGTTCAGCGCGTAACGCGCCGGGCCGTCCCGCCATTTTTTGAGAAAAGCCCCCGGGCCGAAGGAGTTCTCCGACTCCTCCGGCCCTTCGTGTTTCTAAACTGTCTTTTATGCTGCATGAACTGATAACAGAAACTCCCAACCCGGCTTCGGCCTCCATCGACGCGCTCTCCACCGTGGACATGCTGCGTGTCATCAATGCAGCCGATGCCGAAATTGCGGCTGCGGTGGCGCGAGAGATCCCTCACATCGCTCAGGCTGTTGATCGCATCGCCGCGCGGCTCGAATCCGGCGGGCGCCTCTTCTACACCGGTGCAGGCACCTCCGGCCGGCTGGGCAGTCCTAGATGCCTCCGAGTGCCCTCCCACCTTCAACACGCCTCCTGAGCTGGTCGTGGGACTTATCGCGGGAGGTGACGGAGCGCTGCGGCGTTCCATCGAGAAGGCCGAAGATGACCCCGAGCAGGGAAAGCAAGATTTACAAGATCGCGCCTTCACCGCCCGCGACGCCTTGGTCGGAATCGCCGCTAGCGGCCGCACCCCGTACGTTCTGGGCGGCATCCGCTACGCCCGTTCCCTCGGCGCTTTGACCATAGGCCTGAGTTGCACCACGCACTCGGAAGTCGCCGCCGCCGCCGACATCGCCATCACGCCCACCCCGGGCCCAGAAATCCTCACCGGTTCCACGCGCCTGCGGGCCGGCACCGCCACCAAGCTCGTCCTCAACATGCTGAGCACCGGTGTCATGGTGCGCTTGGGGTACGTCTACGGCAATCTGATGGTCAACGTTCAGCCCAGCAACGGCAAGCTGATAGACCGGGCGCGGCGTATCATCGCCAGCATTGCAGGTGTGTCTTATGATGAAGCTTCTGAGCTGCTGGCCGCCGCTGGTTCGGTGCGCACGGCAATCGTCATGCAGAAACGAAAGCTCTCGCCCAGCGAAGCCGACGCTCGACTCTCAGCAGCACACGGCAGCTTGCGCGCTGCGCTCAAAGACTAGACTTTCCCGATATTAGACTTTCAATGGACAAGTTCAAAATCATCGGCGGCACTCCCCTAAGCGGAGAGCTGCCGGTGAGCGGTTCGAAAAATTCGGCATTGCCGGCCTTGGCGGCCTGTCTGCTGACGGACGAGCCTGTCACGCTCCGCCGCATCCCGCAGGTTAAAGACATCGGGACCATGGAACAGCTCCTCACCCACACGGGCGCCAAAGTGGACGACAACGACGGAACGGTTCGTGTTGAAGCCAAGTCGCTCGACCGGGCCGAAGCGCCCTATGACGTCGTGAAAACCATGCGGGCCTCCAGCCTGGTTCTCGGCCCGCTGGTCGCTCGCATGGGACGGGCCCGCGTCTCCATGCCCGGTGGTTGCGCCATCGGGGCTCGGCCCATCAACCTGCACGTCACCGCGCTTGAACAGCTCGGCGCGAGCTTTGAGCAGTGTCACGGCTACGTCGAAGCGCAAGCGCCTGACGGGCTGCGCGGCGGCAACATCCACTTCGACCGCATTACGGTCACCGGAACCGAAGACGTCCTGATGGCGGCCGTCCTCGCAAAAGGCTTGACCACCATTCGCAACGCCGCCCGCGAGCCCGAAGTGAAAGATCTCGCCGAACTCCTGATCTCGATGGGCGCGAAAATTGAAGGCGCCGGCTCCTCCATCATCAAAGTGCAAGGTGTCGAGCGGCTGCACGGCGCCGATCACACCATCATTCCGGATCGCATTGAGGCAGGCACATTTGTACTCGCGGCGGCCATCTCACAGGGCGACGTTCTGGTCACCGGCTGCAACGCCGAACACATCGCCGCGTTGATCGTTAAAATGCAAAAGGCCGGAGCGGAAGTGGAAGAAGTCTCAGGCAACGCTCTGCGCGTCCGTTGCTCAGCACGCCCGCGAGCCACCGACGTCACAACCGAGGAATATCCCGGCTTCGCGACCGATCTGCAAGCGCAGTACATGGCCTGGATGACGATCGCGCAAGGCATCAGCTTCGTGACCGAGACCATCTTCGAAAATCGCTTCATGCACACGCAGGAGCTCGCCCGCATGGGAGCTAACATTCGCATTGAAGGGCGCCAGGCAATTGTCGCGGGCGAGAACGGCTTAATGGGAGCCCAGGTGCTTGCGTCCGATCTGCGCGCCAGCGCTTCTCTGGTGCTCGCTGCGTTGGTAGCGCAAGGCGAAACCATTATCGATCGCGTCTACCATATGGATCGCGGCTATGAGCGCATCGAGCAAAAGCTCGCTGGCGTCGGAGCGCGCATTGAAAGGATCTCATGAGCACGCCTGTTAAACACCATAGCGAAGCCTTTCTGGCGATTGTCAACGATGCCAAGACCAGGGTCCATGAGATCGACATCGACGAATACAAGCGCCTGCGTGCTTCGGGTGAAGCCGGGCAATTAGTCGACGTTCGCGAGGAGCACGAGTACCAGGCCGCCCATGCAGCCGGAGCCATTCACCTCAGCAAAGGCATCATCGAACGCGATCTCGAGAAAACGTTTCCGGACAAGAACACGAAGCTCATTCTCTATTGCGGCGGCGGCTTCCGTTCCGCCCTTGCGACGGACAATATTCAGAAGATGGGGTACCGCAACGCGATCTCGCTAGACGGCGGCTGGCGAGCTATCGAAGCTTCCGGTCTGCCCCTCGAGCGTCCGGGCGATCCGAAGTAATTCCGGCTCCGTGAACGGAGCACTGATCAACTGCAACCCGATCGGCAAGCCTTCAGCACTCTTTCCGCACGGCATCGATAGCGCCGGTTCGCCCAGATAATTGATAGCCCTAACCAGCCGCGTGCAAGCAATCCGCGTGTCTTCTTCGGTGGATCGGATGTTCACGGTCGTATCCTCCAGACGCGGCGCAACAATTGGCGTTGTGGGTGTAGCGAGCACATCGATCTCGCGCCACAGAGCATCAAACTCGCGCCGGTAGATCGTTCTCAGGCGCTGCGCATTCACATAATCATGAGCCGCGATCAGCTTGCCTTGCTGCAGCAGCGGCCAAACGTCTTTGCCGAACAGTGATGAGTCTGTGTGCTGGGCATACAGCGCCGCGGTCTCGGAAAGCTGAACCATGCGCGCCGCCGCATTCACCTCATTCATGTCCGGGACTTGCACCTCAACCAACCGCGCGCCTAGCCGCTCCATCTCGGAAATGGCCCGCTTGACTGCTCCCGCAACCTGATCGTCAATACGATCGAAGAAGAAGTTCTTCGGAACTCCGGCCCGAACACCTTTGAGATCCGAAGCCGCCGTCACATTGAAGTCGCCATCGGCAATGGCATTCATCGTCAGAGCGCAATCTTCCACCGTTGCCCCGATCGGACCCACGTGATCCAGGCTGAAGGCCAGCGGCATCACGCCCCAGCGGCTCACACGGCCATACGTCGGTTTCAGACCTACGCAACCGCAGAAGGCCGCCGGAATTCGAATGGAGCCCCCAGTATCGCTGCCCAGCGACATGGGCAGCAGACGCGCGCCCACCAACGCTGCCGACCCGCCGCTCGAACCGCCAGGAATTCGCGTTGTGTCATGCGGATTCAAGACGAACCCGTAATGAGGATTTTTTGAAGTGATGCCGTAAGCCAGTTCGTGCAGGTTGGTCTTACCCACCGAAACAGCTCCGGCGTTCGTCAACTGCTCGACAACAGTTGCATCGTAATCGGGCACGAAATCGCGGAAGAGCAGCGATCCGGCCGTCGTCCGAACGCCGCGCGTGTAGAAGATATCTTTGTGTGCGGTTGGGACGCCATGCAATGGGCCTCGATCCGTACCCGTTGCTAACTCCCGGTCGCGCTCAGCCGCTTGCACCAGCGCCTCATCTTCGGTCTTAGTGATGAAGCTGCGGAACACGTCACGGGCCTTAATATCCGCCAGCGTTTGGTCGAGCAACTCGACACAAGAGATCTTGCGTGAACGCAGCAGCCTACCGATTTCGCGGATCGTCATTTAGAACGTAAACCACAGCCGGCTCGAGGTCGGGCGTGAGACGCTTCAACGCCGGTTCAACGCTCTTTCCCAGCGCTTCAATCAACTCGCGATTCTTCTGTTCCTGCTCCGAATCAGTCATCTTATTGCGGCGTAGGCCCGCGTACCACCTGAACAAAATTGGCCGGGCTCAGGTATTTCGCGAACGCCGCTCGCACGTCGTCCGCGGTCATGTTGAAATACTTGGCCGCCGCGCGCATTGGCTCGTCGAGCGGCAGCCCCACACGCGAACGGGCAATGATGCCACCCGCCAATGCATCCTCACTCGACTCCGCCAGCGGAATCTGCCGCAGCAGCAGTGCCTTCGCTTGTTGCAGTTCAGCCGCAGTCACGTTGGTCTGCTGCATCGAGGTCAGCTCCTGCTCCACCATCGCTCGCGCCTTGGAGACGTTTTGCGGATCACAGCCATAATCCACGCTGTAAATCGCGCGCGTTTGCCCCGCTTGGAGCGAGTCGTCGATGTTATAAACATAGCCGGCTTTCTGGCGCAGATCACGATAGAGCCGGGTCGCATAGAACCCGCCGCCCAATACGTGATTCCCGAGTTGCAGCGCATAATAATCCGGACTGAAGCGGTTCATCTCCAACTCCTGCGATAAAGAAACGCTGTCTTGCACCTGGCTCGGGTCCGGCACATTCACCGCGCTCGGCTTGTTTGCCGGCACAGGCGGCAGTACAACGTTCGGCTTGGGTCCGGATGCTTGCCAGGAACCGAAATACTTCTCGATCACCGGCCGCGCTTCCTCCGGTGTGATATCGCCAATCACCACGATGGTCGTCAAATCCGGCCGGAACGTCTTCCCGTAGTAGGCTTCCAGATCCTGGTAACTGACCGACGAAACCGTCTTCGGCGTCGTCTCTCGCAACAGCGGGTCGCCGGGCGGCACGAGCGCTCGCACTTCGGCGCGATCGGTACGATAGCCCGGACTCTGCAACTCACCCGCGCTCAACTGAGCCGTTTGCTGCTGAACCACTTTGAAAGCCTCCTGCGGCAAAGCGGGATGCAATTCGTTATCGGCCAGCAGTTCCACACCCCGTGTGAAGTCCTGCTTCAGCACTTTGAGATTGAAGTTCGGTCCCGCCGATTCCGAAGCCGCGATATCGTCCAAAGCCTTCTGATAAGCCAAACGGTCCAGCGTCTTCGTGCCGTAGGAGAACAATCCTTCGAGCACATCCGACACACCGTCCTGACCGGGCGGCGTCTCGAGTTGCGTCTGCGTCTTGATCGAGCCGAGCAACGTGATCGTCGGGCTAGTAGTCTCGGTCTGCACAACCAACCTGATGCCGTTCGGCAGAATTATATCCGCGGGATGGAGAGTCGGCTGAGGAACGCGCAGCGATTTCACCGCTACCTCCGCCCAATCCGGCAGCGCGACTGGTTTAGTGGGAGTACTCGTCGCCTTTTCGCTGCCTCCAAAGCCCTTTGAAGCAGCGGGTTCCCCCGACGGCGTCGGCTTTAGAGTGGCCAGAATCGAATTCTGCTCCACCAGGTACTTCTTCGCCGCGCGATTTACGTCCTCCACGGTCACACGCTTGAGCGCTTCCACCTCCTCATCCGGCGATTGCCGCCCTTGCGCCGCCAGCGCCTGCGACCAAAGCGAGGCCAGATTCGTGATGGAATTGCGCCCGAATTCGGCGCTCGCCACTTCGCCTTTCTTGGCGGCCTCCACCAGGTCCGCGGGAACCCCGTTCGCCACATAACCCGCCATAATCTTCTTCAACTCGGCGCTAATCGGCGCTGGATCCGCGCCGGACGGAATAGCGGCTAAGGCGAAAGCAGCACTCGCTTTTGGATAGGTTTCCAGCAGCGAAAAGTCCGTTCCAAGCGCCTTGCCGTCCGGTACCAACTGATACAGACTGGCCCGCTGGCTCGACAGAACATCGCTCAAAATACGCGCCGCCGGAAAATCCGGGCTGTCCGTGCCCGGAAAGCGAAAAGACAATACAGTAAGTAAGTACGGCAGGTTGCTATCCAGAACGAATGAATCCGTCTTTACCGAACTGAGATTCACCTCGGGACGCTCGGGCAGCGTCTTGCGCGGAATAACGCTGTAATACTGCTTGATCTTGGCAAGCGTTGCCGCCGCATCCACATCGCCCGTCACCACGAGAATGGCGTTATTCGGCGCATACCATGTGTCATGAAACTTCTTCAGCATCTCGGCCGTTGTCTTGTCGAACGACGGCCTGGTACCCAGAGGGTCATGTTGATAGGGTGTTCCGGAGAACAGGTCGTTATTCAACCGCGTGATGAACTTGTAAATCGGATTCGAGAGATCTCTCGAGACTTCCTGTTCAATCGCGCCGCGTTCCTCCGCCCATTGCGCTTGCGAATCCTCCACCCCGGACATGCACGCCGCATCCACGCGTAGCGCTACGTCCAGATCCTGCGACGGTACTGTGACGAAGTACTGCGTGATGTTCTGTTGCGTATCGGCATCCATGTAACCGCCAAGCTGCGCATAGATGGCCGAAATCTGGTCGGCGGTCAAACCATTGCAGCCGCGGAACGCCATGTGCTCCTGTGCATGCGCAGTGCCTGGAAAATCGGCGGGCGTTTCGTTCCCCCCGACCAGATAGTTCTCTTCAATGGTGGCAACGGGCGCCAGCGGATCGCGAACAATCACCACTCGCAAACCGTTGTCCAGCGTCGCGCGCGTCACGTTACCGGTGGTTTGCGCCTGCGCCGCGGCGGGAGGCAAAGCACTTGTCAACACAATGCCGATGGCAAGAAGAGGAAGGGAAAACCGCATCATCATTAACTATTCACAGGTTACGGCACGACCTTCGCGCGATTTCCTGAAAAGCGCAAAGGGCGCGGATGCGCGCCGCCAGTCAGCGAAGAAACTCGCCGATTCTTTGGGCGGAGCGCTTGATACCGCGGGCGTTTTGCGCGAGTTCCCTGAGAGCTATCATGGTGCCGTCGTGCCCGAAACCGCCGAGACTTCAGCTGTCCCTCCGCTGACAACGCTGCTTGAGGAAGAGCGGCTGTTTCAAGCCTCGATTCGCCAGTTTGCCAAGGAACGGCTCGCCCCCCACGTTCGCGCCATGGATGCGGAAGGCAAGTTTCGCCGAGACCTTCTCAACGAGATGTTCGAACTCGGGCTGATGGGCATCGATATCAAAGAACAGTACGGCGGCCAAGGCGGGACATTCTTTCAGTCCATTCTGGCCATCGAGGAATTGGCAAAGGTCGATCCCGCGGCCTCCGTGATCGTCGACGTACAGAACACGCTGGTGAATAATGCCATCGAACGCTGGGGCGCCGCCGAGCAGAAGCAGCGTTATCTGCCCAAGCTCGCGACACAGAGCGTGGGCGCTTATGCGCTCTCGGAAGCGGGTTCCGGCTCAGATGCATTCGCCCTCACCACCCGAGCCACCAAAGAACCCGGCGGTTACCGCATCTCGGGACGCAAACTCTGGATCACAAATGCGGCCGAGGCGGACGTCTTCCTGCTCTTCGCGACCGTCGATACATCTGCCGGCTATCGCGGCGTTACGTGCTTCCTCCTCGATCGTGATACCCCGGGGTTTCAGGTCGGTAAGAAGGAAGATAAGCTCGGCATCCGCGCTTCATCCACCTGCGAACTTATTCTCGACGATGTCCGCGTAGCGCCCGAACAGATGCTCGGTGAAATCGGCAAAGGCTACAAGATCGCCATCGAAACATTGAACGAAGGCAGAATCGGCATTGCCGCGCAAATGCTCGGGTTGGCGGAAGGCGCGCTCGATCACGCCATCCGCTACGCCCGCGAGCGCAAGCAATTCGGCAAACGCATCGGCGATTTCCAGGGTGTGCAGTTTCAGCTCGCCGAAATGGCCACGCGCATCGAAGCCGGACGCCTGATGGTCTACAACGCCGCGCGATTGCGCGATGCCGCCCAGCCATTTGTCACCCAGGCCGCGATGGCCAAGTACTTCTGTTCCCTACTGGCGGAAGAAGTAGCTTCCGCGGCAGTCGAAATCTTCGGCGGAGCCGGATTTTCCAAGGATTACCCGGTCGAAAAGCTCTACCGCGATGCCAAGATCGGCCGTATTTACGAGGGCACCAGCAACATCCAGCGCCTCACGATCGCTAAAACGCTACTGGACGCCGGTAATCAACGGTAACGCCACGTCGCCACGCATCCGTCACAATAGAGAAAAGTATGCTCCAAAGAAGTTTCGCTCTGGTTTTGTGTTTTGTGGGACCGGTGGTCCTGCTCGGAGCCGCCGACAAGAAACCAAATCCAACACCTGACCAGGTTCAGGACATCATCAAGAAGTTCACTCAAAAAGAAACGGATTTTGCCAACGCTCGCGAGAGCTATAGCTATCGTCAAACCACGAAGATGACCGAGACCGATCCTCCCGGAGGTAGTTACGAACTAGTGGAGTTCGTGAGCTTCGACGATCGCGACCGGCGCACCTCTCGTGTCTTGCACGCACCTGTCCAGTCTCTGCAAAACATCGTCATGACGGCTGAAGATGAGGAAGACTTCCGTAACGTCATGCCGTTCGTCATGACAAACGACACGCTGCCCGAATATTTTGTGAACTACGTAGGGCGCGACCAGGTGGACGAAATCTCGTGTTATGTCTTCTCCGTCAAACCCAAGGTTCTGACCAAAGATCGCAAACGATATTTCGACGGGCAGGTCTGGGTGGACGATCAGGATCTGCAAATCGTCAAGACCTACGGACAATCCACCGGTCACCTACGCCGAGGCGAGGATCAACAGTTCCCGAAATTCGAGACCTATCGTGAGCAGATCGACGGCAGATATTGGTTCCCCACTTACACCTACGCCGATGATACCTTGAACTTTAAAGACGGACCGTCACAGCGCATCAAAGTTGTGATCAAGTACGACCAGTATAAGAAGTACCAGTTCAAGTCGGAATCCACCATCAAATACGGCGCGGTCGGGGATGTTCCACCCAGTAATGAGCCGCCCGCGAGCACGCCGCCTCCTCAGCCAAGACCGTAAGCTCACAGCATGAGGAGACGGAATATCGGAATAGCACAACGGCTAGCCATGGCTGTTTGCTGCATTCTGCACGTTGCGCTCGCTGCCGATGCCCCGGCGGCGCATGTACGCAATTTCGGCAAAGTGAACGCCCACCTCTATCGCGGCGGTGAACCGAGCCTTGTTGGCCTTCAGGAACTGGCCGCCATGGGCGTCAAAGTAGACATCGATCTGCGCGAATCAGGTGAAGGCACGAGCATCGAACAGCAGGCCGCGAAGAAGCTGGGCATGAAGTATATCAACATCCCATTTCCCCCTCTGTCAGCCCCGCCGAACTCGCTCGTGGAGCGCGTTATGGCGCTGCTGACCGGCAGTAATACCGACGCGGTCTTCGTGCATTGCCGCCGTGGAAAGGATCGTACCGGAACGGTCATTGCCTGCTATCGAATCCAGCACGATGGCTGGGATCATGAACGCGCGCTCACGGAAGCGAAGCGCTACGGCATCAGTTTCGCCGAGCGTGGCATGCGCTCCTACATCCTGCATTTCACCCCGATTCCGCCTGCCACCGCTATTACTCCGATTCAATAGCGTTTACACCGAGAGTAGTTGTTGTTCGCGTAAGTCCATTGCATCCGCGGCGCTGCTGTCCTTCTGAATTGGAAGCGTTACGCGAAACCAGAACGTGCTGCCCGCCCCGAGTTCGCTATCGATTCCGATCGTCCCTCCCATGTGGTCGATCAGGCGCTTGGTGATCGCCAGCCCCAGCCCGGTGCCCCCGAACTTTCTGGTGGTGGAGGTATCGCCTTGCGAAAAGCGCTCGAACAGACGCGACTGCTGAATGGGGCTGATTCCGATTCCCGTGTCCGTGATGGAGACGAGAATGGTTTCAGAAGCGTCGTCCAGATGCTCCTTGACTACTTTGAGGTGAACGGAGCCTTGCTGCGTAAACTTGATCGCGTTCGAAAGCAGATTCAACAGAACCTGGCGCAAACGCGACGGATCCCCGATTACCTCTGAATGTAAGTCATCGTCGATGGAAATTTCCAGCGCGAGTTTCTTCTCTCGGGCCGAGACACTCACCACGTCCAACGACTCTCGCACGATCGAACGCAAATCGAACAGTACCTGTTCCAGCTTCAGCTTGCCGGCTTCGATCTTCGAGAAATCGAGTATGTCATTGATCACCGTCATCAACGCATCGCCGGAGGTGCGGATCGTATTCACGAACTCGAGTTGTTCTTCGTCGAGGGCAGTACTCAGCAGCAGCGACGTCATGCCGAGCACGCCGTTCATAGGCGTGCGGATTTCATGGCTCATAACGGCCAGGAATTCGCTCTTCGCCCGGCTGGCTTGCTCGGCGGCGATTTTCAGATTTTCCTCTTGCGCCAGCTTCTCCGAGATGACGTGCGTCTGCTGCTGCACTCGTCGCCTCAGAACCAGGCCCCACATGGCGGCCAGCAGAGCCAGCCCGGCCAATACCCCCACCAGTTCAAAGGCATGCGTCAGCGTCCACCACGGCTCACGTTTGAGCAAGGTGACATCTTCGGGCGATCGCAAAATGACGTTGAGGGAGCGCGGCACCTCAAGGCCCCGCAAGTTCCCGTACTGAACCGAACAGACGCCGGTGACGCGCAACACCGCGCCACTGCGAAACGCAGGTAACCGGACTCCGGTTTCCGCGGTGGCGTTCAGCAGCGTTCTGCCCGTCTGCAGCATCAGCGTTTCGCCCGTCTGGTTGGTAATGCGATCCAGCAGCACAGCGTCAATCTGTATCAACTGCGAATCGAACGTTCCCTCAAAAGCTTCATCCGCGGTAACGTGCATCGGCGCGATCGAAAGTCCCGAGGCAACTTTCGTCAGCACTGCATCCTGCAGCGTCGGACTGAATCCCGCGGAGTGCGCGAAACCGACTACGTTCACGAGATCGCCCGGATGCAATGTGATCGATCGATGGTTTGAAATCACAACCGCCCCGGTGGAATCCTGAATATAAGTGGGCCCTTCCGGCAGCGATGAAGTGACCACACCTCGTACTCTGACCGGACTGTCAGGATTCGAAGTGGGTGAATACTGAAGCAACTGGGCAATCGGGGTAAAGGGGAGAGACTCCGGCTTCGGAGCGCGCCAAACGAGCCGGATTTGTTCACGATTGGGAAACCAGATGATGATTCCCGTGAGCTGCTTTCGCATGTTGAAGCGCGCGCCGGCTACCCCCTCGACGGATATGGCGGAATTGATCAGCGAATCCGCCCACGGAGCGTCGCCCAGCATTTCGGCGCTAAAGCGATGCACGCCCGATTCAAGACTCAGCACGGTATGACCGGCTTCCCGATTTATCGATTGAACAATGCCCCGGGCCTCCACCCAATCGCTGTCATCCCGCCCGGTATATAGATCTTCCGAGTTCTCCGCGCGAGCGATCGGCAGTTTGCCTTCTCCCAGCACATGAATCGTGCAACGCCCGACTTGCGGAGCGAAATAGCCCGGGTCGCTGCTTCCCGTCACATCCACCAGATCCCCGGCGCGAAGCTTTTGCTCTTTTATGTTGTTCGCATCGACGTATGTTCCTCCGGTCGAGTCCTGCACGAAGAGCATCCCATACCTCGGATCGAAATAGGTAACTACGCCCCGCAAGCGAATTGGATAACGGCGCGAAGCCTCTTCAGCGCTCAGTGCATGCAGTTTTGTAACTGTTGTGATGACGGGTAAGTCCGTCGAGTCGCCGTGATGCGCAATAAAGCGCGTGACGATCGTATCCACCATCATCAAGCCGCTGCGCCCGTCGGCTAGAAATCCCACAGCATCCAGATTTTTTCCCGTCACGAGTGCAGCGCTCGAGGCGAGCCGCAGAGGAAGAGTGCCGCTGTCGTCTTTGAGAAACAGCTTCGATCCACTCGTGTCGGTATACACCTCGCCCCGCAACCGCACGCGATGATTACGTACGGGGTCCGATCCAGTCTCGGGCGAAAGTCCCCTCAGCTCACTCACAGTTCGGACCGGCAGTTCGGAGGGTTCTGGAGCGGAACTTTCCTTTAGAACCCCATCGCTTCGCGGCACCCACAACACCGCCCGTAACGGCTTTCCAAACACGTCGTAACTCGTCTCGACGACACCTCTGATTCGCACCTCGTCGTCAATGAGCGAATTGAGGTCGCTACCCAACGGATCGATGATACGGATCTCGACAACCGTATCCCGGACGCCCATCAACCCGGTAATCCGGTCATTCGGATCCGCGACGGTACTCCGTATCACCCCTTTTACCTCGACCTCGGTGTATTGCCGGGCTGGGTCAAGAAGCTGATCGAGCTTCACAGGCTTCGCCTCAGGCGGCCTTTGCATCGATAACCAGCGCACGGTAGGTTTGGCAATGGTGGGAGTGTTCCCCCCTGAAGCCGCGAATCCGGTCACCTCCACGAGTTGATTGGTGGGCGCTGTGAAATCGTTCGATTCGAGGCGCACGCCGCGTCCCGCTTCGTCTTCGAGAATCATCACGTTCCAAACAGGATCGGAAACGGTGATATAGCCCCGGATCCGCACCAGCACTTGGCTTCGCAGATCGTCCAACTGTAGGGCCCGCAACTCCTCTACGCTGTGCACCTCACGTACGGAACCGGCGCCGCTGTGGGTCGCGCAGCCTACCAGTAATATCGCCGCGGTCCACAGCGCACTCCAAACCAACACGCCCCGAGAGCGTCCGCCGTGTATGAGCCGAGGCATGCCGTCCCCTGTCTTATCGGACCGGAAAGACTGTTTCGCCCAGACGCCACTTCGAACGTAAGGTAAGATACTAACAGCCCCTGCGGCACCCTTGCTCAGAGCCGATGCCGTCTACCGGTAAATCTTCTGCATTCAGTGACTTAATGCGCAGTTCGCCGTCATTCCGTGAGCCAACCTGCCTGATTGTGTTTAAATGATAGTGTCTCGCGAGAATGTCCGAACGCAACCTGCACGGTGAACGGCGCCGCCGAACGCTCAATCGGCGACTGCGGGAAGCCAAGTTAATCATGAGCGGCGCGCTCCATACGGACCGCCCTATGATGGCGCACATCATCCCGATTCGCCGCTGCAATCTTTCCTGCGCCTACTGCAACGAGTACGACACCTATTCGAAGCCCGTACCGCTCGATTCCATGCTGCACCGGCTCGAATTGCTGGGACGCTTGAACACCGGTGTCATCACCTTAAGTGGCGGCGAACCCCTCCTTCACCCCGAGCTCGACGACATCATTCGCGGCATACGCAAGAACGCCATTTTGGCGGGCCTGATTACGAACGGATACCTGCTTACCGCCGACCGTGTGCGGCGCCTGAACGACGCGGGCCTCGATTACCTCCAGATCAGCATCGACAACGTCATGCCCGACGAGGTCTCAAAAAAAAGTCTGAAGGTTCTGGACAAAAAGCTGCAAGTTTTAGCAGAGCACGCCGATTTTCACGTCAATATCAACTCGGTTTTGGGCGGCGGTATTCACAATCCCGAGGACGCCCTGACAGTCGGCCGCCGCGCCATGGAACTCGGCTTCACTTCCACCGTGGGAATCATTCACGATGGCGACGGACAACTCCGGCCGCTGGCCCAGCGCGAACGGGAAGTGTTTCTCGAGATGAAAAAATTCGAGAAGAAGCACTTTTCCCGTATCAATTATTTTCAGGAAAACATCGCCAACGGGCAACCCAGCAATTGGCGCTGCCGCGCAGGCTCCAGGTATCTCTATATCTGCGAAGACGGGCTGGTGCATTACTGCTCCCAGCAGCGTGGCTTCCCTGCCAAACCGCTCGAAAACTACACCGTCGAAGACATCCGGCGCGAATATATCACGCAAAAATCCTGTGCGCCCATGTGCACCATCTCTTGCGTGCATCAAATCTCTTACTTCGATTTTTTCCGCGGCGAGCAGACACGCACCGTAGAGCCCGTCCCTGAAGAACAGTTGGTCTCGATTAAGGCTGCGGGCGCTTAGCGCGTGCCTGGCACCGGCTTAGTGGCCGATTCCCTCGTCGCCAGGCATGATACCGGCCCCGGTCATCCCGAGCAATCGGCACGCTTTCACGCCGCGCTGAACCGCCTCGAGGCTGCGGGTCTCGTGAGCGAGATGGTGCGCCTCGAAGCCCGTAGCGCCGTGGATGACGAGTTAGCACTTGTGCATACACGCGACTACATCCGACTTGTCGAACGCGAGGTTGCCCAGAAACGCCGACAGCTCAGTACGGGTGACACGGCCATCGGGGCCCATTCTTCTGAAGCGGCTCGGCTCGCGGCGGGCGCGGCCCTCTCGGCTGTCGACGCAGTGTTCCCAGGCAGAGTAACGAATGCGTTCTGCATCGTGCGCCCGCCCGGTCATCATGCCGGCGCCGCGCGCGGCATGGGATTCTGTCTGTTCAACACCGTCGCGCTCGCCGCGAGATACGCACAACAGCAGCACGGAGCCAAGAGAGTCGCCATCGTCGATTGGGACGTCCATCACGGCAATGGAACCCAGGACATCTTTTATGAGGACGGGTCCGTACTCTTCTTCAGCACGCACCAGTCGCCCTGGTATCCCGGCACCGGCGCGGCTTCGGAACGCGGGGCAGGCGCGGGCGAAGGCGCCACGCTCAATTGTCCTTTACCCGCAGGCTCCGGCCGGACCGAGATCTTCCAGGCGTTCGAGCGTTTACTGCTCCCCCGGATTCACGAGTTCCGGCCCGACCTGAACCTGATCTCGGCGGGTTTCGATTCGCGCATCGACGATCCGCTCGGACATTTTCTTTTGACCGACGACGATTTCGCGGACTTGACCACCATGATGATGGACGTGTCCGCAACGTACTGTTCCGGACGTCTGGTTTCCGTCCTCGAGGGAGGCTACAACCTGGAGGGTCTTGGGAAAGCCGCCGAAGCCCACGTCCGCGCACTCCTGTCCCTCTGATCACGTTTAACGCGATCCGGGTCAACTCTCACCCTCCCGCTTCAGCACGCCACGACACGAAGCCGGGACAGGGTGTCTCGTTTGACCGTACAGTGGAAGGTATGGGCATTTTCCCGACAACCGCCAGAACCACCGTTCGACGACTGCCGAAGCGCGGCGTCTATGACAAGGAGACCATCTACTCGATCCTGGATGAAGGCTTCATCTGTCACGTTGGATTTGTAGTGGATAGCCAGCCCTTCGTCATTCCGACCGGCTACGCGCGTGTAGGTGATACGCTCTACATCCACGGATCTGCCGCGAGCCGAACGATCAAGACCGCCGCAACCGGCGGCATTGATATTTGTGTCACGGTAACCCTACTCGATGGACTGGTGCTAGCCCGATCGGCGTTCCATCATTCGATGAACTATCGCTCCGTTGTCGTGCTGGGCAAGGGCCGGTTGGTTACGGATGAGCAAGAGAAGCGGAGTGCTCTACATGCCTTCACGAACCATGTCGTGCCCCAGCGCTGGGAAGAAACTCGACAACCGACCTCGCAGGAGTTGAAGGCTACGAGCGTGCTCGCGCTCCCGATCCAAGAAGCCTCCGCGAAAATACGAACCGGAGGACCCATCGACGACGAAGAAGACTACGCTCTGCCCATCTGGGCGGGTGTCGTGCCGATCGAGACCACATTAGGCGCTCCCATACGTGACACGCGCCTCCCAGTTGACGTACCAGAAATCGACCTCAATCGATTCACGCGTTTCCAGTAGATGCCGGAGCTGCCGGACATCCTGGCGTATATCGAGGCGCTCGAACCGCGTGTAATCGGTCAGCCGCTCGAACGGGTTCGCGTGGCTACCCCGTTTCTGCTTCGCACCGCCAGTCCACCACTTGCGGATGTTGAAGGACGAGTCGTCCGCGAGTTGCGGCACATAGGGAAACGCATTGTGTTTGGACTCGCGGGCGATTTCTGGCTCGTGCTGCATCTGATGATCGCGGGACGGCTGCATTGGCGGCCGGCGAATGCGAAGCTCTCGGGACGCCAGAGCCTGGCCGCTTTCGATTTCCCAGAAGGCTCGCTCGTGTTGACGGAAGCCGGAACAAAGCGGCGAGCGGCATTGCACCTCTTCCAAGGCGAAGCGGCGCTTCAAAGCATCGATCCAGGTGGTATTGACGTCTTCGCGGCTGATGCTGCAAGCTTTCAGGCTGCTCTGAGAGCAACGAATCATACCCTGAAGCGGGCGCTGACAGATCCGCGCATCGTCAGCGGGATCGGCAATGCGTATTCGGATGAGATCCTCCACGCCGCGCGGCTATCTCCCATTGCTCAAACACAGAAGCTCAAGCCGGAAGAATGGGAGCGGCTCTTCGGCGCAACAAGAGCAACGCTCGATCTCTGGATCGAGCGCTTCCGTGCCGAAGCTCGCGAGCGCTTCCCTGAGAAGGTCACAGCCTTTCGCGAAGGTATGGCTGTGCATGGGCGGTATCGTCATCCGTGCCCCGTCTGCGGCGAGAAAATCCTGCGCATCCGCTACGCCGATAACGAGACCAACTACTGCGCACGCTGTCAGACGGGCGGCAAGATACTAGCCGATCGCGCATTATCGCGGCTTCTAGGGCCAGATTGGCCACGCAGCTTGGAAGAGCTTGAGATGCTGCAGAAGCGCTAGCTGCGCTGCCCGCCCTCAGCCGAATCACCCAACCGATCTTCCGCGACGGCAGACCGACATGACTCGGCCGATTGCTACTGATACGGCATCTGCCGCGGTTTCACGAGCTCCCGGAGCCGTACGATTTTATCGCCAGCGCAGAGGTACTTCCCTGATTCACGTACTGTTCCGCGAACACTTTTGCTTATCCATTCTTCTCGCACCGCTAATATAGGATTAAATCGGAGGCTATTTTTCGGAGAACAAATCCGATTGTTACTTGAACTACGATCAGAATTACGGTACAACCGAGTAGCCAGGTAAGCGAGCTAACTGGACTGTTTTACTTCGCTTAGCAACACTTGACGCGGAGGAACAGTGTACCCACTCACTCGCTCGATCTGCGCCCACATCACAGGTTTCATGATAATCGCTTGCTTCGCAACGCAGGCTTTATATGGGCAAGGGCTGACTTCCAGCACACAGGCCAACGAATATATTCGGCTACGGCCAACCCGATAGACTGGCCCGATTTACCAAACGAACCCACACGCACAAATTACTGAACGAATTCAGGAGTCCGGGCTACGAAACGAACCCAAGTTTCGCCTCGGGTTCGAATTTACCAAACGAACCCAACGACCTGGCGCGAAGGCAAGCTACGAACAGAGTCGAGCAATACCGGAATTCCTAGCTGGGGAGCCTATCACAGACGGGCCTGTCACGCCATAACCATTATGGCGAAGATTGGTACGTCAAATATATTATTGCCGAAAGAGCAGGGGCTATTGGCGCCATGACACCGTTTAGCGCGCTGCATTGACGGCCGAGACGATGCGGGAACTGTAAAAGAACTGCTGCACGTGGCGGTCGCTGTCGATTTCGAAGCCGTATTGAGGAAGCAGGTCCGCGACATAGCCGTCGAGTTGCCGACCCCAGAACGCCGGCAAAACTTTGGAGCAGACCTTGTACATGGCATTGAAGCTGCGCTTGTTCTGAGCGATTAGGATGGTAGTGAGACGGCCGCCGGGCCGCAGCACGCGGCGCAGCTCCAGCAGGGTGTCGGGCACGTCCTGATGCGGGAGCAGTTCGAAGAGATAGCAACAGACGACACGGTCGAACTGTCCGTCGGCATAGGGCAGGTAGCGGACATCGGCCGCCTGGCACTCAGCGGAGACCTGGGGAAAGAGGCGGCGGGCGATGGCTTGGGAGCGGGCGGCCATTTTGGGCGAGAGGTCGACGCCAATGGTCTGGCCGTCAGGGTTGACCTCTACCAGTCGTTTGAACATCTCTCCCGAACCCATGGCCACTTCCAGCACCCGCATGCCGTTTTCGATGGAGGAGGCGGCCAGGGCGGCGGAATGGCCGTAGGCATGAAACAGGAGCGTGGGGACGGCGTAAATGGGGGCCAGGACGTCGTATATGCGGCGCGTCAACAAGGAAGCGCTGGAGGCCGTCTCATGCGAGAGCTGAGCGGTGGTATCGGCGAGTTCGATCATGTCTTTAAAGTTCCGCGCAAAACGGGCGCGGTATCAAGCGCGCCCCCCAAAGAGCGGTGTATTCCTCCCTGTCTCGGGACGCGTATCCGCGCCCTTTGCGCTTCTGAGAAACAGACTCCCGAAACCGAAATTCCAGTTCATTCGCCCTAGGGCGAAGAGGGGAGAGTGCCTTTGGCTAATTTATCAGGCTGCGGCTGAAGTGCATGGAACAGGTAGTTCCGGCGGACGTAGAAAGGCGTGCCGCACACAGAGGAGAGGCGGCCGGGAACGACAATCTTCCGGACATTTTTCCATCTGTTCAAGAGTTCCAGACCGATCATCCCGAATAGAATCCGGCGATTACATCCGATCTCGCCGCGCCTCGGTGCCGAGCAGTGCGACAACTCGGGCGAACTGTATGCCGCACAAACCCGAATGGCACATTCTGGACGCCTGGTTTTCCGGGAGTGAAGATGGGCTGGCGCTCCCAACCCGGAACACCAGCGAAAATGGAGCGACTCTCCAGATTCAGAACCTCGATCGAAACGATCCGCCGGATTATCAGCCAGGCGGCGTGCCGCGGTCCGACGACTTCAATCAAAACGTTTATCAGTTGACGGCGGCCCCGTCGATGCCGGCGATTCCCGTCGAGTGCTCTGTGGCCGGTTTCGATCCTGCTACGTCGCCCATCTACTGGCGTCTGGTCTGCCGCCATGTTCTTTGCCGTTACTGCAACACAGGCGGCTACCGCTATCGCAGCGCTTGTGAGGCGTTGGATCGCGAATGGCGCGGGCAGAGCCAAAGCCCGTCGTTCACGATATTCGGGGACGCCTCATCCGGATGCGTGTTTACTTATAACGACGAATCGCGAGTGCTCGGCGGGCACGCGCTGCTGGAGGTGGCGGCACAACTTGACGGCGCAATTTTGGCTGATTATGTGCACGTACGCATTGCGGGGATGAATCCCAGTGTGGATGATGTGTGCGATTACCTGAGGACGCAATTGGGCGCGACGGATCAAAACATTTTGTATATGCTGCAGGCTGTCTTCCGGCAGGAATCGGACGCGACGCAGTTCAATCCGACTGCGCAGGACGGCGCGATCATGATCTTTACCCAGCCGTATCACTTTTACAATCCATTCCAGCCGGATTGCACAGTGCCATTTCTCTGGCCTGCCGATCCAGGTAATTTCCCGTTGGCCAGCTTCGATTTTGGAGTTGGCATCTCACAGTTCACGGAAGTAGGGAATCAGAGAGTAACGGCAGATATCGCGTGGGATTGGCGAGAGAACGTGCGGCAATCAGTCAACCTGTTTCTGGGCAAGCTGCAAAACCAATTCCGACCCGGAATCACTTGGATTGAGTGGGCGATGAAAACGTGGGCGGCTTACAACGGATCGGGACCGCGCGCGGAGCAATATGCGCAGGAAATTTCGCAGACCGCGGAAGCGGCGATGATTTCCACAAAGCCGGTGACTGTTCTCCCGGTCATCACCTTTTTGCAGGCTCCGCCGGTGTTAGCAGCGCCAGGAGAATGGCTGATTCCGTGAACGCGGGTTGAGTCCTAATTGCGAATGGGGGAACGGCTCGCTCCGGCGCGCCGCAATCCCTTTCGGGCCATAGCTGCGAGGACGGGTTCAACCGAATTTCGCAGGTTGAGGCTAGTAACGAAAGTACGTTCCGGGTCTCGGGAACTCGCCCGGATAGCTCACCAGGGTGATGGAGAGCGGATAAGCTGGAAGCCGATTCGATGGGAGGCGGTTTTTTGGCTGCGAGAGCGTCATTGCTTGGCATAAAACAGCTTTCAAGCATGCTCCGCCAAAGCTGGGTGTGCGCTGAATGAGAGATGTCAAAGAACTGTATTGCGGTTGGGTTCAGCAGCGGAGTTGGGCGTACGCGAAGCCGTTGCCGTGATCGGCAACATGGCAACGCGATGGTCGGATCAGGACATCGCTGCCATGTTGAACCGCATGGGATTGCCGATCGGGCAAGGTA
The DNA here is from genome assembly GCA_963730865.1 of uncultured Acidobacteriaceae bacterium. Taxonomy (GTDB): domain Bacteria; phylum Acidobacteriota; class Terriglobia; order Bryobacterales; family Bryobacteraceae; genus Bog-105. Next base: position 162,986 of record CAVSTO010000008.1, on the reverse strand, counting down.
AGACGTGGACCACAAACCGAGTCAGTTCTTTGCGTCGGCTACGAGGAATACACGCGTATCGATCAGCCGAGAAGAATGGAGAGTGGCTCACCATGTCGGAATCCGCCGTGAGACTCGGCGTCTTAAATCATCAGATCCGCCGGCTCATCAAACAAGCCATCCTCACCGCCGATCAAGTCGTTCCCGATGCTCCGTATCAAATCCAAGCGAACGATCTGCTGGAACAGCTCGTCACTACTGCGATCGCACAAAAAGGTCGTCCGTGTCGGCCGAATTCCGAGAAGCAAACTCAATGTTTTCAGATCTTGAAAACGAGGTGTCCAATGAGCTCCCCTTTGCGACTGCACGCAAGGCCCGTTCGGCGGCATTGTAGTCGATCTCGATAAAGCCGTTATCGCAATAGCGCACGAGCGCGGTCCAGCGTCCGAGCGCATAGCTGATCGCGGCCGCCGTTTCGGATTTTCGAGAAAGCCTCGCCAGTGCTGCTTTGAACCACTCGTGCAAAGATGTCAGCAACGGCCGGGATCGGATATCGCGTACTCGTTGGCGTTCATCGGGCCAGCGGCCGCGGATCTCATGCTCAATCGCATATAACTGACCGATTAGCTCGATGGCTTCGGTCGCAATCGGGAAAGCGTGCACCTGATGCAAATCAGGTGCTTCCAGAAATGGAGAACATCAACTACGCCATGCAATGATTTTTCATTGAACGGCACTTAACCCTTAACTGGCTGGTCTCACGCCAGGGGTGCACTTCAGTTCTCGTTGATCCACCCTCTTCCCTCCCCAACCTCCGCCGCCGGTCGCCCGGCTTTGTTCGGCTGGTTCACAGGTACTACAGAGCGGTGCGACTCCTCGGCATCGTTCATGCGGGCCGTTTGGTTTCTGCATGCTCTGCCGAAAGGGACGCTTTTCGAAATACGGGTTATATCAGCTTGCTAGTTTGAGGCAATCGCCAAGCGCCTGCTACGGCGCCATTGCAGTTTGTTCCGGTATTCTTCGTATAGAGTGGTGAAACCAGCCCACCAGTATCCGCAAACAAACAACACAAGAAAAGGAATCGCGAAGTAATTCTCGGTGTCCATTGCGAACTGGATCATGTACACGAAGTACGCTCCAATGGTCAACTCGATAAAGGGGAGTACTCCGCTCCGCCTCCGGTAAGCCTCCGCATTGATCTTCGGCTTCCCCGAGCTAATCGCGTACTTCGGAGTTCGCGCAAAGCTCGTCTTGATGCCTAGAAAAGCCTCAATGACACCTTTACTGTTGCTTACGGTAAGCGCCACTCCTGCCGCCATCAACATTGGCAGAAACGCGATTGATTTCCACCAGGTTTTTGGATACAGTTCCCGTTGCGCGTATAAGTAGAACGCCGAAATAGACCAGAAGGAAGCCACAATCAATGGCAGGTCAATCAGGACCATCTGAAAGACACCCATGTAGAACCGGATAATCATGACGGGCAGCATCAGCATCGAAACAATGATCATCAGCGGATAAGAAATATTCGGCGTCAGATGCATGAACGCCTCCACCTTCACCCGCAACGGCAAATCGGCTTTGCAAATACGCGGCAGCAGTTTCTTGGCGACCTGCGTCAAGCCTTTCGCCCAGCGCGCCTGCTGTACCTGAAAGCCATACGTGTCCACCGGCAATTCAGAGGGGCAGTCGAGCGCCGGAACGTAAACGAACCGCCAGCCATTCAATTGCGCGCGGTAACTCAAATCTGAATCTTCAGTCAGTGTTTCGTGCTGCCAACCGCCCGCATCGTCGATCATGGTCCGGCGCAAAATGCCCGCGGTACCGTTGAAATTGAAGAAGAGACCCGACCCGCAACGCGCTCCATGTTCCAGCACGAAATGGCCGTCGAGCAACATCGCTTCCACCTGGGTCAGGATATTGAATTCTTTGTTGAGATAGCTCCATCGCGTCTGCACGACGCCCACGCCGGGATCAGTAAAAAAATGCACCGTGCGGGTCAGAAAGTCGGTCGGGGGAAGGAAATCAGCGTCAAAGATCGCAATGAACTCGCCTGTTGCCGTCTCCAGCCCTTCCTGCAATGCCCCGGCCTTGTAACCGTGCCGGTTCGTTCGATGTTTGTATTCGATCGGAAATCCGGCTGCCCTGTACTCATTGCAAAGCCGCTCGGTGTAGGGATGCGTCTCGTCTGTCGAATCATCTAGAACCTGAATTTGCAGCAGCTCACGCGGATATTCCACTTTCACGATCTCTTCGAGCAAGCGTTCCACCACAAAGCGCTCGTTGTACAGCGGCAACTGGATCGTGACCGCAGGTAGATGTTCATACTGCTGCGGCGCGCTTTTCGGCAGGTTCTTCCGGTACTTTCGGTACCGGCGCATCGTCTCGTAACGGTGCAGCCCGTACACCGAGAGGATGACCAACGTGCCGAAGTACGGAATGAGGAGCGCCCAATCAAAAGGCGACAGGCGGTAAATACCTGAGAACGGATTGTCGAATAGTCCGTCCATCAGGCGTTGACTCAGAGCCGGCTGGGCAAACAGCAATGCGAATAACGGGCTTGTCAGCATTATCGAAACTGGAAAGTACTGCGTCTTAAGTCCTTACGCATCTATTAGATTTCAGTTTACCGTGTTTTGCTACGGCTTAGAACAGTATTTGGACTTACTGTTCCAGGACGGCTGTCTATTTCGTAAAATCAGTCTAAGTTGTTGGACGATAGCGCCTTATGGAACCAAGGGACAAGCTATTGTCGTATCACAGGAAGGAGCAGTCATGAGAGAGCACATCCGCATTCTTGGGATCTTGAACATCATCATGGGTTGCCTGACCGCCTTTGGCGGCATTGTCATTCTGATCGTCCTGGGTGGCGCAGCCAGACTGCTGGTGGTCGCCGCCGGCGTGGGCGAGGAAGACGCTGCCAACATCGCCCCTATACTCGCGACCGTCGGCCTCTGCCTGGCTATTTTTCTCCTGGTTTTGGCTGCCCCTGCCATCATCGGTGGCTGGGGCCTGCTGAATTTCCGCCCCTGGTCGCGCCCGCTGATGATCGTCCTCTCTATTCTTCACCTGATTCACGTTCCACTCGGCACTGCGCTGGGCGTCTACGGACTGTGGGTCTTGTTCAGCGATGAGGGGCGGCGGGTTCTTGAAACGGGAGGATATTACACCCCAGCCGTTCCCGGATCCTACGCGACGCCGCCCATCGGCCCGCCTCAGGCAAGCTATCCGCCGTCCCCGCCGCGCTAACCGAAGAGTCGTTCCAGAATTGTTTGGCGAGTCGCGGAACTTCTTACGGCGCTTCGCGCCCGTACGTGCTGCATGGGGCGTAGCCCCGTTTATCTGCGCAAATAATGCTGCATCAGGATACCGGAGATCAGAATACCGCTCACAAGCAGTGGGATGAGTATCCTAATCCACCGATGCGTTCGGCGCGACTCCGCTGCCTCGGCGGTTTGACCCAACCAAAGAAGCGACACCAGAGTGGGGCGCTCATACCACAAAATCATCAGCATGGACGTAAGAATAAGCGCTGAGATGAGGTATGGTCCGTAGTCGTTGACCAAGATGAACACGTTTATGAGGAGTATGTTCGCCATCACCGGCGTCATGATTAGCGCTGCCAGAAGCGTGCTCTTGCGAAACAGTAGCAAGGTGGCGCCCGTGACCTGCGTTAGGCCCAAAATCGAGGCGTAAATGCGCGAGTAACCATAGTAGTACCAAGTAAGCTGATAACCGGTAAGCGATCCGACAGGCCGTTGGGCGAGCTCTGAATTCAAGCTAAACTGCAAGTGCAACAGCTTGCTAAGACCGTACATGTACAGCATGAAAGCACAGAAATAGCGCAGCCAATCAAGAAATTTGGGATATGACCGGATGCGTTCGTTTGGATTTGGCATATCTTTTTACGAAGGGTTGGTTTAACCTGCACGATCATGCAGGGACGCCAGTTTTTAGGTACGCCGAAGAACCTCCACAAGTTCAGTCACTCTGATTCTGGAGGCAAATGTCAAGAACGTCTTAACAGGAGTTTCCTCAGATTCTGAAGGGCTCGTCGGCTAATCTCTGAGGTTTCAGAGATTTAGGCAGTTTGGGAAGTGGCAAGGGATGAAATCCGTGGTAGAAGAGTTTTTCCAAGAACTCAGACCACCACAGGAGCCGTCCCCCGGATGAAAGATAGCAAACTGCGCTCACGCCTGAAAGCGCAACTGACGAAGTTCTCCAGCGAGCTGTGCGAGGGGCTGAGGCGGCCGCTGGGAAAATTCGTGGACCAGATGCTGTTCGGTATCCAAGCGAGCCAGGATGTGAAGCTGAGCAACATCGCCCGCAGTCTGAAAGAAGAAATTGCGCTGATCAAAACAGAAGATCGTCTGTCGCGCAACTTAGGAGCGGCAGAACTGGCAACAGAACTTAGTCCACAATTGGCGAAAATGGCCAGCCGGCGCATCACAGCCGATACCGTGCTGTGTCTGGATCTGAGTGATATCCGCCAAGAATACGCCAAGAGGATGGAGTACTTGGCAACAGTACACGACGGCAGCACGGGCAAAATGCATGCCGGCTACTGGTTGTGCGACATCACGAGGACGACAGTGAACGGCAGTGAAAATGTTCCTCTCTATCAAAACTTGTATTCGGCCGAAGCGAAAGAATTCGTCAGGGAAAACGCGGAAGTGCTGGCCGGCATCGATCCGGTCCGGTGGCATGCACAAGGGCGTGGGATCTGGGCCGTGGATCGAGGCGGGGATCGCAAGAAGCTGCTGGAACCCTTGCTGGACCGGGGCGAGCGCTTTGTTATCCGCTCCACGAGGAAGCGCTTCGTGGCGGACCGCAAGAATACGGAACGCAGCGTGACAGAGTTGGGCGCTCGTTGCCGGCTGCGGTATCAAGCACGGATCGTCAAAATTCAGGACGGGCGGGAAAAGACTTACGAACTGCGCTACGGCGTCGAGCCGATTCGTCTGCTGGGACGTGACGAACGGTTGCATTTAGGTGGTGGTCGCCGGATTCGGCGAGGAACCGATCTTACTGCTCACCAATGCGCTTGATCGAGCGCGGGACTCACAATCGCTGTGGTGGATCGCGCAAATCGACCTGACGCGCTGGAAAATTGAGGAGACTTTTCGCTTCGTCAAACAGAGCTATAACCTGGAAGACATCCGCGTAATGAAGTGTCAGCGATTAAAGAACTTAGTCGTGCTGGTGACAGCCGCGGCTTACTTGGCCGCGACCTTTCTGGGGCAGAAGATGAAGTTGCGCATCCTCTGCGAAAGGCTGCTGATTATCTCGCAACGCTTTTTTGGCATTCCGCCCTCCGGTTCTATGCGCTAGCTGACGGAATCAAGAAAATTCTCTCCCAAACCAACCCCGGCCCACCCCAGAAATCGCCCCCAATCTACAGTTGGATTTGCTGCTGGGCCGGGAGGCGCCGAAATTCTGAGGAAACTCCTGCGCTTAACTCAACGCATATGGGTGAGCCGCAATACGTTTCTATGAGAAGCGAGCTTTCAAGGCAGAAAGGATCGTTTCAGTGGCCGAAAGCCTGCCCCGGCAAGCTGGTCGGAAGCGTAATAGTGAAACTGAGCTTCGAGTTTAACCCTGAGCGCTTCGGAAGAGTAGATTTCCCCGCGCTCGATGTTCCATTCAGCAGGATGATTCTCCCTTTGCTGCTTTCCCTGCTGCCTCAGTCTCCACTGCCATTCTCGGCTAGCCGGAGGACGCGATGATCGGCGTGCTCGCGCCCGGTAAACTTGCCGATATCGTCGCCATCACGGCAATCCGATCGCAGACATTTGCGCTACGGCGAAGTCGATTTCATGAGGAAAGATGGGATCGTGTACTGCGATTGGACGCGCAGAGATGATATCCCGGTGAGAGCGGCAGACGAGAAAAATGCGTCCTAAGACGTCTGAAATGTTGCTGTGATTTTCTTCGGACGCAGCAATCCCACGCTGGGGGGGCTAAACGTCAGAGGAGCGCAGATCGAGTAGGTCGAGTTCATGCTCGATAGTGCGCAAAACGCCCTCGCTTATTTCGTTGCGAGCGCGCAGGTTCATGACGGCCGACCGTTCTACGGCACGCAGTTGCTTGGCGACAGAGCGGTAATGCCGCTCCCGTTTAGGACCGGTGTCATCCGCCCCGTTCTGGTCATCGCTCGTGAATACCGATAGCCGTTGCTGATACATGCGAGCAAACGCGTCATACAGCGGATTGAACTCCGGTTTGTCCTCTTCACGCAGCTCCTCAATGCGCTTCAACGCAGCCGACATCATAAGCCGACGCGCCTTGCGCTCTTCCAGTGCGTGCACGTCGGGGCTGGACAGCTTGAGAGCGCGAATCAAGGCGGGAAGAGTCAGCCCTTGCAAAACAAGCGTCACCAAAATGACCGAAAACGTGAGAAAGATGAGCGGATTGCGCTGAGGAAAGGGCTGACCGTTCGACAGCGTCGCGGGAAGCGCGATGGCCGCAGCTAGAGAGACGACACCGCGCATCCCCGTCCAGCCCAATATAAAGACCGCACGTAGCGATGGCCGCTCCTCTGCCTGATGTAGAAGCTTACGCCTGATGAGATAGCCGATGTATGCGGCCGGCAATACCCAAATCAGCCTTAGGAGAATGACGGATGCCGAAAGTTGTACGGCGCTGACGAGCAGCTCAGAGGGAGAGATAGAGCGGATGCCCTGGAGAACCGCCGGCAGTTCCAGACCAATCAGAAGGAAGACGATTCCGTTCAGAAGAAATGCAAACGTAGTCCAAAAGGACTGACTCTCGAGGCGTACGCGCGACGAGAGCAGGAACGATCTCTGACGGCCCAAGTAAAGCCCCGTGGCCACCGTGGCGAGCACACCCGACACGCCGGCGGCTTCCGCAGCAGAGTAGGCCGCGTAGGGAGTAACCAGGCTAAGTGCAATCTCTATACGCGCATTGTCCACATGTGAATCGACGAACTGAACGATGCGGCCGATGATGAGTCCGACGAGAATGCCGCCCGCAACGAGAGAAAGCAAGCGAAGTATTCCGCCCGTGACGGACGGAACGCTGCCGGTGACTACAAGCGCGGTGGAAAGCTCAAGCGCCAGGAGACCGCTGGCATCGTTCACCAGACTTTCTCCTTCCAGCAGGTCGACAATTCGCTTGGGCAAACCGATGCGTTGAGCGATCGCGGTTGCGGCAATCGCATCCGTAGGCGCCACTGCAGCGCCCAGAACCAGTCCGAGCCGCCAATCAAATCCGGGGATTAGCCAGTGAGCGGCAAACGACACACCCACGACCGTGAATCCCACCAACCCGAACGCGAGAGAGCTGATGCTGACAAGGTTGTACTTGAATTCGCCCCAGGACGTTTGTGTGGCGCTTGCAAATAACAGCGGAGGCAGAACGCTGACAAAGATAAAGTTCGGGTTGAGTGAGATGGCCGGTAGACCTGGTATGAAGCTCACCACAAGTCCACCGAGGACAAACACGATCGGATAAGCGATCTTCAAACGTTGGGCCAGAATGCCGAAGCCAACAATGAAGACAAGCAGCACGATCAGAAGAAGTTGAGCTTGATGAATCGCGCCACCCGCCATAAGACGAGGCTAAACCACTCCCGCGCGAGAGGTGGATGCGCCACGTGGACCCCTCGCCTGTGCCGCTGTTACAAGAAAGGGGCGGGCAGCTAGAATCGGGAAATGAAAAACCGGCGGACTTTTCTCGGCTTTATGGCCGCACTTTTCTGGCGCTGCCGCGCGAGAGCGCAGCCTTCGCGGCGCGGCCTAGTGAAAGAGTTGGCGCGACACGAATTGACGGGGCCGGAGGCGGGACGGGAAGCAATTTTGGTGGAGGTGACGGCGCAACCGGGGCAGCCTTCGACCGTTCATCGGCATCCAGGTTTCGTGCTGGGCTACGTACTGGATGGAGAAATGCTGTTTGCCGTCAATGGAGAAGATCCGCAAGTGATCGAAGAGGGTAGCACATTTTTCGAGCCGCTTGGGGTTTTGCACACCACAGGCGCGAGCGCGAAGACAAATGCGCCGGTGCGATTCCTGGCATTCATTGTGGCCCCGAAGGGGAGCCCGGTGACATTGCCGGCCTAGGCGAATAGGGACTTGTGCCCGATCACCGACTTGAAACGGTATTCTTGCGGTTCGGACTGGCAGCAGGATTTTTGTCAGCCGTCGCGGACCGCCTCGGAATTTGGGGCCCGTACGGCGGAGCGACTGTCGCCTGGGGAGACATGGGGCATTTTCTATCCTACGTCGCGAAACTGAATCCTTGGTTCCCGAGCGCGATCATTCCCGCAGTGGGATGGGGCGTGACCATTGCAGAGATCGCGCTTGGCGTTCTGCTCTTAATCGGGTTCAGAACGCGGTGGGCGGCCCGGCTGAGCGGTTGTTTGTTATTGGCGTTTGCGCTGGGCATGACGGCTGGAACGGGCGTGAAAACGGCCTTTGACGCATCCGTGTTTGCCGCGTCCGGGGGCGCTTTTATGCTGGCGACTGCAGGGAGGTACGCGTGGAGTGTAGATGAAGTAATAAGCCGCGCGCCCGTGGCATAGGGAGCACCAAGGAAACAGGTCGTTCAGAAGAAGAGCACTGGCCGAAAGGTTGACCTGCTTCTGTCTTTGGGAACCTAAGGTGCTGCGCGCTAACTTGTTCGCTTTGCCTGGCAACTTCGCGCAGCCGGATTGCGCGCGCCTATTCACAATCTGAGGAGAAAGACTCTCATTCGCGACGGCACGGCCGAGCGCAGTTATTCTTTTTCGAAGATCATAACGTTGTGCACTTTTTGGCCTTGAGCGTCCGTACCGGTTAGAGTGTATTTCATTGTCTTGCCGTCCTTGGAAACAACACCGTGGCCGGTCTCGTTTCCATTGCCCACCTTCCAAGTGTGACCAACTATGTTGCCGGACACTTTCGCCAGGACTGTCGAGTTCTCCATTCCTTCAATTGGAACAGCCGTATCGCCGGCCGGGGTAAATGACCAATTCGTGGGCTTGTCGTCCCCACTGACCTCTTCGACGGAGACCTTTCCGTCGGGCGCAATCGTCACGGTCTCATTTTTCGGGGCTGGCCCGGGATTAAACTTCGATTTCGCGACGTTCAATTTCCACGTTCCTATGAACGGACCATTCTGGTCGGTTTGCGCGAGCAAAACTATTGCAGATGCCAACAGCATCGCTGCCAGGGAAATTTTATACACGTATTTTCGCATCTAAATTTCTCCTTTAGCAGATCTCATGTAAATAGATCTGGCGCGATTATATAGCAGGGCCGATCAGACGCCTGCGAAATTTGCACCACGGTGGTCGCGCGGCCCGGAGCGCTGGCCAGCTGCCGCCGCACTTCGGCAAGACTGATGTCATTTTAAAATCGAGAGACCAGGATTTACGAAACCCGTGCTCGCTGCCCAAGCAGCCTTATCCGTGGTAACGCCAGTTCGATCCTTCACTAAATCATTCGCCAAGGAGCAAATGCATTGCTGACTCCTCTCAGTGAAGGCGCCAGTTCAGGATGATGACGTAGCAACACTGTGGAAAGAGTGTTGTCGTTGATCCAGTCCATTCCCGTTTTTGTATAAACTTCCTCGGTGTAGTCGGTTGTGAAGAACCGGTCGCTGTTCAGCCGCCTTGATGCCATCAAGACGAAAATCCGGAATGCTGTATCACTGAAACCAAAACCCGCCGGAGGCTGTTCCGCAAACAATCCCACAATTAGGTCCACCGAATCGATATCGTTGTTGTACACCTTCCGAATCTCTTCGCGCCAAACCGAGTTGCTCGTTAGTTCCTCGAAGGTACGCACCGGCTTCAAATGGAACAATTCACGAAAGCGAGTATACCTGGGGACGCCAAGCTCTCGAATTCGCATCACATCGTGGGCGGCCAAGTCTATTACCACGCCATCCGGCCGTTCAAACGTCTGCAATGCGCGCGGGTAATTATGCAGTTGCACCGCACCCGGGTTCATGAGTCCGAAGGAGTAAAGGATCTCCTTCATGCCGATGCTGTCACAGATATCCTGGGTTCTGTTTCCGGCGATATCGGCGAACCCCACCTGCTTCAGAACATGACTGTCTTCAAGCGACCGGAAGGTAATCTCATCGGGAATCAAAGGATGCATCCGGTACACTGCGACGAACTCTTCGGTGAGTGAGTAAGGCACACCATAGTGATCCGTCGCCGAGCCGGGGATTCCGCTAATCAATTCACTGTTACTCAGCCGTCCGAACAGTTTGTGTATGCGTTCAGTGGCCAGACCCCACCAGTTCGCGCGCATTCCGATCTGGAGAGCTGGATGGCCAAGAATTGCAGTTGTCCACTCTACGGTATGAATCTTGGCAAGCAGCGCAGAGACGACCAACCGCGCATGCTGGAACAGATCTTCATCAGACCACTCAGGATAATCCCGCTTTAGACGGTCAGAAACAGCATTATGCTCCAGGCTAAACAAAGAGAAGAAGATCTCGAGGCCCAGCCACCAACCGGCGAGCGCAGCCTGTTGCAACTGAACCAGAGCAGTTGGATCGGGAGCGACCAAGTTGTTCTTCCCAACCACGATCTTGCCGTCGACGCCCGTTCTGATTTTCTGCTGGTACGCCCGGCTACTGCCATAAAGCTGGGAAGCATCCCACCAATGCGTCTCCGTGTTGGCGTAGGTGGCTGGAGTGCCGCTGTCCACGTGGGACCGCGTCGGATCCTCTCGTGTGCGAAGAATCCTCATCGGGTTCTCGTGCCAGTTGTCGCCCGGGGGTAGCGGCACCTGCCAAGGCTCGTCCTTGGGGCTCCGACCATGGCTGAACCAATCGCGGATCATGAACTGCAGCCAAGCCGCAGCTAAGAGGTTCAGCGTGGACGCCGGGGTAAACTCCTTGCGTGTCAGCAACGAAAGGCTAACCTCTCGCGGGCTCGGATTCAGAATGTCCGGGTCGTTCTGAGGCCATGTATCACGCAAGGGAACATTACGGCCGAAGCGCGTTCCGGCGCTTCCCATCACTGGACACTGGAGATCATTGTAAGTACCGTCGGGACTTCGTGCTACCAAGTAACTCGCCTCGCCGGGAGGCCTCGGAACCACGCTTCCGGGCGGAGTGGTGTCGTACAGGTTCCGCTCGCGAAGAGTATTTCGAATACCGACTAGTGTAATGAGCCCTAGGGGCGTGGGCAGCTTGTGCCAACCGAACGCCCGATCTACGCGCTCGCACATCTGATTGAAGCGGCCGGATAGGCCGTTCCGCTTTCGAACAAACCGCAGAAAGGAAGGAGCGGCGTAAATTGCGAACCCGCCCGCGCCTGCAACAGCAGAGAATCTCAGTAGTTTCCTTGTGGCTGCTCGCATCTCCACTCCTTGTCAATCCGGCTATTCTACTGAAGTGATCGCCGCTCTACAACTTCGTGCTAACCGTTAAAGTCTGGTGAGGCGCAGGTATGTTCCGTTAGACATGGGGGACCAAGTGCGCGCCGACATACCTCGCGAGCAGCTTTGACGGGGTTAGGGTTGCGTTTTCGCCGCGCCGCGCGCGCTGTCTTCCAGGTGTCCCGAGTTTGAGAACCAGTTTGACGCTGGCGACTGCAGGGAGGTACGCGTGGAGTGTGGATGAAGTAATAAGCCACGCGCCCGTAGCATAGAGAGCCGAGCAAACGGGTCGTTCAGCTCAGGCAGAGGAGAAACTTAGGCCTCAGGCGTTTCCGATCACATAGGGATTTGTGAGCTCCGACGTTATTCTCATCGGCAGCCCTACGATTTTTTGCCGCGTGTACCGATTTATTAGATCAGCCCATTACATGTGGCGCGGATGCCGAAGAGAACCGCATGCGGCATTTGGTCATCTTGGCTCCCGAGGACGGTGATCTAAGTCCTTTCCTGAATGTTCATCACAGCCTGGCTGCGGGGCAGCGGCTCCTGCACAAACTTCAAAGCTTTCGCGGTGGATGTTACGTGCGCCTAGGCGCGCTGCAGCCTGATGAGCTACACACACACGGCAGACACGTACAGCCGCAGGACATCGAAGCATGGCATGTCTTGAGCTTTAAACCGAACGACGAATTGGTCGCCGGGCTTCGCCTGGTGCTGCTGGACCATCAGCGTGAATTTCAAGTGGGAGGATGGTGTGTTCACGAGGAAGTCCGTGGGTCGCGGCAAGCATTCGAAATGCTTATGGCCTCCTATGCGCTCGGCGCGCTGCTTGGCGTGCAATGCGGGACGGCCACTGCGACTAGCAGCTTCAGCAAGTCCGCCGAGATCCTGAAGAGAATTGGTGGCGAGTTTGTTCGGGCCTACTACGATGAGAACTACCGGTCTGCTATGGAAGAGATCCGGTTTGATCTCTCGAAGAGAAATCCTCGTTTTGAGAAAACGTTCCAGCACTACAAGGAGGAGTTGCGGCATGCCGTAGTCATTTCCGCCCCGGGCCTTAAGGCGGTGGCGCATCAGCCCGTGGCGGAGAAGGGCCACGGCTCCGATCAACGGCGTTCTATGCTCGTTTATCCCATCCTTCAAGAGACCGGATTGGATCTCCAGGCGACTCACTGACCGCCAGGGATGACGCACTTAGCTGCCCGGAAGTATCAAAGTTCTGTACAATGTAGGCTTTTGAAGGCGCAAAGCGTCTTTTGTCCCTATTCTGACGACGAGTTCGATAGATTAGAGAGCAATCTTCTATGACGAAGTTCACAGGCCGTTTACATGTATTGATATTTGCCGGCTTCTGCGCGGCGCAGATGATGCTGTTTGGGCAGAGTTATTTCGGGACGGTGAGTGGACAAATCACCGATCCGAGTCAAGCAGCGGTTCCGGGAGCCCAGGTGACGCTGGTTGACCAGCAGAAAGGTTATCAATTCACCAGGACGACAGATAACAGCGGACGGTATCTATTCACTTCGGTTCCGCCGGGCAGATATTCCGTTTCGACGGAGGTGGGCGGGTTCGAGAAGTCCGTGCGCACGAACATCGCAGTAGATGTCAATCAGAACGTCACAGCGAATTTGAGCCTGAAGGTGGCCACGGCCAGGCAAACGGTTGATGTGCAGTCGCAGACGCAGAGCCTTGCCACCGAAGACGCGGAAACAGGCCAGGTGGTGAACCGCCGACTGATCAACGATCTACCGCTGGTCGATCGTTATGTACTCGATTTGGTCGCGCTTGGGCCGGGCATTAACAACATGAGCGATGCAAACTCGGTCGGCGACACGGGAACGAACTTCGTCTCGAATGGCAGCCGCGGCGCGAGTGCGGACATTCTGCTGGATGGCGCTTCCATCACTAACTTTGAGCCCAATGGCGGGATCACGCAAGTGACCTATACGCCGTCGGCGGAAGCTGTGGACGAGTTCAAGGTGCAGCAGACGAACTTCAGCGCGGAGTATGGATTTTCGGGCGCGTCGGTAGTCAACATGATTACGCGCTCCGGGACGAATGCCTTTCACGGCAGCGGCTACGATTTTCTTCGCAACCAGATCACGGACGCGAACAACTGGTTCAACAACGAAAACGGGGTTCCTCTTCCTCCGGTACACCGGAACAATTACGGCGGCACCATTGGGGGCCCAATCATTAAGGACAGAACCTTCTTCTTCTTCGATTGGGACGGTACACGCACGTCGAACATGAGTACGTATCAGGCCGGCGTTCCGAGCACGGCGGAACGAACTGGAGACTTCGGCGAACTGTGTGCAGCGAATGGCGGTACGTTCGATTCGACAGGACTATGCAGCGCGGTGGCGGGACAACTCTACGATCCTTACTCCGGCACGTTTCAAACGCCAGATAACGGAGCTGCCGGCGCGTACCGCAGCGCATTCATCCCGTTCAACAATCTGGCTACTTACGCGAGTCCGGGGAATCCCAACCTGAATGGAACGCCGTACCAGTTGACGGCGATGCCTGGAAATTTGATCGATCCAGTGGCACAGAAACTTATGAATCTGTTTCCGAAGCCGAACATCGCGGGAGGGAGCATCTATGACAACTGGATCGGATCGGGAGCTACGGCGGTCGCTAGCGATCAGTTCGACATCAGGATCGACCATCGCTTCACTGACCGAAACCTGATTACGTTCAAGTATTCGCAAGGTTGGGGCGGAGCTACGCCATACAATTGTTTCAAGGATTTTGCGGATCCTTGCGGCAGCGGAGCAAACCACAGTTCGTCGCATGTGTTTGCGATTAACGATACACAAACGTTCAGTCCAACGCTGGTGCTAACCAGTACGCTCGGCTTCACTCGGGGCGGGGAGCAGATCAATGCGTATAATGCGAGCGCGAACTCAAATCCGCTGGGCACCCTCGGCTTGCCTTCGTATCTGCAGTCCAATGGATTTTCGGGCGTTCCGGCGATGTTCATCGGGAGCGGTTATTATTCCGCCGGTTTCACGAGCATCGGGCAAGATCCTTATGGCAATTACCGGCAGGGCCAGGACACGGGACAGTTGAGCGAAGTGCTTTCGAAGGTGCACGGCAACCATGAGCTGAAGTTCGGATTTGAAGGGCGATTACATCAGCAAAATTATATTCAGACCAACGCGCCGCTGGGATATTTTCAGTTCAATAACGTTGGGAGCTCGCAGTGCCCGGTAGCGGATATCAGTCAATGCGGCGGAGACGCCATGGCGAGTTTTTTGATGGGGCAGATGAGCTCCGGTTTTTATGAAAACCAATTCGAACCGGCGACAGAAAACTTTCAATATGCGGGGTTTGTACAGGACAACTGGAAGGTGAGGCCGAACCTGACCTTAAACCTCGGACTGCGTTACGACGTTTCCCTGCCCCGAACGGAACGCCACAATCGTATGAACTGGTTCGATCCAACGGTGGTGAGTCCGCTGAACGGCGGCAGTCTTTCTTACGTGGATCCGATCACACAGCAGAACGTGACGCGAACGTTGTATGGCGGCGAGGTGTTCACTGATGCGAATAATCGCATGAATTGGTTGACGGATTGGAAAGATATCCAGCCTCGCTTCGGCTTTGCCTACCAGCCAGATAAAAAAACGGTGGTTCGCGGCGGTTACGGCATTTACTATGACCAATCCCGGTCGGGCGCGAATGGGTTGTTGAGTTACGGTTCGCAAGGATTCAATCAGTACACGAGTGCTGTGACCACTTATCAGAACGATGGCGCGACGCCGTATCTGCATTTGAGCAATCCTTTTCCGAACGGACTGATCCAGCCGCCGGGCCGATCGCTCGGTTTGTTGAACGATGTAGGTTATGGGGCGATCGGTCCGCTTCGGACGGAAGCGGCGGCGCGGACGCCTTACGAACAGAGCTGGAGTTTGGGTATCCAGCGCCAGCTGACGGGAAGCATCTTGCTGGATGTGGAGTACGTGGGCAAGAAAGGAACTCACCTGTACTTCGCCGGTGATAATAATTTCGACGTCTTAGGGCCGCAGGTAGAGAATCTGACACCGACGCAGATCGGCAATCTGGGCAATTATGTCCCGAACCCGTTCGCACCACTGCTCACTGGGTCCTACTATGCCAACAGCGCGCTAACGAGCCCGACCGTGCAGGCTTACCAACTGCTTTTGCCATATCCGCAGTTTACGGGCGTAGCGACGGATGAGCCGCCGACTGCGAACTCCAGTTACAATGCGCTGCAGATCTCGGTGAACAAGCGGTATTCGAACGGTCTGGAGTTTTTGGCGAACTACACGTGGTCGAAATCAATAGACGATTCCTCGATGTACGACACGAATGTGGCGTGGATAGGGAATTATGGTCCCAACTCCGGATGGGCGCTGCAGGATCCGAACAAAGCGTATCTCGAACGGAGTCTTTCGACATTCGACATTCCTCAGCAACTGAAGGTGAGCTACACATATGATTTGCCGATCGGGCGCGGGAGAGCTTTCTTCAACAACATGCCGCGTCCTCTCGAACTGGTATTAGGCGGCTGGAAGACGGCCGGAATCTGGACGGTTCACGACGGCTTCCCGCTTCAGTTTACGGTTGTGAATGGCGGAACGCCCATCTGGACATATGGGCCACAGCGTCCCAATCTTGCGGCGACACCGACGCGCACAGGCGGGTCCGATGGAAACTGGATTAATAATTACTTCGCAAATCCGGATGCCTTCCAGATACCGGCGCCCTATACGTTAGGGAACGCGGCACGGGCGATTGGAAGCGTACGTAGTCCGTTTTTCTTCTCGAGCGACTTGTCTCTGATGAAACAGTTCGGATTGTCCACACGGCACGAAGACCTGAAACTGGAATTACGGCTGGAGGCACAAAACGCATTGAACCACCCCGTATTCGGTACGCCGGACACCTTGGTGGGCGACCCTAATTTCGGCGTGATCAACTATACGACGGTGCAGCCAAGACAGTGCCAGTTAGCGATGAAGTTGTATTTCTGAGCGAAGGCACACAGCGCGGCCGTCGTAATTCATAAGAACAAGACGCACAGTTATGTCAATACGTAGGAGTGGGCACGTTATCGTGTGCCTCGCGGCATCTATTTTTTTCATGCAGGCCGGAATCACAAGCGGCCAGACCGTGACAGTGGATGCGGCGCCGGATCACGTGGTGAATTCGTTCAGTCCGGTGATGGCTCTGGGCGGAGCAATCGACCGTCTACGGGGCGGCCCGACCAAAGAGGACAACGAGAAGCATACGGAGAAACTGCTGACCAATCCCATTCTGAAGGAGATGCTTGGCGCGGGATGGCAGACGGTGACTTACCGGCAAAACACCGAGTTGATGATTGAAGCCTGGCACTGGAATGCGCGCGGAACGTGGAGCAATGCCGGGAAGCAAGAAGGCTACTTTGTGGGCAGTCCCGAGCCGACGAATGAAAAAATCATGCACTCCTGGGCCTACCCTTTGCCACACCGGGGCGCCACCCTGGGCGACGGTAATGGTTGGTCCCGCTTGACGGATGGAAATCTGAAGTCCTATTGGAAGAGCAATCCATACCTGAGCGAGCCGTTCACGGGCGAGGACGATTCACTGCATCCGCAATGGGTGATGATCGATCTGGGCGCCAAGGTAAACGTAAATGCGATTAAGATTGCCTGGGCCAATCCATACGCGACGCGTTACATTGTTCAGTTCTGGACGGGAGACATCGAGCCGTTCTACAACGGGATCAACAAAGGCGCCTGGCAGGCGTTTCCGATGGGAGCGGTTACTGACGGAAAGGGCGGAAGTCCGGTTTTGAAATTGATGGATTGGACAATCCCGGTGCGATATCTGCGGATTTGGATGACGCATTCTTCGAACACGTGCGATACGCATGGTTCTGAGGATCAGCGTAACTGCCTGGGATATGCCATCAACGAGCTCTATGTGGGCACCATGTCGAGTGACGGGCAATTTACGGACGTGGTGAAACACAATCCAAGCCGGCACCAGACGATCACATGGCCGTCTTCGGTAGACCCGTGGCATGCTGCGTCCGATTTGGACTACGGGAGAGGAGATCAAATCGGATTCGATTTCTTCTTCCACTGCGGAGTGACTCGCGGGCTGCCGGCCATGATTCCTATTGCGATTCTGTACAACAACCCGGAGGACGCGGCGAATGAGATCGCTTATTTGTACAAGCGGAAATATCCACTCACGGGAATTGAGATGGGGGAGGAGGCGGATGGGCAGCGTGTACTGCCGGAAGACTATGCCACGCTCTACGTACAGTTTGCAAGAGCCATTCACAAACTGGTTCCGGAGGCGCGCCTGGGAGGGCCTTCTTTTGAAGGCACCGAGGGAGATGTGGATTCGTGGGCGGACGCGAATGGAAGAGTATCGTTTCTCGGCCGCTTTGTGGATTATTTGAAGGCTCATGACGCTCTAAAGGATTTTCGTTTCTTTTCCTTCGAGCACTATCCGTGCGGTGCCGGAGGAGGAGAGGGCAAAATATGCGCCGACTGGAGCTCGCTCTACTGGGAGCCGGCGTATGTGAATCACCTGATTCAAGCGTGGAAAGATAACGGCCTGCCTCGGGATGTGCCTTTTTACATGACGGAAGGAAACGATCTGGAGGATGGCGGACCGGAGACCGTGAAACGCGGGCTCTGGCTCGCGGATTACGTGGGCTCCATGTTGACCGCCGGCGCGAGCGGCACTTACTACTTTCACTACATCGCTTCGATTAACGGAGGAGACGGCTTCTTGCCTGTGGACGGAAATGGGCGTGTCCTTTACTACCCGCCACAGTATCTTGCGACGGAAGTCATCGCGAAAGAATGGGTGCAACCTGTGGATGGCATCCACAAGCTGTTCAAGAGCTCGAGCGATGTAAATGATGGAAACGGGAATACGCTTGTGACGGCGTATTCGGTGAAGCGCCCCGATGGGAAGTGGTCAATCATGCTCGTCAATAAAGATAGAGACCATGACCATGCGGTGAGAGTGCGTTTCGAGGGTGCGGAACAGGGGAAGGAAGGGTTTTTTTCCGGCGGTGTAGAGCGGATCGTGTTCGGCCCCGCCGAGTATGAATGGCACGCAGATCCCGGTTTCAATGCCGACGATGCAGATCCAGAAGAACCGCGGCATAAGCGGAGCCATGGACATCCAGCGCCCGACGGACCTCCTTCGGAAACCACCATCACGTCAAGTGGCGCCGCCACGACCTACGTTCTGCCAAAAGCATCGATTATCGTGCTTCGAGGACAGGTGCAATAGCGGTGGAGGGCTGGTACTGAAAGGCCGTTTCGCCTGGGAAGATGCACAGCTCGGGCACACAAGTTATTGCGCCGCTATTCCCGATCTCTAAGCGGACAGGGTCTCAATCCCAAAGCCGGACATGCTGTGTGCGCGAGCGAACAGACTGGACATCGTCTGGCTGAGTTTGCGGCTGCTTCTGCAATAGATTCGCCGGACCTGGACGTGCATCATTAGGAAGAATGAGTATTCCGCCGGGCATTCGCTACGGGCTTCGCAGCCTTCGGACGAGCTGGGGATTCGCTGCTGCTTTTTGTACTCACTCTCGCTCTGGGTCTCGCCGGCGTCAACACGATCTTCAGCGTGCTAAACACCGTGATCCTGCGCCCGCTGCCGTTCAAGCATGCGGATCGCCTCGTGACCATCACCGAAACCGTACCGTTCATGGGAAGTGGTCCTCAGATCTGCACGCTTGACGAGTTCCAGCGCTGGCAGAAATCCGGTCTCCTCGATGACGCCGCCGCGATCAACACGATGGATTTAACTCTCACCGGCGGGGATCGCGCTGAGCTCCTGTTTGGCGCTCGAGTGACCCCGGATTTCTTTCGTGTTTTCGGAATCTCGCCGCTTCTAGGCCGTGGTTTCCTCCCGGAAGACGCGGCTCCCGGGCACGAACAGGTCATCATTCTCAGCCATGAATTGTGGGCGCGCCGGTTTGGAAGCGATCCTGCCATTATCGGCAAAAGCATTCAGTTCAGCGGCGCAACCATGACGGTAATCGGCGTGGCGCCGCCCCGCTTCGATTTCCCTCGCTTGGCCGATGTCGGCGCCGTCATGCATTTCGCTCCCGAACAAACCGAGTTCTGGACGCCGTTGGTCATCACTCAAAAGATGATTGACCAGAACAACTACAGCTATTACCTGGTCGGGCGCTTGCACGCCGGGCATTCTCCCGGCCCGCGCGGCGGCGGAGTTCAAGGTTTCCGCGATTCAGAGTCTCCACTACATTGTGGAGAAGAATCCGCAATATCGCGAACCCCTCGAACATCTTGCCAAAATAATCGCTATCCAGGTCACGCCCTTAAGCGAAAGCATGGCGTGGGGAGTTCGGAATGCGCTCTGGGTGCTACTTGCGGCTGTCGCGCTGCTGCTGCTTTTGGTGCTGTTCAATCTCGGCAACCTGCTAGTCACGCGCAATGCCAACCGTCTGCGCGAGTATGCAATCCGGCAAGCGCTTGGCGGGAGCCGCGGGCAATTGTTCCGCCAAGCCTTGATAGAGCAAGGCATTCTCATAGCTTTTGCCTGCGTCCTCAGCTTGAGTCTCAGCGGCTGGGCGATTGAGCTGATCCGCAAGATCGGCGCGGCCCGTGTGCCGCGGCTGTATGAACTTTCGCTCGACACGCACACCGTACTCCTGCTGCTCGGCTTGGCTCTCGCGACCGCGCTCATTTTCGGAGCGCTGCCGCTGCTCGTTCTTCCCGATTCAGTTGGCTGGTTTCGAAGCGAGAGCCGCTCCTCAACCGGCGATCGCCGCTCCCAGCGGCTTCGCGCCACGCTCATTGCGGCGGAAATTGCGGTTTCCATGGTGCTGCTGGTAAGCGCCGGTCTGCTTGCCGCCAGCTTCTTAAACGTGATGAATGTCAACCCTGGATTCGATCCGAAGAGTCTGCTGACGTTCAGCGTTTCGTTTAGCCCGAAGCTTTACGCCGACCCGCCGAAAATGCTGACCGCGCAACGCGCGCTGCTCGATCACATTCGCGCGCTTCCCGGGGTGGAATCGGCCAGTGTCGTGAACGTTCTTCCACTTACTGGCGATTACGAAATTCACGGAATCGGGCCAGTGGGTAAACCGCTCAACAGAGATTCGGGGGCGGAAGGCCGTCTTATCGATCCACGATACTTCGAAACGATGCACATCCCGCTCATCGCCGGCCGTGCGCTTCGCGAGGACGATTCCGGGAAGGTTGCGGTGATCAATCGGAAAATGGCCGCATCTGCTGTGGCCAGGAGAAAACCCGATCGGCCGCGAGTTCACGGATAACGGCAACCCGCCGATCCGAGTGATCGGAGTTGTGGGTGATGTGCATAGTGGGCCGCTCGAAACGGAACCGATGATGCAATATTATTTGTCATTCGTTGCATTTCCTGGTTACGCAAACAGCTTCGCCATCCGCACAAAGACCGATCCGCTGAGCCTTCTTCCCACCGTCGAAAGAACGATCCGGCGCCTCGATCCGGACCTGGCAGTGAGCGGCGCCAAAACGATGGAACACATCATCCAGTCGGCGACCCTGGAGCGCCGCTTCGAAACCGATCTGCTGTTTGGATTCTCGGCGTCGGCTCTGTTCCTTTCTGCGCTCGGTCTCTTCGGAGTGGCATCGCTTTCGGTCACGCGGCATTCGCGCGAGTTCGGCATACGGATGGCGCTCGGCGCAACGGGCGCCGATGTGCTCTGGCTCGAAATAATTCGCAATATCGTGATCGTGACCGCGGGCTTGGCCGTCGGCCTTTTTTTATCGTTCATGACGCATCGCGCGCTTGCCGCGTTGCTGTTTGGTGTTTCCGCGCTAAACCTGAATATTTACGCAGCCGCTGCTGCTGTCTTGACCATTTCCGCCATGACCGCTGTGCTCATTCCCGCTTTGCGCGCGGCGCGAATGGACCCCGCCATCGTCTTGCGAGACGAGTAACGCCAAACATTCAGAATCCGTGAACCAGCCAATTTAAGTGACCAGTACGAAACGTGAGTCATTTTCCCGACGGATGGCGCGATAGAAGTAGCAGTTTATTTCACCTCCGAAGGATTCATATCTTGAAGTTTTTCATTCGGTCTCATCGTTTGATTCACCTTACCCTCTTGCTGCCGGGCTTTGCGGCGCTGGGGCGGGCAGATTTTGTTAACGCCGTGGAGGCGACGAATCCACTGGCGTACTTTCGCCTGGACACAGCCAATGCAAATAGCGCTGTGAACGGGTACACGACAAGTTATATGAACGGCGCCACGTCGACAGCGCCCGGAGGAGGAGCGCCGCTGGCGGGGTATCCGAGTAATGCGGCGGTGCAATTGAGCGGGAACAACAGCACGCCGCCGTACGTCGCAACGAGTTTGAGCGGCGGGATTCCTGGTATGGGAAGCGTCATGGCGTGGGTAAATTTAAGCGAGCTGCCGAGTACGGCGGGCGCTTACTTTTACATTGCGGGCGAATCGCAGAATGGGAACGATTTCGATTTGCAATTTCAGAACGATAACAAGCTATACCTCTATACGGGCGGAGGCGAGAATACAAGCTATGCGCCGGATGCAACGAAGCTGGTCGGCCAATGGAATTTGATTGTGGCGACTTACGATTCGACCAACGGGTCGCGTGATATTTACTGGAACGGGACTGAAGTGGCGAACTATTCGGGAGGGGTGGATACGGCCGCGAAGACATCGCAGTTTACCATTGGATACAGCACTGTGTTTGGGGGCCGCGATTTCGCTGGAGAAATTGACGAAGTTGGCGTTTGGAATTACGCTCTGAACGCGACTCAGGTGTCGGACATTTACAACGCGGCGGGTACGGGTCCAAGCACCAGTGGTGTACCGGAGCCGGCGTCCCTGGCGCTCATTGGGTGTGGGCTCGGCGGGTTGTTCGCGGCCCGGCGTTTTCGGCGCGCTTATTAGCTTCTAAGTAACCGCCCGGCAACGCACGCAATGGCTTGGCGGTTTCCTCTCCGTGTTGACCGAGCACCGCTTGGCTGCCGGGCTAGTTGCCAAAGGCGAGCGCGCAAAACGTCACCG
This sequence comes from uncultured Acidobacteriaceae bacterium, assembly GCA_963730865.1. GTDB lineage: Bacteria > Acidobacteriota > Terriglobia > Bryobacterales > Bryobacteraceae > Bog-105. The sequence goes on along the minus strand of CAVSTO010000008.1, from coordinate 140,639 downwards.
CGCCCGAGACCACCGCCAGATTCACCGAGAGGATCAGCGTCAGAGCCAGATGTAGCCGGCGGGAACTGGCGCGCGCTTCCGCCAGCAGTTCTTCCGCGGGAACTTCCGACACTCCACGCGGCCGCCTCACTAGTTCCAGAACGATCACAGCCCTCCTCAGCCTCTTATCGGCAGGAAGCGGAATGACTTGAGCACCGGGTAAGCTCGCCTTGACTCGCGCCCTTTCCAGATGCCCATGCCGTGTGAACCCAATACGTGAAAACCTTACGCTTCCTGCTCAATGGGGCTGAGAACCGCTTCGTCTCGCCGGCCTTTGATCAGCTTTCCCAGCCACCGCTCGTTTTCTACCTCAATGCGGGTCTGTTGCAGTACGCGGCGGTACTCCAGATACCCCATGTCGATGCCGCGCACCAGCGCCCAAATGAACTGCATGAAGCGGTACATCCGGAAAATGAACCACTGGCCAGGAGAACGCCGCTCCTTCGAGAGTTGTGCGTTGCGAATTAAAATGATCAAGCCGGCAGCCAAAGCAACCGTCAAAGGCGCCCAGCGAAAAGCTTCCTGTTGCATAAATCCAAACTACCGGCATCGCGGGCATAGGCACCATTCTCCACTCCGGCAAGTCCGGTATCGGCATAGGGTGTTTAGTGACGCGTACCCTTAGCCTCACTATTTCCATTAGTGCGGGCCATCATTGTTGTCCTTGAACAGAGTGTGACGCAACGTCAGCCGCAACGAGCGTCGCACCTGCTCTTCCTCGACGCTGGCCGGCGTAAAGAGCTTGTTGAGTGCGAACCCGTCCACGGCCGCGGTGAGCTCCAACTTACGTTTGGTTATGTTCGCCGAGGTCATCTCGCCCATTTCGGGGATTAGTTGCTTGATCTCCGCCATGACGCAACGCAGCAGCATGGCGGCGTGTAAAGCCGCAAGCCGCTTCTGCTTGCCCGGGTGCCGGATGACATACATCTTGAATTCCAGATTGAGGAGACATCTTTGACGATCCCGTAATAGTGCCAACAAGATTATCCGTCACAGCTTCGATGCGCTCGTCGGTTGTGGCGGCCGCATGCAGGCGCGGAAGAACTGTTTTTCGATCCCTTAAGATATCCTCTTCGTAAATAGCGAAGAACACGTCTTCTTTGTCTTCGAAGTTGTCATAGAAAGCGCCCCTGGTCTTTCCCGCTCTGGCTGCAATCTCTTCTATGCGCGCGTGTTCAAACCCGTCTCGCGCAAAAACATTGCGCGCCGCACGGATCAGCTCTTTGCGGGTCACCACCGCACGTCGCTGCTTTGTCAATGGGCTTCGGAGCACTGGCGTTCGCGACGGGTTTTGTTGGATTGTCACGCTTCATCTGAATCGTTTGCCAGGATCTCCGCATCATGATGAGGAGCAAGCGCTAAAAGATACAGGAATGTATATTTTCTGTTCAACTGAAAAGCGAGGAACCGTGTGGAGCAGTTGCCGTTATCTCAAGAATCGAAATTGACAAGTCGAAAGGCCCTGCAGTTTGGTCTCACTGGTGTCGCCTTGACCGTATATCTGTCACATTGTGCTAGCTGCGGCGGCAAAACGATGCTTCTGCCCCCGCCCCGATGGGTCCCATGCCTGTTTCCGTCGTGAAGGTGCGACAAGCCGACGTGCCGCTGACGGGCGAATGGGTCGGCACTCTCGATGGCTACGTCAATGCGCAGATTCAGCCGCAGGTCAGCGGCTATCTGATTCGCCAAAAGTACCGCGAAGGCTCGGTCGTGACCAAAGGGCAGGTTCTGTTTGAGATTGACCCGCGGCCCTTTCAGGCGATCGTAGATCAGGCGCAAGGGCAGGTGGCCCAAGCGCAGGGACAGGTGGCGCAAACACAAGCTCAAGTCACTCAAGCGCAGGCTCAGCTTGAGCTGGCGCAAATCAATGTGAAGCGCGATACACCGCTTGCGCAGGCCAGGGCCATCGCCCAAAGCCAACTCGATAACGACAAGCAGACCCAGGCGCAACAGGAGGCGGCCGTTCGTTCCGCCCAAGCCTCCGTCAATACCGCGCAAGCCGCTGTCACCTCCGCGGAAGCCGCTCTCGAAACTGCCAAACTGAATCTCGGATTCACGCAAGTGCGTTCCTTGATCAACGGCGTGGCCGGACAGGCCACCACGCAGGTCGGAAACCTCGTCAGCCCTCAGTCGGTCCTCACCTCGGTTTCGCAGCTCGATCCCATCAAGGTCTACTTCTCGATCAGCGACGCCGAATATCTGGCGCTGACGACGCGGGCACGCGAAGCGGGAGGCGACCTGCTGCACTCCTCCACTGCCGTGCCGCTCACGCTGACGCTCGCCAACGGCGAAACGTATCCGCATAAAGGCAAGATCGAGTTTGTCGATCGTCAGATGAACCAGCAGACCGGCGCTATCCGCATCGCTGCCACGTTCCCCAATCCGGGCAATGTTCTTCGGCCGGGCCAGTTCGGCCGCGTCTCGGCCGAAACCCAAGTTCGCCGAGACGCCCTGCTGGTTCCGCAAATCGCTGTTCAGGAGCTGCAGGGCATGGAGCAGGTCTACACTGTTGACGCGAACAACAAGGTTCACGTCGTCAACGTGAAGCTCGGACCTCAGTATGGCAAGGACTACTGGATCGTTGACAGCGGTGTCGAGCCCGGCGTGAGCGTCATCACCGACAATCTGCAGAAGCTGAGGGAAGGCGCTCCCGTCGCTCCGCAGCAAGCGCGAGCGATGCCGCCCCCACTTCCACCACTCGGTCGGCTGGAAACTAATCATGTCCAAGTTCTTCATCCGGCGGCCTATTGTCGCCATCGTCATCGCTATCGTCACGGTCATTCTCGGCGCCATTTCGATGCTGAGTCTGCCGACGTCGCAATTCCCGAACATCGTTCCGCCCGAAATCCTGGTGCAGGCCACTTATGCGGGCGCCGACGCGAGAACGTTGGAGCAGGCCGTCTCCACGCCCATCGAGCAGCAGATGAACGGCGTCGACAACATGCTCTACATGTACTCGGTCAACGCCAACAACGGCCAGGCCACCGTCTACGTGGATTTCGATGTAAAGACCAATCCCGATACCGACCAGGTGCTTGCGCAGCTCCGCGTGTCGCAAGCGCAGGCGCAGCTTCCCGCCCAGGTGAATGCTTCTGGATTGGTCATCGAAAAGTCTCTTACCTCTCCCCTGATGCTGGTCGCGCTTTCCTCGCCGGGCGGCAAGTATGGAGCGGACTTCCTCACCAACTTCGCCATTATCAAGCTGCAGGATGAACTAACGCGCGTTCCGGGCGTCTCTCGCATTCAGGTCTTCGGCGGCCAGTACGCAATCAGAATCTGGGTCAATCCCGACCAGCTGGCGAAGCTCGGCGTCACCGCGACCGACGTCATCAATGCTCTGCAAATACAAAACAATGTGAACCCCGCCGGGCAGATTGGCGGTGAGCCTGTTCCGCTAGGCCAGCAGTTCACCTATACGGTCCGAACGCAGGGCCGGCTGGTCACAGCCGAACAGTTCGGCAATATCATCATTCGCGCCAATCCCGATGGCTCCATCCTGCACCTGCGTGACGTGGCGCGCGTGGAATTGGGCACTCAGATCTATAACTTGACCGCTCGCTATAACAACGCCCCATCCGGCGTGCTGGCCGTTTACCAATTGCCGGGCTCCAATGCGGTTGCAACCGCCGCCGCGGTCAGCCAGCGCATGAAGGAACTCTCGGCCACCTTCCCCGAAGGCATTCACTACAGCGTTCCGCTCGATACCACCAAAGCTGTCACGGCAGGTATCCACGAGATTGTGATCACGCTCGGCATTGCGCTGCTGCTGGTCATTCTGGTCGTCTATGTCTTCCTGCAGGGCTGGCGCGCCACCTTGATTCCGCTGCTGGCCGTGCCCGTCTCGCTCATCGGCGCCTTCATTCTGTTCCCAGTGCTCGGATTCTCCATCAACACTCTTTCGCTCTTCGGCTTGGTGCTGGCCATCGGTCTCGTCGTCGACGACGCCATCATCGTGGTCGAAGCGGTCGAGCATCACATCGACGAAGGGATGACGCCGCGCAACGCCACCATCAAAGCCATGGAAGAGGTCGGCGGACCCGTGGTTGCGATCGCTCTCATTCTTGCCGCGGTATTCATCCCCACGGCCGCTATTCCGGGCATCACGGGCCGCCTCTATCAGCAGTTCGCCGTCACCATCGCTATCTCGGTGCTGATCTCCGCCTTTAATGCGCTCACGCTGAGCCCCGCTTTGGCTTCGCTCCTGCTCAAGCCCAAGGACAAGAAGCGCCATCGTGGACCGCTCCGTGTCTTCTTCGATGGCTTCAATCGCCTCTTCGGTCGAACCACCGACGCCTTTGTCTCCACTTCCGGCGTGATGGTTCACAAAGCCGGCTTCAGCATGCTGGCGCTTGGGTATCATCGCTGCTCTTGCTGTCTTTATGGGTGGCAGGCTGCCCACGGGCTTCATTCCGCAGGAAGATCAGGGTTACATGTTCGTCGCGCTGCAACTGCCCGATGCCTCATCCCTGCAGCGGACCGATGCTGCCGCTCAGCGCGTGACCAGCGCGCTGCTGAACACGCCGGGCATCGGGAGTGTCATCGGCGTCAACGGCTTCAGTCTCCTCACGATGACCCAAAGCACCAACACGGCCTTCTTCTTCGTCTCGCTCAAGCCATGGGACGTGCGCAAATCCAAACAAGAACAACTGGCAGCCATCCAGGGCAGTGTGCAGCGGCAGCTTGCCGCCGTGGGCTCAGGCCTGGCCTTTTCTTTCCCGCCGCCCTCCATTCCCGGTATCGGTACTTCCGGCGGCGTGACTATGATCTTGCAGGATCAGTCGGGCAACGACGATCCAACCTTCCTGACGAAGAATCTGTTCGCTTATCTCGGGGCGGTATCGAAGCGCCCTGAAATCGCGGCGGCCATTCCTTCTTACCTGCCGGCAGTACCGCAGCTTTACGCCGACGTCGATCGTGAGAAAGCAGCCCAACAGCAGGTAGACCTCGGCAGCATCTACACCACCATGCAGACGTTCATGGGCGGTTATCTGGTGAACTACTTCAACCGTTTCGGCCGTCAATGGCAGACCTACGTCGAGGCCGAAGGCAATACGCGCACCAACATCCAGAACATCAATCAGTTCTATGTTCGCAGCGCAAACGGCAGCCAGGTGCCGCTCGGCTCGCTCGTGCATGTGAAGCAAATTACCGGTCCGGAGTTCATCCTGCGCTTCAACGAATACAACGCGGCTCAGCTGAACATTGTGGGCGCGCCCGGCTACAGCTCCGGTCAGGTGCGTGCCGCGCTCGAAGAAGTTTTCCATCAAACCATGCCGTCAGGGATGGGCTTCTCTTACCAGGGAATGAGCTTCCAGGAGCAGCGCGCGGCCGAAGGTCTTCCCGCCTGGGTCGTCTTCGGACTGTCGCTGCTGTTTGTCTTTCTGATTCTCGCGGCTCTGTATGAAAGCTGGACGCTGCCGTTCAGCGTTCTGCTCAGCACTCCCGTCGCAATCCTGGGCGCTTATCTCGCACTCACGTTGCGATCGTTTGAAAACGACATCTTCGCCACCATCGGCCTGATCATGCTGATCGGCCTTTCCGCGAAGAACGCCATCCTGATTGTCGAGTTCGCCGTACTCAATTACAAGAAAGGGCAAAGCATCTCGAAATCCGCTCTCGCTGCCGCCCGCTTGCGCTTCCGTCCCATCGTGATGACGGCGCTCGCCTTCATCTTCGGATGTCTGCCGCTGTGGACCGCGAGCGGTTCGGGCGCGGTCGGCCGCCGCATTCTCGGCACGGTTGTCATCGGTGGCATGCTTCTTGCCACCGTGCTCGGCATTCTCATGGTTCCGGTCACCTTTGCCGTGGTCGAGTACCTCTCGCACCGTTTCGTGAGAGGAGGCAAGGGCACGACCATGGACTCGACCCATGCCCCGGAAGCTAGCGATGAGAACGGCGGGGGCACATTGCCGCGCAACCCCAGGAAGGGCACGCATGACGTCCCTTTCCAACGCTCAAAACTGCCGGGCGCGGCCGCCTCAGCGCCTTGCTGCTCGCTTCTAGGCGAGTTGTACTGTAGGGCCAAACTACAGCCGGCCGCAGGTGCCCGCGACACCGACTTTTCGCGGCGCGGATAATACTCCCGTCGCAAGCGATCCCGCAAGCAGTCTCGGAGACCAGCGCTGGGCGCAGGTCTTTCACGAGCCCGAGCTGCAGAACCTGATCCGCACAGCGCTGACGAACAACTACGATTTGCGCATCGCCGCGCAACATGTGCTCGAGCAGCAGGCGCAGGTAAGAATCACGCGTGCACAACAGTTCCCGACCTTCAGCGTCGGTGGCACAGGCATTGGCGCCGAGCTGCCGAGTACGTTAGGCATCTCCTCGCTCCCCAACCCGCTTGGTAGACGGCAGCGTCAACCTATCGGCGGCATGGAACCCGGATTTCTGGGGTCTTTACCGCAGGCAGACAGAAGCGGCGCGCGCGCAGTTGCTCGCCCAAACGTGGGCGCAGCGTGCCGTCCGGTTGAGTCTAGTGCAGCAGGTCGCCGCGACTTACTTCCAGCTTCGAGCACTCGATCGCGAACTTGATATCGCCCGCCAGACGCTGAAGATTCGCCAGGACTCTGTTGAGCTGACGCGCACGCTCGAACGCGGCGGCGCCGACTCCGCTCTCCGATGTGCGCCAGGCCGAACAACTGCTCTATACCGCGACCGCCCAGATCCCGCAACTCGAACAACAGATTCAGCAGCAGGAGAACGATATGCGCCTGCTGCTGGGCCAAAACCCTGGCCCGGTAGCGCACACCGATCCCAACGCGCTCATTCCGCCTCCACAGGATCTGCCAACGGGTCTGCCGTCCCAACTCCTGGAACGCAGGCCGGATATTCAGCAGGCTGAGGCGCAACTGATTGCCGCCAATGCACAAATCGGCGTAGCGCGCGCGCAATTCTTCCCGCAGTTGTCAATCAGCGCTTCCGGCGGCGTAGGCGGTAACAGCTTTGCGAATCTCTTCGATTGGAGCAGCCGGACCATTTACGGCATTGGATCGCTCGCTCAGCCGCTCTTTGAAGGCGGTAAACTCCGGGGTCAACTGCAGCTCTCGGAGGCGACCAAAGAGGAGATGGTCCTGACGTATCAAAGGACGATTATCACTGCCTTCCATGACGTCTCGAACGCGCTCATCGCTCTCAACAAGCAGCGCGCCGCCCGCAGCGAGCAGGAGAAGCTGGTCGAAGCCGCACAGGATGCAACCCGGCTCGCTCGTCTTCGCTATCGCGGCGGAGCGACCAGTTATCTGGAAGTGCTCACGACCGATTCCGCCCTCTTTTCAGCGCAATTGAACCTGGCCAGCGCACAACAGAGCGAGGCGCTGACGCTGGTGCAGCTCTATAGCGCGCTCGGAGGCGGTTGGCAATAGCCGGCAGAGGTCAGCCGATTGTTATACTCATCTTGATTCTGCATCGCGCTGGAGTGGCGGAACTGGCAGACGCACGGGACTCAAAATCCCGCGGGATTCACTTCTCATGTGGGTTCGACCCCCACCTCCAGCACCACCTAAAATCAATAGGGTCTCGCCATTAAGGGTGCAGATCTTCCGGTTTCTATCTCAGCCCAGATTGCTTCATCACATGCCGGATTGTGGCGATTCCGGCAATCACCTGGGAGCGGATACACAAATGTATATACTGAACTTAGAACGATTATGGCAAGTGGAACGCCAACCGCTTTAGCAAAATGGGGAAACAGCACGGGCATCCGAATTCCAAAAGCTCTTGCCGAACGCGCCGAGCTTCGCGAAGGCGACCCGGTGCAAGTCGAAGTGGAAGGTCCGGGCGTCCTCATCGTCCGAGCTGTCAAGCAGGAAAGATCGCTCGATGATCTTCTTTCGGCAATCACGTCCAAAAACCGCCACGGCGAAACGGGATGGGGACAGCCGAGAGGCAATGAAGCCTGGTGAGTAAATCCTGGGTTCCCGCTACTGGCGATCTCATCTTCCTTGATTTTGATCCTCAGGCCGGCCACGAACAAGCGGGGCGGCGGCCCGCGCTTGTCTTGTCCGAAGCTTCCTACAACGCCAAAGCGGGCCTGGCGATTGTCTGTCCTGTCACCAGCCAGATCAAAGGCTATCCATTCGAAGTCCCAATTCCCGAGGGATCGAAGATCAGTGGCGTTGTTCTTTCCGATCAGATCAAATCGGTCGACTGGAAAATCCGGAAGGCGAAATACGTGGCTGCCGCTCCCCGATCCGTGGTGGAGACCGCTCGCCGCTATTTGAGACTGATTCTCAATTTGCGAGCCTAACCGTCATCTCGCGCGGGTAGGCCCTGGTTCCTCCGGCGCAAGCGCCGACGGCTTTTCTTCACTTGAGGCTGAGCGCGTCGAGTGTAGAACGGAATGGATAAGCAGGTTATCCATTTCTATAGGGTCCGTGGTCTAACCCCAATGCAGGCGGCCTAGAGATCGGCTATTTCGGTCGAATCAATTGGACATCGATTTGCTTGCGCATTCCCGGGAATACTGTATGTGGGCGGATGTAGCGCGGCAACTGGCTCAAATCCTGAAAAACGAGATCTTCCCGTCTCTGTTGAGCACGCCAAGTTACATGGCGCTGCTCAGAAGGGCGGTCTGGCAGAACCTTTTACCAGCAATCTCAAGACTAAACGCCCGGCGTTTCCCACCGCTTTTAACGGAGTGTGCGACGTCTACGCTGCGTTGATCGTGGCCCAAGTATCACATTCGAACAGCCTGGTGGAAGATGCGAGTCTCCATGCCGAGATCATCCGAGGACCTGTCAAGCTCTATCGTGCGATGTCATCGGAGCGTCCTGCGCCCGGTAGCGGAGATCTTCGTAGCGGTACGGCCGATATTGGGGATTGGTGGTTCAGCGAGGATCTACTTACTAAGTGCATCGAGTACTGCCGAGCGTTCGAACAGGAGCGGAAGCGCAATCCTCCGTTTAGTGACATTACGCCCGATCGCTGCCTAAGGACTCAACTGCGTCGCAGGCTGGCGATTCGCCTGGACTGGAACTCGATACGGGAACTGCGGCAACTGACCCTCGACAGCGATGAATCGCTTCCGGTGATTACCGGTATGGGCCGTCCCATGGCGATTCACTCCATCGAGGCGGATTGGCGGAAATTCAAGGACAAAACGCTTCCTGTTGCGCGGCAGATGCTTTCCGGGGGTGACCGTCAGATTTGGCTGCCTTGGACGCCCGAAAAAGTGATTCAACGCTGGCCATCGAAGGCTGGACTTACGGCCAACGTAAGCTTCTAAATCCGAAACCGACATCCTCCAACAGAACTTTCATACATCGAAACATTGGCTATAATCTTGCATCGTTCGTTATCTAAAGGTCTCCTGCGGAATAATGGCGAATACTATCCCTATGCGTAGTGTGAAAGGCCGTTACGAGCTGGTCGATGTACTGGGCGAAGGCGGCATGGGCGTCGTGTATCGCGCGCTCGATCAGCAGATGGGGCGCGAGGTGGCCGTCAAGACGATCCGGGATTCCATGGATCGCGCCGTCCTCGACCTCTTCCGCCGGGAGTGCGCCGTTCTCTCCTCGCTGAATCATCCGAACATTGTGGATATCTACGATGTGGGCGAGTTCGAGGATAAAGGCGCCAAAAAACCCTACTTCGTCATGCCGCTGCTGCCCGGCGCTCCCCTTTCCAGTCTTCTCACTGGCCAAACTCAACGGCTCACGCCGGAGCGCGTGGTGGAGATCATGACGCAGGCCTTAAAAGGACTGCAGGCGGCGCATGAAAAGGGCCTCGTGCACCGCGACCTGAAACCAAGCAATATCTTTGTGCTCGACGACGATTCGGTAAAGATTATCGATTTTGGCGTCGCGCATCTGGTCAACAACAACTCGACCGTCGGGCTGAAAGGCACGTTGTACTACATGGCCCCGGAACAGTTGGAGATGCAAACCTCCACCGCGCTTTCGGATATCTTCGCCATGGGGGTTGTCTGCTACGAGATCTTGACCCGCCGCCGTCCTTTTACCGGGTCCACCAACGAAGAGCTGGTAGACGCGATTCGGAAGTCGATTCCACCGGCCGCATCGGAGTTGAATCCGGCAGTCAGTGCGGCCCTGAGCCAGATCGTCCATGCGGCCATGGCAAAGCAGCCCTGGCATCGCTTCTCGACGGCGAGGGAGTTCGCCGATTCGCTACAGAAGGCAATCCACAACCAGCCGATCGAGCGTTTCGATCCCGCTAAGCTCCAGACCAGACTGCTCCGGGCGAAGACAGCTCTGGCCGAATCCGAGTACGAGTTCGCGGGCGAAATCCTGACGGAAATGGAATCCGAAGGGCATGTGCACCCGGAGATCAGGCCGCTGCGCAAGCAGATCGATCAAGCCACCCGGAACCGCACGATCCGGCAACTGCTGGATAGCGCCGAGCGCCGCTTGAAAGACGACGAATACCAACTCGCCCTAGAGAAGATCCAGCAGATCATCCAACTGGATCCGAACCATCCCGACGCACTCCGGCTGAAATCGAGCATCGAGACGAAGCGAAGCTCGCAACAGATTGACAACTGGTTGCGGCTAGCGTCGGACCATTTAGATAACTTCTCTTTTAACCACGCCCGGCAAGCGCTGCAGAAGCTAATGCAGTTGAAGCCGGGTGACACGCGCGCCTTGCAGTTACTCGAAAGCATCGACCGCAAAGAACAGACTTATCTCTCGATTAAGCGGGAAAAAGAGCAGCACTACCAGGCGGCGTTGGAATCCTGGCGCCAGGGAGAAGTAACGTCCGCTCTCAGCCAGATGGAATTATTGATCGCGCTGGATAGGGAGGCGCCGGAACGCAGCGACGTGGAGAAAGCGGCTGCCTACCAGGACATGTTCAATAAGGTCCGCTCCGAACATGAGGCGCTGCGCGACGCCTACGAAGAGGCGAAGAAGAGCCTGGAGACCGGGAACTTCGACGGCGGTCTTGCGATCTGTAATCAATATCTAAAGAAGTATCCGAATCACGCGCTATTTCATTCCTTGAAGCTCGACATCGGCGAAGCGCAGCGGCAGGCGCTCTCCGCTTTTATTGCCAGAATGGATCGCGAAGTGCAAGCCGAGCCAGACCTCGATCGCAAGGTGGGGATGCTCGAAGAGGCGCTCGCGCGGCATCCCAATGAAAGTCACTTTGAACAGGCGCTGAAGACTGTCTCGGCGCGTCGCGAACAGATCAACGCCATTGTGGCTCGGGCTCAAAACCTGGAGGACCGTGGCCAGTATACCGACGCTCTGAATCAATGGGAGATGTTGCGGACCATTTATCGCCAGTACCCAGGGCTGGAATTCGAAATCGAAAGGCTACAACGGCGCAAGAACCAGCAAGCCGCCTCGGATCGCAAGACTCGCATCATCGAGCAGGCGGACGCAGCACTGAAGGCCGGCGATTTCACTCCCGCACTGCAAATCATCTTGGGCGCGCAGGCGGAATTCCCGGAGGACACCGAACTCGCGCCCATGGAGAAGCTAGCGCGAGCCGGCCTTGAGCGGCTGTCCAAAGCGGAGGAACTGGTTTTAGAAGGCAAGCAACTGATCGAACAGGGGAGGTTCGACGATGGCTTGAAACTGCTGGAAAGCGCCAACTTCATGGCTGAGCGCAATCAGTATGTGCGTGCCGCCTTGCTGGAGGCGCTCCTAACCGGGGCTTCAATCGCCGTCCACACTGACGTCGAGAAAGCGGAATCGCTGGTCCAGCGGGCCTTGGCGCTGGACGGCGCCAACGCTCAGGCCAAAAGTCTGCGCCTGCTGATCGCCGATCGAAAGCGCGAAGCTACGATTCATGCTGCGCTCTCACGTGCCCGCCAGTTGCAGGCGGACGGACGGGTGGGTGCGGCGGCAGCGGAAGTAACACGAGCTCTGGCTGCTTATCCAGATGAACCAAGATTGAATCAACTCCGGGAAACGCTGCAGCAGGTCTTGGACGAGACCAGCCGGAGGGATGAGCGGGCCCACGACCTGGAGTCGCTGAATCGGATTGAACGAGAGCTGTCCGCGAATAGAGATGTCGGTCGCGCGGATGAATTGGAGCAACAGAGTGCTCGGTTGGCCCAAAAATATCCGGACGACTCAGCCTTTCAGGAGGGCAACAACCGCATAAACGAACTCTGCAACCAACTCAAACGGCCACGCGCAACAACGCCGCTCCCGAGCGCCGTTGAGGCGTCGGCATTTGACGCGACCAGAATGTTGCAGATGTCCGGATCGGCCCCCAGACAGGAAGTTGAGGCGCCGAATTCAGGCTCAGGGTCGCCACCTCCGACACGTTTGTTCGACCATCTGATCTCCAATCCGCCAAACGCGCCCGGCTTATCATCGTCACCTACGCCGCCCCCTCAACCTCAGCCTTCAACTGTTGCCGGCAGCGGCTCTCGCATTCCTGCCACGCCGGGAAAGGGACGGATGCTCAGACTGGGCGCGGTCGCCGCGGGAGTGGCCTTAGTAATCGCCGCCATTGCCGTCACCCAGCTCCGCAAGAAGCCACCTGCTGGACCTATTGACAAATCAGACGTCACGATTCCAGTCGTCTTCAAGAGCAATGTCGCTTCCTCGCATTTGATGCTGAATGGCAAACCGATCAACTCGTTTGAGCAATCGTTGAAGCCCGGTAGCTATACCTTACAGGCGAGTTCGGATGGTTACCTAGCCGCCACAAAAGCGTTCAAGGTCGTGGGCGGCCAAACAAAACCGCTGTCCGTCAACATAGACCTGCTGCCTGCGCCCACGGAACTCCGCGTCGCATCGGACCTGGCAGCCGGACACTTGGTACTTGATGGGACAGCAATCGATCTGGCCCAGGGCGGCTTTGTGAAGAGCGACATTGCACCTGGACACCATACGCTCCAGGTCCTCGATGGGACGCAGGAACTCGTTTCTTTCGGCTTCACGGCTAAGCCTGGTGCGCTGCCTCAAGTGGACGGGGAAATCGCCGCCAAGCGAATTCCCGCGATTGTGATTAGCTCGCTCTCGACGACAGGCAAATTATGGTCATCAGCCGGACTAAAGGGTGGTACGGCTGAAAGCGCGATTCAGCCCATCGGTGCAGACGGCGTGAACTTGCCGGCGCTTGCCGCCAGCACTGTTTTCTTCATTGAAGACGGAAAGGCGCCGCGTCTTGACGTTCCACTGGAGCCCACACCGGTGCCTTCACTCTTCCTGGAACTCGGAGCGAAGCCGCAAACCGGAACCGTGATCGTTCGTGCGAACGTCCCCGACGCAATCGTAGTCGTCAGCGGCCATCCTTTGAAGCAGCCGATGAACAAAGGGACGAAATTTCTTACTTTAGAACCCAGGGTGTACGAAATCAAGGTGATGCACGACGATTACTCGGACGTTGCGGAGCAAACCGTCGATCTCAAGAAAGGCGAAACCAAGACCCTGACGTTCCAGCTTGTACCTGCTGTACATATGGGCTCACTCTCCTTGGAGAGGTTTCCGGCTGAGACTGAAGTTTCTGTCGACGGGAATAATTTCGGCACGACCGACGGAGAGGGAAACCTGAACAAGCCGTTGGCGCCGGGCATACATAGCATCACTTTCCACAAAGCGGGTTACGAGGATGTCTTGCTGAAGCGGGAAATCAAATCCGATCTGGCGACCGCAATCGCCGGCGAGACCGTGATGCCGCGAACCGGGACGGTCACCTTCAAGACCACTCCGCAGAATGCCCGGCTTACCTATTGGCGTGAGGGTGCTGATCAGAAGTCGCAAGCCGGCAGCGGACAGACCGTGAATCTGCGGCCCGGAAGCTATGAGGCGAACGCAGAGGCCGACAATTATAATTCCGGAATGCAGCAGTTCGTCGTTCAGGCTGGCCGGTCTTCAACGGTCGAACTGGCATTGTCCGTGGCGACAATAAAGCCTGCTCCCGGCCGAACGATCGCAAATACGTGTCAGGATCCCGCTCAATGGACCAACAACGGCTGGTGGACGCACAACACACCGGGCGCCGGATGGTTCGTTCGAAACAGCGGCAATTTCACCATCTCGTTTTTGAAACAGTCATCGAAAGTGTTCTTCAAGAGCAAGACCAAGCACATTCAGTGGATTGTCGATGCTCAGGCGGACGGCGATAGCGTTTCTTATACGCTTGACGACCACACGTTGCAGCGCGAGGTCAAGGCTGGGTCGCAGACCACTAACACGAAAGTGCGGCACAGCCTGGAGGGCAAGGATCAGGTCACGGTACAGATCGACATTTCACCGGAACGAATCGTTATTCGCGGCCCGAACGGTCAACCCATCGATGAATACAAGCGCCCTAATCCGGGAAATCCGCTGGGTAAATTTGGCGTCCAGGGAGAAGTGGCGTTATCGATCGTGAGCATCCGCTAACAGTGCCGGCTAACTAATGGCCGGTCGCGGAGAAAACTCGCGGCTCCGCAACGGCGTGTATTCTTGAGCGCAGCCATGAGCATGGCGATTGGACGGTCACGTTTTTGATGCTAACGAACTCACGGCGACAGGCTATGAGATGACAGCCAGAGCAGCCATCTTCGGAGCTTTGGCCAGTTGTTCGATCACGTAATCGATCATCTCGTCCGTTAATCCCGGATAAACGCCAATAAAAAACGTCCGATTCATGATCACGTCAGACTGATCCAGACTGCCGTGCACTCGACGATCGATATGTAGAAATCCCGGCTGCCGTAGAATATTGCCGCCGAATACCAGCCGCGTCTCGATGTTTGCGGCTTCCAATTGCCTTGTGACCACCGTCCGATCGAGCCCTTCCCGTACCGTGATCGGGAATCCGAACGGCGACGGATTCGCCCGCGGATCGATCTTGGGAAGGATGTAATATTCTTCCAATGATTTCAGCCCCTCGAACAGGCGCCAGAAATTGTGCCGCCGCTTTTCAATAAAGCTGGGAGCCTTCTCGATTTGCGCCATCCCGATCGCCGCCTGCATATCGGTGGGCTTGAGATTGTAACCGACGTTCGAATAAATATATTTATGGTCGTAGCCATCCGGCAAGTCGCCCAGCGACCAATCGAAGCGTTTTCCGCAGGTATTGTTCTGGCCCGGATCGCACCAGCAATCGCGTCCCCAGTCGCGTATCGAGCGCGCCGTCTTCTTTAGGCGCGGATGGTTGATCGTCACACCACCGCCTTCACCCATCGTGATGTGATGCGCCGGATAAAAACTCAGCGAAGCCATATCGCCGAAAGTGCCCACCAGCTTTCCATCGAAAGTAGCCCCCAGAGCATCGCACGAATCTTCCAGCACCCACAGATTGTGCCGTTGCGCGATGTCCATGATGGCCGCCATATCGCAAGGGTTGCCCACGGTATGTGGAATGAAGATGCAGCGTGTGCGCGGCCCGATCGCGTCCTCAATCAATGCCGGATTGATGTTGTAGGTTCCCACTTCGCAATCGACAAAAACCGGCAGCAGTTGATTCTGCAGAATGGGCGCGAGCGTCGTCGGAAACGTCACGGCGGGAGTAATCACTTCGTCGCCCGGCTCCAGCCGGGGCCTGTCATTGGGGCGCAGCAAGCCGTCTAATTCCCGCGCGCAAATCGTGGTCACCATCAGCAGGTTGGCTGAAGATCCTGATGTCACCAGCACAAAGTCTCGCGACTTGTAAAACTGCTGCATCCGCTTCTCAAACTTCTCGCCCCACGGTCCGAGTGTCAGCCAGAAATCAAGCGACGACTCAGTCAGATTGAGCATCTCCCGGTGGTCATACACGCGTCCGGAGTAATGAACCCGCGTTTTACCCGGTTCAAACGGCTTCCGCTGGTGCGCCACTTCGTAATACTTCTGAACCAACTCGAGAATGGAGGCTCGAATGGAAGCGGCATCGGCCGCCGGTTGGTTCCCGTTTTGCGGATTGCTCATTTACAATTTCTCCTGGGTTTTCCCATCTGTGTGTGTCTGCCCGATGCGAATATATTGAATTTCCGGTGGAAGCTTCGTCGCCCGCAAGCTGCTGCGCCCATCGATCACCACCGGTTGACGCATTTCTTTTGCGATCAAGCCCCAGTTGAGTGAAGCCAGCTCCGGCAGCCCTGATGCAATAACCGCTGCATCGGCGTCGGCTAGCGCTTCCTGGGCCGATTTGCAAACGGAAACACTTGTTCCATTTCTTGGCAACCCGGAAATGAACGGGTCATATCCGCGCACGACCGCTCCTTTTTTGTTCAGAAGGTCGATGAGCGCCAGGGCCGGTGAATCGCGTAAATCGTCCGTACCCGGTTTGAAGGCCAAGCCCAGGACCGCGACTGTCTTGCCCTTTAAATCGCCGACCGCTGCTTCGGCCATTGAGATCAACGCCGCCGGGCGGCTGCGGTTCACGGCCAGCACCGCCTCCAGCATGTGCGGCGTCACCCCGCGGTTTTTCCCGTGCACCTTCAGCGCCGTCACATCCTTCGGCAAACAGCTTCCACCGAAGCCGCAGCCTGCGCGCAGATAACTCAGGATGGAAGGTGTGTAGCGCTTCCCGCCCACCGTACAGTTCAAGCGCCGGTCCAGATGCAAACCGTCCATTACCTGCTCCACATCCGTGCCCGGTGTGGCCTCGCAAATCGCCGCAATCTCATTGCTGTAAGAGATCAGCGTCGCCAGCAGCGCGTTCGAAGCGTACTTTGTCATCTCCGCGTTGCGCAGCGTAGTGAAAATCTTGGGACAATCAAATGCCTCGTAGATCTTCGCCAGCGTCTGCCCGGCGCGCTCATCGGATTGGCCAATCACAATGCGGTCGGGATCCATGAAATCGGGCACGGCGCTACCTTCCCGCAGAAACTCCGGATTCATGCACAATCCGAACTCGCCCGCTTTCTTACCGGAGACTCTCTCGATAATCGGACCCACCGTCGTATCGGTTGTCCCCGGCACCACGGTGCTCTTGACCACAATCACGTGGTATTCCCCGGCCTCGCGCACGCCTTGCCCGATGCTCTCCGAAGCCGCTCTGATATACGAGAGATCGATATCGCCGTCGCGGCTCGGCGTTCCCACCGCGAGAATCGTAATCTCGGACGCTTTCACCGCGCTCACTACGTCGTTCCTGGCGCGCAGCTTGCCTTCCCCCACTACCCGCTGCAACAGTTCGGGCAATCCGGGTTCGTGAAACAGCGGTCGGCATTGGTTCACGGCATCCACTCGCTCCGGCATTGCGTCCACGCAAATCACATCGTGGCCGATCCCGGCTATACAAGCCCCCGTAACCAATCCCACGTATCCGGTTCCAATAACAGCTACTCGCATTAATTTTGAGCTTCCCCTAAATACGGACTAATGCGCCACGCGCATTCTCTCGGGCAGCCCGTACAAACCACTCGTTCTCCGCTCGATGGCACCTTTACCGCCACTGTGCGTGAGCGTTCCCGCACAATTCGGGTTACACACACGCCTGCGGGAATCACGCTGAAATCGCCCGCCCGAAACCAATTCGTCTCGCCCGTAGCTGCCTCGAAATACCCGATCTCGCCTTCGAGCACCGTTTCGTACTCCGTCACTTCCGAATGCCAATGCGGCACTCCGTCATCCCCGGGCTCGTAAAAGCACAGGATCCACTCCAGCCGCGGGTCGCGCACGAAAGCATGCGGGTTCGGACGTTGCAAATCACCCGTCAAAAACACATGCTTCTGATCTGTAAACGGTGAGTACTCATCCCTCCGAATGATCCCTACTCGCTTCCCGGTCTGCGGCTCACTCATGCCACGGGTTGCGCTGCGGCCTGATACGACTCAAGGGTACGTCCCAAACCCTCTTTGAGGGAAATCTTCGGAGCCCATCCAAAGCGGCTGCGAAGCTTCGTCAAATCCGGGCAGCGGCGCTGTGGATTGTCCGTCAGATAGTGCTTGTCCTGACTCACCTTGTGGTTGATCTCAAGCGCCGGCGGCCCCGCTACATCGCGCAAAACTGCTGCCACTTCACCGATCGAAATCTCTCGCTCGTCGTTGCCGACGTTGAAAACTTCGCCGTTGGCGTCCGATAGCAGCACGTGCCACATCGCGCGAATCGCGTCGCCGACATAGCAGAACGCACGCGTCGCTCGTCCGTCGCTAAACAGGTCAATGGGTCTGCGTTCCAGCGCCGCCGACATCAGATCGGGAATGATGCGCTTGTCGTCCAGCCGCTGTCCAGGACCGTATACATTGAACGGCCGCATCACCTTCACCGGCGTTTGATACAGCGCGTAGTAGTTGGAGCAAAGCGTCTCCGCGAGGCGCTTCGACTCGTCATAGCAAGCGCGCGGTCCCGTGCACGAGACATTCCCCCGGTAATCTTCCCGCGTGGGAATATGCGCCTCATCGGGGTCGCCGTAAATTTCGCTTGTGCTCATGTAGAGCAAGCTGCGCGCGTTGCCCTTTTTCGCCAAATCCAGCATGTGGCGCGTACCGCTTACGTTCACATCGATGGTTTCCAGCGGGAAACGTCTGTAGAACGTGGGCGACGCGATGCCTGCGCCATGCACGATGTAATCGACCGGCTCGCCTAAATCCAGCGGCTGCGACACGTCATGGTTGACAAAGCGAAAATCAGGCCGGTCCACCAAGTGTGCCGTGCGTTCCGAAATCCCACTGCGCAGATTGTCGATGCTGAGCAGACGGCAAGGTGTCGAGAAGACGTGATCGTTCAAGTACGCGACCGTCTCCAGCAGATAGCTGCACAAAAAACCGCTACCCCCGGTTACCAGCAGCGTACTGCCCGAAAGAGCCTGCAAGGTGCCCGCCATCTCCTGTGAGATAGCCCACGCGTCCTGCTCAATGATGTAGTTGGAAGTCATGCCGTCGGATGGGAACGGGAGCGCCCGTCGAGGAAGTTCCTGAAATGACGGGCGTAATTTCTATTTTAGAGCCCACCCTACCCGAAGGCAACCCGGAGACCGGCTCCCCGTACTGCAACGCCTGTTGCCTGGCTTTGCCGTACTGGTGCTTCCGCTAGGCCCCTGGCGGGGCGGAGCGACAGTGACGTTTATCTTACGTCCATTTCTTCCACGGCGCTTCGCCCGATCTCCATAAGTCGTTCAGGATTTGATACTCCCGGTACGTATCCATGGCATAGAAGAAACCTTCATGATGGTATGCCATCAACTCGCCCTTCTCAGCGAGCCTTTCAAGCGGCTCCCGTTCGAGCGTCGTCTGGTCCCCATCGATGTAGTCGAAGATAGCCCGCTCGAAGATAAAGAACCCAGCGCTCGCCCAAGCATCGGACTTCGGCTTCTCGATGAAATTCATCACCTGGTTCGACTGATTGATATCTAAAATTCCAAAGCGCGAAATCGGACGAAACGTGGTGACCGTGGCAATCTTGCCGTGGCTGCGATGAAAATCGAGCAGCTTCGGAATGTCCACATCGCTCACGCCGTCCCCGTAGGTCAGCATGAACCGGTCTTCGTCTTTCAAGTACTTCTGAACGCGCTTCAAGCGGCCGCCGGTCATTGATTCGGCCCCGGTCTCCGCCAGCGTTACATGGAAATCCTGTTCAGTGTGATCGTCGTTGTAGCGGATTTCCGCCTTCTTACCAAGGCAGATGGTGAAGTCGTTATTCATCGCCTCATAATTCAGGAAATATTCCTTGATCATGCTGCCTTTGTAGCCAAGGCAGAGGATGAAGTCGCGGAACCCGAAGTGCGCGTACAACTTCATGATGTGCCACAGAATCGGACGCCCGCCTACATCCACCAGCGGCTTCGGCCGGAACTCCGTCTCTTCCCGCATACGTGTTCCCAACCCGCCGCAAAGAATCACAACTTTCATCTACGTGACTACTCCCTACAGCGATCCCATCCAGCGGCGGATGAGTGTCTTCGTCGATTCGTCCAATTCATCATCCGTCAGCCTCACCTGGCGAGTGTGAATCTCCAACGACTTTCCGGATTGATTGCCAGCTTGATCGTCCCGTCGCGCTCGTAAACGCACAATCGGCTCGTGCGCTTCATCCACTACCTCGACAATCCAATCCTTCGAGCCTCCCTCGTGATGTATAAACTTCTCTATTGCTTCCCGCTTGGGAGTATGCACTTCTTCCATGGCCCAATCGTACCGTGCCGAGTCTCCCCACCCGCAAGTACATTGCGTACTCATTGCGGACGATCTCACGGGCGCATGCGACGCCGCCGCCCCATTTCGCACCCAAGGCGCTTCTGTCCGAATCCTTCTGACCGCCGAGAACAAGCCAAACGTTCACGACCACGTAATCTCCGTCAGCACCGGCACTCGTGACCTGCCCACGGCCGAAATCAAACACCGGCTCCTCTCCGCCGCCGCAAAGCTGCGCCCATTGCACCCCGCAATCATTTTCAAGAAGATCGATTCCACTCTGCGCGGAAATCCCGGTCACGAAATCGCCGCCGCGCTCCAGGCCTTCGATTGTGAACTCGCGGTCATTGCGCCCGCGTTCCCCCAAATGGGCCGCCATGTTCGCTCAGGCTATCTGCATAACGATCGCGATCCCGCTTGGAAGCCCATCAATGTCGAAACACTTTTACGCGCGCAAGAAATCGACCATTGCGAGCACATCCCGGCCAACAGCCTGGCCGCTGCTCTCGCGCGCGGGTCCCGCCTCCTTTCTCTCGATACAAACGCAGACGAAGATCTCGAAACTGTCGTAAGGGAAACGCTCGCTTGCGGTCGTCGGGTGTTGTGGGTGGGATCCGCGGGACTCGCCACGGCGCTGGCGCGGGCGCTCTTCCCAGGCCCTCCTGAGCCCCGAACAGCAGCACGCAAAAGCGCACCAGTACTCTTTGCCATCGGTTCGGATCACATCGTCACAGACCAGCAAATCAATCAGCTATCGCACCGCTTTGCACTGCAACGCCTGGATGCCGATACGGTCCCGGCAGAAGCTCTTCTTAGCGCGCTACGCTTCGGCCGGCACACGACTCTGAATATTGGGCGCAACACAACAACCTCTACGCGTCTAGCGGATCTCCTCGCCGGCGCCGAACAACGCATATCCGCATTGCTGCTCTCCGGCGGCGACACCGCCTCGCTCGTCTGTGCTGCTCTCAGCGCTCAGGCTATCGCGGTTGAGGGAGAAATCGTTGCCGGCCTGCCCTGGGGCCTATTCGACGGTGGTTTATTCAACAAGCTCCCTGTAGCGACGAAATCAGGAGGTTTCGGTAGCGCGAATGCTCTCATCGAAGTAGCGGAATTCTTCTCATGCCTGACGCCGTAGACTCCTCTCTTCCCACCGTCGTCCTCACCATGGGCGACCCCTCCGGCATCGGCCCTGAGGTTGTTCTCAAAGCTCTAAGGAATGCAAGCGTCGCCCCATTGGCAAAGTGGGTCGTGACCGGCGATAAACGCGTTCTTGAAAAGGCCGCGCACGTCACGGGCTTATCGACCGATGGCGTAACTGTTCATGACATCCCCGCCCTGGGCGCGATCGACGATTTCGCGTTCGGCAGACTCGACGCCCGTTACGGCCAAGCGGCAGTAGAGTACGTGCGCGCCGCCGCCGAGATGTGCCTCCACAATCAAGCCGACGCCATGGTCACGGCGCCTCTCAATAAAGAAGCCGTCACACTATCGGGCCGCCCCTTTTCCGGACACACTGAGTACATCGCGGAACTCTGCGGCGCCCGCGAATCCCGCATGTTATTACACAGCGCGCGCCTCTCCACTATCCACGTCTCCACTCACATCCCGCTGCGCCGCGCCTGCGATCTCGACGCCGCCCGCATTCTACGCACCATCGAACTCGGCCACGCCGCCATGCTGTTGCTCGGCTTCGACCATCCGCGCATCGCCGTCTGCGGGTTGAATCCCCATGCCGGTGAGCACGGCCTCTTCGGAAACGAGGACGCATCGTTTATCGCGCCCGCGGTTCTCATCGCTCGCGAGCGCGGATTCGAATGTACTGGTCCCCACCCTGGCGACACCGTTTTCCTACAAGGCTCGCGCGGCGCCTTTGACCTCATTGTGGCCATGTATCACGATCAGGGTCACATTCCCATGAAGCTCATCGATTTCGAAGGCACGGTCAACATCTCGGTGGGCATCCCCATCATCCGAACCTCCGTCGACCACGGCACGGCTTTCGATATCGCCGGTAAGAACCAGGCCGATCCGCACAGCATGATCGAAGCCATGAGAACCGCCGCTCAAATGGCCGCCAACCGCCGCCGCCCCGCCATCTAACAGCGGCCGGCGCGCGGAGGTAATGCGCCTTCGCCCTCAGAAAAATCCGGTAATCAGAATTTTCGCGCGGCCCAACCCCATTCCCGGCCGATCTGAACAATGAGTCTCTTTCGAAATGACCTCCTCTAGCCCCCTACATCGCGCAAAAGTAGGCTCAAATTTCAACATCCCGGTGGAGTTGGATCTCCGCGAGGGCAGCCGCGAAACGGTCTCTGCTCACCTCATCCAGGTGAATACCGGGTTTTTCCAGCTCTCATTGCCTGTTTTTCTCCAAAGCACTACAGTCATCGACATTATCTTTGAGCGCAAGCGCCTGGAAGTAGAAGTGGTCTTCTGCAAAAGCGACGAGCGCCAAGGCTACATAGCCGGTGCCCGCCTGATGGCTGGTCTGAACGGAGAAATCCGCCGTGAGCCGCGCATTCCCATTGAGATCAGCGCCCGTCTCACCACTTCGGACCTGCCTGGCTCTATGCCGGCCAAACTGGTGGATATTTCCCGCTCGGGCCTGGGTCTTAAAGTCCCGCGAAACATCCCCACCGGAGTCGGCGTCATCGTGGAACTCCACAGCGGCATAGCTTTCGGCGAGGTCCGGCACTGCAGCAAAAAAGGCAACGTCTGGCGTGTAGGTTTGTCGCTCGACGAATTTATCTCTCGTCACGATCAAGAGAAAAAGTCCGGCTCTCCGGCCGGCGAATCTTCCGAGAGCAGCTC
This sequence comes from uncultured Acidobacteriaceae bacterium, assembly GCA_963730865.1. Lineage (GTDB taxonomy): Bacteria > Acidobacteriota > Terriglobia > Bryobacterales > Bryobacteraceae > Bog-105. Next base: position 117,829 of record CAVSTO010000008.1, on the reverse strand, counting down.
ACTACCCTTTATCGGCGTGCTGAAACGCATGTTCGGCGGGCGCTAAGAAAATCCATCGTCACGTTCTCACCTAAAATGGGCACGTGACCAGTGCCGCTCCGCTCGCCGCGAAGCTCCGTTCTGACCGGAGCCTGTTAACTCCTATCGGCCAGAAAATCACACGAGGCGAGCGCATCGACACGGCCGAGGCTCGCTGGTTATGGCTGAACGCAACCGACGACGAGCTTCGCGCCCTCGCCTCCCAGGTCCGCGCGCGCTTTCATCCGCCCCATGCGTGCACGTACATGGTGATGCGCATTATCAACTACACCAACGTCTGCGTGGCGCAATGCGATTACTGCGCCTTTTACCGGCTTCCGGGGCACCCTGAAGGATACGTCTTGAGCCGCGACGCGGTGTTCCAAAAACTCGATGAACTGCTGGCGGCCGGCGGCGATCTCGCCGCCTTCAATGGCGGATTCAACCCTCATCTGCCGCTCGATTACTATTGCGACCTGTTCGCCGCCATTCGGGAGCGCTACGGCGATCGGCTCGAGTTCTACGCCCTCACAGTCGCCGAGTTCATGTATCTGGCCGACCATGCCAAGCTCAGCTACGCCGAAACAGCCTCGCGCTTTCAACAATCCGGGGTCCGCTGGATCACCGGCGGCGGCTCGGAAATTCTTACCGAAAGCTTCCGCGCCCGGCACAGCAAGTTCAAATACAAAGTCGCTCAATACTTCGAAGCGCAGCGCTCCATCGTCGCTTCGGGCTTGAAAACCACCGCCACCATGGTCATCGGTTTCGATGAAACGCTTGACGAACGCCTGGAACACCTGGAGCGTACGCGCCGCTTCCAGGATGAAACCGGCGGCCTCGCCAGCTTTCTATGCTGGACTTACAAGCCTTACTTCACCCAACTCGGCGGTGCGGAAGTCTCCACCGCGGCCTACTTGCGCCACCTCGCGCTCTCTCGCATTTACCTGGACAACATCCCGCGCATCCGCACTTCCGTGCTCACGCAAAATGAACGCGCGCTTGAGGGTCTCGCCTACGGCGCTGACGATTTCGATCTGCCGATCGAGGACGAAGTAACGCAAAAGGCCGGCGCCACCATCAGCCTCGATTTCGACAGAATACTCAATGTCGCCCGCAGTCTCGGATTCGAACCTGCCTATCGACACGTCAAGTGATTGCCGTGAAGTAGTCCCGCCCGGCAGCGAAGCGGAGCTTGGTCAACACAACGACGACCACCGCTCGCTCCAGCGCAAAGCCTCTGCGTACGCGTCGCCGGGCGATAACATGAGCTCAGGATGAAAAAGTTCCTGGTCGCACTTCTTTCCGTAGTCTCCTGCTGGGCAGCCGCCGACATCACCGGCAATTGGATGTCCGTCGAGCACCGCCCTGACGGTACCGAACAGCGCACCTACTTTAATCTTGCCGAGCACGACGGCCAGATCAGCGGTGTCGTTCACAGCAACCAGTTCCATTTCGTTGTCCTCGAAAGCTCCCGAGTCCCGACGGCTTCACCCTGAAAGTAGGGCCCAAGGATGGCAACATGCGCCGGGTCAGGCAATATCAGGTCCGGCTCATCGGGGACGAACTGCACATCAATACTCTCAGCGCGCCCAGCAAACAGCCTCCTGAAATGATCGCGCAGAAAGTTTCAGACGCCGAAGGGGCGTTGCCCGCCAAAATCCCGCCGCCGACGCTTCACAACGTTCCCTACAACGGACTGGCCAAAACACCGCCCATGGGTTGGAACAGTTGGAACAAGTTTGCCGGCAAAGTAGACGACCCCGGTGTCCGCGCCGCCGCCGAAGCCATCGCCTCCAACGGTATGAAGGAGGCAGGCTACATCTACGTCAATATCGACGACACCTGGCAGGGCAATCGCGATTCGCAAGGCAACATCCAGGCCAATAAAAAGTTCCCCGACATGAAAGCGCTCGCTGATTACGTGCACAGCAAAGGGTTGAAGATCGGCATCTACTCATCGCCCGGCCCGAATACTTGCGCCGGTTACGAAGGCAGCTACGGCCATGAGGAACAGGACGCCCGAACCTACGCGGCGTGGGGTTTCGATTACCTCAAATACGATTGGTGCGGCGCAGGCACAATCTATCAGGACAACGAGATGCAACCCGTCTACCAGAAAATGGGCGATGCTCTCGAAGCAAGCGGCCGTCCTATTGTCTATAGCCTCTGCCAATACGGCCGCGCGGACGTGTGGAAATGGGGCCCGCAAGTCTCCGGCAATCTCTGGCGCACCACCGGCGACATCCAGGATAACTGGGCTTCCATGACGAAGATCGGCTTTAACCAAAGCGATCTCGCGCCCTATGCCGCTCCCGGCCACTGGAATGATCCTGACATGCTCGAGATCGGCAACGGCGGTATGACGAATATCGAATACCAGACGCACATGACGCTCTGGTCCATGCTCGCCGCGCCTCTTTTGGCCGGCAACGATCTACAGCACATGTCGTCCGAAACGCTCGCTATCTTGATCAATCGCGATCTCATCGCCATTGATCAGGATCCGCTCGGCAAACAGGGAACCCGCGTGTCCAAGACCGGAGATCAGGAGGTTTGGGTCAAAGACTTATCGGGCAACGCCAAAGCCGTCGCTCTCTTCAATCGCGGGCAGGAACCCGCCAGAGTCACCGTAAACTGGAGCGAACTGGGCCTCACGACTCCGCCTGACCACGCACAAGACTTGTGGTTGCATCGCGACGTAAAGCTCGAAGGGCCCGAATTCGCCGCCGAAGTCCCTAGCCACGGAGTCGTTTTACTGCGCGTCGCGATGTGAGCGGCGCTTTAATCCGCGGCAGAAGCGCCGTGTACGGCTGCGAGTCGCGGATCGCGCGGAACGGTACCGCGCGAGTGCGGATCGTCCGCCTCCTTGCTGTCGTCGCTTATCTTGAAATTCAGCTTCGACAAGAAGGACGTGTCGAAGCGTCCCGCGATGAAATCCTCGTCCTCCAGAATTCGCTCGTGAAGCGGAATGGTCGTGTGGATCCCTTCCACCACGAACATGCTCAGAGCGCGCTTCATGCGTTGAATGGCCTCGTCACGGTCGTGGCCGTAAGCGATCAGCTTCGCAACCAGCGAATCGTAGAAGGGCGGAATAACGCTGTCGGTGTAAGCGGCCGTATCCACCCGAACGCCGATACCGCCGGGTAGATTCAGTCCCGTGATGCGGCCCGGTGAGGGGGCAAACGTCTCCGGGTTCTCGGCATTAATGCGGCATTCGATGGCATGACCGCGCAGCGATACCGCTGAGGTCAGAATTTCGTCGAGCGGTTCGCCTGCGGCAATTCGGATTTGCGCCTTCACCAGATCGATACCGGTAACGAGTTCGCTGACGGGATGTTCCACCTGGATACGCGCGTTGACTTCGATGAAGTAGAGATTTTGACGGTCATCCATGAGGAACTCGACCGTGCCCGCGTTGCTATAGCCGATGGCCTTCATCGCGGTGCGGAGCCGGCGCGACATCTCGTTGCGGAGCGCGGGGGAAACGCAGGGAGATGGGGATTCTTCCAGCAGCTTCTGATGACGCCGTTGAATGGAGCATTCGCGCTCTCCCAGGATCTCCACGTTGCCGTGCTCATCCGCTAGCACTTGAAATTCGATGTGGCGCGGATTGACAAGCAGCTTCTCCATGTAGACATCGCCGCAGGAAAATGCCGCCGCTGCTTCTCCTTGCGCTTGCGTCAGCAGCGCCGGAAGCTCGGCCTCGTTGCGGGCGATACGCATACCGCGTCCGCCGCCCCCCGCTGCCGCCTTCAACATGACGGGATAGCCGATTTCACTGGCCAGCGCTAACGCCTCTTCCGCGCTTTTCAGAACGCCTAAAGAGCCGGGCAGAATGGGAACGCCCGCCTTCTCCATGATGGCTCTGGCGTGCTGCTTCAAACCCATCTCGCGGATCACACGCGGCTTCGGACCGATAAACGCCACGCCCGAAAGTTCGCAGACTTCGGCGAAATCGGCGTTTTCACTCAAGAACCCATAGCCGGGATGCACCGCGTCCACATTCGTGATTTCGGCCGCGCTGATCACGGCGGGAATGTTGAGATAACTGAGCGAGCTCTTCGCGGGCCCGATGCAGACAGCCTCATCGGCGAAGCGAACATGCAGGCTGTGCCGGTCTACCTCGGAGTAGATCGCGACCGTTCGGATACCCAGATCGCGGCAGGCGCAGATAACGCGTAATGCGATCTCTCCCCGGTTTGCGATAAGAACTTTGCGAAACATGAATCTCGATTCAAGCGGGCCGGATAGTAAACAGCGCCTCGCCATATTCAACGGGGCGTCCGTTCTCTACAAATTTGGAAACGACGATACCGGCCGTTTCGGCCTCGATCTCATTCATCAACTTCATCGATTCTATGATGCAGAGGACTTGTTTGGGTTCGACACGGTCGCCGACTCGCACGAATGGCGCGGAGCCCGGCGAAGGTGAGTCGTAGTATGTGCCGACGATGGGAGATTTAACCAGGGCGTTTTGCTCGTCTCGTTTCGAAATGGCTGGTTGCGCGGGTGGGTTCGCTTCGGGAGAGGCGATCGCCGGGGCGGTGGAAGTCGCTGCCGTCGTACTCGCAACGGGAGACACGGAAATCGGCAGAACCGTTGGGACCACCACGTCCTGAACGCTCGGGCCACCTCGGCGAATGCGGACCGTGTTATCTCCCTGGCGAACTTCGAGTTCGGCTATTTGGGTCTCGAGTACGACACGAATCAACTCTCTGATTTCGTCGATATTCATGAGTGGCAACCGGAGATCAAAGTACGACCAGTTCTTTCCTCGTCGGAGTTAGAATCTCGCAGCCGCGAGCAGTTACTACGACCGTATCTTCAATTCGAACGCCGCCCACACCCTCTTCATAGACACCCGGCTCAATCGTAATCACCATTCCAGGTTGCAGCTTCGTCGTTTCCTTCCGGCCCACTCGTGGGCGCTCATGAATTTCCAAACCGAGACCATGTCCGGTCGAATGGATGAACAGCTTGTCCAGATTCTCCGTGCGCGCACCAAAGCTTCGCAGACGATTACGCGCGGCGCGATCAACACTAGCGCAGGACACGCCCGGCTTCACTGCGTCTATGGCCGCCAGTTGGCTCTCCAGAACGGCGCGATACATTCGCCTTTTCTTTGCGTCCAGCTTACCGACTGCGTGAGTGCGAGTCATGTCACTGGCATACCCAGCGACGTTCGCGCCCATATCTATCAATAATAAGTCATCGCGTTGTATTACGCAGTCTGTAGGACGGGCATGCGGCAACGCGGAGCGCGGACCGGACGCAACGATGGTTTCAAATGCCGTTCCATCCGCCCCTAAGCGGCGCATGCGGTACTCGATCTCGGCCGCAAGGTCGATCTCGGTCATCGACGGCTTAAACCGCTTCAACGCGTACTCCAGCGCAGCCGAGTTGAGCTGAACGGAAGCTTTAATGGTCGCGATCTCTTCCTCTGACTTCAGCATGCGGAGCCCTTCGACAGCACCTTCGCTGGGCAGCAGGCGGACGCCTTCCGCTTGCTCTTGAAGCTGCCCGTACTCTTCGAAGCTGATGCGGTTTTGCTCAAAGGCGAGCGAGCGAAGGCGCAGCCGCTTGATCCAGGAGGCCACTTCTTTGAAGAGCGGACCTTTGGCGATCTTCACTTCGCAATCCGATTCCTGCGGAGCCTGAGTTTGGTACCTCGGATCGGTAAACAGCAGCGAACGATCCGCCGTGAGAAGGACAGCGCCGTTGCTGCCCGTGAATCCACTGAGATACCGGACGTTCGGCAGCGCGGTAATAAGGAATGCGTTGGCCCTAGCTTCTTTCAGGGCGGGTAGTAAACGTTCGCGGCGCCATCCGAACTCCGTCTGGTCTCTCAAGATTTTTGACCTAAGGTTTCAACAGCAGCTTACCGGAGGTCTTGCGGCCTTCCAGATCGCGGTGGGCAGTGGCCGCATCCTTAAGCGGGTAGACGTGATGAATGCGCACGTTGAGACGACCGGCCGCGATCCACTTGAAAATGTCTGACGAACGCCACTCTCAGTTCTTCGGGATCGCTGATGTAATTGGCCAGGCTCGGCCGGGTGAGGAAGAGCGAGCCCTTTTGGCTGAGGATCAGTGGATCCATCTCGCCGACCGGCCCGCCGGATTGACCGAAGCTCGCCATCATGCCGCGCGGGCGCAGGCAATCGAGACTCCTGTGAAAGGTAGGGCCGCCGACAGAGTCATAGACCACGTCAACGCCTTTATCGTTCGTGAGTCGCTTCACTTCCGGCAGGAAATCGGTTTCGCTGTAAAGAATGATGTGGTCGGCCCCGTGTTCTTTCGCCAGGGCGGCTTTCTCTTGAGTGGAAACAGTTCCGATGACCGTAGCGCCGATAATCTTCGCCATTTGAACCAGAAGCAGGCCGGCACCCCCTGCCGCGGCGTGGATCAGACATGTTTGCTCGGGCTGGAGATGGAAGGTCGAATGCGTCAGGTAATGCGCGGTCATGCCCTGCAGCATGACCGCGGCGCCTTGTTCGAATGTGACGCTGTCGGGCAGCGGCACCAGCACCGACTGAGGAACCACCGCATATTCCGCGTACGATCCGCGAGCCATCGCATAGGCGACGCGTTCGCCAGGTTTAAAGCTGACGCCCTGGCCCGCCGCGGCAACCGTTCCCGCGGCTTCGCTGCCCAGCTTTACGGGACTTTCCGGAACCTTGTAAAAACCCTTACGAAAGTAAACATCGATAAAGTTCACGCCGATGCCCTCGATTTTGACGAGGACCTCCCCGGGACCTGGTTGCGGCGTGGGAATATCGATGTACCTGAGAGTCTCCGGACCACCGGGGAGGTCCGCAACGACGGCCTTCATATGTATCTAGAGAATGATACTCTCAGCTAAAACTAAACGGCCCAACTGAAATCGCGCGTCGTGTGATCGGTGGGTTCAGTTTCTTCCAGCCGCATCAGTTCGAGCCGCAACGCGTCAACCAGCGCGCGCCAACTGGCGTCGATCACGTTATTCGATACACCGACCGTGATCCAACTGCGGCGATGATCGCGCCATTCCACCAGCACCCGCACTTTCGATTCCGTGCCGCCGCGCGAGCCGAGCACACGAACCTTGTAATCGGTCAAATGAACGTCCGTAATGGCGGGGTAAACGGAAGCGAGACACTGCCGCAGGCACACATCCAAAGCGTGCACAGGACCGTCGCCCGTGGCGGTGTGCGAATGGACGTTGCCATCGACGCGCATGGTGACACTGGCCGTCGTTACGGTCTCATCATTGCCCGTGAGCTTGCCCGAGAGGCCCGTCTGCAACCGCGTGGAGACTTCATAGCTGATGATGTCGAACGGATGGAATTCGGGGTCCGCCGCTTCCCGCACAAGCAACTCGAAAGTTCCCTCGGCGGTTTCGAAATCATAGCCTTCATGCTCCATCACTTTGATGCGCTGCAGCAGTTCGCGCCGCGCTGAATCGGTCAGGCGGTCCGTCAGATGCTCCTTGAGACCGAGCTGGTTCACTTTGTAAGTGACATTGCCTCGGCCGGAAAGATCGCTCAGCAGCACGCGCTGGCGATTGCCGATGCTCTCCGGCTTGATGTGCTCATACGTGGCGGAATCTTTCAGAACCGCGCTCACGTGGATGCCGCCCTTATGGGCAAAGGCGCTGGCGCCCACGAAAGGCTGCTCGCGCCGCAACGGCAGGTTAGCCAAATCGGCCACGAAATCCGCCACGCTCGTCAGGCTCTTCAACTTTTCAGGGCCGATCGTGGCGTAACCCAGTTTCAATTCCAGATTCGCCAGCACGGAGCAGAGATTGGTGTTGCCGCAGCGCTCCCCGTAGCCGTTGATGCAGCCTTGCACATGCGTTGCGCCGGCTTGTACTGCCAGGATGGTGTTGGCGACGGCGAAATCAGAGTCGTTGTGGCAATGAATGCCGATTACACCGTCGAAAGAGCGGCGGATCTCTTCTACCACCTGCGCCAAGCGCCCCGGCAGCGTTCCTCCATTCGTATCGCAGAGACATAAGACATCGGCGCCCGCCTTCTTTGCGGCTTCGAGTGTGCGCAAAGCAAAGGCTCGATTCGCTTCGTAGCCGTCGAAGAAGTGCTCCGCATCGTAAACCACCTCGCGGCCATGCGCTTTCAGGTAACCGACGGTTTCCGAAATCAGCCGCAGATTCTCTTCTTCGCTGATTTCCAATGCCCGATGCACATGAAAATCCCAGGTCTTACCGAAAATGGCCACCACCGGCGTTTGCGCGGCGAGCAGCGCCGCGACATTCGCGTCCTGCTCCACCGGGTTCTTGGCGAAGCGAGTGGCACCGAAAGCGGTGAGCTTAGCGTGCTTCAGAGACAGGCGCTTCGCGCGTTCGAAAAACTCCTGGTCTTTCGGATTCGACCCGGGCCAGCCGCCTTCGATGTAGTCGATGCCGAGTTCATCCAGCTTCTCCGCAATCTGCAACTTATCTTCAACAGAGAAGGAGACCGATTCGCCTTGCGTACCGTCCCGGAGCGTTGTATCGAAGGTGAAGATTTTCATGCGATTTGAACGAAGCCTTTCTGAACTCTGAACCAAAAAGAAAAGGCCACCGGTTCGGTTTCCCGCCGGTGGCCTCAATATTGCGAACGTGACGAGGTCTCAAGCGGGGGCCATAATAGCCACGCTAATAAGCATTCCGCCCGTGAGAAGGAGAAACATGAGACCTAAAAGACTGACTTCATTATAGGACAGATTTTTTCAAAAAGACAAGCTGGCCCAAGTGGTAGGAGTTGTGTGTGGCTACCAGCAAAGCTTCTCTCAGCAGTGTCTGGCCCTCACCATGCTCAAGCGCCTTGAAGAGGTCCTGCGTCGGATCTTCCACCAGTTTGCTCAGTTCCCGCGCGTCCTGTTGGAAGCTCGCCACAGCCGCGTCCCAGGCCTTTTCATCCGGAGGAGCTTCCATTTTCGGCCAATAACCTTCCGGCCACTTTGGCGATTTGTGTTTCGCGTTACGGCAGAACTCGAGAATGTCATGCTGCGCGATCCGCATATGCTCCAGAAGTTCCCACGCGCTATGCGGAGCGCCCTCGGGCTTTTCGCCGCGGCCTTCCACCGGAAAATCTCTTATCGCGGAACTGAAGTCGATATGCGACTCCCGGCCGCTCATCGCGGTGACAAGTTGCGCACGCAACGGATCAGTTTCTTTCGTGCTCATATCTCATGATCGCTCGACATGACGTATCTGAATTTGGTCGACGCCGAAACCGAAACGCGACAGTGATGGAGCGTGCCTGTCGTTCGAGGGAATAGAGGCAGCGCAAATTTTACCAGTTAGTGATCGAGCCATCAGGCCGGAAGTACGTTTGCGCTCGGGCGGTCAGCGGTTGCGTGTATTCGGCGATTTGTTTCAAGTACTTCATATCGAGTTCTACTCCCAGTCCGGGGCGCTCGTTTGGATAGAGCTTTCCATTCTTGAAATCCAGGCAAACGGGCAGGTGCGGAATGCTTCGCCCTCCAAAGTTGTATTCCATTAGCAGCGGTCCGGAAAATGTTCCCAGACTGTTGACCAGCGCGGCGGTCGCGATGGGTCCGGTAAAGTGCGGAACCATCCCGACGAAATGCGTTTCGCAAAGAGCCGCGATCTTCATCATTTCGGTGATGCCGCCCACATTGGGCAGCGTCGCGCGAACGTAGTCGATAGTGTGATTCTCCACCAGCTTGTTGAAGTCCCAGCGATTGCCCCACTCTTCTCCAGCGGCAATCGGGACGTTCACTTTCGCCCGGAGAATGGGGAGGTCTTCCTGGAAAGCTTCAGCTCGCACCGGATCCTCTACAAAGAACGGCGCGAGTTGCTCGATCAGGTTGCAACTGCGGATGGCGTCCGAGAGGTCGAAGCGTTGGTGGAAATCCACCGCCCAATCGCCGTTCTTGCCCACACCTTCCCGCACCTGCGCGCAATCTTCGTAAAGTTGATTGATGCGCTCATGGGTGTTGTAAGTGGTGTTAGCGGGAAGATCGGCGGCGCCCATGCGGAACGCGCGGTAGCCCGCTGCAATCGTCAATTGCGCCCGCTCCTTAAGAGTCATCCCGGGCTTCACTCCGGGAATGATCCCTGCAGTGTTGTAACACTCACAGTAATTGCGGACCATGCCGCCCAGAACTTCATGCACGGGCATGTTTTGCACTTTGCCTTTGATATCCCAGAGGGCCAGATCGAGAGCGCCCAGCGCATCCTCCTTTTCGCGCCCCGGCGGATAGAACCACGCCCGGCTCATGTCTTGCCAGAGGTGCTCGATGAACTGCGGGTCACGTCCGATCAGCCGCCCGGCGCATTGTTGCAGCGTGTCCGGGGAGCCGCCTTCGCCAATGCCGGTGATGCCGGCGTCGGTTTCGATTGTAACCACCAGATCGCTTTGATTGAAGAGCGGATTGGGGTGGGGAGGCTGATAAACGCGCACCCGAGTGATCTTCATTTTGGGGAGCGCGGGTAAGGCGACGCGGGTGGCAGCTAGCCCGAGGGCGGTTGTGCCCGCACTGCGGAGAAACCTTCTGCGATTCATCATCTTTCGTGTTGCAGTATAGTTGAACACGTTTCGGAGGCGCGATCACGTGGCCTGTTTCAAGATCGGCATCAACATGGCGGGCGCTATTTCGGCCGGCGCCTACACTGCGGGCGTCATTGACTTCCTCATAGAAGCGCTGGACGAGTGGTACAAAGCGAAGGCGCGCGGAGAAGTCGTTCCGGAGCACGATGTCTGCATCGAAGTTGTTTCGGGCGCCTCCGCCGGCGGCATGTGCGCGGCCATTTCCGTCGTGATGCTGCAGGAACATTTCGATCACATACACGACACCAAACGCACGGTAACGAATAATCGGGCTTATGAGAGTTGGGTGAACCGGATCGATATTCGCGATCTGCTGGGAACCGCCGACCTGGACAACACCTCGCGTGTAGTTTCGCTGCTCGATTCCACTCCGATTGAGAAGATCGCAACGGACGCACTGACCCCGGGCACGCCTCTACACATACGTCGCCCCTACGTATCGCCAACTCTGGCGCTGTTCCTTTCACTGACTAACTTGCGCGGCATACCTTACTCGCTGAATGGAGCGGCCCCCGGTTCCATTGAAGAAAGTGCATCCTTCTTCGGAGACCGGATTCAATTCCGGATTCTGCCGCCGGGTACGAGTGCATTACCAGGGACTCGTGTGCACACGTTAGACTTCACCAAGCCCGGTGCCGAGGGAGGATGGGAGGTTCTTCAGGCGGCCGCCATGGCGACGGGCGCCTTTCCCGTTTTCCTGGCGCCGCGAATATTAGAGCGCCGTCTGAGTGAATATACGCCGCCCATGTGGGAGTCCGTCATGTCCGCCGCCACGGGCACACCCCCGCCTGTCAAACCCAACTTCCCGCCGGATACGCCCGATCCGCTCCAGACCCTCAATGTGGACGGCGGTGTGACAAACGATGACCCGTTCAACTACGCACACGATTACCTGGCGCAACTGGAGCCGCCGATAGCAGATGTTAAGGCTGCGAGTTCGGCCATGAACGCCGATAGGGCGGTGATCGGTATCGCGCCGTTTCCGACCACGGACAAATTCGATGTAACCTATCAACCGTTCAAAAACTGTGGAATCTTCTTTGTGTTTGGAAGGCTGTTCTCCGCGCTTCTCTCGCAATCCCGCTTCTTTGGAGAATCGCTCGATCAGGTCATGAACGGCGCTACCTTCAACCGGTTCGTCATTGCTCCCTCGGATCCCGAGCTGGTTCTTCAGCACGAAGCCACACCGGGTAAAGCTCAGCCGGCCGCCTTGCAGTGCGCTACCGTCGGCGCGTTCGGTGGCTTTTTCGATCGTGGCTTCAGAGCGCACGATTATGCTCTGGGCCGGCGCAATTGCCAGATGTTCCTTTCGCACTCCTTCGTACTGCCGGTGGATAACGTGGTTATTAAGGCAGGACTCGATGGCCTGGATGCCGAACGTAGAAAAGAAGTCATCAAGCGTTTCAGGCGCTCCGCTCCGGGCACGTACGCGCACCGCAAGGAAACTCTCGAGCAAATGGGGTGTTCCTTGCCCCTTGCGCAAACGGCGGCACCGGATGATTGGTTTCCAGTCGTTCCTCTTTGCACCGACGCCCTCAGAGAGGAGGTTCCACGACCGAATCGCGTCCAGATGAGCCGTGCCGGTGTGAATCGGGTGGTTGATCTAACGCTACGCCGATTTAAGGCCGTCATGTCACTGCTGCTGTCGAGCGTGCCTTCCAGAGCGCTGCGCAGCTTTCTCATCCTGGGGCAGCCGGTGATCCGCGTTCTCGCCCGCCGCCCTTTGCGAAAGACGTTGGTGAAGCAGTTGGGCGATTCGTACAAGCCATAATCACAAGACGCGGCGCTCGCTTCCGAGTCCCCGTGAGATTCGCCGTTTCCGCGACGAATCTCAGACCGTGCTAGATCAGGCGCCAACGGCCTGCTCACTAGCCCGGCACTCCCGAAAAACCCTCATTCAAGAGGCCGGAGCGTTTGGGGTAAGAACGGCGGAATAGCCGAGCTTTGTCAATTGGTGCGGAAGTCGTTGTTTACGGCGCTGAATGGTTCGGGGTCTGGTGTATCGCCATGCTCCCAATAGGAAACGTTCTCGTGCGGAATTCTCGAGATCAAACGGGTCAACCGATGGGCCACGGCCCAGATGGCTTTCTGAATGCCCAAGCGTGGAATGAGACGGCGGAACAGCTGTTGAAAGAAACTCCCGTTGGTATGGACCGCTCCCCACGCCACCTGCGTTAATAAGCTGCGCAGGGCACGGTTGCCGGTTGGGGTGGACTCCATCGCCACTTCACCCACTTGCTCTTCTTCCAACCATTCCCGCAGTTGCCGCAGGCCGCTGCTGGTGTTCCCGAGCGGCGCTCCTGAGCCGTTTGCTCGGGCGCGCACCGCTCGGCTACCACCACAACCGATAGCTTCTTGTATATCGATGTCAGCCACTTTGCCATATGCTTGTTGCATAACTTGCTCCCGTGGACCGGAGTGGAGAACGCATTCGGAGTGAATAAGCACTCCCCCGTGCTGCTCTCCGCCCCGACCCACAGGAGGCTCAAGCGCACAATTATCGATTCATCTCAGCGTCCCGGATCAAACAGCCAAACGGTCTCAACTACCCCATTGCCGGGTCGATCTCGCCACCCTGTCCGCTTGCTAGTATGCCCCGTTTTCATCGCCTTCGGTGCGCGATCTCACCCATCTCAACAGCCAAGCGATGCTTGGTCGACACCGACAAGAAATCGCCGCTCGCTTTAGCGCTAGGTCATCGCGCGTGCGTTGCCGGGCGTTTCGCAATCAGTTGTGCGCGGACGGATTGCCGCAGCCCGGAAAGCTCCGCCACGCGATGCGCCCGGTCCAGCCGAGTTCACGCAAGCCCTTTTCTGACGACCAATACGCGTCCGCAATCCACTCTTTTATGACTCCGAATTGAAAGCTTTTACCGTTGACGGCGGAAGTCAACAAGGCGTCCTGCTGCTCCGAGGTTACATCTCGGAACCGCTTTCGATAATGCCGTTGCGCCTGGTTGTCGAACTCGGCAAGGGCATGGAGCAGTTCTTCTCTCACTTTGTCAGATTCGACGGTCATGATCAGATCGATAACGCGGCTACAGGACGCCGCCGCGCTACCCGGCACGATGCGCTCTCCGAGCGCGATGAGCGTTTCATTTTGCGCAGCGGTAAAGAACTGCAGGCCGGAGTGATCTTCTGCGGCGTGGAGCGCCGATGCCGTCCCCAGCGCCGCGGCGGTCTGCAGGATGCTGTAGATCCAATCACGGCGGCTTACCGGCGAGTTGCGGGTTTCTTCCGGATCGTCGAGCATCAAATCATAAAATATCATCGGAACGATGGCTGCGATAAGCAAGTACGACGTGCTGGTGGTTGGTTCAGGCGCTTCCGGCGGCTGGGCGGCGAAGGTGCTGGCCGAGAGCGGACTACAGGTTCTTATACTCGACTGCGGTCGTCCGCAAGAGGATAGGAACTTCAACGAGCACCTGCCTGTGTTCCGTTTGAAGTACCGCGATATCCGATACCGGCAGCCGGTGTCGCCGATTATAGGCAAGACTCGCCCGGTGCAGGGGCAATGCTATGCGTGCACGGAATACAATTACGAATGGTTCGCGAACGATCACGATGAGCCGTACACTACCGCGCCGAACATGCCTTACAGTTGGTTCGGAAGGCTGCGCATGGTCGGCGGACGGACGAACGTTTGGGGCCGTCAGTGCTACCGGCTGAGCGATTTGGATTTCAAGGCTGCGTCGCACGATGGATTCGGCGAGGACTGGCCCATTAGCTATAAGGAAGTCGCACCGTATTACGACCTGGTTGAACGCTATGTCGGGATCTCGGGAACGCGTGACGGGAACGACGTCTTGCCTGACGGCCACTATCTTCCGCCGATGGGAATGAGTTGCACGGAATGGCAGATGCGGGATTTGGTGAAGAAGAAGTTTGGGCGCACCTTGACGATCGGGCGCACGGCGAATTTAACAACTCCCCTGAACGGGCGGCAAGCTTGTCACTATTGCGGGCCGTGCGAGCGCGGCTGCATGACGCATTCTTACTTCAACTCATCGTTCACCACGGTGAAGGATGCACTGGGAACGGGTAAGTGCGATTTGCTTCCGAATGCCATGGCGTACAAGGTGTTGATGGATTCGGGCAACAACCGGGCTACGGGCATTCTGTACGTGGATCGTGTGACGCGCCAGATGCATGAGGTGCGTGCGAGGGTGGTTGTGCTGGCCGCGTCGGCCATGGAGTCAACGCGTATTTTGCTGAATTCGTCGACTCGCGAATACTCGAATGGTCTGGCGAATTCGAGCGGCGTTCTGGGGCACTACTATACGGATAGTTTGAAAGGCGGGAGCGCGGAAGGTACCGTGTCGAACCGAGTGCGTAACCTTTCAATTGACGGCCCGCATCGACCGAACGGGGTTTACTTGGTGCGCTTCCGCAATCTGCCCGGCGGGTCAAAGATGAAATCGTTTCTGCGCGGCTACGGCTACGAGGGGGAGAGCGGTACCGACTTCAATGCGGCGGCTCCGGGGTTCGGTGAAGCTTACAAACGGGCCGCAAAGATCCCGTACGAGACGTTTACGTTGTTGGGTTACGGAGAGTCGTTGCCGCGCTTTGAGAACTATGTGGAGCTGGATCCGCAGGTGAAGGATGCGTTCGGCATTCCCGTGCTGCGGTTTCACATTGCCTGGGGCGAGAACGAACGCAACCTGGTGAAAGACGCCGGGGAGCAGGCGGGGGAGATGCTAGAGGCCGCGGGCATGAAGGACATCAAGGTGCATACGGACATTCATCTGCCGGGTGATGCGAACCATGATGTGGGGACGGCGCGCATGGGCAAAAATCCAAAGAAGTCTGTGTTGAACCAGTTTCAGCAAACGCACGATGTCAAGAACCTGTTCGTGATGGATGGTGCTTGTTTTAACTCACCGGGGTGTCAGAATCCTACGCTGACGATTATGGCTCTGGCGGTGCGTTCGTGCGATTACCTGAAGGAGCAGTTGAGGACGAATGATATTTAGCGCCCGCTCCATTCTGTCCAGGTCCGTTCGACGGGTTAGTGCATGGCTTGCAGCCGGGCGATGCGGTCGGCCGTCGATGGGTGAGTAGAGAAGAGCTTCATCAGGGCTTGGCCGCTGAACGGCTGGATAATGAACATGTGCGCAGTGGATGGAGTTGCGTCCATGGGGATGCGTTTCGAGTAAGCATCGAGCTTCTGTAGAGCGGAGATGAGCTTGTAAGGGGTGCCGGTGTATTTGGCGGAAGCGGCGTCGGCGTCAAACTCGCGGCTGCGTGAAATCGCCATTTGGATGAGCATCGCTGCGATGGGAGCGAGGATGATCATCAATATGCCACTCCAACCACCTCCTTCTTCCTCGTCGCGCGAACCTCCGAAGAAGAAAGACATGCGCGATAGGAAGGTTATGGCGGTGGCGATGGTTGCGGCGACGGAGCTGATGAGGATGTCACGGTGCAGGACGTGGCCTAGTTCGTGCGCGACGACGCCTTCGATTTCGTCATCGGACATGGTCTGAAGAATGCCGGCAGTGAACGCGACCGAGGCGTGCTGGGGGTTGCGACCAGTGGCGAAGGCGTTCGGGGACGGATCATTGATCAGCCAGAGTTTCGGCATCGGGATGCCCATGCGCTGGGAGAGTCCGGCAACGATCGGTGCCACGCGTCCGTACACCATGGCGTTCTGCTCCTGAGTGACGGGCTGAGCCGAATAAGTAGCGAGCGCCAGCTTCTCTGAGAAGAAATAACTAAAGAAATTAATCCCGACCGCGATCACCAAGCCGATGTAAAGGCCGTTGCGGCCGCCGAAGGCCTCGCCCAAAAAGAGCATCAGGCCGCTCAAGAGGCCAAGTAACAAGACTGTTTTGACGGTATTCATGAGTGTTCACCCGACGGGTGTCTCCACTCGTTAGATGAAACTGCCGCGAAAAAAGAAGCGTGTCAGGGTTGAGTGCTGGGCCGGGTGCTGGTTTGGGTGGTGCTGGTCTTCTTCTTTCGCTTGCTCCTGGTCTTAGAGGTGCTCGTCCCCGGAGTGGCGTGACGCGTCTTGGCTACGTCCGGATTGTCTGTTCCAGGCTGTTGGTGCGGTACATCGGGCGTCCCCTCGGTGGGGCTTTTCGTTGCCGGATTGTCCTGTCCGGGGCTTGGCTTGGGAGCGGGCACGCGCTGTTTGCCGAGATCCGGACTGTCCGTTCCGGGTTTCTGCTGCGGCACATCCTGGCTGTTCTGTGTTGAACCGTTGGTCGAGGGGCTCTGCTGCTGCGCCAGCAATATGCCGGGTCCGCAGCTCAGACCGGCGGCTAAAAGAGTGGTCATCAATCTTCGCATCGGCTTTCCTCCATAGTATGTCGCGATGAGATCCAGACGGCGTGTCTGATGGCTGTTGCGGGGCGGATTTTATGTGGACGCGATGCTTCTTCATTGCGTTCCCAGCCCGAACTGGCCGGAAGAAACGAAGCATCTGCAGGCACGCCTTCCAACAGGCAAAAAAACGAACCCTCATCCTAGCCCACGGTGCGTCCGTGCATAGGAAACAGGGCCTTGCGGCATTTCCCGGAAACCCATTTTAGACGTGGCGATGATCCGCACGAATCACAAAGGCACTCGCATGGTTACACCGTTCCTCGGGACATCGACGAAAAGGGTGACGTGCCGTTCGTCGTCGATCACATGCAGCGGACGAAGGCCGTCGGCGCGGGCATCATCAGCATGAAATTAGTCGGCCAAGCTCAGTTCAATCCCGACGATCGTCAGGCAGCTTTAAACTACGCATTCCGCAAAGCAGGTGTGGATTGCGTGACCATCGGATTCGGGAACACCGGCGAGGTTGACGGAGCAATCAAGTGCATCTCGACAGCCTCGAACGCTTAACGGCGCTCCGTCAGCAGTTACTGCCCTGCAAAGCGCCGCTTGCACGTGGCTCGGTTGCCGCGAGACTGTACCCCACCGCGCTTCATTTAGGCGTGCCGGTCTGATGGGCGCATTCCGGCAAACGAGGAAACGGGTCGCGGATTCCGACAACAACCGTGAAGTGCGTAAAGGGTTGACCTCGCCACTCTGCAATATAAGATCCTCCTGTGAGGGGCTAGTGTCAAGCACCGAGCCCGGTGGGATCGAGGCGCAAGAGAGTCGCGACCTTGAATCCCCGCAACCCCGAGTGATAGCGATCGGCAGATCGGAGTAGTCCCGATCAATTCTTGTCTTTAGTAAAGAACGGGCTGCTCTGCGGACTGCTTGTTCCCGCTGTTTTGTTTGTATTACGCGATCCCAACACGATATCGGCTGTGATTCCTTGCAAATTGAGATAATAGTCCTTCTCTCGGGGCTCGTATACCAGATGAAACGAAAACGGCCCAATAAAGTCGCTAAACCGCTCCAGAACGAGGAAAACGGGCGTTTTATCTGCAGCAAAAGGAATGAGGGTGGTGGCGAGGAACGGCTGATTTAAGACTCTCACCGACTTGCCGGAAGCTGCTGAGATTTGAGCCGCGATCAAATCGAAAGTT
This sequence comes from uncultured Acidobacteriaceae bacterium, assembly GCA_963730865.1. Lineage (GTDB taxonomy): Bacteria > Acidobacteriota > Terriglobia > Bryobacterales > Bryobacteraceae > Bog-105. The sequence goes on along the minus strand of CAVSTO010000008.1, from coordinate 99,790 downwards.
GCAGCTGCCGTCCTCTCGCCATACGGAATTGTAATAGTTGCCTGTGATAGCTGAGTCCGCCTGGCTGATGGCGTCGGAAACACCTCGATATAAGGGCCGTGTTGTGAGAGCGTATATTCCCCAAGTAGCGGATCTGCCTTCGTGGCAGCAAGGATTGTTTGAACCGCAGATATCGGGTCTCTTTCACCTGGGACAAAATGCACAGCAAGGTGGGGTGGAACTTCTCCGTCTTTCTGAGGCTCGTACGCGGCCTCCTCGAAATTTATCGGAGCTTTCAGTGTTTGCTGAAGTTGCATCAGTGCATCGTTCAAAGGCCGGTTAGTGTCAGATTTATCAATGTCGGCAAGCGGTAACGATTGATGACAGATCGCCAGGGGCACAATTCCTCCGCAAGCGAGAAGAAAAAGGAGGAGATACTTTGTGAGACGAGTTCTACTTACCATAATTTTTTCAATTCCTTCGAACTCTATCAGTATGGTTTGACCTGCCCCCACAACCCGCACACGCCAGTCTGAAAACAATTCTGATTCATTTTGTTTGTTATTTTCGCAAGCGAGCGGGGATCGGGCGTGGCGCAAGGGGCTGTGGAGCTCACTATGACTCACTGCATCCGGTTCGCACCCACAACCGGCTGATCCGGCCTCTGGAGCGCTTGAGCTTGCAAGTCTTCGTGAGTGCAAGTCAGGCTCGGCCCGACACCTCCCTCAAGCGCTTCAGAGGCAGACCCGGTAAGTGTCTCAAATGCGGAATTCATTGCACTGGCGCTTATACCGGCAGCTATCCGCATTGGCGCATCTTCGAGCACACTTACATGCAACTCCGATACTGGAAACGATTGGCAGCAGGTAACGGCGAGATGGGGCATTTCGGAAACCAACCGCAAGGTTCGCTTTTACCAGTTGACCAAAAAAGGGCGGGAGGAGCTCAAGGCGAGTTGTTAGACTATCACCGCTTCGTGCAAGCCATCCAGGATGTCTTGCGTACTGCCTAAGGAGGGAGTTGCCGATGCAGGAACTGTTTCGCCGTTTGCGCTATTTGCTAAACCGCCGCGGCTTTGACCGCGAACTCGATTGGGTGTGACGCCCTACGCATTGGCAACATTGGGCGGACAAAATCCAGACATTTGGCTTCCCGTCGGAGAGCAGCCTTATTTTTTCGAGAGTAGCAGGGTCCTAAATGACTTCGATGATTCAAGCGTGCGCATGTGGGGCAAATTGGCGCCGGGTGTGACGGGCAGAAACATTCTGAACCTGGTGCTCCGGCAATTCTCAGGGCCAGTGCTCATTGGTGGGTGAGCGATGACAATCGCCGCTTCATGGACAAGGTGGGGCATCAGTTCCTTTGGTGGAAGGTGGCTTGCCGTAAACCACTTTCACTGGTCGATACGGACTGGGAAATCACATTCAGCAACATCACAGCAGCTTAACGGCGACTTATGGAAGAGCGGCAGCCCTCTAAAAAGAATCGCTCGCTTGCGCTCGGCCTAAGCAGCTTGCAAACTGGAACTAGACCATCATGGCCTTTCCAGTGCAGCGCTTGCGGCGCTTACGTACCTCTGAACCGATTCGCCGTTTGGTTCGTGAAACGCAACTTCAGCCATCGCAATTCATTTTTCCGTACTTCGTTTGTCCGGGCGAAGGCGTGCGAAAAGAGATCGGCTCCATGCCGGGCAACGCGCAACTCTCGATTGACAACCTGGTTCGCGAAGCAGAGGTATGTAAGACGCTGGGCCTGGGCGGAGTCATTCTCTTCGGTATCCCGGAAGAGAAGGACGAACTCGCTTCGGGAGCTTACGCCGAGAATGGGATCACCCAACGTGCCATTCGCGCTTTGAAGCAGAACGTTCCCGGATTGCTGGTCATCACCGATGTTTGCAACTGCGAGTACACGAGCCACGGTCATTGCGGGTTTGTGAAGGACGGCGACGTAGACAATGACGCAACGCTCGGCTGGCTGTCGAAGACAGCCGTTTCGCATGCGGCGGCCGGCGCGGATATTGTGGCTCCGAGCGACATGATGGATGGGCGCGTAGACGCGATTCGAACAGCCCTCAACGAGGCGGGCTACATCAACACGCCGATTCTTTCATACGCCGCCAAGTATGCGTCCGTGTTCTATGGTCCGTTTCGGGAAGCCGCTGAATCCGCCCCGCAGTTCGGTGACCGGCGCAGCTATCAAATGGACCCGGCCAACGCCCGCGAGGCCATGCGGGAGATCGCGCTCGATCTGGAAGAAGGCGCGGACATGATCATGGTCAAGCCCGCCATGGCGTACCTCGATATCATTCGCGAAGCGCGCCACGAGTTCGATGTCCCGCTCGGCGCTTACCAGGTGAGTGGCGAATTCAGCATGATTATGGCCGCCGCCGAAAAAGGATGGCTGGATTTGGATAGGACCATCCTGGAGTCGCTCACGAGCATTCGCCGGGCGGGCGCGGACTTTGTGTTGACTTACTTCGCGAAACGCGCGGCCAAGTTGCTGGCGTAAATGCCGGTCTACTCTTGCGGTACCCGGCCCGAAAGATAAACGCGCTCCGGCTGCGAGCGGCGTCCGCCGGCCATCTGTGCGCGCACGATGTGAACCGCAACCGGCTGGCCCGGTTTGAGCGCCGATTGCAGCTTCATCACATCGTCAGGGGATGACACGTTTTGCCGGTTGATGGAGAGAATGGCATCGCCTTCGGTCATACCGATGTCGTCCGCGAATGAGCCGGGATCCACCGACACGACCTTCACGCCGTCCTTGCTATCGATTCCCAGATCTTGCCGCTCCTTTTGCGTCAGGCGCATGATGGTGATTCCAAAGCGCACCGGCGTGAGCGATTTGGAGGGAGGCGGAGCTTCGGGCCGGTTCTCCGCAATCTGCGGCTCATCCTGCCAGACGATAGAGCGCTCGCCGATGTCCACTTTGAAGTCCATGCGTTTGCCCTCACGGTCTACCGTCAGCAAAGCAGTGGAATGAATGGGCAGATCCGCGACTTTGTTGACCAACTCCTGTCCATCCTTCACCGGTTTATCATTGATTCTTACAATCACGTCGTCAGCCTTCATGCCGGCTTTTCCGGCGGGCCCGGTGGGCGAGACACTCTCCACCAGCACGCCATGGTCAAGGCCAAAAGCTTGCAGAGTGTCGGCCTGGCTGCCATTATGGGTCCACTTGATGCCGATGGAACCACGCACCACTCGGCCCTCACGGATGATGTCGTTGTAAACTTTCACGGCCATGTTCGATGGCAGCGCAAATCCAATGCCTTCGTAGGAGCCGCTGCGAGTGGCAATCATCGTGTTTACGCCGATCACTTCGCCGCGGATATTGAGCAGTGGTCCGCCGCTGTTACCGGGGTTGATTGCCGCATCGGTTTGTAAAAAGTTTTGGAATTCACCGGCTCCGGGCAGATCGCGGCTGGTTCGCTCCGCGCTTACGATACCGGCCGTCACAGTCGCCTGAAGCCCGAAGGGTGAGCCGATCGCGATGACCCAGTCGCCCACTTGCACGCTGTCGGAGTTCCCGATTTGAACGGGCACGAGCGGTTGTTTTGTGTCGATCTTCAGGACCGCGAGATCGGTTTCCGAGTCATAGCCCACGACATGACCTTTGTATTCGGTGTCGTCGCCATTCAGCTTCACCTTGATGCGGTCGGCCTTCTCCACCACGTGATGATTTGTGATGATGTAGCCGTTCTTATCCACTATGAAGCCGGTGCCCGAGCCCTCGGTCCGGAAAGAACGGGGTTCCTGGCTGCCGAAGAACTTCTTAAACATGTCCGAGGGATCCTGGCTCTTGGGAGATGGCGCTTCGCTGTTGTCCTCTTCGTCGGGATCGTCATCCCGCTTGGCGTGCTTGCCAGGCTTCGGCAGGTAGTCGGACTCAATATAGACGACAGATGGTTCCACCCGCTTCGTCAGCTTCGTGAATTCATTTGTAATCGGAACTTCTTCCGGAATAGTGAGCGGAGTGGCATCCACAGCCAGATTGGAGGCGACCTGCCGGTTGGCCTTAACCCCCGTGTTTATCACCGTGCCGATGACTATGCCTATTACGAGAGTAAACAGGAGTAGCACGAAGCTCAGCAGCTTCTGATGCTTTAATTTCGGCAGATACGGCATGGCAGGGACCTTTCGCGCGCGGTACTTATCAGTATAGAGAAAACTAGTCCGGCAGCCCAAGCGGAGCTTGGTCAATACTGCTTGCTTGAGAACGCGATAAGAACACGACCGGTAGGTAATCCGATGTCACGCATGCCGTGCGGGTTTCAATTCAACGGTCAAAATACCGGTGATGATCAGCGCGCCACCTGATACGGCGGCAACGGTGAGCTGTTCGCCTCCCACCGACACGGCGGTCAAGAGTGCAAAGACCGGTTCGAGCGCAAAGAGGAGGGCCGTGCGCGTGGCCGTTGTATATTGTTGTCCCCAAGTCTGCAGCGCGAAGGCGAGCGCGGTAGCGAAAACAGCGGTCAAAAGAATGGAGAAGACGACGTTAGAGTTCCAATGAGCCGCCGGCCTCTCGATCCCCAGTGAAATGGTCGACAGCACCGCCGCGCAGGCAATCTGGCCGAGGGCTACCGCCTCAAACCGCTCACGTTGCGAGTAATAGCCGAGCACCAGCAGGTGAAAGGCAAACGCCACCGCGCAGCCGATGGTCAAGGCATCGCCTCGGTTGACCTTAAAGCCGTGTTGCATGGAGGGCACGGTCAGCAAAGCCATGCCGGAGCTGGCGATCAATATGCCGATCAACTCGGGAATCTGCGGCCAACGGCGGTACACGGCTGCACTGATGAGCGGAACCAGAACAATATATAGACCGGTTAAGAAGCCCGAATTGCCTGCGCTTGTATATTTCAGGCCGAAGGTCTGGAGAACGTAGCCGAGCCACAGGAAAAGGCCCGCGGTGGCGCCGCCTTTCAATCCCCGGTACACTTCCCGGCGGCCTGCGCTGCGGAATGCCGGCAGAAACATCAGCAGCATGCAGAGGCTTGCCACGGCAAAGCGCAGCGCGAGGAAGTACAGCGTGGAGATGTCTGTAAGGGCGTGCTTGACCACGATGAAAGTGGTTCCCCACACGAGTGCGACGAAGGCAAGCGCGAGGTCCGCTTGCCAGCGCGCCGGTGAGGCCTGGCTTAGCCCGGCCAAGCGATGCTTGGTCAACACTGGCCCGTCATCGCCACTCGCTTCAGCGCAAAGCCTCCGCGCAGTGCGTTGCCGGGCGAGTACTCATGAGTTCTTCGGCGGTGCTGGCGTTCACGCTTGTCCGGGCTGGTCTTCTTTAGCAGCTTTGGCGTGCGTGTTCTCGGCAAGCGCCGCCATGACGAGCAGAATACGCCGCAAGCCGATCTCGCGGCCGTCGGGCTGATACCACTCCTGATTCGTATGGGCCCCGCCGCCTTGGCCGCCCGCTCCAATGGAGACGGCGGGAAGACCCATCGAAAGCGGTACGTTCGCATCGGTCGAAGCGCAATCCACGCGCGAACGGATATTTAGATAGGCGTCGACCGCCTGAATGGTGCGGAGCAGCGGAGATTGCTCGGCGAGCTTGCCGCCGGGCCGCGAGCCAAGCTCTTTGATCTTGGCGGTAAGGCGGCTGGAGCGCGCGGCGCGGTTCTCACGTTCCAGGCCCTGTTCAACTGCCGCACTCAAAAGCGCCGAAAGCTCGTCGAGAATACCCGATTGTTCGGAGCGGAGGTCTAGTTTTGCGCGCGCGCTGGACGGTATCGAATTGATGCTTGTGCCGCCTTCCACAATCCCGAAATTAAAAGAGCAGCGGCTCTTACGTTCGGGCGACGCGATGCGTGCATTCGCCATTTGAATGAAGTGCGCCATGGCGTCGCTCACAGCGTGAACCGGATTGGGTGTTCCATGGTCGTTCCAGCTATGTCCGCCGGGGCCCGCGAAACTGATTTCAAAGCGGCGGCTCGCGAGGGCCTGTGTGGTGATGTGGTCGGTGGAGGGCCCGTCGAGCACCAGGAAAGCCGCGACGCGGGCGAGCTGTGGCGATTGGCGGCACAGATAACGCATGCCGTTGAGATTGCCTTCGCCTTCCTCGCCGACATTGGCCACCAGCATGACGGAGGCGGCCAGCTCATGCATTTCAGGTGTTTCGGCGAGAACGCGTGCCAGTGCAAGAAGGGCTGTCAATCCCGATCCATTATCGGCGGCGCCGGGGCCGAAGAGCCGGCCATCCGGCGCGTAGTAGACTTCTTCCGGCCGTCCGGGCGCGAAGACGGTGTCCAGGTGCGCCGAGACCACCAAAGCACCCTGGCGGTCGTCAGCGCCCAAAGCAGCGCCGAAGACGGCCAGCACGTTGCCGGCGCGGTCCAGTTTGGCCGTCCAACCGAGCGATTCCAGTTGCTGGCGGAACCATTCAGCGCGCTCTTTCTCGAAGAATGTCGCGGCGGGAATACGGCAGATTTGCAGATGCTGCTCGTTGATCCAGGCGCGCTCGCGGGCAAACCAGCGTTGCGCGTTGAAGAGAACTGCGTCTTCCGCCAAATGAACGACCCGGCGATGATCGAGCGCACCGCGCGCGATTTGTGGCAGCGACTTTAATTGACTCGCCAAGAACGTCTCGTTATGTGTAGTTTAGCTTGCGAGGCGCTTCTCGCGTTCACGCGCCAGCCACTTGGCGGAGATCGAAACGTCGGCTTCCGTGAGCCCGTGGCCAGTTGGCTCCCAGTGCAACGTCACGTCCGCGCCTGCGGAGCGAAACGTGCTGGCTAGTTCATCTGGCTGTTGAACGTGAACTATCGGATCCAGTTGGCCGCTCAATAGCAGGATGCGTTTGCCCTTCAGGCGAGGGAGCGTTGCCGGCACGAACGGTACCATGGCGCGAATCAGGACCGCGCCGGCAAGCTTTTCAGGAGAGCTCAGCAGCAGACTGACCGCGATATTCGCTCCGTTGGAAAAACCCACCGCGATCAACGAATCGAAGTCGAATTTGTAGCGATGCGCCGCGAGACCCAAGAAGTGCGCCAGCTCCGCTGTGCGGCGATGAAGGTCCTCCAGGTCGAAAACGCCTTCCCCAAGGCGCCGGAAAAAACGCGGCATTCCGTTTTCCAGTACCTTGCCGCGCAGGCTGAGAAGCGCGGAGCCTGGCGAGATCGCGCGGCCTAGCGATAACAAATCGTTCTCATCGCCCCCGGTGCCGTGCAGGAGTAAGAGCGTGGGCGCAGCCGGATCCTTTCCGGGTTCGAAGCGATGAATGAAATCGAGATCAGACTTCTCATCCATCAGGAGGAAACCTGCGCAGCCTGCATCTCAGGAACCTGAATCGCGGGCAAGTTATTCTCCAGGCGTGTTCGAAACTCTTCGTAGTCGGAGGGAAGTGCTAAGTGCTTTCCGAGTTGGTCTTCGGTTTCGTCCACCATCATCCCGGGCACATCCGTCGCGATTTCAAACAGAACACCACCCACCTCACGGAAGTAAATGGAGTGGAAGTATTTCCGGTCCATAACCGGTGACACATTCAGCCCCAGCTCGTTCAACTTCTTCAACCACGCTTGCTGCGAGGCGTCGTTATCGGTGCGGAAGGCGACGTGGTGAATCGAGCCCGCGCCCATGCGTCCGCGCGTAGGCGGTTGCGGCTGGCGAATGTCGATAATGCCGCGTGAGGATGCATCACCGATCTCAAAACGGGAAACGCCATTGTCAGCGCCGCGATCTTCGAAGCCTAATTCGACCGTGTATAAGGCACCCGAAACGGCTGAATCGCGAAGGGCCAGAGTCACGGAATGGATGACCTTGATGGCGTGCTCTTCCGCTATCCCGCCGCCGGCCCAATACACGCTTCGACGCTCCTCCGCTGACTCGGCCAGTTCCAGTTGCATGCCGTCGGGATCGCGAAACGTAACCAGATCGGCGCCGAAAACGCGCTTCCTCGTTACCGGAACGTCAGCCGTTGTCAAGCGATTCGTCCACCAGTCGAGTGAACCAACGGGGACTTCGAATGTCAGCGCAACGGGCTCACCTATCTCGACGTGCCCGTGCGGCGCGCCGGGCCACGCAAAGAATGTCAGCAAGGTCCCCGGCGTGCCGAAACGATCGCCATAGTAGAGGTGATAGCTGCCGGGGTCATCGAAGTTCACCGTCTTCTTCACTAGCCGCAGCCCGAGCAGGCCTGCGTAAAAGTCCACATTACGCCGTGGGTCTCCACAAATGGCCGTAACGTGATGAATGCCGCGCAGTGGTGTCATAAATTAGGCCCTGGTACTTTGATGCTACGGCGCGCGGAAGGGTGCAGACAGGCTCTGGTCGGACCGCGCCTGAAGCAGATTGAGGTGCGTCTATACTAGTGAAAGCCCCTCAATATGAATACGTACGTCAAGTTCGGGACTCTGATGGTCCTGATTGTAGGTTCTCTGGTCTGGCTGGCGGTAGGGGGGATCACCGATACCAAGACCTACTACAAAACCATTCCAGAACTGGAGCAGATGGGTAGCGCGGCGCATGGTCAAAGATTGCGCGTGGGCGGCGACGTGCAACCCGGATCGATCGTGAAGAACGGCGCGCAAGTTCATTTCGTTTTGCACCAGGGTGGACGAACCTTGAGTGTCGTTTATGCAGGGACAGATCCGCTCCCGGATACTTTTAAGGACAATGCCCAAGCGTTAGCGGACGGACGGCTCGGGCCGGATGGCATCTTCGAGGCGAATAAGATCCAAGCCAAGTGCGCCTCGAAATACGAAGCCAAACCCGTGCAGCGCGGGCTTTCTCACGATTCCGCGGCGACGCGAATCAGCAGCGCCGCTCCTGCTCTCGGCGCCGGCAGATCATAGTGTTCGAAGCATAGGGTTCAAAAAAGCACACCTTCGGGAACAAACATGGAAAATATCGGCGCACTTTCCGTTCTGCTCGCATTCTGCCTGGCGGTTTTTGCGATTGCAGCATCGCTCGCGGGTAAGTACGGAAGGCGTCCTTTCCTGGTAGTGAGCGGCGAGCGCGCCGTTTACGCCAGCTGGGCCCTTGTGACAGCGGCTTCCGCTGTTCTGATTTCATTACTCATCGGCGGGGATTACCGTCTGGCTTACGTTGCTTCGCACACGGACCGGGCCATGCCCGCGATCTACAAATTTACCGCCTGGTGGGGTGGCCAGGAAGGATCGTTGCTGTTCTGGAGCTGGTTGCTGGCCACCTATTCCGCCATCGTTGTCTACACGAACCGGCGCAAGTTCCGCGAGATGATGCCCATCGTCATCAGCATCATGATGGCGACGCTGGCATTTTTCGTTGGCATGATTACCTTTGTCGCCAGTCCGTTTCAGGTGCTTACATCTGGAGGGCGGGGGATCATCGATGCCGGTGATGGTAGTGGATTAAGTCCGCTGCTGCAGTGGTGGACCATGGCAATCCACCCGCCGTTCCTTTATTTGGGTTACGTCGGCTTCACGGTGCCGTTTGCGTTCGCCATGGCGTCCCTCATTACCAAGCAACCGGGCGAAGGTTGGATTCATACCACACGCCGCTGGGCCATCGTGACGTGGCTGTTTCAAAGTACCGGAATCCTGTTGGGTATGGGCTGGGCCTATACCGTGCTTGGTTGGGGCGGTTATTGGGGCTGGGATCCGGTAGAGAACGCGTCGCTGATGCCTTGGATTACGGCCACCGCCTTCCTGCATTCCGTAATGATGCAGGAGAAGAAGGGCATGATGAAGGTCTGGAACATGGTGCTCGTCTCGGCCACGTTCCTGCTCAGCATCCTGGGCACCACGCTCACACGCACGGGCTTGGTGGCTTCCGTCCACGCCTTCGCGCAATCCCCTGTGAAGCCGTATTTCACCACTTTCCTCATTACCGCGGTCGCGCTGACCGCCTTTGCGATCATCAAGAATCTTCCTTATCTGAAGAGCGATGTCAAGCTGGAGAGCGTTGTCTCGCGCGAATCGAGCTTCCTCTTTAACAACTTGATTCTGCTGGCGAGTTGCTTCGCCGTTTTGTGGGGCACGCTGTTTCCGGTCATCATGGAAGCGCTCACAGGCGAAAAGGAAACCATCGACGCGCCCTATTACAACCGCGTCAACATACCCATCGCGCTTTTTCTGATTTTCTTAACCGGTGTCGGTCCGCTGATCGCCTGGCGCAAAAGTTCGATTAGTAGCCTGAAGCGCGCATTCTTGGTTCCCGCCGTCACTGGCTTGCTGGTTACGGCCGTGTTAGCTGCCGCCGGCATTCATCAGATTGCGCCGCTCATTTCGTTCGGTCTCTGTGCGTTTGTGCTGGCGACGATTGTCACGGAATTCTGGAAAGGCTCACGCGCCATACAAGCCAAGGAACATCTGCCGCTTCCACAGGCGGCGTTTCAGCTCACGTGGCGCAACACTCGGCGCTACGGCGGTTATTTGGTCCACATGGGCATCGTCATGATGTTCATCGGGTTTACCGGAAGTGCTTTCACTCAGCATGAGACGCGCAATCTCGGCTTAGGCGAGAGCTTGCGCTTCGGCCGCTATGACCTGAAATTGATAAATGTAAGCAACAGTGAGACGCCCGAGTATCAGTTCAGCAGGGCCACACTGAGTGTTTCGCGCAACGGCAAAGAGATCGATCAGCTCAGTCCCGAAATACGTTTGTATAAGAACAGCCAGGAGCAGAATTCCGTGATCGGGATTCGGCGTCGCCCGAACGAGGATTTGTATATCAATTTCTCGGGTGTTTTGCCGGACAACAGCAAGGCTACTTTCCAAATGTATATTTTTCCGCTGGTGTCCTGCATTTGGGGCGGGTACTACGTCTTGCTTTTTGGCACGATCATCTGTCTGGTTCCTGGTAAAGTGCGCCTGCAGTATGCGCGCACGGAGGTAATAGGTATTGCTAGCACCACGCCTGCGACGGTGCAGTCTTAAGCTCGTCTTTGCGTTCTTTGCCGTTCTAGCGGCGCTGGTTGCTCAGGACCCGACGTCGTATCTCACTCCTGACGTTTTACGGGTCGGCGACAGATTAGCTTGCCGCTGCGGCGGTTGCCGGAACACCGTCGGGAATTGCCCTATGCTGCGTTGCAGTTCCGCGGATCCGTTGCGTCATCGGATTCGCGCCATGAAAATGCAGGGCGCCAGCGACGACAAGATCGTCAACACTATCGTGCGCGAGGAAGGCGTAGTTGCGCTCGCCGCGCCCCCAACCGACAGTTTCAGCGGCTTTCTCACCTGGATGATGCCGGCGATCGCATTGATCCTGGGCTTTTATGTGTACTCCTGGTATGTCCGCCGTAACCGCAAGTTGCCCGAGCCGATCTCGGCGGTAGAGCAGGCCAACATCGATCGCTTTCGCGCGCAGATCGACCGTGAGTTGGACGAGGCTCCGGAGCGGAGCGAGGGTAGCGAACACACTGGAAGATGATCATCGCCGTCGCTGTCGCACTTGCTCTTGCGGCCCTCGCCTTTACGCTGTTCGTTCGCGCCAAGGATGTTCCCGATCCCATCCCGGTCTCTCCGGTCCAACACCTGGAAGATCGCAAACAGGCAATCTACGGTAACCTGCGAGATCTTCAATTCGAGTACCGGCTGGGCAAATTGTCGGATGAGGATTATCAGCAAACAAAGCTGGCGCTTCAAAGGGAACTGGCTGGAGTCCTTGCCGAAACAGAAGAGACGATTAAGAAATTAGGCTTGGCGCCGACGCGTGTTCCTCTGAAGCAACCGGCGCCCGCAACGGCGGCCTCTGTCCCGGCTGCTTCGCGGCGCACCGGAACATCGTGTCCTCATTGCGGGGCTTCCTTCCCGCAAGCGCTGAAGTATTGCGGCGAGTGCGGCAGGGCAATTGCATGAGGAGACTCATTGAACTGACAGCCGCGTCTCTCCTCGCTTCAAGTAGCCTGTGGGCCTCTATCGATGGGATCGTAGTGAATCGCACGACCGGTAAACCGCAACCGGGCGTGAGCATCACGCTGGTGAAGCCGGGTCAACAAGGCATGCGGACGCTGGGCACGACGCAAAGCGATGCCTCCGGTCATTTTGTGTTTCAAAACGATCAGCCGGGGGGTGGGCCGCAACTGCTGCAAGCTAACTACAAAGGCGTCAATTACAACAAGCTGATGACGCCTAATATCCCGACGTCAAACGTGGATCTCGACGTCTACGAGGCGACCGAATCCGCCGCGGTGGCGCACGTCGCGCAGCAGATGATGCTGATTGAGCCATCTACCGGCAAAATCTCGGTGAGCGAGACGGTGATTGTACAAAACGATACGAATACCACCTACAACAACACCGATCTGGGTGGTTTGCGCTTTTACTTGCCGCCCGCCGCCAATGGGCAGGTTCGGGTGAGCGCGCAAGGATCACAAGGTATGCCGTTACCGCGCCCGGCTGAGAAGACGAAGGAGAGCGACGTGTTCAAGGTGGACTTTCCTATCAAACCCGGCCAAACGGAATTCCAGGTTAGCTATGTTCTGCCCGTGGGTTCTCCCTTCAATTTTCAAGGCCGTGTAGTGAACGTCAAAGGCATGACTGTGTCAACTCCGCTCCGATTGGTCGCGCCCGCCGGTGTGACCCTGGCGGGCACTGATATTCAGCAGGTGGGAACGGAGCCTAAGACGCAGGCCACCATCTATAACGTGATTGCGCCGGGGAATTTCTCCGCGCTTGTATCCGGTATTGGTGCTCTAAACGGCAACGCTGATGCCGATGCCGGGCAGGACACGAGCGACGAACCCAAAATTATAGAAGGCAAGCCACAGATCTATGCGCATCTCGGGTGGCTCGTGACCCTGGCGTTCTCTGTTCTGGGTGTGGGCCTGATTTTTCTTTATCGAAGTTCGCCGGTGCGATCGGTTTCGGGCAAATAACGGATGCCCAATGCCGTCGAACTCGATCGTGTGTGGAAATTCTATGGCAACTACGCTGCGCTTCGTGATTACACCCTGAGCATTGAAGAAGGCCGCTGCTTGGCTCTCCTGGGACGAAATGGGGCGGGGAAGACGACTGTGCTGCGCATCCTGGCGGGCCTCTCCCCTTTTCAGCGTGGCGCTGTGCGCGTATTCGGAGAAGCTTCGCGGAGCCCCGCTGCACGGCGGCAGATCGGCTTTCTGGGACACGGCATCGGCGTCTACGAAGATTTGTCCGCGCGTGAAAACCTCCAGTTCTTCGCGCACGTTTGCGAAGTGAAGAACTCACGCGCGGCCGTGGAGAACTGGCTCGAGCGTGTCAATCTTGCGAAAGTCGCCGGCGTTCCCGTGCGCCAGTTTTCTCGCGGCATGCGGCAGCGTTTGGCGCTGGCTCGAACGTTTCTGCATTCGCCCAACATTCTTTTGCTCGATGAACCGTTCACTTCACTCGATGACCGCGCCATTCAAATGCTGAGCGAACTCCTGGTGGAAGCGCGCGGGCGTGGCGCGACCATCATTCTCTCCACGCACCAGATCCGCGAAGCGCTCGCCATTGCCTCTCATGTGGCGCTGATTGAGAATGGGCGATTGCGCCACGCCGGAGAACGTACGGAACAGATGCTACACGATCCGGCGCTGCTGTACCGCCTTTACACGGAGTTGGGCGCAGCTTGATCCGGCAAGCGCTGTCGATCGCCCGCAAGGACCTCGCCGTCGAATTTCGTACCAGAGAATCGCTCAATGCTGCGGGGGCGTTCTCCGTCACTATCCTGCTGCTGCTCAGTTTTGTCTTCGATCCGTTCTCGGACGTGATGCACGACATCGCGGGAGGACTGCTTTGGCTGACATTCTCGTTTGCCGGCGCTCTCGTTTTTAACCGCGGTTTTTCGCGAGAATTGCCGAACGAATGTCTGGATACGCTACTTGCCTCGCCACTCTCGCCGTCCAGCTTATTGGTCGGAAAAGCGCTCGCCATCTTCGTGACGCTGATCGCCGTGGAGATTCTTTCTCTCCTCGTTTTTGGCATTTTCTACAATGTGCGCTGGTGGGCCCGGCCGCTGGAACTTGCCGGCATTTTCGCGCTTGCCACGTGGGGCGTGTCGATTGTCGGAGCCGTGTTCGGAGCTCTCACGGTCAACCTTAAGCTGCGCGAACTCATGCTGCCGATTATCGTGTATCCACTGCTCATTCCCGTCCTGATCGGCGCGATTGAAGTTTCAAACACACTGCTTGCCAATCATCCGCTTACTGCTTACGAGTGGCTCTGGGGTAAAGTGCTGTTGGTATTCAATATCATCTTCACCTCGTTAGCGGTGGCGTTGGCCGAGACAATTTTGGTCAACTAATAGAAAGAGGAACTTAAACTCGATGCGTGAAAAAATTGCCATTGGACTAGCGGGCGCAGCTGCCATTCTGCTGGCCTATAACCTGTACCAAATGTTCATGGTGGTTCCGGATGAGGCGCAGCAAGGCGCCATCTATCGCATTTTGTTCTTCCATGCTCCGTCTGCACTGGTCGGCATGATCGGCTACTTTGTGGCGCTTACGTTTAGCGTGCTCTATATCAGTTCGGGCGAGCTTCGCTGGGACTCGCTTGCCGCCTCTCTTGTGGAAGTTTCTCTGGTCTTTTCTGTAGTCAACATCGTCACGGGCAGCATCTGGGCGCGAATCATTTGGGGTATCTGGTGGGCCTGGGACTACCGGCTCACATCCGCATTAGTATGCGTTCTGATCTTTTTGGGCTACCTGATGCTGCGGCGGGCCATTGATGAGCCAACGCAACGGGCGCGCCTCTCAGCCGCGCTTTGCATTTTCGGCTGCGTAGACGTCGTGATCGTTTACAAATCGATCGAATGGTTCCGGAACCAGCACCCCAGCCCGGTGCTCGATTTTCGTAATGGCGGCCAAGGCAAGATGGATCCTGCCATGGCGCACATCTTCTACTTGAATTTTTTGGCCATACTGATGATGGCGACAGCATTGGTTCTCATCCGTACCCGTCAGGAAGCAACCGCGCGCGAAATCGACTCGCTGCGCCGCTTGGCAAATGCAGTTTAAGCGCAAGAAAGGAATTTATGGACGCGCGTAATTTTACTTTTATGTTCTACGGCTTCACGGCCGCATGGGCGATTGTACTTTTCTATGTGATAAGTCTCGCCCGCCGTGGAACGCGTTTGAAAAAGGAACTCGAGGACGTGAAGCAACTCGTCATTTCTGGGCAGCCCGGCGAGCCCGTACCATTCCAAAGCCGCTGATGCTAGCTAACCCGGCAGCCAAGCGGTGCTTGGTCAACACTGACCAGTAATTGCCAAGCCGCCGCGCAGTGCGTTGCCGGGTGATTGCTTAGACGGTCAGCAGCGCTTCCGGCGGCGTCTCGGCCATCGTGCGCTCGCGGTCCGAGCCTGATCCCTTGGCTTGTGGCTGCGTAGCTAGGGGAATCAACACGCTGAAGCGGCAGCCTCTCCCCGGTTCGCTTTCGAGCGAGATGTGCCCATTCATGGCCTGAACCAAGTTGCTCACGATCGCCAACCCGAGTCCTGTTCCGCCGAATCGCCGCGTACTGGAGTTATCCACTTGGTTGAACGGCTCGAAAATGGCAGCATGTTTCTCCGCGGGAATGCCGATCCCGGTGTCCGTTACGGAGATGTTCAGCAACTGTTGGCGATCGGATGTATCTTCCGCCCTGACGTTCACTTCTACTTCTCCCGCCGCGGTGAATTTCACGGCATTGTTGATTAGACCTGACAGCACTTGCCTGATCCAGCGCGGATTTCCCCAGAATTGCGTCGCAACATTCGAGCGAATCGCATAGTGGAGGTCCAAGCCCTTACTCTGGGCAGTTGCGGCTACTACCTTGATTTCCGCCTCCAGAAGTTCGCGGAACGAAAACGGTTGGGTCGCGCCGGCAACCTGAGTTCTGGCGTCACTCGAAAACTCCAGGATGTCATCTATGACCGTCAGCAGTGAATCCGCCGAGTTCTTGACAATATCCACGCATTCGATTTGATCTTCTGACAAGTCACCCAGCCGCAGAACCTGCGTCATGCCTAAGACTCCAGCCAACGGCGTCCGCAGTTCATGACTCATGTTCGCCAGAAACTGGCTCTTGGCAAGGTTAGCGCAATCCGCCGCATGCTTGGCCGCCCGCAGTTCGCGCTCCGTGCGTTTCAGGTCATCGATGCTGAGTAACATTCCTTGAATTTCAGGAGGACTGCCGTCTTGGGGGTCAAGAACCGTAGCGCTGCTCAATACCCATGTCTCAGATCCGTCAGCTCGCGATATCTTCATTTCGCGGCTGGCTGCCTGTTTGGTTTCCGCCAGCATTTCCAAATAGGGTTTGACAGCGTCACCCGGCATGTGGATGTTGCGGATAATCCTGCCGAGTACCTGTTCGCGCGTGCTATAGCCGAGCATTCGCACGCACGCATCGTTCATGTCAATGATCGTTCCGTCCATTTGTGCGCGGTAGATGCCTGCCAGGCTGCGTTCAAACAGTAATCGGTACCGTTCCTCGGTGGATTGCAGCTTCCTGGACTGTGCCGTGAAATGCTTATCCGCAATCGAACTCACCATGGCTAAGGCGAGCAGAAGCAGCGTACCCGCCGCTATACCGATGCCGCCCAGCCACGACACGCTCGCCGTATCGGACAAATCGACCGGTCCGCTGGAGCGCCAGAAATGAGCAGCCGCCATGCCGGTATAGTGCATGGAACAGATTGCCAACCCTAGCAGTGTGGCGGCGGCAAGTTTATGGGATGCCGATAAGCTCCCCCTGTATCGTAGGCTGGCGAGAGCGACACCTGAAACGACGATAGCGATGACCACCGATAAGCCCACGATTCGCCAGTCGTAAGTACAGGTGCAGCGCATCCGCATGGCGGCCATGCCGATGTAGTGCATTGAGACGATCCCCAGCCCCATCGCCAGCGCGGCAATCGCCAGGTATTTAGGATGTGACGCAGCCGGGCTGGTGAAAATCAACGCTACCGCCGAGGCGACAATCGCCGCCGCCATGGAGAGCAACACCAGTGGAATATCGTAATGTACGGGCACGGGCAGTTGGAAAGCCAACATGCCGATGTAGTGCATCGACCAGATAGCGGTGCCCATTGCGGCGGCGCCTCCACTGATCCATAGTGACCGGAACTCACCTCGGGCGTCTGCTACTCGTTCCGCCAGTCCGAGTGCTGCGTATGCCGCACAAATCGCAATGGAGATAGACAGCGCGACTAGGCGATAGTCATAGTGGGTCGACAGCATGGATAGAAACTGAGGGGCCTTCCGACATATCGGTCCCTGGGCCTCAGATTTCAGTGGTTTTGCCGACTCGGGCCGATTCAGGCGTCGAGCGGAACCGTAAGTCCCGTAATCTTGTGTTAACCTGTAGGGGTAAAAATCGAGATTAAGGTAAAGACGAGGAGTATCGTTTACTAGCATGGCCCTGGCGGTTGAACAAAAATCGGAAGTAATAAGCAAGTACAGGGTCCATAAATCGGATTCCGGTTCGCCAGAGGTTCAGGTCGCCCTCCTGAGTCAGCGCATCTTGCAATTGACTGAGCATTTTAAGACGCATCAAAAAGATCACCATTCGCGGCGCGGTTTGCTGACCATGGTGGCCCGCCGTCGGAAGCTGCTCAAATATTTGAAAGACCGCAGTCCGGAGCGGTACAAGACTCTGATCCAGAGTTTAGGTATCCGCCGCTAGTTTTCGATTCTCTGGTAGGCGCGGAAAGGGCGTCCAACGCCCAGGCGTGGTGCAATGTACCATCCGCGTAACACCGTTTCAACGGAGCGTATTGTGCGTTTCCGAGAGCGGTCCTCCAATTCGGCTCTAAGTCCTCACTTAATCCCGTGAGATTGGTTCGCTGGCCACTGGATGTGGCCGTGCGTAAGTGTAGATGCGGATCAGGCATCGGGAAAATAAATGTCGCATACAGTTGAAATTGACCTTCATGGGTCAAAGGTCTCCATAGAGACCGGCAAAATTGCCAAGCAGGCCAATGGGTCTGTTGTTGTTCGTTCGGGAGATTCGGTGGTGTTAGTCACCGCTTGTTCCGCGCCGAAGCCAAAGCCAGGAGCTAGCTTCTTCCCCCTCACCGTGGATTACCGCGAGTATACGTACGCCGCGGGCAAATTCCCCGGAGGGTTCATCAAGCGCGAGGGACGGCCTTCCGAAAAGGAGATTCTGACCAGCCGCTTGATTGATCGCCCCGTGCGCCCGCTTTTCCCGGAAGGCTACAGCCATGAAACGCAAATCATCGCCATGGTGCTTTCCGCCGATCCGCAGCGCGATCCCAGCGTTCTCGCCATCATCGGTGCCGGCGCTGCGTTAGCCATCTCCGATATTCCGTTTCATCACGTGCTCAGCGGCGTCCGCGTCGGTCTCCTGAACGGCGTCTACACGGCGAATCCGAGTTACGACCAGACGAAAGATGCCAAGCTGAGCATCGTGGTCGCAGGTACCGAGCAGGGAATCGTCATGGTGGAAGCCGGTGCCAACGAAGCAACCGAAGCGGAAGTCATCGACGCCATCGAGTTCGGTCACGATTGCTGTAAGAAGATCGTCGCCGGCGTCAACGAACTGGTCAAGGCAGCCGGACAAAAGAAGCGGGAATTTATTTCGCCCGCTGTGAACGAGGCGATGCTTACGAACATCTCTCATTCGGTTCGCGCCGAATTGAGCGACGCTCTCAACACCGAAAAGCACGGAAAAATCGAGAGCTACAGCCTTATCGATCAGGCCAAAGAGAAGGCGGTTGCGCTGTATACCGAACCGGACGATCAGGCGCACGCCGGTAAGGTGTTCGACGTACTGAAGGAGCGCATCTTCCGCGACGAGATGTTGAAAGACCGCCGCCGTCCCGATGGCCGCGCTTTCGACCAGATTCGCAAGATCACCTGCGAGATCGGTGTTCTGCCGCGCACCCACGGCTCCGCCATCTTCACTCGCGGCGAAACGCAAGCGCTTGTCACGACAACGCTCGGCACCAAGGACGATGAGCAGCGCATCGAGATGTTCGATCTCGCCGAGACATCGAAGCGCTTCATGTTGCACTACAACTTCCCGCCGTTCAGCGTTGGAGAAGTGGGCTTTATGCGCGGACCCGGCCGCCGCGAGATCGGCCACGGCGCTCTCGCCGAACGCGCGATCGCTCCTATGCTCCCCGATGAAGATGGGTTCCCCTACACGATACGCGTGGTGAGCGACATTCTGGAATCGAATGGCTCCAGCTCCATGGCGAGTGTTTGCGGCGGTACGCTTTCCCTCATGGATGCCGGCGTTCCGGTGGCCGCTCCCGTAGCCGGAATCGCGATGGGCCTGGTTCTTGAAGGCGACAGCTACGCGGTTCTCACCGATATTGCGGGTGCCGAAGATCATTACGGCGACATGGACTTCAAAGTCGCCGGCACCAAAAACGGGATCACCGCTCTGCAGATGGACATCAAGGTCCCGAATGTCACCACCAAGATCATGAAAGAGGCGCTCGAACAGGCACGCAGAGGCCGCCTCGAGATCCTGGACAAGATGATTGCAACCATTTCTACGCCGCGTACCCAACTTTCGCAATACGCGCCGCGCATCTACACAACCAAGATCCCGACCGACAAGATCCGCGAACTCATCGGACCGGGCGGCAAGGTGATCAAGGGCATCATCGAGCAGACGGGTGTCAAGATCGACGTTACGGACGATGGCACCGTCAACATCTTTGCTTCTGATGGCGAATCCGCGAAACGCGCGTTACAGATGGTCAGCGATATCGCCGCAGTAGCGGAAGTCGGCAAGACCTACCTGGGCAAAGTGGTCCGCATCGCGGATTTCGGCGCCTTCGTCGAAATCTTCCCAGGGACTGACGGCCTACTGCACATCAGTGAGATTTCGGAGAGCCGCATCAAGAACGTGCGCGACGAACTGAAAGAGGGCGATCAGATTCTGGTGAAGGTGCTGGCGCTCGAGGGCAACAAGATCAAGCTCAGCCGTAAAGCCATTCTGAAAGAACAACGCGAAAAGCTAAAGACCCCGGCCGGCGCGGAGAAGGGCGAATAACGCGGCAGCAACTTGCAATTAAGGCGGTTGAGGAAGTCTCCGCGGCTTCCTCAACAGGCACCGGTTGCCTGAAGCCGTAACACCTAGGCTGAATGGGAAAGGCTGAGGCGATGTTTATCGGGCCGCGGTATTGCGGATTCGCCCGGAAACACTGCCGCTGCGATTCTGTCCGCATAGACATTCCAGCCGTATGAATTCTCCGCCAGGGTGTAGGCAGCGTCGGCAAGCGCCGCGTATTCGTCAATGTGATCGACAATCCCAACCGCTCTCTGAATCTTTTCCTTCCATTCATGTCCCTGTGCAAGGAATCCATTCTCGCCATCTTTGATTGCGCGGCAAAACGTGTAGGTGGGAGTCGCGATCGTGAGTGTCCCTACGATTGCGGCTTCGAAATACTTCAGTTCAGATTTGCAATTCGTGAATGTATTCACTTGTAGCGGCGCAATGTTGATTTCGGATTCCCCAATCAACCTTTGCAGATTGAGAAAATCCTGAAGCGGATAGATCTCAATACGATCCCTATGTTTCACCATCGGACCTCTCGGTTCAAGGAATCCGACCATCCGAACAATGAGGCGGGGATCCTGATCGAGAAGTGACGCCAAGGCGCTTTCCGCGATCTCAAAGTCCCAATTGTGCGTTGGAGTTCCGCTGAAATACCCGATGTGAATCTTATCGTCTCGCTCGAATGCGGAGATTTGTTTGGCCGCCATGATTTGGCGCGATATCTTCTGCTGAACGCGATTCAGGAAATTTGGCACTACTTGCGGAACCATCCAGGGCGCAAACTCCTTCACCCGTTCCGCGAGAAAGTCATTCGTCACAATCGCGCCGTCGCAGAGCCGCAACGTACCGCCAATCCGTCCGATGTACGCGAACCAATGATTCCACGCAGCCTCGTTTTCATACGGTTGATCGAGTGTGTCCAAGATGAGTTGTGCGTAATCTGTATTGAAGACCAGATCGTCCACATCGAACAATACGGGAATGCCTCGGGCCTTCGCGTACGCCACCATTCGATTCATTGCCGCATTGTAAGAAGCGCGGCAAATGACCAGTGCATCCGCTCGATCGATAAAGTGCTCGCTACGAGGCAGATCCGCCCTTGAGAACCACGAGGCTGAAATCCCGAGGTCGGGCGCCGCATCCAGCGCCTGCGCCATATTGAAAATCCGATAGCGAAAGGTGCTGGTGTCTGGTCTTTCATAGAAATATGCAATCCGGCACTCACGCGAAACCAGACCCTCGATTCGCTCTTCTAAAGATAGTTCCCATGGATCGCTGTAGGGAATCGGCGTTCTATCAGAAGAGACAAACATTCCCGCTATTCCAGCTCCTTTAGAATCTTCTCAGCAGTGGGGCCCAAGACCGGCTCCAAAGAGCTAGCCCAATCCCTCGATAGCCGGTTTTCAGTGTAATTCCGAAATCGGGCCGCTCGATCTTGCGCAAGCTGTGCGCCTGTTCGCAATGCGCTCTTCAATCCATCAACTGTCGCATCCGAACAAAAGATGTTCGACGAATACTCGGTGAGCGATGTCTTGATGCCATGGGTGTTTGTAACAACTACTGCGCCGCTGGCGGCCAAGTCGAGTGGCGGATAACTGGGATGAGGCGTATCCATAAGCGAAAGCCCCAGATCCATGCGCCGAACCACAGCTCCGTATTGCGCCCACGACAGATTCTCTCGAATCTCCGGCCGTACATTACCCGGCAACAGAACCTCGCCTATCGAACGCCCAACGAAGTAGAAGTCCCATTCAGCCGGATTGAGTACGCCCTCCTCGATACTGCGCGAGATCGCCTCAAGCCCACGCCAATATAGATTCCTCAGATGTTCCGGTCTTGCATAGAAAAAGAACTTCTTTTTTGAGCCCGCTTGTCCGTTCGCCGGCTCCGGAAAATACTGAGAACTTGGGAACGCAGGTTCGAAGTATGTTCCGTTTTGTCGTATGTTATTCACTGCGTCGGGCCCCGTCGTGAGATGCCGGAAGAGCAGTTCCGAATTGACAATAAACCGCAAAACGGGATCCGCCAGAGTCTCCTGGCAGCGAAGGCGCTCATCGCCGAACGGATAAAACATTCGTTCGTCCTCTTGCAGCAGGTAGAAAATACGCCGCCGGTCTACTGATCCGGCAACCGAATACGTTGTCCACCAGGAGGTCGTCAAAAATACGTCATTGTCCGAGACAGCTACATCGCGTTTCTTCGCGCCCGCTAGACAGACGCGTTCGATGTTACCGTCCCAAGCAATTCCATTTGCTGCCAGAACGTGCTTAAGATCGTCCAGCTGAGGTGGTTGTGTTCGGGTGATCAGGCGGAACTCAGCTCCGATTCTCTGCGCGAGAAGAGCTGAAAGAATCAGCGCCGTTCCCACACCCCCAAATAACGAGCCCTCGCTGATGCTGTCGGTTACAATGCTTAGTCTGCGCGGCCCTTTCGGCACGAGATAAACCGGCATCGGTTTGAGCGCTGGATAGCGGGCCTCGATGCCATCAACCTGCTTTTCCGGTAAAGGCTCGCGTCCTTCACTTTCACCCCATTGGATGTAATGAAGCAGCGGGTTCAATCCCGCTGCGGCCACTTCTGGATACTTTTTGAGATACCAGTTGCCATCAAAATCGGGCCCGGGGTTACGTTTTTCCGCTGCGCCTGTGGATAAGTAGTGCAGCAGAGGATTGATACCGGCCTGCGCCACGTCCGGGTTTTGTTCCAAATACCAATCCACGTCAAACAGCGGTGAGTCCTCAAGCAATTTGATCTGGCGCAGGCGCTCCTGGATTGCGGGATCCACGGCTTCTTGGAAACCGACGGGACGGGTCTCTCTCCGTTCGGTTGCGCCAAAGCAGATGAAATGCAGCAGCGGATTTAGTCCTCCGGCGGCTACATCGGCGTGCTTTTGTAGATACCACACGCCGTCGAAATTGGAACTGGGATTCCGGCCCTCTGCCGCGCCATATCTAACGTAGTGGAGCGCCGGATCGATCTTAGATGCCACTACGTCCGGATTTTGCTCCTGATACCAGCTAGCGTCGAATAGAGGGGAGGTCCTGATTCTATCTGCCGCACGCTGGATCTCACGCTCTGCTCGGAACTTCCGCAGCCGCAACGTGAGAACGAGCGAAATTAGCCTGGCATACTGGCGGAAATCCCTGCGCACGTGCGAATCGGGTTGCGCGCGCATGCCGGCGGCCGTCGCGCCCCACTGTGCTGCCGGAGCATCATGAGTTTCGGTTGGTTTTACGTCACCGCCGACGATTCGCCGTGCAGCTTGGGCCTCTAGTTCGCGCCGAAGCCGGGCCGCTTCAGCACGCGCCGCATCTCGCTCTTGACGTAGTTGGGCCTTTGTTCTATCGAATTTGTCCTTCAGCTCAATTCGTGCTTTGGCCTCCGCACGCGCCTCCCTTTTGGCCGCTGCCGCTTGTTCGCGGTCCCGTGCGCTTTGCGATTCCGCCCTTAATTTCTCTGCTTCTGCTTTGTGCCTCTCAGCTTCTGCAGTGTCTCGCGATCTTATGATTTGCCGCAATTCCTCATCGTTACGCTCTGCTCGCGGATTCACCGCCGCCAGCGATCCTTCCAAGCTGGCGATCTTGGCGTCACGGATAGCGACGTCGCGATGCTGCTGGCGCTCGCGCATCGTGCGGATCCACCGCTCACCCAATGCCGCAAAGCGCTCCCCTATTCGGGCCTTCGCCTCAGGGTTGCTCATACGACACAAGGAGGTAACGATGGGAGCAGCTTCGCGTCCAATTGCGGCTACTCCCAGTCCGTGTTCATGTGAAAATTCGAAGGCCGGATACTCCTTTTTGAGATCGCTCCAGAATCTCCAGACGCCGAAGTCTCCCTCCCGTTCGTTTGTATCGTGGAGCAAGAGGACCGCTCGATCCGATAGCTTCGATTGCCATGTCTCGAAATCGTGCCGCACTGCTTCTTCCGTATGCAGACCGTCAATGTGCAAGAGATCGATGGAACCATCCTCGAATCGGCTTACGGCCTCGTCGAATGTGCTGCGCAGCGTCTTGGAAAAGGCGCCATAACGGTCGTCGTGGAAAGCCCTAAAATCCCAATACACGTCTGAGTCATACAACCCGGCGTGCTCATCGCCTTCCCACGTATCGACCGCGAAGCAGCGGGTATCGAGTCGCTCCCGAATTACCGCCTCGCAAAATGCGCTGTACGACACGCCACTGTGCGTCCCCAGTTCAACAAGCAAACCGGGCCTAGTAACGTGCATGAGCCAGAATGCGAAGGGAACGTGTCCCCACCAGGCGCTTATGGTTCCCACCCGGGCAGCGGGCCAGAATAATGGGTCTAGCGCAGCATCGGATAGCGCAGCAAGCTCAGGTATCTGCTCCGCGATTGGAAATGCTTGAAAAGACGCCGCACTCTGCATATAATCTCCTCGCTTCGAATTGGTCTGCTTAACTTGTACTTCGCCAACAAACCTAAACTTTCACGTAGGGAACTTTATCAAGTATGCCTGGGCGTCCGTTTGGCTCGTCCCGTGTAGCACAGAGGCGGACGTCTGAATCGCCGGAACCAATTAGCTTTCCGAGAGCTGCCGCTTGTGCCGAGTAACAGGACCGGGGAAGGCAGTAGTGAGAGTATCCCAGGGTCTACAGCGATTGCGATGATAGCCCCCAACCCGTTGGGATCGCGTCGAAAGCGTTCGGTTCACCGGCACCCTGATCCACATCGCGGAGCGGATGAGAAAAGAGAGCATCCGGTCGCCCATCCTTTAATCTGACTAATCCGCGATCCTCAGGGGCGAACGCATCATCAGTGGCGTTTGGACAGTGTACATCGGGCTGTATGACATTATATAACTTTATGGGTAAACTGGCCGCTGATGCTGGAGCGCGCGTATCCTCAGATCAAGAAGTTGAGATGCAAACCGAGCTGGAGAGAATCTATTCTGTTCGGTTTTCTGGATTAGAACAGTATCGAAATCGAGTTTGGCAGGTGCTGGTAGCGGATTTCTTTTCTCGTTGGATCGGCCCCAATGATTCTGTCCTCGATCTCGGGTGCGGATACGGCGAGTTTATTAACAACCTGATCGCTCGAGAGAAGCTCGCTATGGATTTGAATCCGACTGCTAGAACCCGCATCGCTCCTGGCATTCAACTCATTGAGCAGGACTGCAGCAAAAGCTGGCCTCTGCGCGACAATTCGCTGGATGTAGTATTTACGAGTAACTTCTTCGAGCACCTCCCCTCGAAGCGGACACTCCAGGACACTTTACTGGAGGCATTTCGTTGCTTGCGTCCTGGCGGACGATTGATGACATTAGGGCCAAACGTAAAGCATCTGAGCGGAAGTTATTGGGATTTCTTCGACCATCATTTACCGTTAACAGAGTTGTCTTTGGCAGAGGCAATGATCATGGCAGGATTCAGCGTTGAGCACTCCGTCGAAAAGTTTCTGCCCTACACCATGTCTCAAGGCTCTCAGCCTCCCCTTTGGGCGCTCCGGGTCTATCTCAAGATGCCCATCACCTGGAAGCTGTTGGGAAAGCAATTTTTAGTAATAGCGAAGAAATAGAAGCGACGTCTTAGCGTTTAACTACTGCGATCTTCCACCCGGGCGGGTTCACAGGTATGCTCACAATCGTTCCTCGTGGTGCCCGCTCCAGCAGGTGCGCGTATCGAGGCCAATCATAGTTCGTGAGTGCAGCGTATTTCCAGTGCGTAAACGCCGCGCTTGCAATGCACACGATAGCGGCAAGCGCCATCGAACGAATCCAGATACGCTGGTTGCGCCCAAGCAGCCAAACCAGGATCGCTAGAATCGCCAGCCGTGGAATATACCAATAACGGACCGCAAACGCTGGGTCCATCATTGCCTGCCAGTTCCAGCCTGGGTCGCAGTGCAACCGGCGCGTGACCGAAACGAATACGAGACAAGCGAACGAAACAAACAGCTTCAGTTCCAGAGGACCCTTCCATACGGCGTATCCCGCGACTAATATTCCACCGATCGCGATTACAGTCGCAAGCTCTGCCGCACCCAACGACAGCAAAGGCGCGTGCGGAACAATATTGCCTCCGTCCAGTGAACCGAACAGGAAAAGCTGGCCAGCCACGACCCTCATCCCCAACGGGTTCAAGACCTCCACTGGAGTACAAGGCGGCAGAGAACGGAAGAGTGTCACTGCCTGCATAAGGCAGCCGGCCCCCAAGATGGAGGTCAACACCACCGTCCACTGCGAGCGGCGCATAAACCAAAGCACGCATCCAATCGGAAACAGCAGGACGCAGAACGGGCCGGTGACGGAGATCAAAGCCATACATACAACATCGAAAACCCGCCCAGGAACTGTTTTGGGCGCACTTGAGAAGAGGATCAACGCCGCTAATACAGCGAGCATCCACTGAGTATTGTTAAGGCTGTCTAGTTCGGCGGAATTTGGCACTCCTATCCATAAAAAACACAAGACCAGCCTCGCGCCGAAGCCAGCAACATGCGCTAATCGGGCGGTTAGAAGGAAGCTAGCGAGCAGAACCTGAATGCCTATCGTGTAAAAGTCGAACACGGCAGGGGCTTCGACGGCGGGCACGTGTAAGGCGACGAATAGAGGTATTTTGGAGGCGACGCAAAGATACCCGGCCTGGGGGTGAACCAGCGAATGTAGCGCACCAGTGGCATAGGCTTCGGAAAACCACGTGGACTCGTCGCCCCAAAACTGCGGTTGCGTAACCAAATCCGGTCTGCGAGATATCACAGCTGCAGTAATCAATACAATTAATAGAAGGAAGGCCCACCAGCGCAAGCCATTATCAGGGCTAGCTCCGGCGCGCAGCACGCGAGTAGGGGATGCGATGGTTTCAGCTCCAGCGGACATTCACAGAAATTCTATTGTGTCATTCGCGCGACTATATCCAATGGTCTGGACCAGTCTGGCAGTTAAGGTTTAATGGAGACGTCGTCCCATTCAAGTGTTTGCGTCGATCCTGCCAACCGGACAAGGTGAATGCGAATCTCACGAGTCTTTGTACCCGTAAACTGTACGGTTGCTTGCTGCCACTCAGTGGTGGGGTGTAACTCTGCTACGGCCGCATTTGCTCCCAAAGTATCGTGGACCCACAGTTGAGCGGTGCCGCTGGAGCCCGCAGTAGCGCGTACCCATGCCGTGACTGTATAGACGTGCAGTGGGACGATTCCTCCGACATCCTGGAACACTAAGGATGGAGATGGTTGCCCAGGCATGGTTAAGTCGCGAATGCCACTGTGGGGATCATCGCCAATAGAAACCGTTCCGCTGCCCACAATCCAGGGTGACAGAATTCCGCTCTCGAAGCTCGGGTTCTCACAGACCGGGGGAGGAGCGGGCCCAATGCTGATTGTGGTTGTGATTGGGGTAGCTTCGTGATCGGACCGCACCAGATATAGGTGAACGGTGGAAGCAACTGTGCCGGCGTTCACGAAGCCCACCAGGACGGGCGTTCGGAAATCGGCCCCATCGATGAGACTTGAAGCGAACTCCCCTTTCATGAATTGGCCTAAACCCACAATCAAGCCTTTGGTATCGACAAAGACGAGTCTGGCGGCGTTCGTATATTGCTGCGCTCCGCGCACGGTACCGATCACCATAAAACCGCTTCCAAACTGCTGAGCCCTCAAGTTCTGAAACCGAACCGAGACCGGATTGCCTAAATGAAGAATAGAAGCAACAGGTTTTCCGATCCAATAAGTTTCTGGTTTGTAAAAAAAAGCGAGGCGTTTGGCACGCAAATAGGGCAGCTCAGATCGTATGATTTCAGGATCGTATAGAATCCCAACGCGGACGGCTCCGGCATCGTAGACCCCGCTTTGCAACGCCGCTGTCGCGAAACGGGCGCGCTCAAAATAAACCTCCTCGTGCCGTTCCCAACTGTGAAGGTGCGAAAAAACACCGGCAAACAACGCGCCAATCGTCACCAGGCAGGCGAGGGCCGGCGTCTGTCCTCGCCGGAATGTTTGTACAAACCAAACCGCAAGCAGCCCGAAAGAAGCCCAGTAGATAAGTGGCCAACTAAGATATCGGATTTGGCGAGCGGCCAGAAAAAGGTTGTCGCCAAATTCTAAACGGCCGGCTGCGGTTAGAATGCCCGTCAATACGCCTGCTGCGCAAATACCGAACAGCGAGAGTATCGGGGATTGCCCGATTCCTCTTTTCCGAACAGCCACAAACAGCATGCCAGGCAAGCAAAGAATGCTGAGACCGCCCGCGATACCGCCCGGTACCAGGTAGCCGGCCGAAATCGGCATGCCAATATATTCACAGACAAAAAGCGCGGCGTATAGCGGATGGGAAACCACTCCGCTAAAGGTCCCGCCCGCAAAGCGCATACCTCGCGAATAGAGAAAAATTGCGATAGTCGCGGAAACCAGCAGAATCACGATCCGAGATAACGGCATGCGAATGATTAGGGCGATGGCGATCAGGACGGGCCATACCACCATTCCGCTTCCGACACTAAACGTCGCGGCGAATGCAAAAATGACGGATGTTATTAAGGGAACGAGTCTGGTTGCGGATCGCGCCTCCAACGCGAAATGTATTGCGGCTAAGGTGCAAAAAGGGGCAAGCAACCACGCCAGCAGGATAGGGTATACGAAGATTACTCCCGCGCCACGGTAGAACAGTATTGATCCCGTGAGAAAGAATGCCGCGAGCCCGACGAACCGGTCTGGGCGAATGGTGCGTGAGAAAGCCCGCCAGAGAAGAAATGCGATTGCTGTCTGCAATGCAAACGCGACCGCAATCAAGAAATGTTGCTGAGCGTGAAATGCTAACGCATCAACCGCAAACAGAAGTTGGGGAAATAGGATTCGGTGAGCATCGTGCGGCACCAGGAAAACTGAAAGATCGCCCTTTGTATATGCCTGATAATCCTGAATTTCTCGCCAAACATCCTGAATGGGAAAATCCGCGTAGCAGTGTCTCACAACGACGGCCGATCCATAAACCTGCAGAGCGAATAGGCCGAGCAGACCGCACACCACTAGCGCCTTCAAAGCGCTGCTAGCACGAATATGAGGAAAGGTCGTCTTTACCAATCGCTGGTCTCATCAACAGCATACCCACCGTTAACTGCTTCGCAATCACAAGGCGAGCCAACTCCTTCTCGGTTACATCATTGCGGCTATCGTGTGAGTTTGGGCAAGAATAATCTTGCCCGTGCTTGCTGAACGGGCTCATTGTTCTGCTGAGAAGAGTGCTGCCATTTCGTAACCCCAAAAAGGGCGTCATGATTTTGAATCGGCTTTATAGGGCGGTTTGCGTGCCGGTGTTTTTCGCCGCCTGCGGCGTTGCCCATAGCGGCGCTCAGACTCCGTTGAGTTTCGTCGCGGTGACGCCATGCCGTGTCGTGGATACCCGTTGGCCCCCTAGCGCTCTCGGTGGCCCCACATTGGCGGCTGGTTCCACGCGGTCCTTTCCCATCCCAGCCAGCGCCTGTAACATCCCCGCGAATGCCGCGGCCTATTCTCTTAACATCACTGGTGTGCCGCTACCGCCTTCGGGTATAGGTTATCTGACGGTTTGGCCGACTGGCCAATCGCTGCCAATTGCAGCTACGCTGCTCGATCCGCTGGATGAGGCCATCTCAAATGGCGCCCTTGTGCCCGCTGGAACGAATGGCGCAATAAACATTTTCACAACGACCACGGCGAATATTGTTATTGATCTGAACGGTTACTTCCTCGCGCAGACCTCCGGAACGGAAAGTACAGCTCTAGGGACGGGAGCCTCGAATGCCGGATCAAACAACACTGCCATTGGATTTAATTCTCTTGAAGTCAATTCCGGTAACGCCAACACAGCGATTGGAACTCTGGCGCTCTCCAGTAATACCTCTGGAAATAACAACGCAGCTCTCGGCTCTGGTGCCCTGCAGTTCAATGCAACAGGAGGAGCTGATACGGCCATCGGATCTCAATCTCTTTTGAACAACTTGATCGGCTCAAGTAATGTTGCCATCGGATTCAATGCGCTTTTTGGAAATGCCGTCGGAAGCAATAATACGGCTTTAGGCGACGCGGCGCTATCCGCTAATAGTTCCGGTTCCTGGAACATTGCAGTCGGAAGCCAGGCCGGCCAAGCCGTGACTGGCAGTTACAACATTGACATCGGGAACTCTGGGCAAGCGAGCGATTCGAATGCCATACGAATAGGCACTCCTTCAAATCAGACTGCGGCTTATATCGCTGGGATTTACAACGTAAACGTGGGAGGTGGGTCCAGTGTTCTGGTTAATTCCAACGGACAACTGGGCACCATCCAATCTTCGCGCCGATTCAAGGAGGATATTCAGGACATGGGTGCGGCGAGCGATCTGCTGATGCGATTGCGCCCGGTCACCTTCCGGTACAAGCAGGCATTACCCGGCGGGAGCAGACCCTTACAGTACGGGCTGATCGGCGAGGAAGTAGAGAAAATCTTTCCCGACCTCGTCATCTACGGAGCCGATGGGCAGGTGGACTCTATTGCGTATCAGGAACTGCCTTCCTTGCTCCTCAATGAACTGCAGAAGGAGAATCGAACCATTCAGCGGCAATCGCGATACATCGCCGACCAAGAAGAACGGATGCATTTACTCGAGAAGCGGATCTCCGCCTTGGAGAAAGTTTCCGGGGAGCGATAGCAAAGCGTGGAGCTGCAATTTTTCTGAAGACTGTCGTGGTTCTGTTACACTGTTCGACGTTTGTTGGCGCCCAAGAGTCTTCGGAAATTTCTCGCTTCCCCTCAACGTCACGTGCTGCCAGACACAGACTGCGGAGCGCGTCTGTATTTGCGGCTCCTAAGACGTTGTCTGTGCCGCGATCTATTCCCGGACGATCGCTTGGAAGGAGGGCACGATTCTCTCAAAAAATTGCCATTCGATTCTGAACTCCGCGCCGCGGGACGCGACTGGCCTACCGAAGCCGACACCATGGTCGGGATGAAACGCCTGGAGAATCTCGAGGACTGCTGTCTCCGGGCCATCCGTGAAGGCGTTCCTGGCGATTTCGTCGAGACGGGAATCTGGCGGGGCGGGTGCGGCATTCTCATGCGTGGAGTACTCGCCGCTACCAACGATTCGAAGCGTAACATTTGGTTATTCGATTCCTTCCAAGGTGTTCCCAAGCCGGATCCAGTTTCCTTCCCTGTTGACCAGCAGGACATCATGCTCTGGGCCTACAGCGGGTATCTTGGTGTCGCTCGTGAAGCGGTCGCCGCGAACTTCCGTAAGTACGAACTCCTCGACGAACGCACAAAATTTATCGAGGGATGGTTTCGCGACACGATTCCCGCTGCCGCGGTCGATCGGATCGCAGTCTTGCGGCTAGACGGTGATTTGTACGAATCAACTTGGCTGGTGCTTGAACACCTATATCCAAAGGTCTCTTCCGGAGGTTACGTGATTGTCGACGATTACGGAGCGATCGCGGCCTGCCGTAAGGCTGTCGAGGATTTCCGATTGAAATACCGCATCACAGCGCCAATCCAGGAAGTCGATTGGACCGGCGCCTTTTGGCAAAAGTGCCGGTGCTGACTCTTTGGATTAGCCGCCGGCCGCAATCATGCCCACCAGCGGGCTGCTCGCCACCGCATATTCGCGCTTCGGCCATCCGCCCGGCCAGGAAAGCGTCCCGCCCTGCTTCTACGGCAAGCTTCATTGCGCGGGCCATGCAGCTCGGAATCCTCGGCTTCGGCAATGGCCGTATTCAGCAGAACGCCATCGAAGCCCAACTCCATCGCAATCGGCCGCATCCGATGCGGTCCCCACGCCGGCATCCACGATCAACGGAACCTCGGTAATTGCCTCCCGCATGATCTTCAAATTGGTCGTATTCTGAATCCCCAACCCTGACCCGATCGGCGCCGCCAGCGGCATGACGGCGGCTGCCCCTGCGTCAATCAGCTTCCGCGCGTTTACCAGATCATCGGTCGTGTAAGGCAGCACGACGAACCCCTCTTTGGCAAGAACGCGCGTCGCCTCCAGCAGGCCCTCGTTGTCGGGAAACAAGGTTTTCTGGTCGCCAATGACCTCCAGCTTGATCCAGTTCGACAGCCCCACCTCTTGCGCCAGTCGGGCTGTCCGAATCGCTTCCTCGGCCGTATAGCAGGCGGCCGTATTCGGCAGAATGTGAATTTTCGAACGGTCGATGAAGTCCAGCTCCGATTCCTTCGACCGGTCTGTCAGGTTCACCCGCCGAACCGCTAAGGTCACCATTTCGGTTCCTGACGCGGCATGGCACCTCGCCATCAGTGCTTTGCTTCGGTATTTCCCGGTCCCTACGAACAACCGGGACCGAAACGTCCTCCCGGCAATCGTCAGTGAGTCTTGCATACGGTCCCATTATGAAGCGAACGCTATTTGAAAAAACGAACCCAAGCCAGTTCGTTTGGTAAAAATAGGCCGTTGCACCGCCTGGGGGCAGTTCGTTCGGTAAACAGCCCGAATTGGGTTCGTTTCGCAGCGCCGACGCCTCCCTTGCTGTGTTATCCTCGTTCCGTCGGATTTCAGTCCGGGCAAGGAGATGAGCCCGCGCCTTCTCAGCGAGGTGAAGACTCAATTTGGATGAGCCCGCGCCTTCTCAGCGAGGTGAAGACTCAATTTGGATGAGCCCGCGCCTTCTCAGCGAGGCGAAGACTCAATTCGGACAGGTGGGTGAGTGGTTAAAGCCAACAGACTGTAAATCTGTCCCTCCTTGCGAGGTACGAAGGTTCGAATCCTTCCCTGTCCACCATCGTTATTAGGCCGTTGTAGCTCAGTTGGTAGAGCACTTCCTTGGTAAGGAAGAGGTCACCGGTTCAATCCCGGTCAACGGCTCCAATTTCATCGATTTATCCGCTCTTGTGCTATCCTCGGCATTAGGTGCGCCACAGGATGTGTGTGCCCGCACCGTTCTAGCCTCCTTCCTCCCCTCGGGACGAAGAATTCAACCATCAGAGAAGACGAATGGCGAAAGAGAAATTTGACAGCAGCAAGCCGCACGTAAACATCGGGACGATCGGGCACATCGACCATGGCAAGACGACGTTAACGGCGGCGATCACGAAGACGCTGGCGAAGCACAATCCGAAGAACAAGTTCCGGAGCTTCGATTCGATCGACAATGCGCCGGAAGAGAAGGCGCGCGGAATCACGATCGCGGTGGCGCACGTGGAGTATGAGACGGCGAACCGTCACTACGCGCACGTGGATTGTCCCGGGCCACGCGGACTACATCAAGAACATGATCACCGGCGCGGCGCAGATGGACGGCGCGATTCTGGTGGTGGCGGCAACCGACGGTCCGATGCCGCAAACGCGCGAACACATTCTGCTGGCGCGCCAGGTGGGTGTGCCGTACATCGTGGTGGCCTTGAACAAGGTCGACATGGTGGACGATGCGGAGTTGCTCGAGCTGGTGGAACTCGAAGTGCGCGAGCTGCTGTCGAGCTATCAATTTCCTGGCGACGACATTCCGGTGGTGCGCGTGAGCGCGCTTGGGCGCATTGAACGGCGAAGCGAAGTGGGAAGCCTCGGTCGACGAGCTGATGGCGAAAGTGGATTCCTACATTCCGATTCCGGAGCGCGTGATCGACAAGCCGTTTCTGATGCCGATTGAAGACATCTTCTCGATCCAGGGCCGCGGCACGGTGGTGACGGGCCGTATTGAGAAGGGGATCTGCAAGGTCGGCGAGGAAATGGAGATCGTCGGGTTCCGGGATACGCGCAAGACGGTTGTGACGGGCGTCGAGATGTTCAAGAAGCTGCTCGACGAAGGCCGGGCGGGGGACAACGTCGGGTTGCTGCTGCGCGGTATTGAAAAGAACGACGTGGAGCGCGGGCAGGTGCTGGCGAAGCCGGGCACGCATCAAGGGCTACAAGAAGTTCAAGGGCGAAGTGTACGTGTTGTCGAAGGAAGAGGGCGGACGGCACACGCCGTTCTTCAATGGCTACCGGCCGCAGTTCTACTTCCGGACGACGGACGTGACGGGTGTGGCGAAGTTGCCGGAAGGCATGGAGATGGTGATGCCGGGCGACAACGTGGCGATCGAAGTGGAGCTGATCACGCCGGTCGCCATGGACAAAGGGCTGCGCTTCGCCATCCGCGAAGGCGGCCGCACCGTCGGCGCCGGCACCGTCACGGAGATTGTGGCGTAAGGAGAAGGTATGCCGCGCGAAATTATTCAATTTCAGTGCAATGAATGCAAGAACCGGAACTACAGCAAGACCAAGAATAAGAGAACCACCACAGAGCGTCTGGAAATGAAGAAATTCTGCCCGTATTGCCGGAAACATCAGCCGCATCGCGAAACCAAGTAGCAGGCACGGTGAAATGGCAGGCGGCGATTCACGCCGTGCTTTTTGCTAGTCTGTTAATGAGTTCCGAGACAGGGGCATAGGCTAACGGTAAACCAGCGGTCTCCAAAACCGCCTTTGGGGGTTCGAATCCCTCTGCCCCTGCCAAGCACATCTCCCGCGATTCGCCGGCTTTCAACTGGCGACGAGCACAATTAAGGGCCTTTCAGGATAGGTTTGTATGGAATTGAGTAAGGCAGGCAGTTGGCCTCAACAGACGAAGTCGTACATCGATGAAGTGAAGGCGGAGATGCGCCGCGTCTCCTGGCCGAATTGGAACCAGGTTCGCGCCACCACGGGTGTTGTGATTGCGGCTATTTTCTGTTCGCGGCCTACTTCTTTGTCGTCGACACTGTCGTCAACGCCGTCGTAACTCGCATCATGAATTACTTCACTCGTACCGTGAGTCGGTCGAACTGAGGAAACGCGAGACAATATGGCCGACAGAACTTACACAATGAGCATGCGGCAGACACGCCGCAGGAAGACGACGAGGAACTTCCTTCCACGTTGGCAGAATACGACCAGGACGTTCTGGAAGAGGGCGACACGGTCGCTGAAGAAGAGATCCATCCCGAGGATCACCCCGAAGAAGATCACGCTGAGAGCGACGACGGTGTTCACGGCACGGCTCACGAGGCCGAATTGGAAGACGTGCCGGCCCACGCTGCGCCGCCCGACGAGCACGCCGGTCCGCCCAAGCATTGGTACATCATCCATGCGTATTCCGGCTTTGAGCAGAAAGTTGCCGAGTCTCTGAAGACGCGTGCGCAGGCTTTTGGTTTTGCCGATCGCCTCGGTCAGATCCTGATCCCGACCGAAGAAGTGGTCGAACTTCGGAACGGCAAGAAAGTCACCAGCAAACGTCTTCTCTATCCCGGCTACGTGCTGGTCGAAATGGAGATGGACGACGAGCTCTGGCACGCGGTTAAATCGACCCCTCGTGTGACGGGGTTCGTGGGTGGTGGAACCAAGCCCGTGCCGCTCACCGCCGATGAAGTCAACGCGGTTCTGTATCGCCAAGCTTCGAGTGCGGAGCGTCCGCGTCCGAAGATGACCTTCGAGAAGAACGAGACCGTGAAGATCGTCGACGGGCCGTTCACGAACTTCTCCGGCAAAGTGGACGAGGTCAACACCGAGCGCAATACGCTGCGCGTGATGGTGACCATCTTCGGCCGGTCGACTCCGGTCGAACTCGATTTCTTGCAAGTGGAAAAGATTTAACGCCGGCAGGCAACAGCAAGTAAGGAACTTTAGAAAATGGCAAAGAAAGTTACAGCAGAAGTTAAGTTGCAGATTCCGGCAGGCAAGGCCACACCGGCGCCTCCCGTCGGAACCGCTCTAGGCCCGCAAGGCGTCAACATCATGGAGTTCTGCAAGGCCTTCAATGCGAAGACCTCGGCGAAAGATCAGGAAGGCCTGATCATTCCGGTCGTTATCACGATTTTCTCCGACCGCTCGTTTACCTTCATCACCAAAACGCCGCCGGTCGCCATCTTGGTGAAACGAGCCGTCAACCTGGCCAAAGGGTCTGCGGAACCGAACAAGAACAAGGTCGGCAAAATCACCACCCAGCAAGTGGAAGAGATCGCCAAGATCAAAATGCCTGATTTGAACTGCTTTACGGTGGAAGCCGCCGTGGAACAAGTGAAAGGCGCCTGCCGTAGCATGGGCGTCGAAGTCGTCTAAGCGGCCCCTAAGCTTTCCAATCCCAACTATCGCCGGGATTCTTTGCAGCGCAAAGGACTTCCCCAAAATCGAGATATACTGAAGTCCATATGGCGTTCGCGCAACGCGCCCGCGTGCTCAACGGGCCGATTCCCATCGGCCACCGCGCCGCGGATAATCTTCGCTTCATCCGCGACACCATGGAGCGCGCTGCCTCTTTTACGGCTGTCCCGGGTTGGGGCGGTGTCGTCATCGGCATCACGGCGCTGGCTGCGGGAGGTCTTGCACTCGGACGCCCAGCGCGCCAGGAATTCTTCATCTGGGTGGCCGAAGCGATTCTTGCGCTGAGTATTGGATTCTTAGGCAGTAGGCTTGAAATCGAAGCGGCTGGCGCTTTCGCCAAGTTCACGCGCCGCGCGCCGCGCTCTGTTCAGTTTTGTGCCGCCGCTATTAGCCGGAGCAGTCCTCACGGTTGTTCTCTACCGCATCGGGGCGCTTGGTGTGCTTCCAGGATTGTGGCTCTTGCTCTACGGCGCGGCAGTCGTAACGGGCGGCGCTTTTTCGGTGCGAATCGTTCCGGTGATGGGTCTGTGTTTCATGCTCGTCGGGTTAGCCGCTTTGCTCGCGCCCGCAGTCCTTGGGGAATGTCTTCCTGATGCTCGGCTTTGGAACGCTGCACATGGCCTTCGGCGTCGTTATCGCAAGGAGGTACGGTGGCTAGACCAGCAATGGCGCGTGCTGCTGAGGTGCCGGCGAAACCCGTCCGGCAAAGGTCGCAAGACCGCCCAATCAACAGGAGACGGTGGAGAATGCTCTCCCGAACCTGGACCGGATCATTCACGAGCGTTTGCGTCTTGGCATTGTGAGTGCGCTTGGCCGTGAACGATTCGCTCACCTTCAACGAGCTGAAGAAGCTTCTGCAAACCACCGACGGCAACCTGAGCGTGCATGCGCGGCGGCTCGAAGAGGCTCAGTACGTTGACTGCACCAAAAGCTTCGAAGGCCGCATGCCGAAGACCGAATATCGCCTGACCGCGGCTGGACGCAAAGCCTTCGAGCGCTACCTGGATCATATGGAAGCCTTGATTCAGGCCATGCGTGAACATTGATTTCGCCGGCGCATGCAAAACGATTTCGCCCTGTTGTAGAGTCGAGGGCATGAAGCGTCGTCAAATGCTTGCGGGTCTCGCGGCATCTCCTTTCATGAACTTTGAAGCGCACGCAGCAGCCGATACCGGCAATACTTATCTGGAGCTGAAGACCTGGCGTCTGCACAACACGAAGAAAATCAGGCCGTCCCGCGTCGCGGATTATCTTGAAAACGGGCTTGCTCCAGCACTTTCCCGGGCGGGCGCGCAACTCGCCGGAGCCTTTTCGAACGTCATCGGACCAGATGGTCCGTACTATGTCACCTCACCCAATACGATTCGCTCGGCTCCATGCAGGACGTGCTCGCGAAACTCGAAACCGATGAGGCGCACCGTCAGGAATTGGCCAAACTGAGCGCCGGCCCGGGCCTTCCGTTTCGTGCGGGTGGAGAGCAGTCTTCTGCGGAGTTTCGACGGCATGCCGCGAGTAACGGTCCCGCGGCAGCCCGGAAAAACGTCCGCCGCGCATCTTCGAAATGCGCACCTATGAATCCCAGACGTTTGTCACGCTCGAGCGCAAGATCGGCATGTTCAATCACGGCGAAATGCAGATTTTCGAACGGCTCGGAATGCGGCCCGTTTTCTTCGGCGAGACGATCGTCGGTCCCAAGCAGCCCAATCTGATGTACATGCTTTCCTATGACGACTTGGCTGCTCACGACCGTCTCTGGCACGACTTCGGATCGATCCCGAATGGAAAAAGTTGAGTTCTCAGCCTCCCTTGAAGGATTCCGAGATCGTGGCGAACATCAGTAACGTGATTCTGCGGCCACTTACGTTCTCGCCCATCAGGTGAGGAGGATCGAACGGCAACCGTGTTATTCTACAGAAAGGTTTCAAGCCAACTTGGGAGGCGAGGGCTGCAGTTCCTGCCTGAGCCGTTTGGACCAGTCACATTATGAGTCAAAAGCCTGGTAAGAAGTATCAGGCCGCGGCGAATCAGGTAGAAGCTAAAACATACCAACTCGCTGAGGCCGTCAACCTCGTTCAGAAAATCAAATTCACGAAGTTCGATGAGACCGTCGAGGTGCATATGCGTCTCGGCGTCGATCCGAAGCATGCCGACCAGATGGTGCGCGGCACCGTCGTGCTGCCGAACGGTCTGG
Source organism: uncultured Acidobacteriaceae bacterium (assembly GCA_963730865.1). GTDB lineage: Bacteria > Acidobacteriota > Terriglobia > Bryobacterales > Bryobacteraceae > Bog-105. The sequence goes on along the minus strand of CAVSTO010000008.1, from coordinate 61,695 downwards.
GGAAATCGAAACGGGTTCTCGTCATCGCATCGGGAGACAAGCTTCGCGAAGCCCAAGATGCAGGCGCGGATTTTGTCGGTGGCGACGAAATGGTCAACCGCATCCAGAACGAGAACTGGATCGATTACGATGCCGTGATTGCCACGCCGGACATGATGCGTTCCGTTGGCCGCCTCGGCAAGGTGCTGGGCCCTCGTGGCCTCATGCCCAACCCGAAGACGGGCACTGTTACCACTGACGTTCGCAACGCTATCCAGGAAATTAAAGCCGGTAAAGTGGAGTTCCGGGTGGACAAGACCGGCGTCATTCACGCCCCTGTGGGCAAGGTGAGCTTCGAATCCGGCAAGTTGCTTGACAATGCCAACAGTCTCATTCAGGCCGTGATCAAAGCCAAACCCTCGGCGGCCAAAGGCAAGTACGTCAAGAGCGCTACGCTGTGCTCGACGATGGGGCCGGGCGTGCAGTTGGACGTGACCTCGTTCAACGCGAAGACGACGGCATAAAGCCCACCGAACAAGCTGGGCAGATCACAAGGAGATAACGCCGAATGAAGGACAAGAACGAAAAGAAGAAAGATCTCGAAGATCTCAAGAAGGCGATTGAGGCAAACAAGAACATCTTCGTCACCGGCTACGAGAAGCTGACCGTTAAGCAGGACTATCAACTGCGCAAGACGGTCCGGGATGCGGGCGGAGATTATCGCGTGGTCAAGAACAACCTGGCCGCGAAAGCGTCTGAGGGTACGCCCGCCGGCGATCTACTGAGTGACCTGAAGGGCATGACCTCGCTGGCATATACCTCGAAGGATCCGGTTGCGCTCGCCAAGGCTCTGACTAAGTACGCCAAAGACAACGCGGCGTTTACGTTTAAGGCCGGGATGGTCGAAGGCCGTGTCATTGATATCAAGGCGATTAATGAGCTGGCTTCGATGCCGCCGAAGGAAGAGATTTACGCAAAGCTTCTTTTCTTGATCAATGCCACAGCAACGCGGCTGGTGTCCTCGGTGAATGGCGTCGGCCGAAATCTGGCCGTCGTTCTCGATCAGGCGGCGAAAGAAGAACAAATTTCAGCAATAACTATTGTTTGGCGGAAGATCCGCCGGCAGACTAATTGAATATCGTTAGGGAAGAAGGAAAGAACATGGCGGATATTAACGCAATTTCAGAACAGATTCAGGGTTTGACTCTGCTTGAAGCCTCTCAGCTCGTTAAGTTGCTCGAAGAGAAGCTCGGTGTCTCGGCGGCTGCGGCTTCCGTCTCGGTAGCGGCTCCGAGCGGCGGCGGCGCGGCGGCAGCTGCTCCGGTGGAGGAAAAAACCGAGTTTACGGTTGTCCTGACCGCTGCCGGCGCTAACAAGATCAACGTTATCAAGGCTGTGCGCGAAGTGACCAGCCTGGGCCTGAAGGAAGCAAAAGACTTAGTGGACGGCGCGCCCAAGCCAATCAAAGAGGGCGTAAACAAGGAAGAGGCTGAGACGATCCGGAAGAAGTTCACCGACGCCGGAGCCACAGTAGAAGTCAAGTAGTTGTATTGGTTGCCCGCGTTCGGGCGATGTGGTATATTTTTACGGCCAGCCGTGTCTCTACGATCCGGCTGGTCGTTGTTGTGTTACTCTAGTACCAGACGTCAGCCGGGACGGTTCAGCATTCCATTTGCGGTTTCAGTTTCTTAGGTTTTCTCCGCGGGCCTTGGTGGCTCGGCGGAGCTTCCGCATGCGCAAATTTAGATTCTCTCTTACCTCCTCTATTCCGACAAGGTTTCAAACTGCCGAATTGCATCCAGGACTTACCCATTCGTTATCGTCACCCCCGGCCGTTCTCAACAGGTTCTTTCTCAACAGATTTTCTTTACGCGCGGTTCGTCTCACGAGTGCCGCGCCCGCATGTGCCGGTGAATCGTCTGATTCGCCCTGCTCTGATTCGCTCTTGATGGCTGCAGCCGTCTAGTGCTGCCGCTCGGCTCCGTGTAGCGATTGCTCATTCGTCATGCTCCACGTCGTTAATGTGTGACTGGTTTCCTAAAGGACAAGCGTAGATGCCCAACGTGTCAAACGGTTCTCTCCGGGAGAGAGTTGATTTTTCGAAAATCAAAACTTCGATCCCTATTCCCAACCTCATCGAGGTGCAGAAGCGCTCTTACGAGCGTTTCCTGCAAATGGACCTGCTTCCCAAGGAGCGCGAAGATGCAGGCCTGCAAAGCGTATTTAGCTCCGTCTTTCCGATTTCCGATTTCCGCGGTTTGAGTCAACTCGAGTTTGTCGATTATTCCATCGGCAATTGGGAATGCAAATGCGGAAACTTGAAAGGTCTGCATCACCTGCGGACCATCTGCCGCAATCCGAATTGCGGCGCCGAAATTCGCACCGATCCCTTCCACGCAGGCGACGTGCTCTGCCACCGCTGCGGCACGTTCAATAAAAACATCGTCACCTTCTGCAATCGTTGCGGCGACCCCGTCGCTCTGCAGTTGAAGTACGACGTTCCGGAATGCGAGGAGCGCGGCATGACCTATGCGGCTCCGCTCAAAGTAACCATTCGTCTCACCGTCTACGACAAAGATCCGGAAACCGGCAACAAGACCGTACGCGACATCAAGGAACAAGAGGTCTTTTTCGGCGAAATTCCGCTGATGACCGACAACGGCACGTTCATCATCAACGGAACAGAGCGCGTTATTGTCTCTCAGTTGCACCGTTCGCCCGGCGTCTTCTTTGAACGTGTGCAGGTGCAGGGCTACTTTCTCGGCAAGATCATTCCCTATCGCGGCAGTTGGGTAGAGTTTGAGTACGACAACAAAAACCTGCTCTACGTCCGCATCGATCGCAAACGCAAGTTTTATGGCACTGTCTTCCTCCGGGCCCTTGGCCTGAAGACCGATTCCGAGATCATTCGCGCTTTTTACAAGCTTTCCACCATCACGCTCAAAGAGAGCAAGCTGCTCTGGAACGTGAACAGCAGCCTAATTGGCATGAAGCTGTCTCACGCCATCAACGGCAAAAACGGCGATCAGGTTGTGCCGCAGGGACGCAAGATCACGAACTCGGTCTTCCGCGAAATCCAGAAGGCGAAGATCGAGCAGGTGGAAGTGGCGATCAACGATCTCGAGGGCGCCTACGTAGCGGCTGACGTGATCGACATGTCCACGGGCGAAGTGCTCATTGAAGCCAACCATGAGTTGACCCCGACCGCGATCGGCAAACTCTCCGAAGCCGGCATCGAAACCTTCGAAGTGTTCTTCCCCGATCGCGACGATGCGGGTAACGTTATTTCCGCCACTTTACGGAAGGACGCTGTCAAGAGCCAGAACGACGCACTGCTCGAGATCTACCGTAAGCTGCGCCCCGGCGATCCGCCCACTCTGGATACGGCAACTCAGCTTTTCCAGGGCATGTTCTTCGACTCGCGCAAGTACGACTTCTCGCGCGTGGGCCGCATGAAATTTAATATCAAGCTGCACGACAAGGCGGACGCAACAGCGCTCGACAAACGGACGCTCGATCAAAAAGATTTCATCGACACCATCCTATACCTGCTGAAGCTTCGCAAGGGTATCGGCAGTGTGGATGATATCGATCACCTCGGCAATCGCCGCGTCCGCGCCGTTGGCGAACTCCTCGAAAATCAGTTCCGCATCGGACTGGTCCGTATGGAGCGCGCCATCAAGGAAAAGATGTCCGTGTACCAGGAAATGTCGACCGCTATGCCGCACGACCTGGTGAACGCGAAACCTGTCATGGCGGCTATCCGCGAATTCTTCGGATCGAGCCAGCTCTCGCAATTCATGGATCAGACGAACCCGTTGTCTGAGATCACCCACAAGCGCCGCCTGTCGGCCCTTGGACCGGGCGGTCTGTCACGTGAGCGCGCCGGCTTCGAAGTGCGTGACGTGCACCCCACGCACTACGGACGCATTTGTCCGATTGAAACGCCCGAAGGTCCGAACATCGGTCTGATCTCTTCGCTTTCCTGCTTTGCGCGGATAAACGAATACGGCTTCATCGAGAGTCCCTATCGCCGCGTGCGTGACGGTATTCTCGTGGACGAAGTTCGCATCCTAAATCCTGGTGAAACCGAGTTCAAGGTCAACCAAGTCATCGGACGCGACCAGATCGACAGCGCGAACAAACGCCTCGGGGACAAGAAGCAAAACGCCGAGTTTGAAGCGCATTCCGATTACCTCTCGGCTTGGGAGGAGGACAAGTACATCATCGCCCAGGCGAACGTTCGGATCGACGACAACGGCCGAATTATTGAAGATCTTGTCAACGCTCGTCAAGCCGGTAACTTCGTCCTGAAGCATCGCGATGAGATCGAGTACATGGACGTCAGTCCGAAACAGCTCGTCTCCGTTGCCGCCAGTTTAATTCCGTTCCTTGAGAACGACGACGCGAACCGCGCCCTCATGGGTTCGAACATGCAACGCCAGGCTGTGCCGCTGTTGCGTGCCGAAGCTCCTTACGTCGGAACTGGTATGGAGCGCGTGACCGCTCGCGATTCCGGCGCCGTCATCATCTGTAAACGCGCCGGCGTGGTGGATTCGGTCGATAGCGAACGCGTCATCGTCCGCGTCGAAGGCGGCGCGCATGAAGGACAGATGTCCCGCGAAGTTGGCGCCGATATCTACCAGCTCACGAAGTTCAAGCGCTCCAACCAGAACACCTGCATCAGCCAAAAGCCGATCGTTTTCCAGGGGCAAAAGGTCAAAAAGGGCGACGTTCTCGCCGACGGTCCTTGTACCGAAGCCGGCGAGTTGGCGCTTGGCCGCAACGTCCTGGTGGCCTTCATGCCATGGCGCGGCTACAACTTCGAAGACGCCATCGTGGTCAGCGAGAAGCTGGTTAAGGACGACTACTACACCTCGATTCACATCGAAGAGTTCGAAATCGAGGCTCGCGACACCAAGCTGGGGCCGGAAGAAATCACACGCGATATTCCGAACATCGCGGAGTCCTTCCTCCGGAACCTGGATGAAAGCGGAATTATTCGCGTGGGCGCGACTGTAAAGCCCGGCGATATTCTGGTCGGCAAAGTGACGCCGAAAGGCGAGACGCAGCTTACTCCCGAAGAGAAGTTGCTGCGCGCCATCTTCGGTGAAAAGGCCGGCGATGTGAAGGACGCCTCGCTTTACTGCCCACCCGGCATCGAAGGCACCATTGTGGATTGCAAGGTGTTCTCGCGCAAGGGCGCGGAGCTTGACGAGCGCTCTAAGCAAATTCTGCAATTGCAGGAAGAGCGGCTGCATCGCAACCTGGAAGACGAAAAGCGCATTCTGAGCGACGAGCGCGCCAAGCGCTTGGAACAACTGCTTACCGGGAAAGAACTGCAGGCTGACCTGCACGACGAAAAGACCAATAAAAAGCTGCTCTCGAAAGACACGCCGCTCAATCGCGACGTTCTGGAGAAGCTGCGCGCACGCGATCTGAAGCGCATGCGGCTGAACACCAAAGATGTTCGCCTCAATGAGCAGATCGACGAGATCGAAGAGATGACCTCGCGTCAAATCGCCGTTCTCGAAAAGATTACAGAAGAGAAGATAGCCAAGCTGCGCAAAGGTGATGAGCTGCCTCCGGGCGTCATCAAGCTCGTCAAGGCCTACATCGCCATGAAGCGCAAGCTCTCGGTCGGCGACAAAATGGCTGGACGGCACGGGAACAAGGGTGTCATCGCCCGCATCGTTCCGGAAGAAGATATGCCGTACATGCCGGATGGCACGCCGGTCGAAATCGTTCTGAATCCGCTGGGCGTTCCTTCCCGTATGAACGTCGGTCAAATTCTCGAAACCCATCTTGGGTGGGCCGCCGAGAAGCTGGGGCTGCACTTCGCGACACCGGTGTTCGACGGTGCGGCGGAAAAGGACATCAAGGCGCGATTGACCGAAGCCGGATTACCCACTTCCGGAAAGATCGAGCTGTATGACGGCATGACCGGTCAGATGTTCGAACAGCCGGTGACCGTCGGTTACATATACATGCTCAAGCTGAGCCATTTGGTGGACGACAAGATTCACGCTCGCTCCATCGGACCGTATTCACTGATCACTCAGCAGCCGCTTGGCGGAAAGGCGCAGTTCGGCGGCCAACGCTTTGGCGAAATGGAAGTCTGGGCGCTCGAAGCCTACGGCGCCGCCTACATTCTGCAGGAGTTGCTCACAGCAAAATCCGACGATGTCTATGGACGCGCCAAGATCTACGAAGCGATCGTCAAGGGCGAAGCAGCAGCCGAGCCCGGCGTGCCCGAATCGTTCAACGTGTTGATTCGCGAGTTGCAGAGCCTCTGCCTCGACGTGGAACTGATGAAGAAGCCGCGCGAGATGCAGGACTTGGCGCACGCAGCGGATTAAGAAGAAATGTTGCGGACTCAGGCGTCACAATTGGTGCCCCACGCTGAGTTCGCAAGTCGTTAGAAACGGGCCCCGTGCTGAAAAGGTATTCAAGGACAATTCATGTATCGTTCCTCTCCGTACGATAGAGCCAATCTTATTGCCGACTTCGACTCCATTCGCATCAGTCTGGCCTCTCCGGAAAAAATCCGCAGCTGGTCCCATGGAGAAGTAACCAAGCCGGAAACGATCAACTACCGCACGTTTAAACCAGAGCGCGACGGACTTTTCTGCGCCCGGATTTTTGGTCCTGTTGCCGATTGGGAATGTCTCTGCGGCAAGTACAAACGCATGAAGCACCGCGGTGTCATCTGCGATAAGTGCGGCGTTGAAGTGACACTTTCGCGCGTTCGCCGCGAGCGCTTGGGCCACATTGAGCTCGCCAGCGCTTCTTCGCACGTCTGGTTTTTCAAAGGCCTACCCAGCCGCATCGGTTATCTGCTAGACATCACTCTCCGTGAGCTCGAGCGCGTCCTTTATTACGAAGCGTTCGTCATCATCGATCCAGGTGAGGCCACCGGCCTCAACATGGGCGAAGTGATCAGCGATGAACGCAAGCGCCAACTTGACCAGGAGTTCTCCGGCAAATTCGTCGCCATGATGGGCGCCGAAGGCGTCAAGGAGCTCCTCCGCAAAATCGACATCGAATCCCTCAGCCAAGAGATCCGCGAAAAGATGAAGACGGAAACTTCGGCGCAGAAGAAGCTGAAGTACGCCAAGCGTCTTCGCGTGGTCGAGAGCTTCCGAAAATCAGGGAACAAGCCGGAATGGATGATTCTCGACGTCATTCCGGTCATCCCGCCGGAACTGCGTCCTCTTGTACCGCTGGATGGCGGCCGTTTCGCCACCTCCGATCTCAACGATCTTTATCGCCGCGTCATCAACCGCAATAACCGCTTAAAGAAGCTGATGGAGCTGCATGCTCCCGACGTGATCGTTCGCAATGAAAAGCGCATGCTACAGGAAGCAGTGGATGCGCTGTTTGACAACGGACGCCGCGGCCGTGTACTGCGCGGCGCGAACAATCGTCCGCTGAAGTCACTCTCCGACACGTTGAAGGGCAAGCAAGGCCGTTTTCGTCAGAACCTGCTCGGTAAGCGCGTCGATTACTCCGGCCGTTCCGTAATCGTCGTCGGTCCCGAACTGAAGTTGAATCAATGCGGACTGCCGAAGAAAATGGCGTTGGAGCTGTTCAAGCCGTTTATTTATCATCGGCTCGAGCAGCGTGGCCATTGCACCACCATCAAGCAAGCCAAGGAACTGGTTGAGCAGCAGGATCCGGTGGTTTGGGACATTCTCGAAGAAGTCATCAAGGATCATCCCATCCTTCTGAATCGCGCTCCTACTCTGCACCGCTTGGGAATTCAGGCATTCGAGCCTGTGTTGGTGGAAGGTAAGGCCATCAAGCTGCATCCGCTGACCTGTACTGCCTTCAACGCCGATTTCGACGGCGACCAGATGGCGGTTCACATTCCGCTATCGCCGGAAGCTCAAATTGAGGCGTCCACTTTGATGCTCGCTTCGAACAACATTCTTTCGCCGGCGCATGGCGCGCCTATCGCCATTCCTACCCAGGACATGGTGCTTGGTCTCTACTACCTGACCAAGATGCGCCCCAATTCGAAGGGTTCGGGCCGCACCTTCGCCTCTATCGATGACGTGCTGATTGCGCTCGAAATGGGCGAAGTGGAAACGCTCACCGCCATCAAGCTGCGCCACACCGGCAAGGTCATCGACCTGACGAAGGCGTTCGATAATCAGAATCTTCTCCACACGGAGCCGATCGAGTTCAGCAAGCAGTACATGGACACGACCGTCGGCCGCGTCATCCTGAATGACGTTCTTCCGAAGCAGATGCCGTTCATCAATGGCCTGCTGAAGAAGAAGGGCATGGCGCAGATGGTTCAATACTGCTACCTCAAGTTCGGGCTGCAAGTGACCGTGCAGATGCTCGATGAAGTCAAGAAGCTCGGCTTCCTCTATGCAACGCGCGCGGGCATCTCTATCGGTATCGATGACATGGTTGTTCCGGAAGAGAAGGCCAGTCTGGTTCATGACGCTGAGAAGCAGGTGGTGGAAGTTCAACAGCAGTATCAGGAAGGCGCCATCACCCAATCGGAGCGCTACAACAAAATCATTGAAATCTGGTCGAAGGTCACTGAAACGGTCTCCGAAAAGATGTTCAAGAACATGGAAGAGGACGACCGCACGGGCCGTATCCTCAACCCGATTTACATCATGGCCGACTCGGGCGCTCGCGGTTCGAAGCAGCAGATTCGCCAGCTCTCGGGCATGCGCGGTTTGATGGCCAAGCCCTCGGGCGAAATTATCGAACAGCCGATTACCGCCAACTTCCGCGAAGGGCTGGATGTGTTGCAGTACTTCATCTCGACGCACGGCGCGCGTAAAGGTTTGGCGGATACGGCGCTAAAAACAGCCGATTCCGGTTACTTGACGCGCCGCCTTTGCGACGTGGCGCAGGATGTCATCATCACCGAAGACGATTGCGGCACTACGGACGGCATCTATGTCGAACCGATCATCGAATCGGGCGAAATCATCGAGCCGTTGCGTGACCGTATCGTGGGCCGTGTCGCTCTCGAAGATCAACGCGACTACGAAAACAGCCTGATCGTCGGTGTGAATCAGGAGATCACGGAAGAGTTGGCCAGCGCCATTCAAGCCGCGGGTATTGAGCGCGTGAAAATTCGCTCGGTCTTGACCTGCGAATCGAAGCGCGGTGTCTGCCGCCTCTGCTACGGACGCAATCTCGCCACCGGGCGAATGGTCGAGCGTGGTGAAGCCGTCGGTATCATCTCGGCCCAATCGATCGGTGAGCCGGGAACGCAGCTTACGATGCGCACCTTCCACATCGGTGGCGCGGCAACTCGTATCAGCGAACAATCCACGCAGGACGCCAAGAGCGACGGATACGTGCGCTTCAACAACGTCAACAGCGTCCGCAACAACAAGGGCGAGTTGATCGCGATGAATCGGAACGGCATCCTGATTATCGTCGACGAGAAGCAGCGCGAGCGCGAACGCTATCCCGTTGTGTACGGCGCGAAGATCAACGTCGATGACGGTGCGCCCGTCAAAGCGAATCAGATCCTGCTCGAATGGGATCCGTACACGTTCTCGATTTTGACTGAAGTGAGCGGAACCGTTCACTTCAAGGATTTGATCGACAGCGTGACCACCCAAGAACAGGTGGACGAAATCACCGGCAACATGCAGGTGGTGGTCATCGATTCTACCGATGAGAAGCGTTTCCCGACCGTGATTATGCGGCCCGAAGGCGGCGGACGTTCGGAAGAGAAACGCTACCTCATGCCGACGCACGCTCACTTAATGGTGGCGGACGGTGAAACCCTGCACGCCGGCGACGTGATCGCGAAGATCCCCCGTGCTACGACCAAGACCAAGGACATCACTGGCGGTCTGCCACGTGTGGTCGAGCTGTTCGAAGCTCGCAAGCCACGTGAAACGGCCATCATCGCTGAAATCAACGGCGCCGTGAAATACGGCGAAGTCAGCAAGGGTATGCGTAAGCTCTACATCACGGGTGATGATGGAGTCCAGAAGGAATACGCGATCCCTCGCGGTGTCCACATCAACGTGCAGGAAGGCGAGCGTGTGCGCTCGGGCGATCCATTGATGGACGGTCCGCGCAATCCGCACGACATTCTTGCCGTGCTGGGAGAAAAGGAACTGCAGAAATACCTGGTGAATGAAATCCAGGAAGTCTACCGCTTGCAAGGTGTGAACATCAACGACAAGCACCTCGAAGTGATCTCTCGCCAGATGATGCGTTGGATCCGAATCGAGGAGATTGGCGATACCGAGTTCCTGCCCGAGGAAGTGGTGGATAAGTTCCGCTTCCGCGAAGAGAACAATCGTGTGATTGACGCGGGTGGGCGTCCCGCATCGGGCAAGCCTATCCTGCTCGGTATCACGAAGGCATCTCTTTCGACTGACTCGTTCATTTCCGCGGCGAGTTTCCAGGAGACAACGCGTGTGCTCACCGAAGCCGCCATCAACGGCAAGGTGGACTACCTGCGTGGTCTGAAGGAAAACGTCATCATGGGCCGCTTGATTCCTGCCGGAACCGGTATGGAATATTACCGGCGCGTGAAGATTGCGGGCGAGGACGTGGTGGAAGAAGAGCCGCTGCCGGAACAGGACATCTCGCTCGGCGATGGTCTGCAAGACTACTCCGACGAGACGCCCGGAATATACACCGGCGGTCTGTCCGACGACTTAGCCGCCGAAGAAGCCTTGGGCGCGGCGACGACCGAAGAAGTTTAACTCGCTACAGTCAAACCGAAGTGCAGGGCGGCTCTCAAACTAGGGCCGCCCGTTTTCTTTTACTTATATACTCAGCATCAATGAATACTGAACATTACAAGAAGCTGCTCTTAACAAAAGAGCAGGAGCTTCTCGATTCCATCAAACTGCACGAAGACGAAGCCCGCAGCGCGCGAACGGCCGACGTGGAGGACGAAATCGATAGAGTTATTTCAGATGAAGCCAAAGCCGCTGGCTTTCAGGAAAGTACACTCGCCGCGCAAACCCTGAGGTTGGTCCGCGAAGCTTTACAGCGCATTGAAAACGGAACCTACGGCAAGAGTTTGGAATCCGGCGAAGCCGATTGAACCCGCTCGTCTCGAAGCAGTGCCCTGGGCGCAGTACACGCTGAAAGAGCAGGAAAAAATCGACCGCGACACGCCGAATCGTCAGGAGCTGGATTCGATCTCCTAACCGCGACTCCACCTGTCAGCAATCCGGCCGATGACCAGTACTGGCTACTTCTTGCCTTGCATGGCTGTCTTGGATCGCCGGCGGACTTCGGCGAGACATACAAACCCCATTACCAGCCAGATCACCCACTCGTCTGATGAAATCTTCGCTGAGGGGCAAATCTGAAACGTCCCTGGGAAAAACCAGTCCCTGATCGCGGCGGCGAAAAAGAATAAAGCCGCCAAATAGGTGACAGCAGCTTGGCGCATGGCACAATTTTACTATCTTCAAACGCCGACGCCAAACGCCACAGGGCGGCAAATGCTGATGCGGGCGGTCTGGCGGACTCTACCCGATAATGGTGAGTAGCTCACCTTTTCATGCGCCTCGCCTGTAACGGCCTCCCTGTTTGGTTTGAGAGGAAGGCAGTCATAGTAACGCCCTCTCGATTGCTCGCCAATGTTGCTGGACAACAGTTTACTCGTCATCAGTTGGAGCAGGGAATCGATAGCTGGCGGCGGCCTTGCATCTACGATGTCGACGCGTGGCTGGCGGCGTGCTGGCAAGAAGCGCGTTACAGCGGATCGACTGTGCCCGCGCTGCTTTCTCCGGCGCAGGAGCGTATCGTTTGGCAGGACATCATTGAACAAGAGCAGCCGGCTCTTTTCGATGTGGCAAGCACGATCCGTTTAGCGATTTCCGCTTCGCGGCTGATGGCAGAGTGGCAAATTCCTCCGCAGGGCGAAATCTGGAATGACTATCAGGATGCACAGCATTTTCTTCGGTGGCAGCAGCGGTTCCGGCAGAAATGCAGTGCGGAGAGTTGGATCAGCCGTTCAGATGTCTGGCATCTGCTGCCGGGGTGGATCGCCGACGGATTGTGCAAGCGACAGGCGACCGTATTCGCTGCTTTTGAAGTGTTTACGCCCGCGCTACAGCAGATCAGGAATGTTTTGGGCGCTCACGCACCCGCTGAGCCGGTTGCAAATACCGTTGCCAAGACCGGTGTAGCCGCTCAATCCTGCGCGACTTTCGCCAAAGAGATAGAGCAGGCCGCTCGTTTGGCCAGAACGACGTTCGAACGGAATCCGAGAGAATCAGTCGCGGTTTTCGTTCCTGATCTTTCTGCTCAGCGCGCGCTCGTGGACCGCACGTTCGCGCAGATCTTTTATCCTGCCGCCGCGCTCCGTCTGATGAGTAAGACAGGCGAACATGATGCAACAGGCAGGGAGAGTTCTGTCTTCCATTTGAACGCGGCCCGCTCACTGAAGGACCAGCCAATCATTGCGAATGCGTTGCTGCTGCTTGAATTGGCGAAGCCTCGAATCGCGATGGCCGATGCCTGCGCAATTCTTCGGTCCCCTTTTATCGCAGGCGCCGCGGTCGAAAGAAATGTGCGGGCGTTAGCGGACCTCTCCCTCAGGAGGCGGCGTGACATCGACGTCTCATTGCGCGACATGGAATACGCGACCGCCGACTGCATCCGGCTTCGGTCGATTTGGCCGGAGGTTCGCAATCGACTGACAAGTGGCCCGCCTTATCGCTATCTGCCTGCCTGGAGCGAGTTCATTAGAGATCTGGTTGAAGTGCTCGGTTGGCCTGGTGATGCAGATCTTAGCCCCGAAGAACTGGACACCGTCGAGCTTTGGAAAAACGCCGTCTCCGCTCTGGCAAGTCTCGGCTTAGTATCGAAGGCCGTTTCCTATGAAACAGCACTCACGCGGCTGCGCGGCTTGCTTCTTCAACAGGGCGCTGAGCACGGCGACTGGTCATCGCCTGTTCAGATTCTCGATGCGGCGGATGCATCTGCGCTTCAATTTGATTCCGCGCTGTTGACCGGACTGTCCGATGATCGCTGGCCCCCGGCAAGTCCTTCGTCCGCTCTTGTTCCCTTGAAAGTGCAGCGTGCGCATGACGTTCCCGGCAGTTCACGTCGAAGCGCCCACGAGATGCACCAGCGCATGACGGATTCCTTGTTTCGTGTTGCGCCCAATTTGAACGCGACCTTTTCCGGCCGGCTCTCGCCTCTTGCGGCCCAGTTTACTGAAGAAAAATCAGCACTCATCCGGGAGTGGCGCGGCACGGTTGCGGTGCATTCCTATACGCCAACAGCCCTCGACGAGATCGACGACAGTTTCGGGCCGCCATTTTCGCTTGGGAAACCCATCCGCGGCGGAACCGGTATCATTAAGTCCCAGAGCTTATGTCCATTTCGCGGATTCGCGGAATACCGGCTACAATCCAGTGTTCCTGAAGAGGCGTGCTTCGGTTTCGACAGCCGCGATCGCGGTCAGTTTCTGCATAAGGCTCTACAGACGGTCTGGGAGTTGCTCAAGACGCAAGACCGCTTGCGTGCAACATCACCTGAGGAGCTGCGGGCGATCGTTCGCAATTCGGTCCTCACGGCTGTCAGAGATAATGGGTCCAGCGCGTTTTATCAACTCACTACTGATGCCGAGCGCGACCGTCTTGAAAAGCTCATTCTGGAATGGCTCGACATTGAGCGCTTGCGCAACCAGCCGTTCACCGTCGACAGTGTGGAGCAGAAGCGCTCGTATGAAATTCCCGGACTTCGGCTCGACTTGCGCGTAGACCGCATCGACCGCTTGAAAAACGGCGGCGTTCTCTTGATCGATTACAAGAGCGGTAAACAGACGGCGGGAAAGTTGGAAGGAGAACGCCCTGCCGAGCCGCAACTGCTGGTATACGCCGCCGCTGTGGACGAGCCGGTAGACGGCGTATTCTTCGGCCAGTTGAAACCTCGCGAATTGCGAGCGGTCGGATTTGGACGCGAGCGGCACTTTCCGGGCCGCGCTGCCAACGTGAAGAAGGGCTGGGACACTTTCATCGCGGAATCGGCTGCGAATGTGGAAAATATCGCAGCCGGCTTTGTAAAGGGCGACGCAGTTGTCGATCCAATTAAAGGCGCCTGCGAATACTGCAACCAAAAACCCTTTTGCAGAGTTCGTGAGAAATCGAGTATGGCCGGAGAGAGTGAAGTTGACGCGGATTAAACCACCTTCAGGCGATGCTCCACAACGGGAAGAGGCGCTCGATGCCGCCCGTTCCTTCATTGTGCAAGCTCCTGCCGGTTCTGGAAAAACCGGGTTGCTGGTGCAGCGTTTTCTTCGTCTCCTGAGCGTCGTCGATCGCCCGGAGTCGGTAGTTGCGGTCACATTCACCAGGAAAGCGGCTTCGGAGATGAAACAGCGCGTGGAGCAGGCGCTGCGGGAAGCAACCGGAAACTCTGAACCGAAAGAGCCGTTTCAGAAGCGTACGAGGCAGTTGGCTCTCGCGGCGCTGGAGAATAGCCGCAGGCGCGAATGGCAGTTGCTCTTGGATACCGGCCGCCTGCAGATCCAAACGATCGATTCGCTTTGCGCCCTGCTAACGCGGCAAATGCCTGTTGTGTCGGAATTCGGCGGCGCCAGAGATGTGATTGAAGACGCTCGCGATCTCTACCGGCTCGCTGCTCGTGGTACTATTCGCGAACTGACGGAAGGCAGCCTGCACCAGCAGCATCTGTTCCGTCGCTTGTCGCTGCACTTCGATAACGACATCGCATCCGTCGAAAAGCAAATTGCGCGCATGCTACAGAAGCGCGACCAGTGGCAATTCCTTGACGACACTCATGAAGATCCGCTGATCGGCGATTTCTGCGAAGTGCTGCACCTTGCTCATGGAGCTCTGAAGGAGTCCTTCCGCGAGCTTTCCGCGGTGGACTTCACGGAAGTCACACGCGCCGCTATTCGAGCGCTTGGCACGCCCGATCATCCAAGCGATCTTCTCTACGCTCTCGATTATCGGATCGAACATCTTCTCGTCGACGAATTTCAAGACACTTCCCGTGCGCAATACGATCTGGTCGACGCTCTCACCGCGCAATGGTCCGAGGGCGACGGTCACACGCTCTTTGTCGTAGGCGATCCCATGCAGAGCATCTATCGTTTTCGTGAAGCGGAGGTATCTCTGTTCCTCGAAGCATGGCAGCAGCAGCGGCTCGGATCCGTTCGGTTGCATCCTGTCCGGCTGCGTGCGAATTTCCGCTCCACTCCCGAGATCGTTGACTGGATCCATGCCACACTCGCTCCCGCTATGTCTGAGGACGATCCGGCCCACGGGGCCGTCAAGCTTCAATACTCCGAAGCGGCAAGGCATAAAGGCAGAGTCAAACCGCAAGTGATCCCGTTTGTCGACGACACCGGTGCTGCCGAAGCGCGCGAGATCGTCGACATTATCGAACGTTCGCAAGCAAACGGAGACATCGCTCTCCTGGTTCGCAGCCGCGCTCACATTGCCGCTATTCTTCCTGCGCTTCGCAAAGCAAACATCGCTTACGAGGCCATCGATATCGATGAGCTGAGAGAGCAGCAGCATATTTTAGATCTGATTTCGCTGACCCGTGCGGTGGTTCACCTCGGTGATCGCGTTTCCTGGCTGGCGTGCTTGCGCGCGCCTTGGTGCGGGCTCACTCTGTCCGATTTCAGTGTGCTCGCCGAAGGTGAAAACGACCGCGCGATTCTCGACCTGCTGTCGGATCCAAAAAAGATTGCCGGGCTCTCGAGCGATGGACGGCAAAGGGCGATAGCCGTTCAAGAGAAGTTTTCGGCCGCCGTGTCGCACGTCGGGCGGGTCCCGTTGCGCGATTTGGTCGAACAGTTGTGGCTCGCGCTGGGAGGGCCCTCGATCTTGCGTGAGGCAAATCAATATGAGGACGTCGACACGTTCTTCAACCTGCTCGAAAGTTTCGAGCAAGGCGGAATCATCCGCGACTTCAGCCTCTTGGATGAGCGCCTGGAGTGTCTCTACGCTAGACCGCAATCGGCAGGCAACGTCGTGCGCGTGATGACCATTCATCAAGCCAAAGGCCTGGAATTCGACGTGGTCATTCTCCCGAAGATTGGAGCTCCACCGAAATCGCGTGACAATGAACTGCTCATCTGGACGGAGATCGTTGAGGAGGATGGCCGAGCCAAACTACATCTTGCGGCTCAACCACAGAAGGCCGAAAAAGATCAGAACTATGAATTGATTTCAGAAGAGATCAAGCGAAAAGAAGCTCACGAATTAAAAAGACTTCTTTACGTAGCATGCACCAGGGCCAAGAACGAGCTCTATCTGCTAGGAAACGTCAAAACGAACAAGGCCGGTACGGAATGTTGCAAGGCGCCGAGCAACACATTTCTAGGCTTGATCTGGGTGAACGTGGAAGAGCTATTTCACACTGAATTGCGCAGCAAGTCACCGGTGCAGACATCTCTCTTCTCAACGGCAAACGCACCTGCGGCCACGACTCTGCGCCGGCTTCCGGCAACTTGGCGTGCGCCGCGCTTCGATCCTTCAGTCAACTGGCGGCCGGAACTTCGCCGTGCCACTGCAACTGCGCACGACATTCCTTACGTCTGGGTGAGCGATACTGGCCGGCACGTCGGATCCGTGGTTCATGAGTTATTGAAGCGAGCCGCACAGGGTGGCATCGAAACGTGGACCCATAATCGGGTAGCGGCGCTTCGTCCGATCATCGATTCCGAATTAATGCGTCTGGGGGTTGCCGCTGAAGAACAGGCCAAAGCTTCGGCGCAGGTGCTCCGTGCGCTCAACAATACCTTTAAGAGCGAGCGCGGCAAATGGATTCTACGTTCACGTCCGGAAGCTTGGTCCGAATCGCCCATCGCCGGCCGCGTCGGAGATCAAGTGATTAGCGGAACTGTCGACCGCGCCTTCCGCGACGAAGCAGGAAGGCTCTGGGTTATCGATTTCAAGACAAGTGAACACCAAGGAAATCTTCCCGAACAGTTTTTAGATAAGGAGCAGCAGCGCTACCGGGCGCAATTAGAGAATTACGGGACACTGCTGTCAGGGCTGGTAGACGGCCCCGTTTCGCTCGGGTTGTATTTTCCATTGCTCGATGCCTGGCGTGAGTGGGAACTCGAAAAGGAATCCGTTCTCACCGCTCAATACACTGGAGTGTGATGCCGACAAAACTGACAGCTAACGTGAAAGCCGGTGGCTGTGCATCGAAACTCAGTCCTAAGATTTTGGATCGTGCACTCAAGACCCTTCCACGTCTTACAAATGACAAAGTTCTGGTGGGTTACGACACTGCGGACGATGCGGGCGTTTATGATTTGACTCAAACGGGCGGCAAACCACTTGCGATGGTGCAGACCGTCGATTTCTTTACGCCCATAGTCGATGACCCCTATACGTTTGGCAGCATTGCAGCGGCGAATGCATTGAGTGACGTGTATGCCATGGGTGGCCGTCCTGTAACCGCGCTTTCGCTAGTCGTTTTTCCTGGAAAAGGCGAGATCGCGGATCTGGAAGCGATATTGAAAGGCGGCGCGGACAAAATTCACGAAGCAGATTGCGTGATTTTGGGTGGGCACAGTATCTCTGAAGACGAAATCAAATTCGGCTATGCCGTCACCGGCTTGGTGGATCCTCAACGGATATGGACGAATGCGGGCGCGAAAGCAGGCGATGTGCTCGTCTTTACAAAGCGCATCGGCACCGGTATCATTTCGACAGCTCTCAAACAGGAGATCGTCAATTGGCCGGACATGGAAGCGTCGATCCAGCAAATGCTCACGCTGAATCGCGCGGCTGCGGAAGCGCTTGCAAAGCTCAACGTCCATGGCTGCACGGACGTAACAGGGTTCGGGCTATTGGGGCATGCGCGTGAAATGGCTCTCGCGAGCGACGTCACCGTGGAAATTTCCGCCAGCTCCGTCTGCTTCCTGCCCGGCGCGATAGAATACTCGAAATTGGGCGCTCATTCCGGCGGATTGAAGAACAACCGGGAGTTCGTGGAGACTTGCGTAAGCATGCCTTCTGAAATTCCGGAAGAGATTCAGGCCCTGCTCTATGATCCCCAAACTTCGGGAGGTCTGCTGGTCAGTCTCGACGAAGAGGATGCGAAAAAGCTGCTCGAAATGCGGCCTGAGGCTTACGTCATCGGACGCGTCAAACACAGAAGTGGAAAGCCAATTGAGGTAATAATCTGAATCCGCTTATCATCGCTCTGGATGTAGAAACTCGCGAAGAAGCTCGCAAACTAGTAGACAGAATTGGTCCTGCTGCTGATTTCTACAAGGTAGGAATGGAGTTGTACGCCGGTGCCGGGATGGATATGGTCGCGGAACTGAACTCCGGCGGCAAGCACGTCTTTCTGGACCTGAAACTCTACGATATCGGCGAAACAGTAAAGCGAGCGGTTCATCAGATTTGCCGAAGTGGCGCGGTGACATTCTTAACGGTCCACGGGAGTCGCACGGTGATGAAAGCTGCCGTCGAAGGACGAGGGAGCAGCTATACAAAGTTACTCGCGGTCACTGTCCTGACGAGCTTCGACCAAGAAGATCTTGCTGACCTCGGCTATCAAACTCCGATTTCAGATCTCGTTGAGCTTCGCGTCAGGAAGGCGGTAGAGAGCGGCATCGACGGGATTGTATGTTCGCCTCTTGAGGTCGCAAGAGTGCGAGAAACCGGTGGCCCCAAACTGAAGCTGGTCACTCCGGGGGTCCGTTCCGCGGGAGCTTCTGTGGGCGACCAGAAACGCGTGGCAACCCCGGCAGAAGCGATCCGTAATGGTGCGGATTACCTTGTCATCGGCAGGCAAGTAACGCGTGCGGCGGATCCTCGCGCGGCTTGTGAAGAGATCCTGAACGAAATTGTGCAGGAAAGCGCAAAGGGTGCGGATCCGCGCCACCACACAGCGAACCAACTCGCTATCTCCTAGGTGGCGCGCTTGTACCCGAGACCGTTTTGCGCGTTGTTACCAGCGGGACGCTTTCGGCGCCCCGCCATTCGCTCCCGCTTACTTCATCGGAAGCTGTTTAAGAACATCCAGCATCGCTTGCCCATTCGGCGAGCCTAAGCCGGTGCAACAGTCCCAGCCGGCAGACGCTTTAAAGTCACCGTTGGCGCCGTCAGTCACGTCGTTCAGAACCTTGTGTTGCGCGAGTGTTCCATAAAGTGTTGGATGGAGCCAGCCCACATTCCGGCCGAGTTGCTCATTCCATAGCGCAATAAGACCCGCCCATAAAGGAGCAACTGCGCTGGTTCCACCCACCGCACCTTCCTCACCATCGACTAGTATCAGGAAGCCTGTTTCGGGATCGGCGACGCCGGCGACATCGGGAACGCCACGGCCGCTCTTTTCATGGCTGCCTTTCGGCATCGGCATATGAATACCTGTCTGATACGACGGTTGCGCGAAAAATACACTCACGCCGCCTCCGGTTGCACCACCGTTCGTTCCATCGTTCCAGACAGTCTCAGATTTGATTTTGCCGCTTTCAATCTCGAGGCGTGTGCCGCCACAAGCCAGAACCCACGGGCTTGAGGCAGGGAAGTCCACGTGATCGCTGCTGTCCGGCTCTCCGTCCGATGAGCCGTTGTCGCCGGCAGCAGCGCAAACAGATATGCCCAGCAGAGCTGCATCGTGGAACGCCGCGTTGAAGGCATCCCGCGCCTGCTGCGTCCACTCGTTCTCCCCCGATCCCCAACTGATCGAAATAACGGAAGGTTTGCGTTCCTTATCGTGTATAGCGGTGTTGATCGCCTCAAGAAAGCCTTGATCGGTATTGTTCGCGAAATAGGCGGCGATGCGTGCACCCGGCGCCACTCCACCCGCAACTTCGATATCCAACACCACTTCACCGTCAGCGCTGTCCGGATCGCCCACCGGACTATTGTGTCCGCCGTCGACTGAAACAGCAGTTACCGCAACGTTATGGAGCTTTAGCTGCTTCCAATACTTTTTGAGATCGGAACTCTCGAAACCACCGCCTAATTCGATAAGGCCAATGGTCTGATTCTTTCCGGTGTTCGTGGGGAACTCGTAAGCCTTTGCCACCTGAACCGGCGTATAAGCTACCGGCTGGCTGCATGCCGGAATGAATTGGTGATACGTTCTGGCGGCGGGTCGTTGATCAAATCCAAGAACCGCGATCAGGCGGCCGGTGAGTGACTCTGGAACGGTTAATTGGCCTTGCCGCGTACGGATGACGTTGCCGTTGACGCCGCGCAACTCGACGTCTGCGCCGAAAGCGGCTGCCATCGCCGCAAAAGGACCGGCGATCATGACCGATCGCGCCGCCGAGTTGAGCCGCGCGATCATAAACCCGTGCTCGGATGCGAAAGCCTCGACCGCCTCGATATCTGCTGGATCTGCGCCGTGCAACTCAGAAAGTTGCGAATGAGACAGGTGACTGGCTATTGATGCCGGATCAGGCGCGCTTGCGCGCCGCCGCAAAACTAAAGTAATTTGAATGATTTCATCGGGTGCGGGTTTGCCGAGCCCGACCGAACCGGCCGGATGCTCGCGCTGGCTACCGCACAGACTGATATGAGAAGACATAGAAGAAGTGAATACTCCTGATCAAGAGAGTAGGCCTTGCCGATTCGCAGTCAAGCAAACAATTGCTCCTGCGAGTGACTCTAAGCCTCTCAAGACAAAAGACATCTTTCTGCTTTGCTGAGATTGTTACGGCTTGTGAACGCATCCTGCCAGGCTTCTGTCTCAACGCCGGCAGGCTAGCTCATAAGCTGGTTCTAGACTATGGCTTCGTTTCGCAATATGTGTCGCTTGTCCCTATTACTCGGCTGCGTGCTTATCGCCCTGCAGGCCGTGTCTGCTCAAGGCTTAGCGAGCTTGGTTCCAGGCACGAAAAAGCCTGCCGCCGCTGAGACCGTCACAGATCCGCTCAAGCGGTCCACGCCCAGGAGCTCCATCTATAATTTCCTGCAGGTTTGTCACGACGACAAACTCTCGCTGGCCGCACAGTACCTGGAATTGCCGCGGGGCAGGGGAAGTCAAGGTCCTGAGCTCGCCAAAGAACTGAGTGCTCTGCTTGATCGCGATCAGCAATTTGAGGTCGATCAACTTAGTAATACTCCTGCAGGCAACCTGACCGACGGCCTTCCTCCGGATCTCGACGATCTGGATACATTTCAACTGAACGGTCAAACCATCCGGCTTCAGATGCATCGCGGCAAACAGGACGGAGCGGATGTTTGGCTGGTTTCGGCCGATAGCGTCGCGCGAGTTCCACAACTTTTTGCCTCCATCGGAGAGTCTGCGTTTGAGAGGAAACTTCCTGAGCCGTTGGTGCAAATCAAGTTGATTGGCACCTCGCTCTGGGTATGGCTGGCGCTGGTCGCGTTGGCATTAATCCTCTCTGTTCTTTCGCGGCTTCTCTCCAAGATCGTTCTGGCCCTCGCCAAACCCGTGATCACGCGCTACGCCAAATCCGTTCAGCAGTACCGGGTACGGGCATTCATCGATCCGCTTCGCCTGCTGCTCTCCGTGGCGGTGTTCCGGGCATGCATGGTGGGGATCGATACGTCCGCGCTGTTGCGCGACTACCTGCTCGAGATGTTGACGCTCTTGTTCGTCATGGGAGCTGCCTCACTCGCCATGCGGGTGGTCGATGTAATCTTCGATACCATTACTTCCCGGTTGGATTCAAGGCAAAGAGCCCTGTCGTCCTCCGTTATCCCTCTCTTTGTGCGGATCGTAAAAATCTGCATCTTCTGCATTGCAGTGTTGGAAATTCTATATCGCTGGGGGTACCCGACCAGCACGATTTTGGCTGGCCTGGGGGTGGGCGGATTAGCCGTAGCTCTTGCCGCGCAGAAGACGCTTGAGAATTTCTTCGGAAGCGTGTCAGTGATCACCGACCGTCCGGTGCTGGTCGGCGACTTCTGTCAATTCGGCGGTCAAGTGGGCACAGTCGAAGACATCGGTCTCCGCTCTACTCGTATCCGAACCTTAGACCGAACCGTCGTCACGATTCCGAACTCTGTTTTCTCGACCATGACGCTCGAGAACTACTCGCGTCGCGATCGCATGTGGTTTCATCCCACTTTGCACCTCCGCCGCGATACCACTCCGGATCAGATCCGCGGAATCATGCATGCAGTCATTCAAATCCTCGAGGAGCACACTCAGGTGGATGCGTCCGGAATTCCTCTGCGGTTTACCAAGATCACCAAGGAATCGTATGACCTGGACGTCTTTGCGTATGTGCTCACGGCCGATTTCAATCGCTATCTTGAGGTGCAATCCGAATTGCTCTTGAAGATCATGGAAGCGGCCGCGCGGCTGAAGGTGGGCTTCGCAGTACCGTTTCAGGAATCCGTATCCGTCGCGGCCGTGTCTGGAGTAGGAAGTGAGGGGGCCACCTCCGTTCCTGCCGACATGGAACTCAGCGGATGATTCGATTCCACGAAATGTCGTCGGCCGCCGGCCAAGCGACCGACGCTTTGTTGGGCGAGCAGTATCACCTCACATTTCAAAACCGCGATTACAAGGTCTACGTTCGCAACAACTACCAATCTGAACGAAGCAGATCGAAATAGATGTGCAGGCCCTGGCGGAACTGGTCCACCGGAATGTGTTCACTATCGCTATGCATTGTGCCAAGCGTCCGCACATCAATTATCATCGGAATGATCCCGTACGCCGTCACTCCGCGCATTCGGAATTTCTGAGCATCGGTCCCATAAGGCACAATGATCGGCATGACGGTGGCGCCGGGATGCTGCGTCAATATAGCCCGTCTCAAAGCAGCGTATAACGGCGTATCACTGGGGCTCGGTTTCGGATCGTCCGGCTTAGGAGAGATTTCTTCCACCGTGATGTGAGGATCGTTCACACGAGCCTTGATGTCGGATAGGAATTCGTCCGCGTTCTGCCCAGGTAAAAGCCGGCAGTCTAAAGTCGCTTCGGCCACCGACGGAATGACGTTCGCTTTGGGCGGATTTCCTAAACCGCTGCGCAGTGACGTCAGCGAAATCGTATTCTGCTGAATTGCGCTGACAAATTTGTTCGATGCAAAGGTTCCCACGCTCTGCCGCATCTCTTGCACGATCGGATTAGGCTTATCTGACGCCGGAAACTGTTTTGCTTTCTCGATCGCCCGGATCAAAAGATCGTTCGGGTTGTCGGGAATCGGTTGCGAGCCGTGACCGGATGTTCCGGTCGCTCGAACCCTCAGCCACAACACCTGTTTATCCGCAACGGAGATTCCGAACGTGAGCTTACCCTCGCTGTAGACGTCCCGTGATCCCACTCCTCCTTCATCCAGCACATACTCCGGATTCATCTCGTCCCAGTGGTTCTCGATCATCCAGCCCGCTCCCGAAACGCCGCCCGTCTCTTCATCGCAGGTGGCCAGAAAAATGATGTCCCGCGCCGGAACGATGCCAAGCTGTTTCAGAAGAATCAAGGCACTGAGCTGCATCACGCCCGTGCTCTTCATATCCAACGTGCCGCGGCCCCACATCATTCCGTCCCGAATGTCCGCGCTGAATGGGCTGCCCTGCCAGCGAGACGCGTCCACCGGCACAACATCCATGTGATTGAGCAAAAGCAGGGGCCGCCCGGAGCGATCCCTTCCCGGCAATCGCGCGATTAGATTTGTCTTGCCGCCCGGACCGCTCTGGTACAGCTTTGCTTCCAGGCCCGCAGCTGCAAGTTCTGCTTGCAGCAGTTTTGCCGTCCCGCTCGTGTCCGCAGGTGGATTGATACTTGCGATTCGAACGTAATGCTGCAGCAGATCGATTGCGTGCTGTTCCACCTGCGGCCAATTGGGCTCGGCCGCATTTGCCACCGGGAACGAGAGAAGAAAAGGGAAGAAAATGAGAGTGCGAAGAAATTTCACTTCTCGGATTCTGGCACACCCGAGAGCGCACTCTTGTTGCCATCGAGCCGGAGCGCTTCGAGCACTGCTCCTGCTGCCGGATTGAAGCGAGGCGGCTGGGTTTCGCACGAAATAGCGTCGCGGATCTGAGATTCAAATGCTGTGAGAACGATTTGGCTTCTGAAGACCCCGCCGATATAGCACACCGGAACGTTCCCGTGTGCAAACAGGGTGCGGTACACGCCTTCGACGAACCACGACAGTTTTGTGGCGGCTTCGTTCGCAATCTCGCGAGCGATCCCGTCCCCCTGCTCTGCGGCTTGGCTCACTATGGGCGCAAAAGAGGCTACCACGGTGCGCGGATAGCTGGCTGTGTAGAACCGATGCAGCAACTCGTTTGCGGTTGCTGCTCCGGTAGCCCCAAGTAGCATTTTCCGTAAGCTTGTCCCCGGCCCCCAACCTTCTTCGTACTGCAGAGCGGCTCGTAGCGCTCGCCTCACAAGGTCGAACGCGCCGCCTTCGTCGCCGAAGATGTATCCCCAGCCGCCGGCCCGTGCGGTTTTCCCCTCTTTGTTCCGGCCGAAAGCGATCGAGCCCGTCCCCGCAATCACGATGATGCCCGGCTCTCCCGCCGTAGCGCCTGAAAGCGCAATATCGGCATCATGCGTGAATTTGAATTTTGCACTACGAATCAGCTCCCGCGCAAACACTTCTTTGTCGTCAGCGCCTCCGCTCAAGCCCAGACAAGCAGCGGAAAAGCTCATCCCATCGGGATTGACACCCGCTTGCCGTGACGCTTCTTCAATAGCGCGTCCCGCGGCATTCAGAAATTTAGCTCGTCCCTCGGCCCCCTCCACGTGATTGCAAGGACCACCTGAGCCGCGCCCGATCACTCTGCCGCTGGCCTCGGCAATTAAGGCAACCGTACCCGACTGCCCTCCGTCAACACCTAAATACAAGCGAGGCTGCATCTAAGCAAGCGTCTTGTCTTTTGCGTAACAAACCGGATCGAGAGGGCACGACGCGCAGCGTGGCTTACGCGCAATACAGATCTGCCGCCCGAAATGAATCACCTGATGCGAGAACAAAATCCATTTCTCTTCTGGAACCACTTTCATCAGGTCCTGTTCTATCTTCGTCGGCTCCTCGTTTTTCGTCAGATCGAGCCGCTGCGAAATCCGTTGCACGTGCGTATCTACCACCACGCCTGAAGAGATCCCATACGCCGTCCCCAGCACTACGTTTGCAGTCTTTCGAGCCGCGCCAGGAACCGACAGAAGCTCGTCCATAGTCCGCGGCACTTGCCCGCTGTAATCGCCAAGTATCTTCTTCGCCGCGCCAATCACCGAGCGCGCTTTATTGTTGAAGAATCCGGTCGATCGGATGTCCTGCGCCATCTCCTCCTGCTGAGCATTCGCGAAATCTTCCATGGTGGGATATTTCTGGAAGAGCCCCGGCGTAACTTTATTGACGCGCTCATCCGTACATTGCGCGGAAAGAATGGTCGCTACCAGCAGTTGCCACGGACTGTCGTGCTGTAGAGCGCACGTCGCCGCAGGGAACAAACCATCCAGTTCCGACAGAATGCGCTCGATCCGAGTCTTTCGTTCCGCCGCACTCTTTGGCTTCGGCACTTTGCGCGGTGGCGTGACCGGGTGTACTAAAGTGGGCGTCGCTATCATTTCTGTGTCGGGCATAGGCTACCGTGAGCGAAATCCCAACATAACGCAGCCCTGTTAACGTGCAGTCTTGATTTGTTCCAGCACGAGTGTCGAGACAAGTTCCGGAACGTCTGCCTTGAGCCAGTGCGACTTCCCCTCCAATGCTTCCACATCGGTCGGCCGTGCCTCGGGAGAATAGCCGCGTTGATCGGCCAACTATAATGGCCTCAACAGCCGAGAATGCCAACACCCTTCGAGAGCGCACAACTAAACCTTCAGCTCTTCGCCCTACGTCGTGACGCTCTATTGCGTGAGGCGCGGGACTGGTTCTTGCGCGAATTCAACCCGGAGAGCTTCGCCGAGCTGGTCGAAATAGTAAGTGGCGAAAAGAACGCGGCATTCCGGATGGTTGTCGGCTATTGGGATATGGCCGCTTCCCTCGTCACTACCGGTGCTATCGATGCCGATGGTTTCCGTGCCGCGCACAGCGAGATCTTCGCCACCTTCAGCAAGATTCACCCGTTTCTTGCCGAGCTACGCGCCGCGAGCAACGAGCCCGAGTTTTGCAAACATATGGAGGCCGTTGTCATGGCTGCCCCCGATGCGCACGCGATCCTAACCCGACGTCGCGCAGCGATGGCTGCAGCCGGCAAGGCCCGAACATCAGAAGCCTAAGCTGCCGCCAAGCGTTCGGGCGGATTCCCTCTCGATGCCGCAAAGCATGTGCCGGTCCCGATGCGTGATGCGGACGCGTTTTACGCCTTTCTCGCTGCTTCCAGCATCCTAAGTTTGCTGTCATGCGCGTCTACACCCTGCAATGCGAACTCCTGACTGATGCCTCTCTAGAAAGAACGTTTTTCATCTTCGAAGATCCGTACAACCTCGCGAAAATAACACCGGCTTCACTCAATTTCCGGGTCACGTCCAAAGAGCGCGTGCAAATGCGCAAAGGAGCCGAGATCGAATACACCATCCGCTGGCTTGGGCTGCCGATCCATTGGAAGACGCTCATCCTGGAATATGAGCCGCCATTCTTGTTTGTCGACAAGCAGGTCAAAGGTCCCTACTCACTGTGGCGCCACACCCATACTTTCCGGCAAACGGACAACGGGGTGGTTGTGGGCGATCACGTTGAATACGCATTGCCCCTCGGACCCCTTGGCCAACTCACGCATGCCACTCTGGTGCGTGGACAACTCAAGCAGATCTTCAGATTCAGGCAGCAGGAATTGGGAAAGATGCTCGGAGGGAAGTTCAAACAAACGGTGCGGCCGTTTATAACCGGCTAACGCACGCAATTAAGACGGTGCAGCCCCATTTTCAAGAAAGTTGCGCAGCCGATGACTCCGGCTGGGATGCCGCAACTTGCGCAGCGCTTTGGCTTCTATCTGGCGGATCCGCTCACGGGTGACAGCGAAATTCTGTCCCACTTCTTCGAGCGTATGTTCGCTTCCGTCCTGTAACCCGAAGCGCATCTTCACAATCTTCTCTTCGCGCGGGCTCAGCGTCTTCAACACTTCCGCGGTCTGTTCGCGCAGGTTCAGGTTGATGACGGCGTCAGAGGGCGAGACCATTCTGCTATCCACCAGGAAATCGCCCAGATTGGATTCTTCCTCTTCCCCCACTGGCGTCTGCAGCGAGATCGGCTCTTGCGCAATGCGAAGCACGCGGCGGATCTTGCTCGGCGTTAGGTCCATCCGCACGGCGAGTTCTTCCGTAGTAGGTTCGCGCCCCAATTCCTGCTGCATCAAGCGTTGCAAACGAACCAGCTTGTTGATCGTCTCAATCATGTGCACGGGAATGCGAATCGTTCGAGCCTGATCCGCAATGGCGCGCGTGACTGCCTGCCGAACCCACCACGTCGCGTAGGTCGAGAACTTATAGCCCCGCTTGTAATCGAATTTGTCCACCGCGCGCATGAGGCCGATGTTGCCTTCCTGAATCAAGTCCAGAAACTGCATGCCGCGGTTCGTGTAGCGCTTCGCAACCGAAACCACCAGCCGAAGATTGGCCTCAATCAGCCGTTTCTTCGCGAACTCGGTTTCCGTTTCGCCCCGCTCCACAATTTGCAAGGTCCGGCGCAAGTCAGTGGCGCTTGTGCCGCACCGGTCTTCGAGCGCCTGCATCTGAGTTGATAACGCTTTCAACTCTTTCCGGATTGCAGGAGCGGAACCAGAATCCGCCACCTGCGGCTGTTCCAGCTTTCGTTGCAGCCGTGCAATCTCCTGCTCCAACGGTTTCACTTGGTTGACGATTTTCCGCAATGCGTCGCTCAACGAGCGTTGAAATCGTCCCGAAAAGTGAACTGCCCGTATGGCCCGCGAGATGGTAACCAGGAGCCGCGCATACTCGAAC
Organism: uncultured Acidobacteriaceae bacterium; assembly: GCA_963730865.1. Taxonomy (GTDB): domain Bacteria; phylum Acidobacteriota; class Terriglobia; order Bryobacterales; family Bryobacteraceae; genus Bog-105. The sequence goes on along the minus strand of CAVSTO010000008.1, from coordinate 33,912 downwards.
CGGAGCTTGCGATACTGCTTCGGCTTCATGTTGCGCGAGGTGCTGATGAGCTTCTGCTGGGTCTGCTGCGCCTTGCGATAGAGCTTCTCGATCTCCTGCATCGACTCGATCAGCTGAGTCCGCAGCTCAATTTCCGCGTCCTCTTCCTCGCTGCCGAGTTGCGGGTCCGGCGGCTGCAGCACGTCCAACGCGGAAAGAGTTCCGCGCTCCACGTTGGCCCTCGTGTCGAGCAATAGTTGCATCACCAGACGCGACCGCGACAGCGCTTTCCTGACGGCGCTCTGCCCACGTTCAATCCGCTTGGCGAGTTCGATCTCGCCCTCGCGCGTCAGCAGCGGCACCATTCCCATCTCGCGCAGGTACACCCGTACCGAATCGTTGCTCTTATCGAGAGCGCCGGGTGTTAAATCCAGGTCCGTAAGGTCATCGACCTCTTCGTCCTTCTTTTCAAACTCTTTGGGTTCTCCCAGTAACTCGACAGGGGCGCTATCCAGATCCGCGAACAGATCGTTCAGATCGCCGCCGTTCGCTAGATCGTCATGGGCTACGCCGCCGATCTCGTCGTACAGAGCGAAGCCCTTTTCGTTACTGTCTTGCATCAACTGCCTTCATCAATCTTGATGTAATCGATCTTGATTTGATTGATCGGCGGGAAAAACGAAACCGCTGCCACCCGAGAATCTGTCCAAATCCCCCCGCAGTTTCTCGACTCCTCATAGTACAACGGCTCAGGCGCCCAAAACTGCGTGTCTCACCCTATTCAACTCATCGGCTAGGCGTAGTGCTTCCTCTAGGTTTCCCGCTTGTTCAAGCTCCTGGATCCGGTGACGTAGACCGTCGCACTTCATGTTGGCGGATTTCGCTTCGAGCGCACGCAAACAGTGCAACGCCTGCTGAACCGCGTCCTCCTGCCTGATGCCCACGTCCGCAAAGCTCAATTCCGACAAGATCCTTTGCATTCTCGGTTCCAATCGCGTTCCCAGCGTCTCCACGCAGAAACTGACGCCTTCCTCTTCCAAACGAAGCGCCGCTGAAAAGATACTTTTCAGCTCCAAAAGCGGCAGGATATCGGTCCCTCGAAGATACTGCTGAATCGCCGCCCGCGCGTCCGCCGAGCACAATAAACACGTCAGCAGAAGCTTCTCATTCGGTGGAACGGATGACACCGCGACCCGCGGCTTTTGGCCCGTTTGCCCTCGCGGCGCGGGGCCAAGCTTTGAACCGACTAGCTCCCGCTCCACCTTTAGATAATCAGCCATTTCCGTGATGATCGCGGCCCGCTCGATCCGGTCGCTCACCTGCTGCAACACGGGCGATAGTTGATTGAAAGCATCCACGCGCCCTTCCGCCGTTCGCATGTCGAACTTTTCTCGCGTACGGTCCGCCAGCCAATGAAAATAGGTGCACGCACGCTCAGCCAATTGCCGATACGCTTCGGCCCCGTTTTCTTGGATGTATTCATCCGCGTCCAGCCCGCCAGGAATATCCAGCACTTTCACGCGCAAACCCTCAGCGAGCAAAGGGCCTATATACTTTTCCGTTGAGCGCGCGCCCGCCGCATCTGAATCGAAATTGAGAATGACCTGTCCGGTACTGGCCTGCTGCTGCGCTACCTGGCGTTTCATCGCTCGTACCTGGTCGCTGCCTAGCGACGTCCCGCTGCTGGCCACCACCTCATGAATCCCAGCCGAATAGACGCCAATCACGTCCATATAGCCTTCCACCAGAATCATGCGGTCATTCTTCCGAGCGTCCATCTTGGCGCGATGCAGGTTGTAGAGCACCGTCGACTTCTTATAAATCTTTGTCTCCGGCGAATTCAGATACTTTGGCTCATCGCCGGTGCGTAGCGCTCTCCCTCCAAACGCAATCAACTTGCCCGATTCGTTATGAATGGGAAACATCAGCCGCCCGCGAAACCGGTCATAGAAGCCGTTTCCGATGTCCCGCTTCGCCACCAACCCGCTCTCTTCCAGCAGCGCCGGCCCGAACTTTTGCAGGCGTTGAACCATCTGGTGACCTGAGTTATCCGAAAGTCCCAAACGAAACTCGTCCATGGCTGCCCGCGAAACGCCTCGCGATTCCAAATAACTGCGCGCTTCACTTCCGCTCGAGCCGCGCAAATTGCTTTGGAAGACCTCCGCCGCGATCTCGTGCATCTCGAACAATGCGGCCCGCTTTTGCGCTTCCGGATCGCTCGATCTCTCACGCTCCGGAAACGGAATTCCATTCCGTTCCGCCAAGAATTTCAATGCTTCGGGAAACGTCAGACCTTCGCGCTCCATAACAAAACTGAAGACGTCGCCGCCTACGCCGCACCCGAAGCATTTGTAGATCTGCAGCGTGCTCAGCACGCCGAATGACGGCGTCTTCTCCGAGTGGAACGGGCACAAACCCACATACCGGGCGCCTCCGCCCTGCCGCTTGAGCCGGACATACTGCCCAACCACTTCTACAATGTTTAGCTGACTCTTAACCTGCTCAGCAAACGTCATTCGAGAGAGACCAAAACCTAAAACAATAAATCGAAGCTGCCTTCAGGTTAGCAATCCGGCACGGTCTCCGGGCGCGCGGATTGTCATAATGGCCGCAACGCCATCGGTTTCAAACAATGGGCCTCAAAGAATACGTTCGCAAACGGCACTTCGACAAGACACCGGAACCACAGGGAAGCGAGCCGGTCCACAAAGGTTCCGGGCGAGGCGGCTTCTTCTGCGTGCAGCGCCACGACGCCACGCGGCTGCATTACGACTTTCGTCTGGAAGTCAAGGGTGTGCTCGTCAGTTGGGCCGTCCCGAAAGGCCCCAGCCTCGATCCCACGCGCAAAGCCCTCGCCATGAAAGTCGAAGATCATCCATTCGACTACGGCACTTTTGAAGGCAACATTCCGGAAGGCAACTACGGCGGCGGCAGCGTCATGCTGTGGGATACCGGCACTTTCGATGTTCTAGGCGACGCCCCGGCGCAAGAGCAACTGGACCGCGGTGACTTCAAATTTGAGTTGCATGGCACGAAGCTGAAAGGCTCTTTCGCCATCGTGCACATGAAGCATGCGGGCAAAGGGAACGAATGGCTGCTGATTAAGAAAAAGGACGAATGGGCCGTCCCAGGCTACGATATTGACCAGTTCGCCTGGAGCGTGAAAACCAAACGCACGCAGGACGAAATTGCGGAAAATATCGAGTCGCTCAAGGTCTCCGAGCTTGACGGCGCCCGCAAGGCGCCTGTTCCCGCGGATCTTCAGGCGATGCTCGCTACTGCCGCCACCAAAGTTCCTTCCGGCTCTCAATGGTTGTACGAAGTGAAGTGGGACGGCATACGCGCGCTCTGCCTGATCAAAAACGGCGAAGTGCAAATCCAATCGCGTCGCGGCAATCGCTGCGAGAAACAATATCCCGAACTGCAGGACCTTCCCTCGCACGTAAATGCCAAGACTGCCTGGCTCGATGGCGAAATCTGCATCCTGGATGAGGAAGGCCGCGCCCGCTTTTCGCTGATCCAACCCCGCATCGCGGCCAACTCCGGGGCTGTTCCACGGCTTGCCGAGACCACCCCCGCTACGCTCTTCCTCTTCGACATCCTTTATGTTGATGGCTACGATCTGCGCGCCGTAACTCTTGAAGATCGGAAACGCGTGCTGAATCAAATCGTCACGCCGGGCGATCACCTTCGCATTTCCGAAGCCTTCGATACCGACGGCCAACAGATGTTTGAGGCCGCGCGCAAGATGGGCCTCGAAGGCATTCTCGCGAAAGACCGCGCCAGTAAGTATGAAGCGGCGCGCTCCTCCCGCTGGCTCAAGCTCAAGGTCTCAAACGAACAGGAATTCGTCATCGCCGGATTCACCAAGGGCGAACGTGATTATTTCGGCGCGCTCGTGCTCGGTGTCCGGGAGAGCGGCAAGCTGCGCCACGCAGGACAAGTCGGCACAGGTTTCGATCAAAAGCTCATGAAAGCCATCTACGCCCGCATGGAGCCGCTGATCACGAAGACCAACCCGTTCGCCATCAGACCCAATATCAGAACTGGACTGCGCAATGTTACCTGGCTCCGCCCTGAACTTGTGTGTCAAGTCCGGTTCCTCGAGTGGACGCAGGACGGCATTCTCCGTGCGCCCGTCTTTGTCGGCCTACGTGACGACAAAGACGCGACCGACGTCAAACGCGAAGAAGCAATAGATCCTGAGCCTGCCGCCGCTAGCACGGAGCTGAACCTCGCGGGCCGCGAAGTAACAACCGAAGTAGACGGCCACAGGCTCAAGTTCACCAATCTGGGGAAAGTATTGTTTCCCAAAGACGGCTGGAAGAAGCGCGATCTCCTTGAGTTCTACCACCGTGTCTCGCCTTTCTTGTTGCCCCACCTGAAAGATCGTCCTCTTTCGATGAAGCGTTATCCGAACGGCATCGCCGAAGAATTCTTCTTTCAAAAAAATGCTGGCAGCCACTTCCCGGACTGGATGCGCTGCGAGCCCATCACCGAACATCACCCACCCAAAGTCAACCACTACCCGCTGGCGCAAGACCGTGCCAGTCTCCTCTATCTCGTTAATCTCGGCTGCATCGATCAGAACCCTTGGATGAGCCGTGCCGGCAATCTCGACCACCCCGATTGGATGTTGCTCGACCTAGATCCCGTCGAAACGTCCTTCGACCAAATTATCGACGCTGCGCTCCTCGTTCGCGGTTTGCTTGAAACCCTCGGCTTGAAAGGTTATCCCAAGACGACGGGAGGAGACGGCATGCATGTTTACGTCCCGCTGGAGCCGGTCTACACCTTCGAACAGGTGCGCAGTTTCGCCGAACTCCTTTCTCACTTAGCAGTCGATCGCGAACCCAACCTGTTCACCACCCCGCGCAGCGTCGGCAAACGAAAAAAAGAGCGAGTCTACTTCGACTACTTGCAAATAGGCATCAGTAAAACCATAGCCGCGCCATATGTCGTCCGCGCGTACGATGGCGCGCCCGTCGCAACGCCTCTCGATTGGAAAGAAGTGAAACACGGTTTGCGCCCGTCGGATTTCCACATCGACAACACCATCGAGAGATTCAATCGCGTAGGTGATCTCTTCGCTCCCGTGCTCCAAGGCGGCCAAAAGCTCGAAGATGCTTTAGAGCGCCTGAAATCGTCTGGCTCTAAAGGCGAAGCCGAACCTCCGAAACCAACCAAGCGGCCGTCCAAACGTTCAAAGCGGCAATGATTCGTGGCGCTTATCTAGACGCGGGGAGCCGTCCTTTCCTACCGATCCAAAGCAGTACATCGGCAACAAGAAAGATGATCAATCCCAAAAATGCCGGTAAGAGATGCAGGAAATCGAGGTAACCGACGGCAAAATGCACGCCGATCGCGCATCCGAACCCGGCACAACCCATCAGAGCCACAATCTCGACGAAGCTCCGATTGAGTTCAGCGCAACGCGCCATAAACACCAGGAAACAGCCGATCGAGCATAGCCCGCCTCCGAAGCCGGCCCGGTCGTGCGAAATGACCGGAATCAACATCGGTGAGATCCGCTGGAGCGCGGACGTATCCAAACCGATAAATCTTAGGTCCGAGGGAACGAAGACGGTAGTCATTCCAAAAATGGCGATGGTTGCTCCCGCGAGAATCAGACCCACGGCGGAAGCGGCCAAGAGAATCCTACCCCATATTGCGAACGTATCCTCGCCTTTGGGGTCAGAAACCCAGACTGAGCGAAGCGAGATTTTGTCCGGCCGAGAACGCCACAGCGCAGCCGCGAACACCGGCAACAGAAACAATGTCGCAACTCCATGCCAGGTATCTAAATAACCCTGGCCGAGATACGTAAGGAATGCCAAGAAGCCGATTCCTCCTGAGAAAAGCAGCGCCCACCATGCCCAAGTTGCGCGAGCAGACATGGGGAACTCCGCCAGCCACAGATAACCAAGGCCGATAGCAAGAAGAGATCCGCCGTAAGCTACCCGGTCATGGAACATAAATCCCAGCAGATGACGGTTCCCGGCCTGTACCAATGCCATTGAGTCCATGCCGATGGCGTGACTATCGTGTGGAAGCAACTGTCCCGAAATCGATTGCAGAACAGCAAATCCGCCGCTTAGCGCAACGGAGATACCGGTAAGCGCAACCAGAAAGCGGCCATCTCCGAGTACCGCTTCTAAAAGGCTCCGTTCGTCTCTCACTGGCCTCCAAGTAAAAATTCCCAAACGGTCTCAGCAACAAAGTGTACTATTCGGGAGCCGGCACAACATGCTTAGATTCCCGTCATTGCGCATGTTCAATGAGAGCCTGATATTCGGTAGGTAGAACCATAATGAGTTCCGAGGGCGTAAGCAGACGAAATTTGCTGGTCGGCACGACGATAGCCGCGGCTCAGCTGATAGCAGCGCCAGAGCGAGCCGTGGAAAGCGAACCTCAGGACTGGACGCTGACTCAGGCAGCGCACGCGCTTGCGAAGCGTAGGATTTCTTCGGAGGAATTGACCAAATTTTGCCTCACGCGCATTCACCAACTGGATCCGCAACTAAACGCGGTGATCACACTGCAGGAGGAGACTGCGCTGGCGCAGGCGCGCGAATGCGATCGCCGGGGAGCAACTCAAAACACTCCATCTCGGTTACTAGGCATTCCCATAGCCCTGAAGGACAATATCGACACGGCAGGTGTTCGAACAACGGCAGCGAGCAACGTTTTCAGGAATCGCGTTCCCACCGAGGATGCGGAAGTTACTAGAAGGTTGAAGGCTGCTGGCGTAGTTTTCCTCGGGAAGCTGAATTTGGACGAAATGGCATTTGAAGGCACTGGTACTACGAGTTGTTTTGGGCCAGTGCACAATCCCTGGAACACAAACAGGATTACCGGCGGCTCTTCCGCGGGTTCTGCCGCCGCCGTGTCCACTCGAATGTGCTTTGGGTCAGTCGGCAGCGACGACGGAGGTTCGGTTCGCATCCCCGCCGCATTTTGCGGCGTGGTCGGATTCAAGACTTCTTATGGCCGGGTGAGCACGCGCGGAGTTGTTCCGTCGGCCTATTCTATGGATACGATCGGTCCCATCACGCGAACGGTCGAAGATGCCGCCATCCTGCTCCAGGTACTTGCCGGGTTCGATCCTCAGGATGCAATCACTCTTCCCGAACCGGTTCCCGATTATGTGCGGGCGCTATCTGCTCCAATTTCCCATCTGCGAATCGGCGTGCCACGCGAATACTTCTTCGAAGGACTCGATCCAGACGTCTCCTCGGCCGTTGAGACAGCTATTCAGCAACTGCGAAGCAAGGTGCGGAACGTGCGCGATATCAGCCTTCCGCGTCTCCACATTCCGGCAAACGGCAGCTATGACGTGGAGCTCTATCATTACCAAAAACCGTTCTTCGATAAGACCCCTGAGTTGTACCATCCGTGGTCGCAGCGCCAATTGAATGAGCTAAAGAACGTCGAAACGGTTCCTTACGTTGAAACGCTAAAGAGAATTCGCGAGTGCCGCCGCGACATTCGGCGGACCTTTGACGACGTCGATGTTTTGGTTTTGCCGACTAAACGAGAGCCTGCGCCGCTGATCAGCGAGACTGTCAACGAAACGCATCACAGGCCCCCTAGCAATACCAGCGCGTTCAATCATTTCGGCACGCCCGCCGTCACCGTGCCATGCGGTTTCTCGAAAGATGGCTTGCCCATTGGATTGCAAATCGTCGGCCCGCCTTACGGCGAACCCGTAGTTCTGGCCGTTGCTTATACGTATCAGCAATCAAACGATTGGAGCACGCGAAAACCTCCCGTCCTACCGGCTTGACTCTGATACGCGTTCTCGAACTCGTTGTACGCAGAATGATACTGGAAAGGCTGTGTTGCATCGCGTCCGGTGCGCTAAGGCTAATGGCTAATGAACCTCAAAGCGAACGGTGCTCCTGTTGCTCGCGAGCTTGTGCTCGCTTTGCGCTCCGGCGGAAGATGTCGCTGTTTCCGATCCATTGCAGGCGGTGAATGCAGTGACCCGAGACACGGCATACGTTTTTCTGCGAATCGATGGAACTTGTAACACCGGGAAGATCTCTGGCGTAGATGACCGCTCTGTGCTCGTGAGCGCAGATCCTGGAAATCCAACCAGCGCCTCCAGAGCGCGAAGGATCGACCGCCGCGAATTTATCCGGATTACGGACTTGTTTCCTGACATTTAGCACATCGTTTACAGTGGCAGAAGCTCGTGGGCGGATCTACATCAGCTTCAATCGCGAAGCCGCGGCGCCGAATTCCTCGCGGTCACGGTGGACGGTCGGAGCCTCAGTTCCAAATCTGTCGACATTACCCAAACCGCCATGGTGTTCCATGGCGCAAGAAAGACATCACTTCCCAAATCGGAGGTGGCCGCTGTATACTACGTCAGATCCAAGCCGCTAACCTCCGGTCAAGAGTTCTTGATCGAAGAGAATGTTGGGTATTTCGACCCAAAGCTATGGTTCGGTGGGACCTTTCCGGGGAAAATTCGTGTACTTATTTACGACAATTCAAAGCGGGAAGATAACGCACCCCTAGAATGTCCGGCGACGCGATAATCCCCCCACGTTACTCGCGAAGCATTCTCCGATACGGAAGGAAAGTTCAACCGGGCTCCGCCAACTCTATGACGCAGGCCTGCTTGCGATTTCACCTAGTCTGAGGTACGCTGCCGCGGCTCTATACCGCACTCGCGTATTCCCGTCTGAAAGCAGCGCGACAAGAGATGGACGCAGCTCCGGCTGATTCCGCAATCCGATGGCTTGGGCTGCAGCCGCACGGACCGACCAATCACGATCGCTAAGCGCATCGACTAAGGCACGGGGAGTCGCTGGGTCCTTATTCTTCGCAAGTAAAAGGGCCACCGATGCCCGAGGCGAGAATCCCTTCTCCCAAATCAGATCTTCCAATGCCGCGTATCCCTCTCCAATTCCTGGCAACGGGACAAAACCAATTCCATAGTTGAGCGCCAGTTCGAGAGTTCCTTTCGGCGTACTAAACGACCGCCTCATTTCCCGGAACTGGCGGCGCATAAAGTTGGAACGCGCTTCCCTATGGCCCTCGAGTACTGCGAGCAGCGCTTCCGTGCCTAGTTCGTTCTTGAAGGTCCACAAGGCCTTCGCGGCAGCAAACTCCACCTCCGGCACAGGGTCTTGCAGGGACTTTTTGAGCTCCGGTACTGCCCCCGAATCGTGCAAATCCACAAGGCTGCCAATGGCGGCAATCCGTACCTCCACGTCCTGATCTGACAGCAGCGGCAGCAACAGACGCGATGCTCCCTCCCGCGGGCCCATCAAGCCCAGAGCCAATGCCGCTTGTTTCCGCCTGTTCGGATTTCTATCATGAAGACCGTCGACCAGGAGATTATGCGCCAAATGTTCGGTTGATTCGGTTACACCCCCAAGGAGTAAAGCAACACAGAGTAAAGCACAGCAATAAATTCTCAAAAGCATAGGACCTTTTCGGCCAGGCAGAGATTCGTAGCATGAGCTATCTGGCTGAGCCGGATGTGATATCGGCAGCGATCACTGCACGTGTAATGCACCTCGTGAGCGCTTGTCAATAGGTTATACAACAATGCGGAGCATCGAGCGCCGCATCGCCTTCACACTGCCATGCTAAAGTCATGCGCTCGCGTGAGCACAAATGCCAATCACGTACCGATCCTCTCGTTTCCTACTCGAACTTTTCCCGACGAAACGCAGCCTATAGGTTCGCATCGACGTTTGTAGAGTCGTCGCGTGAGTTCCACTTTTCAGGGTTTAGGGTCGTTTTTCGGATTCGCAGGCGGTCTCGGCTTTTTTGGCTTCCGAGCAATCCGGCAGACTTTTCAGCGCCCGTTCGAGCTTGGCGAAATCGGTAACCAACTATTCGAGATCGGCTGGAAGTCGAGCCTGCTCATCGTGGTGGCGGGGTTCGCCGTTGGCGCGGTGCTAGCCCTTCAAACATCAGCGTCGATGGCCCAGTTCGGCGCAACGGCGTTGATCCCGCAGGCAGTCTCGTTCGGTCTCTTCAAAGATGTCGGTCCCTTGGTCACCGGGCTTTTGATTTCCGGACGCGTGGGCGCGGGAATTGGAGCTGCCCTCTCGGGGATGCGTGTCACCGAGCAGATCGATGCGTTGGAGTCTCTCGCCGTCGATTCCTTCAAGTACCTCGTCGTAACTCGGGTCATCGCATGCGTGATTGCTTTGCCCGTTCTTACAACGCTGTTGGACTTCTCCGGCATTTTCGGAGGCTGGCTGGTCGAGGCTCTGTCGTCACACATGTCCATTCGCTTGTTTCTAAATGATGCCTTCAATCCTATGGGCTGGTCCGATTATATGGGCCCTATTCTAAAGACGCTTGTGTTTGGATTGATTATCGGTTTGGTCTCTTGCTTTCTCGGATATAACGCGAGCGGCGGAGCAACCGGAGTAGGCCGCGCTTCCACTCGGGGTGTGGTCGCCTCGTCCATTTTGATCATTGTTTCCGACGTCATCCTTGTGAAGATGATCCAGTTCTGGAACGCCTAATAGCGAATGAACGATGAACAGGCTGTGGTTCGTGTTCAGCATGTCTCCAAATCTTTTGGGTCTAAACGAGTGTTGGACGACGTGTCCTTCGAAGTCAGCGCTGGCGAGGCTTTCTGTTTGCTCGGCCGTAGTGGCGTCGGGAAGAGCGTAACCTTGAAGCTCTTGATTGGTCTTCTCAAGCCGGATGCGGGCCACATCTTTATTCACGGAAAGGGCATCGGCGATCTGAACGAAACCAAACTCGGCGAAGTGCGAAAGAAAGTAGGCTTTCTATTCCAGGATGGCGCCTTATTCGATTCCATTTCTGTCGCTGACAATGTGGCCTTTCCCCTTCGCCGGCACACTAAGAAATCCAACAAAGAGGTCCAGGCGATCGTCCAGGACAAACTCGAACAGGTCGAGTTGGCCAAAGAAGGCAATAAAATGCCTAGCGAATTGTCCGGCGGTATGCGTAAACGCGTCGGTCTCGCTCGCTCTCTGGCTCTCGATCCGTCCATTCTACTGGTCGACGAGCCGAGCAGCGGCTTGGACCGCATCACTGCCGCTGAAATCTATAAGCTTCTGCGTAGGCTCAAGGAGACGCAGCACGTCGCCCAGGTCGTTGTCACTCATAACGTTAGCGGCGCGAAAGAATTGGCGAGCTGCTTTGCCGTCCTCCAGGAAGGAAAGATCGTCGCCACAGGCGCCCTGGACGAATTAGCGCAAAGCGGAAACTCACTCGTTCGGGACCTCGTTTCCATCCCGGAGGGATAAATGTCTGGAAAGAAAAATATTTGGCTCGGCGTCTTCCTCGTTGGCGGCGTTGTCCTGTTCGCGGTCGGCCTGTTCCTCATCGGCAGCCGCAAGCAACTCTTCTCAAGTCATTTCAAGGTGTACACCGAACTGTCCACAATGGATACCTTGCAAAGCGGCGCCACGGTGCGTGTCGCGGGAATGGATGCCGGTCAAGTAACGGCTATACAGATCCCGAACGGTCCATCATCGAAGTTTCGCCTCACGCTGCAAGTCGATGAAAAATTCCATCCCATGGTCCGAAAGAATTCAGTCGCAAGTATCGAAAACGCGGGAATGGTGGGAAGTAAATACATCGAGATCGCGCAGGGCAGCGCGGATTCGCCTGAGTGCCCGCGCGGTGGAACGCTGCCCAGTAAACAGTCCGCGGGCATGGGCGAACTTATGCGCCAGGGCAGCGCCATAGCGAACGATGTTCAGGCGACCATCAAGGACCTTCACAAGAATGCGGATGAGACGCTGGAGAGTTTCACAAGCACCGCCAGGCATGTGGACGGACTGATCGTGTCGGCTCGCGGGAACGTGGAACGGATCGCGTCAAACGCAAATCACATCACCGCGGACGTGCGGCAAATCACGGCTGGCGTCCGACAAGGACAAGGCGTCGCGGGTCAGTTGCTGACCAACCAAACCGTGGCTTCGAATATTGACGCCACCATTGCGCAAGCCAAGCAGACCAGCGCCAATGCCGAACAAGCCTCCAGCAAGATCGACGCCGTCATATCCAACTTTCAGCAGAAGGACCTCGGCGACATCCACCAAACCCTCAGCAATACCAGCGACATGACAGGGCAGCTCGATCAAGCCTTTGGAACCTTTCTCGCCAAAGGCAACAACAACCAGAACACGGCAGTGGCCCTCCGTAATACTGTGCAGGACGCCCAGCAAGCGGTCACAAACTTTGCCGATGACACCGAGGCTGTCAAGCACAACTTCTTTTTGCGCGGATTCTTTCATCGCCGCGGATTTTACAATCTAAGCGACCTCACACCCAAGAAGTACGACTCCACCGAGTTCGTTCGAAAGGCGCGCGCTCGAGTCTGGATTCCAGCCGCTGGACTCTTCACGACAGGCTCGGAAGGAACCCAGAAGCTCACCGATGTGGGCCGCTCCATCTTGGACCAGTCCATGTCCGACTTGGTTCCTTTTCTGCCCAACGATCCGGTGGTCGTCGAAGGATACGCGGCGAATGGCCTACCGGACCAGCTCTATGTGGAATCCAGGCAGCGGGCGATCGACGTTCGCCAATATCTGGAGTCGCGCTTTCACCTGAAATCCGAGCTCCTGGGCATCATGCCGCTGGGCAACCATCCGCCTCCCGGAACCGGCAAAATGACTTGGGATGGAATCTGTCTTGCCCTGGTCGTTTCCAAATAACACCCAAAGGTCCGTTCTTTCCCGGCGAAATGAAAAAACGAACCCAAGGGAGTTCGAACGGCAAAATCGGCCCATCCCCGATTGCCGACGTAGTCGTCCAGGCGCGATAACAAAACTTTAGAACCGCGGATCTCACCCGGAATCAACAGCTTCGCCTCAAAACACCGCTCCGCCCCGCGGGGCGTCATGGGAACACTCGTCGACGAAAGGGCGCCCATGCACGAGTTACCCAAAGACATCGAATCCAAAAAGCCCGGCCGCAGTACCGGACCGCGCAGTCCGGCGGGCAAGGCCGTATCCTCCATGAACCGTCTCGACCACGGTTTACGTTCCGAAAAAACCATCCTGCGCGACGAAGATCCCGCCGAATACGAAGCCACCGTCCAATCCTGGCTCGACATCTATCACCCGCAGGACCGCAAAGAAGACGAACTGGTCCACGAGATCATCGACGCTCACTGGCATCTCAAGCGCTGCAAGAAGCGTTTAGAAGAGGTGGAGTTCGAACTCCCCGGCAACGCCTGGAACTGGACCGACGAACACCAGAAACTCTACGCCAACTTCACGCGCTACAAAACCACCGCCGAGCGTTCCTTCGCCCGCTGGTATAAGGAGATGGAAACCTACCGCGGCCGCCAGTTCCGCGAAGAGCAAATCCGTGAAAAGGCTTTGATGGTCGCTGCCCAAGTCGATTTGAAGTGGCTGGATAAAGAGCAAGCGCGCACCAGCGCAAAACAGATCTTCAATCAGACGATCGAAATCGGCGTCGATGAAAAGGGTTGCTGCTTCACCGAGTGTTACCCCAGCAATCAAGAGACTCTCGAACTCATCGAAAGCAAGCCCTACACGCCCGTTCTGATGAAGCGCACCTTGTTCTTCCTCAATGGAGTTCCCCCGGAGTACGCCTGGGCCGGCCCGGCACAACCAACCGAAAATGGAATCTTGACCGCACAGCAGAAGATGACCTGGACCCGCTGGCTCGAAATCATCGATCGCGAGGAGGCTTCCGGCACCGGCCACATCGGTCCCCTCTACAGCTCGACCAAATAACGACGGCGAAGGAACTCACCTTCGAGTTCTTCGTCTATTGACGGTTTGAATATGCTCTACATACCATGAAAGCTTGGAAATAAATGGTGTGACCTCCGCGCGTTTCTCAAAGGCGCGTGTCATTGATTCTCACACTGGTGGCGAACCCACGCGCGTAGTCATGTCGGGTGCTCCTGAACTGGGCAACGGTCCTCTGCCGCAACGGGTCCAGCGCTTCCGCGACGAATTCGATTGGTTCCGCTCCGCTGTCGTGAATGAGCCGCGAGGTTCCGACATCACCGTGGGAGCGCTGCTTTGCGAGCCCGTTGACGCTTCGTCGACCGCAGCCGTCATCTTCTTCAACAACGTGGGATATCTAGGTATGTGCGGCCACGGCACGATCGGTCTGCTGGTGACATTGGCTTATGCCGGACAGATTGCGCCCGGAGAGCACCGCATTGAAACACCCGTCGGCGCCGTAACTGCCGTATTGCACGAAAGCGGCGAGGTAACGGTGAATAACGTCCTCAGCTATCGCAAGGCCACGGACGTGAGTGTCGACGTTCCGGGCTATGGCGTTCTGCGTGGTGATATCGGATGGGGCGGCAACTGGTTTTTCTTGGTACACGATCATCCCATGCAGATCACGCTCGATAATGTCGAAGCGTTGACGGAGTTCGCTTGGCGAATTCGTCAATCGCTCAACCGGCAGTCGATCACCGGCGCGGATGGGTGTGAGATCGACCATATCGAGTTATTCGCTCCGTCCGGCAAGAACGGCGTCAATAGTAAGAATTTCGTTCTGTGTCCGGGAAAAGCCTTCGATAGATCGCCGTGCGGCACCGGTACCAGCGCGAAGTTAGCTTGTCTCTATGCCGACGGGAAGCTGCTCGAAGGACAGATCTGGCGTCAGGAGAGCATCGTTGGCAGCATTTTCGAAGGCAGCATTCGCGTATGCGACGGGCGCGTGTATCCGAGCATCAAAGGTTCAGCTTTCGTTACTGCCGAAGCCGATCTGGTTTTCGATTCGAACGATCCTTTCTGCATGGGAATTCACGCGTGAATTCCCAAATCTACGACGCAATCGTGATCGGCGCCGGCATCGTTGGCGCTGCTTGCTCCGACAGCTTATCGCGCGAAGGTCTGCGTGTGGCGGTCATAGAGCAGGACCTGGTTGGTGGAGGCGCTACGGCGGCGGGCATGGGCCACCTTGTGGTTATGGATGATTCCGAAGCGCAGTTCGCTTTAACCCGCTACTCGCAGCAGCTTTGGATGAATTTGCGTTCTGAACTGCCCGCCGACGTCGAATACCGGCAGTGTGGAACATTGTGGATCGCGGCCGACGAAGAGGAGATGGCCGAGGTATTGCGGAAGCAGCGCTATTACGCGCAACGCAACGTACCGGTAGAAATCATCGATGCCGCCGCGCTCGCGCGGGCGGAGCCGAACCTGCGGGAGCCCATGGCCGGCGCGCTCTTGGTTCCAGAAGACAGCGTCATCTATCCGCCCTGCGCCGCTCGCCACCTGATGGAACGCAGTGAAAGCAGCGGCGCCCGGAGGTTCCTCGGCCTTACAGTGCGCCAGATTGAAGATGGATCTGTGTGCCTAGGCGATGGAACGCGACTTTCCGCGGCCGTCATCGTCAACGCCGCGGGAGCATGGGCTTCGGGCCTGACGCCGGGTGTCAACCTTAAGCTCCGGAAAGGCCATCTCGTCATCACCGATCGCTATCCCGGTTTCGTGCGCCATCAACTTGTCGAACTCGGTTACCTCAAAAGCGCCCACTCGCTCACCAGCGACTCTGTCGCATTTAATGTGCAGCCTCGAAGCACCGGCCAGATGCTCATCGGGTCGTCACGCCAGTATGGAGTGGAATCGAAGCAGGTGGATGATCTGATTCTGAGCCGCATGCTTCGGAGAGCGCTCGAATATATGCCTGGGCTCGATAAGCTTTCGGCCATCCGCGCGTGGACTGGCTTTCGCGCTGCCACCCCTGACAAGCTTCCGCTCATCGGACCCTGGCCGGAGAACAAGAGCCTCCTGCTGGCAACCGGGCATGAAGGCTTGGGTATTACCACTTCCCTCGGTACCGCCGCCCTGATTGCCGATTACGTTATGCGACGCGATTCCGCTATCCCGGTCGCACCGTATCTTCCGGCGCGATCTTTCGAGTACTCCTATGCCTGAGCAACTCACTCTGTCGGTAGACGGCCAAGCGGTCGCTGTGCCGTCCGGCGCAACAGTTGCTGTTGCGGTCGCGCTCGCGGGCCGCGCTTGCCGCCGTTCCGTCACCGGCGAGCCGCGCTCAGCTCTTTGCGGCATGGGCATCTGTTTCGAATGCCGCGTGACCATCGATGGTGAGCCCCATCGCCGCGGTTGTCAGATTCTGTGTGAACCGGGTATGGACGTTCGAACGCATGCCTGACAAGACCCGCAAGCATTTCGAAGTGTTGGTCGTCGGTGCTGGACCCGCTGGTTTAAACGCTGCATGGGCCGCGGCTTCCGCCGGCGTCAAGGTCGGAATTATCGATGATAATCCTGATCTCGGCGGCCAGATCTGGCGGGGCGCCGCATCGCACTGGAATGCAAGACTGCGTGGCGCGAACGTGGATGTTCTTTGCGGCACACAAGTCGTACACCACGACCTCGCATCGCGAAAACTATTCGCCGAAAACCGCGCTACGCTTTTTGAGATTGGCTTCTCAAATCTGATTTTGGCTACGGGAGCGCGTGAACTTTTCCTGCCTTTTCCCGGCTGGACGCTTCCCAACGTGATGGCTGCGGGCGGGTTGCAGGCGATGGTCAAGTCAGGTCTTCCGATCGCGGGCAAGCGCGTCGTCATAGCAGGGTCGGGTCCGCTGCTGCCGGCGGTCGCGGCCTATTTAGATAAGCATGAAGCGAACGTGTTGGCCATTTGTGAGCAGACCTCATGGAAGGCGCTAGCTTCTTTTGCTTTGGGTCTGCTGCGGGAGCCTGGCAAAATCCGGCAGGCGCTTGCCTTGCACCGTCAAATTCCCGGCGTTCCGTTCTGGCCCAACACTTGGCCGATACGCGCGCTAGGCGACCAAACACTCGAAGCCGTAGTCCTCTGCCGAAGAGGGAAAACGCACCGTATTGCCTGCGATTATCTCGCGTGTGGTTTCCATCTAGTGCCGAATACGGAGCTCGCCTCACTGCTCGGGTGCCGTTTAAAAAACGGCTTTGTCGAAGTAGACGAATTGCAGCAGACCTCCGTACCTGGCGTGTTTTGCGCGGGCGAACCCACCGGCATTGGCGGACTCGAACTCGCCCTGATCGAAGGACAAATTGCCGGATTGGCCGCGGTGGGGCGCGGCAACGAAAGACTTACACCGCGTTCGCACGGCTTCGTCAAGAGATTGGAAAAGGCCTTTGCGTTAAGACCGGAATTGCAGTTGCTGCCGGACGGCGGCACAATTGTCTGCCGCTGTGAAGACGTGACGCATGCTCGTGCCGCCGTCCACAAGTCCTGGCGTGACGCCAAAAACCAGACCCGCTGCGGCATGGGGCCATGTCAAGGTCGCGTATGCGGTCCAGCCACTCGCTTTCTGTATGGTTGGCAACCCGATTCTGTCCGGCCGCCAGTTTTTCCCATAAGAATTCACAACTTGGCCGCTATCACTGACGCCACAGGAGAGTTGCAATGATTTGGAAAGGTGTGATGCCCGCCATCACAACCAGCTTCGACCAGGACTACAACGTAGACCATGCTTTTCTAAACGAGCACTGCCGCTGGTTAATCGAGAACGGTTGTACCGGGATCGTGGCCTTAGGCTCCCTAGGCGAAGGCGCGACGCTATCGTTCGAGGAAAAGTGTCAGATCCTGCGAACGTGCCGTGAGGCAGTCCGCGCCCGGGCTCCAGTCATTGCCGCGATCTCGGCGCTCTCCACAAACGAAGCTGTCGCTCTCGCAAAAGCCGCTGCCGGCATTCACTGCGATGCCCTAATGGTGCTCCCTCCCTACGTCTATCAAGGCGATTGGCGCGAGATGAAAGCGCATATTGCCGCGGTTTTCAAAGCCACTTCGCTCTCCTGCATGCTCTACAACAATCCGGTCGCATATGGAACCGACTTCACGCCGGAGCAGATCCAGGAACTCGCCGCCGAGCATGACAATTTCCATTCCGTCAAAGAATCGAGCACTGATATTCGGCGTGTCTGCGCTATCCGCGCCCTCCTGCGCGATCGTCTGGAGATCTTCGTAGGCGTTGACGACGCGATTGTCGAAGCAATAGGGGTAGGCGCTAGTGGCTGGATCGCGGGCCTTGCTAACGCACTGCCTCGCGAATCCGTCGAGCTGTTTGATCTAGCCGTAAACGGTCAGCGCGAAAAGGCCTTTGAACTCTACCGCTGGTTCCTGCCGTTGCTTCGCCTGGATACTGTCGTGAAGTTCGTTCAGCTCATCAAACTGGTACAGGCGGAAGTCGGCCGAGGCAATCCACGAGTGCGCCCACCGCGCCTGGAGCTGATTGGTGCAGAACTGGAGAAAATGAAACAAGTCATTCATCAGGCGCTGGCCGCGCGTCCTAGGGAATAATGACGGCTGATCCAAGTCCGGTTTCTTGCTTGACTGCAAGCAAGGCCTTGTTGGCGTCCTCGAGTCGGAACGTAGTGACCTTCGGGCGAATATCCAGCTCGTGCGCGATTTTCAGAAAATCGCGCGCATCCTGCCGGGTCATGTTGGCTACGCTGCGTATCTGCCGCTCGCCCCATAGGAGCTTGTCGTAGTCGAAGGAAGGCATCTGGTCGAGATGAATGGCATTAATGGCAACGACTCCGCCCTTGCGCAGGCTAGCGAGCGCACTTACTACGACCTTTCCGCTTGGAGCGAACGTGACCGCGCGATCCAGCTCAACGGGCGGTATTTCATCTTCTTTGCCGACCCATGTAGCGCCCAGCGATTCCGCTCTTTGGCGATGCGATTCGCCTCGGGTGACAACATAGACTTTGCACTTCCAGGATTGCAGGATCGTGATTGCTAGACTCGCGGAGCTGCCGAAGCCAAAGAGCCCGACGCGCTCACCCGGCTGGATGCCGGCGACACGTAAACTGCGGAAGCCGATGATACCGGCGCAGAGGAGCGGCGCGACACGCGCATCATCCAAACCATGAGGCAACGGATAAGTGAAATCGGAGCGCACCAGGACATACTCGGCGTAACCTCCGTTCACCGTATACCCAGTGAAGGTCGGGTGATCGCAAAGGTTCTCCATCTCATGCCGGCAAAACCAGCAATTCCCATCTACGCCGCCCATCCAAGACACACCCACGCGGGTGGCCAGAGGCAATTCCGCCCTCGCGCCTTCGACAACCTCGCCCACGATTTGATGACCGGGGATGAGCTTCTCTTTGATTCGCGGCAGATCGCCTTCGACGATATGCAGGTCCGTACGGCAGACTCCGCATGCCACGACGCGAAGCAAGACATGTCCTGATGCAAGTTGCGGGCGGGGAACATCTTCGATCTGAAGGGATGGCCCGGATGTTAAGATCGCGGCTTTCATTTAGTACGGCATTGTAATCCTTTATATATATGCGCAAGCTCTGCGGCGTTTGTGTCGCTCTTTCTCTCTGTGCGGCCTCCTTTGGCCAGAATCTTTCTTTCGGCTCGCGCGAGGCCCGGACAGAACCCGAATGGATGAGCAAGCTGACCATCTATGAGGTATGGCTGAACGCGTTCAGCAAGGAAGGCACGTTAAGCGGCGCAATCCCCGGTCTGAAGCGAATCTCTGACCTCGGCGCCTCCGTCGTTTACCTGGGTCCCATTGCGAAACGTTCCAGTAAGCCGTATGCTTCGCCGTACAACATAGCCGATTACAGCGCCGTCGATCCGCAATATGGAAACGACCAGGACCTACACGATTTCGTTTCCGCCGCGCATAACCTCGGCCTGAAAGTGATGCTCGACATTGTTTACTACCACACGGCTCCAGATGGCGTGATGATGAAACATCCGGATTGGATGGTCCATACGCAAGATGGAAAGATTGCGCGCGGCTTCTGGCCCCAGCCGCTCCCGGATTACAAGAATCCGCAAGCCCGCAAGTATCTAATCGATAGCCTGGTTCATTGGGTCCGCGATTTCAAAGTGGATGGTTTCCGGTGCGATGTGGGCGGGGGCGTGCCCGTTCCTTTCTGGGAAGAAGCGAGGAAAGCGCTCGATCAAGTGAATCTGGATGTGATTCTGCTTTCCGAATCCGACCGGCCGGATGATCAGCTACAAGCGTTCGATATCAGTTATAACTTCCAGGGTTACCTGACGCTTCGCTCGGTCATCCGGGACGGCGAGCCTGCCATCAAGATTCGAGAACAGTGGGAAGAGGCTCGGAAAACCTTCCCGCGCGGTGCCAGACTCTTGCGCTTCAGCGACAACCACGATTGGCGTCGCGCCGTTTTGCAGTTCGGTGACGAGGGCGCTTTGGCGGCTTCGACTCTCGACTTCACTTTGAATGGCATTCCGTTCCTCTACAACGGGCAGGAGATTGCCGACTGCACCCCGACGCATTGGTTGACCCAAGCGCCCATCGAATGGCCGCAGCACACGGACCGGAATGACAGTCAGGTTCCAAAGGAGACCCTAGCCAAATACAAGCGCTTATTCGAAATGCGGAACAAATATGCGGCTCTTACCTCCGGCGACTTGATCTGGATCGACAACAGCGAGCCGGACAATGTTCTGAGCTTCCTGCGCAAAAAGGGTGATGAAGAGATCCTGGTGATGTTGAATCTCTCAAACCGAGACACGCATGTGACGATTGATCTTCCGGTGATGGATTACTCGTCGGTGGAAAACCTGCTGACCGAAGGCAAGACCTACTTCCAGCTTTACTCAGGCCGTGTGTCGGCGGACTTACACGCGTACCAGGCGATTGTGGGTAAGCGTATCCCGCTTGCTCCGCTACAGACGGCTCATTGAAGCAGCTTGTCGGGCAGCGCGAAGGCATACAACACGCCATGCGCTCCGAAGACTACATATTGCCGCCCATCCAGTTCATACGTGATCGGAGGACCTTGTGCCGGGCCGCCGCCATAAACGTGCCACAACGTTTTCCCCGTCGCTGCATCGAGGGCCAGAACGTTGCCATGCACATCGGCTGAAAAGACAAGTCCGCCCGCCGTGCTTAGCACGCCCGACCAGTCCCAACCGGATCCGAGATCGTGTTCCCACCGGCTCTTGCCGGTTCGATAGTCGATGGCGCGCAAGAAGCAACGCGACCAAACGGTGAGGTCGCGTCCAGCAAAGCCTTCCGGCTTGCCGGTCGAGTAAGCATAGTACAGGCTGAATGACTGGTGTGTGTCTACGTACAGCAGTCCGTTGTCTGGGTCAAAACTCGGAGCCATCCAGTTCGTGGCGCCGATCGCATCGGGTTCCACGAGAGTTCCCGCCGGACTGGGATATTTTTCCCTTTTGCCGACCGGTCGGCCTCTATCATCTACACCCGAACTCCAGTTGATCTGTTCGTACGGCGTGGAGAGCAATGGCTTGCCATTTGTGCGGTCGAGGACGAAGAAGTAGCCGTTGCGCGAAGCCTGGATCAGGAGTTTGCGTTGCTCGCCATGGAAGTCGCCGTCGAAGATAACAGGTGTTTGCACGGCATCCCAATCGTGGACATCGTGCGGCGAAGGTTGAAAGTACCAGACCAGCTTGCCGGTATCGGGATTAAGGGCGACGATGGAACACGTATATAGGTTGTCGCCCGGGCGAACAGAGCCATCCATCACGGGGTTGGGATTCGCTGTGCCCCAGTACAAGAGATTCAGTTCGGGATCGTAGGTACCCGTGACCCACGTCATGCCACCGCCATGCTGCATGGCATCGCCGTTGGCAGGCCACGTTTCGGAACCGGGTTGTCCGGGTTTCGGAAGCGCATCCCAACGCCATTGCAGCTTGCCGGTATCGGGGTCGAAGGAATCGATAAAGCCGTGCAGATCGTTGAAATCGCCTGAGACGCCCGCCAGCACGTGATCGCGAATCACGAGTGGGGCCATGGTGGCCCAATAACCCTGCTTTACATCCGCGAGTTCGTTGTTCCACTGGACTTCGCCCGTGCGTGCATCGAGACAAAGCAGATGAGCGTCGGGAGTTTCGAAATAGAGACGCCCTTTATACATGCCCAAACCGCGCTGGCCGATATGCAGACCTTCGTTGTTGTGATAGTGATAATGCCAATTCTGCTGCCCTGAACGTGCATCCACTGCCCAGACATCGTCGGGCTCTGTGAAATACAGGGTTCCATCCACCAGCAGCGGGGTTGACTTCAGACCGGGCCCGGTATTCACATCGGTCTGAAACGCCCACGCCATGCCTAACGTGTCCACGTTGCTCTTATTGATTTGACGGAGCGAACTGAAGCGCTTGCCGGAATAATCGCCGTTATACGTGGGCCAGCTATCCGGTGTGGGATGAAGAAGAGTTTCCGGATTCAGGCCTTGAGCGCCTGCCGCCGAAGCGGTGCAGAGACAAGCGACTAAGATCTTGATCATTTGAGCGTCTCGAGATAAGCGAAGAGGTCGTGAAGATTGCTGTCTGTATAGTTCTTCAGGAGCTGCTCATGCGCCGCAAGCGGATCGTGAACATCCACTTGCAGGGTATTTCTTTTCCAGGTGTGAAGCCAACCCGACGTGTCTCGCAAGGTGACGAGAAATTCGTCCGCGTAGACTTGCTCACCGCTAAATGTGTGGCCGGAAGCATCCTTCACAGTGAGCGAGGGACGGAGACCTGACGGGAAGGCGATGCGAGTTTGCAAATCGAACGGCTTGTATTTGGAGGCAATATGGGCTAAATCGCCAGTTGTCGAGTGGCAAGAGCGGCAATTTCCATCGAAGTACACTCGCCCTGCGTCCACGCTTCCAACCAATAGCTTTTCGACAGGGTACTCGGAGGGGATGCGCTGAGACACGGAGCTGGCGATTTTGGCTTGGGCATGCAGCCATTGAGCAATGTTGCTGATCTGGGTGTCGGAAAGCTGAAAGGCAGGCATGCCTTTCTCGGGGCGACCGTTGTGAACCACCGGTCCAATCAGGTTGCCGTTCACGTCGTGGCTCACCAGCGAGGAGCGTATGAGGTCTGGGCCACTTGCGCCGCGTGCATCCGGCCCATGGCAGAATCCGCAGGTTTGTTGGAACTGCGCTTTACCCGCGCTCACGTTGGCGGAATCCGCTTGCTGCGCGCGGACATCGTCGCGGTCCTGCGCGAGCAACAGCCCAGGGATGAAGAGAAGGATTAAGAGGACTGTGCGCATCGAAAACACTGCTCGGCTATTTCTTTGAGAACGAGCGATTGCTCCCAGCGATCACTCTCCTCCGTTTGCAGAAACGTTCGCGCGTAATAAATGTCAGGACCAAGCAACTCCGGTGTGAAGCAGATGGAGTCGCCTGCGGATGAGTTTTCGAGGAAGCAGCGAAAGCAGGCGGTCCACAGTTGCCGGAAGTGCTTGACGTACGGCCGTTGCCTAGCGGGATCGTGCTCCACTGCGACCTGAATGCATCCGGGGCTTGAGATCCGTCCGTGCAGGAAGCGCACGCGCTCGATCACTGGCTGAATGAACGCGAACTTCTTTTCGAAGCCGCCATAAACCATTTCCTGACCGGCGTACCAATGGGAGAAGTCGCCGTTAAACTGCATCTCGGGAAAGCGGCGCACGAAATTGACCGTGCGCCACATGTCCTGGCAAATAGTGGCCCGGTGCGTTTCTATATATAAAGGAATGTTCCAGCGGCTGGACGCTTCGAGGACGCCGCCAATCAGCCGGAACGCCTCGTTGTCATCTTCGAGTCCCCATCCCACATGCAGGGTTGCGGTCTCGAAGCCGTCGCCGGCCATCTGTTCCGCAAGCACGTCGGCCTCTTCGGGCTGGTTGACGCGGCCGCTCGCCGCGATTCCCAACTTCAGGTCACGGCAGATTGCAAGCTGATCCGGGGTTGTGCGCTCGGCAAACTGTACGCCCGCAAATCCGGCTTTGCGAACTGCTTCTAGCCGCTCCTGAAATGTACCGTCCGGACCAGCGGAATCCGTGGGGAAGGAATCAAGCGCCAACAAGTTCATGAAGCAGCGAAGCTGCGCCTCGCGGCTCATCAAACCGAGGTTGTCTCCGTAGTGGCAAGACTACGCGCGCTCTCATCTTTCGCGGCGTCTAACCAGGCATCGTTATCGGCATCGCTGAAGCGCTTCATGCCGGCCTCAAGGATGGCCGAGTCGGGAACTTTATGCAAAGGTGTGTAGCGAGGATGGTGAGCTTCTTTATACGGATCGTTGCGGGCCGCGTTGTAGCAGCAAATCATTGCCCAACGCGGATTCTCTGAGCGGTTTTGGTCGGACCTGTGCAACAGATTCGAGTGAAAGAAGAGAACGTCGCCAGGCTGCATTTCCACATAAACCAGCTCTAACCGCTTCTCCGCCTCGTGCACACGCTCCAGATCCGCGCCGGCCTGATCGCCTGTCAAAATGTGATCGATGCGGCCCATTCGGTGCGAACCTTTCAGCACCTGCATGCAACCGTTCTCGCGTGTCGCGGGATCAACGGCAATGAACGCGCTAGTCAGGTCCGGGAACAAGACGCCGTTTTGATACCAATACCCATAGTCTTGATGCCACGCCCAGGCGCCCCCGACTTTGGCGTCCTTCATGATCATTTTGGAGTGGTAGTGGTAGACCTCGCCATCGAGCAGCGTCTCGGCCGAGTTCACAATCGTTTCGCACCGGGCAAACATGCCGTAGATGGTGTCGCCAGGGTGGTTCCACAAGGACAGCCGCACTGTACCGCCTTCTCCATCCCCCTTACCGAAGGAGTGCTGGTCGAGCTGTCTATCTTCTTTCGAAGCACGGCGCAGGAGATCGATCTCCTCCTTACTGAACATGCCCCGTGCGATGACGAAGCCGTCGCGTTCGTAATCGCCTAAAACGTTTTTTCCAAGCGGGCCACTGGCCATAGGTGTATCTCCTCTTCCTAAGATCGAATCCCGAGCGCGTTCATCATGCCGCTGCTGGATTGATATGCTTCGCGAACCCAATCCACGATCTTGGCGGGCTCCGGCGAATATTCGAGTTCAAGACTGACAGTTCCGTTGAAGCCGGTAGCAGCGAGCGCCTTCAAATAGGGCGGGAAATCTACCACGCCACGTCCCGGAGGCAGATCGCCGTGCTTGACTCCGTCGCAATCGGAAAGGTGGACATGAGCAATGCGTCCGGCCAATTTCGTAAGCTTTTCCGCAGGATCGTGCGCCAGCGCCAAGTGCGAGACATCGACGTTCGCTTTGACCTGGGCTTGCGCAACTTCCGCGAGAAAACGGTCCATTTTGTCTATGCTGTTTACGATCGATAGATGAAACGGCTCCAGCTCGACGGCGATTTCCAGGCCCAACTCGCCTGCGTAAGCGCCCAGCTCACGCACGCCCTCCACGGCCCAGTTCCATTGATCGCCAGGGGCGATGACTTCCTGGTTCCAGATGTATTCGCCGACAACGAGGAGCAAGTTCTTGCCGCGCAGACCGTAGCAGAGATCCAGATAACGCTTGGCGCGATCAATATGGAAGCGGCGGACGGGTCCGTTGAAATCCGCTATGCCGAGGGCGCAGCACACCGTTGAAATGACGGGCAAACCATTCGCCGAGCAGGCTTCGTGTATGGTGCGCAGTTCTTGCGGCGAGGTCTCCAGGGGATCGGCGAAAATGTCAATGGAGTCGAAGCCGATCTGCTTGGTGAGCTGAATACCTTCCGCGGTACTCACAGGGGTGCCAAGCCACGCCGAATTGATGAGACCAAGCTTCATGGATTGTTCCCGGCTGAAGGAGATAGTATCATAAAGTTCCCATTGACATCATGAACTTTTAGTGTAAATTTCATAAGCGGAGCTTTCGTGAATCTCGACCTCAATCTGAATCATCTAGCCCCCAAGCCGCCGCGCAGTGATTTCGGCATCGGCGCCGTGGGCGCTGGATTCATCATGCGGGACGTTCAGTTGAAGGCCTATGCCGATGCCGGCTTTAACGTGGTAGGCATCACCTCGCGTACTCCCGAGATCGCACGTGAAGTAGCGGACCTGCGCGGCATTCCGAAGCTTTACGACACGTTACCGGAGATGTTGCGGGATCCCGAAGTGCAAGTACTGGATATTGCCGTGCCGCCGCATCTGCAATTGGAGATCGTACGGCAGGCGCTGGAGCACGGCAAACATCTGAAGGGCATTTTGGCGCAGAAGCCTCTGGCAGTCAATTACGAAGACGCAGTGGCCATCGTAGATCTTTGCACGACTGCGGGCATGCCGCTGGCCGTGAACCAAAACATGCGGTATGACCAATCGATCCGGGCGTTAAAAACAATTCTGGATCGCGGCTATTTGGGGAAGCCGGTTTTGGCCACAATCGAAATGCGCGCCGTTCCTCACTGGCAGGCCTGGTTACGGGATTATCATCGCCTGACGCTCTTAAACGTGAGCGTTCACCATATCGACGCGTACCGCTATTTATTTGGGGAGCCGCAGTCCATTTTTGTGAGCGCGCGTAAAGATCCGCGCACGAACTTCCCGCACGAGGACGGAATTTGCCTGTACATTCTGGAATACGCGGATGGAATGCGGGCGAGCGCCTGGGATGACGTGTGGACCGGACCACGCAGCGGGCAGGACGATTTGAACCCCTACATTAAGTGGCGTGTGGAAGGAACGGAGGGTCTGGCGGAGGGCACCATCGGCTGGCCGGAGTATCCAAACCACACACCGAGCACACTGACGTTCACCACGACTTTGCAGCCGAACGTCTGGTTTACGCCGCGCTGGAGCGAAGTGTGGTTCCCGGACGCCTTCCAAGGTCCCATGGCAGAGTTGATGCGAGCCATCGCGACGAACTCACAACCGACCACCAACGGCGCCGACAACTTGAAAACGATGGCGATTATCGAAGCAGGCTACCGCTCTATAAGCGAACGGCGGTCGGTTCCGATCACGTCCGTGTGTCAGAAGACGCCGGCGGGTTTAGTTCATCAGTAAGGATGCCGCGCCGCTCTTCTTCTCCGACCATGAAAGACATCGCGCGCCACGCGAATGTCTCAATTGGAACGGTTTCGCGCGTGCTTAATCGTCACGAGGACGTGGATGACGGATTACGGGAACGCGTGGAGGCCGTGGCTCTCAAGGTCGGATACCGGTTGAGCGCCAGGACACGCAGCGTTGTCCATGGCAAATCCCGCATTATCGGGCTGATTCTGCTGAACGACTTCGGACTGAGTTCCGCGCAATCGCTTTTGCTGCTTGGTGTGGAAGAGTATTGTTCGAGCGCGGGTTACTACTTATTGTTCGCTCGTCACCAATATCCCGCGGCGGGAGCGCCGGCGTCGCTGGAGATCCCAAACGTGGTGCAGACGCCCGGTCTGGCCGACTGCGTAATTGTCGCCGGAACGATTCATCAGAACATCTTGAAAGCACTCGAGAAGCATGGCCTTCGTTACGTGCTGTTGGGCAATCATCTGATGGACGTGGGCTCCAGCGTTCCGGGCGGCAACATGGTCCAATACGACGATAGGGGCGGCTGCTACCAGGCGACTCAGTATCTGGCGCAACTGGGGCACAAACATATCTGGTACATTGGCGATGCCTCGCGTCCGTGGCATAAGAATCGTTTCAAAGGTTACTCGCAAGCGATCGCCGAACTGGAGTTGGAGCATCATTCGCATACTATTTCTCTGTCGGACGACGAATTCGAGAGCGGGCAAGCAGCCGTTTCCTACATCCTGGAGCAGGAATGGCCGATGACGGCGGTGCTGGCTGCTTCCGATGGGCTCGCGTTCGGAGCGCGTGAAGGATTGCGGCAGCACAGGCTCGAGGTGCCGAAGAACGTAAGTCTGATCGGGTTCGAAAACGAGATGGGGCGCGCTCGCGCTTCGAATCTGACAAGCGTATCTGTGGATATGGCGGAGGTTGGCCGGCAGCTTGCCAAGGCCGCCATTGCGCAGATCGAAGACCGGGAGAAGGATATCCGTCCCATGGTTGTGCCCAGTTACCTGGTCAAGCGCAGCACCTGCCGTCCGTTGCGGCAAGAGGAACACATGATGTTGTAATGCGAGGCACGCGCCTCGCACTGTAAGGCTTTCCATCCATGTTGCCGCTGTATAAGAAATCACTTCTAATTTCCGTCGCTGTGCTCGCGTTCGCTAGCTTGCTCGAAGCGGCCGGTATCACTTACCAAGAAGGCAACGGGCCAGGCAACGGCAAGCACATTGTGCTGGTTGCGGGCGACGACGCCGAATACCATTCTGAAGAAGCGCTACCGGCACTGGCCAAGATCCTGGCAGTGCGGCATGGATTTACCTGCACAGTGCTCTTCTCCATCAACCCCGACGACGGCACTATCGATCCTCGCGCCAAACACAACATACCGGGTTTAGAAGCTCTTAAGACAGCAGACCTGCTGATTTTGTTCATCCGCTGGCGCGATCTGCCGGACGAGCAGATGAAGTACTTCGTCGATTATTTCGAATCCGGTCGCCCCATCATCGCGCTTCGTACCGGCACGCATCCGTTCGAGCTGAAGACCAGCCACACTTACGAGAAGTGGTCTTGGGACAGTAAAGTTCCGGGTTGGGAAGGCGGGTTCGGCCGCAAGGTTTTAGGGGAAACGTGGGTCGCGCATCACGGTGATCATGGCAGGCAAAGCACCCGCGGATGGTTTGCTCCGGGAGCAAGCGCCAGTCCCATCCTGCGCGGCATTGAAGACGGGGAGATTTGGGGTCCCACCGATACGTACGAAGTTCGTCTGCCGATGCAGCCCACATGCCGCCCGCTTCTGCTGGGACAGGTTCTTTCCTGGTTGAGTCCTGAAGGATCTCCTGTAGCCGGCAAGAACGACCCCATGATGCCGATAACGTGGACCAATACGTTCACGACAAGCTCAGGCAAAACGGCGCGGACGTTCACTTCCACCATCGGCGCGGCTGACGACCTCGAGAATGAGGCCTTGCGCCGGATGATTGTCAACGCGGTGTACTGGGCAGTGGGTATGGAATCCGCTATCCCAGCGAAGGCGAACGTGGCTTTCGTGGGCAAGTACGATCCACACTCTTTTCTGAACGAGATTTATACGGCCGGGCTGAAGCCTTCGGACTTGGCCATCGCTGTTAAGTAGTGAAGATTCAAGCGATTCGCCTGGCTGCCGTTCTCGCCTGTGTTTTGGCGGCGCAACCCTGCTCGGCGCAAGACGACGCGGTTGCCTCCGCAGTCGCGGCGCTCGAGCGAGGCAATTATGCTTCCGCCGAACAGATTCTGCAAGGGCGGTTGCGCCTCCAGCCGAAAGACACCGCGGCTCTGGGCGTGCTGGGCGTGGTGCTAGATCAGGAGAAGAAGTACAGCGAGGCGGATGAAATCTATCGCCGCGCGCTGGCGAATTCGCCGCCTGAACCTGCCTTGCTGAACAATTACGGCAATCATTTGATCGCAACCGGCAAAGCGGCGCAAGCACGCAAAGCCTTTCTCCAGGTGGTTTCACTCGATCCGGGAAACGCGAATGCTTTGGTGCAATTGGCGAGAATCGCGCTGGAACGCAAGACGCCGGCGGAAGGTCTCGCGTATCTGGAAAAGATACCGCCGGCCGCGCGCAATCGCCCGGACGCCGTGATCCTGCGGATGCAAGCCGACTATGAATTGGGGCGGAAAAGCGATGGCGACACCATTCTGGCGCGTGTTTCCAGCGGGGCGGTCAGCGCCGCACAGAACTTCGCGCTGGGCGTAGCGCTTGCCTCCGCCGGACAGTACGATCAGGCAGAAGCGTTCTTTTCGAAAACTCTCGAAGCCGAGCCGGCGAACTTCGAGGCGCTCTACGATTTAGGACTCGCCGCTTCACACGCGGGCCATAACGAACGCGCGCGTAGCGTACTCGAACAGGCGGTGGCTCAGGAACCGGAAAACGTCAACGCGCTCTACGATCTGGCCGCGGTCGATGTGGCCCTCGACCGGAAGGAAGCCGCGCTCGAATTGCTGGCGAAAGCGGCGCGGCTGGCGCCCAAGCGCCCTGACGTACTGGACCTGGAGGCGCGCACATCCGCCGCGCTCGGCTATTTTGCGGATTCCACAAGAGCCTGGGATGAGTATCTGAAGCTTGTGCCGGCTGACGATGTGGCGCGCCGGGAGCGCGCGTTTGCACAAACGGCGACGGGTGAAAACATGGGCGACGGCTTGACGGAATTGAGCACTTTCGTCCGTAAGCATCCGGGCAACGCCGCAGGTCATTACGAACTCGGTACAGCCGAGACAGCCCGGCAACCGGATGAGGCGCTCAAGGAACTCAATCGAGCTTTAACTCTAGATCCAAATCTAACGGCCGCTCACGTTGCTCGCGGTCTATTGCTCTATCGCCAGGGAAAACCGGAAGCGGCCTTGACCGATTTCCAGTTGGTCGCGGAAAAGGAACCCAACAACGGCACGATTCTGGATCGACTCGGTGAAACCTATATGGCCCTGGACCGGATGAACGATGCCCTACCCGTACTGCGCAAAGCCGCTGAGTTGCTTCCATCGAACTCGACTGTTTTGCTGCACTTAGGGCGTGCTCTATCGAAGACCGGCCAGCAGCAGGAAGCGGCGGCCGTTTTTGCGCGTTGCCGTGAATTGGGCCCGAATCAAACGGCTGCTCCGCATCCTGCCGGTCTGGTCGAGTTTCTGGGTCTTTCTCCCGAGGAACAAAAAGCGAGATATAGGGCCGGCGTGGAGCATACGGTGAAGAATTATCCCGACAATGCCGAGGCTCAAGTGCGCTATCTCGGCATTCTGCTGGAGGACGGCAAGACAGCTGACGCGGCGGCCGTTGTTCACACCTTATCTGCCCTGAAAGTGTCAGCGTCGCTGCTGAGCCAGGCGATCGGCGCGCTGGAGATTGCCGGGCAGTACCCCTTGGCCAAACAACTGCTGGACCAACGCGCGGCAACTTCGCCGAACTTTCCTCCCGAGATGCGCATCGACCTCGCCATGGCAGACTTGCACGTGAGTGGCGCGCAGGCTGGGCTCGACGCTCTGAATGCCATCCCACAGTCGGAGCGGAATGGGGATTATTACCTGGCCCGTGCGCAAATGCTTGCCGCGCAAAACAGACCACAGGATGCGGAGGTCTCCATTCAGCAAGCCATTCGCGCCAATCCGACGCGGCCCGAGCTGTACCGTCAGGCGGCGCTTCTTTTGATCGAAGATCATCAGCTTCCGAAAGCGCTGGAGTTGCTGGCGCAAGCCGCGCGAACCGTACCGAACAACCCGGAAATCCTGCTTTTACAGGCCTTGACGTTGGAACTGACCGGCAGCCACGCAGCCTCGGACAACGAATTTAAGGAGTTAGAAAATCGCTGGCCTGAATGGTACAAAGGCTGGCTGGGTAACGCGCTTGTTCTTGAGGCCCGCCACGAACCTCAGGAGGCAGACGCAATGCGGCAAGCGGCTGTGGCGTTAGGCGCGCCTTCAGACATTGGGAACGTGGGGGCGCACGGTGCCGCGGAAATCCTCGGCTCTTTACCGGTTTTGTTCCCGCAAGAAGTACTGGGTTCATCAAACCGATGAAAAGTTCTTGAACATTTCATCAGGGTCTGGTATCTTGTCCCACAGTACCTACTCAGGAAGGTCGTTTCATGGAGGCATGCGTGCGTTTACTCTTCGGTCTCACTAATGCACTGCGCCGGCAAATCTCGCCTTTTGGCGTCTTGTTCGCGCTGGCTTTAGCCATCAACTTCGGTCCGTTTGCTTTGGGACAAAGTTTCACGTCGTCAATTACAGGAGTGGTGAAGGACCCCAGCGGAGCGTCGGTTGCTGCTGCGAAAGTGCAGCTTAAGAATGTGGGCACAAACAATTCGCAAGATGTGACCACAAACAGCGATGGCTCCTACCAGTTCAATAATCTCTTACCCGGGACGTATGAGATCAGCGTTTCAGCGCCAGGTTTCGAAACCTACGTTCGGAGCAATTTAATCCTGCAGGCGCAGATTGCAACCACGGTCAACGTCGCGCTGCAGGTTGGAACTACCCAGCAAAAGGTAGAGGTAACCGGCTCGGCTGTTCTGGTGGACACCGAAACCGCGAATCACACGGTGACGCTTGATAGTCATCTGCTAGAGGCCCTCCCCAACAGCACGCGTAACCCGTTGAATTTTGTTTTCGCTGTGGCGGGTACAACCGAGGCGCCCGGTGGCCAAACGCAAAAGTCCGGAACTTTGGACCAGATGTCCAGCAACTTCGGGCTGAACGGCGGCCGGACGGGCGATGAATCGATTTTGATTGACGGGCGCCCTCGCAAGCAGTGGATTGGGGCGGCCTGATGGTATCGCCTTTACAGGATTCCGTACAAGAGCAACAGATTGTGCAAAACAGTTACGACGCTCAGTACGAGAGGGGCGGCGCGGGGATTGTGACGCTCATCACGAAGGGCGGAACAAATACCTTCCACGGAGAAATTTACGACTATTTGCAGAATTCGGCTCTCAACGCAAATAGTTGGTACAACAATGCCTACGGCTATCCTAAAGGGCAGTTCAAACAGAATCAGTTCGGCGGTAACATCAGCGGTCCGATTCTCAAACGCGCCAATCTTTTCTTCTTCGGAGGATACGAGGGACTGCGGCAGCCAAATACTCAGACGACTTTGACGACTGTTCCAACGCAGGCGGAACGGACGGGCGATTTCTCTGGCGCGCTGAATGCGGACGGGACGCCGGATCTGATCTACAATCCCTTTACAACCACGGCGCTCGACAATTCCGGCGCCAACTATACCCGCACCCAATTTCCTGGGAACGTCATTCCGGCGAATCTGCTGAACCCGGTTGGGCAGAAGATTGTGAATCTGTATCCAGTGCCGAATCGTCCGGGCACAGGCCCCAACAATTTGAACAATTACGCGAATCAGGGCCCGGCAAACTTCTTGAACGACAAAATGGATACCCGTGTCGATTGGGAACAAAGCGCCGTTCATCGGATGTTCGTGCGCTGGTCGGACCGGTTCCGGCAGGATCAAAATTATTCCTGCTTCTTCTGCAATGGCGCAGATACAGGTGTAAACCAGAGCAACAACGGGTTTCAGGTGGTTCTGAACGACACTGTGACGCCGAGTCCAAGCTGGGTGATTGACACATACGCGAGCTACAGCCGCTGGAAAGAGGCGCACATTGCGCAGGGCTATGGAGTTGCCACCGCGGCTACCATCGGTCTTTCGCCCTCGCTGTTCCAAGCTCCGCTTTTGCCAACCATCTATCCGGATGGTGCATATAGCTCGCTTGGCAACGGTAGCTACGAACAATACGTGCGGTACTCAAACACGATTCAGATGAACATAACCAAGCAGTTTTCGAAGCACACGCTGAAATTCGGCGGGAACTTCGACGATCAGCGCATTAACAGCATCAGCGAAGGCGCAGGGTCGTTCAACTTCAGCAGCGCTTTGACATCATGCGATCCGAGCACAACCGGCGGACCGTGTACAGCCCTGAACTATGCCTCCACTGCGAGTGGAAACCCTATCGCGTCCATGTTGCTGGGGACGGCTAGCGGTGGGAGCCAATCGATCAACATCGATCCTGCGATGGGCCTGCACAGCTTCGGCACATACATTCAAGATCAATGGCGCGTGAACCAACGGTTGACCGTGAACCTGGGAGTGCGCTACGAAAACCAACGGCCCGCTACCGAACGTTTTAATCGCCTGATGTATTTCGATACGACGGCGGTGAATCCGATCAGCGCGGCGGTTGGGCAAACGCTCAATGGAGAATTTCAATACGCCGGCGTGAATGGAAACAGCCGATATGCGTGGCCCGCGAACAACAAAGATTTCGCACCGCGTGCGGGTATCGCCTATAAACTCACCGACCGGCTGGTTATGCGGGCCGGTGCCGGTATCTTCTTCTTGCCGCCTTCCGCCATGATTACCTTCGATAATCCTGGTCAGTTCTATGGCTTCAGCTCGCAGACATCCTATGTAGCGACCGACAACAACGGATATACGCCGCTGAACCTGATCGACAACCCCTTTCCGAATGGACTGAATGCCCCTCAAGGCAGCGCGGGCGGTGGCTTGACGTTAGTCGGCGACGGCCTGGGGCAGATCTGGCTGAAAGAGAAGCATCCGACGCCGTATACCGAGCAGTGGAGCTTCGATCTGCAGTATCAGCTCAATGCCCACTCAGTATTGGAGGTGGGCTACAACGGTAACCGCGGCAAAAAGTTGTTGTATGGCAATCCCAACCTTGATGCGGACCAGC
>CAVSTO010000007.1:0-189735 GCA_963730865.1 uncultured Acidobacteriaceae bacterium | reverse complement strand
GGGGCTTTTTCTCAGCCACATCGCCGAAGGCAACGCGCACACGATTCGTTTCGAATATTCAGGCCGTTTAGCGGACAACAATACCCAGCTTCTCCGCAATGCCGGTCTGGCCGGTGTACTGGGCCGTTCCATGGAACATCGCGCCAACGTAGTGAACGCCATGCAGATGGCTACGCAACGCGGCTTCCGGGTGGTGGAGCAGCGTGAGCCGGGCCGGGCGCATATGGATTCCATTCGCATGGAACTCGAGTCCGACGCCGGTTCTTTCTCCGCGGTCGGTGCGGTGGTTCTGGACAAACCGCGGCTGCTGCAAGTGGAAGACATTTCTTGTGAAGCCCCGCTCGACGGGAATCTGATGTACGCCAAGAATGAAGACGTTCCTGGCGTAATAGGCTTTCTCGGCACCGTACTGGGAAAGAACGGTGTCAATATCGCCAACTTTGCACTGGGCCGCGAGGAATCGGATCCGAAGAAATCAGGCGCTCCGCTGACCGCTATTTCGATTGTCGAGACTGATCAGCCGGTGCCGGATAGCGTCATCTCACAGCTTTTCGAAAACAAGGCGGTGAAGTTCGTCCGCCGTGTCGTGCTTAGCCGTCAGTAGGGCATCTTCAGCGTGCTTTGAGCCCACTCGATGAACGGTGCCAGCGGGCTCTCCACCAGGACGCAATTACCCTTGATGGCGCGCTCACCGGGCCGAAGATACAGTTGCTCATAGATGAAGGCGTCGTCGAAGCCGGCTTCGGCCGCGTTCTGCCGCGTGCAGGCGTAGTAAAACTCTTTCAGGCGGGTCCAATAAATGGCGCCCAGACACATGGGGCAAGGTTCGCAGCTCGAATAGAGTTCACATTCGCTGAGCCGCAAATCACCGAGCGCCAAACAAGCTGAACGGATTGCCACTATTTCGGCATGCGCAGTAGGATCGTTGTTAGCGGTCACTGAATTTACCCCAGTGGCGACGATACTTCCGTCCTTCACGATCAATGCACCGAACGGTCCGCCATGGCCGCTCTGAACGTTCTGAACAGCCAGCTTGATCGCGGCTTTCATCCACGCTTCGTGACTCGTTTCCACACTTGAATATTGCATTTGCGATGAACACTCGCAAAACGCGCGCGGTGTCAGGCGCTCCGCCCGAAGATCTGCTGAGTTCCTCTTCTGTTTGGCGGCGCGCAGCCGCGCCCTTTGCGCTAGTGGCGAGACAATACTGTCATGTGGCGCGACCTCAACTTTGGCATTCGCCAGTGGCGTCGCAAGAAGCTGCTTGCAGCCACCATCGTGCTTTTGCTTTCGGCCGGGATCGGCGCGAACACGCTGATCTTCAGTTTCGTGAACGTAGTGCTCTTGAAACCGCTGCCCGTGCGGAATCCCGAAAATCTCTTCCTGGTCCAAAAAGTGCGAGTGAAGCAGGTTCGCCCGGATACATGGTTTTTCTATCGCCAGTTTGAGCAATTAGCGCGTGAGAAGACGGTGTTTTCGTCAGTTGTGGCGGAGCAAGTGTGGTCTGACATCAGTTTTCAGCCGCTTTCCACCAGCGATTCCGTCCGGCTGATCACGACGCAAATCGTTTCGCCGAATTACTTCTCAGAGCTGGGCATCCGTGCCATCGCGGGCCGAGTGCTGACCAAAGGAGATGCGGCCGATTCCGGGGACATCCCCGCCGTGTTGAGCTATCAATTCTGGCAGAGGCAGTTCCATAAGAGTCGCGACATCATCGGCCGGACAATCCGCGTGAAGGATTATCCCTTTCGAGTGGTTGGAATTCTGCCGGAAGAATTCCATGGTCTGGATGTGGAAAGGGCGCCGGATGTCCGGTTTCCGATCTCCGCGGCACGGCTGCTGACCGGAGCGACGGTGGATGCGCCGGACGCAAATGACCCGATCAGTTTCCAGATTCTGGCAAGACTTGCTCCGCATGTTTCTCCGGTTCAAGCCGCAACTGCCGAATTGCCCACAGTACAGCGCATGGAAGAAATGCTTTGGCGCGAGTTGTGGAAGCAGAATTCCGAGCGCGATGCCCGAGAGACTTTGGAAGAGAGATTGAAGTATGAGCAGAACTACCGTTTGGTGCTGCAGCCGGCCGCTCGCGGCATTTCACGCCTTCGCGAGCAGTTTTCGAATGCTCTTTTGCTTCTCACTGGAGCGGTGGGACTGCTGCTGATAGCGATTTGCGTTAACATCGCCGGTTTATTGCTGGCGCGGTCGCAAGAACGAAAGCAGGAAATCGCGGTTCGAGTTGCCCTTGGCGCCGCGCGGCTGCAACTATTCCGGCAAATCGCGCTCGAGAACCTGCTGCTGGCGCTCCCTAGTGCAGCTCTGGGCATCGGATTCGCCTACGGGCTAGCGCCGTCCATCGTGAAGCTATTGCCGGACCCTAGAGGATTGGTTCAGTACGCGGCAACTCCCCAGATTCTCGCCGTTCAGCCGGACACGCGTGTTCTGCTGTTCGCTATTGGGGTTTCATTCGCGAGCGTTCTCGTCTTTGGAATCGCACCCGCCTGGCGCGGAACAAAACTGGATTTGAATATAGATTTAAAGAATAGCGGCAGGTCATCAACACCTCTGGCAACCGGGACGGTCACGATTGCGCTGCAATTTGCCGTAGCCGTTGTGCTGCTGGCAGGAGCGGTTGTTATGCTCAGAACGTTTTGGAATCTGGAGCACCTGAATCCGGGGTTCGATCGCGCCCACGTTGTGGAATTCACCGTGGACCCGCGCGGCGCCGGGTATTCCGATGCGCAGAAAGCCACCTTCTACCGCGAATTAAAAGAGAGAGTCAGCGAAGTTCCTACCGTGCGATCCGTCAGCTATGCGTCGATGGGCATTATGCGCGGCATCGGCACGATGACAACTGTGGTTGCCCAGGGAAAGCTTCTTCCGGAACGAACCTTTCTGAATACCAGCACAAACAGCGTCACGCCCGAATACTTCACGACTCTTGGGATCCCATTGCTCGCCGGCCGCAATCTGGAGTTGACCGATTTCGGTAAAAACCCTGCGCGAGTGATCGTGAACCGCGCTTTCGCGAATTTCTTTTTTCCGCATGACGGAAATGTAATTGGCAAGGCGATCGTACAAGGAGTCGATGGGACAAAACCACCGACCGCCTTGATTGTAGGAGAAGTCGGGACCGCGAAGTACCGTTCCTTTCGTGAGCACGACCCGCCGATCTACTACAGTGTTGCCAAGGTCGGCTCGACCTTCATGTACGTTCGCACAAGCGGAGATCCGGCGCGTATCATTAACGCCGTTCGCGAGGCGATCCGCCGATTAGACCCGCGCATTCCGCTCATTGAGGTATTCACGCTCGAACAGGAAGTGCAAACTTCTCTTTGGCAGGAGCGCATGGTGACAGTGCTTTCCGCGTTCTTCGGCATCGTTGCATTGTTACTTTCAGCGATTGGCTTGTATGGAACGCTGTCCTACTCCGTGGCACGCAGATCCCGGGAACTTGGCATTCGCATTGCGATTGGCGCTCAACTGCGCGACATAGTTCAAACAGTGTGTGCGCGTCTGTTTTGGTCTATCGCGATCGGCTTGCCGGCGGGCGTCCTTGCGGCGATTTTCCTCCTTCGCCTGGCGAAGAGCTTGCTCTTCGGCGTAAGTCCAATCGATCCGCTTTCTTTCGCAACGGTCACGTGCTTGCTTGTACTGATCAGCGCGATGGCAGCCGTTTCTTCCACGCGGCGCGCCGCCAAAACAGACCCGACTGTCGCACTTCGGCAAGAGTGAGCAAGCTTTAATCTAGCTCAAAGTTTAAGTGCAACAACGGGACCTTATTTTTTCGGGCCGTAGGCGAACTGGAAAGCGGCAAAGAGATCCTCGTGGATCAGATCTGGGCGAACACCGGTCCGCACCACCACGCGCGCTGCAAGATCTGCGGCCATTATCTTCGTTCTAGTGCAGCTTCGGGTGTTCTCGATCGGCTGCGGCGGGATGGGTCGGAGGCGCTACGCCACGTTGTAGCTCGGCGCGGATACGTTCGAGAAGCGCGCTTGCGGGTTCACCGTTCGGGTCTTGGGGGACGAGGTTGGCCGGAGAAGGCTCGGTACGAATACGCTTAACCGCAAGCTCGGTTGCGTTCTTGGGCAGATATGGCCAGCGTTTCAGAACGTGCTTCGGGCCAATCTCACCATAGCCGACTTTGCGGCAAAGTGGATGCAGTCGGGATGCGCATTTGTCGGAACTTATCGCGACAGCAATCGCATTCTGCTAGTGTACGCCGATCGTGCCTCGCACGCTTTCGTATAGCTTCTCGGAGTCGAAGCCAACATCGTCTTTGAACACGATCGCCGGCTTTTCGATCACCGTAGCGTCTTTGGCCAGTTCACCCTGGAGCAGCACTAGGCCGGGGCTTTCTTGCCCGCTATAATGCTGCCGGTGGCCTTGTCCTCGCCAAGGAACGTTGCGCCGTTCATGGTGTAGTTGTGTACGGCTTCGGGAATAGAGAAGCCGAAATGTACTTGTTATTTAGGTCAAGCATCTGGTCTCCCCATTGGGGAGTGAGCTCGTTGTCGCTCTTTACCTGTCGCCGAAGTTCTGCCACGTTTCCAAACCCCAATTCCTTCGCCAGAATGAGCTCTTCCCCTTCGATGCGCGCTACTTCCTTGATCCCCAGCTGGAAGATCTCTTCTGAGCGAGGGCAGCACGCGCACCAAGTTCATCATGCCCATCATCATGGAAGCCCAATTACGAGCAAGACCCGTGTTTTCGGGCTTCGCCACCGTCTGGCGCTGTCCATTCCCATGTCCATAAAGGCGTCTTGCGGAAAACCCTTGACGCGATTCGGATGTTCCGCGATCGGAGCGTGATGAATGTGCTCCAAGCCGGGTGATGTCGGCAAGCGTCTGCATCGGCATCAAGGCTCGCTTCTCCGCTTACATCGGCGCTCTGCGGTCCCTCTCAGATCCATCATGCTGTTCATCGTGTGGTGGGGGAAGGCGGCAGAGCAGCATCCAGTAGCCAGGATTGTTCGCCTAACTCAAACTCACGCGCCTGAGCT
This sequence comes from uncultured Acidobacteriaceae bacterium, assembly GCA_963730865.1. GTDB lineage: Bacteria > Acidobacteriota > Terriglobia > Bryobacterales > Bryobacteraceae > Bog-105. The sequence goes on along the minus strand of CAVSTO010000007.1, from coordinate 184,733 downwards.
ACTCCAACAAGAACGGTGTTTCCCGGCTCGCACATCGTTTGCGCGCGGCATCGTTTCCGGTAACTACGAAGGTGGGGCCATGCAAGTGAATCGGATGGTAGTCATCGTCGTCCGGCAAGAGTGAAACATTGCCCCGGTAACAGAATGCAAATAGGATAATCTATTAAATCTGTTGGTGTTCCGGAATTGACCTCGAGTGCTCTGATCATGCTTAATGAGAACTGGACGCTTTGCGACAAGCGCGCTTGCCGTGAGCCCATCGTCCAACTGCGCCACGGCGATGCGCTCTGGATCAAAACGGGCCTCCAGGGCTACAATTCCGACCCCGTTCGGATGGCGGCGTTTCGCCACTTGCTCTTCAGCCATGGCCAGGACTGGGCCGTCTCAAGAATTTCGGATTGGGAGGTTATCGATCAGATCGCTCAGCTTCTTCTGACGGATCGCCTGCACCTTCATGCAAAAACGGTAAAGCCTGTCCCATGGGTTTCTCCGGGTGAAGCCACAAGCAGCTCGGGGCCCGCTGCCGCAGGCCGTTCCTCCTCCAGTCCCCGGGGGCGCTCGTCAGCCGCCGGCTCCAGCTACACCGTACCCGATCTTCCCACCTTTGCTGTCCAGGTAGACGGCGCAACCCAGGCTGCGGCTTTGATGGCCGCGGCCTCGCTCGGTCAGCCTTTTTGCCCACAATGAGCGCACTGACCACAACGGCAGTTGCCGTGGACCATCAATCATGACCCGCGACGCCTTGCGCCAGTTGGAGCAGGTCGTGTGGCCCTCACAATCAGGCCGGCACGCCTGGATGATCCTCGATGCCGCCCGCGACAGCCGCATCTTCCCCATGCTGCTCGAATGCCATCTCGAGTACTCGTGCCTCTACAGCGGAACGCTGCCTCCGTTGCTCAGCATGGCTGCACCGTATCTGGTTCGTCTCGAATATGATTATCGCGACACTCGCCGCTTCATCCGGGGCGCCTGGGGAAACAGTTGGGGCGTTCTCTTGCATTGCGATGAAAGCATGAAGGCCCTTCGGCGCCATCTGCGGGGGTTACTTGTCGTCCGCGACCCGGCCGGCCAGCAGCTTCTCTTCCGCTACTACGATCCCCGGGTTCTGCGAGTCTACCTTCCGACCTGTACGACAAGCGAACTGCGGACAGTTTTCGGTCCCGTCCAAAGCTTCTGGCTCGAGGACGAATCTAAAGAGATTTTGATTACCCTAAACCTCCTCGATGGCCGTTTGGTGAATAAAGAAATCGAACTCGATGCTCACGATTCGGAATGATCAAATCCGCGCGCTCGCGGGCAGCGTGTCCGACCGGCTCACGTCTGTGGCGGTCAATCACATTCGCCTCTCGCTTCCGGATCTGTATGCGGAAATGGGAGCTGATCAAGTACGTGAATCGGTTCTTCTTGCCTACTCCAAAGCCTCAACTTACGAGATGGCGGCTTGGTCGGATGTTTTAGCGTACTTGAACGTGATGTACATCCTGGGCTTCGAATTCGACGAGGATCCGCGTTATCCGTGGGCCGCGCAGATTCTACGATCGGCGGAGCTGCAGCCTGGGGACAAAAGCCGCCTCCTCCTTGACAACGCTCTAGAGGAGTCACAGCGCGCCCACGCTTCTGCGCCGCACGAATAAGCCATGCCTTGCCAAAACCTTGAGCCGGCAGTGGGATGCCGCGGACCGGGCAGCGACACGGCCTGCGCGTATTGCAAAACGAAACAGAAAAAACCCTCGCAGTCGCCGCCTCCGCTTCCCGCGCCCGCCGTCCAGCGAAAGTTTCCGCAATCACCGCCGCCCCCGCGTCCACCGCAGCGGAAGTGGCCCGCCTCACCACCACCGCCTGCGCCTCAGCCGGTTCCGCGGAAGTACCCGAAATCACCCCCTCCGCTTCCCCCTCAACTCGTTGCCCAGCTCGTCGTGAACACTCCCGGCGCCCTCGCGCAAGTCTCCACCACAAATCCGGGCATGCCACCCTGCGGAAAAACCAAGAAAGCTCCGCCGCCGCCGCCTTATCAGTTGATCCGCTTGGAAGTGACGAAAGCGTGCGCCCCTCCTGCGTACTGGCAAGTCGTCGGAGCGGATCAGACCGTTCAGGTCACCGCGATTACGTCTCCCAACGCGCCGTCCGCCTGGAGCCGTCTAGATTGGGGCACAAACGTTAAGCAGGTCTCGCGTGCAGTACCTGGCCCACAAACCATCACTTGCCGCATGGATAGCGGCCCGTCACAGTCAGTGCAAATTGACGTCTACGATCTGACGTCGCTCGCTCCCGACCGCTACGGCGGTTCAGGCCCGATCGTCACAGTCTACGAGGTGAGCGGCGTCGATCTCGAGCTCGTTGCCGCAACCGAGCCGGATAGCGAAGCGGTTTGGAGACTTCTTTCCTGGTCCAGCGCGCTGACCGCGGGATCCGGTGCCATCGGCGTCACGGGCGGTGACACGCCGAACCGAAAGAAGATCGCCCTTTCCCCGCCTCGGGACGTGAAGGTTAGGGCGACGCTCGGCTGCAGCCCGGCGCTCGGTCAAAAACAGCTGGAGACGACCCTTCACATCTGCGCCTGGCCGAATCTTGAAGTTCAGCAACTTGAGTTCCAGTGTTATAGCGTTATGAACGATGGCGTTCAGGAGATCGGGAAACGCTTCGATAAGAAGTGGATCAAGGGGCGCCCGGACCCTGCCACCAACTGTGTTACAGACCTCAGTCAGTCGCCTCTCTGTTATCGCGCCAGTAGTCAGATCACCCTCACCGCCACCTTTAACGTCACGACAAAGCCCACCGAGAGAGAAGACGTGTGGGTGTCGGGCATCGCGACAGTCGGCGCCAGCAAGCTCATCTGGAAGCAGCAGATTGCGGTCGACCCCTCCGACGCTACGGTGCAAATGGCGAACGTCGTCAGCGACAATCCTCTGCCGAGTGGCGTCGCAGTTCACGATCCTCTTACCATCAACTGGTACATGACCAATGCGGACGGGAGTTGGAAGGGAATCGGTTCGACAAAGCACCTGCTCTATGTCACACTGGCGGACCGGGCTACTTTAGAGCTCTATTGGACACTCCTCGACATTTCGTGCTCGGCGGCCGCCGGAAAGACGACCGAAAACGAATTCGTTGCCGCCTCTTTCGTCCCCTTCAAAAATCATAGGGGTGACGGTAACGGCTTCCCGCGAAAAGGAGACGCCCTGAAACTGTCCTATTACAAGGACGGCTGGAAAACCCAAAAGAGCATTGCTCCGTACAACGACCCTTGGAGCACACGCGGCATTCTCGGAGGCGCCGACGCGAGCGGCCGCTGCGGCGGATGGGCCAATCTGCTTCTTCACATGTGGGCCATCCATGGCGTCAAATCCGCCCGCAAGCGCTGGTATATCCGATCCTTGAACAAGGATCTACCGGATGACAAACAACGTTTTCTGGTAAAAAATGTCGCCTTTCCAAGCTCACGCGCCCTGACAATCCCGGGCTCGCTTTACACTTACAAAGGCGCAGCGTCTCTGAAGATGAACGGAGCGCCGGGCCAGGGGAAAACGAACCCGCAATTTGACTTCGGCGACCACGTCGTTTTGAAACACAACGGCAAGTTGTACGATCCGTCCTACGGCCTCGGCCCTTACCCCGATGATCAGTCGTATTTTGCCGCCGCGTTAGATGGCCTCGGCAGTTGGACCAGCGGCAAAGAGGTGTTCACATCTAGCGACGGGACGCCACAGCATATTCCCAAGCAGTGCGCGCCCTACAGCCAGGGCTTCGCTGAGTTTCGAATCGTCGACACTCGCATTACATTCGACATGATCGCCGCGGCGTTCGGACTCAGCAAACAAGCAATTTTCGATCATGCCAGGAATGCTGCCTTAAAAAGCCTTCGCAAAACGCCCGACAAAGTGGTGACGGACGACCGCATCATCGTCACTCGGGACTTGGCTCACGATGGACCATGGGTCTTCGGCCATGATATATGAGGTATCCCGCGCTTTACGCCTTAGCCCTGTCGTTGTTGGAGCCGGGCTTCGCATCTCTGGCGACAACTGATATGAACATCAAACTGCAACCGCTCAATCTCGAAAGCGCAGCCCCGTTCGAGGCCGTTCAACTGATCGAGCGCGATGGCGTACAACTTCTGGTAGTCTCCGGGGGAACTCTATCGCTGCTCGACCCACAGGGAAAACATCTTGTCCAAGAGATGGCGGTTCAGAGTGGGGGCGGGTGGGACGCGCGCTGGGTCGCCGGCAATGTCGCAACTGTTTATACGCAGCCCGGAAGCGCAGTTTCCTCGATCATGTTTCGAGACTCAGGCGAGCCCAAAGGAACCCGGGTCAATCCGGAAGCCTTCGCAGTCTACGTTCAACCGCGCTTTGTGCGCGGCAATGTCGATGGATTCCCCCTCACAGCAGTGAGGCAGGAGGACAGCGATGCGCATGTGGTGTTGTTCTTGCGAAACCCGCAAACTGGAGATACGCTCACGCACGCCGTCGGGTCTCCGATGCGAACGATATTCGACGCCAGGCTGTTCCACAATTCCGACGGCTACACGCTCTTCGTTTCAGGGCCGCCTCCTGACTTGGGCGGTAGCGCCGGCGTTCTGTTCGCGCAACGACTCAAGAATGATCTGAGTCCCGGCGGCCCCTCCATTCGCATCCTGGGCAACCATCCCATGCACGAGTTCGACGCCGCACAATTTCCAAATGGCGAATTCGCAATCTTCGCCACCACACCGGCGGGATTCCTGTACGCTCGTGGCGCGCTCGGCCAGACCCCGCTTCCGCGGGACTCATGGATCGAAACGAAGTGGAAAGCACCGCTCTCTTCGCCTTCCTTGCTGATTCATGACGGGTCCGTTAACATCGCCGCAATCGAAGATGCGGGCAAACTGGAATCGCACGTATTGCAAGGCCGCCTCGAATAAGGGTCTACTTGCCTGCCTATACTCCGAGTATGGGCAGAGTGCTATCTTTTAGTTCGCCGCTTGAAGGTGCGTTTCACGCCGCTGCGCTCCAGCTATAGCGATGATGGGGGTTCGTGAAGTCCATCTTCGGTAAGTTGACGTGTAACGCGCTTTCCTGAGAGGTGCAACGTCGCGTGCACGGATAGGTACTGATAAACGCGCCAGCGTACTGCCAAATAGTGGCTCACCACAGCCGGTAAAAGCGCAGCAAACTGGCTGGCATGGCCAAGAAACGCAAACGCACTCCCAAGTCCATACTGAAGTTACCCGACCTCGAACAATCCAAATCATCCGTCCTAAACAGCCTGCCGTCCGTCAGCTCGCAACGTTCGTACGATCACGCTATCCGTCAATTCATCGATTGGTACTGCTCAGAGCCTCGCCTCGCCTTCAACAGAATCGTCGTGACGAGATACCGTATCTTCCTCGAGCAAGCTCATTACGCCTCATCAACAATCAACCTGCGACTCGCGGCGGTACGGCGTTTAGCTTACGAGGCAGCCGACGCAGGCTTGCTCAGCCCGGATCTCGCGGCTGGCATACGCCGTGTGAAAGGTGCGAAGAGGCACGGCGCCCGGGTTGGGAATTGGCTTACAGCGGAACAGGGGAGGGCTCTCCTCGCTACATTTGATCGAGCAGTACTCCGCGGCAAGCGCGACTACGCCATCGTTGCCGTCCTCCTCGGGTGCGGTTTGCGCCGAGCCGAGCTAGCTGCGGCCCGAGTCGAAGATCTACAGCAAAGAGAAGAACACTGGGTATTCGCCGACCTTATTGGCAAGGGTGGCCACATCAGGACCGTTCCCATACCGGACTGGGTCGCCGAAGCAGTCCGCGTCTGGTTGGCAGAGGCTGGCGTCACCGAAGGCGCCGTATTCCGTGCCATCAACAAAGGAGGCCGACTAGCGCCCAACGGTTTCAGTCCCAAAGTCATTTGGGGCGTGGTGAAACAAGCGTCTGCCTCTTGCGGTTTGGCGAACGTTGCACCACATGACCTTCGCCGCACATGCGCTCGTCTCTGCCATCTGGCGGGCGGCGAACTCGAGCAGATTCAATTCTTGCTCGGGCACGTCAGCGTCCAGACGACCGAACGATACCTCGGCTGCAAACAGCGGTTGAGGAATGCTGTCAACGACAACATCGGGCTTGAACCCCAACCATAGAGATTGCCGCGATCCGGACTTCTCGTTACAACTCCAGAAGACAGATACCATGTTTGGAGACGGGTGCTTATCCACGTGCGTCCACAGAGTTCTTCTCGTTTGACATTTCAAAGCTGGACTATCCATGGCACCGCGCTTGCCGAGGCCTTGTGGTGCGACCCGGAAGTGACGTACTACTTCGGCGGCGCCATGACTCCTGACAGGCACATGATCGGCTGCAGACAGAATGTGATATGTCCGGTCCGGCAAAGAATCCACCGCCATCCCGATCCGTTTCGCAAGCGTGGTTGCTGCTTCCCGAACGCGCGTGATAGACAGTGTAGTCGCGGTATCCGCCCCCATGATTGCGACCGTGGTCGCGGAACAGTTGCGCAAGTACCGCGTAGAAGGAATGGGAACGCTATCCCCTGATCTACCTTCATGACGGATACCGAAAGCAAATATCGTGCATTCCTCTCCTACAGCCATGCGGATAAAACCTGGGCTGACTGGCTGCACAAAACACTCGAGAGCTATGTCGTGCCACATGGGCTGGTCGGCAAGGTAACAAGTGCCGGCCCAATCCCAAAGCGGCTCTTTCCCATCTTCCGCGACCGTGAAGAGTTGCCCAGTTCCCCCGACCTCAACGGCGAGATCGAAACCGCGCTGCGGCAATCGCTTTTTCTCATCGTCATCTGCTCGCCCCACGCCTCCCACTCGCACTGGGTAAATGAAGAGATTCTGCTCTTCAAGCGGTTGGGGCAGAGCGACCGTATACTCGCGCTGATCGTCGATGGCTCACCCAATGCAGACGGTGAGGCGGGGAAAGATATTCAGAGCGAATGTTTTCCCCCGGCGCTCAGATTTGCGCTGGGTCCCGGTGGAGCACGGGACGCGCAAAAGGCGAACCCGATCGCCGCCGATTGCCGGCCAGAAGGCGATGGCCGCCACAATGCGAAGTTGAAGCTCATCGCGGGCCTGCTTGGTGTCGGCTTGGACACGCTTCGTAAGCGCGATGCAATTGCCAGGCGGAACCGTCTGCTTACCCGGGCCGCGATTGCCGTGGCTGTTCTCGTGCTGCTGGCCGGCGCCGCGGCCGGGCTGATTCGTCAGTGGCAGTCGGCCCAGCAACAGCGCGCCAACACCCTCGCCCGCCTTGCCGACAGTGCGGCCGACGACAATGACTTCGTGCGCGCGGGGCGGCTCGCGGTAGCCGCCTTGGATGGTTATGACCGGCCGCTGATCAGCTTCGACCCCAGCCGTGCCATCGTAACGCTGCGCCGCGCTGCCGCGTCATCCAGCACTCCTCTCACGCTGCATGGCCACAGTGACGCCATCGTCGCCATCGCATACGCGCCGGACTCGAGCACACTCACAACCGCGTCGAATGACGGCACAGCGCGCATTTGGAACGCCGCGACGGGTGCGCCGATTGCTTTACTCAAAGGCCATTCGGCCGGCCTGACTGCAGTTGCGTACAGCCCGTACGGCCGGCAGATCGCGACCGCATCGAGGGATCATACCGCGCGCATCTGGAACGCTACCAACGGCGCCGCCATCGCCACGCTGCAAGGTCATGGGGCCGATCTCACGATGGTGACTTTTTCGCCCGACGGGAAATTGCTCGCGACGGCGTCGGACGACAAGACCGTGCGCCTGTGGCGGAGCAACACGCGCGCACTGGTCGCAAAGCTGAGCGGGCACCGGGACTCGGTATGGTCGATTGCGTTCTCGCCCGACGGCAAGCTGATCGCGACAGGATCGAAGGATAAGACGGTGCGGCTGTGGGATATGGCGACCGGCGCACCGCGCGCAACATTCACGGGTCCGATGCAGACGGTCGATGCGGTTGCGTTCGCGCCCAACGGCCAGATTGTCTATGGACTCTCGCAGGACGGCACATTATTTGCGTGGGATATCGCGAGTGGCAAAGCGATCGCGCGCATGCGATCCGGCAACGATAACGGTCTGTCCTTTGCCCAATCGCCAGACGGCGCAACCCTCGCTGTTTCTGGTGAAGCCGGGACAATCAGGTTATGGGACGGGAAAACATACGCGCTTCGGCGGACGCTGCACGATGACGTCGATGGACCCATCGGCCTGGTGGCATTCTCGCCAGACAACAAAAGGCTGCTCTCGACTTCCACCGGCGGCGACGCCGAACTTTGGGATGTGGCGATGGGCGTCGATGTCGCCAAGGTGAAATTCGATGGCGACCAGATGATTGGTGGTGCGATCGCACCTGACGGGCTGCATTTCGCCTACGGTTCGCTTGGTGGCGAGACCGGCATCTCTTCCACGCAGACCTTATCTGCCGGACGCCTCCGTACAGACACACCACAATTCGAGTTCACGACCAACATTATCGACCTTGGCTACAGTGCCGATGGCCGCCTGCTGATTACTGGCGGCGGTGACGGCAGCGTGAGGCTGTGGAATGGCGAAAGCGGTTTGATCGGCAAACAATTGCAAGCCTGCAAGTACCCGATCATGCATGTCGCGCTGTCCGGAGACGGCACGCGTGCCGCCGCCTCCTGCGGCACCAAAGAAGCTAATTTGTGGGATACGCTGAGCGGCAATGTTCTGGCCACGATCAAAAGTATCAACGACGGTAACCTTATTTTCAACCGTGACGGCTCACTGCTCGCCGTTCCTCTCGGCAACGGCACGATCCGGCTGGTAAATGCGCGCGATGGTTCGACGCCACGCGATCTGCCCGGACCGCAGGCAGCCGGAATGGTATTGGCCTTTTCGCCGGATGGCTCTCGCCTGCTCGCGGGCTCACGCGACGAAGACATCCGGGTCTATGACGTTGCGGCAAAAAAGCTTACCAAAACGCTGAAGCTCAACGATGAGTGGACCTATGTGATTGTGTTCTCCGGCGACGGCAAACGATTCGCAACCGCGGGCAGCGGGCCGGTCCACCTTTGGGACGCCGCTACGCTCACCGCGGTGGCAACGGAGACGGGCTTTCAGGGACGAATCAACGCTCTCGCCTTTTCGCCGGATGGACGCACGTTTGCGGCTGCGTCGGACGATGGCACCTCGCGCGTGTGGACCAGCGATACGGGGCAGGAGGTGGCGATCCTGCGCGGTCACGGAAAGCAGGTGGTCGACCTGGCTTATCTCGGGAACGGTAAGGTCCTCGCGACGCTGAGTTGGGACCGCTCGTTACAGATCTGGGATATCAATTCGGCGACCGAACTTTTTCATTTTCCCGTCGAGCACGTCGAGTTGCGAAATCCCGACGACCCCAATTCCGCAACTGTCGACCAATCGGAAGGGCATTCGATCCACGACTATGACTGGGTAGGTATCCTGAAGGCGATCCCGCACCAGGATGCGGTTCTTACATCGTTCCCCGAAGGTACGGCACGATTCTGGCGGGTGCCGCCCGCTCTGACGGAATCGGCGCAGGATGTCGCAACGTCTCTCTGCGGTGACCTGTTGAAGGGCCCGCAAGCGAGGCTGACAGAGGATGATCGCCGCAGCTTTTCCGGCTTTACCGCCGTTGATGACAATGTGTGCCGCCCGCCAACGCTCATTAAGCGAGTGCTCGAATGGGCGAAACGTTGACTGGGGACCGGCCTGACAATTGGAAAAATAGGACTGTGTGAGTCAATTAGGATTTTGTGGAGCGGTGAGCTGAAAGTATTTCCAAACGACGAATCAACCAGGCGGTGCAAGCGCCGGCAACTGCATTGCTTGCATTGACAGTCTCCCGCGTTGCCCAGGCACAGGGCACGATGGATTTCTCGGGGGCTCAGACATTGATGGGCACCTTGAAAAACACTGACCGCATCCTCGCCTGCCGCAATGACAGCGGAATAGAAGATCGCTTCATCGGTATGAGGTCATTTGATCAGATTCGATCCGCGCGGCCGGATGCTTCTCTTGCCGAAATCAATGCCCCACATCTGGTCCTTCAGCAACGACCGAGAGAGCCGGCCGAACAGGTCAGTGCTTAATCCGGCAATTAGCGTGAGCAACTAACTATACCTTTGAAGTCGAGTTCTTACATGTCTGTCGCGATTAGTAACGATAAACGCGCTACCATCGCTCCTCATCCAAATCATGATGTCGGAGATTTGAACGCACGCCACTATTCTCGCGGCGCGAGCCCCAAAACGAGCTTCGGCTCCTCGCGTGATCGTCACCCCCGAGCTCGAAGCTGACTTGCGGACACCATCTCCGTGGCAAGTCCTCGCACTTGAGCGCTCTTGCGGACCCAATACCCGGTGTCGCATTGGCGAGCTTCCACGTCGATATCGTGGAATCCGCACCAGACGACGGCTGTGCCAGTTTGTGTTTCGATTCCGATCGACTCGATGCTCTCTCGCAACAGGAAGCCGGCCATAACCTGCCGGTTCAGTTCTTCCCACGTTTTGCCAATCGCAGCCGATGCATCGCTCCGTCACTAATTGCTTCGGCCAAATCGTCAAACGCGGAGTGGCGATCGGCGTCGGTATATCGATCAGAATCTGGCTGGTGTCTCCCGGATCTCCAACCATATCTGCTAAGCGATCCCTCACCTTGTACGAAATGCCGGACCTCCTCCAAGCCGTTGCGCTTTTCCACAGATTTATAACTATCCCGCCCATCATCCACTTACAAGCAAAGTGAAACGTACAAAGAACGTTTTGGGCCTTTCTTATGCTATGTTCCGGCAGGCTCGCAAGGTTCCATTCCTCGCGAGCCACTTTTGTTGGAGGACACCACCCATGACCGCTCGTTCCATTCGCCGCGCTGCCGAGCGCAAAGCCATGAAAGCCGCCCGCAAGGCCGCTGCCCGGCAAGAACAGCAAGCTTTCCCGCCGCAGGCTCACGCTGCCGAACCGCCTAGCTGCGATCCTCTCGACATAAAAACAGACGCGCTCCGCTGGGAGCACGACGCCGAATCCGCCTCCTCTTCACACCTTCCCCGCTGTCCTCCGCGCAACTCGCCGCCAATCGCGCCAACGCCCAACTTTCCTCCGGTCCCACCAGCCCAGAAGGCCGCGCCAAATCCTCGTTGAACGCCGTGAAAACCGGACTCACCGGCCGCACCGTCCTGCTTCCCTCCGACGACGCCCCCGAATACGAACGCCACCTCCGCGCCTACGCCGAGCACTTCCAACCCGTCGGCCAGCCCGAAACGGATCTCGTCCAGTCCATCGCCGACACTATCTGGCGTCTCAAGCGCATCCCCTCGCTCGAAGCCGCCCTGTTCGCCCAAGGCCACATCGAATTCGCCGAAGCCTTCAATCAGCACGACCCCTCGCTCCGCGCCGGCATGATCGAAGTGCAAACGTTCATCAAATACGAAAAGCAGCTCCGCAATCTCCAACTCCAGGAATCGCGCCTCGTGCGCCGCCGTGAAAAGGAAACCGCCGAACTGCGTCAGCTTCAGCAGGAGCGTGAACGCAAAGAGTACGTAGCCCTCGCGACCGCCTCACAGCTCTATAACGAGGCCAAGCGAGCCAACCAACCTTTCAACCCACAGGTCAATGGGTTCGTTTTTTCAATTGAGCAAATCGAACAGCACCTGAGCCGTCTGGCCGCTCAAGGTTCCTTCTACCCCGCCCCAAGCCGCTCCACTTCCGAAGGGAGAAGAACCATCAAACAGGCCGCCTAATCCCGAAAGTTTGCCGCCGCGCAAGCCTATACTTGTCTACCAAGTAGAGCACGGCTATAGCGGCGTCGAACGTCATTGATGTGGGGAGTATACACTGATCGTTTATGACTCGCCGGACCCTTGTTGGATCTCTCGCCCTCGCAGCAACAATGAAGCCGCAATCTTCGCCGTCTCCGCACCCTCGGAGACAGAGGCACACGGAGTGGAGGCCGAGATTAGGTACGCTTGGACCCTACACGCCTGCTAACGTGCAGTTTGCCAAGGAGCAGGGTTTTACCAACTTGATCCTGGGCGGTGGGCGCGACTCAACGCTCGATGCCGACACCATCACCGACGCGCAAATCGAAGAGGTGAAAGCCACCGTCTCCAAATACGGGATGCATGTCTCGGCGCTGCAGGTGAGCGATAACTCCATTCCGGCCGATTCCGAGAAACGCGCGCGCGACAACGCCTATTTCGCCAAAATGATCGATCTGGCGGGCAAATTAGGCGTGCCGTATATCGGAACCCAATCGGGCAAAGACCCATCCAAGCCGTTCCAGCAACAAGTAGACGAGATCGTGCGTGTGTACAACGAAAAATATTTTCCAGCGTGCGAGCGCAGCCACGTGCGCATTCTGTGGGAGCCTTATCCCAACGCTCCAAATCTTGCTACCAGCCCTGTCGGCTTCGAGGCTCTGTTCAAGGGCTTCGGCGATTCGCCTTACGTTGGACTGCAGTACGACCCGTCTCATCTGGTGCGTCAATTTATGGACCCCATCCAGACCGCGCGTGATTTTGTCGACAAGATTTACGACGTACATCTCAAAGACACGGAGATCCTGTGGCCGGTGCTGCGCGCGGGCGGCATCGATCCAGTGAACGGAGCGCACTGGTGGCGCTACCGCATTCCAGGAATGGGTTCTATTAACTGGCGCGAATTCTTCAGCGTGCTCCAGGACGTTGGCTATGCCGGAGGAATGAGCATTGAGCAGGAAGACCCGCTCTACGGCGGCGACAGTAATCATGGCCCGGACTTCAGCGAAGATTTCAAGATGGGCTTTATTATGGCCAAACGCTACCTGAACCAGTACGTTCCCTAAATTTTCGGAGATTTCCAATCAGCCGTTCGTAAAGTGATAGAAGCCCGTTCGCAAAGTGATAGAAGATAGGTAAGCCATGGCACAGGTTAAACCAACTGGAAAAACATACGACGTCATCATTGTTGGTTCCGGTGCAGGCGGTGGCGTCGCCGCCCACGTGCTCGCAAATGCGGGGGCCAAGATCTGCATGCTGGAAGCGGGCGACTGGTATGACTGCACCAAGCAATCCAAGATGTTCGAGTGGCCGTACAACGTTCCGCATCGCGGCGCCGGAACGAAGGAGAAGGCGTGGGGCTATTTCGATGCGACCACAGTTGGCGGCTGGAAGGTTCCGGGTGAGCCGTACACGAACGCGCCGGGTTCGGATTGGACCTGGTGGCGCGCGCGCATGCTGGGCGGCCGGACGAATCATTATGGCCGCATCTCGCTGCGTATGGGACCGTACGACTTCAAGCCTTACAGCCGGGACGGCAAGGGCTTCGATTGGCCGATTACGTACGACGACCTGGCGCCGTATTACGACAAAGCAGAGGAGCTGATCGGAGTCTTCGGATCGCACGAAGGGCTTGAGAACACGCCCGATGGCAAGTTTTTACCGCCTCCCGCGCCGCGCGGCTACGAGAAGGTGATCAAAGCCTCGTGTGACAAGTTGAACATACCCTGCGTCCCCTCGCGCCTGGCGATTCTCACTCGCCCTATTCACGGGCGCCCGGCCTGCCACTACTGCGCGCAGTGTGGACGATCTTGCGGCGTCAACGCCAACTTCAACTCGCCGGGTGTCCATATCTTTCCAGCCATGAAGACAGGCAACCTGGAAGTGCGGACGAGCGCCATGGTCCGGGAAGTTCTGCTGGGGCCGGACGGGTTGGCGAGCGGCGTTTCCTATGTGGACAAGAAGACGCGCAATGAAGTGCAGGTGCGGGGTAAGATCGTGGTCCTCGCGGCAAGCTGCTGTGAGACCGCCCGGATCTTGCTCAATTCGAAAAACAGTCAATTTCCGGATGGGATGGCCAACTCTTCGGGGCTGGTGGGGCGCTACATCATGGATACCGTCGGCTCCGACGTGAGCGGATTTTTGCCCATCATGCAAGATCTTCCCCCGCAAAACGAAGACGGCGTAGGCGGAATGCATCTTTACATGCCGTGGTGGCTGTACAAGCAACAGCAAGCGGGCAAGCTGCCGTTTGCGCGCGGCTATCACATCGAGATCGGCGGGGGTCGGCAGCAGCCGGGCGTCGGCGCATTAGGTGGATATGCGGAGCGCTGGCTGGGTGGCGGATATGGCGTGGAACTCAAACGCAATCTGCGCAAGCTATATGGCGCCGAAGTATATTTTTCCGGCCGCGGCGAGATGATTCCAAACAATAACAGCTTTTGCGAGATCGATCCCACCGTGGTAGACCAATGGGGCATTCCCGTGCTGCGTTTTCAGTTCAAATGGAGCGAGGACGAGATCCTGCAGGCGAAGCACATGCAGCAAACGTTCCAGGAGATTATCGAAGCCATGGGCGGCATCGTTACGCACGCGGAAGGCGCCGATAAGAACTGGGGCATTGCGCGCGGAGGCGAAATCATACACGAGGTCGGCTCGACCAAAATGGGCGACAATCCCAAGACTTCCGTACTGAATAAGTATTGCCAGGCTTGGGATGTCAAGAATCTTTTTGTCACCGATGCGGCGCCGTTTGTAAGTAACGCCGACAAAAATCCAACGCTTACCATTTCCGCCCTTGGCTGGCGTACTTCCGAATACATTGCGGACCAAGTTAAAAAATTGAACGTGAAGGTCTGAGTTAGAGCAGAGGAATCACAAGGATGCCGGAGAAAAGTAAAACAGAAGCGCCTGACGTAAGCCGCCGCGATCTTTTCAACATCATCGGTACGGTTCCCGCCATGGCGATTGTGGCGGGCGCCGCGTTGGGGCAAAAGCACGACCCGCATATGCATGGCGCGGCAACGGCAGGCGGCGCGACCGGGCCCTATCAGCGGCAAACGTTCGACGATCGCCAGTGGCGAACGGTGCACGTGCTCTGCGATCTGATCATACCCGCCGATGACCGGAGCGGTAGCGCGACGCAAGCGGGAGTACCTGAGTTCCTGGACGACTGGCTGGCATTCCGCACCGAACAGGACGGCGATCAAGACTTTCAAGCTGAGATCCTGGGCGGATTAATGTGGCTCGACCACGAGTCCAATCAGCTATTCCAAAAGGACTTTGCCGAAGCTTCAACTGAGCAGCAGAAGCAAATTCTGGACCGTATCGCCTACCCGAAGAAGGCGGCCAAAGCAGACAAAGCCTGGGCTGAGTTTTTCAGCAAATTTCGCAGCTTGACGGTCAGCGGCTTTTTCTCCAGCAAAATGGGTGTCGGCGACCTCCCGTATCTCGGCAACACGGTGGTAGTCGAATGGAAAGGTTGCGATCCCAAAGTATGGGCGATCATTGAGGAGCGTATGAAGAACGGCTATAACGGCATCCTTGAGGCTAAGCCCTGGAGCAGCGCATCTTAGCTGCCGTCTTGAGAGCCGCCATATCGAGACGCACGCAAACGCTTGTTTGTGGGCTCGTATTTGTCAGCGCGCTGGGTTGTTTAAGCGCGCGGGCGCCTGAAGGTTCGGCACCTGAAGGCGCGGTGCCGCCGATTCAGCTCTGGTATTACCATCACACCTATTTGTCTAATGACGATGCGCTCCAGTCCAGCAAAGCTCTGGTGGACCGGGCGGCGAGAGCCGGTTACAACGGGATGGCGCTTTGGGATTCGAACGTCAACACGTTGGGCGACGATTTCGCATCGTACGACACGGAAGGGCGGATCGGCGAGTTGCTTAAATATGCCGCCAAGAAGAACATGCGGACCCTGCTTGGTCCGGGCTTGTTCGGTGATTCGAACGAAGTGCTACAAGCTAACCCGAACTGGGCGGAAGCACAGCGCGTGGTGGGTACCGAGTTTCAGGTAGATCGCTCGGGCAAGCAACTGGTTTTAAAGAACAGTTTTCCGGGCCTGCGGAACCCTGGTTTCGAAGATGGCAAGACTGCTTGGTTTGATATGGGTGATGCAGGTCTGGGCGTGAACACAGTGGCGCACAGCGGCAAAACGTCGGCCGTGATTGTGGATGCGCCCGCGAATGCACGTCTACGTCAGAAGTTTCCTCTAAAGCCATGGCGGCAGTATCACCTGCGATTTTTTTATAAGTCGTCAAACTTCAAGGGCTCAGTTATGGCTGAAGTGCTGGACGCCTCAAATTTCGACAAAGGCCGCGTCGGCGCCGACCTCAACGCGAGCGGGTCGCACGATTGGACTGAAGCTGATTACACATTCAATAGCGCCGATAGCACGGAAGGGTATTTGTATCTCGGGGTGTGGGGAGGAAGCTCAGGAATCCTTTGGTTCGATGACATTCAGATTGAAGAGACAGGACTCGTGTACCTGATACGCCGCTCCGGCGCCCCGATGAAGGTGTACGATCCGCAGGTCCCTTCAAAGGTCTACAAGGAGGGTGCCGATTTCAACTATGTATTCGACCCGCATGTGGAAACCACGCGTGATCCCTTCACGGATACGTGGCATGCGCCCGCGCCTATTACGCTTCCCAAAGGGACAAGCCTAAAGCCGGGGCAAACGGTGGCTGCCGATTCGTACTCCGCGGCTCCCATTCCGGGTGCGCTGGGCGTTTCCATGTGTATGAGCGAGCCGGTGGTCTACAAGTGGATGGCCCAGAATGCTCGAGCGCTGAAGAGGGTGATGCCGCCCGGCGCAAGCGTCTTCATCGGATACGACGAGGTTCGGCAGGCGAACTCGTGCGCCAAATGCCGCGCGAAGAACATGACCGCAGGAGAACTCATGGCCTGGAGCATGGAGCAGTCGGTGCACGTCTACGAGAGCATCCTGCCGGAAGCGCCTCTGTATACATGGAGCGACATGTTCGATCCGAATCACAACGCGCGCAATCACTACTATTTGGTCGAGGGCGACTTGGCCGGTTCGTGGAAGGGAGTGCCGTCCAACGTGATCATCATGAACTGGAGCTCTGAACACGAGCACCTGAGAGATTCGCTCAAGTGGTTTTCGGGCCAGGATAGTGCGCAGCCGATAGCGCATCGGCAGGTGATTGCGGGATACTACGACTCGCACAATGGTGCGCTTTCGGCGCAGACGGAACTTTCGCGAGCGATCGGGATACCGGGCCTGCAAGGGTTGATGTACACCACTTGGGCGGACGACTACACCCAGCTAGAAAGCTTCGCGGACTCTGCCAGAGCACACTGGGCAGAATACACAGCCAGCGTGCCCAACGCAGGTCTGCACCGCAGGTAATTAAGCGGCTGGTAAGCGTGTCACAGCTTCGCTGTCGATGAGCAGCCAGGATGTCCGCAGCTGCACTGAATCTCTGGTGTGTTTCCAGCGCCTTCACAGTATGTGCTGCAATAGTCGCTTCCCTCTTTCGCTTGGCACTTGCAAGGGATGTGCGCGCATTTTTTATCTCTATCCACGGGTGATCTCCCGCTGTTGGACTCTTCCTTCGATTAAAGCGATCACATTTCTTGTTGTAGGACCGTCTAAGACGGAATGGAGAATTTCGACTGATGTTGGGTTTAGATGATTTGGAAATAGGATTGATGTTCTGGGCGGGAGAGAACGCCCGCAAGACACTCGAAGAAGTGAAGCAGTTCGGTTTGCGAGCGGGGCAACTGGGCTTCCCTGGAGAGCTCTCGCTCGATGGAGCCGCGGAACGATGGGACGAGGCGCTGACTGCCGAGCGCTTCATCGCCGTAACCGCAGTTTGCAGCTATACGGGCGAGGATTATGCGGATATCCCAACGGTGCAGCGTACCGTCGGTTTGGTTCCCTCAGCGACACGGTCTGAGCGGATTGCCAGAACGAAAGCCGTCTCGGATGTAGCAAAGAAGCTTGGCATCGAGAGTGTCGCCTGTCATATCGGTTTTGTTCCCGAAGACGCAACTGATCCCGTGTACGCCCAGATCCGCGATGTCACTCGTGAGATCTGTGATCACTGCGGGACCAACGGTCAAATTTTCACGCTCGAAACCGGCCAGGAGCCGGCCAAAGTACTTCTCAAATTCATCCAGGACGTGGAGCGCCCGAATTTGAAGATCAACTTCGACCCAGCCAACATGATTCTGTATGGTACCGGCGATCCGGTTGAAGCGCTCGACGTGCTCGGCCGCGAGGTGATCTCTGTCCATTGCAAGGACGGCGACTGGCCGCCGCGCGATCAGCCCGCCGCGTTGGGCACAGAGCGCGCTTTAGGCGAGGGCAGTGTAGATTTCCCGGCCTTCATTTCAAAGCTGAAGGAGATCGGTTACCGCGGAGTACTGAGCATCGAACGCGAAGGGGCAGAGCCGGCGCAGCGGGTACGCGATATTCGCCAAGCGATTGCCTTGCTCGAACGGCTCAGAACGCCCCATACGCCGGCTGCTTGAGCCGCACTCCTGACTCAGTCGCTCGGCTTAGCGGTTGTGATAGCCGGCCCAGGCGTGCTTCAACTCGTCCGCAAGCTCCTCCACAGGCGGCTGGCCGTGTCGACGGGCGCGGGCGCGCGCTGTCCGGTCGGCCACGATCAAGTACGCCGCCACTCCGACCAGCAACGTCCCCACAATCGATGCAACCCTATGTAAATGGCTCACTTGTTTATCCCCCGAAATGGCTAAAATGCTGCCGGTTTGATCATAGCGCGACGATAATTGTCGCCGAGGCATCGCTCCCGCATAAGAGAGCACAGAAAAATCCCAGCAGATTTTTTTGGCGGAGCGTACAACTTTCTGTTCTGCGGCATACGCCAGCGCCGATAAGCTCTACATATTAGCCGATAGGTACATGAGGGTTGTTTATGTCACGTACTCAAATAGCCGCCGGGGAAATGAGCAGCGCGTCGCTGGGTCCTCTACTTGCACAAGCCGAACGGTTCGCTTCGCCTGACGGTCACAACCGTGGGTCGGATTTGCCACTCAGCCATCTCTTTGAGATCTCGCCTGACCTGCTGGCGGTAGCCTCTCTTGAGGATCAGAAGTGGCTACGCACGAACCCCGCGATCCGCAAGGTTCTTGGCTGGAACGAAGACGAGTTGATCGGGCACCCTCTGCTCGACATCGTATTTCCGGCTGATCATGATCGCGTGAAAGCGGTCGAGGCCAACGTCAGACAGCGTGGTGGGGCGACTTTAGAGGTTCGCCTAATGTGCAAAGAAGGCGGGTGCCGTTGGATCGCCTGGCACATCGGGCACGATCAGGAAGCGCAGTCGCTGCTATTGATCGGACGCGACGTGACACAACGCAGGCGCGCGATGAAGAATCTGCGGGTTGCGAGCGTGCGAATGCAACGTGAAAACGAGAATCTGGAACACTTCGTGAAAACAGCCGGCCACGATTTGCAGGAGCCGCTGCGGACCTTAAGCATGTATTCAGATCTTTTGATGCGCCGGCATGCGTCCGAAATGCCGGGTCAGTCAGTTGAATTGCTAACACAAATTTTCGGAGCGGCCGGCCGGATGCATGCGCTAGTGCGCGACCTGCTGGTTTATGCAAGCATTTCACGGGATGAGGAAGATCACTGCGGAACCTTCACGGAAGTTTCGCTTCAGGAGGTTTTTGAGAACGCACTGGACAGCCTGAAATCCTCCATCGAAGAGTGTTCCGCAACGATCACACACGACCCGCTGCCTGACGTTCGGGGCGACGAAACGCAGCTCACTCAATTGCTGCAGAACCTGCTGAGCAACAGCTTGAAATACCGGTGCCCGGAAGGGCCGGTAAAGATCCATGTCGGTGTACAAAGAAGTTGCGGCGAGTGGCAGTTTCAGATCACCGATAACGGCGGCGGTTTCGATCCGAAACATGCCGAAAATATTTTCCTCGACTTCAAACGACTCCATGGCCGGGAAATTCCCGGCACCGGTTTGGGTTTACCGATCTGCCGGCGCATCGTTCAGCGGCATGGAGGACGCATCTGGGCCGAGGGACGGCCCGGGGAAGGCGCCAGTTTCTGGTTTACACTTCCGACCCGCTCATGCCCCGCTGAATAGCGAATTTAAGGCCATCCGCCCGCTACACCGCGCACGGCAGTTGCTGTCCGTCCGCTGCTCTGGATTCTTTCATTAAAAGCGCGATCTTGACAGCCAGCGCTGAAGCCTCGAGAGGGCAGCGCACGGGCTGAGTTCCGCTCTGGCAGCAATCGACGAAATACCTCAGCTCAGCGTCGTATCCGTCGCCTCCGCCGGCCTTCACGTGTGTTCGCTGACCTGTGAGGTCGCTGAGCATCAGACCCTCGCTGGTCCACTCGAGTTCAGCGCGATCCGCACGCACCTGGAAGCTCATGGAAAGCGGAGTACCAGCCGCGAACCAGCCGCCCTGAATGCGAACTTCCGGGCCTCCCGGGTAAATCAGGGTTGCCATAAGAGTGTCAGGGCCCCCGATGCTCTTAGCCGCCACACGTGCGGGTAGACCAAACAAATCGAGCGCCTGATCCACGTCATGCAAGAGCAGGTCCAGCACCGCTCCCCCGCTGCGTGCCTCGTCGGGCAACCAACGGCTCCAATCAGGCAAACCGCAACGCCGCACGAAAGTTGCGGACCGCACTCGTCCATATTCGCCCGAGTTGACGAACGTTCGCAGATACTGATATTCCGGCCAAAAGCGCAGCACCTGGCCAATCATCAAGATGCGGCCGTGGTCGCGGGACGCGGTAATCATGCGTTCGCACTCGCCGGGAGTGAGCGCCATCGGCTTTTCGCACAGGACGTGTTTACCTGCCGCGAGCGCGGCAATGGCGACACCGGGATGAAGATCCGTCGGGAGGCAAATGTCCAAGATGTCGATTTCAGGATCTTGCACGAAAGCGCGCCAGTCCTGGTACTTGCGGACCGCTGAGAAGTCGTGCATCACTGGTTGCCCGGGCAGATTACCTCCCACTTTCGTCAAATCCCCAGCAAGCTTCCGAGGGTCCTCAGAACAGACCGCGGCAATCTGAACACCGGGAATCTTCAGGTACGCATTGAGATGGGTCACGCCCATGAACCCTAAACCAATCAAACCGACTTTCACGAAGAGTATTGTACGCGGCCCGCGCGGTACCTGCAGGGTTATTTAGGCAACTGGGCGTTAGGATGAGAACAGGATTGCCGTGACAAATGTAATTGAGTTAGTAGGTCCGCATCACGTTGTTCAGCTCTTCGGCGTACCCTTGGTCGGAGTAAACACGGAGAACGGAGAGAAGCTTCTCTTCTCAATAATCTTCGTGGTGATTATTTCGGTTCTCGGACGGGCTCTTCGTTGGCTGGCGCATCGGAACACCTGGAACAAGCCGGGAAAGCGCTTCGCCTTTTGGACCCACCAAGGCATTTCAATCGCAGTTTCCGTTTTTACGATTGTCGGGCTTGTCTCGATTTGGTTTAACAATCCGACGACACTCACCACTGCCGCTGGTATGGTAACGGCGGGACTGGCATTCGCCCTTCAAAGAGTGGTCACTGCGTTCGCCGGGTATCTTGTGATCCTGCGTGGTAAGACTTTCAGCGTTGGAGACCGCATCACGATGGGGGGTATCCGCGGAGACGTCATTGCTTTGACCTTTCTGCAGACGGTAATCATGGAAATGGGGCGAGTGGCGGAAGGAGACGCGGGCGATACCGCCTGGGTGCAAGCCCGCCAGTATACGGGCCGCATCGTAAGAGTGACCAATGCCGTTATCTTTGACGATCCCGTCTACAATTACACGCGCGAGTTTCCATTCATCTGGGAAGAGATGAGATTGCCGGTCACATATGATTCGGACCGGCACAAGGCGGAGGAAATCTTACTAGAAGCCGCCCGCAAATACACTACGAAAATTGCAGACATAAGCGAACCCATATTGGCCGCCTTCGAGCGCCGCTACTTTGTGAAGCGCTCAGAACTGAACCCCAAGGTGTATTGGCGTTTGACGGACAACTGGCTCGAACTGACGGTGCGCTTCATCGTGCCTGATTCGGGGATTCGCGAGATTAAAAGTAACATGAGCCGCGACATCCTGCAGCACTTGGACGAAGCCGGTATCGGAATCGCGTCGGGTACCTACCAGATTGTTGGTATGCCGCCTGTGCAGGTGCAAATGCTCTCGTCGAGCGGAGGCGCTCCTGGCGATGGAGCGAAGATCAATTCGCAACGTCCCGCCTGAGCGGCCGGGCCGCCGGCTGGTTGCTTCCGTTGATGCGCTGGTAGTCAAAATAGGTCTCGTCCGCTTGCGATGAGCGGTTGATGAGGAAAAATACCTTGGCTTGTGATTTCATGCCGAAATGGCTGGGTTGCCAAACGCCGCCGCCAATCGGTAGATTCTCAAGTTCAAACTGCGTGCCGGGTTCCACTTGAGCCAGAAAGGCTTCAATGGACACCGGGCGAATTACGCGCGCTGTCACCTTCACCCACTGGTACGATTCCTGATCGATCCACAACTCGCCCTGCATTCCGGGCAGGACCTGCATCTCCATGTTGGGTGGCTGATAACCCGGTTTCGGCGTTGCTTTCAATACCCAAACATTGAACCCGTTCACCCTGCGTTGACCCACGAGCGTGAACGTGAACGCGACGGTAAGCTGTTCCATCATCTGGTTGTTGCGTCTGCGCTCTTTCTCGTATTTGGTGATGCGCTGCTGCCGATCTGCGGCTGATTGGGACTCGCGCTGTCGGCGAATCTGCTCCTCCTTCCTTGCTTCGTCGGCTTCCTGCGATCCAGTTAACGGTTTGCCGTTGATGGCGATCAAACGATAATACGGGGTGCCGTCGATCATCGTGACCTCAGAGGTTTTCGTTCCAGCCGGCGTACGGTCGCGCTCTTTATGGTTAAAATCAGGGGCGGCTTTGAAGTTAGCCTGATTCGCAGCTACAGACCTTCTAATGATTTCATTCATGCCGGGCTGCTCCGCACAGCGAACGCTGTAAGGAAATGCCAGAAGCAGGCCCAGTGGCAATAACAAAGAGGTACGCACAGCGAGCATATTTTGTATTGAGCGCTTGCCACCCGAATGAACCGGCCGGGCAGCCAACGATTGATTTCGCTCCCGCTTCATCATACTTTTAATGGTTTCGACGTATGCTTTTGGCTAAATCCCGCTGTCTCGAACATGGTGAGAGGTCCCTGGAAACATGGTAAGTATGGCCAGACCTATGGCTGCCCCAAAGAAATCCACCAATACATCGTGCCATTCCATCCGATTGTGATAGGTCAAGCACTCCAGAAATTCCATCATTACAGCGAAGCAACAAACACCGATCCAGCGAAGCAACCGAGAACCTGGATTCGCCATGTTTCTGCAGACCAAAACGGATGTGATGAGGAAGACCACGAAGTGGCCGGGATTGTGTAGGACACCGGTAGTGCCCACCCGGTACTTGAGTTTAAGGGGCATCAGCGAAATTGCAGTAACGAACGTAAGCCATAGGGGAACGACAAGACGCATCAAAAGTACCCGGTCGAGATCGTTATACCGAGTGAACAGTCAGCTGACGGCACAATTCATTCTGGCAGGCTTGTTCGCAGTCGTCACTTCAGTTGGTACTACAGTCTTGTTGGCCCATGCAGCAGGCCGATATCGGTTCCTCATTCTACGCCGCTGCATCGGACCGCCGACTAGGTCTTTCCGCCAGATGCGGAGCGTGCAACTTACGATAGGTCGGACTGGTGGCCCACAGGTCTTCATGCGTCCCTACAGCTTCGATATGCCCGTTTGCAAACACCGCCACCACATCGGCCTTGCGGACCGTGGAAAGCCGGTGCGCGATGACGAAACAGGTTCGTCCCGGGATCAACTTCTCAAAAGCAAGCTGAATGAGCCGCTCGCTTTCATTGTCGAGATGGCTTGTCGCCTCATCCAGAATAAGGAGCTTCGGATCGTGTACGACGGCCCGCGCAATACCGATTCTTTGACGTTCTCCGCCGGAGAGCTTCAGCCCGCGCTCACCGACCTGAGTATCGTAGCCCTGCTCACAGCACTCGATAAAATCGTGCGCCTGGGCCACGCGCGTCGCGCCCTCTACTTCAGAGGGAGTCACTGAGTCGCGCCCGTAGGCCACATTTTCAAGGATGGTTCGGGAGAACAAATCTACTTCTTGCGGCACAACGGCAATATGCTCTCGCAGGCTAGTTTGGCTAAATTCCCGTATATCGGTTCCATCGATCAGAATTCGGCCTTGTTGCGGATCGTAGAGCCGTTGCAGCAGGTTCATGAGCGTACTCTTGCCCGAGCCGCTGGGCCCAATCAACGCCACCACGCTGCCGGCAGGAACCTCAAAGCTTATGTGTTCGAGCGCGTACCGCTCGGCACCCGCATACTGGAAGGAAACATTGTCGAACGTGACCGAATGCGCAGCGCCTGTCAGTTCCCGAGCCTGCGGAGAGTCGCAAATCTTCCGGTTTTCCTCCAGAATTTCAAAAAGGCGTTCCGCACGCGAGAGGTTCCGGCGCAATTTGGGCAAAATGACTGACAATTGAGAAATAGGTCCATAAACCATGTCCTGCATGGCGATGAACAGCACGTAATCTCCTACACTGCAGCGCCGCGTCAGTACGAAATAGCCGCCGAGACCGATTACGCCGACCCGGCCCGCCGTGGCGATGAAGCTTTGCGCATTTTCGATGAGCGCCCACAGGCGCTCTCCCCGATATTGCTTTCCTCGCGCCGATGACATCAAGTCGCCCTGCAACATCGTTTCCTGCTTTTCGCGGCTGAATTTCTTCACGCTACGCGCGTTACTCGCGATGTCGTATGACTCTTTGGTGACAGTCTCGAATGCCCGGCTGATCTGCTGCTCGATTTCGTGCATTGAACGGCCGAGGCGTCCAACCGTGAGAACGTACGCGGGAAGAGGCAAGAAGACCATCAGAGCGATCCAGGGGTTCTTCAAAAGCAGCGACACGAGCACCCCGATGACAACAATCAGGGGGGGAATCAGGTTCTGCCCGAGAATTTCATACAGGACCACAAAGATCGCCGTCCCGCCGCGGTCGAGCGCCCCCACTACCTCGCCCGTATTCACGCTGCTATGAAACTCGGTGTCCAGCCGCAAAAAGTTGCCAAAAGCCGCATTCTTCACCCGATCCTCGCATTCGGCCGCCGTCCGGAACAAACGATAGTTGTAGAAGGACCGCAAGAGCCGAGTGATCGCCGTGGCCGCAAAAATCCCGATGGACGCTAGCGTCAGGATGCGAAATGATCCGGCCGCGTTAAACTGCAATGACTTAATGATCTGATCTATGAGTTCGCGCGTCAGGAAGGGAACCGCGATATCGAGTCCGGCCGCCACGGTAATGAGTGCGGCCAACCCCGCCAAGGCGGCACCGTAGCCCTTAAGGAGAGCAATGATTTTCCATCCCAGCCATTTGCGGCAAGCAAGCGAGCGCTCGCGATGGAGGCTAGCCGAGTTTTCCGCTGCTTCAGGCATGTTGACGTGTCACGTATTGTGTCCGGGTCCCTTGTAAGGTCTATCGGCCATCGTCCGCGCCAGATTAGGTCTTTATTGCCGATTGGACCCCCGGGAAATACAGGCTTTGCCACTGAGCGCGACGGCTAGTATTTTTGGAAGGGTGCTCCTAAAAATGTTTAGGGCTTTCTATGGCGTTTGCATTCTACGCGTCCTTGGCGGATCCTTCCCTTGCCTGTGCGCCGGCCTGACCTTTTCTATCGCCAGCTATGCCGCGCAGGCGCTTCAACAAAGCGCCGGTGATAACCAGTAATGTCGATGAAGTTGCAATGGATGGTCGCGCACGACAAGCACGGCCGCCGCTATGCCGGCCAGTCGACGATCAGTTCAATGACGATCAAGTTCAATTAGGTTCCGCCCTCGCGCACCGTACACAAATCTGATACATTGGCGTCCCAGTAGGCAAGCGACGGGCAAGGAGCAACTATGGCCGATTTTGAGATTAGCGATAACGTAGGAAACAGCGTCGATGGCGTTCCGAATCAGGTTAACTCTGTAGGCTCGCTAAAGAAATACTTAGTTGCCGAACCTCTTCACCTGCTAGTCATTCCAGACCTGGCGAAAGTCTCTAAAGACAAGCTGAGCGAGGCTACGCAAGGCCGTCCCATTCAATTTCAGCTGGATGTGCAACACGGCTTCGATTTTGGTTCCAGCAGCCGCAAAATAGCCTTTACTCCAGAATCCAAAGTCACCCTGGGGATCGACACTGGCTTTGGTCATGATCTTTTCTCCGACGGCTCCTTCGCAGAGCCGTGTACCATCCCCGATAAGACCGGCTATGTTTCACTCAGCCTGTGCGGCTCTCTTGAAGTGGACGGCAGCGCGCCGGCCGCGACGGACTTGACTCTCGGCTTCAAAACCCACAGCTCCGTGACCCTTCAATACTACCGGGGCTTTCCGCTCGGAAACGGCGAACCTGCGGTAGGCGCCGCGCTTGGAGAAACCGCGGGTCATTTCGTCGTTCCCGCAAGCGTGCCCGATTTACTCCTTTTACATGTAAACGACGTCGCAACCGTGTCCGGGACCGGCAGTATCACTGTCTGTGGTGATTTCAAATTCAGCTTGGTGACCAATCCTCTCGCTTCCATCGATTTGCCGCTCGGGGCAGGAACGATCGCGGTCAAGGACGGTGTCGTCGAGGACCTCCGCGCATCCTTTCAGTTGGAGGCCGCCTATCAGACAAGAGCTCACAAGCTCGATCAAAATACCGTCGAGTTACTGTTCGTGCCGGAAAAAAGCACCACGTTCCAGTTCGACACGTCCTTATCAGCCGGCGTGTCCGCGGAAATTTCCGGCACAGAGTTGATCGCCGAGCTGCTCGGTGCAATAGACGCCGCCAGTACTCCCGGCGCCGCAGTACTCGTTAAAGCCGGCCTTACGCCGGAGGAGACCGAAACCCTGTGTAAAGGAGTAAAGGCCGGCATCGACCGTAGCTTGGCAGCCTCGGTGAAGGACTCTCTTAAGGCCCTGGTTAGCAACGAAAGCGCCTTCATCTACCGGATTCAACTCGACCGGCTAACGCCGGATTCGACTGCCGCGATCGAGGCCGCCCTGCACGCCGATCTTTCTCCGCTGAACCGCCTCGAAGCTAATAAGCAATCCGATGGCACCATCGCCCCCGGGGTTCGCGTGCTCAAGAGCGTTCTCTCAAAGCTTCACGATTCCAGTTGCACCATAAACTTGAATCTGCTCGGTATCTTGAACTTTACCTCCCTGGCCGAGTTCATCAAGAAAAGCGAAGTCGTGACGGACTCTGTGACCGGCGACGTGACTCTGAAGGAAACATTAACCGGAAACCGTATATCCGGGATACTCGAGCCCTTCAAGCGGGACGAAGCGCTGCGCAAAGCCTTGTTCGATTCCGTAGTCGCCACTCTTGTTCACTCCGCCTCCGGAAAAACCAATCTCGATTTCTCCATCTCAGGTCTCCACTTCGCGTTCAACCAGAACACGAACCAACAGAATTTACGCGACTATCTCGGCTGGTTTTCCGCCTTCGGCCTACTTCTGCCCAGCGAGCATGATGCCGAGCTACAACTGCTTCCCGCCAAAGGCCTCTCCACTTGTTTATTGCGCGTGAACTTCGAGCCGTCTCGCACGTCCAGCTTATTTCTGACAACCGACGGCACGCCACATTCCGAGGCCGATTACATAGAGATTGGCCGCCGCGCGCTCATCGCTCTTCTCGATCCGGATAACAAGAGGGTGGATGGCTACCGCAAAGCTGTCTTGGAAGATGCTGTTCTCCTCGCCAATGTCATGCAGGCCGGCGGCATTTCAGACCTTCACTCACTGCTGCTGCCGCCAGCCAACGTGGATCCTTTTATCACCGACATCTACTTCGACGGAAAAGTCATAGCGTGGTGGTCCTCGAGCATGGCGAATGTCGCCCGCTCGCTTCAAACCTTCAAAACGTCAGGATCGAAATTTGACGACCTAAGCAAAGCGGTCAGCAAGATGGTCAGCCATTCGCCCGCGCGCTTCGACCAACCGTGGGGCCTTCTGTCGCTTTGCCTGCTCGCCGCCAGCGATCGCTTCGGCAAAATCGTTACCGGCAATCTGACCTTCGAACGATCCGCTGCACTTCCTCTTCGCGCTACAGCGGTCTGACAGTTCTCTTACGCCGTTCGATCCGTCCTTGTAGTCGTTTGCTGCGGATTGTTGACAAAACGCTGCAAGGTTTCTATTCTGGACCAGAATGGTCTGACATGCTGTCCGTATCTGAAAATAGTTAAACCCGAACCAGGCGCTCAAACTCTTGGCGGAGAAGCGCCCGACTCGGGTCATGGCACCAGCAGTGCTGGCGACGTTCCTCATTTTACGCTGGCCAGCCGCAATCTGTATAGCTTTGCAGCCCATGGCTGCACAAGGATGGCGAGTGGCAAGCAAACGAATCAAGAAGAAGCCCGAGGCGCGCCTGCGCGGACCCGGATACTGGGTAACGCTCGGGACACTAGCCGCCTATTCCGCGGCGGGAACGAGCAAGCTAGCACTTGCACAAAGTAACCCGCCCGCGCGACACGAGAACGCGCCGGATCAGATCCAGGCGTTACCTATCCGGCAGTACGACATCCCCGCAGGTACCTTGGAGACCGTGCTGAGTGCTTTCAAAGCCGTCTCCGGTATCGACGTAGGCGTCTCCGATACAGGCATCCTTTCCGTTCGATCACCTGGTCTTTCCGGCTCCTATAGCGCTGCAAAAGCTCTTGACAAAGTTCTCACGGGCAGCGGTCTGCAAGCTCATTGGAGCGATCGAAATACGGTCACATTGCAACTCAAATCGACAACAACCTCGGTGGATGTCACTGCAGACGCCCCGGTTTTGGCAGCATCTATGCCCAAATACCAGCAGCCGCTGAACGATACACCCCAGACCATCTCCGTGGTTCCGCAGCAAATCATGCAGCAAGAGGCGACTACCACGCTTCGCGACGCTTTGCGCAATGTGGCCGGCATCAGTCTTGCGGCGGGCGAAGGCGGTTCACAGGGCGACAATTTGACGATTCGCGGCTTCACCGCTCGTAACGATTTGTTCATCGACGGCATGCGCGATTTCGGCAGCTACTATCGCGATCCCTTCAATACAGAGGAAGTCGAGGTGTTGCAGGGCCCCTCGTCGGTGACATTTGGCCGCGGCTCCACCGGCGGGGTCGTCAATCAGGCGAGCAAAACGCCGGAACTGACTCAAATCCTTTCCGCCGACTTGCTGTTTGGATCCGATAACACCCGGCGCGCCACCATGGACGTCGACCTTCCCATTCCGCAACTCGGCACCGGCGCCGCTTTCCGCATGACTACCATGGGCGATATCGGCGACGTGGCCGGTCGAGAGGCGGCCGAGAACCGTCGCGATGGCTTCGCGCCTTCGCTCGCGCTTGGTCTGGGCACTCCCACACGCCTTACGCTCAGCTACTTTCATCAGAACGAAGGCGACGTCCCCGACTACGGCGTGCCCTGGCTATTCAACGGTCCCGCGCCGGTAAATCGCTCCAACTATTACGGTCTCAAAGACGCCAACTACTTCCGCGCCTACGACGACATAGGCACTCTAAAGCTGGAACACGACATCAACAGCAACGTCACCGTCCGCGACCAGGTTCGCTACGCGAACTACATCCGCGACGCCTTGATCACCGAACCGCAACTGAACGGCTATAGGCTCGCCACGCCGCTCTCGGCCATGCAAGTGACCCGCAACGAGATCGGTGTAAGCAGCACGGAGAGCTATCTAGACGAGCAGCTTGATCTCACGGCCCACTTCAATACGGGCTTTGTCAAGCACACGCTTGTCACTGGTGTTGAAGCCGGTCACGAAGGCTCAGATCCCACCCGCTACAAGAACACCGCGCCTACCACCAGCCTGCTCGATCCAAACTACACGCAGCAGCTCATCGCGCCGGAAACCGTCACCACGCACGTTAACGACACCGCTGTCACAACGGGTGTATACGCGCTCGATACCATGCAAGTCGGCAAACACTGGGAGTTCACGGGCGGCTTACGCTTTGATCGCTTCGACGACACCTACCACCAAACGGTTGCGCCGATCTCAAACTTCGAGCGTATCGATGAAAAACCGACGTGGCGCGCTGCCGCTGTATATAAGCCGGTCGACGCGGGCAGCTTTTATTTCGATGCCGGCACGTCCTTCAATCCGTCCGCCGAATCTCTCTCGCTCAGCGCCGGCAATGCGAATCTTCCTCCGGAAACCAATCGAAGCTATGAATTCGGTACCAAATGGAACTTCAATAAAAACCGCTTCACCGTCAACAGTTCCTGGTTTCGCACCACCAAAGACAACGCCAAGGAAACTGATCCGCTCGATTCATCGCTAATCGTGTTAGCCGGAGCGCAGCGAGTGAGCGGCACGGAAGTAGATGTGCGAGGCCGAATGATGAGCCGCTGGGATGTGCTCGCCAGCTATGCCTATCTCGACAGTCGAGTGGTTGGTTCGCTGTACTTCCCCGGCGCAATCGGCTATGCACTCGCAAACGTGCCGAAGAATACCTTCAATCTCTGGAACGATTTTCACCTGCGTCACCACTTCGAATTCGGCGCGGGTTCGAACTATGAATCCGCTCGCAGTGCCAGTTCTACCGTGCCGCTCGATCCCACAACCGGCTTGCTAAAAGAAGTACCGGGCTACTGGGTCTTCAATGCGATGGCAGGGCACCCTATCAATGAGCACCTCGATATCCAGGTGAACGTGTACAACCTGGCAAACCGCTATTACTACGATGAACTCCATCCAGGACACATCGTTCTAGGCCCTGGCCGTTCCGCCACGATCGATTTCAAAATCAGGTTCTAACTCGAAGGAATTTTTTCAGTGTTACTCGCCATTCCAGACGTGCTCACCACCGGACAAATCGGACAAGCTCGCCAAATCCTCGAAACTGCGCCTTGGGTCGATGGCCGCGTCACGGCCGGACATCAGTCCGCCCGTACTAAAGACAACATGCAGATTCCTGAGGATCACCCGGCTGCGCGACAACTCGGTGACATGATCCTCGACGCGCTCGGCCGTAACGCGCTCTTCATCTCGGCCGCTTTACCGTTCCGCGTGTTCCCGCCGATGTTCAATCGCTACGCAGGCGGCCAATCGTTCGGCACTCACGTGGACAACGCCATCCGGCAGGTTACCGGCACGCCTCACCGCATCCGTACCGACCTCTCCGCCACGCTCTTCTTCGCCCATCCCGACGAATACGACGGCGGCGAACTCGTCGTCGAAGACACTTACGGAACTCACAGTGCCAAACTTCCCGCGGGCCATATGATTCTCTATCCCGCAACCAGTCTGCATCACGTGCGTCCTGTCACGCGTGGCGCTCGCGTTTCATCGTTCTTCTGGATTCAAAGCATGATTCGAGATGACGCTCATCGCACCATGCTCTTCGATCTCGATCGAGCCACCCAGCGGCTCAGCCGCGATGTGCCAGACCACCCGTCCACAATCGAGTTCACAGGCATTTACCACAATCTGCTCCGCGAGTGGGCAGAACTGTAACCCCACCCCTGCGGAATCCACGTTACGCTCTGCCGCGCAGCCGGTCGAGATCGCGCCGATCGCGCTTCGTGGGTTTGCCTTCGCGCAGATCCTCAAAATGAGGCATCGTCTTCCGGTCTTCCGCGGCTTTGATCCGGGCTTCCTTACTCGCCTCTGTCTCGCGATAGAGCGTCTGTGCAACCGTCGCCGGTCCGCGCATTTCGCTCAGCAACAAAACTTCGATTTGAAAGTCCCCGCTGCCGTTCTTGACTTCGAGCAGATCGCCGGCTCGCAACTCGCGCGAAGGCTTGGCCGCCTGTCCGTTACACCGAATCCTGCCCAGATCACAAGCCTTAGCCGCAAGCGCACGCGTCTTGAAGAATCGCGCGGCCCACAGCCACTTGTCGGCTCTTACGCCAGTCATGCACCCATTCTCGCGCCAAGCTACATACTCATGCGCGCCGCAAACGCGCCCATGCCGAGTACGTCCACCGCCGCTCTGTTACTGCGAATCCGCCAGCCAGCATGACGCATCCGAATGCAAGCGCCGCTACGACGGGAAGGTCGGCGGCAAGCGTCAGTGTTTTGACCAGTACACCCGTGCCCAGGCACAGCGAACCGATCGAAAGGAGCGGTTCCCACCAATCGATGGGATGCACGTTCCGCCGGATCAGCACGGTTGCGCAGAGCACTGCTATTTCCGCCGCAATCGTCGCCACCACCGCGCCCATACTGCCGAATGGCGGAATCAAAAGCAAATTCAAAATCACGTTCACAATGGCGCCCGCAATCGTGCACCGCAGGGCCAGACGTTGATGGTTCCAGGTGACCAACGGCTGGTTATAAGCCATGTTGAAGAACACAAGCACTAGGTCCAGGCACAGCCATTCGAAGATCCTGCCCGATTCCGCGTACAAAGCACCAAAAATCAGCATCACGACCTGACGGCCCGTCGCCCATCCCAGGAACGCAAGCGAGCAGCCAATCCACGTCATATTCCGCAACACCTCCGCGGAAAGCCTCCGCGCCTCGGGCGCCTGATTCGCTACTCGCGCCAACTGCGGGAAGTAGGCGTTGAAGGTAGCCGTGTTGAGAAACGTCGGCACCAGCATTAAGCTATACGCGGTGCTGTAAATTCCCACAGCGTGATCTCCGCGGATAAACCCAAGCAGCACGTTATCGAAGTTGTAGTACAGCAGCACCGTCGCCATCGAGAACCCGATCGGGAGCGAGGCCCTAAAGAACGGTCCCGCTCCTCGCAGCGTGAACCGTACACGGCGCCAATTCAGCAAGCCTCGTCCCGATGCGTAATAAATCGCAAAGCTCGCCACAATGAGCCGGAAAGGTAGCGGCAGCAGCACATACCGATATACATCGCCCGGATGGCGCACGAATAGCAGCAGACACCCCGTTTGCAGGACAGCGCATCCAACGCTCAGGAAGCTAAGCGGCCCCATGCGCTCGCGTGCATACAGAATCCAGCTCACGTCGGCAGGCGCTATGAAAAGACTGATCCCTTGCAACAGCAAAAGAAAACTGACCTGCGGACTACGCCATCCAGTGCGGCTGAACCCAAATACAATTGCGTACGCCGCCAGCGCCAGCAGCAGTTGCAACGAAAGCAGCAGCGAAGCATAATCTGCCGCTTTGTCCGGATCACGGGCTACGTCGCGTTTGGCTACGGTCTGGAAACCGGGCGAAACAATCAGGCTGAAGTAGGAGACAAGCGATGCCGTCCAGGAGACTTGACCGATGGCCGTTACCGCCAGTACCCGCCGTACGTAAATAGCCCCGAATAGGCTGACGAAGCGCTCCGCCGTTTGCCCGGAAGCAAGCGCCGCGAAATTGCGGAGGAACTTGGGACGGTTCCTCGGTTCGGCCGCAAGCTCAGCCTCGGACCCGGTTCCCAATGCAGATGGGCACAGTTCCTCTGCTGCGGCTGGCTGACACACGTGGACCTCCGGGCGACTGCTGGAACTCGAATGACGTCGGCGCGCCGGCTCGACGCTGAATGCGTTTGTGCAGCAGAATCAGCGGTGTACGGCGTTCTCTCGCAAGTCATGTTACAGCCCGCTTGAGGCGATTGAAAGGGATATACCAGAACCGGCGTACTGGAACTCTACGTACCGGTCCGAGGTATCAGAAGATGGAAAGGAATGTCCGCTGACCAGATTTTCAGCCGCCGACAACTCATCTCGGCTTCCGCGTCGGGGCTAATAGTTCCGCTGACAATGCGCTCTGCGCGATCCGAGCCCAACCCGCTGCGGAATATCTCTAGTGCGCCGGACACCGTGATGGTAACAACCGAACATGAATCTATTTCGCTCACGCGCCACGGAGCGACTTGGGAAGCCGGCAACATACAACTCGGAATCACGCCGCAGGCTGAAGGTTCCGCTGTAACGCTCCTGTGCCCCCGCGACGCTGCCATTCGAATCCATCTTCGTTGGCAGCTCGCAATGCCAGGTAACCTGCAATTTCTCGGCGACGATTGGGAGCGCTCGTACGGAGACTTAGGGTGGCGCGGCATGAAACCCGAACGGATCATGCCCTGGTATTTTCTTGCCTGTGACGGCGCCGCCACCAGCGCTGCGGGTGTGAAAACCGCCGCCTCGGCATTTTGTTTTTGGCAAGTTGATCCCGGCGGCGTCTCACTCTGGCTTGACCTCCGGAATGGCGGCCGCGGTCTGAGACTTGGCACTCGCGAACTCCACGTCGCCTCAATCGTGACGGAGTCCTTTCCCGAGAACAAACCTTTTCAAGCCGCCCAACGCGTCTGCCATCGCCTCTCGCCGAACCCGCGCATGCCCGCCGCCCCGGTTTACGGAGGGAACAACTGGTATTACGCGTATGGCAATAGCTCCGCGGCCGATATCCGCGACGATTCCGAACGACTCGCTTCGGTCGCGACTTCCCACGCAAACCGGCCCTTCATGGTAATTGACGATGGCTGGAGTCCCAACGCAACAGCCGGTCCCTGGTCGCACGGAAACGCCCGTTTCCCCGACATGGCTGAGCTGGCTGCCCGCATGAAGGGCATCGGGGTTCGTCCCGGCCTTTGGCTGCGGCCTTTATTTACGAAAGAAGGAATTGCTCCCGGTTGGCGGCTCAATTCGCCCAACGCCGCGCGCGAATATGCGGCGAACCAGGCCTACACGATTGACCCCACGGTACCCGAAGCTCTCGCTCACGTTCAGCAAGACGTTCAAATCGCCGTAGGTTGGGGCTATCACTTGATCAAACATGATTTCTCCACTTACGACTTATTGGGCCGCTGGGGCTTCCGCATGGGCGCGGAAATCACAGATCCGAATTGGAACTTCGCCGACCGAACGCGAACGAATGCCGAGATCATCCGCGATTTCTACAGCGCACTACGGGATGCGGCGGGCGACTCCATGGTGCTCGGCTGCAACACCGTCGGACACCTCAGCGCTGGTCTATTCGAACTCCAGCGGATCGGCGACGACACCAGCGGCCGCGATTGGAACCGCACTCGCAAGATGGGGGTCAACACGCTGGCGTTCCGCGCCCCCCAGCACGGCTCTTTCTTTGCCGTCGACGCCGATTGCGTCGGCTTGACTAAACAAATCCCGTGGAGCTTCAATCGGCAATGGCTCGATCTGCTCGCTCGCAGCGGCACTCCGCTGTTTGTTTCGATTGCCCCCGATGCGCTCGGCCCAGAGCAGCGCTCCGCTGTGCGTGAAGCTTTCACGCTTGCAGCGATCCCGGCTCCGGTTGCGGAGCCTACGGATTGGTTGCAAACCACCGAACCACAAAACTGGATCGGCGGAAACGGCGCCGTTCGGTATAACTGGTTCGGCTCGGAAGGGGTGTCACCCTTCGGGGCTTAAGGGCGCGGGCGCTCGGGGTTCGGGGTTGGGGGTGAGCGCCCGCTTCGTTACGGGTACCTGTAAAACGCCGGCGTTTTACCCGCGGTTACACGTAACGCCTTCTTTTTTGATAGCGAAAAATACCTACTCGAACATGCCCTCAAATAAAGGTGAGCTCAGGTATCGTTCCGCGGCATCGGGGAGCACCACTACCATCACTTTCCCCGCCATTTCGGGTTCTTTCGCCACACGTACCGCGGCTGCCGCGGCAGCGCCGCACGAAATGCCACTCAACATCCCTTCCTCCGTGGCAAGACGGCGCGCCATCTCAATCGCTTCTTCGTTGCTGACCAGTTCCACCCGATCCACCATCGAGATGTCCAGCGTATCGGGAATGAACCCTGCCCCAAGCCCCTGAATCTTGTGCGGCCCCGGCTTGAGTTCCTGTTTGTTCAGCGTCTGCATAATCACAGGACTGTTCGTCGGTTCCACGGCAATGGACAACAGCGGATGCTTTTTCTCCTGCTTGATGTAGCGTGAAACGCCGGTTATCGTTCCGCCTGTGCCCACGCCCGAAACGAGCACGTCCACTTGCCCGCCCGTGTCCTCCCAGATCTCCGGACCCGTCGTTTGGAAGTGAATGCGCGGGTTCGCTGGATTCTTGAACTGCTGAGGCAGGAAAAAGCGATTTGGGTCGGATGCTTGAATCTCTTCCGCCTTAGCAATGGCACCCTTCATTCCCTGTGCCCCTTCGGTGAGCACCAGGGTTGCTCCCAAAATCTTCAGAACCTTGCGCCGCTCGGCGGACATCGTCTCCGGCATGGTCAACGTGATGGGATAGCCACGCGCCGCGGCAACAAAAGCGAGCGCGATGCCCGTGTTGCCGCTGGTCGGCTCCACAATCGCCTTACCGGGTTTCAGGATGCCACGCTCTTCGGCATCCCAGATCATGGATGCGCCTATGCGGCATTTCACGGAAAAGGAGGGATTCCGGCCTTCGATTTTCGCCAGAACCGTGGCCTTCGCTCCGTCCACAATGCGATTCAGCTTAACGAGCGGAGTGCGTCCGATGGCGAATGAATTGTCTTGGTAAATCAATGTGATCCTTTCAGATTTCCCAATTGGGAATGTACTGGGTATGCTTTTCCTGCCAGCCGCGCGCGAGTTCGGCGAAGTTCGTCTGGTCTAAAACATCGGAAACTGCTCGATCCACGCGATTCCAAATCTCTGTGAACGGATCGTCGCCTTGATTGCGCGAAAGGCTCTTAACATTTTCAACGGCGCGCAGCACTTCGCCCACGGTAATGTGATCGGGCGAGCGCGCCAGCAAATATCCACCTTCGGCCCCGCGGCGGGAATCCACGAAACCGCTCTGCTTCAAACCGGCGAGAATAAGTTCCAGGAACTTCTGCGGAATTTTCTGACGCTTAGCGATGTCCGCAATCTTGACGGGCGCCATCGCGGAGGAAGTCGCCCCTGCTCCCAAATACTGTGCCGCCAGATCGAATACAGCTTTCAGAGCATATTCGCTCTTGACGGAGATATTCATCCTTTTCCCTTACGATTCTAATCCCCGGGTGCGCCGAACCGCCGTATAACATGGGAAGAGTATTTGGTTACACCGCGTTAGTGGGGAGATTTTGTCAAGACAGCTTTTCGGAACGGATGGAATTCGAGGCGTGGCCGGTGAGCCGCCCCTCGATGCGAAAACCGCCCACGCGTTGGGCGTAGCTTTGGGAACATGGGCCTGCCGCAGCCCGATCCCACACGTGAGCGACGGACCAGCGGAAATTCTGATCGGAATGGACACGCGCGAAAGCGGTCCGTGGTTGGCGGCCCAAGTAGCTGGAGGACTTGCACGCGCTGGCGTATCGGCCAGGTTTGCTGGTGTGATTACCACGCCGGGCGTTGCCTATCTCACCCGCACGGGCCCGTTCATGGCAGGCGTGATGATTTCCGCTTCGCACAATCCCTACTACGACAATGGCCTGAAAGTCATCAGCCATTCTGGATACAAATTGGCGGACGAGATCGAAGTCGAACTCGAACGCTTGATGCAGAATTGGCTCGAAGCAGACGAAGAAGCAACGCCGCGGGAGCTGGTCGTCGACAACAGCCTCGATCATCTCTACACCAACTACCTGGCCAACACTGTTTCCCGCGCGTTCCCGTTTCGCGTGGTGATCGATTGCGCAAACGGCTCGGCCACTCAGGTCGCGCCGCCGTTATTCCAGCGCCTCGGTTCGAAAGTAGAGTGGATTGGCGCATCGCCCGACGGACGCAACATCAACCTGAACTGCGGCTCCTTGCATTTGGAAGGGCTGCAAGAGCGCGTTCTTGCGACGGGTGCCGACATTGGTATCGCTTTGGACGGCGATGCAGATCGGGCGCTATTCGTCTCCTCCAGCGGAAAAATTGTAGATGGAGATGCGGTCCTGTTCCTTGCCGGTTCCAGTCTCAAGCGGACTGGACACTTGAAAGGCGATGTTGTTGTCGCGACCGTCATGTCAAACCTGGGGCTGCAAAAGGCATTCGAGGCCTACGGCATTGAAATGCTTCGCACACCGGTAGGCGACAAGTACGTCCTGGAGGAGATGTTGAAACGCGGTGCTGTTTTGGGCGGCGAGCAATCCGGCCACGTCATTTTCTCTGAATACGCCACCACGGGCGACGGCCTGCTGACTGCCTTGCGCGTTTTAGAAATCATGCGCGATTCTTGCAAGTCGCTGGACGCGTTGGCCGAAGAGGTGAAAACCTTCCCTCAGAAGCTAGTCAATATCCGCGTGAAGCACAAGCGCCCGCTATCTGAACTGGAATCTGTTCAGGCCGAGATCCAAGCCGCCGAGCGTGAGTTCAATGGAAGCGGACGAGTGGTCGTCCGATTTTCCGGCACCGAACCATTGGCGCGCGTGATGATTGAAGCCGAGACGGATGAGCAGGTAGAAAGGTGGACCGGGCGCATCGCAGACGCCATTCGCTCGGAACTGGGCGCGGCTGGCTGAGCCTATCAGGAATCAGCTTAGTGACCTGGAAGCAGAAGTTGCATCATTGCCGCTGAACCTGCTTTCCGACAAGGTGTTTATCGAGCTAGCGACCTCGAAGCTGCTAGAGCATTTCAAAGCTCCTGGATAAGATGACTCCGAAACGCACCAGGAATGCCGATGATTTCAAGAGCCCACCACTTTGTGCCTCCTATTGGCCGGATTTACGAATTCCGGCTTTAAAGAAGATTTTCTCTGGGCAGGTGATCTACAAACCGGTAAGCAGTGGCGTACAAAGCCTAAGAACGTTGCCCACCAGAGGGACTTCTATCGCGTAGACATGCCCGGTGTAAATCCTAACGCTATCGAGGATGCTCTGAGCAGAATCGAGGGCCGCTCGGCTGAGGTCATTAGTGAAATCCTTGAGACGCATCTTATGCCGAACGGCGATGAGTATCGGGTCTTAATGAATTTTCTTGCTTTGATGCACGTTCGCATTCCTAGTGCTCGGGAAAGTATGAATCAGGGCGTCGATCTCATCTGCAGACACCTTCTTCATAGCGATTTGCGCAGTAAAGGTACGTGGGAAAGCCGAGTGGAGGCGGCGCGCAAGGCGGGCTTCGATCTCGGCGAGATTTCCTCTTACGATCACATGAGGAACGTCTTGGAAGATCGGCGATATTCTTTCGTCGCAGAGCAGAACTGGCAAATAAAATGCATGTTGGAGCTAATGGAAGAGCTTACGCCTTGTTTTGCTGCACGAGAATGGTCTTTGGCGATTAGTCGTTGTGGTGCCCTTATTTCTTCCGATTGTCCAGTTTCGGTGCGCTTTACGGATCCAAAGGGTGCCATGGACAGCCCGGGCCTAATGCGTGAGGACACCGAAATTACGTTCCCGCTCAGCAGGAATGTCCTATTGATTGGCTCGTGGGAAAGATTCGCCTCAAAAAGGCTAGCACTCGGACAGAGCGCCGTAGCGTTTTGCAACAGCATAACCGCGAAGCGAGCTCGAAGGTTTTTGTTTTCCTCTGCGAGGGAGTTTTGCTGGTTGGATGATAAGAGCGATATGCGTTTCGAATTCGGCCCCTTAACGCAACCAAAGAGTGCACAAAAAGCGCTCCATGATAAATAGAGTTGTACCAGCCGCTAATGGTTCACCGATTCGCTCAACAGAATTGCTTTAGCAGCGGCCGTTTGACCCGCCCCGCAGAAGCTATCCGTCGATTATGAGCCTGGCGTAAACGTTCCTTCCCGGCGGACTTCGGCGAATGCATGCTACAGTTGAATCTCTAATCGTTAGTTCCTCCCCCGCTGCCGTCCTGCAGTTCAGGACAGCACTTCATGGAACGCGCCGCCCGGCTCATCAAGAACAAGAAAGTTTCCCGCGAGATCCTCAGTGACGAAGACATCGCTCGCGCCGTCTGGCCCTCTGCGGTCGGCAAGTCGATCGCAGCACACACCTCACGCATAAAACTCGTCCGAACCACTTTAGTCGTCGAGGTGGAGGACGCCACCTGGCAGAAACAATTGCACTACCTCAGCGCGCAAATTGTGGCGCGTGTCCGCGCGCTGACCGGAAGCGACACGGTGCAGGATATCGAGTTCAGGATCGGTCTTCCGCGCCGCGAACCACAGCGGGCTGAATCGAACGGCCCCGGTCTGTTTGGAACTGCGAACTCTACCGAAGACGACGCGGACTCTATCCAAGACCCTGTGCTAAAGAAGGTATATCGACTCTCGCGCAGGAAGGCCACCGGTTGAATCTGACGGATAAAGAGGTCCGCTATGTCGCTGATTTGGCGAATTTGCGGCTCTCTGACGAAGAAGTGCAAAAGATGTCCCATGACCTGGGGCAGATACTCACGCACATCGAACAGTTGAACGAACTCGACACCAGCAATGTAGAGCCGATGGCCCAGGTGCTGTACAACGCTGACGAAACAGCCACGCTTCGCGAGGATGTTCCGCATACGCCGCTCGGCAATCAAGAGGCGCTCGCAAACGCGCCTGCGAGCGGTGCCGGCTATTTCAAAGTACCCAAGGTGATTGAGCGATGAGCGGTTCAGAGAACGCAGCGATGAGCGGTTCTGTTGACGTTTCCTCGCTCACCATCTCGGCGGTGCGCGAAGGCCTTCTAAAAAGAACATTCTCAGCAACGGAACTAGCCAAGGGGGCGCTCGCATTCGCGGAGAAAGAGAATCCCTCGACCAATGCGTTCCTCACGTTCTCCCCCGAACGCGCTCTCGAAGCCGCAGCCAAGGTCGACTATGAAATCGCCAACCACGGCTATGTAGGAGCGCTCGCCGGAGTGCCGGTTGGCATTAAAGACGTGATTGTCACCAAAGGCCTGCGCACCACCTGCGGCTCGCATGCGTTGGAGCACTACATCCCGCCGTACGACGCCACGGCCGTCTTTCGTTTGGAAGCGGAAGGCGCTCTCGTCATCGGCAAACTGAACTGCGACGAGTTCGCAATGGGTTCCTCGAATGAGAACTCCGCGTTTGGACCGGTGCGCAATCCACGAGCGCTCGATCGTGTGCCCGGCGGTTCTAGCGGCGGTTCTGCGGCTGCGGTGGCGCAAGGAACCGCAGTGGTTACGTTAGGCTCCGATACGGGTGGTTCCATCCGTCAACCCGCCAGTTTTTGTGGAGTAGTGGGCGTGACGCCTACCTATGGACGCGTTTCCCGCTACGGCCTGGTGGCCTTCGCCAGTTCGCTCGATCACATCGGACCATTTGCCAGAAATGTGGAAGATACGGCCACCGTTCTGCAGGCAATGGCGGGCCGCGATGACCTGGATTCAACCTCGGCGTTTGCGCCCATTGATGATTACCGCTTCCTGATGCGGCAACCCGTCAAAGGGCTGAAAGTTGGATTGCCGAAAGAGTACTTCGAAGGTTTGCGTTCGGATACCGGCAACGTGATCCACGCAGCCGTTAAGCAACTCCAAAAGCTCGGCTGCGAAGTGTGCAACATTAGCTTGCCGCATACCAAGTACGCATTGTCCTGCTACTACATCATTGCGACTGCCGAGGCGAGTTCCAATCTTGCTCGTTACGATGGCGTTCGCTACTCCGCACGAGCCGCCGGGGACACTCTCGCCGACATGTATCGGAACTCTCGTGGCGCCGCGTTCGGCGCCGAAGTGAAGCGCCGCATCATGCTGGGCACGTATGTCCTGAGCGCCGGATATTATGACGCCTACTATCGCAAAGCGCAGCAAGTGCGCACGTTGATTGCCCGCGATTTCAGCGAGGCATTCGAGGAAGTAGACACAATTCTCGCGCCTGTTTCACCGTTTCCCGCCTTCAAGATCGGAGAGAAGGTGGACGATCCGCTCGCCATGTACCTGTCTGATGTTTACACGCTGACGGGCGATCTCTCCGGCGTCCCCTGTATGAGCGTGCCGTGCGGACAATCGGCGGAGGGCCTGCCCATCGGTTTGCAGATCTTTGCCAAACACTTTGACGAGGCCACCATGTTCCGTGTCGCTTACAACTTCGAAAGAGCCACAACGCACTCAGTGTGACTCGCATCGGACCAGCCGGTTGGGCCTACAAAGACTGGTGGGGTATTGTCTATCCTCCCAAGAAGCAGCGGGATTTCCACGAGCTTTCTTTCCTCGCCAACTATTTCGACACTATCGAGATCAATGTCTCGTTTTACCGCCCGATCTCGGAGAAGATGTCGAAGACTTGGCTTGATCGCGTCCGGAAGAACAGCAATTTCCGCTTCACCGCGAAGCTCTGGCGCGGTTTTACACACGACCGCAATGCCACGACAGCCGACGAAATCGAATTTAAGACGGGACTCGCGCCGCTGCTCGAAGCCGACTGCTTCGGAGCGCTGCTACTGCAGTTCCCGTGGTCGTTTCGGAACACCGACGAGAACCGAACGTATGTGGCTAACCTGCGGGCCCGGTTCGCCGAATACCCGCTCGTCCTCGAAGTCCGTCACGCGAGTTGGAGTGCACCAGGCACGCTTGACATGCTGGAGCAAATGGATTTGGGCCTGTGCAATATCGACCAACCGCTCTTCAAGAGATCGGTGAAGCCGAGCGCACTCACAACCTCCGCAACCGGATATATAAGGCTGCACGGCCGCAATTACCAAAGCTGGTTTACGGAGAACAAATATGTCGGCGAGCGTTACGATTACCTCTATTCCGTCAATGAACTCGAGCCGTGGCTCGATCGCATCAAAACGGTAGAACACGTCGCCAAAGACACTTACGTGGTGACGAACAACCACTATTTGGGCAAAGCAGCGGTGAACGCCGTGGAGATATCATCGATTCTGAAAGCGAAGCCGGTCGCTGCTCCCGCTTCGCTTGTAGAGCACTATCCTGAATTGCGGGATTTCACAGCAGCGCCACCCCAGTCCGCAGGACAATTATCCTTTTGACGCCGGCTAATTCCCAGCTTCCGGAATGACCTTACTTTTTAGCTGAGCCGGGCTCAGACATTTGCCGGTGCATGTTCGCGACAGCCGGATCTGGCAGGACATGTCCAGCGGCAGCCTGAACCTTGTTCTTGAAGGACCCGGCAACGACATGGTCTTTGCCTGCCATCAGAGCCTCGAAGCCTTCTTTTGCTACTTCGGCCGCATCGTCCTTTTCACTCGCGCCGATCTTGGTATCGTCCATGCCTGCTCGATGGAAAAAGTTCGTCTCCGTCGCCCCCGGCATCAACGCGGTAATAGTTACGCCCGTATCTTTCAATTCATTGCGGATCGCCTGTGCGAAAGAAGTCAGAAAGGCCTTCGATGCTCCATACACCGCTTCGAACGGAGCGGGCATTGCGCCCGCAATCGAAGACGTGAATAGGATCCGCCCTTGACCGCGAGCCACCATATCTTTCAAGACGCGCTTCGCCAGATGTACCGGCGAAATCACGTTCAGGTGAATCAGATTGAGTTCGTCGTCCAACTCGGTCTGTCGGGTGAAATCGCCGCTCACCCCTACGCCGGCGTTGATTGCGATTGCATCTAAGGGCCGCCCGCTCGCCTGAATTGCGCTGTACAGCTGTTCCACTCCGCCATACTCGGCGAGGTCCGTCTGCACGCTTTCTACGTTCGCTCCAAGTGTCTCGAAATCGTGCGCAGCCTGCGTGATTCCCGATCCTGCGGATGCCACCAGAAGATCGTATCCATTCTGAGCGAACTGCTTGGCAAGCTCGTATCCTATACCGCTGGAAGCGCCTGTTACCACTGCAAAAGGTCTCATGGATGAATTGTTCATATGCTCACTGTTCCTGCTTCTAAGACGATTGGGCCCCCCTCATCCGCTACTCGTAGTTGTCCTGACGTGTTCGGGCCGTACGCCCACCGCGAGAAGGCGGCCTAGCAGTCGCTGCCGCCCCGGCAGCGCCATGATCAATTTCATGCTCAGCGGCGCTTTTGCTTTGCCCTTGTTCCGGAAAACCCGTCGCAGCAACGCATGCACCGCGCGTTGCAGGCGTTGCGTTACACGCGTCGGAAATTCGCGGCGCTTTTGCACTCGCCTCAGCAATGGTTCCCTCACGCGCCTCTCGCGCAGCGCCTTCGCCAGCAGGTTCGCCGCCGCCACGGCATCTTGAATCGCTAGGTTGATTCCCACTCCTCCCACCGGCGACATCGCGTGCGCCGCGTCGCCGATACACAGCAATCCCGGCCGATACCATTTGCGCAACCGGTTGATCTGGACAGAAAGCAGCTTGATCTCATCCCACTCTTTTATGTCGTCGAGCCGTTGTCCAAGAAACGGAGCTACCTTGCGCACACTCTCCCGGAACGCCGGCAGTCCCTC
The DNA here is from genome assembly GCA_963730865.1 of uncultured Acidobacteriaceae bacterium. Lineage (GTDB taxonomy): Bacteria > Acidobacteriota > Terriglobia > Bryobacterales > Bryobacteraceae > Bog-105. The sequence goes on along the minus strand of CAVSTO010000007.1, from coordinate 140,905 downwards.
TCGCTTTAACCGTTCAAACGACCCCTTTTCAATCAGCAAGCCGGCCTGGAAATAATCTCCGCGGTTAATCAGGATCAACATCTTCCCGTAATCGATGGTCCCGAGTACATTTTCCGCCTCGGTTTCGTACCGGCTCACGCGAAACCAAAGCACATCGATCGGAACTCCCACCTCTCGTACCTGAAAACCAGCCGCCTGTTTGGTCATCGAATGGCGGCCATCGCACCCCACAATCAGATCGGCGCTAACTTGTGCTGCGCCCTCCGGCGTTCGTACGCGCACGCCGGTGACGCGTCCGCCCTCTTCTATCAGACCCACCGCCTCGTGCTCCATGCGCAAGTCGAATGCCGGAAACTTCTTAGCAGCTCCACTCAGAAATGCCAGAAAATCCCATTGCGGCATCAACGCCACAAATTTCGAGCGTGTCGGCACATGACGCACATTCGCGGCTGTAAACCGGTAATCGCCGTACATCCCGCTAAACTGCGTCAGCTCCTGGTGTGGCATTTTCAAGAAGTCCTGCAAGAGCCCCAGTTCGAACATCAATTCGAGTGTCGAGGGGTGCACCGTGTCTCCACGGAAATCCCGGAAGAAGTCTTTGTGCTTCTCTAGCACCGTCACGGGAACGCCTTCGCGCGCCAGTAAGTAGCCCAACATGATTCCTGCCGGTCCGCCGCCCACTACGCAACAGGTCGTCCGCACAGTATCATTCGCCATAACCCCTCTCTTTCCTTCGCTCCCTTCATTCTCAAAATAAGTGTGATACATTGCCTCCCGGATAACTATGCCGACTGCTCTGTTGCCCAACGGGCAAACCACGTATGTTCAAAACAGCCTGGACGTGTCAGTGTCCTTCCCTGATTCGAAAACCGCCGCCAGTATCGAGCGCGCGATTCGCGAAGGTCTCGCCGATGATCCACGCCAACTCCTTGTCCGCGTGCAGGGCGGCGGCGGCTATGGCCCTTGGTGCTTCTGGATCCAATGGGGCCGAGGCCAAAACTGCCGCGATACCGCCCCAACCATCCTGGCGGAGAACGAACGTACGCCGGAAGCGGTTGTAGCGAAGGTCAGGGAGAAGCTGGCCCAAATGAAAGTAAACGCTTAGATTTGGCGGACAGCTCAAAGGAAAAATCATGGCACAGAATCACGGGGTCGTATATCTCGGTCCGCATAAAGTCGAAGTCCAATCGATCGATTACCCCAAGATGCGTAATCCGCAGGGCAAAGAGATTGAACACGGCGTCATCCTCAAGATCGTCGCGACCAATATTTGTGGATCCGACCAGCACATGGTGCGCGGCCGCACCACTGCGCCCAGCGGTTTGGTCTTAGGTCACGAAATTACCGGAGAAATTATCGAGAAGGGAAAGGATGTCGAATACCTCGAGGTCGGTGACCTGGTTACCGTTCCTTTCAACGTAGCTTGCGGCCGCTGCCGCACCTGCCGCGAACAGCAAACCGGCGTGTGCCTCAACGTGAATCAATCGCGTGCTGGGGGAGCATATGGCTATGTGGATATGGGTGGCTGGGTTGGCGGCCAGGCGGAATATGTCATGGTCCCCTACGCAGACTTCAACCTCATCAGGTTCCCGAACAAGGAACAGGCCCTTGCCAAAATGAAGGACCTCACCATGCTTTCCGACATCCTCCCCACCGGCTTCCACGGCGCTGTCACTGCCGGTGTCGGCGTAGGCTCTACCGTTTACATCGCCGGCGCAGGTCCTGTTGGTCTCGCGGCCGCTGCTTCTGCCCAAATCCTCGGCGCCGCCGTCATTCTGATCGGCGACATGAATCAGGAACGCTTGCAGCACGCCAAATCTGTCGGCTTCGAGCCCATTGACTTGACTCAAAAAGCCAATCTGTCAGAACTCATTGAGCAGGTAATTCGCGAGCCCGAAGTAGATTGCGCCATTGACGCGGTGGGCTTTGAAGCGAGAGGCCACGGCGCTCAACACACCCAGGAGGCGCCCGCAACCGTTCTGAATGCCCTCATGACCGTCACGCGCGCTGCCGGTATGATCGGCGTCCCTGGGCTCTATGTCACGGATGATCCCGGCTCCAATGATGAAGCTTCCAAGCACGGCAACCTGCGCATCCGCTTGGGGTTGGGTTGGTCAAAATCTCACCGCTTCTCTACCGGTCAAACTCCCGTTCTGAAATATAACCGCCAACTCATGCAGGCCATCTTGCACGATCGTCTTCCCATCGCAAAAATCGTGAACGCCACCGTCATTGGCTTAGAGGACGCGCCGGAAGGCTATGAGGATTTCGACAAAGGCGCGGCGAAGAAGTTCGTTCTCGATCCGCACGGCAGTGTAGCCAAGAAAGCCGCCTGATTCTCTATTGAAACGGCCTCACCGCTGTGAGGCCGTTCCTTCGGTATGCCGGATGTCGAACACGATTTTGGTCGCCTTCCCCTTAGGATCGCAAGCCGTCGTGGCATGGGCATAGAAGTCGTGATTATGGCTTCCCATTTCCAGGCAGCGGTCTATATTAGCCGCGTAAAACTTCATTGCGTTGACGGTATTCGGCATCTCCTTCGTAAAAATCGGGTCCGCCGATTGCAGACAGGCCCAAAGCAGTTGCTCGTTTGCCGTTGGATAAATGCTCGCCGGCAGTAACGGCAGCTCATCGGACAATTTGAACGACACCACCACGCCCGGTTTACCCGGCTGCACGTTGTACGCGTAAGCCACTGTGGAGACTAGACCGGTAGAGGTGATCCTGCTCGCCACTTCATTCAGAATGTCGTAATTTACTTTCTGGCCTATCTTCAGCTGGGATAACCGCAGCAGCGAAGTTGGCGGCAGCCGCGTTCCGGTCCACTCTACGCCCAGCAACTCAACCATCCTGTGGTGATCTTCGGCCTGCCCTAACCCGTCAGATGGCGAAGTAGGTGGAGGCGGGGCATTTTGCGCGCAGCAAAAAGAACCGACTGCCAGGCATAAGAGGATCGTTCGGATTGTGGTCATGAGAGAGACTCCAATCCCCACAATACTGCGTCGTCTTCTTCTGCCCGCCAACTATTTCGCTGCCCATGGATTATAGCTGCCGACGCTCCAAAGATGACCTTCCAAGTCGCGGCAGGAAAAGTCGCGTCCACCGTAGTGTTTGTCTTCAATCGGCAGCACGATCTCGACACCGGCGGCCTTCACGCGCTCATAAACTTCATCTGGATTCGTTACCACAAGATACGCACTCTGGGTGACAAATCCACCTATCTCGCCAGGCGCTTTCAGTAGCCGCCCATACGCATTATCGGATCCGGACCCGAGCATGATCATCCCGCCCCCAAGCTTCAACTCGGCGTGCGCAATGGTGTCGTTTGGCCCCTCGTACACGGCATGTCTCTCGAATCCAAAGATGCGGCACAACCACTCAATAGCGGCATGCGCGTTACGATACTTCAGGCCAGGAATTACGGACGATGTTTGTATGTTCTCGCTCATATTCGCAGCATCTCAAAACCGCGGGGCACGAGTCTTGTAGAAAAGTGAACTCACGTGGGCCCCTTGGCATACCCGGCGATCGATCCTACGGCCGTAATCTTTATCTCCACCTGTGGGCTGACGCGCAGAAATAATGTGCTAGGATTTCTCATGCCCCACGCGACGTAGGGCACGACGAACGTTCCGATAGCGACCGCCTTGTCGCCGGGCATGGTGACTTGCACGGGAATCGAAAGCCGATGGCGCTGCCCGTGAATGTCAAACCAGCCGGTGACCGTCACAGAAGAAGGCCTAGTCGACAGATCTCCTTCGATCGTGCTCGGAGTGAACGTAATTTCGGCATAGCGATCGACCTCCAGGACGTTTTGCTTCATGCGGCCATCGCGTGCGCCACTGCCGCTGTTTCCGCTCGAGGCATCCACCACGATCTGGCCCGAAATCGCTTTCGTCCGCGGATTGACGTCGATGTGCCCGGATTTCAGCTTGAAGGTTCCATGGACCGTGTGCAGTACGTCCCCTATAACGAATTCGATTCTGGTCTTTGCCGGATTAAGATCGATCGAAATCGGCTGAGCAAAAGCTCCCGTAACCGCAATGGCTTGTAGGAGCACAGCCTGGAACTGGGCCACGGAAAGGCGCAAGCTTACGCCTCCAGAAACGCCCGGCAGAAGTCCAAAACTTGCCACGAGAACAGATCGGCAAACGAGCCTCCGCCGACATGCGCGGCTAACAATGACGAAAAGACCTTCGGACAGCTTGCCAAGCCGCCCAGCGCCTTGCGTTGGAAGCCAGCATGTTTGTCCAGAGTCAGCATCAGCGTGCCCATCAAGTGCGGTCTTCGACTGAGCATGTCATGTTCTGACTGATATTCGTAAAGATTTCCCGAGCGCAACGCCTCGGCTAAGGACAGAGCCTGTTTGAAAGAAAGGCAGAGTCCTTCGCCCGTAATAGCATCCACTGATCCGGAAGCGTCCCCAATGAGGGCGATATCGTCTCGGCAAACGCGGCGAAGTTTGCGGGAGACCGACAATGCGCCCCTTTCGCGAGAGGTCGGCACTGCTCCGGCGAGGCGCTCTCGTACCTCCGGGAAATGAGCCAGGGCATCGTCCAGTCTTACTTTCGCGTTGCGAGACATCGAGGCTACGCAGACTTCGTCCGCTGCCACCGGTGTGACATAGATCTGGCATTTCGGTCCCCAGTGCAAGTCCATGTACGGCGACCAGGGAGCGAGGCGATAATGGCGGCGGAAGCCGTAGCGGCGGCGCTCGCGAACGATGTTGTGCAAGCCGAACGCCCTTCGCATGGAAGAGTTCTGGCCATCGGCGGCAACGACGAAATCTGATGGGATAGTCTGGCCATCCACGTTCACGCGCGTTCCGGCGACTTGAACCTGTTTCGCGCCCCAGAAACACGCAACCTCCAACTCCTGAGCGCGTTTGAGCAATAGATTATGCAGCACTACCCGGCGGATCCCGATACCGGAGCCCTCCGGAAAGTCAGAGGCTACCGACGAGCGGGCGTCGGAAAACCGTATGCCCCGGAAGCGAAAGCCGGTATCGAAAGGCACGCTGACTCCAAGACGATTGAGAACCGCGATACTGTCGGGCATGAGGCCTTCCCCGCACGCCTTATCAATTGGTGGAACAGCGTGATCGACGATCGTAGCGCGGCAACCTGACTGGGTCAAAGCGATCGCGGCCGCCAGTCCGGCGGGCCCGCCCCCAATGATGCACACATCCGATATCCGCAACCGCGTCATACCATCTCAAGTCTAGACGTTACAGATTCACAACGCGACGAGCGAGTCCAAGCGCTTCGGTCCAGAACAAGTTCTGCGAGTGCGCCAGTTCGACCACATCTCTTATGGCATCTACACACTCGTCTATTTGGGCCTCATTCACAATGAGCGGCGGGGCCAGTTTAAGCACCATAAAATTATTTCCGCAGATCTGAGTCAGAATCTTGTAATCGCGAAAGAGCCGCATCACCAGCACTTGACCGAACATGGCAGGATGAATTTTTGTAAACGCTTCGAAGCCGAGGCGCAAGCCGAATTTATGCGGGGCACGAAAACATATCCCGGAAAATAACCCCTCGCCCCGGATTTCCTGAACCATTTCGAAATCCCTCAAAGTTTCCGTAAGCCTGCGGCGCATGTAATCGCCAAGACGAGTAGAGCGTTCGCCGAGGTTCTCGTCGGCCAAGGTATCGAGAACGGCCAGACCAACTCGCATCGCTAGGCCGTTCTCTGAGAACGTTGAGGTATGAATCAGCGACCGCTTGAGTGAACCGTAGACCGATTTGTAGATTCCTTCTCGCATCAGGACCGCAGCGCTGGGGATTAGCCCGCCACTCATCGCCTTCGCGAGAACCACCATGTCTGCCTGTACCGAGTAATGATGTGTCGCTAGGAAAGGACCGGTGCGGCAGAACCCCGTTTGAACTTCATCGAACACCAGAAGCGTCCCATAACGGTCACAGAGTTCGCGAGCATCCTTCAGATAATTTTCTGAAGACGGACGAATCCCCGCTTCGCCCTGAATGGGCTCAACGATAAACGCGGCGTAGCGCCTGGTCTTTAGTTGCTCTTCCAGATCAGAGATCTTGTTGAATGGAATCTGATGCGTATCGGGGAGCAGGGGACCGAAATCCTTTTTCCAGAAGGCGTCACCCATCACCGACAACGCTCCGCAAGTAAGTCCGTGAAAGGCGCCGTCTGCGTAAAGCAGGCCGCTTCGTTTGGTGTGAGCGCGCGCAAACTTAATGGCTGCTTCGACACCCTCGCTCCCCGAGGAACAAAAGAATGCTTTTCTCAGATTGCCGCCCGCCAATTGACAAAGCCGGTTGGCAAGTTCACCGGCGCGTTCGGGTATGTGACTTTGCAACATTGCGGGACCGCACCTGTCCAATTCGTCTTTGATGGCGGCAAGAATGGCGGGGTGGTTGTGGCCCAGATTGTGAACACAATATCCGGACAGGAAATCCAGCACGCGATCGTCGTCGCTTGTAAAGAGTTCCGCACCCAGGCAACGGACGTAGCTCACATTCATTTCAAGCAGCTTCAACAACCGCACCCATTGCGGATTCACACCCGCTTCGTACTCTTCCTGGAAGTGGGCGTGAGAAGTATTCGGCAAAGTTGATGCCGTCGATCGAGGAACAGCGGACATATTGCGAGATTCGATCCTTTAGCGCCGAATAACACCAGGCGTTTACGCCGACATTTCCGGCCGATATCTCACCAGACGTGATTGTCGGTGGTGCGGGTTGCGCCGGAACGTGCTGTTCCTGATTTTACGGTGTTGTGCGTACAATCTCTGTAAACGCTAAATAAATCAAATCCCCCACCGGCCGTGTCCGCGGTGCTCTGTATAACATGGAAAATCCGTTGCCGCCATGTCGATTCAAACGCGACTTACGCTGTCTTTCACCTGTCTGTTCGGCATCATTGTTGTGGGACTGGCAATCGGCAGCGACATCCTGGTGCGGAACAATCTGTATTCCGATTTGAAAACAGAGCTGCAAGTCGCCGTGGACGAGGAAATCGCTCGCACCCCTCAACGACTTAAGCACGACAATCGAATCGGTCACCTCATCCGATTTAGGACTGAGAGTTTCAGTCGCGAGCGGTGCTGATGAAATCAGCAGAATCGGACGGCGCTTTAACAGTCTTCTGAATCGCTTGCAACAGGCTTTCGACTCCCAACAACGCTTCATGGCGGATGCGTCGCACGAGTTGCGAACACCGGTAACAGTGGCTCTCGCGGCAGCTCAGGTCACGGCGCGCGACCCGTTTCGGACCCAACGGGATTCTGACGAAGCGCTAAAGCTTGTGGAAGTGCAAATGTTGCGCGTGAAGAACATCGTCCAACAGTTGCTCTTGCTTTCACAAGCAGACGCCTCTTCCCTGAAGGTGAACATGAGCGATGTTTACCTGGACGATGTTGTTGCGGAAGCGAGCCGCGCCGCACGGGCTCTCGCTCACATGAAGCAGCAATGGCTGGAAGTGCAACTTTGCCCGAAGCGCGAATTCAGGGCGATTCGGATCTGCTGGGACAGGCTCTCATGATTCTGCTGGACAACGCCGTGAAATTTACACCATCCGCGCAAGCGCATGGCTTCGATCGCTTCTATAGAGCAGTTGAGAATGCTGCGGCCGACGAAGTCACCGGTTCGGGGCTTGGCCTTGCCATCGCAAAGGCCATTGTTGAGGGGCATGGTGGAACGCTCACGTTGTTGGAATCAAGATTGGGCCTGACGCGCTTCGAAATGAAATTGTTGTCCGCGGAAGGCGAGGGAAACGGACCTCTGGAGCAAGATTAACCGAGTTCCTGCCCGGTCAGAATATAGCCCTCCCCGCGACGCGCGTGGATGAGCGGGCGTTGTCCTTCAAAATCGATTTTTTACGCAGACGTTTCCTCGTCGTCCCGCGTCATCAGAGTGTCTGTCTCTCTCACCAGGCCTCCAGCAGCGCATATTCCTTTGCCGTTAACCGCACCGGTCTTCCTCCGCGAGCCACAGTTCTGGAGCGCGTATTTGATCTCGAGCGTATCGACTCTCAGCACCGCATTCTCGAATAGCGGTCTGCGCCGGAGCAGTGCTCTTACGCGCGCGCGTAGCTCTCCCAAGTCGAATGGCTTCTGCAACTCAAACGTTCTGTTTTGATGGCGACCAGACCAATGAAGAGCACCAACGCTCCCTCTCGCTCTACATCCGCTACCAGACCACCAACGAACGAGCCTTCTCCAAGTGCCTTAATGACCTCCTAAAGCTCAGATGCGAAAGGAGAAAGGAGCAAATTGGGTTTGAATCGCAGAAGCTCGCCCTAGCCGAACACTCCCGCAAGCAACAAATCGAAAATCGCAAACAGGACCTTCACAAATGCGACATTTGGCTCGCCGAAGCCAAGGCCGAGCACCAGGAACTGCTCAATCACCGCCTGGAAACGCCCGAAATGCGCATCCCCAACCGGGTCCAGCGCATTTTGGCCCGTACGCAGGCCGCTTAAAGCGGTCTAAATCCTGTTCGTCGGCCAAGCCCGCGCCCGAACTGCGCCGCGAACCGAGACGCGAGTGTAAACGAGCGTGCCTGCCCACGGTGGTATCAGTCATATGCGCCCATAGCCCTCAAAACGGGCGTATTCTTAAATAGCCGGAGAGGAAGAGAGCAAAAGATGTTCTGTCGTGTATCTAATTTTCGTCAAAACGTAGCGATCGTCTTCGCCGCCATTCTGACTCCACTCGCTTCGGCGCAGACGCCCACGACCGGCATCCGCGCTCGCGCCACGCCCGCCGATTACGCCGCCTCCCAGCAAACCAATCACGCCACCTACGCCGCGTCGCTCATCCCCGCCGACCAGGTGAAGCGCCTCTTCCCTATCGACATCAGCAAAACCTATTTGGTATTCGAAGTCGCCTGCTACCCGTCTCAATCCGGTCCCATTGCGCTGAATCCCGTTGCGGTGAATCCACGTGACTTCCTTATCAAATCCGCGTCTCACTCCGAATTTGTCCACCCCACTGACGCCCTCACCATCGCCGCCTTCATCCAGGACAAGAGGACCCCGCCATCGCTGCCCGGTCGCGGCCCCCAGATCACCACGGAAGCCGGCGTGGGCTATGAGAGCGGCCGAGACCCATACACTGGCCAGCGCGTTCACGGAACCTATACGGAAGCCGGCGTCGGTGTCACCAACAACCCCGGTCCTGATATGTATCCGCCGCCCCCTCCCCGGTCCGGGAGTTCGCCCCAGGATCGTAGGGCCCTCGAAAACGAGCTTTCGGACAAATCGTTGCCCCAGGGCACGTTCACCGCTCCTGTCGCCGGCTTCCTCTATTTCGCCGCCGAACCTCTGAAGAAATCCAAAGGAACCTATGACTTACAGCACCTGGACGGCGACACCGGCAAAGTTGACTTGACCGTCCCCGCTAAGCAAAAATAGGGGGTGCACGCTTTGTATTGTGGTTTTCCACACTTCATCCACAAGATGTCGTACCTATAGGGCTAGTCCGGTATTGACTGCCAGACATATCTGGCGCATTATGGAACTCGTTCCTGCAAGAAAATCCCCATGGGCCAGCTCACCGTTAACCTCGCCGTTAAAGTCAAAGAATTGCACCGATCCTTGAAGAAGGAAGAGCGCACCGGGGTGTCATTCCCCCGCCACTTTACAACCAAACTCGAACCTGGTACGACGCCGTACGACCAGATCACCTGGGAGCGCCGCACCGCAACCATCGGCAACGATAAGGGCTCTCTCATCTTCGAGCAGCGCGACGTGGAGGTCCCCGCCGATTGGTCCCAAACCGCCACTAACATCGTCGCCAGCAAGTACTTCCATGGCCGCGTCGGCTCGCCCGATCGCGAAACCAGCGTCGCCCAGCTCGTCCATCGCGTGGTCGATACCATCTCCGACTGGGGCCTCGCCGGCAACTACTTCAAGACCAAGGAAGATGGCGAGAACTTCCGCCAGGAACTAGCCCACCTCATGCTGACCCAGAAGGCCTGCTTCAACTCGCCCGTCTGGTTCAACGTCGGCGTTACCGAATCCCGCGGCTACGGCTTCTATTTCGACGAAGCCGCGCAGGTCGTCAAGAAGCTCCAGCCCGGTGAGAACCATCCGCAATGCTCCGCCTGCTTCATCAACTCCGTCAGCGACACGCTCGAGTCCATCCTGGAGCTCGCCAAGACCGAAGGCATGCTCTTTAAGTGGGGTTCGGGTACCGGTACCAATCTGTCTCCCATCCGCGAGGACGACGCCTATCTCTGGGGCGGCGGCCGCGCCTCCGGTCCGTTGAGCTTTATGAAGGGCTTTGACGCCTTCGCCGGCGTCATCAAGTCCGGCGGCAAGACGCGCCGCGCCGCCAAGATGGTCATCCTGAACTCCGACCACCCCGACATCGAGAGGTTCATCTGGTGCAAGGCCAAGGAAGAGAAGAAGGCTCACACCTTGATCGACGCGGGTTACGACTCCTCGCTCGATGGCGACGCTTACGGCTCCATCTTCTTCCAGAACGCCAACAACTCCGTGCGAGCCACCGACGAGTTCATGCAAGCCGTAAGCGACGACGCTGACTGGTGGACCAGAAGCGTAGCGACTGGTGAAAAGAAGCAGCGCTACAAGGCTCGTGAGCTGATGCGTCAGATCGCCGAAGCCACTCACCAGTGCGGCGACCCCGGCATGCAGTTCGATACCACGATTAACCGCTGGCATACGTCGAAGAACACCGCCCGCATCAATGCTTCGAACCCCTGCTCGGAGTACATGTTCCTCGATGACTCCGCTTGCAACCTTGCCTCATTGAACCTCATGAAGTTCGTCGGGCCCGGCGGTACGTTCGATGTCGAAGCCTTCCGCCACGCTGTCGACACGGTCATCCTCGCGCAAGAGATCATCGTCGACAACGCCAGCTATCCCACCGAAAAGATTGCGAAGAACTCGCATGATTTCCGCCCGCTCGGCCTCGGCTACGCCAATCTCGGAGCCATGCTGATGTCGCTCGGCCTTCCCTACGACGGCGACAGCGGCCGCGAGTTCGCCGCTGTCATCACCGCTATCATGTGCGGTCAGTCCTATCTCACCAGCGCTCGCCTCGCCGAAGCGGTCGGCCCGTGCTCGGGCTATGCCGAGAATGAAGCGCCCTTCCTCGACGTCGTCCGCATGCACTGGAATGCTGTGAACTCCATCGACAGCAAACGCGTCCCTGCTCACATGTTCAAGGCCGCCGAAGAATGCTGGCGTCATGCTTACGAGCTCGGCAGCAAGACCGGCTATCGCAACGCTCAGGTCACTGTGCTCGCGCCCACCGGCACCATCGGCTTTATGATGGATTGCGACACTACCGGCATTGAGCCCGATCTCGCCCTCGTCAAATACAAGAAGCTGGTCGGCGGCGGCGTGATCAAGATCGTCAACAATACCGTTCCGCAAGCTCTCATCAAGCTCGGCTACACAGCGGAACAGACCGAGAAAATCGTCGCTCACATCGATTCCACCGGCACCATCGAAGGCGCCCCCGATCTCAAGGATGAGCATCTGCCCGTCTTTGATTGCAGCTTCCGTCCGCAGAACGGCATTCGGTCTATCCACTACACCGGTCACATCCGCATGATGGGCTCCGTCCAGCCGTTCATCTCGGGCGCCATTTCGAAGACCATCAACATGCCCGAGGAGTCCACCGTCGAAGACGTCATGGAAGCCTACACCCAGAGTTGGAAGCTCGGTTTAAAAGCCGTCGCCATCTATCGCGACAACTCCAAGCGCGTGCAACCCCTCAGCTCCGGTACAGGCAAAGGCGAGAAGAAGTCCGTCGCTCTTACCCCAGCCCAGCCGCAAACCATTGAGAAGATCGTCTACCGTCCCCTGCGCGAGAAGATGCCGGATGAGCGCCAATCGCTCACGCACAAATTCTCCATCGGCGGCCACGAAGGTTACATCACGGTCGGCATGTATCCCGACGGTCGGCCCGGCGAAGTATTCATCAGCATGGCCAAGGAGGGTTCCACCATCTCTGGCTTGATGGATACCCTTGCCACGTCCATCAGCTACGGTCTGCAATACGGAGTCCCGCTGAAGTTCTTCGTCGATAAGTTCAGCCACGTTCGCTTCGAACCCAGCGGCTGGACCGGCAATCAGCAGGTCCCTTACGCCAAGTCGATCATCGATTACATCTTCCGCTGGCTCGGCGCCCGCTTCCTCGGCATCGTCGAAGCAAGTGAAGCCGGCGATGCCGTCAAGCTCCGAGCGACTGTGCCCGAACCCCAGCAAGCCTTGCCCTTCGATGCCAGTTCGGTCGGCGACTCGCCGCTCTGCTCGGAGTGCGGCAGCATGATGACCCGCAACGGTTCCTGCTACAAATGCGAGAACTGCGGAGGCACCTCAGGGTGCTCGTAAAGAGATGGCCGGTAAGTTGAACTTGTAATCTCGGTATTCAATGTTCAACTCCGTGTCGCCGGCTAATCTGACCTCTGCGGTTGTCTGATTGCCGGACGGCATCCAAAAGCCGTTCACCGGCGCGAAGCGCTGATCGATCAAAGGGCGTCCGATCCAGAACGAAAGACTTCTGGCCGGACGCCCTTTAAGCTCGACCACCGCCAGATCGTGGGCATCCACCCAAAGCTCGCCATCGATCAGCATCTTATTGCTCTTCCGGGGCGTAAGCTTTAAGCGGTAACACAGCCGTCCCTCATGCCTCTCCTCGCCCTCGAGTGCGAAGCTGTAGTTCGACAGGTTGATCGCGTTCTCCGAAGTCTTCTGGCTCGACTTCTCCTCGTCTTTTACGAGCCTCATCAGAGCATGCTGCGCCACCCCCGGCCCATCGCTATGTAGAACGGAGAAGTGCTTCCCGTGACCTGTCTGGTAGTCTAATCGCACCGTCAGACTGGCCTCGCCATCCATGTGGCGGTTCCGCAGCGTGTACCGGCGTATCACCGAGTATTTTTGTAGCTCGCAATCCTGCACCTGTGACCGCTTTACCACCCCGGCAATGATCTGATCGGCGGACGGCAACGGCCCTGGCACGATGGCTAGCAAAATCAGCGGAAGAAAGGCCATTCTCTATCCTGTATGACGCCGGTCCATAAACTCTCGCAACAGGCTAGTATCGACCGGCTTCTTGCACTAAAATAGTGCACGCATGACAGGTGTTGAGTTTCGACCGGCTACGCCGGCCGACGAACCCTTTCTGCGCAATCTCATGATTCGCGCCATAGCCGATGAGCTGGGTGCGTGGGCTTGGCCGGAGGCCATTCGCGCAGATCTGTTGCAAAAGCAATACCACGCTCGCGATACCGCGATGCACTCTACTTGGCGCGATCTGGACGATCGCATCATCTTGAAGCATGGCAAGCCGGCCGGTCGCATCGCATTGGCGCGCACAGCCGATGAAGTCTGGATCGTCGATGTCCTGGTATCGCCCGAGCACCGCGGCACGGGCATCGGCACCGCCGCGCTCCGAACTATCCTGGACGACGCCGCGCGGATCGGCAAGCCCGTTCGCTTGCACGTCAACATCACCCATCGCTCTAGCCGCTTCTATGAGCGCCTCGGCTTTGTGAAGGCCGGCGGCAGTGAGGTGTATCACCTGATGGAGTGGACCCCAGCCCACGCCGTGGTCGCTTGACGCGTTACTTGGCCCCTCGTTTCGGCGCGCCGAATCGGATGGCAATCGCGGAGTTTTTCTCGAACGTGACCTCGCGCCCGCGAGAAATCAGGCTGCTGTATACCGACCAGCCCAGGCCATAATACCCAAGTGCCGTGCCGACGTAGGCCGGACCGAAAGATGCGGCCATTCCCAGCAACCCAAAGCCGGAAAATCCGCCTAGCGAATGGCCGGAGTAGTTGGCGTTTGCTCCTCCCGCCGCTCCAGAGGAATTCTGCTTGCCTGCGTCGTTATCCGCGGCTCTTGAGGCCACCAACCCGGCAATCACCGGCCGCAAGAACCTCGTTTTCGATTCTGTCGCCTTGGCAGTCCCTTCCGAATCGACTTTGACCGGTCCCGCCCCTTGCTCTGTGGCCGCAAGTTGAGCCTGCGTTCTTTCTACCTCCGGAGCACCCGTTGCTTTTGCCAGGAATGACGGTGGTTCCACCTCATCGAACGTGAACCGAAGTTGTCCCCCCCGGTGGAACATCCGCGCCCGGCGCGCCAGCGTGATCCTCCCGTGCATGTCCGTTCCTTCCGGCAGAATCAGCTTGTGATCCGCGGAAAATAAGGGCTGTGAAAGCACTCCTGTAACCGGGTCGCCCACCTTTGCATCGGCGGAAGTCACCGTGTTCGTGATTTGAACCAGAGCCGGCAGATCTACTCCGCGTTGCCGGCCGACTTCCGTCAGGCTTGCGTCCGATACGTTGACCGTTCCGAAGTCGAGCGGCCTTTTCAGAACAGCATCGAATCGCGTCCCCCGGCGGTACCACTGCGGATGATATGGCATCTTGTTCCATAAGAAGGTCTCGACCCAGTCTCGTTTATCCGGTCCCCTTACGAAATCAAGGAACCCATACGTCCTGGCGTTAATCTGAGTCTCCATCTGTTGCTTTGCGAGAGTCCTCAGCCGCGACGACTTCTTCGGGACGTTCTTGTTTGGTTTCGGGGGAACGTAGATGCTCGCCAACCCGACAGACGGCTGCGTCTCCATTTCAATCCGTTGACCGTTGGGTAGAGTGAGCACGTGAAACGTGACTTCGGCGCGTTTCAGAGGAGTAAAATCCCCCCGGACGACTGCCATCGCGCGCATCATGTTGGGAACCGGCTCCAAGCTCATGACTTCGCCTTGTAGGATGGCGCCTGCCGGAATCACGATCCTGTCGAAAGACCAGACTGGTTCTACCAGCTTTGCCGAAACTACCGCTCCCTGCCGGTAAGGCACCCGCTTGGTGATATACACTCGCAGCGGCGTACCCGTTCTGACCGCAAGTGCAACTGAAAGACCTACCGGGGTGGGTTGCTTCGCAGGAAGAGCAAGAAATGGCGCAAGAAAGACGATCGCCGCCGCACGAAACATTTATCTCAAGCTTCGCACCCTCCGAAATCGAAAAGCGTGGATTTTATATCGCGTTTAGATTTTGAAGCATGGCGGTGAGGGTGAGATTCGAACTCACGGAACCCGTAAAGGTTCAACGGTTTTCGAGACCGCCGCATTCGACCACTCTGCCACCTCACCGCAGGCGTGGAACTCTTTCAAGATACCTTAGAGGCCCAGTACGTAGGCAAATACCAGCGGCGCCACAATGGAGGCATCCGATTCAATCACGTATTTCGGCGTGTCGATGCTTAGCTTTTCCCAGGTGATCTTCTCGTTAGGAATAGCTCCGGAGTACGACCCGTAGCTCGTAGTTGAATCGCTGATCTGGCAGAAGTAGCCCCACAGCGGCGTGTTTTCGCGCTCCAGATCCTGCCGCAGCATCGGCACCACGCAGATGGGAAAATCTCCCGCAATGCCTCCGGCGATCTGAAAGAAGCCAATGGACGAATCGCTCGATGTTCTGCTGTACCAATCCGCCAGCGAAGTCATGTACTCGATCCCGGTTCGCACTGTATGCACGTTCTTGATGTCGCCCGAGATGCAGTGACCGGCGTACATATTGCCGAGAGTCGAATCCTCCCACCCCGGCACGAACAGGGGCAGATTGCGTTCCATTGCAGCGTGCAACCAGCTATCTTTTACATCGATTTGAAAGCTCTTTCGCAACTCCGGCGAACGCAAAATCCGAAAGAAGAACTCATGCGGGAAGTAGCGCTCGCCCTTCTTGTCGGCCTCGACCCATTCCTGAAGAATCACGCCTTCGATACGCCGCATGGCTTCTTCTTCGGGGATGCACGTATCCGTTACGCGGTTCATGTGCCGGTCGAGCAGCGCTTGCTCGTCCTCCGGCTTTAGGTCCCGCCAATGCGGCACGCGCTCGTAGTAGTCGTGCGCCACCAGATTGAAAACATCTTCTTCCAGATTTGCGCCCGTGCAGGAGATTCCATCGATCTTGCCCTGCCGGATCATCTCCGCCAAAGAGATTCCCAGTTCCGCTGTACTCATGGCGCCGGCAAGCGTCAGAAACATCTTGCCGCCCTTGCTCAGATGTTGTACGTACGCTTCAGCCGCTTCGACCAGAGTGGCAGCGTTGAAATGGCGAAAGTGATGCTTGATGAAGCTTGAAATAGGCCCGTGATTCATTTCCTATCACGGTACCTAATCGAGCGTTACAGCCATGTAAATCAGATGTCCATCCCGCTCAACCAGCAGCACGGCAGCGCTGCCGCTCTTCATACGGCCAAGCATCTGGCGCAGGTCAGCCACATTGTCGACCACCTGTCGGTTCACGGCATAGATAACGTCTCCGGTCTCGAGCTCCGGTCCCGAATACGGAGCCCCTGCCTTTCGCGCGGCCACTACTACGCCCGAAGGGCGGTGCAAATCCGGCATCAACTGCAGTACCTGTTTGGTGATGTCGAGACCCACAATGCCCAGTTCGGGCACGACGTTCTTCTGTGGGTCCACCAGATCCGCCAATGCGTCCAATTCGGCGCCCGATTGCTCTTCTGTAATGACCGGTACTTCCAGTTGCTCCGAGCCACGCTGGATCCGCAGCATTACCTTCGTGCCCGGCGCTAAACGGAAAATGTTCGCGTTCAGTTGGTGGACGCTCGTCATTCGCCGGCCGTTCAGCCCGATGACGATGTCATCGACTTGCACGCCGCTATGCGCCGCTGGTCCCTCGGGCTGCAGATCCGAAATGACGATGCCATGATCCGTCTCGAGACCCAGGCCTTCGGCCATATCTGGAGTAATCGTTTCGCCCACCAGCCCCAGTTGTGCGCGGTGCACATGCCCTTGCGTCTTTAGCTGCCGGTAGACGTCGCGCGCAATGTTGCTCGGAATGGCAAAGCCGATTCCCTCACTTCCGCCGGATTGCGTCAGGATGAAGGTATTGATGCCGACCACGCGCCCGTCGGCATTCACCAGCGGACCGCCGCTATTGCCGGGATTGATCGGCGCATCCGTTTGCACATACACCATTGGTTCATCCGGCTTGATCTGCCTCGCCACCGCGCTCACCACGCCCAGGCTGACCGAATTATCCAAACCCAGCGGATTGCCCAAAGCCAACACAATCTGCCCCTGTTTCAACTCATCTGAATTGCCAAACTCCAGGAACGGCAAATTATTCTTGTCGATTTTGATAAGAGCCAGGTCGCTTTCCCGATCCTCTCCGACCAACGTGCCATCGAGGGAACGGTTGTATGTGCGGTCCCCTTGTTCGCGGGCTTCGGCTTCGGTTCGGACATTCAGTTGAACCTTCACACTATGGGCGTTTTTCACCACATGCGCGTTCGTCAGGATGTAGCCATCGGGGCTCATGAGAATGCCGGAACCGCTGCTGTTCTCCGCCATTAGCAATTCACCGCCGTTCGCTGAACCGTCCGCCGCCGCGACATAACTCCGCACGAAAATCTGCACAACCGCCCGGCCGGAGCGCTGGGAGATCTCCTCAAAGGACGTGCTCAACTGTTTCAGCACGTTCATTTTTTCCGGATTGGGCGTTGCCGGCGCCTTAGTTTCCGCAGGTGTGGAAGGCTCATCGGCCGGTGCCGCGGTCTCCTGCGGAAACGAGCAAAGCGCACCCATAAGTCCAAGTGCCAACGATTTACTTACCGCGAATTTCAATCTTATTTACCCATTCCTGTATCTGATGGATGCACCAGCGGAGAGATTGAATTCGAGCAATTGCTACTCTCGAAGTACTCCGGCCCTTGCAAGTCCGTTTCCGCATTCCTATCAACCGGCCCGTGAGGCCTATCCAATCCGGAAAGGTCTCAGGGGCAACGCCAAACGCTCAGGGCAGCGAAACCTCTCCTTCTGCCGGCCCTGTTCGCGCCGGGCTGGGAGCATCCACTCTCGTTGCCGTCGGTATCCTGGTCAGCCGCATCAGCGGATTGATTCGTGAACGATTTATCGGCCATTATTTTGGCATCACGCTCGTCGCCGATGCGTTCCGCCAAGCGAGCCGCGTTCCTAATCTACTCAGCAACCTCTTCGGCGAAGGCGTTCTTTCGGCATCTTTCGTTACGGTTTACGCGAAATTGCGAGCGCTTGGCAAAAATGAGGAAGCCGAACATCTCGCAGCGGCGGTGTTCGGCATCTTGTCGATCGTCTGCGCTGCCGGCGTGGCGCTAGGTATCGTGCTCACTCCGTTCCTCATCGACGTGATCGCTCCGGGCTTTACCGGTGAAAAGCGCGCCCTCACCATTCAAATTGTCCGCGTTCTCTTTCCCGGCACGGGAGTTCTGGTCATGAGCGCCTGGTGCTTAGGTGTACTCAATAGCCATGGACGGTTCTTACTCTCCTATTTGGCGCCGGTTGCAACGAATGCCACCATGATCGCCGCTCTGATAGTGTTTGGCTCTCGAACGCTATCAAATCGGCTAGTGATGGATGCTGCTTGGGCCTACGTAGCGGGAAATGTTCTCTCGTTTCTAGTTCAACTTCCGTCTGTATTGCGGCTCCTTCCGTCCTTTCGCCCCGTCATCGAGTGGCAATCGGAGCACGTCCGCTCCGTAATCCGCAACTTCGGTCCTATCTTTCTCAGCCGAGGCGTGGTGCAAATCAGCGCTTTAATTGATTCGACAATCGCCAGTTGGCTGCCCACCGGCGCCGTCGCCGTTCTCGGGCCTGCGCAGGTGATTTCAGTTCTTCCCATCAGCCTGTTCAGCATGTCTGTCACGGCCGCGGAACTGCCGACCTTGTCGAGCGCTGTCGGCACTCACGATGAGGTGTCCGCATTTCTGCGCCACCGCCTCTCTGTCGCTCTACGTCGGATCGCTTTTTTCATTGTTCCTTCGGCGGTCAGCTTTCTCGTTCTGGGCGATGTCATCGGCGGAGGCCTCTATCAGACGGGCAAATTCAGTCATGCCAATGTTCTCTATCTCTGGGCAGTCTTGGCCGGCTCTTCGATTGGTCTGCTCGCAAGTTCTCTCGGACGTCTCTATTCGTCCGCTTTTTACTCTCTTCTCGACACGCGAACGCCTTTGCGTTTCGCTGTGATTCGGGTGCTGCTTACCACCGCGCTGGGACTCATCTTTGCTTTGCTCGCGCCGCACTGGCTCGGTATCGATCCCAAGTGGGGCGCTGCCGGGCTGACGTCATCTGCCGGAATCGCGGGCTGGGTCGAGTTTGCGCTGCTCCGTCGAGGTTTGCACCGGCGTATCGGCGATACGGGCCTGCGCGCTGCGTACACAGCGAAGCTATGGGCCATAGCCTTTATAGCCGCGGCTGTCGGCTACTCTCTGAAAGTGGTTCTCGGCATTGGCGTCGCGCACCCGATTGCGCTCGCCTTAGTTGTTCTGCCCAGCTATGGCGCAATTTATTTCGGAGGCACGATGCTGATTGGCATTCCCGAGGCCAAATCAGCGTTCGGTCCTATTCTTCGGCGCGTAGGTTTGCGCTAATTCAAAAACTTTGCCGTGATTCTCGCGATCTGTAAATCTTCTTCGGAAGGAAGCACCAGGGTTTGAATCCCCAGAAATTCGAGCCCGGAACAGATTTCGCTTCGAAGTTCCTCCGCATGCTCGCCGATGCCGCCTGTAAAGACGAGCGTGTCCAGGCCGCTCATCGCCCCAGCCATTCCGGCGGTGGTCTTTCGCACCTGATAACAGAACATGCGCAAGGCGAGATCCGCATCCTTGTTTGCGCCGCGCATATCCAGCAGTTCCCGCACATCGCTGCTCTTCCCCGAGACCCCCAGCAGTCCCGATTGTTTGTCGATCAGCTTTTCGAGCGCCTGCGGATCGTTGTAGCCGTGGCGCATGAGGTAAATCATGAGACCCGGATCCAGGTCGCCGCAACGTGTGCCCATCATGAGGCCGCCGGTAGGTGTTAGACCCATGCTCGTATCGACCGATTGCCCTGCGTGGATGGCGGTAATGCTGGATCCATTTCCCAGGTGCGCGACTACCAGCTTTTCAGGCAGATGCTCGATTTGAGCGACGATCGATTCACACGATAATCCGTGAAATCCATAGCGCTCCACTCCCAACTTCCGGGTGGAGGCGGGAAGAGCATACGTCTTGCTGACATCCGGCATGGTGCGATGGAAAGCGGTATCGAGGCACGCCACTTGCGCAACATGCGGCAACGCCTGTTGAATTGCATTGAGCGCCGCCAACGCTGCTGGAAGATGCAGAGGCGCATAATCCACAGCGGCTCGCAGCTTGTTGAGCACCTCTGGTGTGATCCGCTGGTGCTGGCGGATATCCGGCCCTCCATGCACGAACCGATGGCCGACCGCTGCTATTTCAGGAATTCCGCGGTGCTTCAGCGCATCAAGGCCGTGCCGCATAGCCGCGGCGTGATCGGGCAAGGCGAGCTTCTCTGTGTGCTTGTCTCCCTGTTTGGATGTCTTCATCCAAAACGAGCCGCGGTCACCGCCAATCTCCTCCGCTTCGCCTTCGCACACCAGTTCGAGCTTCGCGCCGCAGCGGTAGACGCCGAATTTCAGCGAAGACGAGCCGCAGTTCACGGACAGAACTGCGCTCAAGCGCTCCACTTCCAGTTCTCGATCTCCGGAAGGTCCTTGCCGTTCTCCATCACGTATTCTTTGTGCCGCTGGAGATTGTCATAAAACCAGTTACTCGTCTTCTCTACCATCGATTCGAAACGTGGAACTCGCCGGATCGCGTCGAACGCCAATTGAAAGCGGTCCATGTTGTTGAGGACCGTCATATCGAAGGGCGTGGTGGTCGTCCCCTCTTCTTTGTAACCGCGGACATGCAACATGTCGTGGTTGTGGCGGCGGTATGTCAAGCGATGAATCAGCCAGGGATAGCCGTGAAACGCGAAGATCGTCGGACGGTCCGGCGGGAACAATGCATCGTAAGTCTCGTCGTCCACGCCATGCGGATGTTCGCTCGACGCCTGGAGCGCCATCAAATCCACGATGTTCACCACGCGAACACGGATGTCCGGCGCGAGTTCGCGCAGCAGCGTCACAGCGGCCAATGTCTCGAGCGTGGGCACATCTCCGGCGCACGCCATGATCACATCCGGATTTCCGTTATCGTTGCTCGCCCACTCCCATATGCCCAGCCCAGTGGTGCAATGCCGCACCGCTGCATCCATCTCCAGCCACACAGGCGCAGGCTGCTTTCCGGCAATGATCAGGTTCACATAATTCTGGCTTCTCAAGCAGTGGTCCGCCACGGAGAGCAGCGTATTCGCGTCCGGCGGAAGATACACGCGCACCACGTCCGCTTTCTTGTTCACCACATGGTCGATAAATCCCGGGTCCTGGTGCGAGAAGCCGTTGTGATCCTGCCGCCACACGTGTGAAGACAGCAGATAATTCAACGAAGCAATCGGCGCGCGCCAGGGCAACTTTCGCGTCACCTTCAACCACTTCGCATGCTGGTTGAACATCGAATCGATGATGTGAATAAAGGCCTCGTAACAGGAGAAAAAGCCATGACGCCCGGTCAGCAGATAGCCTTCGAGCCATCCCTCGCACATGTGCTCACTCAGCACTTCCATCACGTGTCCGTCTACGCTGAGGTTTTCATCGACGGCCTTAATCGTCGCCATCCATTCTTTGCCCGACGCCTCATAGATGGCTTGCAGACGGTTCGATGCCGTTTCGTCCGGGCCGAACACCCGAAAATTGCCGGACGATAAATTGTGCTTCATCACATCGCGCAGATACTGGCCGAGAACGGCCGTCGCGCTGACGTCCTCGGCTCCCGGCGTATCCACTTTTACGGCGTACTTTCGGAAATCCGGCAGCACCAGCGGCGTCATCAGCAGACCGCCGTTCGCGTGCGGATTCATTCCCATGCGCCGCAGGCCTCGGGGCGGCAGCGCCGCGAGATCGGCGCGCAATTTGCCGTGCTCGTCCCAAAGCTTTTGCGGCTCATAGCTACGCATCCAGGTCTCGAGCATCTGCAAGTGCTCCGGATTCGTCGCTACTTCAGAAAGCGGCACCTGGTGCGCGCGCCACGTTCCCTCTACCTGTTTTCCGTCAACTTCTTTGGGACCGGTCCAACCTTTCGGAGTGCGCATAATCAACAAGGGCCACTTCGGCCGGTCCACCTTGTTTTCATTCCTGGCGCGATGTTGAATATCCCGGATTTCGCCGAGCATCTCTTCGAGCACGGCCGCCATGTCTTTATGCATCGTCGCGGGGTCATGTCCCTCCAGGATGCGTGGAGCATAGCCGTATCCGCGGAATAAATCCAGCAGTTCGTCTTCGGGAATGCGGGCCAGCACGGTCGGATTCGCGATCTTATAACCGTTCAAATGCAGGATCGGCAGAACTGCCCCGTCTTTGGCCGGGTTCAGGAATTTATTCGAATGCCAACTCGTCGCCTGCGCGCCGGTCTCCGCCTCACCGTCACCTACGATGCATGCGACGATTAGATCGGGATTATCGAACGCGGCGCCATAGGCGTGCAGCAGCGAATAACCCAGCTCACCGCCTTCATGGATAGAGCCGGGGGTTTCCGGGGCAACGTGGCTGGGGATGCCATACGGCCAGGAAAACTGGCGAAATAACCGCTTGATCCCATCTTTGTTCTGCTCCACATTCGGGTAAATTTCCGTGTAGGAGCCCTCCAGATAGGTGTGCGCCACGATGCCCGGCCCGCCATGTCCCGGCCCGATGATGTAGATCATGTTCAAGTCACGGGCGCGAATCAACCGGTTCAGATGGGTGTAGATGAAATTCAGCCCCGCGGTTGTGCCCCAGTGACCCAGCAGGCGCGGTTTGATGTCGTCCGCGGCCAGGGGACGTTCCAGCAACGGATTTTCTTTGAGATAGATTTGTCCGACCGTCAGGTAATTGGCGGCAAACCAATACTCATTGAGTTTCTCTACTTCTTGAGTGCTGAGCGTCTCAGGCATCCCTCTATTATTGGGCCGCTGTGTGAAACCGCAATGACTTCGGTATTTAGGCGCTTGCGCCGGCTTGCATCAATTGCTCCGCGTGCTTGAGGGCTTCGGGCGTAATTTGTTCGCCTGAGAGCATGCGGCCGATTTCGCGCGCCCGCTCGTCGCGGGGCAGTTCCGTTATCTCCGTTGTCACACGGCCCTTTTTTTCGCGCTTCGTGACGGCATAATGATGATCCGCAAAACCGGCAATCTGAGCCAGGTGCGTCACGCAAATCACCTGGTTGTGCTTGGAAAGAGTTTTCAGCCGCTTGCCGACCGCCGCTGCCGCGGCGCCGCCGACGCCCGCGTCCACTTCGTCGAACACCAACGTATGGATTCCGCGCTGCTGGTTCTTGTCGCCAATTGCGGTCTTCAACGCCAAGGCAATGCGCGACAGCTCTCCTCCGGAGGCCACTTTTTCGAGCGGCTTCAATTCTTCGCCCTTGTTGGGTGAGACCAGCAGGGCGACTTCGTCCAAACCCGTTGCGGTCCAGCCGCCCGGCCGCACCGCTACCTGAAACTGAGTGCCGCCCATCATGAGCGCCTTCAGTTCGCTTTCGACCTGTTTGCTCAATTTCGCGGCTGCACTTGTTCTGAGCCGCGTCAGTTCACCCGCAACGTTTTCGTAAGAAGCCGCTACTGCAGCGCGCTGTTTTTCGAGTGCGGCCTTGTGCTCGCCGGCGTTCTCTACTTCATCCACCTGACGAGCGACCTGCTCACGGAAGGCAATCACCTCTTCCAAGGTGTGGCCGTATTTGCGCTTCAGCCGGCCAAGCGTCGCCAACCGGCCTTCCACATCTTCGAGACGCCGCGGATCGCCTTCTAAACGCCCCAAGTAATCGCGCAGCGAATAGGCCGCTTCATCGACGAGCAGGGTCGCCTGTTTCAGAGACGCGCCGGTCTCGCTGAGCGTATCGTCGATTCGAATCAGCTCATCCACGCGCTTCAAGGCCTGGCGCAATTGCGTCGTCGCACTCTCGGGCGCGTCGTACAGCAGAGTGAAAGCTGCTGAGGCGCTCTCTTCGAGGCGAGTCACGTTCTGCAGAATCTTTCGCTCGGCTTCGAGTTCGGTGTCTTCGCCCGTGCGCGGTTCCACCGAATCGATTTCCTTGCGCTGAAAGGTCCAGAGATCCAACAGCCGAAGCTTTTCCTGCTCATTCGCACTTAATTGAGCGAGCTTTTCTCCGAGTTCCCGCCACTCGCGATACACACGCGCCACGCGTCCCAGCAACTCGCTGGAACCAGCGTACTCATCCAGAAGTTCGCGCTGTGCATGGGTCGTAAACAGCAATTGCTGCTCATTCTGGCCATGGATATCGCCTAACGCCGGCGCCAAGTCGCGTAGGAAAGCCGTCGTCACGGGGCGGTTCGCGACAAACGCGCGGGACTTGCCATTGGCGGCGATCTCGCGCTCCACGATCAGATCGTCGTCGGCATTGTGTTCGATCCCGGCGCCGCTCAACAGCGCTTCAAACTCTTCGGTCGAATCAACGGAAAAGATGCCGGAGACCCGCGCCTTCGTTTCACCGCTGCGAATCATCTCTATCGAGGCGCGCGCACCCAGCAGCAAGCTCAGAGAATCGACGACAATCGATTTGCCGCTGCCGGTTTCGCCGGTGAGTATGTTCAGGCCCTCCTGGAAACGAATGCGAGCGTGTTCGACCACGGCATAATTCTCCACAATCAGCTCGACCAGCATGTGACCGAATTATACCGGCGCGAAAGGGTGTCAATCTGTCGCAACGTGCAGAGCGACGATTGCCAGGATGCCCCCTGCTGTCAACGTCGTTCCGGCGATCATTACGGTCGCCAAGTGCGCCCGGAGCGCTGCGAGAGTACGTTGAGCGGCCTCTCGTAGCTCGCTATCATCACTCCACCTACGGAAGAGCGTGGCGCCGCCTGTGAGCAATACCGAAAACGGCAGAGCGATGAGAAATGCCCATAGGCCAATCCGGGGACGCCCGGCATACCAATTCACTATCTGTTGGGCAGCGTGAGCCGGCTCGTACTGTAGCGGCTGCACATTGCGTAGGAAAAGCGCGGCCATAAAGAGGGCTGCTGGAAAGATGAGGAGTACTTCCGTGGCAGCGAGAGTGTACTTCGGTGGTCTCATGCTTACTTTATATCGCAAAGTTAATGGAACTGCAACAGCTTTGAGACGATCTTTTTTTCGCTCGATTACCTCTTGATCCAGGCGGAGCACTATATCGGATTAACCCAGTAAAACCGTTGGGAAGATCGTCGAGTGGAATATATTCGAGGGCAAAGCCGCTTGTTTCGATGGCGGCAAGATCACCTGAACCCGAGACGCGCTGCGTCCGGATTCATGCCACATCCAGGCGCCACTCTGCTAGAGAGACAGTTGGCCAATCCGCACACATCGCGCGTGTGATAGAACGCCTGCATGGATCGAAGATCGTTTCTCGCCGGTTCCGTCGTGGGTTTCGCAGGCGTTACCGCGCATGCTCCGGATGTAACTGCAGCGCAAGGCCCGGACACGCGATTGCGCAGCATCCTTCGTCCGCTTGCTATCACGATGTGGGATTTCTCATGGTTGGAGCGCCGGTGGCCGGGAGCGGGTTATGAGAACTGGGATGTTGCGCTAGATGGGCTGGTGCGGCGCGGATACGATGCGGTTCGTATAGATGCTTTTCCGCATCTAGTCGCAGCAAATGCAAACGCAACCTGGGAACTGGTTCCGTGCTGGAGCACGCAAGATTGGGGAAGCCCTGCAAAGAACCGGGTACAGGTGCAACCAAATCTGAATCAGTTCATCCGAAAGTGCGCGGACCGCAATTTGCGTGTCGGGTTATCCACATGGTTCCGTCACGATCCGGCTGAAACGCTAATGCGCATTCATACTCCGGAAGATCATGGCCGGATTTGGAAGCTGACGCTCGATTCGATTGCGCAAGACGGCTTGCTCCCGCACCTCTTGTATGTTGATCTCTGTAATGAGTGGCCGCTGGATGTGTGGGTGCCGTTTCTACCCAAAGAGTTCAAGCGCAGTTCGCCCGCAAATGCCGATTGGATGCGCCGTGCCATTCAGGTTCTGCGCAGCGTGTATCCGAATCTCGATTACACGTTCTCGCAAACGAGTGAATTCGGCACGTGGCGGCAGCAGGATGTAAGCATGCTCGATTTCATGGAGCCGCATATCTGGATGGCGCAGGCGCACGGGTATTACGAAGAGGTGGGCTACAACTACGAGCGTTTCGATCCCAAAGGCTACGAGAACGTGGTGAACAACGCAAAACGCATTTATATGCAACGGCGCGACTACTGGGACAACAAGTTGAAAGAGCGTATTGAGATGTGTGCCGAATGGTCGCGCGTTTCCGGCAAACCGCTGATTACGACGGAATGTTGGAGTCTGGTCGACTACAAAGATTGGCCGCTGCTCGAATGGGATTGGCTAAAAGAGCTATGTGAGCTAGGTGTCCGTACGGCTGCCGGCACGGGCCGCTGGCTTGCCATTGCTACCAGCAACTTCAATGGGCCGCAGTTTGCGGGCATGTGGCGGGATGTGGACTGGCATCGCCGGATGACCGAGATTATCCACTCGGCTACGGTGAAGATGACTGAAGCGATATAGAAAGACGGCGGCTCGGCCTCGGAGCCTGAGGGCCCCTTGCGCATTGTCGAATATCCACCGTACGTTACCTTCGGACCTTATAGACGCCAGGTCATTGGGGAGATTAACGTCGCGGTACGAGCGGCGGGCAATCCTGAGAGGATGACCTCGGTCGGCGTCTTCGACGCCGTGAATGGGCGGTATGACATTAGCGGAAGATCGCTTTGGGGCAAATGGCGTGAACGCCCACTTTGCCGTCTACCAGTTGCGTGATATCAACATCCACGGCGACACTTGTCAGGGCATAGGCATCGTCGCGGGTCAGGTGTTTCTCGGTGACTAAGAAATCAATCATATTGCGCACCGCCATTTCAGTGGCGGTTTTCAGATCTTCATCGAAGCCCATCGAGATGTAACTGGTAGGAGTTTCGCCGCGCGGCCAGAGCAGGTGCTGGTCTTTGTGAACGATGAATTTGAAGGTTCCGGTGAGCCAGGTTTCAAGCGCAGTGATGTCCACTTCGCCGTTGCCTTGGCCAGCGTGACCGTCTCCTGCTTCAAAAAACGCGCCCTTTGCTTGGACGGGAATGTAGAGGGTTGTTCCCGCGACTAACTCCTTGTTATCCATGTTGCCGGCGTGCATCCAGGGCGGGCCGCTGTCGAGCTTGCCGTGCAACGGCGCGACACCCATGCTGCCGAAGAAGGGGTGGAGCGGGATATCGATCCCGGGTGCGAACTTCGCGATACTATGCGACAAATCGAGCGGGATCATCTTCATGCGGGCGTAGGGAAAGTCATTCGGGAGAAAGCCGCGCCCGGGACCAAAGCCGTTGCAGGCATAAGGAACGTCGATGTCGATCTTTTGGATTTGCACTTCGAGCACGTCACCGGGGTCGGCCTCTACAATCTCGACAGGTCCGGTCAGGATATGGCCCCCCGGACCTTTGTCTTTTACCTGTTCATGAATGTCGCGGTCGTATTGAGGAATGGCGCTAGGCGGCATACCGGCTGCTTCCATGCGCTCCAGGTTGCAGGTAGAGACGGTGTGCATACGGACGGTGTCACCGGAGTGAACGGTGAGTGCGGGCTTGACCTCGGCGGAATAGTAACCCCAAGCGACAGTACCGGGCGAAGCGGGTAGGTCAAACTCGGCTGCTGGAAGCGCTGAACAGGCAGCGATATTGAGACACAAACTGAGTACGAAGCGACGCATAAGTGAAGCCGGGTAGGAGTATAGCTGATCGCTTACACTTAAATCTTTCTCATGCGAACTTGCCTCCTCGCGTTGATGCTAGCGGCTACCGGGTATTCCCAACGCGCGTCCGCGATCACGACTCCGAAAGAGCAGTTCGGCTTCAATCTGGGCGACGATTATCAGCTCACGAATTACACCCAACTGAGTGCCTATTGGCACAAACTCGCCGGTGAGTCGGACCGTATGCAGTTGGTGGAGATTGGGAAAACGGCGGAGGGGCGCGCACAGTATATGGCGATCGTGAGCTCTCCGGCAAACCTACAGCAGCTCGATCACTATAAGGAAATTTCAGCGAAGCTGGCGAGGGCTGAAAATCTTTCCGATGCCCAGGCGCATAATCTCGCCGGGCAAGGCAAGGCCGTGGTCTGGATTGACGGCGGATTACACGCAAGTGAGGTGGAATGCGCGCAGGCGTTGACAGAAATGGTCTACCAGATGGTAAGCCGGACCGATGCCGAGACCATGCGGTTCCTGAATGACGTGATTATTCTGTTCGTCCAGGACAATCCGGATGGGCAGGAGTTGGTGGCGAACTGGTACATGCGGAATCCGGACCCGCTCAAGCGATCTGCTGCAGGTTTACCGCGGCTATGGCACAAATATATCGGCCACGATAATAATCGCGACTTCTTCATGTGCAACATGCCGGAATCGACGAATATCAATCGCGTGCTATATCGCGAGTGGTATCCGCAGATCATGTATAACCATCACCAGACCGGGCCGCCGGGAGCGGTGATCTTCATGCCGCCGTTCCGGGATCCGTTCAACTATCACTTCGATCCACTCATCATGATGGAACTCGACCAGGTTGGGTCGGCCATGCACGCGCGCATGGAAGCGGAAGATAAACCGGGCGCCGGGATGCGCACCGCGGCCACCTACTCGACCTGGTACAACGGCGGTCTGCGGACGACGACGTACTTCCACAACATCATCGGGCTGTTGACGGAGATCATTGGCAGTCCCACGCCGATGGATATTCCGCTGGTGCCCGCGATGCAATTGGCGCGCGGCGATCTGCCGTTTCCAATTGCGCCGCAGAAGTGGCATTTGCGGCAATCGATCGAGTATTCGCTGACGGCGAACCGGGCGGTGCTGGATTTCGCCTCGCGCTACCGGGAGACGCTGCTGTTCAACATTTACTTGATGGGCAAGCACTCGATCGAGGAGGGCAGTGAGGACTCGTGGACCATTACTCCGAAGCGGATTGAAGCATTGGAGACGCGAGCGGCGGAAGAGAAGAGCGCTGGAACGGCCTCGGGCAGCCCAACGGCGGCGGGGTTTGGCGGGATGAAGACGGTCCCGGCGCGCTTGTACGGTTCGGTCTTGCACGACCCGGCTTTGCGCGATCCACGCGCGTACATCATTTCCGCCGATCAACCGGACCTGCCGACGACCATTCATTTTTTGAACGCGCTGCTGAAGAACGGCGTAACTGTGGAGCGCGCGAAGGCGAATTTTACAGCGGCGGGGAAGACGTATCCCGCGGGATCGTTCGTTGTGCAGACAGCGCAGGCGTTCCGGCCGCATGTGCTGGACATGTTCGAGCCGCAGGATCATCCGAATGACTTCCGTTATCCGGGTGGTCCGCCGATTCCGCCGTATGACGCGACCGGTTATACGCTGGCCTTTCAAATGGGCGTGAAATTCGATCGCATTCTGGAAACTGTTGATGGTCCCTTTGAATCCGTGAATGATTTGCTGACAGTACCGCCCGGCTCAGTGGCAGGTCCAGCGCATGCCGCGGGCTATGTGTTCAGCCATCGCGTGAACAACGGATTCATTTTGGTCAATCGACTGCTGAAGCAAGGCTGCGATGTGTACTGGCTGGAAGCACCGCCTGCCGGCGTTTCAGCGAACGACTTAGGAAGGGGCGCCATTTGGGTACCCGCATCGGGGGCGGCGCGCACGATCACCGAACAGGCCGCGAAAGAACTTGGAGTGAACATCTATGGGATGGCCCGGCGGCCCGTTGAAAGCGAATGGAAGCTGAAGCGAGTGCGAATCGGACTGTTCGATCGGTACGGTGGGCTAATGCCGTCGGGCTGGACGCGCTGGATTTTTGAGCAGTTCGAGTTTCCGTTCGAGGTGGTGTATCCGCAGGAGCTGGATGCGGGAAACCTTGCTGCGAAGTACGACGTGCTGGTGTTCACGGATGGCGCGATTCGAGCACAAGGCGAGATGAGCCGCGCTGAAGGATTTGTGTCGCGCGAGCCGAAAGCGGAAGACATTCCGGCGGAATATCGCAGTTCGCTGGGGCGCGTCACGACAGAGAAGACGATTCCGCAGATTCGAGCGTTTGTCGAGTCGGGTGGGGCTGTGGTTGCAATTGGGTCTTCGACATCATTGGCGGGCTACCTGAATCTACCGCTGAAGAGCGCTTTGACGGAGCGCGGCCCGGATGGCAAGGAACGGCCGCTTCCGCCCGAGAAGTATTACATTCCGGGATCATTGCTGACGGTCAAGGTGGATAATGACAATCCGCTGGCATACGGTGTGCCCGAGAACGTGGATGTGTTCTTCGATAACAGCCCGGTGTTCCGGTTAAATCCGGACGCGCAATTGAAGGCCACTGCACCGGTAGCGTGGTTTCCCAATGCTTCACCGCTGCACAGCGGGTGGGCTTGGGGGCAGCAATATTTGGAGGGCGGCGTCGCGATCGCGGAGGCGCAGCTGGGGAATGGCAAAGTGTTTCTGCTGGGACCGGAAGTAGCATTCCGCGGCCAGCCCGCCGCGACGTTCAAGTTCCTTTTCAATGGCATCTACTATGGCGGCGCCAAGCAAGACGGTAGGGCTAACCCGAAATAGCCCGTATCATAAAAAGATGATGACGAAACTGCATGTGACCGAAGCCTGAACTGGCTCGCGATGTTCACCCCGTGTTGTGGAAGGTTCGGCAAGGTTTCGACGTCGTAATCGAGCAGGACAACCAACCGATTGCTGTGTTGGGCCCTCCTCACGTGAAAGGTCGAAAGATATCTGAGGTGATTGCTGCGCTCGAACCCAGCGGCGCATACGCGTTCATCGATGATGAGTTTGCGCGGATGTTGAGTTGGGAGTCAATGCGCATCGGGAACCATGGAATCCGCCCTCCGCGGATTGATTCTTGACTCCAGCGTTCTGATCGCCATCGAGCGAACGAACCTTAAGTTGGGCTGCACGTCGTGCAACTCTGAGCCGGCACTTACATCCACGATTGCGACCTGCCCAGAATCAGGCACACGACCGCGGCAATCAGACTGACGGCGAAGCCGCTGAGAACGTCGGCGGAGTAATGATAACGGCCGTAGATGGTCGCGAGCGAGACGCTGATGGCATACACCAGCAACGCAACCGCGATAGCTCTCCGCTCGGGCAGTATGAGGAACATGGCCCAGGCGGCGGAGAACGCCGACGACACATGGGCGCTGGGAAAAACGCCGGTGTGAATGGTGGCTTTACTGAGCACGTACAAGTTCAAGTGCCGGATCCAGGTGACGTAAGTGGGATCGTCCACACCTGGAAATGCGAGGCGGGGCGGCTGTGACGGAAAGTACGGGAAAAGCGCGTAAGCGGCGAGCGTTCCTGTCAGATAAATCATCAGGAAGCGATCGACGGAGGATCGTTTGCCGCGCGCGTAGAGAAGGCCTACGCAATACGCCGGCAAGCCGTACACCAGAAAATAACAAAGCTCAAGATAAGAAGGGATGAGTTTGCCCAGGATCTCGATGGCGGCACGCACGTGCCAAGTGGCGAGGAACACGTGATCCTCTTTGATCCAGACATTTTCATGACTACGGTCATACGTTGTGGGCAGGAACAGTTCCATTTCGCGGAACGCAGCGAGCGTCAGCAAAATAGGCAGCCAGTCGCGGATGTGGCTGATCGCCGCTCGCAGCCGGGGCTGGCCTTCATAACCTGCCAGCCGCCAAAGCAGTAGAAAGGCAGCAACGAACGCGAGGAGCGGCTGAAATTTCAGGTGGGGGCGATCAGGGAAGAAGGGCGCGATGAGCGCAACATAGCCGAAGTAGGCGATCAGCACCCACTCGGATGGTCTCAGTTTCGGAAGCGCGCGCGCCAGGATCAAAGCGCCGCCGCGTTCGTTACGTACTTGCGCGGCTGAAAGACGAGCGCTAAGCCCGCCAGCACGCCCGCCCAAATAGCCCAGGTAGTGAGGAAGCGCTGATCATGAAGCCGGTCAGCAGTGTCAATCAAAAAGCCCGAGATCAGGGGCGCGACGATTTGGGCGATCGACGTCAGGGATTGTGTGAGGCCAATGATGACGCCTTGCTCACGCTTACCCGCTTTCTGGGTGACCAGGCTGGTGAGGGCAGGGCGCAAGCCGGCTCCTCCCACATTAGAGAAACCGGCCACCCACAAGAGCTGGCCGATGCTGTGTGTAAACCCGATCCCTGCGTAACCGAGGCACGAGGAGAGGAAGCCGATCTGCACGACGCGCTTCTCGCCCAGCCACTTGACCAACCGGCCGACCACGCCGCCCTGCATGACGATGCCGATGAAGCCAGTAAAGGCGAAGATATAGCCGACCTCGCGGACGTCCACCGGCCGGCCATGCCACAGATAACGGCGCTGGGCGAAGAGAGCGAAACCGGAGATAAAGGTGGAAAAGGAGAACGAGAACAGCAGCCATTGGGCGAGCAGGCGCGCGAGTTCACGATCGCGAAAGTACTTCCGGTATTGACCCCAGGAGATGAGCGACAGACGCCGGCCGCCCGGGCCGGGGTCTTCCGCGGCATTGTGTTCGTGAATGATTTCGTGGCGAGGCAAGAGGAAGAAGGTGCAGAAGATAGTGGTCAGGGAGAGCCCCGAGGCAGCGAAAATGGGTGCCTGGTAGCCGTAATGAGCGAGGAAACCGGAAATGGCGGGCCCGACCAGGAAGCCGAAGCCGAAGGCGATGCCAATGACGGCGAACGCTTTGGCGCGGTTTTCCGGCTTAGTGACATCGCTAATGTAGGCTTGCGCGATGGTCAGGTTGCCGGCGGTCGCCCCATCGATGGCGCGGGCCAGAAATAACAGCCAGATGTGATGAGCGAAAGCGAGTACCAGAAATCCGGCCAGTGTGCCCATTTGGCTGACGAGGAGAATGGGCCGCCGGCCCAAACGGTCGGAAAGTTGGCCTAGGATAGGACCGGCGATCAACTGGCAAACGGCGTATGTCGAAACAAGCTCGCCCACAACTGTCGCGGAAGCTCCGAGATGTTCGGAATAGAACGGCAGCAGGGGCAGAATGATGGTGAAGCCGAGGATGTCCACGGCCACAATCAGGAAAATGGGGAGTAAAGGCGATATGGATCGCCTTGCACGGCTCGCCTCGGTGAGCGGCGACTGGGGCGGAGTCACACTATGATCTTAGCGGGGTGGCCGGAAGGTCACGCTTAAGGCGGGCGGGGCTTGCGGGCCACGTGCCGGAATGGAATCCAGATTGAACCGTTTCCTGTTTTTGCCTACCTACTCCCGAAAAAAGTACCGGCCGGTCACCCTTACACCTGTTGGAAGTCTAAGAAAATACGGGACTGCACAGTTTGGCCCGGCTCGTGCTCTGATGAGGTTTCGAAGACTATGAGATTGTTAGCGGCAACTGTACTTGTACTCCTTCCTTTCACGTTGTGGGGGCAAGAGCCCAATCCAACACAGAGGGGGGATCACCCGAACGCGCCGGGCGGTCCGAATCCGATTTTTCGCGTCCAGGTAGTTTCCCGGTCGATCCAGGCGGTTAGTTACCGGAATCACAGTGGATGGACGAAGGTCGACTTTCAAGGCACGTCACTTGCGCCCCAGGCGAAGGGTACGGCGGATGTAAACAGCCGCCTTGGCCACGACGAGATCAAGGTGGATGTGAAGGGACTGCCGGCGGCCAGCAGTTTTGGGCCGGAGTTTCTCACTTATGTTCTATGGGCCATTACACCCGACGGGCACGCCTCCAATTTAGGTGAGGTCGTCGTGGATTCAGATGGCAATTTTAAGGGCGATCAGACTACCGAGCTACAGGCGTTCGGGTTGATCATTACTGCCGAGCCATACTTCGCGGTGCGACAGCCCAGTGACGTGGTCGTTATGGAGAACATCATCCGCGGCGACACGCTTGGGAAGTACGAGACCGTCGAGGCGAAGTACGAACTATTGCAGCGCGGCCAGTACACGTACCACGTTCCGGAGTCACAACAACATCCGGTTGTGATGAATTCGGACAAGAAGAGCCCGTTAGAGCTCTACGAGGCAATGAACGCGGTCCAAATTGCGCAATATGCCAAAGCGGATCAGTTCGCAACCGATACCTACCAGGATGCGGCAAGCCTGCTGAGACAAGCCGAGGATTACGAAGCCCGCAAGCAGTGGAGACCGGCGATCATGACCTCCAAGGAAGCAGTCCAGAAGGCGGAGGACGCTCGCACGATTTCTTTACGTAAGCAGCAGCAGTTAGCGCTGGATCAGGAACGACAGGACGCTGCCGCCCGCCAAGCTGCCGCTCAAAACGCGGCTCAGCAGGCGGAGCAGCAAGCGGCCGAGTCCGCTCGTCAGAAGCAGGAAGCCGACGAGCGTGCCCGTATGGAAGCTCAGCAGCGGGCAACTGCGGAGCAGGCAACCCAAGAAGCCAACGCCGCTCGGGCGGAAGCTGCGGCGCAAGCTCAAAAGGCGCAGCAGGCAGCAGCTGAAGCCGATCGGCTCCGGCAACAGGCCGAAATGGAAAAGAACCAGTTGCGCGAGCAACTGCTGCAACAGTTCAATGCGGTTCTGCCCACTCGCGAAACACCGCGCGGACTGGTTGTGAACATGCAGGACGTTCTGTTCGATACGGGCAAATACACCTTAAAGGCGCAAGCCCAGCTTGCACTTGCAAGGATTGGCGGCATCGTTTCTTCTCATCCAGGATTGAATCTGCAGATAGAAGGATACACCGACAGCACTGGCGGCGATGAGTTGAACCAACGCCTCTCGGAGCAGAGAGCCGATGGCGTGCGGGACTTCTTGCTCACACAAGGTGTGAACTCGCAAACGATGACAGCAGTAGGCTACGGTAAAAGCTATCCTGTCGCTTCGAACGACACTGCAGCTGGCCGTAAGTTGAATCGGCGTGTGGAACTGGTAGTTTCGGGAGAAGTGATTGGTGTAAAGATCGGCGTTCCGCCCAGTGCTGCAACGCAAGGGCCGGGAATGGGTCAGTCGCCCATGGGCCAATCGCCCATGACTCCGCAACCGCAGCCCACGGCACCGCCCCAGCAGTAATCGTAATTGAACTTGTTTAGCTTGGCGCCGTGTTGAAAGACACGGCGCTTTGCGTATTTATGGCTGTTCTTCTACTAGCAATTGCTCGAACTTCCCATCGGGCATCACATACACGTTCAACAGGACTGAGTCCCTTTCGAAATGAGCGCGGTAGCTCAGGTGTGTCATTCCACCCCGAAGCTGTTCACTTTCTCTGGTCAGTAGTTGAAGCTTTCCAAGCGGTTCGAGTGAGTCGCGGTAATCCTTGAGCGCCAGGTCGTTGAAGTAGGAGTTCGCGTTCGCAGTTAAAAACGCACGATCTACCTCGCCTTGTTGAAGCCGTTCCAGTATGCCGCGCACCTGGAGGTCTTGTGCCTCTGTGATGGATGTAGCCGGATCTACAAGTAGTGACCCGATAATCCGCGAAAGCGGTCCGATCAGATTTACGCCGTCCTCGTTTGTCAGGAGCACTACACCGGCTCCTTTCGTGGGGAACACGGCGTTCAAAGCCAGGAATCCGGAGACCTCTCCGCTGTGGGAGACCATCGGTGTGCCGCGAAGATCTCCGACCGAGAGGCCCAGAGCGTAATGCGTCGGCTTGCCGTCTTTAAGGCTTATTTCATGCGTGAACTCGTCGTACGATTTCGGCGAGAGGATTCTCTTCGCAAGGAAAGAAACGTCCCAACGAGCCAAATCTGAAGGGGTCATGCAAAGCTCACCTGCCGCGAAATACCAGCCAGTTGCTTCGCGCCCGACCGGGCGAGGAGGTCCAAGAGCATACCTCGTATATGCCGTAGCATCCGCCGGATTGTGTACTTCGCAATCACCTGCCGATTTCATCCCGAGCGGACGGAAGAAGTTCTGTTCAAGAAAGGGCAACAAAGCCTGGCCTGTGACCTTCTCCAGGATTTTGCCGGCCAACACGTAATTTGTGTTGCTGTATTGCCAACGAGTGCCGGGATCGAAATTCAAAGGCTTCTTCGCCCAACGATTCAGAATTTGGTCTGGAGTGATGGGCCTTGTCCATTCCGGAATGAGATAGTCTTGCGGAGCGTAATCCTCATATCCAGACGTGTGGGAGAGGAGTTCGCGAATAGTAACGTCGTTACTGCGCGTCAACTCTGGGAAATATTTGGATACTTTGTCGTCGAGCGATAGTGCGCCGCGCTCCTGTTCGAGTAAGAGAGCGGCGGCTGTAAATTGCTTGCTAATGGATCCGACGGCGTAGCGGGTACTTGCGTCGGCGGAACGGTCGGCGGAAATATTGGCTTTTCCAAACGCCTTGATGTAGGAGATCTGCCCGTTCTGAATAACGGCAACCGAGACGCTCGGGACGCCAAAGGCCGCGAGAGCAGCAGGGATTTTTGTATCCAGCTCCGGCGCGAGCGAAGAATCGGCAGCGCGAAGGTGCGCGGTGGGGAGGGCGAGCAGTAAAGAGCATGTGATCCAGGATTTCCGCATAAGTCTAATGTATTTGTTCCTCATCAAAATCTCACGATACTGGAATGGCGCCGCTGCTATCTAATGTGTGAACCTGATTTCTTTTTTGGCCTTTCAAGGTTGGGCCATAAGGAAGGACGAAAGGGTTCTCAAGTCATGAAGAAAGCGCTTTATTCATTTCTGTTCACCGCTGTTTCGCTTCCGCTGATTGCGGCGGGTCTCCCGGCCGGACAGGCTGGGTCCGCGGGTGCCGGGAGTGCTGGGACCGCCGGACAATCTGGAAGTCAATCGGCCGGAAGTCAATCGGGCCAAAGTGGGCAATCCGGGCAGTCCGGAAGGAATCAGTCCGGTACGGCAAATTCCACCCAGAACGGTACCAGCACTGGAACTGCAAAGCAGACGAAGTCGCGCGGCAAACAGCACAACGGAACGGGTTCAACCGGATCGAACGGGTCAACAAGTCCAAAAGGTTCCACGAGTCCAATGGGCTCTACCTCCACGTCACCTCAATAGAAGGGTCAGTAGCGGCGAACAAGGACGACCGTGAAGTCATCGGCGAACGACGCCTTGCCCGACCACAGGCGCACGTGATGCGCTAAACGCTCCACTACACTTGCGGAAGGATCGAACTTATGAGTGGCTAGGAAGCCGGCGAGACCCTTTTCGCCAAATTCTTCGCCGGCCTCGTTGGCTGCCTCGGTCACCCCGTCGCTGAAGAGCGCGAGCGTGTCGCCCGGGAGCAGAACCTTCTCTTGGAGCTCGTATTGAACGGATGGAAATAGTCCCATGACGATTCCGCTTCCCGTGAGTTGTTCCACGGTGCCGTCAGCGCGTACCAGCAACGGGTAATTGTGTCCGGCATTGCTGTATTGCAGGCGGCCTGTCGACGTCTCGAGCACTCCATAGAAAAATGTAATGAATTTACCGAGCGGGCAGCGTTCCGCAATGTTCCGATTCAGCGTTGTTACCGCGGAAGCCGGATCAGAGGCGGTTTCTACCAGCATCTGAACGCGGGCCTGCAGGCTCGACATCAATAGCGCAGCGGGCATTCCTTTGCCTGAGACATCGCCGACCGCCAAACCGAGCCGCCCGTCTTTGTAGGGCAGAAAATCGTAGTAATCTCCGCCGACCGTGAGGGACGGAAGATTGTAGCCGGCCAGGTCATAACCGGGAATCAGCGGCGCTTCGGGCGGTAGCAGGCTCTGCTGGATTTCGCTGGCCTGCGCCAACTGCGATTCCATGAGTTTCTCGGATTGCTCAACCAGCGCAAGTCGCGCGTGTTCGATGCGAATCGCCGCAACGTTGGCCATGACGGTCAGCAATTCCAAATCTTCTTGCAAGAAAGGCCGGATAACAGCGCCGTTATCGACATAGATTAGGCCGATGACGCGATCCCCGGTCTGCAACGGCACGGCCATCATGCTGCGCACATGGTGAAGCACGATGCTTTGCTGTTGCCGCAGGGCGTCGTCCAATTGCGCATCGCTGATCACAAGAGAGCATTTCTCCCGGATGACGCGATCGCGCACGGCCGTGCTGATGGAAAAGCCTTCGCCTTTGCTGGCGCACACAACCAGCTTCTCGTTCTCGAGCGTAAGGATCACGCCCCGTTTCGCTTCGACGGCCGACAGGGCCAGGTTGAGGATGGACGGGAACAGTTCGCCGAGCGGCTGGTGGCCGGCAAGTTCCTGGCCCGCGTGGATAAGCGCGCGCACCACGCGCGTAGTGCTAAGAGGAGTCTCGCTCTGTTGCCGCGAAGCTTGCACGGCTTTGTCCAGCACCTTGTCGAGACTTGTAACTATTGTCGCCTCGCGGGTGCTCTTCTCCTCTTCTTGCGGTACGAACGAGACCACCTCCGGTTTTGCCACAGTCGCGGGTTCACGGACTTCGATGGTGAGGTGCCCGGCATAGATGCGGTCGCCCGATTTCAGCCGGTACGCTTCGCGCAAGTTGCTGGTGTTCACCAGCGTCCCGTTGCGGCTGGCGCAGTCCTTTACAAACCAGGTGTTTTGACGGCGTTCAAAGCACAGGTGATAGCGCGAGAGCCAAGGATCTTCCGGGTAAGCGAGATCGTTGTCGGTAGAACGTCCTAGCGAGAGCGAGTCTTTCCGCAACTCGACGGTGGAAGAAACGCCGTCGGGACCCGAGATCAGCAACTCCATCTGGTGAAGTACTAAAGTAACACCTGCAGCTAGGGTCGCGAAGTGCTGAAAAACTAAGAATCGGCGGAGTTTCTCAGCGGTTCATGTCGGTAGAGCGACGCTTCCGCCGCTTTGCCCGTGATCAAGCGCGCACCGCGGTCATAGCTTAGATACAGAAAGCCCCACTCGATGGCAACAAGCACGCGGCTCTGGAACTCCACGATGTACAGAAGATGGATAAAGAGCCAGACCAGCCAGGCAATAAAGCCCGACAGGTGGACGCCAAACACGTTAGCGACGGCGGCAGCGCGGCCGATAACCGCGATATCGCCCTTGTTGAAATATTTGAAGGGCTCGCCCTTCGGCTGCCCCTTTACTCGCTTGGCGATCATCTTGGCGGCGTAAGCGCCACTTTGCATGGCGACCTGCGCAACGCCCGGAAGAGGTTTTCCGTCCGGCTGGGGCATGAAGGCAGGATCGCCCACCACGAAGATGTCGGGGTAATTAGGCACCGTCAGGTCGCCTTTTACCTTGATTCTTCCTCCGCGATCCGTCTCTGCGCTGGTTCGCTTGGCCAGCGTTTTTGCGAAATCCGAAACGGCTACGCCGGCAGCCCAGATCACCGTATGTGAGGCGACGTGTTGCTCACCGGTTGAAGTTTCGAGCGTAACGCCTTTCTGGTCGATGCAGGTAACTTTCACGCCCGTTCGCACTCTGGCGCCCAGCTTCAGAAGTTGTTGCTCCGCTTTTTTCGAGAGATCTTCCGGGTATGTGTTCAGTACGCGTGACGCGGTGTCCACGACAAGGATTCGCGCATCGGGCGGATGAATGGAGCGGAAATCATTTTTGAGCGTGTGTCGCGCGATTTCGCCGAGCGCGCCGGCGAGTTCTACTCCGGTGGCCCCCGCGCCGACAATCACGAACGTGAGCCAAGCCTGACGCTCTTCTAAGCTTGCGGTTCGTTCCGCTTCTTCAAACGCGAATAGAATCTTGTGACGAATCGTGGTCGCCTGTTCGACGCTCTTTAATGCCGGAGCCCAATCACGCCATTGGTCGTTTCCGAAATAGGTACTTTGTGAGCCTGTCGCCACAATGAGCGAGTCGTAACCAAGGAGCCCGCCATCCTTGAGCGTGACCTGTTTCGCCGTTGGATCGATATCGGCTGCTTCGCCCAGCAGTACGCGTGTGTTGGCCTGTTTGCTCAGAATGCCGCGTAACGGGGCTGCAATTTCTCCGGGCGAAAGCGATCCCGTCGCGACCTGGTAAAGAAGGGGCTGAAACAGATGGAAATTTCGGCGATCCACCAATGTGATCTCGACGGGTGCATGCTTCAGAGCCTGCGCGGCGTACAGGCCCCCGAACCCGCCGCCCAGGATCAGTACACGATGTTTATCAGCCATCAGCCTGCCCGCTGCAAAAGTCATCCATGACTTGTAGATGCGGAACCGGCATAGAAGTTGACCGTTGGGAAAAACTCGGGCTTGCGTCGTGCATTGCGAACTTGCTCAAACGCGTAGGCGAACTTGATGAGCTTGGGCTCGCTCCAGGCGGTACCGAAGAAGGAGATTCCCAGCGGCAAGCCGAATTTGAAGCCGGCTGGAACCGTGATGTGGGGATAACCCGCCACCGCGGGCGGCGATGCACAGCCGCTATCTGTCCGATCGCCGGCGACCCAGTCTGTGACCCAGGCAGGGCCTGCCGTAGGACCTACGATCGCCTCCACTTTGAACTTCGCTAGGACTGCGTCGATTCCTTGTTTGCGCGCTAAGCGATGGTTGGTGGCGAGTGCATCTTTATAGGCCTTGTCAGAAAGAGGGCCTTTCTGCTGCGCTTGTTCCATGATCTCCTGCTCGAAAAACGGCATTTCCTCAGAGCGGTGAGCACGATTGAACGCGATGCACTGCTCTAGGGATTGAACCGCGCCGCCGCGGGCCGCCAGATACACATTCAAATCCGTTTTGAACTCGTATAACAACACCTGCAGTTCTGTATCGCGCCACGCTTCGTAGGACGGCAAATCGGCTGGGTCCACAATTTGAGCACCCGCATCGCGCATGAGTGCGATGCATTCCTCCATCACGGCGGTAACCGCCGGGCCGATGTTGAAGTATT
This sequence comes from uncultured Acidobacteriaceae bacterium, assembly GCA_963730865.1. GTDB lineage: Bacteria > Acidobacteriota > Terriglobia > Bryobacterales > Bryobacteraceae > Bog-105. The sequence goes on along the minus strand of CAVSTO010000007.1, from coordinate 100,327 downwards.
GCCGTGCGATCCCAATGCGCGCACCGCGCAGCCCATGGGGATCAAGAAACTGTGCGTAATCCGTGTACGATTTACCAGCGCTTTGCTGCGTGGCGGTATCGCGCGCATCCACCCCAGTCAATGCCCCTAGCAAGATGGCGGCGTCGCGAACCGTGCGCGCCATGGGGCCGGCCGTATCCTGGCTATGCGCGATGGGAACAATACCGGAACGGCTGATCAGGCCCAGGGTAGGTTTGATTCCCACGATGCCGCACATGGAGGATGGACAGACAACCGATCCATCCGTTTCCGTTCCGACCGCGAGAGCACATAAGTTCGCGGAAGTGGCGGCGCCGGATCCGGAACTCGAGCCACATGGATTGCGATCCAATGCAAACGGATTTTTGGTTTGGCCGCCGCGCCCGCTCCAGCCGCTGCTCGAATGAGTAGAACGAAAATTCGCCCATTCGCTCAGGTTCGTTTTGCCCAGGATTACTGCGCCGGCCGCGCGAAGGCGCTCCGCAACGCCGGAGTCACGAGCTGCGGGTTGTCCCACAAGCGCGAGTGAGCCCGCGGTGGTTTGCATTTTGTCCGCGGTATCGATGTTGTCTTTCAGCAGCACCGGAATCCCGTGCAGAGGGCCGCGTGATCCTTTGGATTTGTGCTCGGTGTCAAGTGAGCGGGCAATCGCCAGAGCATCCGGATTCACTTCGATCACAGAGCGCAGGGTAGGGCCGTGGCGATCGACTTCTTCGATGCGTTCCAGATAGAGTTCAGCAATACGTTCCGCGGTAAGTGAGCCCTGACGCATGCGCGCCGCAAGATCGGAGACCGTGACCTCATCTAACTCGAAAGCGGATGGGCCTACGCCCGGAGCTTGGCTGACATCGGTGGCCCGTGGTTTGTGCGGCTCCGGTTTGGGTTCTTGCGCGTAAGCGAATCCGGCAGCGGCAGCAGTTGAGAGAAATTTACGGCGATTCATCTAAGGTCGTTTTCAATTTACAATGGCAGTATGGCCGTACTAGCCCAGGCGCCACTCACGATTGATGAGTTTTCGCGATTGCCTCGCGACGGAGCACGCCATGAACTCGACGCGGGGAAACTCATAACCATGCCGCCGCCAAAGTCTTTACACAGCCTTGTTGTCTCTGCTGTTCTGGAAATTTTGCAGACATATCTAAGACAGCGGGGATTCGGGCGAGCGATGGCCGAAGCCGGTTTTGTTCTGTCCCGAAATCCACTAACCATCAGGCAACCTGACGTTTGCGTGCTGAGCAAAGAGCGCATTCAGTCGACCGGGGCGGACGAATATTTCGAAGGGGCCCCGGAGTTAGCTGTGGAGGTCATATCTCCGTCGGATTTAGCGGAAGATATGGCGATCAAAGTAAGCCAGTATCTGGGCGCTGGATGTAAGCAGGTTTGGGTTCTTTATCCGAAGAGCAAATCCGTGCATGTGTTCCACTCAGGCGGATCTATGGCGACATTCGATAAAATGCAAACACTGGTTGGCGGAGACCTGCTGCCTCAATTTTCCACGAAAGTGTCCGATCTGTTTCTTAATGAAAATCATGCGAACGCATGATGGCCGCCTCGCGGAAACTCAGTTCATCAATATCGCCTGCCTTTACGGAAATCACTCCAGTTATACTTTGCAAGACACCTTTGATGACTACGTACGGCGCAGTTGTGCAGATCTGACGTTTTCTGTTGAAAAGATCGGGCTGCACAATGATGTTGACGATTCCCGTCTCGTCTTCTAGGCTTAAAAAAACAAATCCTTTGGCGGTTCCGGGGCGCTGGCGCGTGATGACGCATCCGGCGACAGTGAGTACAACACCATCGCGCTGCGCCTTCGCCGTCGCTGCATCCATCACACCCATTTCCCGCATGCGCTCGCGGTAATAACTCATGGGATGTTTGCCGATACTCAAGCCGCTGTTGCTGAAATCGGCATAAGTGCGTTGTCCAGGTGTCATCGGGGGCAAAGGCGATGCTGTGCCGTCATTCGCGATGCTCTCAAAAAGTTCGCCGGCAGGTTGCAGCGCCAGTTCTGCTTGCCACAAAGCTCCGCGGCGATGCCGGTCCGCTTTCTCCTTGGGCAAAGCATTCAAGGCCCCCAGTTCAGCCAGAGTCGAGATTTCATCCTTCTGTAGTTCGGGCACGCGGCGAACCAAATCACGCAGGGAAGAAAAAGGATATTGCTTTCGTTCCACTTCAATTTTGCGCGCCGTGCTTGCCGTAAGACCAGTGACGTAGTTCAATCCCAGGCGCACATACATCGCCTTGCCGTCCGTTTCCACCGTACACAAGTAATCTGAGCGCAGAACGTCAACGGGTCGAAAGCGCTGTCCATGGCGTTGCGCATCTTTGACGAGCGTGGCGGGCGAGTAAAACCCCATCGGCTGGTTATTCAACATGGCAACCATAAAGGCGGCCAGATAGTGGCACTTCAGGTAGGCGCTGGCATAGGCAATGAGTGCAAAACTGGCTGCATGCGATTCAGGAAAACCGTACAGCGCGAATGAAGTGATGGCCTGAATAATGCGTTCCTGCGTCTCGCCAACGATGCCTTTGTCCGTCATGCCCTCGCGTAGTTTTACTTCCACTTCACGCATGCGTTTCTCGGAACGCTTGAAACCGAACGCACGCCGCAACTCTTCCGCCTGACCGCCTGTGAATCCGGCCGCGACCATGGCGATTCGTATCAGTTGCTCCTGAAACAACGGGACGCCGAGGGTTCTTTCGAGTATCGGTTCGAGCGACGGATGCAGACAGACCGGTTGTTCCAAACCCTGCCGCCGCTTTAAATAAGGGTGCAGCATCTGGCCGACAATAGGACCAGGGCGAATGATCGCGACCTGCACTACAATGTCGTAGAATTTTGCCGGTTTCATCCGCGGCAAGCACGACATCTGCGCCCGGCTCTCCACCTGAAACAACCCGATTGTGTCTGCTTTTTGTAAGCAAGTGTAGACGTCCGGATCATTTTCGGGGAGATGCGCGAGATCTACTTCTTCGCCGTACTTGCCTCTAACAATCTGAATCGTGTCCTCGAGCACCGCCATCATGCCCAAGCCCAACAGATCGACCTTGATAATTCCAAGGTCCGCGCAATCGTCTTTGTCCCATTGCACGACGACGCGTCCCGGCATGCTCGCCGGCTCGAGCGGCACGATGCAGTCAAGCTGACCCTGGCAGATGACCATCCCTCCAGAATGTTGACCCAGATGGCGAGGCAAATCCATAATTTCGCTGGTCAGTGAAAAGAATTTGAGCGTTCGCGGATCGCGCAAGTCGAAACCCTGCTCTTCGAAACGCCGCTCCAGCGAATCCTTCGGGTCTTTCCATTCGAAGGTGTTGATCTGACTGGCTAGCGTGGCAATCTGCTGTTCCTCATAACCCAACACTTTCCCGACATCCCGAACCGCCGATTTGCCCCGATAAGTAATGACATTCGCCGTCATCGCGGCGCCGAGCTTGCCATAACGGTCATAGACATACTGAATGGCGCGCTCGCGCTGATTCCCGCTAGGTAGATCCAAGTCGATATCCGGCATCTCGCCGCGCTCCTCCGATAGGAAGCGCTCAAATAAGAGATCCATGCCGACCGGATCCACCGCTGTGATGCCCAGCGAGTAACACACCGCGCTGTTCGCGGCGGAACCGCGCCCCTGGACCAGGATGTTGTTCTGTCGGCAGAAATCGACAATGTTCCAAACGATCAAAAAATACCCTGCTAAGTTGAGCTTTTCAATGAGTGCCAATTCACGCTCAATCTGACCCTGCGCCTTCCCGCCGTAATCGGGATAGCGCCGCCGCGCCCCCGCATCTGTCAATCGCCGCAGGTGAGACATTTCGCTTTCGCCGGGCGGGACGGGGTAGCGGGGAAACTCGTAACCCAAATTCTCCAGCGTAAATTGCAGCCGTTTTCCCAGCTCGCTTGTATTCCCGAATGCATCCGGCAAATCGGAAAACAACCGCTGCATTTCTTGCGAACTCTTCAAATGCCGTTCTGAGTTGATACTTAGAAGAGTTCCGGCTTCCGCAATGCTTGTTTTGTGTCGAACACAGGTGAGTACGTCCTGTAACTGTCGCCGGTCTTCTGTTGCGTACGAAACGCCGTTAGTCGCAAGCAGCGGTAGTTTCATCCGGCGCGCAAGATCAACCAGGCCTTGATTGCGCCGCTCCTGATCGCGGCGATAATGCCGCTGCAGTTCGACAAAAACGCTTTGCCGTCCGAAAATCCCGATGAGCGCGTCCAGTGTTTCGTGCGCGCGAGTCTCTGCTTCCGGGCCTTCAAATTCACGATACACTTGCGCCAGTGGACCTTCATCCCCGCCCGTCAGGCAGACCAGCCCCTCGGCATACTCGGCAAAATCGTCATCTGTGGCAAAAGGATTTTCGGGCTTTCCCGGTAAACCGTTGCGGAACTTCGTGCGGGTTAATAAGCGGCACAGGTTTTGGTATCCCCGCCTGTTCTCCGCGAGCAGCGTAAAGCGGGAATTCCTGGAAGAAGCAATTTCGACCCCGATGAGAGCCCGCATTTCAAGCTTTTTCGCCGCCAAATGAAAACGCGGCGAGCCATAAACACCGTGTGCGTCCGTGATGGCCATCGCCTGCTGGCCGAGTTCACGGCAGCGGGACGCCAGTTCCTCAGGCAACGAAGCCCCTTCCAGAAATGAGAAAGCGGACTGCGCGTGGAGTTCCACGTAAGCATCGCCACGGCAAGACACGGCTCTATTATAGGCGAACAAAAGGAGAATACATAGCAATACGAAACCAACTCTGTGTTCTAGTAATCCGTAAGTTGCTGGAGGACAAAAGATTGCAAGTCGGACTTTTTACGCGCGAGTATCCGCCTTACGTCTACGGAGGCGCCGGCGTTCATGTGGAGTACCTCAGCCGGGAACTGGCGAAGAAGATTGAAGTGGAAGTGCACTGCTGGGGAGATCAGCATTTTGACAGCGGCAACTTGCACGTTCGCGGGGATCAGCCCTGGAGCGAAATCAGCAACGGCACGACGGAAAAATTCAAAGGCGCTCTCGAAGCCTTCAGCCTCAATCTCACGCAAGTGAAAGCGCTCAGCGGCGTCGATGTCGTCCACACGCACACCTGGTATGTGTCGATGGCTGGATATTTGGCGAAAAAGCTCTACAACGTTCCCTTTGTTCTCACCACCCATAGCTTGGAACCTTTGCGCGCCTGGAAAGCGGAGCAACTGGGAAGCGGTTACGCCATGAGTTCCTGGATGGAGCGCACCGCCATTCTCGACGCCGATGCAGTGATTGCCGTCTCGAACGGAACCAAGGAAGACATCCTGCGCGTTTATCCGGTTGCGCCCGAACGGGTGCATGTCATTTACAACGGCATTCAGCTCGATGAGTATCAAAAAACAAGCGACACGACGGCGCTCGCGACCTATGGCGTGGACCCTGATGTGCCCTACGTCCTCTTCGTCGGCAGAATCACACGTCAAAAGGGTGTTACCCACCTGGTGGATGCCATCCGTTATATGCCCCCGAACACCCAGATCGTGCTCTGTGCCGGGGCGCCGGATACACCGGACATCGCTGCGGAAATGCGCCAAAAAGTGGACGAAGCCCGCAAAAGCAATCCGCGCGTGGTGTGGATTGAAAAAATGGTGTCGAAACCGGAGGTAATCCAGCTCTACAGCCACGCACGCGTGTTTTGCTGCCCGTCGGTGTATGAGCCGTTTGGCATCATCAATCTGGAAGCCATGGCGTGTGAGGCTCCCGTCGTGGCGAGTGCAACAGGCGGCATCAAAGAGGTGGTGGTGGATGACCAAACCGGCTACCTGGTACCTTTTGCCGAAGATTCAGTGACCGGATTTCCGAAAGATCCGGAACGGTTCGCCAAAGATCTGGGCGGGAAAGTAACCGAGTTGCTGGCAAATCCGGAAAAATGTAAGCAGTTCGGGAAAGCGGGCCGCCGGCGAGTGGAGGAAACGTTTAGCTGGACGGCCATCGCGGATCAGACCATAGCGCTTTACCGGTCCCTAATCGCTGAATTGAAGGGCGGCAAAGCTTAAACGTAACGTCCTGCGCCTACCCTTTGTCCCATGAGGGATGAGCGTGCCAAATACTACAGCTGTGGAAGAGAACGTGAACACGAGCCAGGCGAAGCCGCAGCGGGACGGACGCAGGCGAGTCATTATCGAAGGCGTTTCGCCGGAAGTGGACGGCGGTCGTTTCCCGGCAAAACGTACCGTCGGCGATTCCGTACGCGTTGAGGCCGATATTTTCACGGACGGTCACGATTCGATCGCTGCGGTGCTGTTGTCCCGGAACGAAAATTCGCCCACCTGGACGGAGCACCCCATGACGGCGCTCGTGAATGACCGCTGGTTCGGCGAATTTCGCGTCACTGAGTTGGGCCGCTCTCGTTACACGATTCACGCTTGGGTAGACCACTGGGAGACCTGGCGCCGCGATCTGGAGAAGCGCATCAGGGCCGAGCAGGACACGCATCTCGATTACCTCATCGGAGTCGAACTGATCGAAGCGGCCGCCGAGCGCGCCCAAGGAGCGGATGCAGGTTGGCTGCGAGACCAAGCGGAATTTCTCGGTAGCGAGGCTGCCATTCCGGAGCGGCGCGGGCGAGCCACGGATGTTGCTCTAAATGACGTCATGCTGCGATATCCGGACCGTCGCTTTGAAACGGAAATGGAACGCGAACTCGTTCTCATCGTCGATCCCGTGAGAGCGCGCTTCAGCTCCTGGTACGAACTGTTTCCCCGCTCCACTTCCCCACAGCCCGGCAAACATGGAACGCTCAAAGATTGCGCCGCGCGGCTGCCATATATCGCCGGCATGGGTTTCGACGTAGTGTATCTTCCGCCCATTCATCCCATCGGAACTAACTTTCGCAAAGGTCGCAACAATTCCGTTACAGCGGAGCCGGGTGATGTCGGCAGTCCTTGGGCCATTGGCGCGTCCGAAGGCGGACATAAATCGGTGCATCCGGATCTAGGAACGCTCGACGATTTCCGCGCCTTGGTCAACCGCGCTTCTGAACTCGGCATGCAAGTGGCGCTCGATATCGCTTTTCAAGCGGCGCCCGATCATCCTTACGTCAAGGACCACGAGGAGTGGTTTCGCAAGCGTCCGGACGGAACCATTCAATACGCGGAAAATCCGCCGAAGAAATACCAGGACATTTATCCCTTCGATTTCGAAAGCACGAAATGGTGGGAGATGTGGCAGGAGTTGAAGAGTGTCTTCACCTTTTGGATCGATCAAGGCGTTCGCATCTTTCGTGTCGATAATCCGCACACCAAAGCTTTCCCGTTCTGGGAATGGTGCATCAACGAGATCAAACGCGAGTGGCCGGAGACGCTCTTTCTTTCGGAAGCTTTTACTCGCCCGAAAATCATGTACCGCCTCGCCAAGCTTGGCTTCAGCCAGTCCTACACTTATTTCCCGTGGCGGAATCGCAAACAAGAATTGACCGAATATCTAATGGAGCTGACCAAAACGCCCGTCCGGGATTTTTTCCGGCCGAACCAATGGCCGAATACGCCCGATATTCTCACCGAGTTTCTGCAGTTGGGAACGCGAGCGGCGTTTATGATCCGCCTCTTGCTCGCAGCAACGCTCGGTGCCAATTACGGAATATACGGGCCGGCTTTCGAGTTGTTGGAAAGCCGGCCGGCCAAGCCAGGCAGCGAAGAGTATCTCGGACTCGGAGAAGTATCAGATTCGCGCTTGGGATCTCGATCGGCCTGACAGCCTGCGCGAACTGATTACGCTGGTCAATCGGATCAGGCATGAAAACCCGGCTCTGCAGACCGATTGGCTGCTCGATTTCCATCCCGTGGACAACGAACAACTGATCTGCTACAGCAAGCGTTCTCCCGACGGAAGCAACTTGATTCTGGTGGTCGTCAACCTTGATCCGCATCATCGCCAATCCGGCTTTGTCGATGTTGCGCTCAGGGATTTGGGGATCGAGGAAGATAGGCCGTATCAGGCAAACGATTTGCTGACCGGCGCCCGCTACATGTGGAGTGGCCCGAGAAACTACGTGGAGCTGGACCCCAACAGCATTCCAGCGCACATCTTCCGCATCAGGCGGCGCGTACGCGTAGAAAGCGATTTCGAGTACTTCCTCTGAAAGCGTCGCCTCTGGATAGAATCCATAGACGTATGGCTTCCCAGGAGCTTCAAGACACGGGTACTCTCGAGGTTAACTCGCCGGAACATCTGTTTCGCGATGCAGGCCTGGCGCAACTCGCCGCCATTCTTCCTGCATATGTAGCGCAACGGCGCTGGTTTCGCGCCAAGACCCGCAGTATCGAGAAGGTCGAGATAGAAGATATCCTCACGGTTCCCGGAACCGATGCCCACATCGCGGTGATTCGTCTCGATTACACCCATGGCGAAGCCGATAATTATGTACTAACGTTAGCGCCGGGCAACGCTTCGGCGGCCCAGAATACCGATACAATTGCCAAATACCGGACCGAATCGGGGGCGGAAGGTGAGTTGCACGAAGCCCTCTCGCGGCCGGAACTGCGGACCGCACTGCTGAATGCAGTCGCGTGTAGCGCCGTCTTTCCTGGAAAACAGGGCGAATTGGTGGCGATTCCAACCAGCGCCTTTCGCGGCAAGTGTGACGATCCAGATCTGCGGCTGGACAGCTTCGTCTCACGCGCCGAGCAAAGCAACACGTCGATAATTTATGGCGATCGCTTCATCCTGAAGCTCTTCCGAAAAATTGAGCCGGGCATCAATCCGGATGTCGAGATCGGCGCATTTTTAACCGAACGTGGATTCGCAAATACGCCTGCGGTATTGGGGCGACTGGAATACCGCTCCAACGACGGAGCAACGGTTTACTCCGTGGGCATCCTGCAAAAATTCGTTCGCAACCAAGGCGACGCCTGGAAGTATACGCTCGATTCGCTCAGCGGCTATTTCGAACGTGCGCTGGCGCGAGGAGATGAGGCCCCTGCGCTTCCTACGGATCATCCGCTGGAGTTGATGGGGCATCCTCTGCCGCAAGATGCTCAGGAATTGTTTGGCGACTATCTGGAATCGGCGCGCCTCTTGGGCATACGAACGGCGGAGATGCATGCGGCCCTGGCGAGTGAGAGCGGCGGAGCCGATTTTACTCCCGAACCCTTCCAGCCGAAAGAAGGCGAAAGACTTTACGAAGAAATGATCGCCCAAGCCGACATTACCTTCGGTCTGCTTGGTCGGAAACAAGCAGTGTTGACCGGCGCGGCTGCCGAAAACGCCAAAGAAGTTTTGCGCATGGAGAATCGCGTTTCGGAAAGCTTTTCTCGCTTGCGCGACCAACACATCGATGCCGCGCGCATTCGGTTCCACGGTGATTACCACTTGGGCCAAGTGCTCTACACGGGCACGGATTTCATGATTATCGATTTCGAAGGGGAGCCGGCCCGGCCCTTAAGCGAACGACGTTCCAAAACATTGGCAATGCGTGATGTAGCAGGTATGATTCGTTCTTTCCAGTACGCTGCGTACGCCGCTCTGTTCGGTCAAGTTTCGGGAGTGCCAACCAAGCCTGAGATGGCGAGCGCAGTCGCCTCATGGGCTGGGTTCTGGACATCTTGGATCAGCGCCAGCTATCTCAACGGCTACTTCGAAACATCCGGGAAGGCGCCATTCGTGCCGTCCAATCCTGAAGAGCGCCGCCGCCTCTTCGATGCGTTCCTCCTACACAAGGCTCTTTATGAAGTAGCCTATGAGCTGAATAATCGTCCCGATTGGGTCCGCATCCCTCTGCGCGGCATCTTGAGTCTCATAAGTTAGGAATCCGGTTACATGGCGAACTTCTCTCGAGTGATCACTCAGGACGATATTTATTTCTTTGAAGAAGGCACGAACACCAGACTCTCCGATGTTTTAGGTGCGCACGTGCGGCCCGAGGGCGGAACCCAATTTGCAGTGTGGGCTCCGAATGCACGTTCTGTATCCGTCATAGGCAGTTTCAATGGCTGGCGAAAAGACGCAACGCCTTTGGCACGCGGCGCAGGTGGAATCTGGCAAGGATTGGCTTCGGACGCCGCTGTTGGCGCGCGCTACAAGTACCATGTTGAATCGAGCTCCAACGATTATCAAGCGGACAAAGCCGATCCGTTCGGGTTTTTGCACGATACGCCACCGGGAAATGCTTCAGTGGTTTGGGATTTGGGTTATCAATGGATCGATGCATCCTGGATGTCCACCCGCCGCGCCCCGAACAGTCTCGATGCGCCCATCTCCATTTACGAAGTGCACCTCGGCTCCTGGCGTCGCGTCCCTGAGCAGGGCGGCCGCTCTCTCAGTTACGTCGAATTAGCCGACCAACTGGTGCCTTACGTAAAAGAAATGGGCTTCACTCACGTGGAGTTCATGCCCGTGATGGAGCACCCGTTCTTCGGTTCGTGGGGGTATCAGATCACCGGTTTCTTCGCACCCAGCAGCCGCTACGGCAATCCGCAGGAGTTCATGTACCTGGTGGATCGCTTTCACCAGAACGGCATTGGCGTGATTCTCGACTGGGTTCCCTCGCACTTCCCCAACGACGAGCATGGCTTGGGCTATTTCGATGGCGCGCACGAATATGAGCCGGCGGACCCGCGCCGCGGAATCCACCCCGATTGGAACAGCTTCATTTTCGATTACGCGCGTCCCCAGGTGCGTAGCTTCCTACTGACTAACGCCCTGTTTTGGTTTGAAAAATATCACGTGGACGGATTGCGGGTAGATGCAGTCGCGTCAATGTTGTATCTGGATTATTCGCGCCGCGAAGGACAGTGGATTCCGAACCAACACGGAGGCCGCGAAAACCTGGATGCAATTTCCTTTCTGCGCCGCATGAATGAGGACGTCTTTCGCTCCCACGCTGATGTGCAGACGATTGCTGAAGAATCTACCGCATGGCCCATGGTGTCGCGTCCCACTTCTACCGGTGGACTCGGCTTCGGCATGAAGTGGGACATGGGATGGATGCACGACACGCTGCAATACATGTCTCAGGACCCCTTGTATCGCAAGTTCCATCACAGTGAGCTGACGTTCCGCTTTATCTACGCCTTCAACGAGAACTTCATCCTGCCGCTTTCGCATGACGAGGTGGTCTACGGCAAAGGTTCGTTGATCAACAAAATGCCGGGCGACAATTGGCAGAAATTCGCCAATTTGCGGCTGCTGTTTTCTTACATGTATGCGCAGCCTGGCAAGAAACTGATCTTCATGGGAGGCGAGTTTGGTCAGTGGTCCGAATGGCATCACGACGAAAGTCTGGATTGGGCGCTGCTGAAATTCGACGCTCATGCCGGCTTGCGCCTTCTGGTCGGCGACTTGAACAGTCTTTACCGCTTCGAGCCGTCGCTGCAGACCCGTGAGACGAGCCCGGCAAGTTTCGAATGGATCGACCCGCAGGATTCCGAGCACAACGTCCTGAGCTTTATTCGCAAAGGGCGTTCTAACGATGAGATGACGGCTATCATCTGCAGCTTCAGCCCGGTCCCGCGCGACAGCTATCGCATCGGCGTGCCGCGCAAGGGCTTCTGGAAAGAGGTCTTCAACTCGGATGCTAAACAATATGGCGGCAGCGGCAGAGGCAATTTCGGCGGGGTAGAGACCGTTCCCATCCCGCTGCACGGCCGCCACCACTCTCTTACGCTTGACGTGCCTCCACTAGGCGCCGTGTTCCTGCGCTGGTCGGGCGACGCTCGCTCCTAGAGCACAGCCCCTGTTTCCAACGGAATAAGGCGGGAAACTCCCGTACGGTCTAAAGGATGCGTCACGGTTGTCCGTTGGATAAAATGAGGATGAGCAGGAACCTAGACGAACCATCGCACTCGAAGTTGCGCTGGAATTCGAAGTTCTAGATTCTCGATCTCTGCTCTCATCCGTTCCACTCATGACCAAGCTAATCGAAGAACTGTCCTTATCTGAGCGGCTCCAACCGAGAGTCGAGGTCGAGGAGTGGATGGCAAAGACCGGACGCAAGTTGCGGAAAAAACATATTCTTCTGCGCCACGAGCGTCATACTGTCCGGCCGCTGCTGAAGCTGTTTCTTAAATCGATCGGGCTGTACAGCAGAGGCATTAAGAACGCGCTTTCTCCCGTAGTACGCAATCTTACGCTCCGTTTCCCCAATCTGCCTCCTGCGTTCGACGGTTTTCAGTTACTACATTTGTCTGACTTTCACATTGATGGCGTAGATGGCCTCTCGGAGCGCATCGCTGAGATTGTGAGTAAATTGCGTCCAGACGTGTGCCTGATGACGGGTGACTATCGGTACGAAGATGAGGGGCCGTGCGAACGCGTCTACCCGCGAATGCTCCGCATTGTAGAAAGCATCTCCGCCAAGCACGGCGTCTTCGCCATTCTCGGAAATCACGACGTGTCGGAGATCGCCTATGCATTGGCGGGCATGGACGTACGCATGCTGGTGAATGACGCGGTCGAGATCACAGAAGGCCGGGATTCGCTCTGGCTGGCCGGGCTGGATGACGACTTCAGCTACCAGACGGACGACCTTCCCGGTACGCTGTCCTCCGTGCCGCCCGACGCATTCAAAATTCTGCTGGCCCACAGCCCTGAGCTTTACAGCGCGGCAGCAGCCCGCGGGGTAGATCTTTATCTCTGCGGGCACACCCACGCCGGTCAAATCCGGTTCCCAAGAATCGGTTCCCTTCGAAACAACGCCAACTGCCCGCCTGAGTACACCTACGGCCACTGGATTCATGACGAAATGCAGGGATACACCAGCTCCGGCATCGGCTGTTCGTCACTCCCCGTGCGCTACAATTGCGCCCCCGAGATTGTTTTGATCGAACTGCGGCGCGAAGCTTAGCGCACTGTGCGCGGACCGCAAACTAGGTCCGACCCGTCTCAAATGTATGATCGAAAGGTTACGTGGCCACAGGATCCAGCTCTTTCCGGTCATCTCCCCGTCTGCGTGTTCGTGCAGTCGCGCCTGAGCCCATCGATCTAGTTTTTGATAAGCCGTTTCAGATCGGGCGTGTGGATGAGTGTGATGTCACGATCAAGAACGACTACGTCAGCCGCAAACACGCCGAAGTGTTTTTGCAGGAGGGCGATTGGTGGGTAAAGGACCTTGGCAGCAGCAACGGTATTTTTGTCGCTGGCCAGAGAGTGGAACTCACACGGGTAGGACAGGGCGTCAAGATCCGCTTAGGTGTGGAAGGACCTTTCGTCGATCTGGAAACGGAACGGCCGAAGCCGGAGTCCCTGGCGAAAGCGGCAGTTCCCGCAGCCCCGGGCGAGAACACCATCGTCTCCCGATACGCGGATCATTATTTCGGCAAAGGCGCCGCGAACGCCCCGGCCGGCGAGCATACCATGTATGTGCGGCAGGCGTTTGCGAAGGTGCAAGCCAAGCAGCAACGCAAATACGGCAAGATAATGGCCGCGCTCGGGATAGCCATCCTCGCCGCAGCAGGATACGCGTTTTACGAGCATCAGCAAGTGGCCCACCAACGGGCTCTGGCGGAAAACATCTTCTACACTATGAAGTCCCTCGATGTGGATATTGCCAATTTGCAGCAGGTGGTTCTTAACTCGCACGATCAGGGCGAAGTGGCGCAAATCCAAAAGTTCAATACCAGACGGGAGCAATTGGAGAAAAATTACGATGAGTTCTTGTCCACGCTTCACATCTACGACCCGAAGTTAACACCCCAAGAACAGCTCATCTTACGAGTGGCCCGGATTTTTGGCGAGTGCGAATTGAACATGCCCCACGACTTCGTGACGGAGATCAATGCCTACATCAAGAAGTGGCAATCTTCGGGCAGATTGGCACGCGACATCAGGACCGCACAAGAAAACGGCTACATCAGGCCGATAGTGCAGCAGCTCCTGGCACAAAACCTCCCACCACAGTTCTTTTATCTGGCCCTCCAGGAAAGCGACTTTCAAGCCTTCATCAGTGGACCGATGACAAGGAAGGGAATAGCCAAAGGAATGTGGCAATTCATCCCCGAGACTGCGGTTAAATACGGCTTACATCTTGGACCTCTGGTTGACCTTCGACGGCCTGATCCGGGTGACGACCGTCATCACTGGGATAGGGAGACTGTGGCGGCCGCAAAATATCTTAAAGAGCTATACAGCACCGACGCGCAAGCTTCTGGTTTGCTGGTAATGGCTTGTTACAACTGGGGTGAAGATTACGTGGTCCCGCTGGTTCGCAGCATGCCCGAGAATCCGAGAGAGCGCAATTTTTGGAAACTGCTTACGGTCGATCGGGACAAGGTACCGCAAGAGACGTACGATTACGTGTTTTACATCGTTTCTGCGGCCGTAATCGGAGAAAATCCCCGGCTCTTTGGATTCAACTTCGATAATCCCCTGGCGTCATCAAACTAATTTGCATCAGGACGTACTGTGGGGAGGTGCTACGATGCGCCGAAACGAGAGTTTCCTACTAAGAAATGAATAAATATGGTGAGCGCGGTAGGAATCGAACCTACAACCTAGTGATTAAGAGTCACTTGCTCTGCCAATTGAGCTACGCGCCCGCTCTCAGTGGGATCAAAACGGCGAATGCCGCCTCAGACAAATATAACATCCGCCCATCACTCTCAGGCGTCCCGATGCACCGTCTCAGGTGAAAATGCGGGCACGCAGACGGCGTAGTACTCCGCGCCCTCTGCTTCCGGCGTGCTGTAGCGAATCCACTCGCCTTTAGGAACGATCACCGCCTGACCGGGGCGCACATCGAGAGACCCTTCCGCGTGTTCGATCCGAAGCATTCCCTTCACAACCACCGTGAACTCGTCGAATTCGGGCGTTTGCCCCGGCTCCAGCCAACCCGCTGGGCTACGCATGTGAGCGACGCTCGCGGTGGCGGTCTGCGAAGTTATGCGGCCGATGTACTCCTCAATCAGCTTCGGTTTGTTGCCGGCAGCCTCAATTCTGGTGGGTTTCGAAATGAGCGTAGGTTTGGGCATAGGCGAAATGCCTTCAGAATAAGCCACGGAGTCGGGGAAAGCCGAGACCGAAGGATGCGCACTCCTCCTGATGCAGCGGGAATGCTCCGCCGACCGCCGTTTCCCCCTCGTCAGCATCATGGGCCAGCACCGGTTCGCTAGAATTGTGCCGTCGGTAAGCAATGCCAAAATCGCAAGTTGATTCCGTCGCTCTCACCGCAGCTACGCTGGCTGCGACCCTCGCTTTAACACTACTGCTCGGGCCATTCGCCTGGATGGGCAGCATTATAGGACTCATTCTCCTTCTGGTTCTCTTCGGATTCGATCAGGAGGGCTATCGCACGCTGTTGGGCAGCTTGGCCTATTCGGCCGTGTGCGGGCTCTGCTTCGCCCTTGCCTGCGGAGCCGTTTTCAAGCTCCTGTCTGAGCGTGGCGAAGTACATCTCGCCAATGAGCAATGGGCAACCGAATGGCTGCCGTTCGCCTTAGCCTTCGGGACCGCGTTTCTTTGGGCTATCGATCGCAGCCGCATGGGTGCGCGCGTGCCCGCTGCCGACCGGCTGGCGTCGCGGCGCGGCGCCGCGCAGCGCAGCTTCATCAACTACGACGAACCCGCCGCGGCCGCCACGTATGCGCCTCCCGCCAATCCCGTTCCGGACGCGGCACCTCTCACCTCTCCGGTTCCCACCCCCGAGCCTCACAATACGTACTCACAAGAACCGGTCATTCAGCAGCCCGTGTACGCCGCGGCGCCGCCCATTTCCGAGCCCTCAAGAGTAGCGCACCCGCAATCGATGCTCACGCCGGCAACTGCGGAGACAGTACGGCCCGCGCCAACGCCCATCATCCCCAGAGGCAAGGAGACGATGATCTACATCAACCTGCTTGGTGAAGGTCTCAACGTAATGCGCTCCGTGACAGCTGAACACGTCGGACGGGATTATTACAAAATCGTCGATACCATGCCCGAAGGAGAAACGTGGCAGTTCCAGCCGGGCCAAGTGGTTCGCTGCAAAAAGCAAACACTTTCAACCGGCAAAGCTCTGGTGGCGTTTGAGGAAGCGCCTCGCTCCCGGTAGTTTCGTAATGACTATCAAGGACGACATCGTTGTCGACGTAGACACTCCAAGCGGTCCCATGCGGACCTACATCTTCCGTCCCGCCACTGAGGGCAACTTTCCTGGCGTCATTCTCTACTCCGAGATCTTTCAAGCGACCGGACCCGTCCGACGCACCGCGGCGATGATCGCCGGACACGGCTACGTTGTAGCTGTTCCGGAGGTGTATCACGAACTCGAGAGCCCCGGCACTGTGCTGGCCTACGATCAACAGGGCGCCGATATCGGGAACGCTCACAAATGTGGCAAGGAAGTATCCGCCTTTGATGCCGATACGCGCGCCTTACTCGATCATCTGAAGATCCGTGAAGATTGCAACGGCCGATTGGGTGCCGTCGGTATTTGCCTCGGCGGCCACCTCGCCTTTCGGGCAGCCATGAATCCCGACGTTCTCGCGACCGTCTGTTTCTACGCCACCGACATCCACTCCGCCACGCTGGGTAGAGGCAAACACGACGATTCGCTCCAACGCGCCGCTGAAATCAAGGGAGAACTGCTGCATATCTGGGGGCGTCAGGATCCGCACGTGCCTCTCGAAGGGCGCAACCGCATTAAAGCGCGTCTGGACGAGGTCGGCGCCAATTTCCAGTGGCTCGAGGTCAATGGCGCGCACGCATTCATGCGCGACGAAGGCTACCGCTATGATCCTGCTCTCGCGCTTTGCTGTTACGGATTTCTCTTTGAAGTCTTTCACCGGCGCCTCGCGCTCGGCTCCTCGGAAGCCAAGCCCGCGGGCGCGCCATAATCAAGCGCTGCTGCGAGGCATTAACCCATCAGAGTAGCGGCCGATCGTAACGCTGCTTCAGCCGGTCCGTCTAACTAGGCGGCCCCGATATGGACTGGAAGTGGATTTCTATTGCGTTTTTCCTTCTCGGCATCATCTGTCTGCCCGTTTGGCCGTACTCCGCAACGTGGCGGTTCTACCCCACTGCATTCTGCTTCTTCGTCGGCAATCCTCACCTTTCTGATCAGCATCTTCGCGAAACGCGGTAGCGCGGTTTGGAAGCACAAAGGGCAGGGCTAGACCCCTCTAGATACGCGCCATAGCGAGAGTTGCTAGGTAACGCGGAGTGCTCTCGCGGCAATCTCACTAGTAGAGGTCAGAACATTTTGATGGCTCGAGCAAATACCTGTGTCTTCGCGATCGTCAGTCTTTTCGGTTTCACCGCCTTGCCGTTGCACGCGCAGCAGAAGGATCACAACGACGCGTTCATGCGCGGTCCAGCCAATCAGGGCCACATCATGCAGGAGGTCCGTCATCAACTAGTGATGCTGCCCTACTACACGATCTTTGACGACCTCGCATTTCGTGTTGAAGGCACCACCGTCACACTGATGGGCGACGTCACCAATCCCGTGCTCAAGTCCGATGCGGAAAACGTCGTCAAGAGTATCGAAGGAGTGACGCAAGTGGTCAACCGAATCAATGTGCTGCCGCTCTCTGACATGGATTGGCAGATCCGCCGCGCCGAGTTCCGCGCCATCTATGGGAACCCCGAGATCGGCGACCGGTACGGGCATCAGGCTCTGCCCGAGCATTCATATCATCGTGAGCAATGGACACGTAAAGCTCGAAGGTGTGGTTGCCAATCAGGGCGACAAAAACTTCATCAACGTTCGCGCGAACGCCGTGCCCAACGTGTTCTCAGTAGAAAACGACCTTCAAGTAGAAGGCCATTAGTCCCGCTTCAACGCCCCGTCCCTCCAGCGATAACACCACTTCGGCGTAGTGCCTCCCTACGCCGAAGCTGCTCGTCTGCTTACACCCAAAGGCGTAAGGAAGGCGAATACAACAACTTACGGGAATTTCCTTAAAGAAAGTTGTTGCAAACACTCGGGACCCATGCGACGATCTTCCCAGTGGTCCGAATTGGATAAAAGTGGTTCGAAGTGGAGAGCGAAAGTCAGCCCAGCCCACCAGTAATGGTGGATCCCCCCCGCGGCACCTTGAGCGGGCGCGTGGACGAGAAGGGCCGGCTCAAACTCCCGGCTGCGGTTGCGCAGTATTTGGAGTCGCTAGGGGAACGGAAAGTCTTCATCACAACCTTGAATACATCGACAGCCCTAATCTACCCGATTTCGGTCTGGCGGGAAACAGAAATCATGCTCCAGGAAGCTGGCGACGATGCGGATGTCAGGGCGGACGTGGCGTTCGTCGCGAATCACTTCGGTGAGGACGCCGACATCGACGCGCAAGGGCGAGTGTTGATGCCGACCACCTTGCGCCGTGAGTTGAGTTTGGAGAAGGATGATGTTCATCTGCTGTGCTTCAAGCAGCGGATTGAGGTTTTTGGAAGCAAGGTTTACGAGGAACGGCTGAGCAGGGCGCGGACGAATCTCGCCGACAAGGTCAGTGCGCTAGAGAAGAAAGGCCTTCGATAACTCGTCATGTATGGACGCGGGCCGGAACGAAAATCCGTTACAGGGAACGCCTTGGCACGTTTCGGTTCTGCTCAAGGAATCGCTCGAGTATCTCGCGGTTCGGCCGAATGGAATTTACGTGGACATGACCGCTGGGTTGGGCGGCCATACGGGTGCGATAGCTGCCCAGCTTGATAGCGGATTTGTGATTGCTTGTGACCGCGATGCGGAGTCGCTCGAAATGGCGCGGGCGAGGACGGAATCGGTCGCAGGCCGTGTGCGATTTTTCCACGGAGCTTTTTCGAGGTTGCCTGAGGCGCTGGATCAGAACGGCGTCCCGGCGGTGGACGGAGTGCTGGCGGATTTGGGTGTGAGCCGATACCAGTTGAGCAGCCAGGAGCGCGGCTTCTCCCTGATGGAAGACGGACCGTTAGACATGCGAATGGACCGCAGCGACGGCGTCACAGCGGCGGATCTTGTAAATCAATTGCCTGAAAAGGCGCTCGCCGATCTCATTTACGAACTCGGCGAAGAAAGGAGGTCGCGAAGAATCTCCAGAGCAATCGTTCGCGCGCGGCCCATCCTGACTACCGGCCGTCTGGCCCAGGTCGTCGAGAAAGCCGTGCCGCGAACGGGGAGAATGCACCCGGCTACGCAGACCTTCATGGCGCTGCGGCTCAAGGTGAACGGGGAATTGGAAGAGTTGGACCAGTTGCTCAGCATAGTGCCGGAGCGGCTGCGGCAGGGCGGGCGGTTTGTGGTTCTCACATTCATGTCGCTCGAAGACCGAAAAGTGAAGCGGGCGTTTCAGGCGTTGGCGCGAGAAGGGCGAGCTCGGATCTTAACGAAGCACGTTGTGAGGCCGGCGGACGAAGAGATTTTTAGTAATGCGGCGTCGCGCAGCGCGAAATTGCGCGCGCTCGAACGGACAGCGCTGGAACCGACATAAACCGCGCCGTTCAAACGAGTTTCTTTAGCAGTAGAAGGACAAATCATAATGGCGTCACTCGCAACAATAGTCAATCGTTTCGTCGGGGTAAGAGAACTGGCCGAAGCCCCGCCCGCAATCTGGACACGTACGGAGTCGCCTCGTCTGCGCCCCATCGCGAACGAGGATGTTTATCTTTTCGTGAAGCGCATCGACAACAGCACCGTCGTGCGGGCCGTGGATCCCATCGCTAGACGAGCGCGCAGCCGCACCGTAGCGACGGGTTTTATCGCCGCCATGCTCGTGATCGCGGGCCTGGTGCCTGCCGCGTACAACACCATGGCCGGATTCACTGTCGAAAACCTGCGCCAGGAACAGCAGAAGCTCCAACAGCAAAACACGCAGCTCGATCTGCAGCAAGCCAAGTTGCTGAATTACGACCGTCTCGAGCAACTCTCGAAAACGCTCAAGATGGTCGATCCGGTTCCGCAACAAGTGCAATATCTCGACGGCAAAACAAAAGCCGATGCCGAAGCTCGCAACACGCTGCCGGGATCGGACACCGAAATCGCGGCCCGATAGTAGTACTCGCGCGAGGAGACTTTGAAGAAGGGAAATGGAACCCGCGCTCGGACCTCAATATAAGTCGACCGACAGGCTGGGAGTAACAGGGCTCATCCTTTTTGGATGGGCCCTCATTGTCGTTCTGCGGCTAGCCGATCTGCAGATCTTCGCGCACGAAAAGTACGTCAAAGCGGCTGAAGCCCAGCAGGACAAATCCGCGCCCATTGAGCCCGTTCGTGGTTCCGTCGTCGATCGCAATGGAAATTTTCTCGCCATCAGCTCACCATCGCGCATCGTCGCGGTGAACCCCAGGCAAATACAGAACATCGGGTTTGCAGCGGCGCTATTGGCGCGCGTTCTGAAATTGGATCCTTCCAAACTCGAATCCGATCTCCGGGCCGCCGCCGGTTCCCGGCGTCACAATGGCTATTTCATCGTGGACCCGCAGATTTCCGACGAAGCCGCCGAAGAGCTCTCCGCCATGAAGCTGAATTGGCTGATCGTCAGCAGTGGCAGCGTACGCAGCTATCCAAACGGCGACCTCGCCGCTCACGTCATTGGGAACGTAAATTCTGAACAGCAAGGCGCCGCTGGCATCGAACTGAAGCTAAACAAAGATCTCGCCGGCACCAAAGGCCTGATGCGCCTCAAGGTCGACGTGAAAAACCGCGCCTACGAGTCGGAGGTGGTCGAAACGCCCGTAATGGGCAAAACGATTGGGCTGACAATCGACAGCGAACTCCAGCATCTTGCCCACGACGCGCTGAAAGCCGCCGTGACCGAAAATCACGCCGAACATGGCAGCCTCGTCGCCATGAACCCCCACACCGGTGAAGTCCTCGCGCTGGAAAACTATCCCACCTATGACCTGAACGAGCGGCTGCACGCCGGCGAGAAAGCCTCCGGACGTGAAGATCTCGCTGTCGTGGCGCCCTTCGAGCCCGGCTCGGTTTTTAAGGTGATCACGCTCTCATCGGCGCTCGAGACCACAAACCTGCGGCCCGAATCCATCATCAACTGCGGCAACGGAGTGATGAAGCTCTACAGCCGCGTGATTCACGATCACAAAGCATATCCTGCGCTGTCCATGCAAGATGTTCTGGCATTCTCGAGTAACATCGGCGCCATCCGAATCGGTATGGAGGTTGGCAACAAGAACCTGTACCAATACATCCGCCGCTTCGGATTCGGCCATCGCACGGGCATCGAGCTACCCGCAGAAGCGCCCGGCCTACTCCGTCCTCTGAAGCGCTGGCAGCCCACAACCATTGGATCCATCCCAATGGGCCACGAGATCAGCGTTACTTCCGTTCAATTGGCGCAAGCGGGCAGTGTCATCGCCAACGGCGGATTTCTGGTTCACCCGCATCTCGTTGCGTGGAAGCAGGCCCCGGGCGAAGCAAAAGAAATCATGAAGTACCCCGCTCCCGTGCGCGTGCTGAAGCCGGAGACTGTCGCCACCATGCGCATGATGATGCGCCGTGTTGTGACAGAACCCGGCGGCACGGGACACCACTTGCATGTGGCCGGCTATACCATCGCGGGTAAAACCGGAACTGCGCAAATTTACGACTTCGCGCATCACGTCTATACACACCGTTACAACGCTTCTTTTCTGGGTTTTGCTCCCTACCCCAACCCCTCCATTGTGGTGGTTGTCACCATAACCGGGACTTCGGGGCAGGCGGGGTATGGCGGATCCGCTGCCGGTCCGGTATATGTGAAGCTCACGTCGGAAGCGCTTCGCCGCATGAACATTGTTCCAGATGATCCGCAGGATCTGGCGGAACTCGCGGCCAAGGAAAAGAGTAACGAAAAGAAAACGGACGACGCCAAGGAATCCGATGATGTTTCCCTCGCCGAACTGAATCCACCCACGCCCGAAGAGCTGAAAGAATCGCTCGGCGAACCCGCTGTCGACGGAGCGGCTCCCGAAGCCGATGTAGACCCGAATGCTCCCAAAGTGCCTAACTTCGTGGGCCGAACCATCAGAGACGTAATGCAACTGGCCGCCGCGGACGGCATCGACGTGGACATGCTCGGCGACGGGTTGGCGCGCGCGCAAAATCCGCCCGCCGGCGCGCTTCTCGTCCCCGGTGAGCATATCCGCGTGAGGTTCACCAGGTGAATCTGACGCAAATCCTCGAAGGTGTTCCCCTAGTGACAGCACTCGCGCCATCCCTCGCTGCCACCGACGTCCGCGGTCTCGCCTACGACAGTCGCAAAGTGGAACCGGGCTACATCTTCTTCGCATTTTCAGGAGCAAAGGTGGACGGCGCTCAATACGCCAACGCCGCGCTGCAGAAAGGCGCCGTGGCCGTCGTGAGCGATCGTCCCGTCTTCGGGGGATTTGCCGGGAATGTGGCTGCAAGTCACGCATGGCCGGCATGCTCTCGCCACAGCCTCGCGAAACTTTTATCATCGGCCCGACGAACGCCTGGCTCTTACCGCAGTCACCGGCACCAATGGCAAAACAACCAGCACTCTCTTGCTCGATTCCATGCTTCGTGCTGCAGGCAAGATCACCGCGCTGATTGGAACTATCGAATACCATCTGGCCGGGCGCGTGTTGCCGGCGGTGAACACGACCCCCGAGTCGCTCGACCTTTTCCGCATGTTCCACGACCTGGAACAAGCGGGCGGCACGCACGTTACCTTGGAAGCTTCTTCGCATGCGCTCGATCTCGGGCCGCATCTACGCCATGCAGTTTCACACCGCGGGCTTCACTAATTTCACACGCGACCATTTGGATTATCACAACACGATGGAAGCGTACCTCGCCGCCAAACAATTGTTGTTTACGCCGCGAAGCGGTCCTCCCCCCGCTTCGCGGTACTCAATGCTGATGATGACGCCATCCGCCGATTAGAGTTGTCGCCGGAAACCGGCGTGCTCTGGTATGGCATGGAGCAAGCGCCGCCCCAACGCGCAAGCGGCGCAAACGATACCTGGGTTCGGGCTGTGGACGTCAATTCTTCTTTCGAAGGACTGCGGTTCACGGTCGAGGCGGCTGACCGCAAGTTCGCTGTCGAATCCAGCCTGGTCGGTCACATCAACGTCTACAACATACTGCTCGCCTGTTCGGCGGCGCTCACGCTTGGTTTAAGCGAAAGCGAAATTCAGAAAGGACTTACTGATTTGCAAAGTGTACCGGGGAGATTCGAACGGGTGGAGCAGGGCCAACCTTTCATGGTTGTGGTCGACTACGCCCACACCGACGACGCACTACGGAATGTCATTTCCGTCGCACGCGGCATGAAACCGAAACAGGTGATTACGTTGTTCGGATGTGGTGGTGATCGCGACCGCTCCAAACGCCCTTTGATGGGCATGGCCGCAGGGGAACTGAGCGATTACGTCGTGCTGACATCCGACAACCCACGCAGTGAAGATCCGCTTGCCATCATGAACGACGCCATGGTGGGGCTGCGCCGCTACGATACGCCGCACGCCGCTGAACCCGACCGCGAGCGCGCCATTCGCCTGGCCATCGAAAAAGCTGCGCCCGGAGATGTGGTGATCCTCGCCGGCAAGGGCCACGAAACGTATCAGATTTTGAAGGACGGCCCCATCCCGTTTGACGATCGTGAAGTGGCTCGCCGCGTCTTGCGCGCCTTTGGTTACGCGCGCAAGCCCGGTGGAAAAGCCGCCGCTTCCAGGAATGGACAGCTCTCTTAGGCATGTAATGACATTCAATTTAGTACGTGCAAACGTGCTAGTTAGGGCACGCGGCGTGAACCGGCTTTTGATGTCCCTCCCCAAAGCCGGCCATTCCCATCACGCCGCGTTTTTTTTCGCCCCCGTCACAATAGAAACTTAAGATGCTGTACTGGCTGCTCTTCCAAGTACTCGTAAAGTACATCCCGACATTCCGAGTCTTCGGTTACGTCACAACGCGGGTGGCGCTTGCCAGCCTCACAGCCCTGGGCTTTGCGCTCATCGTCGGTCCCTGGTTTATTCGCAAACTCCGCGAGTGGAGCTTTGGACAGCATATCCGCGACAGAAGGTCCACAATCTCACCATAAGAAGGCCGGAACCCCGACTATGGGTGGCCTCCTGATTGTCAGCGCAATTGTGTTACCGACCCTGCTCTGGGCAGATCTGCGCAACGAATATATTTGGGTCGCCCTGCTAGGCCTGATTGGATTCGGCGCCATTGGCTTCATCGATGACTATGCCAAGGTCGCGAAGAAGCGCAATCTGGGCCTCACCGCTTGGCAGAAATTCTGGGCGCAAGTCTTTTGCGCCATGCTGGTTGGATTCTGTCTATTGCTGCTGCACGCCAACCAGGCCTACTCAACGGCCATCAACTTCCCTTTCTTTAAGCAATACAAGCCGGACCTGCTCCTGTATTCGCTGACCAAAAACTTTTGGACGTATCCGCTGGCCTTCATTCCGTTCTACATCTTCATCGTCTTCATCATGGTCAGTTCGTCGAATTCTGTGAACCTCACCGACGGCTTAGACGGTCTCGCCATCGGCCTGATGATCATCGCTTCCGGCGCGATGACGGCATTGACGTATGTATCAAGCCATGTAGCCCTATCGCAATACCTCGATCTCGCCCGCTTGCCACATTCCCAGGAGCTCACCGTCTTTGCTGCCTCCATGATGGGAGCGAGCCTCGGTTTCCTTTGGTACAACTGCCATCCGGCGGAAGTCTTCATGGGAGATGTCGGTTCGCTCGCGCTCGGTGGCGGCTTAGGCATCATCGCCGTTCTCATCAAGCAGGAGATTCTGCTCATCTTCATCGGCGGCGTCTTCGTCATCGAAACTCTTTCCGTCATTCTCCAGGTCGGCAGCTACAAGCTCCGCGGCGGCAAGCGCATCTTCAAAATGGCCCCCATTCACCACCATTTCGAAGCGCTCGGATGGCCGGAGTCGAAAGTCATCGTCCGTTTCTGGATCGCCGGCTTAGTCATGGCGCTCTTCGCATTGACAACTTTGAAATTGAGGTAGCAGGGAAAGCCAGTTGGACTTCAGCGGCAAACACGTTCTCGTGATCGGGACCAAGCGCTCCGGCATTGCGGCCGTCGAGCTTCTCCTGAAGCAAGGCGCGCGTGTGTTCGCCATGGATGCGCAGCCGCTTGCACCCGACGAGCAGGCGAAATTCGACGCCTTAGGTGTCTCAGTCGTTCCCCAGACGCCTGAAAACGTCAGCGACGACGACAAAGATCCGGACCTCATCGTGATCTCGCCGGCCGTTCCCTACGATCTGCCCTTGCTGCTCGCCGCACGCTTGCGCCGCATCCCCGTCATTGGAGAAGTGGAACTCGCCTCCTATTTCCTTAAAGGTCCCGTGATCGGCATTACCGGCTCCAACGGTAAAACCACCACCACCGCCCTCACCGGCCACATACTCCATCAATGCGGAATTCCTTGCCAGGTCGGAGGCAACATCGGAACCGCCACCGCGTCCTTGATCGATTCATCGGCCGACCGGCAATGGAATGTTCTTGAATTATCGAGCTTTCAGCTCGAATCCATCTCCCATTTCCGCGCTGACATCGCCGCCTGTCTGAACATCACTCCCGATCACCTGGACCGCCATCACACTTTCGAAAACTACGCCGCTGCCAAAGCCCGACTGTTTGAAACTCAGCAACCCGGCGATTTCGCGGTCCTGAACTATGACGATCCCGCTTCAAAAGCTTTGGCCGAACGGACCAAAGCGGAGATCTGGTGGTTCAGTTCCCATCGCCAGGTGCCTGCCGGTATCTGGATGGACGAAGGCGAGCTGTACTTCGACACTCATCCCTTCATCCACCGCTCGCAAATCAAGCTGCGCGGTCTCCATAATGTCGAAAACGTAATGGCCGCCAGCCTTATGGCCCGTCTCGCCGGAGCGAGCATCGATGCCATCAGCGACGCTGTCGAAATGTTCCTCGGCGTCGAGCACAGAATCGAATTCGTACGGAACTTCGCGGGTGTCGAATACTTCAACGATTCGAAAGCGACCAACGTCGACGCGGCTTTGAAAGCCATTGCCGCCTTCTCCGGCGGTTTGTGGATTATCCTGGGCGGCAAAGACAAGGGCAGCGATTACGCCCCGTTGCGGGAACCCCTGGCGCGCAGGGCCAAAGCCGCTCTATTAATCGGAGCCGAGCCGCCCTACCCCTACGCCGCCGCTCCGCTGATCAAGAAGGCACTGGATGGGGCGCTGCCGCTGGTCGACTGCGGTACTTTGGCGCACGCCGTTCAATACGCCCGTCAGCACGCCGAATCCGGCGATGTCGTACTGCTGGCGCCCGCTTGTGCCAGCTACGATCAGTTTGAAAACTATGAGCAACGCGGTAATACTTTCAAACAATTAGTGACAGAATTGTTTTAGTCGAGATTGTTTTAATCAATGGCCCAACGTCTCAAAACAGATTGGATTCTCTTCCTCACCGTCATCGCCATGGTGTGCTTCGGCCTGGTGATGGTCTATAGCGCGTCCTCGCTCATCGCGGAGCTGAAATACCACGTCGCGAGTACCTATTTCTTCTTTCGGCAGCTAGGTTGGGCGGTCGTCTCCATCGTCATCCTTCTTTACGGCATGAAACGCGATTACCGCCAGTGGAACAATCCTCGCATCGCCTTCGCAAGTTTGGGGTTGGTTCTGCTGCTGCTCGTGGCGGTCTACGTCACCGATAGCGGCAGTCATCGCTGGCTGAAAGCCGGGCCTTTCTCGCTGCAGCCTTCTGAGTTGGCGAAGCCCGCGCTCGCCCTTTTCCTCGCCTTTTTTCTATGCCGCCGCTTAGGTGCCGTCAATGACAAGCACACCCTGGGCCCCATTGCCATATCCATTTCGGTCATGGCTCTCGCCGTTGCGGTCGCGGACCTCGGAACCGCTGTCGTCCTGGTCGTGACCACCGTTGCGGTCATTTTCGTCGCGGGCATCGAATACCGCTATCTCGCCATCTGCGCGGTTCTTGGTTTGATCCTGGGCGGCGCCTTCATCGCCATGAAGCCTTACCGTCTGGCGCGCACTCTCGACTTTATTGACAAGCAGCACACGCTACTCGCCAAGCTCGACCCGCAGGGCCGTCTCGCGCAATACGCCAAGAAGACAGCGGCAACCAGCGACCCCGGCTATCAGCAGCGGCAAGCCGCCATTGCGGTGGGCTCCGGCGGCATCCTCGGCCTCGGTCTCATGGAAAGCAGGCAGAAAATGCTTTACCTGCCTGAAGCGCAGAACGATTTCATTTACGCTATTGTCGGTGAGGAAACCGGCTTCTTCGGCGCTCTTTTTATCGTGGCCGGTTTCATGATCGTGCTCTGGCGCGGCATGCGAACCTACATGCGCGCCACCGATCATTTCGGCCGCTACCTCGCCTTGAGCGTCACCGTCTGCGTGGTCGTCCAGGCGCTCATCAATATCAGCGTCGTCCTCGATCTTGTGCCCAACAAAGGAATCCCGCTGCCCTTCATCAGCTACGGCGGCAGTTCGCTGCTCAGCACGCTACTGCTCATGGGCATGCTTCTGAGTGTGAGCGAACATGCCGCCTAGCTCCAACTTGCTGGCTCCCAACGAACGCCCCGAGCCGAGGCGCGACGGTAACGGAGCGCGCCAACCCGATAAGTCCCTCCCATGTCCACCTGCCTCAAACGACAGATGCCCGCCTTCGTATTAACAGGCGGCGGTACCGGCGGACACGTCTTCCCCGCCCTGGCGGTGGCCCGAGTCTTGGAAGCCCGCGGCCATCGGCTGCTGTTCATCGGCACGCGCGAAGGAATGGAATCGCGCCTCGTCCCTGAAGCAGGTTACGAAATGCAGTTCATCCGTATCGGCGGCTTAAACCGGGTGGGCCTGTGGAAGCAGTTACGGGCAGCCGTTCAGTTGCCCCTGAGCGTCATCTCCGCTTGGCGAATCTTAAGAAGCTTCCGCCCCGGCGCCGTGTTCAGCATGGGCGGTTACGTCGCCGGCCCCGTCACCCTCGCGGCTCTGTTGGCCGGTATTCCGCTCGTCATCATGGAACCCAATGCCATTCCCGGTTTTACCCATCGCCGCATTGCCAAACGAGTGTATCGCGCCTTGCTCGGCTTCGAATCCACGCGTGCCTGGTTTCCGCCCTCCAAATCGGAAGTGACGGGTTTGCCGGTACGTCCCGAATTCTTCGCGGTGCAGCCCAAACGCAGCGGAACATTCACCGTCCTGATCACAGGCGGCAGCCGCGGAGCGCGTACTCTCAACCGCACTTCGCGCGAAAGCTGGCCGAAATTTCGCGACAGCGCCTCACCCGTTCGCATCATCCATCAGTCCGGTGCGGGCGAACACCAGTCGCTCGCTGCGGATTTCGAGAAGTCCGGCCTCGAAGGCGAGGTGGTCCCGTTCATTCGCAACATGGCGGACGCCTTTGCTCACGCCGACCTGGTGATCGGTCGAGCCGGTGCCGGCGGCGTGAACGAGATCGCCGCGGCAGGCATGCCTTCGGTCCTCGTTCCTTTCCCCTTTGCCGCCGACGAGCACCAAAAACAGAATGCCCAAGCCCTGGTCGATGCCGCCGCGGCTCGCATGGTTCTGGACAACGAAATGTCCGGCGACCGCCTGTTTCAGGAGGTTGAAGACCTGCGACGCAATCCCGCGGAACTGCGAGCGCATGCGGGAAAACGTTAGAAAGTTCGCTCGCCCGGGCGCTGCCGAGCGCGCCGCCGCCGTCTTGGAGGATGCCGCCCTACGAAGCTGAACCCTCACGCTCCAGAATTTTTCAACGCAAAGCGTGAAACCCTCTCTTTCTGCATTGACAGCCATCCCGAAAGCCGAAACAATACCTTTATTAAATGTTTTTCAAGCCCCAGCATGTCCATTTCGTGGGGATCGGGGGCATCGGAATGAGCGGGATCGCGGAAGTCCTGCTCACTTTGGGCTATCAAGTGTCGGGCTCCGACCTAAAACTCAGCCCGACGACGGAGCGTCTCG
This sequence comes from uncultured Acidobacteriaceae bacterium, assembly GCA_963730865.1. Lineage (GTDB taxonomy): Bacteria > Acidobacteriota > Terriglobia > Bryobacterales > Bryobacteraceae > Bog-105. The sequence goes on along the minus strand of CAVSTO010000007.1, from coordinate 71,539 downwards.
CAAAACTCGGCGCCACCGTCCATCTGGGGCATGAAGCAGGCAATGTCGCCGGCGCCAAAGCCATCGTAGTCACTTCGGCGCTCGATTCCGCCAATCCGGAAGTGGCGGAAGCCCGCCGCCTTCAAATTCCGGTCATCCCGCGCGGCGAATTGCTCGCCGAGTTGATGCGCCTGAAGTTCGGAATCGCTGTCGCCGGCAGTCACGGCAAAACCACCACCACCTCCATGGTCGCCTCCATCCTGAACGCGACAGACCTCGATCCCACCGTGGTGGTCGGCGGACGCGTCGCCGGCATGCAAGGTTCAAACGCCCGCGTCGGAAAAAGCACCATTCTGGTGGTCGAATCCGACGAAAGTGACGGCTCTTTTCTCAAGTTGGCCCCCATCATCGCCGTCGTGACCAACATCGATCGCGAACACCTGGACCACTACTCTTCGCTCGAAGAAATCGAAACCGCGTTTACCGACTTCGTCAACAAAGTCCCGTTCTATGGCGCCGCCGTTCTCTGCATGGAAGATCCGAATATCCAACATATCTTCCCCGCCATTCGCCGCCGCACCATCACCTACGGCCGAACGCCTCAGGTAGACCTCGAAATCCAGAACGTTGCACTTTCACCGGCGGGCAGCGACTTCACAATCCGCCATCGTGACGCCGAACTTGGCGATTTTCATCTGAACGTTCCGGGCCTGCACAACGTCCTGAACGCTACCGCCGCCGTCGCCGTCGCTCTTGAAATGGAAGTCGATGTCGCAAGCATTCAGCAAGGCTTGGCCGCCTTCACCGGCGTGGACCGCCGCTTCTCCATACGCGGGGTTGAGCACGGAGTCACGGTGGTCGACGATTATGGCCACCATCCCACGGAGGTAAAAGCGACCCTAGCCGCCGCCAAGCTTTCGCCTTACCGGCGCATCCACGTTCTCTTTCAGCCGCATCGTTTTTCACGAACAAAGCACCTGCTCGAAGAATTCGGTACGGCCTTTCACCAGGCCGACAATCTTTACTTGCTCGACATCTACGCCGCCTCCGAACAATCCATCGAAGGCGTCACCGCCCAGGCGCTTCTCGAAAAGATCCGCTCCTTCGGCCACCGCTCCGCGCATTATGTCGCCAATATCGACGAAGGCGTGGCCGCCATCGCGGATGCGGCTGAAGCGGGCGACCTCGTCGTCACGCTCGGCGCCGGCACTGTTTCGCAAGCAGCCGAAAAGATTCTCGATCGGTTGCGGAGGGCTGCCTAATGGCGCGCGCCCTCCAAAACTCGTCCCAACCTCAGTCTTTCTTCGACGGTCTGCGTTGGGGCCGCTTCACGCTCTGGCTCATTGCCGGTATGCTCCTCATGGTCGGAACGCTATTCGCCTGGCACGGTACCGAGCAATTCCTCATCAAGGACAATCGCTTCCGCGTCACGGAAGCCGATGAATTCGCCGGGCAAAGCCCCAATCTCGTTGTGGAAGGAATACACTATGCGTCGGCTTCCCAAATCCGTCATGTATTCGCGGAAGACTTTGGCCGCGGTCTTTATCTCGTCCCGATTCAGGAGCGCCGCGCGCAACTTCTGGCGATCGACTGGGTGGAGGACGCGACGGTCTCGAAGATTTGGCCGCAAACGATAAAGGTCCGCATCCATGAGCGCGCGCCCGTTGCCTTTGTGCACCTGCGCCCCAATGCTCGCGACGGCATGTCCCGCTTCGCCCTCATCGATCGCGACGGCTATATCTTGCGCCCGCGTGTCGCGGCGAAATTCACTTTGCCAGTCATCACCGGCATCGGCGAAACCGAATCGCTCGAAAACCGCCGCGCGCGCGTCCACCGTGTTCTGAGCATGCTCCACGAAATCGGTCCGCTCGCCGGCCAGATCTCGGAGATCAATGTCTCCGATCCCAATAACCTCATTGTCGCGGAGCATGACGGAGACGCCGTGGTGAACCTGATGGTGGGCGACGAGAACTACTCCGAACGGATACAGAATTTCTTGGCGAATTACAGCGAAATCAGAGAGAAGCGTCCTGACGCAAAGACCTTGGACCTGCGCGTCGACGGCGTAATCACGACAGTCGGAGAGGAGCAGCGTGGGCAGTAAGGCGAAATTAGCAGTTGGACTCGACCTAGGCAGCACCACCACGCGCGTAGTCATCTGCGCGCTCGAAGAAAACACTCTCAAGTTTCTGGGATATGGCGCCGCGCCGAATCAGGCTTGGGCCCGTTCCCGCCTGGCGGACCAGGACGCACTCACGCACAGTATCCGGTTCGCGCTGCATGAGGCGGAACTGCGAGCCAAGGTTTCGCCCGAATCGGCTGTCATCGGCATGGGCGGCTCTGTCGCCGGGGTAAACAGCCGCGGTCTGTATGAATTCGGTCGCCGCCGCGACATCGAACCCGACGACCTTCGCTACGCCGTCGAACTCGGTGCGCGCGTCCGTCTCGAAGAAGATCGCCAGGTTCTCCAAATTTGTCCCCAGGATTTTACGCTAGACGGCCGGGCAGGGTATCGCAATCCGAAAGGAATGTCCTGCGCGCGTCTCGAAGCGAATGTGCATGTCGTCACGGCGTCCGTGCAAGATCACCAAGCGCTCATAGCCGCCGTACACCAGGCTCATCTGGCAGTCGAAGAGTCCATCTACGAGGGTGTCGCTGCCGCTTATGCAGCCGTGCTGCCGGAAGATCGCGCGCGCGGCGTTGCGGTCATCGACATCGGAGCGCAATCCACTCATCTCGCGGTCTACGATGGCGACGCATTGCTGCTAGCCGCCGCTCTCAATTTGGGCGGCGATCACATGACCCGCGATGTCTCCTGGCTGCTCAAAGTCAATTACGAAGACGCCGAGCACTTGAAGCGTCAATATGGCTGCGCCATCACCGGCTTGGTCTCAGATCATAGCCTCATTGAAATTCCTTCCGCGGAAGGCCGCGGAATGCGGGAAGCGCCGCGCCGCCAACTCAACGAAATCCTGGAAGCGCGAGCGGAAGAGCTGTTCGATCGCGTGTACGCCGAAGTGCTGCGCGTTGGCATGGAACAGTCCTTATTAGAAGGCGCTGTCTTGACCGGTGGAGGAGCCATGTTGCCCGGCATGTGTGACGTGGCCGAGCGCGTCATGAGCTGCCAGGCCCGAAACGGATTGGCAACAGGTATCGAAGGCTGGCCGCAAGAGCTGGACACCCCTCTGTGGACCACGGCCGCGGGCCTCGCCATGTATTCCGGACGGCTCAGGCTCAAACGCGAATGGAAAAGAGCATCTCCCGGCTTAGCCGGCTTGGTAGTCAAGTAGGAAGGTTTAGGTAACACAGAACGAGGCGAAAACATGGCAGACGATTTGAAGTTCCTTATTGAAGAAGAGGCACAGCTCGGAACGCGCATCAAAGTGGTGGGCGTCGGCGGCGGAGGCTCGAACGCAGTGACGCGCATGCTGCACGAAGGTCTCAGCGGAGTGGAATACTACATCCTGAACACGGATAAGCAGGCGCTGGCTGCCTCTCCCGTCGCGAACAAGCTGGCTATCGGCAAGAAGCTTACCAGCGGATTGGGAGCCGGCGCCGATCCCTCCGTCGGCCGTCAAGCCGCTCTGGAAGACACCGAACAGATTATCGAAATTCTCGAGGGCGCCGATATGGTCTTCGTCACGGCGGGACTCGGAGGCGGCACCGGTACCGGCGCCGCTCCCGTTGTGGCCTCCCTCGCCAAAGAATTAAACGCTCTCACCGTCGCGGTTGTCACCAAACCATTCGCCTTCGAAGGCCCGCGCCGCATGAAGCAAGCCGAGCGCGGCATCGCCGAACTCGCCGGCAGTTGTGACACGCTCATCAGCATCCCCAACGAAAAGCTGCTCACTCTGGCGCCCAAGGGCATGAGCTTTTTCGAATCCTTTCAGCTCGCCGATGACGTGTTGCGCCAAGCCGTGCAAGGTATCTCCGACATCATTCTCACTCCCGGCATGATCAACCGCGACTTCTCCGACGTCCGCACCATCATGGCCGGCATGGGTTACGCCATGATGGGCACCGCTATCGCTTCCGGAGAGAACGCGTCGGTCGAAGCCGCTCGTCAGGCCATCAACAGTCCGCTCATGGAAGAAGGTGGAGTGCTCGGCGCGCGTGGTGTCCTCATCAATATCACCGCCTCCAGCCAACTCGGCATTCACGACGTCAACGATGCATGCAATCTGATCCGTACCGCGACCGAGAACAACGACGTCCAAATCAACTTCGGCGTTGTCTTCGACGAGAAGATGGGCAACAACGTCAAGATCACGGTCATCGCAACAGGCTTCCAGCGCGATTCCCTGCCCGAAATCGAGCGCCGCAATCCGCATTTCCCATTCAACGCCGCGACTTTGCCGGATCCAGCCGAGCAGCATCAGTTGGAAGCCGAAGCTGAGCCTGCCATCGTCGTCCAGAACGGTCATCCCGAACCCGTCATGGAGGAAATGCCCCCAGTCGACGATTACGACACGCCCGCTATCCTCCGCAAACAGAGGCGCAGCGTCCAGTAGTACTCATTACTCACCGATCAACTGCAGCACAACCCGGCGCTGATGCGGACGGGCACGGTGTTCAAAAACATAAACGCCCTGCCACGTCCCCAGCGCCAGCCTTCCCGATATCACCGGAATTGAAATACTGGTTTGCGTCAGCGTCGCACGGATATGCGACGTCATATCGTCCGGACCCTCCGCCGTATGCCGGTATCCCTCGTCGTCCTCCGGCGCCAGCCGCTCGAAAAAATCCCGCAAATCCAGCGTCACATCAGGATCGGCGTTCTCCTGAATCACCAAAGAACTCGACGTGTGCTGGATAAACAGCGTCAGCAACCCATTCTTCGCGTTCTGCTTCGAAACCCACTCCTCCACACCCCGAGTAAACGGATAAAGCCCCTTCCCCCGCGTCGACACCGTAAGCGTTGTATGGTGGATCACAGCTTTGTCGCTACTATTCTCCCGCTCCCGGTCGCTCCAACGACTGTGTTCTTGATGCGGAGCCATAAGCGGAGCGATTGGAGCAAAACGTTCTTGATGGTAACGAACTCACTCCGACACCCTACCAGTTTGGCGAGTAACCAAATTTGCGTAGGCGACTCTTACAGTCGACACAGGCTTGTGTCAATAGCACCACTTACAAGTGGTTACCAGGAGAAGCGCTTCAATGTTTCTCGTTCCCTCATCGCAATTTGCAGATTTCCGAACCCGTACAGGAGCAAGCCGGGCGTCCCGCCTTCGTGCGCTTGCCGTAGCGCTGCTCGCTTTCGCGATTACAGCGTATGCTAGTACGCCGAGTTCCGGTACGGTGACCGACAAGAGTCCCAATATTACCTATTCCGCCGGCCCGTTCCTCGTGCCCAATGTCACCGACAATGTTAGCGGAACTCCCACCTGCAGCGCCGACGTCCCCGCTGAGCAGTGTGACCAGTTCACTTTGCATGTCAACGCCGGCGCCGCTGATGCCAAGACCAAACACGTCACGGTCTCCATCAGCTTCCCCATCTCCGCCGGCGAATTTGATCTCTTCATCTTCGATGCCAAAGGAAATCTGCTTGCCTCCGATACCGCTGGCGGCGAGCCCTCCGTGGCCTCCATACCCGCCGTCTCGGGAACCTACAGCGTAGTCGTCGATCCCTGGAATCCGCTGGGCCAAAGCTTCACCGCGACCGCATCGCTTGCCGCCATTCCGCCGTCGCCGCCGCCCGCTTCAGGCGCCGCGCCCCGCTATCAGGTCTATCCCGCGCCTCCGAGTGCCGGCGGCGCCAACGCATCCGGTGAGCCCTCCATCGGCATCGATTGGAATCCTAACGTCGCCTCGCTCAAGCATGGAACCGTGAACGAGGGCGGCGTGGCCTTCTTCACATCGAATCTCAACGAGTTCCGCGTCAGCTTCGACGACTGCTCCTCACCCGCCACAACCACCTGGCAGGACGTTTCCAGTCCCGTCGAAACCGTCACTACTCTTGACCCCATCGGCTTCTGCGACCACTTCGGTGGTAGCCATCCCGGCCGCGTCTTCCAATCGCAACTCGCCGGCGCCACCAGCGTTATGGCATTCTCCGACGACGATGGAAACACTTGGCTCCAATCTCAAGGATCCGGTCAACCCGCGGGCGTAGATCACCAAACCGTCGGAGGCGGCCCTTACAACGTCTCCGCCACTCCGCCCCCTCCGCCGCATCCGGCCTACAACAACGCCATCTATTATTGTTCGCAAGATATTGCCACCGCGTTCTGCGCCCGCAGCGATGACGGCGGTCTCACCTTCGGCCCCGGCGTTCCCATTTACAACTTGACGCAATGCTCCGGCATTCACGGCCATGTCAAAGTCGCCCCCGACGGTACCGTCTACGTTCCCAATCGTGGTTGCGGCCCCAATCAAGCCGTCGCTGTCTCCGCTGATAACGGCCTCACCTGGGCCGTCCGCCCCGTCCCCGATAGTACGCCCGCCATCGGCAACGATCCCTCCGTCGGCATCGCCGGCGACGGCACGATTTACTTCGGCTACCAGGATGGCAGCGGCGCCGCGAAAATCGCCGTCTCTCGCGACCAGGGCAAGAACTGGAGCTCTTCCGTCAATGTCGGCGAACAGCTCAACGTTCTCAACTCCGTCTTCCCCGAAGTGGTCGCCGGCGATCCCGAACGTGCTGCCTTCTTCTTCATCGGCTCCACTACCGGCGGCAACCTGCAGGACACCGCCAATTACAAAGGCATCTGGCACGCCTACGTCGCCACCACCTACAATGGCGGCGAAAATTATTTCGTGGTGGATGCCACGCCCACTGATCCGGTCCAGGTCGGCTCCATCTGCATCGGCGGCACCACCTGCGGCGCCGATCGCAACCTCCTCGACTTCAATGACCTCAGTATTGATTTACACGGCCGCGTCGTCGGCGCCTTTGCTGACGGCTGTGTCGTCGGATCGTGCGATGCCACTTCGCCGAATACCGCTTCGCGCGGCGCTCTCGCCACCATCCTGCGCCAGTCCGGCGGAAAGCGCATGTTTGCCGCCGATGATCCCGCCGAACCCGCCGCTCCTGCCGCTCCCCAAATCGGTACCGCTCTCCAAAACAACACCGGTACCTTGCTCACCTGGCAAGCTCCCGATGACGGCGGTTCACCCATCACCGGATATTTGATTTACCGTTCTACCTCGAACGGCTCCTACTCCTTACTCGCCACCCCCAGCGCTAAAAAGACCTCGTATCTTGACACCACCGCCAAGACCGGAACCCACTATTACCGCGTCGCCGCCAAAAACAAATACGGTACCAGCCCGCAATGCAGTCACACCAGAAGCGTGCCCGCTCCGGTCCCGCAAAGCCCCTGCACCGGCGCCGGCATGACCGTCGTCACCGATCCTTCCGGTGATCAGACCGGAGCGCCTGCCAACTCACAGCTCGATATCGAGTCCGTCTCCATCGCTGAGCATTACGTCAGCTCCAGTACCCCTAATCGCCTCACCTTCACCATGAAGGTCGCCAATCTGAGCGGAACCCTCCAGCCCAATTCTTCCTGGACTATCTTCTTTACCGCCCCCAACGGTACCGAATACTTTGTCGATATGAACACCGACGGAACCTCCGGCGCCCCAACCTTCACCTACGGCCACACCTCCATCCTCGCCACCGGAGGCACACAGCAAACCACCGACGGCAGCGCCGATCCCGGCAGCACTTACCATCCGAACGGCGTCATCACTCTCATCGTGGACAACACTCACCTCGGCGGCGTCAAAGCCGGTAACTCGCTCGTTAACATCAACGCCAAAACGCAGCTCGAAGTCGGCGCTGCCGGTACGGGACTGCTCGAAACCATCGACAGCACCTCCGCGGGCCGCTACATTTTAATCGGCAACGCGGCCTGCACCAACCATTAGCCAAACGGGCCAAGGTGCGCGCCATTCTGCTGCTCTTCACCGCTACGGCGTGGGCTGCTATGCCCACGCCTGACGCGTGCGCGCTCCTCTCTTCCCCCGCTATCCAAAAAATTCTCGGCGAGTCCGTCAAGAGCGCCAAGCCCAGCGCGCAAATTCAAGGGGAAGTCCGCTTCTCCCAATGTTTTTACACGCTCCAGACATTTACCAACTCTGTTAGCCTCGCCCTCGCCGCTCCCAGCCCCGCCGACCTTCACCACGACGCTGCTCGTGAGCTCTGGCAACACTGGTTCCACAAAGGTGATCAGGATCCTGATCGCGCCAGAGATTCAGATGCCGGCCAGGACAAATCCCGCGCCGCTGGTGAATCGGAAGAAGAGGAGGCGGCGGCCAAAGCCACTCCCGTCCCCGGCCTCGGCGCCGAGGCCTTCTGGGTTCAAAGCTTCGTCGGCAATCTCTACGTCCGCAAAGGCGATGAGTTCGTCCGAATCAGCATAGGCGGAAAACAAAATGATGCAGAGCGCCTTGCCAAAGCCAAAGCTCTTGCTGCCGAAGCCCTCCGCCATATGCCTTGAATATTGGCACGATTCGAATGTTCTTGACGTGAAACCGTCGTATTCCCGCCCCAAATCGTCGGTCCGTCCAAAAATGAGAAGATCTATCTATACAGGGTAGATGTTGCTTTTGAGATTCGTTCGGCTCACGTTGGCTGTTCTTCTAGCCACAATCGGGTGGTGTATCTTCCTTTCCCGGACCCAAGCACAATCGAACTATAACTACCGCTTCGGCAAAGACAACATCAGCATGCCGGGCAATGCCGCGAGCGAAGGCGGAATCTTTCTAAAGCCCGGAGCTTTTCCAAAAGCGGAATATTGCGCGCACTGCCACCAGCAAGCCTACAGCGAATGGCGCCAGGCGCTTCACTCCAATTCCTTCCGTACGCCGTTTTACCGCACCAGCGTCAACATCCTCAAGCGCACCAAGGGCATCGAGTTCACTCGCCACTGCGATAGCTGCCACAATCCCATCGCTGTTTTATCCGGCGCGTTAACCCAACACGCTAACATCGACCGCAGCTTCGATCTGGATGGCCTCACTTGCATGACGTGCCATTCCATCCAGAAAGTGCCGTCCACGGTCGGCAACGGCAGCTATGTGATGGCTGTGCCCGCCGTCATGGTGGATGAAAAGGGCGCCAGAATCCCCGGCGAAGTGCCCTACGAGCAGATCATGCAGCATCCCGAGCGTCACAAGCAAGCCGTGATGCAGGATCTCTACCGCCAGCCCGAATTTTGCGCCTCCTGCCACAAAGCCAACTTGCCCGTCGCATTGAACGACTATAAGTGGATTCGCGCCTTCACATCCTTCGACGAGTGGGAGAGTTCCAAATTCTCGAAGCGAAATCCGCTCAGTTTCTACTCCGCCGATCTGCGTACTTGCCAGAGCTGCCACATGATGCGCGAAGTTGCGCAGCCCAATGAGTACGGAGCAAAAAAAGGAACCTTCGCCTCGCATCGCTGGCTGGCCGGCAATACCGCCGTTCCCTTCTATTACGGCTTCGACGAGCAACTCAAGAAAACCATCGCCTTCTTGAAATCCGGCAATTATCTCAACGTCGATCTCTTCGCAATCACGAAAGCAGACAAGCAGATGATTGCGCCCTTGGGCTCAGTTCCGTTTGATCTCGCGCCGAACCAGACGCTTCAGGCCATGATCGTAGTCCAGAACAAAAACATCGGTCATTCACTGATTCCCGAAGTCCGCGATCTTTACGAGGCCTGGGTCGAATTCACGGTTAAGGACCAGGCCGGAAAAATGCTGGTTCAGACCGGGTTCTTAAAGCCTGACGGCCTACTAGACCCACGCGCCCACACCTTCACCAATCGCCCGGTGAATACAGAAGGCGATTTCGTCGACAACCACAAGGTTTGGACCATCCACTCCATGGCCTACGACAACACCATCCAATCCGGACGCTCCGCCCTCATTCGCTACGAGTTTGGCGTTCCGGCCGATACCAAAGGCCCCCTCACCGCCACCGTGCGCGTGCTATACCGCCACCTGCGCCAGAGCTATCTCAATAACGTCTTCGGCCCAGACCATCCGGCTTATCCTGTTGTCGAACTCGCCGCAAACTCCCGAACCTTATATATGGGAACGAACCCCGTCACAGCCCCCGGCCCGAACGACAACCCCGATTGGATGCGCTGGAACAATCTCGGTATCGCGCTTCTCGATCAATTGCAGTATGCCGATTCGCTGCACGCTTTCGAGCAGGTCGTGAAACTTCGGCCCGATTATGCGGACGGTTACACTAACATCGGCCTCACCAATATCGAATGGGAGAAGTATCACGATGCCCGAGGCAGCCTTGAAAAGGCCCTGACCCTCAGCCCCAACAATGCGCGCGCGCTGTACTACCTGGCGCTAGTCGAACGCCGCGAAGGCCACAACGAAGCCGAACTCGCTGATCTGCGGCAGGTTGTCAAACAATTCCCGCAAGCCCGCGATCCGCGCCGCGAACTCGGTATCTCCTATTACCAGCAGCACAAATATCAGCAGGCGCGCGAGCAGTTCGAAGCCTTGCAAGCCATCGATCCCGACGATCTCGCGGCGCACTACAACTTAGCGATTCTCTACCGCCGCATGGGCATGAAAAAAGAGGCCTCCGAACAAGCCGCGCTATTTTCCATGAAGCAAGTAGACCCCGGCGCGCCCACTTACTCGCTCGGCTACTTACGCAAACACCCCGAAATGTCCGTCGAAAGTGTGCCCTGGCACATGCACGAAGACTTGACTGAGCACCCCGCAATGGCTGGTGATGGCCGATGAAGGGTACTCGTAGACGTTTCATCCGCTCACTCAGCCGAACCGCCCTGGTTCTACCTTTTGCGGACCTCGTCGCCTTAGCCGGCCCTCAGCAGACCACTCTGCCGGGTCCCATCGAGCGCGAGTATCACGCCAAATCCATGCCCGCGGCCAAAGGCAAGCGATCTCCCATCGAAGGCACTCCTCTCGGGCTCAGCTTCGTCGACGTCGTGAAGGAAGCAGGTCTGGCCGTTAAGACCGTCTACGGAGGTGAAGGCAAAAACGAATACCTGCTCGAAACCACCGGCTGTGGCCTCGCCTTCTACGATTACGACAATGATGGCTGGCTCGACGTCTTCCTGGTAAACGGCTGGCGGCTCTCGGGCTTTGCTCCCGGTCAGGAACCGCACTGCCATCTGTTCAAAAACAATCGTGACGGCACATTTACCGACGTGACGAAAGGCTCAGGTCTCGAACAGAAAACAGGCTGGGGCCAGGCCTGTTGCGTCGGCGATTACGACAATGATGGCCACGACGACCTGTTCGTCACTTACTACGGTCAGAATGCCCTCTATCGCAATCACGGCGACGGCACATTCACTGACGTAACAAAAGAAGCGGGCCTAATTCAACCGGGACCCAAAATCCGCTGGAATACCGGCTGTACCTTTGTCGACTATGACAAAGACGGTCACTTAGATCTCTTCGTGGCCAACTATGTCGATTTTGATTTGAAAACAGCCCCGCCACCCGAAGCAGGTCCGTGCACTTACAAAGGCCTTTTAGTCGCCTGTGGCCCACCTGGACTCCGCGGCGGCAAGAATATCCTCTACCACAACAACGGGAACGGCACGTTCACCGATATAAGTCAAAAAGCCGGTATCTGGAATACCGCCGGAATGTACGGCCTAAGTGTGGCTGCTTCCGACCTCGATAACGACGGCTGGCCCGACATCTACGTCGCCAACGACTCGAGCACTGCAACTCTCTATCAAAATCAGAAGGACGGTACCTTCAAAGATATCGCCATTGAATCTGGAGCCGCACTGTCGCCCGAAGGCAAACCTCAAGCCGGCATGGGCGTCTCCATCGGCGATTACAATCGCGACGGCACGCTCGACGTCGTCAAGACCAACTTCGCCGGCGATACCGACTCGCTCTACACAAATCTCGGGGACGCGAATTTCGAAGATCGCACCTACCCCAGCGGCATCGGCGTGAACACACGTCTGCTAGGCTGGGGCGTCGGATTCTTCGACATGGATAACGACGGCTGGCTCGACGTTCTCATGTCGAACGGCCATGTCTACCCCGAAGTGGATAAGTCGAACACCGACCTTAAGTACGCCGAACACAAATATCTCTACCGCAATCTTCAAAACGGGCAATTTGAAGAAGTTACCGATAAGGGCGGACCCGGCATTATGGAGAACGCTCCTGCGCGCGGCTGTGCCTTCGGCGACTACGATAACGATGGCGACCTGGACATCGCAGTCAACTGCATCAACGCCATTCCTCAACTTCTACGCTGCGATTCCACGCTCAACCGCAATTGGATAAAAATCAAGCTCGTCGGAACGAAATCAAACCGTACCGGCATCGGCACCCGCGTAACTGTCATCGCAAAGAATAACCTCGGCTCTCCGAAGCCACTGAGTCAAATGGACGAACTCCGCAGCGGAGGCAGTTATTTCTCGCAAAACGACTTACGCATGCATTTCGGGCTCGATCAAGCCACGAAGGTAGATTCCGTTGAACTACGCTGGTTAAGCGGCCAGGTAGACACCTTGCACGACCTTGACGCCAACCGCCTGTACGTCATTCAAGAAGGCGGCAAGGTTCTGAGTTCAGAAAAACTGCAACCAAGCAAAGAGCGCACAAGCCGCCCCGCCGGATCGGACTAATCGTAATTGATCGCCGCTCTTATCTTTGCCGCTTCCCTATTGGCCGGAGATCAATCCTGTCCCTGGCTGGAGACGGCCACGGCCGCGGGCGTCCTCGGCGGACAAGTCACGGCAAGAGTAACGTCAACAGCCTGCCAATTCGTCCGTGGCCGGTCTAAACTACAAATCGAAGTCCGCAAGTCCACCGCGCTTCCCGATCGCTGCGGCGCAACGGCAGAGCCGCTCCAAGCCATCGGCAACGAAGCATTCCTCTGCCCCAAACGTCACGAACTGATAGGCCGAGTGCGCGACGCCGTCTTCACCATTCGACTCACCGCCCCCGACTGGCAAATCAAAGCAAAGCAAATTGGCCAACAAGTAGCCGGAGCGCTCTTCTAATTCGTCTCCCCGGAGCCCGGCAGCGCGGCGGTCTTGAGCGCCCTCTGTTTCTTCTCGTTCTCCGCCTCACGCAGCGCGGCCGCTCTCGCGAACGCCTCTTTCGCGCCTTCCGCATCGCCCTTGCGCTTCAACAGCAGTCCCAAAGAATTAAACGCGCCTGCATCCGTCTTGTCCAACGCCACCGAATGCTGCAGCGCTTCAATCGCCCCGTTCGCGTCCCCCTGATCTTTAAGTAGCGTTCCCAACTCCGACCACGCGTCCGCGTAATTCGGTTTCGCTTCGACGGCGCTGCGAAGCTGCCCAATTGCCTTCTCCGGCTCGCCCGCATCCACGTACGTCAAACCCAAAATGTAGTGGGCTTCCGGCAACGCAGGCTCCAGTTCCACCGCGCGCTCCAAATGCTCCTTCGCCCGCGCCAGATCGTCGGTCTGCTTGTACGCGACTCCTAAATCGTACTGCGCCGAAGCGTTCTCCGGATGGCTGCGAGCAATGGCCGAAAGCTGCTTAATCGCCTCCTGATACCGCCCCGCCGCGATGTAAGCGTACCCCACATTCACCTGAATGCGGACGTTGTTCGGGTCCCCTGCTAACGCGCGCTGAAACTCTTTCAGCCCTCCTGCCGTATCGCCGTTTGCCACCAACGTGTACGCGTAATTATCGCGAATTAACACGTTCTGTGGATCCAGCTCCAGCGCTTTGCGGTAAGCATCGCGCGCCTGTATCAGCCGGTCCTGACGCTGACACGCAATCCCAAGGCTCTCCCAAATTTTCGCGTTCTGCGGCGACTCTCGTGCAGCCATCGTCAGTTCCGGAATCGCTTTTCCCGGCGCACCCGTATCCAGGTAAGCCGAACCAAGACGAAAGCGATAATCCGCGCGGGTGGGTGCAAGCTCTACGGATCTCTGCAGCGCTTTCACTCCCACTTCGCCCTTCTTGGCGATCATCAAGCCCGCGCCCAAATGAAACCACGCCTGCGCCATCTTCGGATCGAGCTCGGTAGCGCGTTCGAAATGAGGCAGCGCCTCCAGCGTCCGGTTCGTCGCGGCAAGCAGGAACCCGATTTCATCCTGATAAGCGGCCGAACGCGGAACCAACTCCGCCAGCTTCTGATAAGCCGCCAATGCTCCCCCAATGTCTCGCGCCTCCAGCTTCTGGTGCGCCGAAGCCTCTAGTTGCGGAACGCTTTCAGAAAACTGCCCGGCCAACTGAAAAGCCAGCACAAGCAGCCCAACAGCACATCGGAACCACATCCTCGACCATCTTAAAGCTCCCGCTAGTCGGAGCGCGACGGTAATGGAGCGCGCCCTCCCGCAGCTATTTCAATCCAAAACAATAAAGCCGCGATTCGTGATCAACCGCAAACACACGGCCACCCGTTACTGCTAGACCCGTGAAGTGTACCCAACTCTTCATCGCATCCCCGCTTTGATAGAGCAGCTTTCCTGTCCTCGCATCCAGCGCCATCAAAACCGCCGGATGCGTCCCGGCCGCGCGCTCCGTCGTGGTCAGCAGGTTGTGCTTCCACTCCTCCATGCTTTTAAAATGCATACCGGAAACATGGTCCTGTCGAGGATTCTCGCCCGTCGCCAGCGCATATACAACTCCGTTCGCGACCACCGGCGCATCCGGCAAATTCATATCCGGTGACACCCACGCGGCCTGAAGACTCGGATTTCCTTCGCCCGAAGAAATCACCTTGAACGCCACAATGCTGCCATGCGGCGTATTCGCGCTGTTGAAAGGCGGCGGGACCGTTGCCGCTAGTCCACCCCAAATCGGAAAGTAGAGCCAACTCTGTTGATCGCCATCGCTCCACCACGCAGGAGAGCCCCACATTCCCTTTTCCTGCAAAACACGCCCTTCATTCGCCAGCACGGGAGACGTGTAAAGAGCTTCTTGATGATTGCCGCCGCCTGGACGGTCGGCGTCCAGCAGATACACAACCGCTTCCTTCCCTCCAGCGGCCAGAACTTCTTTCCCGTTAAACAGAAACGCCAACATGCCGCCCGACGGCAAATCCAAATCCCTCTTGCTGATCTCGCTCCAATTCATCGGCGAAAAGTAATCGCGAATCTTCGTCAGTTCGGGCGAGACCGCCAGGACCGTATTACTGTAATCGCCCGCTGCCGGATCGAACGGTCCATCGCCCGTTGACGCGTATACGGTTCCGTCGCGGCCCAGTACGGTCCCGCCGCGCAGCCACATACCGCCTCCGAAACTTTTGCGCACCAGCAGCTCGTGGGATTCCGTCTGCATCGGATTCGACACCCGCATGGAGTAGATCCCCGACCGGTCGCCCCCGCACGCCTGCGATGTCGTTGTATAGATCACTCCATCACGAAGATTCAAGCTCCAAGCCTTCGCAAACGGCGGCAAAAACGCGAACGGTCCGAACTTCACCGTGCCGGTCGCCAAATCCATCCCGTACAGTCTCCCGTCCGCGGCAATGGTGTAAACCAATCCGTGTTCTTTATCGATCACCGGAGTTGCGTTAGGAGTATTCGGACACAGATAAAACGATTCTTCCTTCGGCGCCGCGAAACTCGTGAACGTCCGGTTCCAAACCACCTTGCCGTCTTTCGAATCCACCGCGAAAAACGTGTTGGAACTGCCCGCCACGAATACCACATCGTCCGCCACCACGGGAGCGGTCAAAGCGCTCAGCGCCAGCGGCACGTTATCGAGCTGCGTCTCCCAAAGCAACTGCAAGCCGCCAACATTCCCCGGCGACAACTCAACTTCAGAAGGATTGAAGGAAGTGCGTTGCGCATCGTGCCCATAAGTCAACCAATCCGCCGAGCAACAAGCGCAAGCGAGAAGAACCCCAACCAAAAAACGAGAGAATCTCATTCGTCCGAATTGTAACGGAGCGCCTAAGCGCCAAAAGCTTGCGGCACTCGGCTGATATCTCATTCGGCAAGCGCCCGAATGTCCCCGCTCTCCAGAACTCGTTGAGGCGCTCCTCGTCTCGCGGCGGCGATCATCGCCCGCCCAATCTGCTCCGTTGTCAGGACGAAATTCGGAAACAGCTTGCGAAGTAACGGCATAATCGGAGCCGCAAGCCCGTAGAAGAAGCGATACACGCGCGTTTTCGACCGAATGCCATGCAGCGGCTGAATCAGTCCCGGCCGGAACATGTAAGCAGCTTTGAATGGCAGCCGCAAAAGCGCGTTCTCCGTCTGCCCCTTTACGCGCGCCCATGCGCTGCGCCCCTGTCCTGAACTATCCGTCCCCGCGCCTGACACATAGACGAAAGTCATCCCAGGGTTCACCCGGCACAGAGTTTCCGCCGCCGCCAGCGCAATCCCATACGTGATGCGCCGGTATTCTTCTTTCGGCATGCCCGCCGAAGATACGCCCAAGCAGAAGAAACACGCGTCAAAGCCCGACAGAGCGCCCTTTATCGATTGGTAGTGCCACAGATCGCGATGCACCAACTCCTGAAGTTTCGGATGCTGCTTTCCGGTGGCCCGCCTTTCCACCGTTTGCACAGCGTCTATCTCAGGGTCCAGCAAGCACTCCCGCAGAACGCCCTGGCCAATCATTCCCGTTGCACCGAAAAGAAGCACCCGCATCCCCCTACAGATTGACAGAACGTCCTCTCTAATCGTTCTCTGCCCCAGCGTTTTTCCCCACCCCAGAAACTCCGGCCGCCTGCCACGCGAGTTTTGCAAGCGGTCACAAGTGCGCCGAAAACCGATATCTTCTTGCCGCAATCCAACTTACGGCCTAAACTGTTGGGCATCCTGTTCCCCCGCCAACCATGAAGTTGACAGAATTCCAACGATTCACTTTGCCCAGGAGAAAACAACAATGGGAGTCATCTTTAACGCGAACTATCGCTTCGTGAAAAATGGGCGGAGGCAGGTCATGCCCGCGCCGGTCGATCCCGATACGCCCGATGCACCCTGGTGGTGGGATAAAGTTGCGAGTCTCGCGCCCGAAATCAAGAAGTGCGGCTTCTCTGTCGTGCAACTCCCTCCGTTTTGCAAAACACAATCCGGTGCTGCGCCCGACGCGGACGGCTACGGTAAGTTCGACGATTACGACATCGGCAGCAAGAATCAGTTCTATAGCGTACCCACTCGCTTCGGCACTGCACAGCAGTTACGCCGCTGCATCGCAGTCCTCAACGCCTGCGGCCTCGGCGCCTACGCCGATATAGTCATCCATCAATACGATGGCGGCTCGAATAGCGCCTATATCTGCCTCGGTGCTGACGGTAAAACGAAAAATGGACGTTTTCCGAAACACCCTAGCTGTTTTGTCGGCGCGCCGCCCAGGGTTCCGGTAGATCCCGTCTTCGATTCCAACGGCAACTTCGGTTTCGGCGACATGGTCGCCTACATCCAGTCGAGGCCCGAAAATTACATGGCCGACGGCGTTGTCGATGCCGCCGATTGGCTCCTTCGCACCACCGGCCTCGTCAACCCCCACCTTCACGGCTTCCGCCTGGACGATACCAAGGGCAGTAACGTCGGTTTCGTAAAACGCCTGGTCACTTCAAAGACCATGGCCAATCTCTTCTCTTACGGCGAGTGCTTCACCGGCAATCCCGACGAGCTGAAACGGTGGGTCACTGTGATGAACGGCCACTCATCCACTCTCGATTTCACTCTCCACTTTGCGCTTCAAAATATGTGCGATGACTCCGGCGCAAACATGCAGCAGATGAACGGCGCCGGCCTCGCCGCGCTCGATCCGTTCCACGCCGTCACCTTTGTCGACAACTCAGATACCGACACCACCAACGGCGAGCAAATCATCTCGAACAAGCTTCTTGCGTACACCTACATCCTGACCACCGAAGGTTACCCGATGGTCTACTATCGCGATTACGCCGACGAGCCGAATTGCTACGGCCTGAAAAAATGGATCGATAATCTCGTCTGGATTCATGAAAACCTGGCCTTCGGAGCAACTGTAACCCGCTTTATCGATAATCAAACGATCGTTTTGGAGCGCCAGGGATACCCCGGACTCCTCACCGCGATCAGTACGGATACAAATAAAAAGACGATCACCTGCTCAACCAATTTCGGGCCGAACACGCAGCTCCACGACTACACCGGACGTCACGCCGACATCTGGACCGACCAGCATGGCAACGCCACGTTCACCATACCGGGCAATTACTTCAACGGCGGTGAATCGTATCTCTGTTTCTCTCGTTCGGGTTATACCCAACCGTTTTCATTGAACCGGCACTCCACCACGCAAACCTTCTTTGGAGCCGAAGATTTGGACATCGCTCCAACCGGCGCCGCACAAAGCGTTCGCGCCGGCCAGATCTGGTGCGAGGCAGGTTCCGTCATCCAACTCGAATCGCCCACACCGCATATTTCAGTAACGGTGCTCGATCCTTCCGGCGCGTCCGTCAAACTAATCAACGGTCGCGGCGTCACGTCGGCTGCCGGCTGGTACACGCTCCAGGTTCTATCTACCCTTCAAGCTCCCGCTCCCTGGGAACTCACCGTCACTTACACATCTACGCAAGGCCTGAGCCTCTGATCGAAAAAGCAAACACCATGAAACGAAGAAATTTCCTGTCCTCTGTCATAAGCGCGCTCGCTGCTTCCAAGGCGCTCGCTCAGCAAACCGTTACCGGTCGCGTGACCAATGATGATATGCACGGCATGCCGACAAATGCGAACGACATGCCGCAACAGAAAACCCTGGCCGGCGAAGACGCCGCTACCCTGAAGTACGAAGCGCCCAGCCATACCGCAACTGCCGCGCTCCGCAAACCTCGCATCGCGGGCCCCCAGCCCGGTGTCGTGCCAGTCACTACACGCTCCTTCAACAATGCGCGCTCCGGAACGAATCTTGCCGAAACAACTCTCAAACCATCCAATGTCGCTGGCCTAACGAAGCTCTACAGTTACGCGCTTCCCGATGACGCGCGCGGTATGGAAGCGCAACCCCTAATCGTGCCCAAGGTGAAACTTCGCAACGGCCGCATCCGCGATCTCGCCGTCCTCGCCACTATGGGCAATACGATTTACGCCTACGACGCTCACGACGCCAAGCAGCTCTATTGGTCCGTCAATCTCGGCGATCCCGATCCAGGGCTCGAAAGCCATCGACGCCTGGCTCATCAACGATCACTGGGGCATTCTCAGCACTCCTGTCATTGATCCCGAAACCCACATCCTCTACTGCGTTGCGTGGACCAGCTCCGATGGCACGTTAAGCCAGGCCGTACACACCTTTCACTCCATCCGTCTCTCGGACGGCTCGCCTGCTGCTCCGCCGCTCAGCCTGGAAGGCGCGGCCTATCAGCCGCCCGACGGACTGCCCGTCCAGCAGTTCAAGTCGTCGCAGCGCAAACAGCGCGCCAGCCTCAGCCTGACCAACGTCGCCGGTGTCAAGACGGTTTTCATTCCCTTTGGCACCATTCGCGAAACCGCCAACGACGCCCGTGGCTGGATCATCGCTATCGATGTTGCCTCGAACAAAATCGGCGCCGCTTTCGCGACCACCGCGCGCTACTCTGGAGCCGGCATCTGGATGGGTGGTCAAGGCCTCGCCTCCGACCCGTACGGCTTCCTGTACACGCTCACCGGCAACGGCAGTTTCGACGGCAAAACGGAATGGGGCGAATGTTTTCTGAAGCTCCAATACACTCCCCCTCGCAAAGATGTTGCCGGCGCAACCGAGGGCGCTATACAGGTCGTGGACTGGTGGTCGCCATATAGTGATTCCGGGCGCGCCGGCGGTCCACAAGCCGGCGATCACATCACCGCCGACAAAGGCAACGGCTGGGACGACATGGACCTCGGCTCAGGCGGCATTGTCCTCATTCCCGAACTGCAACTGGTCGCCGGCGCCGGTAAAGACGGAATCCTCTACGTCATGCACGACACAAAGATGGGCAAAACCATGCCGGCCGATTTCACGAATCCGGCCCAAAACTACGCCAAGCTCGCCGCCCCGCCCGAGTGGCTGACCTATTACAATCCAGCGACGCCGGCCCCGCAAAAATTCACTGATCTAAATCAAATCTACGGAGGCCGCACGCATCATCAACACTCCACGCCCGTCACATTCCGAAGTGCCAATCACGGCACCATGATGTTCATTGCAGGAGAAAATGGCAACCTCCGCGCCTGGACCATCGGAGCGAACGGCCGTGCGAAATACCTGGGCTGTGGAGCCGAAGTAGCGAGCGTCGACTCGCCCGTCCCACCCGGCGGCATGCCCGGCATGATGCTCTCGCTCTCAGCCAACGGCCAGCAGGGCGCCATCGTCTGGGCCTGCGTGCCATTAGGTGACGCCAACAAGCAAGTTACTCAGGGCTACGTAGCAGCTTACGACGCAACGAACATAGGCACTTACTCCGACGGCTCAGGAGCCCTGAAGTTACTCTGGAAAAGCCCCAATTACACCTACAACAAGTTCAACGTAGCGGTAGTAAGTGGAGGCAAACTCTACGTCCCGACCTACGACGCAAAAGTAGACGTCTACGGCCTGAACGCGTAGTCCGCCGCGAAAACCAATACACATCCGAAAACCAATACACATCTGAGTAAAAGGAGTGAATTCCAGCGTAGTGTCGCTCTCCACCGTTGCGCAGATCCAGAACGAAGCAACACTTGTATTCGACGTAAACGCTCCGGGAACTCGAGAAGATCTCTAAAAGAGCGCTGGATCGAAATATGACGTTATGCGAGGCGGACATCTGCTAATGAAAACGCGGACAGAGTTATTTAGGTAGAGGGTGAAAGTGAATGCTTGATGCAAAGCGATCACAATTTGTGGCATACCTGGACGCGAGCGGGACAGATCATGATCAACCCGTGTTAGTTGTCGCCGGGTTCGTTGCGCTTTCAGAACAATGGACGGAATTCGAAGTGGCTTGGAACGAACGACTTCGGAGGGACGGCCTGGAACGCTTTCATATGAAAGAAATAAACGGGACGTTAAAAGCTAGGTCAGTTCGCGGCCGTAAGCTCCTTCAAGATTTAGCTTCTATCATTGAATCACACGTTACGAGAAAGTTCGGTTGCTGTGTCGTGAACAAAGCTCTTGCCGGTATTCCGCGATCAGAGACGACGGCGTGGCATATCAATGCTTACAGTCTCGCCGGTCGCTCGTGCGCTGCGCAAATTCGGGCTTGGACAAAAAGCTGGGGTGCGCGATCAGTACCAACAATTGTGTTCGAAACAGGTGATCGGGGGCGGGATCAGCTCGTCAAAATTTTTAAACGTGATGATTTTGAGACACCGAACTTTGAAGGGAAGAATACTGTTCCTCTCCAGGCGGCTGATCTATTCGCCTACTCGGTTTTCGAGCCCACAAGAAAGATTGAGGTGAGTGGCCGCTTAAGTGAACTGCCCTGGCTCCACGATTCATTCAGGAAAGTGCCTGGTGAGGCTCGCTACATCGGAATTGAAGAAATGGAGGATTTGCGCCAGAGGCTAAATGAGCCGAAACTGTTCACTGAGCGGGGTAATTGTATGTTGTGAGGTACGCGCTATTCAGCGGGGGTCCTAACAGCATTCTGAAAAAAGGAGACCCGGGGACAGTCATCACGATTGCCGACGCATCGATCGGCATCGATCGGGGACAGTCACCATGGTTCCGAACCAGCATGGCTACCGGTACCCGTACACAGAACCCAATACGGAGACGTCTGCGGACCGGAAGCTCGATCCCAGTACGGTAGCTGCAAAATACACTAATATGCTTTTATGCGCACCACTGTCGATTTGCCCGACCCGCTCTTTCGTGAATTGAAGGCGCTCGCGGCGCGACGAGGAAGCTCTCTCAAAACCCTGATACGAACGGCCGTCCAAGAAGAGGTTCGCAAGACGCAGGCCAAGGTGGGTCGGAGGGTGAAATTCCCGCTGTTGCCGTCTCACGAGCCCGCGACCCTCAATCTCACGAATGCCGAGACCGACGATCTTTCTTCCTGACGTGAACGTCTGGCTAACCCTCACCCCGCAGCTTCACGTTCACGCGGCGAACGGGGA
Organism: uncultured Acidobacteriaceae bacterium; assembly: GCA_963730865.1. Classification (GTDB taxonomy): domain Bacteria; phylum Acidobacteriota; class Terriglobia; order Bryobacterales; family Bryobacteraceae; genus Bog-105. Next base: position 49,623 of record CAVSTO010000007.1, on the reverse strand, counting down.
AGCGAAGCCCTTCCGCTGACGTGAATCCCCGGCAAATCCCCATTCTCAACTCGTGCCAAAATCCAGTCACAACTCGTAATCACTTGATTATAAAAGACTTAACCACCAAATCGCTTGGTCGCACATATGCTAAACTCTTAAATAGAAGCAGTCAGCTTCAAAGAAAGCCCGGCGCGGATTCGCAGCCGGGCTTTTTCATTTCCGGACGTTGGCCCGTCAAACGCCACGCCCGCTCTGAACCGAACCGCTCGCCGCAAGGGAGTCGGACAACGGCTGTCCATCCCGTTGGCAATCACCGCAAAAGGAATATCAATGGCTACCATAGCTAGTCCAACCAATGCCCGTCGTAGCACAGGCCCGAAATGCTGATGAAAGGTCTATTGCATGTATCGAAAAGAACGACCCAATCCTAAAATCCTCTTTTCCCTGACAGATGTTGAGGGCAGTGTCTGGGATGTGCGCCAGATTCGCGACACCAACCACGGCTTCGATTTACTGTTCGGTTCGCCCGCGTCCCGTCTGGGAGCCTATCGCGGCGGTCTTCCACGCTTAATTGCCACCCAGCCCCTCTACGACTTCTGGATGGCCAATCGCACCACATACAACGGGGTCATCTTTGACCTGCCCGCCGGGCGAACGACCCTGAAACGTGTTCGCCGTCGTCTCGGCTTCAACTATTGGGACGATCTATCGGACTTCTGGAAAGAGCGCATCCAGGACCTGGAAACTCTCAGCGCACGCGAGTTTGCCGCCCGCCACAAGGTTGACCTCAGTGTTGTGTTCGGAACGCGCAGGAGGCTGCTAGGTAAACGGGCTCGCGACCTCGGCTGGTGGACCCATCCTAGCTCGCTGCAAGTCCTTCAGTCCGATATCACGCTACGGGAAATGGGCGAAAAACTTGGCATCTCGACCAGTCAAGCTCATCGCCTGAAATATCGTGCTCGCATACCGATGGCTGCATAGCCTTCAAAATGTGTGGCTTCCCCAAGCCAATCACAACTCGTAATTTTTTTGATTTGGCATACCTTCTACCGAATCGCTTGGTCGGTATGCCAGGCTTTCAACAGAAGCGGTCAGCTTCAAACGTAAGCCCGGTGCGGTCGCGCAGCCGGGCTTTTCTTTTCCCAGGGGCAGTCCAGCATTCGCCCCCCAAACTCCCGAAAGGAACAACTCAAATGGCAACCATAGCCCAAGTCGAGGCCAACAAGGCAAACGCACAGCATAGTACGGGTCCCAAGAGTGAGACCGGTAAGGCCGCTTACTCGCAAAACAATTTCCGCCACGGCTTCGCCGGCGAATTCTGTCTCCTCCCGACCGAAGATCCCAAAGCCTATGAAAGCCTGCTGACCAGCTTCCAAGTCGACCACAATCCCTTCGGTGTCACCGAAAGCCTGCTGGTCGAACGCATGGCCCAGCATCACTGGCTGCGCTCTCGCGCCATTCAACTGCAAAATGTCACCCTCGCGCTCCCTACTAAGGACCAAAAGGACGCCGATCGCCAGTTCGCCCTCTACATGCGCTACCAGACCACCAACGAACGAGCCTTCTCCAAGTGCCTCAGTGACCTGCTAAGGCTCAGATCTGAAAGGAGAAAGGACAAGATTGGGTTCGAATCGCAGCAGCTCAAAAAGGACGATCTCGCCCGCAAGCAACAAATCGAAAATCGCAAGCAGGAACTGCATAAGTGCGACATTTGGCTCGCCGAAGCCAAGGCCGAACACCAGGAATTGCTGAATCACCGCCTGGAAACGCCCGAAACGCGCATGCCCAACCGGGTCCAGCGCATTTTGGCGCGCCAACAGGCCGCCTAATCGCCTCCAACTCCATCGGCAAGTCATGCGTCGCACTCGAGCTGCGCCTCGCGCCTGAGAAGCTGAGAACTATGGACGGCCAAGCCCAATCCGCAAGAAGATTCGCCGCCCTACTGATTGCACTTGCCCTCGCCTTCGCATTCGTCGCCCGCCAGTACCTCGACCGCTACGCAATCCCCATCCCCGCCGCCGTCGCTGTCTACCTCAGCTTCCTTTCCCTCCTCGTGCTGGCCCTCGCGCCCGGAGCCGAAGCTGTTCGTTCCGTAATTCCAGCCCTTTTCCCCGGCCGCAAAAAATTTCTCTTCATCCTGATTTTTCTTTTTCCTTACTTCGTCTACGCTGCGGGCGCTAGGCAGTTCCGCTGGCTCCCGCTCCTGCGTCTGGTCGCCATCGCCGCCCCTGCGCCGTTGCTCTATCTGACCTTCCCGGTGCGCAAGCCACCCCTCTTCTCCTGGCAGGATGCGCTTCTTGGAACCTGGATGCTCGCCGTCGTCCTCTTCCACCGCCTGCAAGGCGTCTTTACCGTCGCTGTAAACCTGCATTCCATCAATTTGGATTTCATGGCCCGCCTCTTCCTCATCGCCGTGGCTTCCTGGACCTGGACCTTCATTCGTCCCGTCCACGGCCTCGGCTATGATTTCGTGCTGTCGAAACGGGTTCTAACGGCGGCCGCACTCAATTTCGCGCTCTTCGCCCTCATCGCCATTCCCACCGGCCAAGCTGTGCACTTCATCTCCTGGAACCCCCACTGGCGCGGACCGGGTCAATTCTCTCTCGATTATCTGGAAATCTTTCTTTTTATCGCTCTGCTCGAAGAACTCTTCTTTCGTGGCTTTCTGCAAAACCTCCTGTCCCGCACCTTCCGAAGACCTTGGACTGGACAGTTGCTCGCTTCCGCCCTCTTTGGCTTGTCTCACGTCTTCCACGCCCCAGCGCCGAACTGGCGTTACGTTGCGTTAGCCTCAATCGCGGGATGGTTTTACGGCTCCGCTTATCGCTCCAGCGGTAGCATTCTCGCTTCCAGCCTCACGCACGCCCTGGTCGATACCGCTTGGCGTACCTTCTTCTCGAAAATCTAACTTACGTGCTTCCACCTACATACGCGTTTGAACAAAATGGCGAAAATTGGGCGTCAGTAGAGTATTAGCGAGCATTTACTGAGCGTGTAATGGCCTGATCGGTCAAAACAGGAGTCCTATTCATGATCGAAACCGAGATGTCACAAACCGGAGCGCCGGCAATTGCGCGACGCACCAATGGCTGGGGTATCGACCTTAATTATGAGGACGCACTCGGCCAGTGGCATGAAACTCCGCAAGAAACCATCACCGCCATTCTGCACGCCATGGGTGCCGACAAGAACACCTTGACCCCGCCTCAGGATGACTCCGTCATAATCATCCGCAAGGGCGAACAAAGGCCCTTACCCGGTTGCGCCACCATTACTCTCGAAACGGGCGAAACCGTCAGATGCGAAACACGCCTCCCGGTTGACCTGCCCATCGGCTATCACGCCCTGGATTTCGAAGGCCCATCCGATGCCAAACCCGCCCGCCTGATCGTGACCCCCGGAACCTGCTGGTTGCCCGAACATCTCGAGACGTGGGGCTGGGCCGTGCAGTTATACGCGGCCCGCTCACGCGAAAGCTGGGGTATGGGCGATTTCGCAGATCTCGACCGCCTCGCCGCCTGGTCCGCGAACGATCTCGGCGCGGGCATGATGCTCGTCAACCCGCTCAGCGCCGCAACCCCCATCACGCCGCAACAGGAAAGCCCTTACTATCCCACTTCCCGCTGCTTCTTCAATCCACTTTGGCTGCACATTCCCTGGGTGCCGGGCGCCGATTACGAGAGAATTCCTCGATTGAAGGAAATTGAACGCCGAGCCCGCGCGCTCAACGAAGAACGTTTAATCGATCGCAACACGATTTTCCAGTTGAAAATGCAAGCTCTCGATCTTTTGTGGCTCGATTTCCCGGGCGATCCCGCCTTCGACGCTTTTTGCTTCGAGCACGGCGCGGATCTGGAGTCCTTCGCCAGATTCTGCGCCCTCGCCGAGCACCACAAATCCGGTTGGCACAATTGGCCGGAGCAATACCGCCATCCTTCTTTGCCCGGCGTGGCCGAATTCGCCCGCGAACACCAGGGCCGTGTCCGTTTTCATAAGTGGCTGCAGTGGCTCCTCGATACCCAACTCGCCCGCTGCGCCGACCGTCTCGCCTTGATGCAGGACTTGCCCATCGGATGCGATCCCGACGGCGCTGATGCTTGGGCTTGGCAGGACTATATCGCCAAAGGTATGGGGGTCGGCGCGCCGCCCGACGAGTTCAATACCCAAGGCCAGGATTGGGGCCTCCCTCCTTTCGTGCCCTGCGAAATTGCGAGCCGCCGGCTACGAGCCTTTCATTCAAATCATCCGCGCCGCCTTCCGGCACTGCGGCGGTCTGCGCATCGATCACGTCATGGGTCTCTTCCGCCTCTTTTGGATCCCCAACGGTGTAACCGCCGCCAAGGGCGCTTACGTTCGCTATAACCCCGACGAACTACTCGCTATCGTGGCGCTCGAAAGTGAGCGCGCCAAAGCCTATGTTGTGGGCGAAGACTTGGGCACCGTCGAAGAAGATGCCCGTGAAAAGCTAGCCCAGCATTGCATCATGTCTTACCGTCTCCTCTGGTTTGAGAAGGATGCCCCGGAAACGTATCCTCGCGAAGCGCTCTCAGCTCTTACCACCCACGACCTGCCCACCGTCGCGGGGCTCTGGACCGGGTCCGACCTCGATAAGCAGCACGAACTCGGTTTGAAGCCCAACGAAGAGGGCACGGCCGAGATCGTCGAGCGCCTCAAATCCTGTGCTGAACTCGCTTCGGACGATCCCATCGAAGAGGTAGTCGCAGGGGCCTATCAGCTCCTATCGAAGGCCCCGTCCCGAATTCTCACCGCGGCTCTAGACGACGCCCTGTGTGTCGAAGAGCGCCCGAACGTACCGGCGACCATGGCGGACAAAAATCCAAACTGGTCCCTCGCTCTGCCCAAAACCATCGAAGAGTTGATGGAGGCCGAACTCCCGAAGCGCATCGCCAAAGCCCTAATACGAGGAGGAACCGGCCAAACTCCCCTGGTCACCGCGGCGAACTGAGGCGCGACTGTGAAGGAGCGCGCCGCGCAGTATTACGCCAGTTCGTCAATGAACCTATGAATCCGATCCAAGCCCCGCTCCAATTCGCCCATCGAGGTGGCGTACGAAATGCGAATGTGGTCATTCGTACCGAATGCTTCACCCGGCACCACCGCCACGTACTCTTTCGCTAGCAACTCGCTTGAGAACTCAAGCGAATTCTTCACGCGTCCGCTTCCGTAAGCGACGCTGATGTTCGGATAAGCATAGAACGCGCCCTTCGGCATCGTGATCGAAACGCCGGGAATCTGCCGCAGACGACCGACCACAAAGTCGCGGCGTTTGCGATATTCCGCCAGCATCGCCGGCACGGAATCTTGCGGCCCGCGCATCGCTTCGATCGCGGCCTTTTGAGCGATCGACGTCGGATTTGAAGTGCTGTGGCTCTGCAGCTTCATCATGGCGCCGATAATCGGCGCAGGAGCAAGCGCGAAGCCGATGCGCCAGCCCGTCATGGCATAGGTCTTCGAAAGCGAGCCGGCCACAACAACGGTTTCTTTCGCGCCCGGTACGGAGGCGATGGAAAACGGCTGGGCGTCGTAAAGAAAATGACAGTAACACTCGTCCGTCATCAGAAAGATCTCGCGCTTGGAGGTCAGTTCATAGATCTTACGGAACTCCTGATCCGGCAGCACCGAACCGCTCGGGTTTGACGGCGAGTTGATGATGACCAGTTTTGTTTTCGGAGTGATGTGGCGTTCAATCGCCGCCGCAGTCACTTCAAACCCGGTGGCCTCGTCTGTTTCGACGAAAACGCAAGTGCCGCCGGCGTAATTCACCACATCCTTGTAGGTGACCCAGTAGGGAACCGGGATGATGACTTCGTCGCCGGGATTGACCAGCGCCTGCATCAGGTTGAAGATGGCGTGTTTGCCGCCCACCGTCACCATGCATTCCGATGTCGAGTACTTCGTTCCGAAATCGGCCTTATGGCGCTCGCAGATAGCCTCGCGCAGTTCCGGCGTGCCGCCCGCGTTGGTGTACTTTGTGAAATTCGCGGCGATCGCGTCCACAGCCGCTTGCTTGATGTTTTGCGGAGTAGGAAAGTCGGGCTCTCCCGCTCCAAAATCGACGACGTCCGCCCCTTCCCGGCGCAGGCGGTCTGCGTCGGCGGATACCTTCAGAGTGGAGGAAACACTGATGCTGGATATTCGTTCAGCAATCTCGGCGGTAGCTTGCATAGCAGTATTAACTTTTACTGTAGCGAAACCGGGCGCGTAGCCGCTCCACGATATTCGCGGGAACGAAGCTCGAAACGTCCCCACCAAGCGTAATGATCTCTTTGATCATGCGCGAACTGATAAAGGAGAATTCTTCGCGAGCCATCAGAAAAATGGTTTCGGTCTCCGGCCGCATGCGCCGGTTGATCAACGCCATCTGCAGCTCGGTCTCATAATCGGATATGGCGCGGATGCCCCGTAGGATCGCGTTCGCGCCGCGTCGGGAAGCGTAATCGACCAGCAGGCCGTCGAACGAATCTACTTCCACATTCGCAAACTCCGCGCTAGTTTCGCGGATCATTTGCATCCGTTCTTCCACGCTGAAGAGCGGTGTCTTTTGTGAGTTGTTGAGGACCGCTACGATCAGTTGATCGGCCAGTCTGCTGCCGCGCGCGATAAGGTCAAGATGACCGTTCGTCGGTGGATCGAATGAGCCTGGATAAATGGCGACGAGCCGCCGTTCCGGGGAAGACAAACTTGAGTGTATCGAAGGGGAACGTAAGTGAATTTAACAACCGTAATTGATTCGGGCGATACCAGTATTTTCAATGTGCGGACTCACGCGCCCGGTCCCGCAGGCGCTCTGCCGCTGACGCCCGAGATGTTGCTGAACGAACCCTCCGGCAATCTCTTTGGGTTGAGCCAAAACGCCGGCATGGGATGGGCCGCTTCTGCGCTCGGCGGCAACCAAGTTCTCATCCTCAGCACTCACGGCGGCGTCCGCGCGCCCGATGGCAGGCCCATAGCGCTGGGCTATCACACCGGTCATTGGGAAGTCGGCCTGCTCGTCACCGAAGCCGCTCGCGAGCTAACGGCGCAAGGCGCAATCCCTTTCGCCGGCGCCTGCACCGATCCCTGCGATGGCCGTTCGCAAGGCACGCCCGGCATGTTCGATTCCTTGCCTTATCGCAATGACGCGGCCATCGTGTTCCGGCGGCTGATTCGTTCTCTGCCGACACGCAGCGGAGTCATCGGCGTAGCCACTTGCGACAAAGGTCTGCCCGCGATGATGATGGCGTTGGCGGGCTCGCCCGATCTGCCTTGCGCTCTCGTTCCGGGAGGCGTCACCCTTATGCCTGAACACGGCGAAGATGCCGGCAAAGTGCAGAGCATCGGCGCCCGCTTCTCCCATCACAAGATTTCGCTCGAAGAAGCGGCGCTTGCCGGTTGTCGCGCTTGCGCGTCCCCTGGAGGTGGCTGTCAATTTCTCGGAACTGCCGCTACATCTCAAGTCGTTGGCGAAGCTCTCGGCCTGACGCTCCCCCATTCCGCGCTCGCGCCTTCCGGCCAGCCCGTCTGGCTCGACATGGCCCGGCGCACGGGACGCGCCGTGTTGCGCCTCCAGCAACTGGGGTTGAAGGGCCGCGACATTCTCACGCCCTCCGCGATCGAGAACGCCATGGTTGTCTACGCAGCCTTCGGTGGCTCAACCAATCTTCTGCTGCACATCCCAGCTATCGCGCACGCCGCCCGTCTGCAGCGGCCCACAGTAGCAGATTGGAACCGTGTCAATCGCAGTGTGCCGCGGCTGGTCGACGCGCTTCCCAACGGTCCGCGCAATCACCCGACTGTCGAAGTGTTTCTCGCCGGAGGTGTTCCCGAAGTCATGCTGCATCTGCGCCGCGCGGGTCTTCTGAACACGAACGCGATCACTGTTTCCGGCGATACCCTCGATGCCATGCTCGACTGGTGGGAAGGGTCCGAACGCCGCGGTCGCATGCGCTCGAAGTTGCAAGAACTCGACGGCATCGACGCAGACGATGTCATTCTCTCGCCGGACGCTGCGCGCTCCCGCGGCTTGACGTCCACTATCTGCTTTCCCCACGGCAACCTCGCGCCGGAAGGCTCGGTCGTGAAGAGCACCTCCATTGATCCCTCCGTAGTCGACGCCGATGGCATCTATCGCCTCCGCGGACCCGCGCGGATCTTCCTAACCGAGCCCGAGGCCATCGCAGCCATCAAGCATGACGCGGTCAAGGAAGGCGACATCATGGTGCTGATCTGCCGCGGTCCCATGGGTGCCGGTATGGAAGAGACCTATCAAGTCACTTCGGCTCTAAAGCATCTGCCCTTCGGAAAGTACATCGCCGTCATCACCGACGCGCGTTTTAGCGGCGTCTCAACCGGTGCCTGTATCGGCCATGTTTCGCCCGAGGCCCTGGCCGGCGGTCCGATCGGCAAGCTCCGCGACGGTGATTTGCTTGAGATCGCAGTTGATCGCTACAAACTTGAAGGTCACATCAACTTCATAGGCGAGAATGGCGAAACCTTCGACCCGGAAGAAGGCCACCGCCGTCTCCTGGCCCGGCCGCCAAGAACAGACCTCCGCCCCGATCCACTTCTACCCGAAGACACGCGCCTTTGGGCCGCCCTCCAACACGCCAGCGGAGGCATCTGGGGCGGCTGCGTCTACGACCCCGAATCCATCATCAGGAGGCTCAGCAATTAGCCCCCTCGACTCATTGCAACCTCTTATGTTCGCTAGCTTTGCCGATCAGACAATTGGGAATAAAACTTTCTCCAAACCCAGCAACAGCTTAGCCCTGTTCTGGGCGCTGGGTAGGAACAGCTCGAATTAGCCTTCGACCAAGACTCCTACGCGATAAGGCTTACACACGGTTAGCATGTTAAGATTTGATCGCCCGTCCTCCCATGGACATCAGCAATCTGCAATTTTTCGTCGCGATAGCAGTTGCGCCTATAGGCACTGTCATCTACGCGGTGGTCGCCAGTATGGCGAATAATAGACGAGCAGAAGAGATCAAGGCTGGGATTTCTGAACGCATCGGACTCCTCGATCGAGACGTGGCGTCCGTCAGGGCCGACCTCGCGACGGTCAACGCGACGCTGAACAGCATCAGGTCGGAATTGAAAGACGATATAGCTTTGGTGGCTACGCGGACAGATAACGCCGTGAGCAACGTCAAGACAGAACTGAAGAACGACATTGCGTTGCTGACCACGCGGACTGACAATGCTTTGCGGGATCTGAGAGCCGAACTGCGATCTGACCTCAAGGAGTTTAGATCGGAGATGCGCGCTGATCTGAAAGAGGCCATGGCGCAGATCAGGAGCGATCTAGTCGAACGCAGAGGGCAAGCTAGCAGTAGTTAACGCCTAATACGGGCTCCAAGTGCCGTCGCTCTTGCGCTTTTCTTCTTCCTCTTTCCTCTTGCGCTCTTTCTCGTCCGTTGACTCGCCGCCCTTGAAATACAGGTGCACGATAACACTATGCGTTGAGGCGTCGGCTGTGTAATCGGAATGCGTATTGGCGAGATTATCGAACAGGCCCTGCTGTTGGACGCGCTTGAGAAAGAAATCAGGATAGTCGGGATTGAATGGTTTGCCGGGCTTTTCGCCCCATAACTTCTCGATTACCGGCTGAGTGGTGATATCCAAACCTTGGATGTCGAGCTTCGCGAAATTGTAAGCTTCGCCGGGAACAACGTTGTAAGTGATGTTTACTAAGTGCTTGGCGTCGTCCGGCTGTGTTTCCACCGAAACGTTCGCATCGAGCAGTCCGCGGCGCTTCATCCGGTGAATCAGATCGAGACGGAAGTTATCCACCTTCTCACCGTCGAACGTCTGTCCCGGCTTAAACGTGATGTTCGAACGGATCTCGTCCTGGTCCATGCCGCTGCCATGGAAATGAATCGCGCCGACTTTGAACATGGGCCCATCTTTGATATCCACTTTCAGAATGACGCCTAGATTTGTTTTGTCGGGCACCGTCTGTACCTGCGGAAACGTCACTGCGGCATAGCCCTTAGCAGCGTAAAGTGGCTTGATAGTGCCGTTCAGGATCTGTTGTACTCGCTCGTCGGATGACGCGGAGCCGACTGCGACTTGGTTCAAGGCGCGCAGAATGGTTCCCGTATCGACGGCTTGGTTGCCGGTCACAACCACTTGCGAAATAGTTGGAACGGGCCTGTCCGAAGTAAAAAGAACCGCGAGTTGCTGCGGATCGTCATTAGAAACAAGAGATTTCACTTTGAGCAAGGGGTTCGTCTTGGCCACTAACTCCTGCACAGCCTTGGTATAGCGATGCAGCACGCCCTCGGCTCCAGGGATACGATCGGCGTAGAGTTCCACGTGATCCCGCAGATACTGGCGTGCGGCTTCCGGAGAAACGCCGAGACGCTCAAACCGCATCGGAAAGACTTGCTGGTTTTCGGCGATTTCGAACGTCACATCGTAAGCGGGTACCGCGCCTGCCGAGAAGCGGTAGGAATCCGAGACGTTATTGAACAATTCGGTCCCCTGCAGCTTCAGGCGCGCCTGCTCAATGATGGGACCGGTAATGTGCTGCCCAATTTTGAGCCCGGATTCCTTCACAATGTCCTGAGATGAATAGAGTTTGTTTCCCTTGATGACGACCGAGTGAAGGGTGCCCGGAGGAGGCTCTTTCCTGGCGGCCGGTTTCGGCGCCCGCGACTCCTCCGAAGACTGGGCGGCGCTGACCGACAACGCTGAACACACGAACGCCGCACACAAAATCCATCGCATAGCTCTACCTAGATGATACGTAGGTTGGCTGGTCGGCGTTGCTAAACTTGAAGCGAAAATGGCTTATGACGTAGTTGTAATCGGCAGTGGGCCGGGCGGATATTCTGCCGCCGTGCGGGCTGGCCAATATGGTCTCAAAACCGCTCTCATCGAAAAGCAGGCGCGGCTGGGCGGCACTTGTTTGCTGGTCGGCTGCATTCCTACTAAAGCTCTCCTGCACACGGCTGACGTCTGGGATCACTTTAAAGATCCAGAGGCGGACGGCATCGAGTGCAAAGATCCGCGTTTGAACTACCCGCGAGTCCTCGATCGCAAGAACAAGATCGTCGGCAAGCACTCTAAAGGCATCGAGTTCCTCATGCGGAAGAACAAAGTCGATGTCATCAAGGGAACCGCGCGTCTCATAGGCGGCGGCCGGATTGAGGTCACCGGCGAAAAAGGCGCTCAAAGCGTAGAAGCGAAGAACATCATTCTCGCTACCGGTTCGGAAGCCCGCATGCTTCCTGGCCTGCAGCCGGATACCAAGCAGATTCTGACCAATGTCGAAATTCTGGACCTCGACGCGGTCCCCAAATCGATCGGAATCATCGGAGCGGGCGCCGTAGGCGTCGAGTTTGCCTCCATCTTCAACCGCTTCGGTTCTAAAGTAACCGTCTTAGAGATGTTGCCGCGGCTCGTGCCCGTCGAGGAAGAAGAGATCTCAAAAGAACTCGAAAAGCACTTCAAGAAAGCGGGAATTCGCTGTGAAACGGGCGCCAAGGCGGAGAACATCCGCAAGAATCCCGATAGCGTGAGCTTGAGCGTGACGCTCGCCAACGGCAACAAGGAAGAAATGGAGTTCGAAAAACTCCTGATCGCCGTCGGTCGCAAGCCGAATACGGAAAACACCGGAATCGAGAACACCAAGGCGCAACTGGATCGCGGATTCGTCAAGGTGGATGCCTATCAGCGAACCGGCGAGCCGGGTCTGTATGCGATTGGCGATATCGTGGCGGGCACGCCGCAACTCGCTCACGTCGCCACTGCCGAAGGAATGATCGCGGTGGCGCACATCGCCGGGAAGCCTGCTAGACCAATCAACCGCAACCGCATTCCGGGCGCGACGTATACCGATCCGGGAATCGGCAGCGTGGGTCTCACGGAGGCGCAGGCGCGCGCTCAAGGGTTCAAAGTTCGTGTCGGCAAGTTTCCGTTCGTCGGAAACAGCAAAGCAACTATCCTTGACAAGCATGAAGGTTTCGTCAAGGTCATTGCCGACGAGCAGTTTGGTGAAATCCTCGGCGTTCATATCATCGGACCGGATGCATTCGAGCTGATCGCCGAAGCAGTAACCGCAATGGAAGCGGAGGCGACCGTGGAGTCGATGATGTCGACCATCCACGCCCACCCAACCCTCTACGAATCCCTCGGTGAGGCGTTCAACAATGTCTACGGCTTGGCCATCAACGTCTAAGCCGCTGGAGGTTTTAGACCTTGGCCGATTGCGCTACGCCGACGCACTTGCCGTTCAGCAAGACGTCGTTGAAAGGCGCAAGCGCGGTGAGGGCGTGGACACTTTACTCTTCGTGGAGCATTCACATGTTGTCACGTTGGGACGCAACGCCAAACAGCAGCACGTTCTAGCCAGCGGGGAGATTCTCGAACGCACCGGAATCGAGCTGTATGAAACAGACCGTGGCGGAGACGTGACGTATCATGGTCCCGGCCAGGTAGTGGGTTATCCAATACTCGATTTAAGAGAATGGAAGCGAGACGTTCACGCTTACTTCAGCGGGGTGGAACAGGCGCTGATTGACGCTCTGGCCGAGTTCGGGATTAGAGCCGGCCGTATCGCTGAAAAGGGTTATGAAGGCGTGTGGGTGGGTTCGGCGAAAATCGCCGCCATCGGGATTCACATCAGCCGCTGGATCACTTCACACGGCTTCGCACTGAACGTAGATACAGATCTGAACTATTTCAAGTACATTGTGCCCTGTGGCTTGTCGAAGCCCGTTTGCTCGCTGCGAAGTTTGGGTTGTATTGCGAGCCACGAAGAAGTGAAGCGCGCGATCACCCTCGCCTTCGCCAAGGTGTTCGGGTACGAGATAGCGACGGTATTAGAACCAGAATTGGAGATTCGATGACTGACGTTGAAATGCCCCAGATGGGCGAGAGCATCGTAGAAGGAACGCTGACACGCTGGCTGAAAAAGCCCGGCGACAAGGTGGAGCGCGACGAACCGCTTTTTGAGATATCGACCGACAAGGTAGACACGGAGATTCCTTCTCCCGTTGCCGGCGTGCTGAGCGAAGTGCTTGTTCAGGAAGGATCCACCGTCGCGATCAAAACCATCGTGGCGCGCATCGGGGATGGTGCATCCAGTGCACCCGTTGCCGCGCCTGCTGCTGCTCCTCCCCAGCAAGCGGCAAAGCCGTCCGTTTCTACTCCACCGACTGTGGATGTCGGTCCATCCGCAGCGGCACCCGAAGTCCGTACGTCGCCGCAGCCTGCCCCTCAACCTGCTCCTTCCAGCCAGCCGGCACCACCGCCGCCCGCCCCAGTTGCTCAAGCCGACGGACAGGAAGATCAAGGTCCACTGTCTCCGCTGGTTCGCAAGATGGCGCGCGAGTACAACATCGATTTAGCCCAGGTGAAAGGCACCGGCGCGGGCGGAAGGGTCACCAAGCAGGATGTCGAGACGTACATGTCTTCGCAAGCGGCGAAGACCTACGCCGCGCCTTCGGCTCCTCAGCAACCCGCCGCAAATGCCGCCGGTCCCTACCCAGTGGAACCGCAGCCCTCGCCGGCACAACCATCTCAGCAACAGGAAGCACCCAAACCGCAAGGCGCCCAGCAACCTCCGGCGCCGATGCCTTTGGCAGAAGCCGCCAAGACCACAAGCGAACCGATGAGCACCATGCGGCAGAAGATTGCCGAACACATGGTCATGAGCAAGAGAACGTCCGCCCACGTGACCACAGTTCATCGCGTGGATATGACGAAAGTGGCCAAGCTGCGCGACAAATCGAAGACTGAGTTTCAGGCGCGCAACGGTTTCTCGCTCACGTTTCTGCCTTTCGTGACCGCAGCCGCTGCGGAAGCGCTCCGCAACTTCAAAATCTTCAACGCCTCCATTGACGGCAAGAACATCATTTACCATCGCGACATCAACATCGGAATCGCGGTCGCCCTCGAAGGCGGCTTAATCGTGCCCGTCATCCGCAATGCGGACGAAAAGAACGTCGGAGGATTGCAGCGCTCCATTGTCGATCTCGCCACACGCGCCCGTTCCCGCCAACTCAAGCCCGAAGAAGTGCAAGGGGGCACGTTCTCCATCACCAATTTCGGCAGTTTCGGTAGCATCTTCGCCACACCAGTGATTAACCAACCGCAGGTCGCGATCCTCGGTGTGGGCGCGGTCGAGAAAGTCCCAGCAGTCGTGGAAGGAGACGCGATTGCGATCAGGTCGCAGGCCCATTTGGCTTTAACCTTTGACCATCGCTTGATCGATGGCGCTCTTGCCGACCAATTTTGTCAAAAGGTAAAATCGATTCTGGAAAATTGGTCGGCTAACATTCTCTGAGACCCCGCTTAAGTCCTAGTACCTAATCAGCCACTGAGGGCTAGCGTTTCCGCTGCCCTCACCCTGTAGCGCGAAAGAAAATGGCCACTTCTGGTGGGTGGATTGTGCGCGGTTTTCCTTCTGAAACAATCGTTTACAATTAATTCTTGTTACACCACTCCCCGGGTAGTGTAAAGTGCTCCTTCCTCTTGACGAAATCTTAATGTCGGTTTAATATTCCTTTTGGCTGTATCCCTGTCGAGATAGATTTTCCAGGAAAGAGGTCCCTGAATGACCTTTCAGGTCGGCGAAAAAGTGGTTTATCCAAACCACGGTGTAGGCACGATCGAGAACATCAGCTCGCGCATCTTTGGCGCGCAGCAAGAACGCTTTTACCTCCTGCGCCTTTCCCCCAATAGCATGACTGTGATGGTCCCCTTCTCGCATGTCGATGAAGTGGGTCTGCGCAAACTCACCAAGACGAGCGAAATCAACAGAGTTTTGACCTATCTGTCCGCTGGACGGCCTTGCTGCGCGCAAGACTGGAAAGATCGGTTCAAAGAGAATTCGGACAGAATGCGCGGCGGAAGTTTGCTTGAGATCGCCGAAGTGTTCAAGGCGCTCTTGATCATCCAGCTATCGAAGCCTTTATCGTTCCGCGAAAAGAGAATGTTGGAGCGCGCCCGCAGCATGCTCGTGCTAGAAACATCCGTGGCAAAGGCACTCTCAGAAGTCGACGCGATCGCATTGGTCGCGCGGGCCCTCGCCAAATGCGCTTTGCCGATGCCGGCTGCGTTATAGGCGGCACGAGTCGCTATACTAAAAAAGATTCCGGCTCGTGGCGCTATCGTCTAACGGTTAGGACGGAGCCCTCTCAAGGCTTAAATAGGGGTTCGATTCCCCTTAGCGCTACCAGACTTCCTAATTTAAAAAGGCCTCTTTTGATAAAATCTTAAGCTCTCCTCAACAGGAGGCTTGAGAATGAGAATTCTGTGCGTTGTCTCCCTGCTCTTAGCATCAACGTCACTTGTTCCCAGCCGGGCCGCTCAAAGCACCTCGGCGGTAGGGGCGCCGGCTATCGAAGGAGCATGGGAACTTGCCTCCTACCGATACGCGAGTGGCACAAAGATAACGTCCGGTTCGAACTCCGGTAAAACAAGGGAGATAAAGCTTCTGGCGAACGGCCGTTTTTTATGGGCGGTCTACGATCTTAAAAGCAAAGCGCCTACCAGTTCTGGCGGAGGAACGTATGTTTTAACGGGCAGCGCCTACACCGAACGCCTGGAGTTTGCTACCGCTCGGGCTGCCGCCCTGGTGGGGAAAGCGCAGTCTTTCAATGTGACGATCCAAAACGATCAGATGATCCAATCCGGTGTTCTCTCCGATGGAACAAAAATAGACGAAAACTGGAGGCGGCTACGCCAAGACACGGATAGGGGCAACTGACCGGCAGCAGTCTAATCCGCTTCTAAAACGCGTTTCGCCCACTGGTAACACTTCAGTACTTCCTCTTGCGAGCTCGCCGTGCCCTTGTATTCGTACTCGATAAAGGCGGGAATCGTGTAATGCTTCTGCTTCAACAATAAGAGCACCTGCTTGATCGGCGTATCGCCTTCGCCCCAAGGCGTATTCGGGCCTTCATCCTTCTTCCGGTCCTTCAAGTGGATCAGCACGATGCTTTCGTGGTTCTTTTCGATGTAATCCACGGCATCGAAATTCGCGGCCGTAAAGTGTCCGATATCCAGGTTCACCTTGAAATACTTCGACATAGCCATCGCTTGCGCGAAGCTTTGCGGCGTAGCAAACTCATTCGGGTCTTTCAGATTCGAGTGTCCGTGCATCGCCACGATCATCCTGTGCTTCTCGGCGAAAGGCGCCACCCGCTTGGCCGTAGACAACGTCGTCGAAGCAGTAATGAACCTCGCGCCCAACGCCTTGGCGAAATCGAAACCGCGATCGATCTCTCCGTCCGTGAAATCATCGCGGAAGCTGTAGTTATAAGCGTAGATATCGATCCCGGCGTCGTTGAACTTCTTCTTGATACCCACGAAGTAATCCATCGGCACCGAAAGCCGCCACTTACGTAATTCTTCACGCGCTGCCGCGCGGGCCGCCGCGCCTTGTGAACGCATGGCCGCCATTGGCGCCTGATCTGTATGTCCCTCCTCGATATGCGGAGAAAACAACTCACATTCACCCAGCCCGTCGGCAGCCATCGCCTGAATCGCCGCGTCTAATGGCAGATCCCGAAAACTATACGACTGGACACCAAGCTGGACGCCCTCTATCTTCGAGTCAATCTTCTTGGAACCGATCTCCTTGGAGTCGATCTTTGCTACCGCCAATGCTCGCGCCAAAGGCAAGCCAATCAGCGCAACCTTCCCGAAATCCCGTCTTGAATACATACTCTCCTCTTACTGTTCGTAACTGACAAACGCAAATTTACTCGAATCAGGCGCCCACGAGTTTACATTAATCGTTCCCTGGCCTCCAAAAAACTGCGCCAGCGTTTGAATGGGAGCACTCTCAATGCGCTCTCCAGGTAACGGGATCATCCGCAGCGAAACGTTCAAGTGGTCGTTATGCGTTTCCGTGCCCTTCGGGAACGTAACAAACGCCAGCCACTTTCCATCGGGCGAGCAATGCGGAAACCAGTTTTCCTGCTCGTCTTTTGTCACCTGCTGCGCCTTCTCGTCTCCGGGTCCCGCGCCGTCGGTCGGCATGCGCCAAATGTCCCACTTACCCGAGCGGTTCGAATTGAAGTAAATCCATTTGCCGTCCGGCGAATAATCCGGCCCGTCGTCGTAACCAGGACTGGTAGTTAGCTGCTGCTGCGTGCCGCCGTCCACCGGCAGGCGGAACAGGTCGAAATTCCCATTTCGCTGCGCTACGATTGCCAGCCACTTCCCGTCGGGAGAGAACGCGTGAAAGTAACTCGGCGTCTCAGATACGACCATCTTGGGGGTCCCACCGGTGGAGGCCACCGTGTAGACCTGCGAGCCGTGCCCTGTCGCCCCTGAGGAAAACGCAATCAGCTTGCCATCCGGTGAATACCCTTTGTCGTTATTGCACTTCGCGATTCCGGCCAAATCGATCTTCTGCATCTCGTGACTCTCGCCCGCTACCGGCATGTTGAACAGTTCGCCTTTGGCGTTGATCAGCAGATACTTTCCATCCGGAGACCAGTTTGGCGCTTCCGCCAACCCATCTAAGGTCGTAATCATCTTCACCGACTTGCTCGCCAGATCATAAATCGACACATGAGTCTTCTTGATGGGAATGGGTTTTGGCTTGGTGGGCGTTGCGCTCTGCCTAGCTTCTATAAGGCAAGCAAAGGCGCCCAAGCAAACGATCGCGAAAGGAACTAGCTTTTTCATGTTATTCAGAATTTCGCCGGAGGAAACAATCGAATACTATCAGCCAACATGTTGAGCTACTTTTCTCGTGGAAGGATTGGGAATGATCAGGAGCGCTTCGCGGTCGAGAGAGTCTCCGCGGTAGAAACATCATCTCCGCCCCGTTCGCTTTGTGCCGCCGGTTGACTAAGGCATTCGTATATCGGACGAACCCCAAAGAAAGTGGGAATGACCATTGCCGCGAAGCAGGCCCATAACATCGGCATGAGCTGCGTAAGGCTGGCCGTTAGCTCGATGACTAGAACGATTCCAGTAACGGGGGCTCTGACGACAGAGGTAAAGAACGCCGCCATGGCGACGATCGCGAATGCGGTGGGAGCGATTGCAACATGAGGAAAGACGAGACCGCAGAGAGCGGCAACAGCAAACCGAGTTGGGCTCCGACGACAAGCATGGGAGCAAAGAGGCCACCCGGAGTTCCGGCAGCATAAGACACCGGGCCGAGAAAGAAACGGAGTGCGAACGCAAGTGGGAGAAGCGCGATGCTTTGGTGACCGGAGAGCGCCCGTTGTGTTATGGGATCACCGCCGCCCACCAGGGTGGGAGCGAACCACGCGACGGCTCCGACTAGACCGCAAATGAGTGCGGCGCGCCACTCGACAGGCCAGCGAAGGCGGTCGGCGAGAGAAATGCCGCCAAGCAGAGATCGACTGTCCGCCATTCCGATGAATCCCGCTACGATGCCGAGGGCGAGGAACAGAAGACCGGTTCCGAAGCTGGAATACGCGAGAGCTTCGACCTTGAAATCCGGCGTGCGGCCGAGAAACGGGCGGGCAACCGCAATGGCACAACAGGAAGAGCCGAGCGCCGCGATGGCGATTTTGGTGTCGAAGCGGCGAATGAGTTCTTCGAGCACAAAAATGGCTCCGGCAATAGGTGCATTAAATGCGGTGGCGATGCCGGCCCCTCCACAGGCTGCAAGCAGGGCCATACAATCGGACTCTCACAGGCGCAGTTTCTTCCCCACGAAGGCCCCGATATCGGCTCCCATCTGCACACTTGGGCCCTCGCGGCCTAATGCGAGCCCGCCGCCGATGGCCAGCAGTCCTCCAATGAATTTCACCGGCACCAAAGTGAAAGGGGCGGGAGGCAGTTCGCCTTTAGCCACCGCCTCGACGTGAGGAATGCCGCTGCCCGCAGCATACGGCGAGAACCGCCGTACCAGCAGAGCGGCGAGGCACGAGGCTGCTGCAACCACTCCAACCGTGAGCAGGAGACCCGCCACTGGCCAGCCATGCGCGCGGGCGATGAAGGCATCTCGCCATTGATCGGCGTGCTGGAGCGCCAAACGGAACAGAGCGACCAACAACCCCGTGAGCGCTCCGGTGAGGCAGGACGATAGCGCCAGGGACAGAACGGACCCGCGGTTTCCTCCGGATTCGGCCACTTCTATGAACGTACACTGGCGCAAGTACCGGAAGATTTGCAAGAGAGATTCAAAATCACCAGTTTAGGTCGGACGAATGTTTTAAAAACTCACGCCTTCGATGATCATGTCCACGCTGGTGACTAGAACATACCCTTAGGGCAGAGGCAGGTGCGCCCGGAGTTGCTGGCCGCGAGCAAACTATGACGGAGCGCAAGGACAGGGAAGAAGCTGATTGCGCTAAGCACAATGCATTATCGACTTCCGGCCTAGCTTCAGCGTTTAATGGGCCTGTAGAATAAAATTGTGCGGCGAAAAGTAGCCCGCCTGTGGCTCCCTTATGGCCATTGACGCGTTTCCCCTGCGAGAAATCGAAGTTTCCTTGGACAATCTAATCTAATGACGAAGTTCGGCGCCGTTCTCGCCGGCATTTTCCTCACATGCACTTGCGCCCTGGCGGGTAACGCTCAAACCGGAAGTAATGCCGGGACGATTCATGGCTCTGTGGTGGATCCCTCAGGCGCCGTGGTTGCGGGCGCAACCGTCACAATTCATAACCCGGTTTCCGGCCTGGCCGAGACAAGTACGACCGGCTCTGACGGAAGTTTTGATTTTCATAATCTACCGTTCAGCCACTATCACCTGAGCATCTCCGCAAACGGCTTTAACACCGCCGAGCAGGACGCGGACGTACGCTCCTCGGTGCCGATTCAATTGAAGACCACGCTCACTCTGGGCACGGCTTCCACAACGGTCAACGTGACGGAAAAGTCGGAAGACCTGATTGACACGCAATCGACGACTCAGACGAACGTGGATCGATCTCTCTTCGACAAACTGCCGTTGGAGAGCGCCTCTTCAGGATTGAGTTCGCTTGTCACGGAGTCTTCACCTGGCGTATCGGCCGATTCGAACGGCTTATTCCACGGCCTGGGCGATCATGCTTCGAATTCATTTTCGATTGACGGTCAGCCAATTACCGATCAACAAAGTAAGACATTTTCCAATCAGCTTCCGGTCGGCGCTATTGACTCGATGCAGGTGATCGAGGGCGCGCCTCCGGCAGAGTACGGCGACAAAACAAGCCTGGTGATTGTTGCAACTACACGTTCCGGATTGGGGGCAACTAAGCCGCATGGCGACGTGACACTTTCCTACGGCAACTTCGGGACCACGAATGAAGGAATCAATCTTGCCTCGGGGAATAACACCTGGGGTAACTTTGTCTCCGTGAATGGCATGAATACGGGGCGCTTCTTGGATACTCCTGAGTTCAACGTCATGCATGACCACGGTAACGAAGAAAATCTTTTCGATCGCGTGGACTACAAACCGGAGGAGGCGGACAGCCTGAGCCTGAATTTTTTTCTGACGCGCTCCTGGTTTCAGACGCCGAATTCTTATGATGCGCAAAATGCGACCGCGTGGAATGGCTTGGTGGTCGACAGCGGAGGGTTGGGGCCGAATGGTCTGCCGGTGGGCTCCCAGGACCAGCGTTCGCAAATCAGAACGTTCGACGTGGCGCCCACCTGGACGCGAATACTCAACCCGCACACGGTGTTTACGTTAGCTGCTTTCGCACGGCAGGATCAATACAACTATTATCCGAGCGACAATCCTTTCGCGGATTTCACGCCCGACGAGCAGCAAGAAACTATCGGGCAAGGCCGCACGCTGACGAACCTAGGGCTTCGTTCAGACATCTCATACGTCAATGGAATTCACAACCTGAAGATTGGCGCGATGTATGAAGACACGATTTTGACGGAGAACGACCGGTACGGCGTTGTCGATCCGGCGCTCAATTCACCTTGCATCACACTGGATGGAAGTCCTTACACCGGAACTGGTATCGACGATCCTTCCTTGTGTAACGGACCGCTTGCGCCCAACTCGGCGTTTGTTCCGCTGCTGGCGTGCTACGACCTGACGAGAACAGGAACGCTGCCGGGTTCCGATGGCTGCCCGAATTCCACCAGCGGCAGCTATCTCTTCCATGGCCACGCCGATATTCGGGAAACGGCGCTTTATATTGAGGACACAATTTCGCTCAAGACGTTAACGCTCAGTTTAGGAATCCGCGGGGATATCTATGACGGGATCACCAAGGCGACCCAAGCGGAGCCACGGCTGGGAGCGGCCTATAACATTAAGAAAACTGGAACCGTGTTACGCGTTTCCTATGCGCGAACATTAGAAACTCCGTTCAACGAAAATTTAGTTCTTTCGAGCTTGGGTTGTAACGACCCGGCGATCAACGCACTTGAATCGCTGGCGCAAGGTTATCCCTGTCTGACCCACCCGTTGGTGCCGGGCACACGGAATGAGTACCACGCGGGATTCGAGCAAGCGTTTGGCAAGTTTTTCGTCGTGGATGCGGAATACATCTGGAAATACACAAACAACCCATTTGATTTCAGCGTTCTTGGCAACACACCCATCACGTACCCGATAGAATGGACCAAATCGAAGATCCCGGGGTACGCGATACGTGGAACAATGCCGAATTTTCACGGTTTGACGGCGTACACAGTAATGTCGAGCGTGTCTGCGCGCTATTTTGAGCCGCAGGTCAGCGGAATCGGTGTCACGCCTTCCAGCGCGGGTGCGAATGAGACCGTCTTCCGAGTCGATCACGATGAACGTTTCAACCAGACGACGCACTTCCAGTACCAGCCGATGAAAGACGGGCCTTGGTTTGGGTTTACATGGCGATACGACAGCGGCATGGTGGCCGGCCCTGTGCCGTGCGCAGGCGGGGATTGCGCGAATGGTCCGAATGGGACCGGTTCGGTCATTGATGTCTCGGGGTTGACTCCGGATCAGCAATTCGAGGCTGGTTTGTATTGCGGCAATGTTCACGCGACGCCTAGTATGGGGATCAGTTCGGATGGCCTCTGCGCTGCCTCGCAGTACGGTTCGCATCTGCTCTCGATTCCTGCCGCGGGAACGGAGAACAACGACCATAATCCACCCCGAATCGCGCAGCGCAATGTGTTCGATCTGGCGTTGGGAGATGACAATCTATTTCACACCGAACGATACAAGTGGAGTGCACGCCTGGAGATCGTCAACTTGGCGAATCATTACGCGCTGTATAACTTTCTTTCGACCTTCAGCGGCACCCACTACCTGACGCCGCGCACGTTCACGGGAACCATTGGATTTCATTTCTAAGGCGGGCGCTAATCGCCTTCATGTCGCTCCTCCAAGTTATCGTTCTTGCCGTCGTGCAAGGGTTAGCAGAATTGTTGCCCGTATCGAGTTCGGCGCACGTGATCGTGGCCGAGAAACTGATGGGACTGGATCCATCGTCGCCAGCAATGACGTTAGTGCTAGTGATGCTGCACACGGGCACGATGTTTGCAGTTATTGTCTACTTCTGGCGTCAATGGCGCGGAGCGTACTTTCAGAGCGCGGCGGCCTTCAAGGAGTTTGTCACGCGTCTGATCGTTGCGACGATCCTGACGGGCGTTATCGGCGAGGTTCTCATCAAGATCATTGAGAAAACCGCCTTTCGAAATTCCCCGCACGCGGAAGTTGAGGATCTGTTCAGCCACCTGGAACTTGTGGCTCCCGCGCTGGCAGCGGCCGGCGTGCTGATTGTGGTGGCCGGAATTTTTGAGAAACGCAAGATGAGCAAGCGCGTTGGGGATGGCCGTGATCTGAGCACGGGCCAGGCTGCACTTATCGGTGCGGTACAAGGGCTCTGTTTACCCTTCCGCGGCTTCTCACGTTCGGGCGCCACCATTTCTACGGGGCTGCTGGCCGGAGTGGCGAAAGTTCGCGCAGAGATGTTCAGTTTCGCGCTCGCTGTTATTTTGACGCCTCCCGTTGTCATTCGCGAAGCAATGCGCCTGGTTCACGCACAACACATGAACGGAACCGGTGATTTGGCATGGGCCGCATTCCCGAGCCTGCTCGGCGCAGTGTTCGCGTTTTTTGCCGGCCTGCTTGCATTAAAGTGGCTCAGCCGCTGGCTCGAGCACGGACGCTGGTATCTGTTTGGTATTTACTGCCTCTGCGCCTCGATAGTCGTCGCCGCGTTACATCGCGCTGGTTACTGATTTCAAGTTGCTAACGTCATCCGCAAGGCTTCGTCCGCGACGCCCGCGACTTTGTTATGCACGTATGCACCTTCGGCTCTGCCAAAATCCTCTCCTTCCTCTTTGCTTTCAGTCTGTTTCGTGTTCCCATTGCGGCGCGCTAAGCCGCGGACGTTCAGTACGCAATTGCAACCGGCGACAGGTCCAATGCCGCGCCCTCTGACTAGCGTCAGATATCTGGAAAACTCGCCTGTTCGAGTGCGTGGACCCGTCAGCGGACTCTCCTACGCCTTTTCGGGCGCGCACCCGATCCAGCAAGTAGATTCCAGAGACGCGCCCTCTCTACTGACCACGCGGCTTTTTCGCAGCGCTTGAACATGGAGCGTGTCCGATGACCGCGGCTATTTATACGGCCCGACTTAATACCCGGTTGAGCCGCTGCACGAACACGCCCGGGCTCTCCACGGGCAAACCTTCCACCAGGAGCGCCTGCTCGAAAAGCAGCCACGCGGCGTCGTTGAGGAGAGACTCGTCGGAAGATTCCAGAAGCCTCTTTACAATCTCGTGATCCGGATTAATCTCGAGCGTCGGTTTTGGCGAGGGAATCTGATCCTGTCCCATAGCGCGCAGCATCTGCTGCATCTTCAAGGACGGTTCGTCTTCGTCCGAAATGATGCAGGATGGGCTATCGGCTAAACGCGTAGACGCCTTCACGGCCTTGACACTGTCGCCCAAAATGCTTTTTAGCTTTTCAAGCAGCGGCTTCACAGCGTCAGTCTTGTCTTGATCGGCTTCGTCCTTCAGATCTTCGCTCGTTGAACTCTTGTTGATAGCCTTCAGATCAACGTCTTGATACTTGTCGATTCCGGAAAAGACGAACTCGTCGATCTCGTCGTCCAGAAGCAGCACTTCTATGTCCTTCTTCTTGTAGATCTCGAGAAGCGGCGACGTTCGTAGCAGCGCCGTGGTCCCACCGGTGATGTAATAAATGGCCTTCTGGCCCTCTTTCATGCGGCCTTTGACTTCCGCCAAGCTCGTCCAGCCATCCACCATCGTGGACTTCACGCGCACCAAATCGAGCAGCGTTTCGCGATTGGCGAAATCGTTATAGAGACCTTCCTTCAAGGGCCGGTTGTATTGTTCAATGAACTGCAAATACTGCTCAGGGTTGTTGCTCGCAATCGATTTGAACTCGGAGAGCACCTTCTTAACGCTGGCGGTCCTGATCGCGCTCAAAATCCGATTCTGCTGCAGAATTTCACGGCTCACATTCAGAGGCAAATCCTCGCTGTCGATAATGCCTCGCAGGAACCGCAAATACGGCGGAAGGAGTTCCTTGGCGTCGTCCGTAATGAACACGCGTTTCACGTAGAGCTTCACGCCCGGCTTGTATCCAGCCTGATAAAGATCCAGTCAACCTTGGTCCTTGGGACTTGGCAATCGTGCAAGAGAACGGATAGAGAGCCTTCGAATGTAATGACAGCGGCGGAACGTGAAGACCTCGACAGGCAGGGTTATGTGGTCCTGCAGAATTTCCTCTACGAGCAGACGCTGGACAGAGTTCGGGAGCGAGTAGAGGAACTGTATGCGCTGGAAGGTGAAAACGCAGGCTCGGAGTTCCGGAAGGAACCAGGTTCGCGAAGATTGGCCAACCTGGTCGACAAGGGCGAAGTTTTTCAGGAGCTGATCGCTAATCCCCGGATAGCACGGTGGGACAGCGAACCGTTCGGCAGATCACCGGCGCGCGCTTCACGCCTTTTACTGCCGTTCAGATAAGCCGCAGCAGCAGTATCAGAAGAAATTGCTGCGGCCTGCGACACAGGCGAAGCTGTCACCAGAGCTGAGAAAGATTTTGGCGCTCGATGACACGTTGAACGATCAGGTCAGTTCGGTGGAAACACGGGCCAGCGGTTTTTTGAAATGAAGTTCAGGATTGTCGATCCAGCCGCTTCACGCCGTCCGGGTATCCCACCAGCGCTTGGGAGGCCATCCCAATGAACAAGCCGTGTTCGACCACTCCCACGACGGCGTCCAATTCGCTTTGCAGTCCTTTCGGAGATTCAATCGGTCCGAACGCGCAATCAAGAATGTAGTTGCCGCCGTCTGTGACGAACGGCTGTGCGTCCGCACCCATGCGGAGAGTTGGCGTCGATTTTAGGCTGGTCAACATTCGGGCGGTTGCTTGCCAGCCGAATTGAGCGACTTCGACAGGCACCTTTGCATGCCTGCCGAGTTGACGAACTATTTTCGTTTCATCCACGACGATGACAAGGCGCGAACTGGCGGCGGCCACAATCTTTTCACGCAGCTGGTTTCCGCCGCCGCCTTTAATCAGATTCAGCGTGCCAAGTTCGACTTCATCGGCACCGTCGATGGTGACATCGATTTGCGAATACTCACCTAACGTCGCTAGTGGAATACCCAGAGCGCGCGCCTGGTCCGCGGTTTGCTCGGAGGTGGGAATGCCAATAATGCGCAGGCCCTCTTTGACGCGCTGCCCGATGGCCGCGACCGCTAATTTTGCGGTACTCCCTGAGCCTAAACCGACGATCATTCCGTCCTGCAACTGCGCCGCTGCCTGAGCCGCCGCGAGTTGCTTGAGGGCGGCGATTGCTTCTGTAGTCATGCTTTCACCCATTTCTTTTGCTGCCGTGGAACGCGGCTACTGTATTATCCGTGGGATGAGATTCGCCATATTTTGTTTTCTCGGGTGCCTGAGTTTCTCGGGTTTATTTGCAAGTGCCGCGCCGGCACCCGAAGATAAAATCGGCGAGATCACGGTTGGCAAGATCTTGCAGCAGCAGGCAGCCGCGTGGAACCGGGGAGACCTCAAGGGATTTGTCGCGTCATACGCACAACACTGCACGTTGATAGGCGAGACGATTCGTGAGACCACACGCGAGCAAGTACTGGCACATTATCGACAAAAGTATCCTTCACGAGGCGCGATGGGCAAACTGATGTTCTCGGGTATCGCCGTTCACTGTGTGGATGCGCATGTTGCTACGGCTACCGGACACTGGCGCCTCGAGCGAGACATGGCGTCTGGTGGACCAGTGGGCGGTTTGTTTAGTCTTGTTTTCGAATTCGCGAATGGCGAGTGGCAGATTGTGCTAGACCACACGTCGTGAGCAACAGGTCTAAGGCTCCGGTCTGTCCGTACACAGATGTCTGCGGCAAATGGCGGCGCCGTAGCATCTATCAGGTATGGCTTCCACTGCAGCAATGGCGGAAGAGCACCTCGCTCCGCTCTCGGAGGAAGCAGACAAGGATTCCGGACTGAGACCCTACAGCCGGGTGATCGCCGTATTTGTCTGCGGTGCGTTCGCGTTTCTGGATTTATACTGCACGCAGCCGCTATTGCCGTTGCTATCGCGCGTCTTCCAAGCCTCCGAAGCGAATGTGAGCTTAACGGTTAGTGCATCGACGCTGGGCGTGGCGATTTCCGCAGCTTTGCTGGCCCTTTTCGGCGAGAGATTAGATCGGAAGCGAACCATCGTCAGGGCAATGATTGTTCTGGCGATTGTTACGGCACTGACCGCGACGGCGCCTGGTCTTCACGCATTAGCCGCGTGGCGGTTCGTGCAAGGACTGCTGACCCCGTGCATTTTTATCATTACGATCGCCTACGTTACTGAAGAGTGGCCGGCGCACCTTGTACCGCGCGTGATGAGTGTGTATGTTGCGGGTACGGTTTTTGGCGGTTTCATTGGGCGAGTGGCCGGCGGGTTGATAGCGCAACGCTACGATTGGCGTTTGATGTTTTTGGTGCTGGGGATTGCCGGGGCGGCCGGAGCACTCGGCACGCAGCGCCTGCTGAAGGGCAGCGTTACAACAGGCCGAACATCGCGCAACCAACCGCGCTTTGCACCCATGATGAAGAACGCGCGGAATCCGCGGCTGCTCGCGACATTTGGAATCGGCTTCTGCATGCTGTTCACGCTGGTGTCGTTGTTCAGCTACATCACCTTTCATCTCGCGGCCGCACCTTTTTATTTATCGACCGTGGAGTTAAGCTGGCTGTTCACGGTGTACCTGTTCGGGTTAGTGACCACGCTCGCGGTCGGAACAGTGCTGGCGCGGATTGGCCTTTTGCATGGCATGCTTGGTGCGGTCGCGCTGTGCCTGGCGGGTGTGGTGCTGACGCTGACGCCGTCGTTAGTGATGGTGGCTATAGGGTTGTCGCTCGCGAGTTCAGGCGTATTTATTTCGCAGACTTGCGCGAACAGTTTCTTGCGGGATGCCGCACCAACAGGCGGGCGTGTTTCCGCCGCCGGCATGTATATCTGCAGCTATTACGTGGGCGGCACAGTCGGCGGCGTTCTTCCGGGCTTGCTATGGAAGTATGCTGGTTGGCCGGGTTCCGTGTCGCTGATCTGCGCGTTCCTTATGATCGCCGGAGCGCTGGCATTCTTTGGATGGCGCACCAGGACAGAGGAGCCGGATCCCATTCCGCTGTAACGGCGCGCAGTTGCCATCCGCCTGTTATCTTCGTCTAGCGAATGAACATCGACAGGAAGAGTTTTTTGGCCTTGGCAGTTGGATTGGCGTTGGCTTGCGTGCTGGGCGCGAGCGCGTCTGTTGCGGTGGACGGACCGCCTACCTGGGCTTATGGAACCGACCCCGCGCTGACACGAATTCGTCAACCGAACGTAGCGCCCGATAACGGCTTGAAGCACGTTCCGGATAGCGATCTGGCGTTTACGGAAGCGCAGATTCAGAATCCGTTTGGACCCGCTGACTGGTTTCCAAACGATCACTCCAAGATGCCAGAGATAGTGGCGCACGGCCGGAAGCCGGAGATCTGGGCGTGTTCGCTCTGCCATTACCCAAACGGCAAAGGCCGTCCTGAGAACGCGGGCGTGGCAGGCTTGCCGGTCGACTATTTCGTTCATCAAATGCACGATTTCCGGGACGGGCTGCGCAAGAGCGCGGACGTGCGGAAGCAAAATACGAACCTCATGATTGCGTATGCGAAGGCAATGACGGATAAAGAAATTGAGCTAGCCGCCGACTACTTCGGGTCCATGAAATGGACGCCGTGGATCAAGCTAGTGGAGACGCGGACCGTGCCTAAGACTCGTCTATCGGTGGGCATGTATCTTGTTCTCGAGGGCAACCAGACAGAGCCGCTCGGCGAGAGGATTATTGAGACACCGGTGAATGCCGAGGCGAGCGAGGTACTACGAAACCCGCGGTCTGGTTTCATCGCCTACGCGCCGATAGGCAGCATCAAGAAAGGCGAGCAGTTAGTAACGACAGGTGCCGGCAAGACAACACCCTGTGCGATCTGCCATGGGGCCGATCTCAGAGGAATGGGGCCCGTGCCGGGTATTGCCGGACGTTCTCCGAGCTATCTTGTGCGCCAGATGTACGACATGCAACAGGGCGCTCGTAACGGGACCTGGACTCAGTTGATGAAACCGGTAGTCAGCCGATTGAGTGAAGAGGAGATGTTGAACATTGCGGCGTACACTGCTTCGCGCACGCCCTAGTGTGAGGGTGGCCGGGATTGACGCTCGGCAGCCGCCTTCTCGATAGCGGCCTTCTCGGCGGACGCTTCTTCGGGGGATTGCGGATGCGAGAGCGGATGCGCGTGGCCCTCATGGCACGTGAAGCAGCGGACTTCCGGATGTCCTTCGAAGTTGTTTGTGTCGATAGCAGCCGCCATGTCGATCATTTTCCGCGCGGTTTTCTTTTCTTTCTTGTCGTCGGAATCGAACTTGTGCGCGACGTGGCAGAACTCGCAATCGCGGTTCAGCGACCACGCGAAATACCGCATCTGATTGATAAACTCTGATTCGGGAAGACCTTTCAACGCGGCGGTCTTCACATTTTTGAAATGCACTTCGGCAGTCTCTTCCGGCTTTCGGAGCGGATCTCCCGCGGACTCAGGCTGTCTGACGAGAACGAGAGTGCTTTCCGTAACCTTATCGTTGTTGTTGTTGACGATGTCGATGGTTAGCGTCTTTCCGTCGGGCGAAAGTTTGTACGTGCGAGTAAAGGTGTTGGGACGGCCGGTTACTTCGCCCTTGATGGTGACCGTGTCGCCCGAAGAAACAGCGATGAGCCGGGTGGGAATGCCTTGGTAAGGCCGTATCGTCGGCTTCTCATTGTTGAATACAGTGAGGACGGAGCGCTGTTCGCCACGCGGGCCCCAAACGCCTGTTGTTTCCGTAATCAGAGGCGCTTGTTCATGCGTGCGGCGGTTGAACTCCGCAGGCTTCTGCTCGATGATCACGAGATAATTGCTGGGCGGCGGACCTGGAGGGCCAGCGATTTTGCTCTGGCTTAGGTCTGCCTTCCAAACGCCTGTGATCTCTGGAGATTGGGCGGCTAAAAGCGTTCCTGTGAAGAGGGCTATGGCTAGGATCTTTTGCATGGCTCGACGCAAAAGTATAACAATTCCGGCACTACAAGCGCTGTTCACGCATATTGCCCGGCTACATAACCGGAGGCCCAAGCCCATTGAAAATTGAAGCCGCCTAGACGGCCGGTGACGTCGACCACTTCGCCGATGAAGTAGAGGGTTTCCACTTTTCTGCTGGCCATCGTTTTCGAGGAGAGCTCAGCGGTATCCACGCCGCCGAGAGTTACTTCGGCTGTGCGGTATCCTTCCGTACCGTGTGGCACGATCCGCCAGTCGTTCACCGCGGCGGCTAACCGCTGGAGTTGCTTATCGGGCGTCTCGGCTAAGCTGATCGATCCGTGCGCCGGCAGATGCTGTTCCACTATCCGCCCCGCTAAGCGCTTCGGCAAAACAGCACTAAGAAACGTAGAGACTTCCTGGCGCGGTTGCGACTTCTTTGCCTGTGTGGATAGCGCCGCGAGGTCTTGGCCGGGCGCGAGATTGATGCACAACTCTTGTTTCGGTTCCCAATACGAAGAGATCTGGAGCATCACCGGTCCGCTTAGACCACGGTGCGTGAACAAAAGCCCCTCCCGGAAGGATTGTTTCCCGCATTGAACCTCCGCAGGAACCGCTACACCCGCGAGCATGCTCCAGGTCGCCAGTTGACTCTCTGACAATGTGAAGGGAACAAGGCCAGCGCGGGTGGGAACGATGGCGAGACCGAATTGCCGGGCGATTTGGTAACCGAGCCCGGTAGCGCCCATTTTCGGAATGGAGAGCCCGCCACACGCGACAACCAGCGACTCACACGAGATTTCAGCTTTACTTGTGCGCACAGAAAAGCCCATATTGGATTTGCTGAGTTCCTCTACTTTCGCCTCAAGTAGGATCGTGACCTTCGCCTGGTTGCACTCTTTCAACAGCATTCCGATGATCTCTTGCGAGGAACCATCGCAGAACAACTGGCCAAGAGTTTTTTCGTGATAGGCAATGCGATGTTTTTCAACCAGCGAGATGAAATCCCTTGGCGTATAGCGTGATAGAGCGGAAATAGAGTAGCGCGGGTTCTGAGAGAGAAAGTGTTCCGGCGAACTATGAATGTTGGTGAAATTGCACCGGCCGCCACCTGAAATGCGAATTTTTTCGGCAGGCTTACGGGCGTGGTCGATAACCACAACCTGCCTGCCGCGTTTACCGGCTTCGACTGCACACATGAGACCGGCGGCACCCGCTCCAATAATCACAACGTTTGCATGCATTGTTGAC
This sequence comes from uncultured Acidobacteriaceae bacterium, assembly GCA_963730865.1. Classification (GTDB taxonomy): domain Bacteria; phylum Acidobacteriota; class Terriglobia; order Bryobacterales; family Bryobacteraceae; genus Bog-105. The sequence goes on along the minus strand of CAVSTO010000007.1, from coordinate 18,923 downwards.
TTATGTTCAGTTTCCAACGCCTGTTTAGTTTCCAATGCTGCGCGCTACACTCGGGCGCATGCTGCTTTGCCCGGTGCGCGATTGCCACAAGCCGCTGACGCGCACAGAACGGCACGCCGCGTGTCCACAGGGTCATTCGTTCGATATAGCGCGAAGCGAATACTTAAACCTGCTGCAGCCACAAGAGCGGCGATCGAAGGAGCCGGGCGATACCTGCGCGGCTGTGGCGGCACGGCGGCGCTTACATGATCGCGGCGTCAGCGAGCCACTGCTGAAGGGCATCGCGGAGGTAGTCCGAGGAGCGCCAAGCGACGTAGTTCTGGATGCGGGCTGCGGAGACGGTTATTATCTGGCCATGTTGGCTCGCCAGGTCGGATTCGACGGGCATGGCGTGGATATTTCAATTCCGGCGATCGAGGCGGCGGCGCGGCGGTACCCAGGATGTGAATGGATTGTGGCAAATGCCGACCGGTTTGTGCCCTATGCGGACGAGTCTTTTTCGCTGGTGCTGTCGGTCACGGCGCGCATGAATGCGGTCGAATTCCGCCGGGTGCTGCGTCCGGACGGACGCCTGTTGGTCGCTGTTCCGAGTCCCGAAGACCTGATCGAGCTGCGCGGCGCGGGCCGCGATCGTGTCGATCGAACGGTGGAAACGTTTGCGCCCGGCTTCGAGTTGATCGATCGAAGGCGAGCCACTACAGCTGCCGATCTGGACGAGGCCGCCGTGCAGGACGTGCTCCATTCGATTTACCGGCCGATACGCGCGGAAGCCGCGAAGGCGATGCGAGTGACCTTCAGCTTGGATCTGCTGCTGTTCATGGCAGTGTGAAGTGGCTGCCGGGGATTTTACGTATGCGGTCACGTGTAGCGCCGCTCACGTTCTCGCCGTCTTTACTCGTGTTTGGATCTGTAAGGAACCCCCATGTCCTCACCAGCGAAGGCTCCGGCCACTCAGTGCATTGAGACAAATATTCCCGCACGCCTCGATCGCCTTCCGTGGAGCCGGTGGCATGTGCTGGTGGTGGTGGCGCTTGGAATTACCTGGCTGCTGGATGGACTCGAAGGGAATCTCGCGGGCTCGCTTGCCGGAATTCTAAAGCGCCCGGATACCCTGGGCCTGACGGACGCGCAATTGGGCTTGAGCGCGACGTATTACCTGATTGGGTCCGTCACGGGGGCGCTGGTGTTCGGATACCTCACGGACCGATGGGGTAGAAAAAAGCTGTTCAGCATCACCATCCTTCTCTATCTATGCGCGACGGCTGCCACTGCCTTTTCCTGGAGCTTCACCTCATTCACGCTGTTTCGCGCGCTGACGGGCGCGGGCATAGGCGGCGAGTACGCGGCCGTGAACTCGGCGATCGACGAGCTGATCCCGGCGCGTATTCGCGGGCATGTGGATCTGATGATCAACTCCACGTTCTGGGGCGGGGCCGCGCTCGGCTCCGGTGCGTCATTATTGCTGCTGGATACAGGCGTTCTTCCGCCGACCTTTAGCTGGAGGCTGGCGTTTGGAATCGGAGCGGCGATTGGAATTGTGGTGCTCATTCTGCGCCGTTACGTGCCGGAGAGCCCGCGCTGGCTGATGATTCACGGGGAGAAGGGCGAAGCGGAGCAAGTAGTCAGCGAGATCGAACAGAAAGTCACCGGAGGCGATACTCAGAAACTGCCCCCGGCAGACAAGACCATTAAGCTGGCGTCGCGTAAGGTTACTCCGTTTGGAGAGATCTGGGACTCCATGGTGAAACAGAACGCGAGGCGCTCGTTTCTCGGCTTCAGCTTGATGGTCACCCAGGCATTCTTCTATAACGCGGTGCTTTTCACTTACGGGCTGGTACTGCTCAGGTATTACAGCGTGCCGGCGGAAAAGCTGGGGCTGTTTCTAGTTCCTCTGGCTTTGGGTAATTGGCTCGGGCCGATCCTTTTAGGACGATTCTTCGACACCCTGGGGCGAAAAATCATGATCGCGGGCACTTACATCGGGTCGGGTGTTTTGTTGGCGATTACGGCGTGGCTGTTTCACCTCGGCGTTCTCACGGCCTTGACGCAGGCAATCTGTTGGAGCGTGACCTTCTTTGTTGCATCCTCCGCGGCCAGCGCCGCTTACCTGACCGTCAGTGAGATCTTCCCGTTGGAAATACGCGCCGTAGCAATCTCGATCTTTTACGCGATCGGCACCTTGGTGGGAGGCGTCGGCGGACCTGCGTTGTACGGATACATTGTGGGCACTGGTTCGCGTTCCCTGTTGTTCTGGGGTTACATTGCCGGTGCGATAGTGATTGCGGCCGGAGGCTTAGTCGAGGTGTGGCTCGGCGTGAATGCGGAGAGACAATCTCTCGAAAATATTGCTCGTCCATTGGCTTGCGTGGATTAGTCCTTCACTGAACTGATTGGAATCAATTTGCCCGAAGAAAAAACTGGAAGTTTGCGCGCTCTCGATGCGCTGAACTTTTGCAACGCCGGCATACAGACCGGCCTGGGGCCGTTCATGGCCATTTACTACACAGCGGTGAGGCATTGGAACCCGGGCCAGATTGGCATCCTTATCGCTTGCCAGTCGCTAGCTGGAATAGCCGTCCAGAGTTTCTCCGGGCAATTGATCGATGAATCGCATCACAAGAGAATCTGGACAGCTATTGCGGGACTCGCCGTTGCCTCAGGCGCCGTGGGCATTATTGCGCTGCCGAGTTTCGCCATGCAGATTGCTGTCCAGATAGTGATTGGGCTGGCCGTCACGATTTTTCCGGCTGTAACCGCGGCGTTCGCGCTTGGGATGGCAGGGAAAGATCAATTGGCCGGACGCGTCGCGCGAAACGAAACATTTACACACACCGGAAACGTGTTGTTCGCGATCGGTGCCGCGGCCGTGGGAACGCTTCTTGCGCTGCAAGGGATTTTTATCGAAGCAGCGATCTTCGCGGCGGGGATGATTCCGTCGGTCTTCTTTATCAAAGAGGAGCATATTGATTACGAAGCGGCGCGGGGCGGTAATGCGGATGGAGAAAAAGGTGACGAGCCCAAACAGCGCAGCGGCTGGCGCGATTTAGCGCGTGATAAGCGAGTGCTTACCTTTACGGCCTGCGTCGTGCTGTATTACTGCGCCAATGCTGCAACGCTTCCACTCGTAAGCGAGATACTTACGCACGGAAAGAAGGGCCGGGACGCGGCGTGGCAAGTGTCCGCATCCGTGGTTGTCGCCGAAGTGGCGATGATTGGGGTCGCCATTCTGGCGGGTAAACTGGCCAAAACGTGGGGACGCAAACCGTTGTTCCTGATCGGATTCGGTGCGCTGGCGCTCCGGAATGCGTTGACCGTCGTGAGCCACAACGCGTATTATCTGATCGGGTTGCAGGCAATCGATGGAGTGGCGATGGGCATTTACGGCGTGCTGTTGACGCTGGTGACAGCCGACCTTGCGAAGGGGACTGGACGCTTTAACTTCTTGCAGGGCGCGGTGCAGTCATCGATGGGTCTCGGCGGCGTGCTGAGCAACAGCCTGTTTGGATGGGTCGCAAAAGCAATGGGCTTCAATGCCAGCTTTTGGGGTCTCGCGATTGTCGCGGTCGGTGGTGGTGTTTTGTACGGAAGCAAGATGCCCGAAACGAAGCAAGAAGGTAGCAAGCAGGATCAGCAGCACGCGGCAGCGCAATCGGGCTGATTACCGCAAACGCCGATTTCATCGCCGGGAAGCAAAACTGCTCCAGCAAGCAGGTTTCTCCAGTTGCGAATGCGCCAGCCGATCATTCGCTGCGCAACGCTTCCATGGGGTCGATTCGTGCTGCTCGGCGTGCCGGTACGAAGCTTGCCGGCAGCGACACGGCTACTAGCAACACACTCACCTCCGCAAACGTGCTTAGATCGAATACGCTAACGCCGAAGATAAAACTCTGCATGAAGCGCGTTAGCGCGAAGGCACCGGCCAAACCAGTTGCAACACCGATGAGAGTAAGCGCCAGGCCCTCCCGAAGTATCAGTCCAGCAACACTCGACGGCTCCGCTCCAAGCGCCACGCGAATTCCAATTTCACGGCTCCGTAAACTGACCGCGTAAGCCAAAACGCTGTACAGCCCGAGGGCGGCCAGGATCAATGCAATCGCACCGAAGGCCAGCAGTACCGTCATGGTGAAACGGCGCGGCGCAACCCATTCCGAAAGCATCGATTGCATGCTGTCTACCTGCGAAACAGGTTGCTCTTTGTCGATGGCCCAAACCTGATGCTTCACTGCATTTGCCAGCGATAGCGGTCACCGGCCGTTCGCACGACGAGTGACATCTTTGCCATGCGGTGCCCCGGCAGATAAATCTCTGGGTGCGAAGCCGCATCGGGTCCAAACTGGTGCGCAGTGCTCACCACGCCCACCACTGTATAGTTCACATTCATTCCGCTCTCGCCACTGAATATGAACATCTTGCCGAGCGCGCTCTGGTTCGGCCAGTTGGCATGCGCGAAAGCCTCGTTCACAAGAGCAACACTCGGCTCGGGGGTGACTACATCGCTTGAACTTAGATGGCGTCCCGCCAGGAGTTGCAGCCCTAGCCCCTGAACGTGTTCAGCCGTTACGCGCGAGAAATCCGTCACTTTCAGTTTTTTAGGATCCACCGGAACTCCGGCCGACTCATACGATTGCTGGCTGATGCTCCTCGTCGGCAAAGCTGTCGCGAGGCTTGCGGCGTTGACAGCCGGTAATGCCTGCACTTGTTCCAGGAGTCGATCGTCGAAACCCGCTATCTGTTCAGGATTTGTGTAGCGGTACGCGGGGCAGAGCGATGCTCATGGTCAGAAGATGGTCTGGCCGGAAACCAATGTCCAAACCCAAGAGGGACGCGAGGCTTCGTATCATTAAGCCGCCGCCCACCAGTAGAACCAACGAAATCGCGATTTCAACAACCACGAGTGCGGCGCGAAAACGCCGCGAAGAACCGGTTACCGACCGCGAGCCATTGCTGAGCGCTTCCGCGATGCTCTGTCGGATAGCATGAAATGAGGGCGCAAGCCCGAAGAGGAGACCGGAAGCAAGCGTCACGCCCAGCGTGAAAGCAAGCACCAGCGGATCGATTGCAAGTTCGTGGAAACCATGTATTTCCTTGGGAGCGAGATAGGACACAAGGCGCAGACCGGCGAAAGAAATCAGCAGTCCCAAGCGCTCCGGCTGCGAAACTGAGCACCAGGCTTTCCGTCAGGTTCTGCCGGACCAGACGCCAACGGCTTGCCCCAATAGCCACGCGCACGGCCATCTCCCTTTCTCGAGTGACGGCTTTTGTCAGCAACAGGTTCGCGACGTTGGCGCACGCGATCAGCAGCACGAACCCGACTGCGACCTGTAATACGTATAAGCTCTTGCGAACATCGGGTTCGACGTCTTCTGAGATAGTTGGGAAGACGTTCACTCCCCATCCTCTGTTGGTGTCAGGATGCAGCTGCGCCAACCGGCTCGCAATTAACTTCATCTCCGCGCGCGCTTGAGAGATCGCTATACCAGGTTTCAGACGTGCCAGCACGGTGAGCGCTAGGCTGTTTTGCTCTTCCATCGTTGGATGAAGATTCATCGGTACCCACATCTTCGGTTTGCTCTGATCCAGCCCCTGTCCGGTGGCAGGCAACTCGAATCGAGGAGGTAATACGCCGATGATCTGTTATTCCGTTCCTGACGCTCGAATGCGCTTCCCCAATATTTGCGGATCGCTCACAAAACGGCTGCGTCATAGCTCGTCGCTGATGATGGCAACGTGGTCTTGGCCGGCCTTGGTTTCCGCCGCGCTGAAATTTCTCCCCAGGCGAGGAGTAATGCCCAGCAGCGGAAGGAAGCCGGAGTCGCCGTGGTCCCTGCCACCTGCTCCGGTTCCGCCTGCCCGCTCCCCTCACCGGACGTGAGATCGAAGGGACGATCCTGATATGCCTCGATTCCCACGAACGATTTCGCCTGCTTTCTCATTCGAGGAAATTTTGCAAGCGCACCGGCAAGCGGCCAGCAATGAAGGCCAGCAGTGCGGGGTTGCTCTCGTATACGGACGCCAGCCGCTCCGGGGTTCTTCAACGAACGAAAAGGAATGGAGTTCAGCAGGACAGCATTGACGGTGCTGAAAATCGCAACATCAGCGCCTATCCCGAGCGCGAGCGCGAAAACCGCGGCCAACACGAAGCCTGGGCTTCGCACGAATTGACGGCAAGCGTATTTCACATGTTGGAAGAGCGTTTCCATGATGATGCTATTTTCCAAACGGATACCGCTTGACTAGTCGGAACCTGCGCTCCGCGAAGTTGAGATTATACTCTTTGCCTGTACTGAGATGTGATATGTTTCGCCGCGGCGCGGATGAAATACCAATGCGGGCCTGAAACAGGCGATGCAGGTCCCTTCGGGATGGCGAACGCTTGGGTAAACGACGCCGTTTGATCGTTCGTATAGAAGTTTGAGCGCTAAAGCCTGCGAGGGGACGTAGCACTCAGGAATGGGATCGGGCTGCAAACAGGTCTCGCGGTCCGACGCGTCAAGCCAATGGAACATCCCGGAGAGGTCAGCGAGAAAATCTGTGTACTCAAAAGTGTGCTCGACGAAGATGCGGCTGTTTTCGAGGAAGCGCCGCTTATGAAAACTGACCGCCGCGATCGAGGTTTCTAGCTCGGTTCCTGCGTACCAAGCTCCACGTCGAGATCCATTGAAACGGCCACCATAGGGTCCGGGATGAGTGAACGCTGCATTGATGATATGCGCTTCCGGGATTCCGTACAGGAGTTCACGAGGAGTAATCCCTTCGCCAGCGCCGCGCTCGGCGACTTTGCGCTCGTTCGTGGCCGCATCGAGTTCACTTAAATCGGCGAGTACGCTGGATGGCAATGCCAAGCTTTCTAGAACACTGCCACCGCTACTGAACTTGCTGGGAATTAACCGGTGCGTGCCAGTGCAAGCGAACGGATTTAAGTGTGCCACTTACCGGCTGCCGCGAGCGGCATCGAGCAGACTCCGCAGTCGGTGCAGCCCTGGAATACCCTCTTGAATGACATATGCAAGGGGCGTTCGACCAGCGAACAAGGGATCGTCATTCGGTTGAGTGATCCAGCGATCTGCTAGCTGGTCGGGTAAAAGGATGTGCAAGGCTTTATAAATGCCTACCAGATACGAGATGCGCGTGAGTTCGTCACAACGCAGGGTTCCTGCGGCGGTCTTCAACTTGTACATGGTCGACCGTGGCACTCCTCCTAGTAGCTCCCCTGCAGCATCTATGGGAACCTGCCATCTCTCGATGATGGCGAAAAGACCATCGACGGCTGATTGACTCAACCGCTCGCGTGTTTCGAGCCGGCTCAAATCGGGAGTAACCTCGAATTGATATCCGGGTACACTTTGCAGTGAATTGGCAGCCATAACGGAGCCCCCTTGCTCACCAAGACTCTGTCTCTATATGAACACTACCATGTCCATATAGAGATTACAATAGACTACACTCGACAATTGTCAGTTCGAACCACGTGGCGACCGGGTTTGGAGATGGATGGTGTACCGTTGCACCATCCCGAACTGTCAGGCGTCTGCGAACTGCTGGCTGGCTGGGGCGGATCACAATTCCGCCTGTTTCGAGACGGGCATCGAGGCATGGATAGACCGTTGGACCGACGTGAGGGCTTGCCGAGGCTTCCGGCCGAAGGCCTTCAGCTCCAATATTGGGCACCCTCGCGGTAGGAGAAGTGAACTTCTTTGTTTTAAAAGACGTGGAGTACGCTTTGTGAGTGCTCCAGGCGTAAAGATCGCGAGCGAGTGGGCTGTGGTTCAGAACCTTAAAGTGCGCGCCAACCAATGAACACCGGTGCATTGGGGATCGTCTGGTAGAAGTCTTGCGTCAATTCCAACCAACCGGATACTAGTTTGAAGCCCATCTATTCGAAGACGACGTCTAGATGTTCGACGAATCGAATAGCCACGCCATGCCACACGGGCGTTTCTATCAACTTCACTGTCGTGAATACTGAGAGCACTTTCACGACCACCATGCGGGAAATAGATCTGATGAGATTGGCGCCCACGCAGGCGTGCCCTCCCCTTCCAAACGCCAGATGCGGATTGCTGGTGCGTCCGATGTCAAACGACTCCGGGTTCGAGAATACGAGCGGATCGCGATTGGCCGATTGAATCATCAACAGCAGAATCTGGTCCCTTCTGATCTGTGCTGCGCCGATCTGCATGTCACAAGACGCCCTCCGGAACTGCAGGCACGCTGGGCCAGCAAGTCGCAGACACTCTTCTATCGCAAGAGGTAAGAGTTGCGGCGCTTCTTGCAAGCGCCGTAGCTGATCTGAATGGCTAAAGAGGACGGCGAAGGCATTTCCAACGAATGCGGGAAGCGAGGTGGCTAGGGCGATGAACGTTTGCAATGCGACGGCGTTCCTGCTCTCCACCTGCGTGGATAACTCCACGGCAGCAGATGCTGCTTTCCTTCGTAACTCCACATCGTAGGGGAAAGCAGACGATAGAAATACATCGTGCGCCAACCTGCCTGTATGTGGGTCCGGCGAAATCCCCACAACGCAAGCGGCCACCCGAAGGCACCAGGGTTTCAAGATCTCCTGAATGAGGTCACACGGGTGATGAAGAACAAGACTCTCTGCTGCACTTGTGAGGAGCATCGGCATGCCTTGCTCAAGAGCGACCATAATCTGAGCAAGATCCCTTTTCATGACGGCGTGGCGATTGGAAACAACTTCCTTGGTCTCAGGCGACGTATTCGCCGTCGATGAGCCGATGATGGTTGGGACGCAACGCAGGTCGCCAAGCACCGAGGCGACATCGGAGTACCTTGTGATCGTCCAGCCGCCCAATGCCGGCCGGAATGCGGGCTCTTGATGCCCTTCTTGGAGAGTGGCAAGCATGGGGTTAACGGTAGACTCGATTCACCTAGTCCATGTAGCTGACAATCGAAGGAATAACATGCCAAATATTGCGCGATTTCTGTTGCTCAGCATCTTGCTCTCGACTCAACTGGTTATGCCGCAAAATGCGCCGTCGCCAACAGTGCGAACGGTGCCTACATTCACCGGCTCCTTTTCGACCGGGGGCAGGAATTATTCCTACACGATGGCCGGCAAGACGCCAGACTTGGGTGGAACGACAACTATCGCTACAATCCTTGTTCCAGTTTCGCTTTCCTTCAGCGCCAGTGGGTCTCACGAACATGTCATGAGTGCTGCGGGTGACATAGCGGATATCGTGCATTCGCCGCTTTTTGAACCCGTCGCATTTGCGACGGGAAAGACGCAGTATGGAGACGCAGTACAGCGCGGTCAATTCCCTGGAGCCGCGGCAAAAGGCAATTGGCATACCTTACTCGGCACGCCACAGATAGCGCCAGCTATTCAGATAGAGGTCCCGGCAGCCAACGGATACGTGTTGCATTCGCAAAAAAGCGGCAAGTCACTGGCCATAGTAGATCTTGACTTCGTCCAGAACGCTCTTTTTCAGAGGCTGTCGTCGATGAACGTTTCGCCGAACAAATTGGTAATTGCTGTGACGGAGAATGCCGCTTTCTATTCGCTAGGTGACGCGACTGTTTGCTGCTCGCTCGGCACGCACGGCGCGCAACTTAATGCTTTCGGCGCATCGGCGCAGGCGTTCGTCATTGCGTCATATATGAACGAAGGCGCGATGCCGCACTACACCGACATTCAAGGATTGAGCCAGCAAATCGCGGAGTGGATGAACGATCCGCTGCGCGGTTATCGGACAAACGAATTTCCCGCATGGTTGGAGCCGGCGAGCACCGGCTGCGGAGGGAGAGGAGAAAGCAGCGCCTATCTGTTGAACCAGCCGACTGATTTTCTGCCTACAAACTCGACCTCGATTTCGGCGAACGGCAGAAGCTATCACCTGGAGAACATGGCGCTGTTGCCATGGTTTTCCGAAACCAACCCGGGTCAGCTACCTGAGGGAGCGGTTTATAGTTTTCCCGATACCAAGGCGCTTACCGCTCCCGCCCGACCTTGTTCTGCCAACCGTAATCGCAGCAGACAGGCCTCTGTCTTGCCGATGCCACGATCCGGTGCATCGAGCCAACATGCACTCATCGGTTACTGGGAAGGCTATTCTTCAGCGAAGAATTCAACTCCGCTACGGGACGTGTCTCCACAATGGGACATCATCATCGCCACGTTTGCAGCGCCCGTGAAAGGCTCCACAAGCTTGCTGCGTTTCGAGCCGCCGGCGTATCTCGGAGAAGAAGCATTCAAAACGGACGTCGCTTACTTGCGGAGCAAAGGAAAAAAGGTGCTGATCTCATTGGGCGGCGGCGGGCAGGTTGTCACCCTAAACACCGCCCAGGATGTTCAACGGTTCGTCAGTTCCGTTTCCGCAATCGTCGAGAAATATGGATTCGATGGCGTCGATCTGGACATTGAAACCCCTTCGCTGCTCATCAATAGCGGCGACACAGATTTTCGCAAGCCTACGACGCCTTCCGTCGTGAACCTGATCGCCGCCATGCATCAATTGAGAGAACATTTTGGCCCGAAATTCATGATCAGCGAAGTGCCGGAAGCGGCCCAGACCCAGGCTGGTATGGTCAGCTACGGCGGCCAGTTCGGATCTTTTTTACCGGTCATTTACGGCACGCGCGACATTCTCGCCTTTGTGGATGCGCAAGACTACAACACGCCACCGCTAGAAGCTCTCGATGGGAATTACTACTTTCCGGGGAATGCCGATTATCACGTTGCGCTCTCTGAGATGCTCCTCGAAGGATTCCCGGTGGGCGGTACTTCGCGCTCTCAATTTCCGGCCATTGCCGCGGACAAAGTAGCGATCGGTCTGCCCGCCACGCCTACATCAGCGCGCAACTACACGGAGGTTCCCGACGTAGAAAACGCGTTGCGCTATCTCATCGAAGGAAAGCAATACCCCGGAGCCCAATATAAACTTCGCCAGTCATCCGGATATCCGGCTTTCCTGGGAGCGATGTTCTGGGCGATCAACGAAGACCGGAGAAATAATTACCAAATGTCGAACGCGATTGGACCGCTCTTACATCATTTGGGGGTTAGTGCTCGGGCGCTGCCTCAGGACAAGCAGCGCTGATTTCACGTTGCAAACCTTGTAAGGCTTTCGAATGGTCAATCACTTCCCCCAAGTTGTCGCTGGTAAAGGGAATGCTCGCGACAGGCTGGGTAGCACTCTTTTCGAGTGACACGCTACGGCTGCAATCCCCCTTGCGCGCCGAGGCGCGGGCCTCCTTAAGCTTTACTTCGAGATACACTTCGCGCGCATCAGCGCCGCTTTCCGCATTCTCAAAGTATTGATTCTCAAAAAGTGCTGTGGCGCGCTTGAAATCCCCGGCTTCGGCCAGTTCTCGTGCAAGCAGAAACGTGAGCATCGATGGCCGAGGTGTCGTTTTCGGGAACTCGCTCAGCATCTCCGCGCGTTCCGCTGGAGTGCGGCGTAGCGCAATCAGCGCTTTGTCGAGTTCCACATAAACGAGTGGGTTCGAAGCGTCGGATTTTGTTCCTTCGCGCAGAACTTGAGCCGCCTCATCAGCCTTGCCTTGCTCGAGAAGTTCACGGCCGAGGCTTGCATCCAGGCTGGGGATGTCCGGCTCAATTCGACGTGCGACCTGCCACTGTTCTAAGGCCGGAGTCACCTGACCGTGAGCGAAAAGCAGCGCGCCCAACAGCCAGTGGGCATGCGCGTCCCGATCGTTGGCCTTCAATGCACTGCGCAACACCTCCTCACTGTCCGCTCTGTTGGGGAAGACATAGCGAACCGGCAACTGGGACGCGAGATGAAGATCGGCCTCCGCCGATTCTCCGAGCATCTGCTTACAAAACGCACGATAGTAAGCCACCATGGGATGGTCCTGGGGTAAGACCGAGCCCGGCTCCGCTTCGCCTGCGCCTACGGGTGCGAATCGGCGCGAAAGTAAATCCAGCGCGCTCCTGTAATCGCCTAATCGCATGTATGTCGCAGCCACATTGAGTACACGCTCCGGGTCGGCTGCCAAGTGATGCCATATCGCGTCTGAGCGGGAGTCCGCCGCAATGTTCTCCACGCGCAGAAGATTACTGTCTGGAAACCGTTCCAGCGCATTGGTCCTGATCGAGGATTGATCCGGGTTTTTGAGAAGTCTCGCAAGCACGGCCTTCGCTTCCGCAATGCTTTCACTGTTGGGAGACGCGGCCTGCGCTCGCGCGATCGTCTGCTCCGCTTTGTCCAAGAGATGTTCGCGCGCCAGAAGCTCAGCCAGCGCAAGAGAGCCGGCGGCCGTCCATTCGGGCGTTCTAGCCGCAGCTTCCAGTTCAAGCCGGGCATCGTACGTCCTGCTTAAGCGCGCAAGAGCCAAGCCACGGTAATAATGAAGTTCTGCGTCGGTCGTGTCGCGCGCCTCCGCTTCGCCGAGTTTCTTCGCAGCGTCGCCATAGCGCAACAACCCGACGTCCAGGCGCCCGGAGGCTTTGAGCAGATGGTAACTGGACGAATATCGCGTCAGCCCATCGTTGTAGATTCCGTCGGCTTTCAGAAGTGCGCCGAGTTGCTCTTGCTCTTTACCCGCCTCCGCGAAATCCCCGTCCGTCCATTCCGATTGTGGTGGAGGTTCGTACCGCTTCTGCGGTCCTGCGTGAACTTCGTTTTTCGGTGACCAGTCCCATTCCCCTTCCGTATGCTTGAGAAGCATAGTTCCGCCAGCATCCTGCCATAACAGCGTGTATTTATGATTTGGCGCAATGTCTTCAACCACTTTCATCCAGGGTTTTTCGGGAGCAACCGTGGCCGTCTGCTTCAGGAGTACTTTGCCTCCATCTAGAAGAATGATGGACCCGCCTCTCACATCCCGATTCGAATTCACTCCCAGCCTCAAGCTGTTTGGAGCCTCGCGGTCCATGAACAAAACGCCGTTCAGGTTGGCGCGCGTAATGCCGCCGATACGATTCACCGGCATCCAAAATTCAGAGAACTGGATCACCTGCTGCGGTTCGAATAAAGCGAAAGTCTCCTGATTGCGGTAAAGGCCAGCTTGCACCTCGGCATACGCGCTGTCATTGTCGGAGAGCAATTTGCGCCAGCGGAGCCCTTCCGGGTCCACTCCCCAGGTCCAGATCTTCTTGCCCGGCAATTTCGCGTAGTCCGCGTAGTGAACCACGCCTGTTTGTGTATGGGGATGATAAATGCCCATGAATGGCTCCCGGCTGGCGTAGACGAAGCGCGAAACCGGGCCATCAGTGTGATTGCGGATGAGGCTTAGATCCATTCCTTTCGAATTGATCGGCCACGTATCGATGTCTGCAAACCCATGCGCCGCGGAAAACTGCATCGGGTAATACAGCTTCGAATCGTCCCACACTTGAACACCCGCATTGGTCCACCAATAAAAGCGATGGCGTACCCGGTCTCGATTGACCAGAGTGGAATGCGTTTCGAGCAACGCGGCGCCCGGGCGCAACGTGATGCTCACGGTCCATTCCATGCCGTAGACTCGATCTACATTTCCAACCGTTACCGAAGCGCTTCCATCTTCGTGAGTCCGATAAGAGAAGTCGACCGGCGAGACGGACACCCAGTTATGAGAAACCGGAAAGTTGAATTCAATTCCGAATGCGGACCAGGCACCGCGGAAACTGACCAACTGTTCCTTGATGGTTGGGTTGGCATAGAACATCGGCTGGCCGGTAGTTTTGTCGATGCACGTGTAGACATGGCCGCCTAAATCGGGCAATACCGTACATTTCAGATACTCATTTTCGAGATAAAGGGCCCGCAACTCTTTCGGCGATCGCCGGTTCTTGATGTTCTGCCGGAGCGTGTAGGGATAGTTGAAGGAGCCCGTTGCGAACAGATCGAAGGGAGGATTTTCATCCGGCGCACCCTCGTCTGAGACGGGTAATTGCATCGTGCCTTGCCAGACTTTGACTTGGGCCGAAGCAATAGCTGCAAAGAACAAGTACGCCAATGTTAGCCGCAGCCGTTGAGCGATGACGGTCATGAGGAGTATGCCCAGTATAGAAAGCGCACGCGTTGCCAGCGTCCGGAGTAGAACGTATCCGTTTGATGGGTCTAATTCACACGGCGGATGCGAAGAGCAGCCATATGCGACGTGCTGCCCCTGTGTCTTATCGGTGAAAGGTATTCGATCGCTTTTTCCAGAACTTCATCGCGGCCTGCACGAACGCCGGCGATGGTCGGCGCGACGGTGACGGCGGGTTGTAATCCGAGGCGCTGGAGCGCTCCGCCGTTGGCGTGCCGGACGTCATGACCGGAAAACGAGATCGTGATTCCTCCGGGCACGACGAAATTTGTTACGTCGCCATTGGCGCCGGCGCTGGGAGTGCCGATGAATTCGGTTTTGTTCGCGGCTTCGAGGAACAGGCCGGTGTGTTCGGCCTGGCTCATCGTACGCTCGTCGATGAGCATCACCGTTTTGCCTTTATATTTCCACTTTTCAGTCGTGGGAAGTTTCTGCACGAAAAAGTAACTTGCGCTTGACGTGAGGACGTCGGAGGCAGGCAGGTCTGGGGTTAGAGTCAGCGGGCCAGTGATAATAGCGGCCGGCACATCGTGACGACCCGTTAAGCGCGGCGCGATCGACGAAGCCGTGGCATGCGGATAACCGCGCATCTCGAAGATGATGGCGTCGGTGGAACGAAACTGATCGAACATGCTGTCGACCTGCTCGGGGAGCAAGCGATCGAGATCCGCATAACCGATATTGCCGGGCAGGAGCTTAATCACTTCGCCCGAGCGCTGCTTCTCTAGAGCAGCAGCATAGGTTGAGCTGCGCTTCAAATGGATTTGCCGCGTTTCGCCGTTTTGCGCTTGTATAGTCAGCAAAGCATCCGATCCCTCAGGGCCATTGAGGATGCGCTGCATAATGGCGTAACCGAGCGCCTGAGAAGTGGAGGCAGCGATGTAGCGCTCCTCGCGATGGAAGCGATCCGTGAGGCTCTCGCCGTCCACTTTGGTTACGATGTCGCCCGGTTTGATGCCGGCGTTGACGCCCCGCGGATCCAACACTTCCGTAATGACAGGCTTCTTCTCAATCAGGCGAAGGCGCAGACCGACGGGCGCTGCGCCGAAGTATTCCGTCAGTTCAGCGCTGTTCACTGCGGCATGCGAATCGGCTACGTGCGTGATCATTTCGGCGAGCGTGAGATTGTACTCACGCGCATCTCTCGCGGCGATGAATTTGGGAAGGAACGAGGTGAAGACGTCGTCCCAATCTTCGTCCATCAGATCGCGATAGGCGAAGAAATTATGGAAGACAGCCCAGATTTTGTATGTGGCGAGAATGCGATATTCCGTTGCGGGATAGCGCATGTCGCTATAGGCCAGATCGGGTCGCGGCTCGGGTGCAGGCGGCGGCAGCGATGGAGCGGGCAGGGCTTTGGAGGCCGTGAGACTGACAAAGGCCTGCTGGAGCGCGGAATCGTGGGTGACGGACACAACTTCTCGCGACGCAACGGGCTCAGAAAGGCGAACAATAGCATTCACGGCGAGCCCCATGGGAATTACAATCGACGCCGCATCGGCGAATTGAAAATGATTAGATTCGGCGAGTACGCTGGCTCTTCCCTGCTCCCAAAGAGCACAGCCAATGTGAGGCAACACGGAGTTCTCGTTCAAGATGAAGGCGACGCGATGCTCGGGTGCAGAGGCGTCCGCTTCCAGATGGACGCCGGCTTTCGTAGAGAAAGCGGTGCGTACCCGCCGCTCCCCACGAACGGAGGAGTCGGGGGTAGGCCCTTGTGGATCCAAGTTCGCTGGGCAAGGGTGTCAATGGCAGTCCGGGTGAGTAGCTTTGAAATGGAATCCTGTTCCAGTAAGTTCGAGAGATAGGGCGGCGCGCCCGGCGGAACGCGCAGATCGAAGACCTCGTTGCTAACGGGGCTCAATGCCTGGGTTAGCTGTTGGATGGCATCGGGTACGGGTTGGTTCGATGCGGACTGTGAAACGACCAGAGTGCCGTCCGGGCGCTTTTCGAGATGCAGTGAGGCGCTTGGCGTGACAGCGGCGTCCGCGATCGCGTAGGTAGCCGGGTCGTGCAGCGCGTCGAGCATGGATCGGAGCGCACGTACATAATCAGCGGTATTCGTGGCCGCACGGATTTTCGGAAGGGCCTCGACGAGAGCTTTGTCCCAATCGATATCGCGGTAAGCGAGATACGGATGGAAGTACTTGGCGGTGGTCCAGAGCTTACCGGTCGCGATAAGACGATCGGTGTCGGAGGCGGTCGGCGCTCCCGCGCGGAGCGCAGGCTGGAGCAGAGCAAGCGCTAAAAGGGCCGCTTTGAGCAAATGCTTACTGCGTCGGGGGTCCAACAATCAACTGATTGTCGACGTCTTTCACGCCCTTGACCTTCTTGGCCAGCTTGGTAGCCTTCTGCTTTCCGCGATCGGTATCGACGCGGCCTTTGATGGTAACAACGCCATCAGCAACAGTGACATCGTCGGCGCCGCCTTTGACGTCTACGTCAGTGGCCAGACGCATCCGGACCTGATCGGAGATACGGTCGTCGGAGTTGGATTTCTGAGCGAAAATGACATTGCCGCTCAGAAGCAGGACGATTGCTAGAAGGCGTTTCATTCTTGACTGTCTTCTATGGTATCGCCCGGCGGCGTACTGCGCGGTTGCTTGGCAGTTGAAGACGGGGCTTCTGAACCTACCATTGAGCGCCAGTCGACCTCGCTCAGGAAGGACGGATCTTCGCGCCAGTTCGGTTTCACTTTTACAAACAACGAGAGGAAGACTTTGTGTTCCAGCCTGCGCTCAAGCTCCAGGCGGGCGTCGGTACCGATTTTCTTCAGCGTCTGGCCTTTGTTGCCGATCAAAATCGTTTTCTGACCGTTGCGTTCGACGTGAATGGTGGCGGCGATCTTTGTGAGCTTCGGCGACTCTTCCCAGCTATCGATCAGTATCGCGGCGGCATGCGGGACTTCTTCGCGCGCCACCCGCAGGATCTGTTCGCGGATGATCTCGGCGGCGAGGAATCTCATGGGTTGATCCGTCAGGTAATCCTCGTCGAACAGCGGCGGCCCTTCGGGAAGATGCTCCTGAACGATTCGCTTGAGGTCGTCGAGACCACTGGCCGTGCGAGCGGATACCGGCACTGCTTCGGCGAAGGGAAACAATTCCATATAGCGCTGGATGAGCGGCAGAAGCAGGCGCTTGTCGTCGACCCGGTCGATTTTGTTCAGTACAAGCAGGGCCTTTGCGGACTTATCGAGCGCGCTGACAGCGTGTTCGTCCTCTTCCGTCACTGGCCTGGTTGCGTCCGCGACATAGAGAACCAGGTCGCGATCTTGCAGCGCGCCGCGAACGGTTGCCATCATGCGCTTGTTGAAGAGCGTATCGGATTTGTGGATACCCGGCGTATCAATGAAGACGATTTGGCAGTCGGGCGTGGTGAGCACGCCTTGAATGGAAGTGCGAGTGGTCTGCGCCTGATGAGCGGTGATGGCGAGCTTTTCTCCGATCAGCGCGTTCAGCAGTGTGGATTTACCGGCATTGGGGCGGCCTGCGATGGAGACAAAGCCGGAACGATGAGCCTTCACGCGTTCATACCGACGGGCGTGGGGACGCGTGAGATACGGACCTGCTCGACGCGCCGCTCGTTTCCCGCGAGCACTTCAACACGGATACCGCCGCGCTCCACGGCCTCGCCCACTTGCGGCACGTGACCGAGCCATTCAGTCACAAGGCCACCGACGGTTGTGGATTCCGCATCGTGCTCAGGCCGAAAGTTGAGAAGGTCTTGCAGGCGGTCCAAATCGAGGCTTCCAGGCGCGACAAAGACATGATCGGCTTCCTGGCGCACGTCGCGATCAGGCTCGTGTTCATCGCGTATCTCGCCTAGGATTTCTTCGACCAGATCTTCCATGGTGGCGAGCCCGGCGGTGTTGCCGTACTCGTCCACGACGATGACCATGTGCGAACCGTCGTGCTGCATCTCACGCAGCAGGACGGTCACCGGCTTGGTCTCCGGCACCAGAGGAACGGGGCGCATCAACTCGCGAAGGGGCTTCGATTGGCGGTCTTCCTCGTCGAGCTCGAACATGTCGCGCACGTGTACGAAGCCGATTACATTATCGATGCTGTCCTGATACACGGGGATCCGCGAGTACTGCTCATGAATGACGAGCTGGCGAAGATCTTCGAGCGATTTATCGACGGAAATAGCAACGATGGCGGGCCGCGGCGTCATGACTTCACGGACGTTCTTGTCTCCAAATGCAACGACGGAATGGATGAGCTTGCGATCTTCCTCTTCGAGGATGCCCTCTTCCGCGCCGGCAGTGATTAAGGCTTCGATATTTTCGACCGAATCAGCCGGAGCTGTTTCGCCACGCACATCTTTATCGAGGTCGAGCACGGATTGAAACATCCGGCACCAGCGCGGCTAAGGGTGCGGCACACACCGCAACCAGCTTGATGGCGGGGAGTAGCCGAGTGATCCAAACGCCTGTCGTGCGGCGATACAAAAACATGGGAACGAAGTACGTCGAGACCAGCATGGCCACAAACGAGAGGCCGATTGCCTCGAGGAGTTTTGCCAATGCGGAACTCCGGGCCGCACCAGAGCACACAGATAAAAGAGGCCGAGAAGGAAGAGAGAGACGTGCTTGACGAGCGAGAACGCGAGCGAGCCCTGGTCCGGTTCAAGGCCGATCTTTTGCACGATGCTCTCGCGGAAAAATTCGAGCGAGGCTACTTCACGGCGGCGGATCCGCAGGGACTCGAGATAAAGCAACTGAACGTGCGAGACGAAGGCCAGCAGGCACGTCAGCGCGAGCGCGAACGCCAGACACAAGGAGGGCATCATCCGGCCCTCCGGCGCGCTGTTCGGGCGATGAGGGTCACAGGCAGACCAAGCTCCTCAGCCATTTCTGCTCGGCTTTGGCCATTTGGCCACGGTCCTGCTCGTGATCCATCCCCCGAGATGAAGAACACCGTGCA
>CAVSTO010000006.1:0-17954 GCA_963730865.1 uncultured Acidobacteriaceae bacterium | reverse complement strand
GAGAAAGGAAAGGAAATTGATTAAGGCCGACGGTGAGTTGCGCTGGCCGAAGGGAAGAGGGTCGGGTCACGCAAGGCAGCCTGAGCGCGGCGGGCCTGTTCAGAAGCGGGATAGGTCTGGACCAGCGAACGGAGTTCTTGCACGGCGCGCGTGCGCTGACCGTCTTTGGCAAGCGCAAGACCTTTCATGAGGCGTGCGTCGCGTGTTTTGGGGTTTTGGGGATAGCGCTCCAGAACGGCATCGAAGGCCCTGACCGCGCCTTTTAAGTCGCTGCGGTTGTAACTAATCTCGCCAACATAGTACTGGGCATTGGCGGCGAGCTCGGTATTGGGGAAATAGCTCAGATACTGCTGATACTCCTGGAACGCCAGATCGAGGTTGCCGGTCTGCTGGTCGCGGCGCGCGTCCGTATAGGTCTTTTCGGCGCTCATGCCGGCGGGCGGGTTTGAGCGAAGCGGCGCTCCCGGGGCCGACGGGACCGTTCCGGGCGCGCCGGGCCTGGTCATGCCGGGAACGGGGCCCTGGAGCTGGAGCCGGGCGCGCCGGCGGATCTGCATGATCTGCAGCTGGTTCTTCAGATCGGTGATTTTGGCGTCCATGCGCTCCAGCCGCGCACCGAGATCGGCAAGCGCATCGCGCAAAGCACGACTCTTCGCCGGTGGCTTCCACTTTCGTGCTGAGCCCGCTATAGGCGCAAGCGAGTTCGTGACACTGGTGCGCAGCACATCCTGCATGCCGGCGACCTGATCGGCGGTGCGCCTGGAATCGTTCTGTATGCCCTGCAGGAGACCGGTTAGGGTGTCGAGCCGGGAGTTGATGCTTTGCTGCATCGCGTCTATTTTCGCTTCAAGGTCGCGCTGCATCGCAACCATATCTTTATTGACAGCGAAACAGAAACTGGAACACGCCAACGTAAGGACGGTAAGGCGGAGGAATTTCAAGTAAGTTTACTCCTCATGAGGAGGACGGCATGGGACCGTCCCCGTTCATGCTTGTCTTTAGTTTAGAGGAAATGGCGCGCTGCCGGGAAACGGACGAATTCTATTGTTACTGGCCGGCGGAGAAGTGCGCGCGGCGGTTGCGCGCGTAGCAATCTTCCGAGGCATCGGTACAGAGCGGCCGCTCCTTGCCGTAGCTGACCGTCTTTAATTTGTCGCCGGGAACTCCGAGCGCCACCAGGGCGTCGCGAGTCGCCGAAGCGCGGCGGTCGCCAAGCCGATGTTGTATTCGGCCGAGCCGCGCTCATCGCAATGGCCCTCGATGGTGACGATGAAGTTGGGATCCATGGAGAAGATGGTCTTGAGGGCGTTGGCGTCGGCCTGCAGGGTAGACTGATCTTCGCCCGCACCTCGCTCTTGTTGTAGTCAAAGTGAATATCCTGCACCTGGCTGGCGAGCATCTGGGCGGCGGTTTGGGTTGGCGTCTGCGTGGCGTGGGCGGCGGCGGCGTGGAGACGGTGACGGTTGCGGTGGCGTCGCTACTGCCGCCCGGACCCGTGGCAGTCAAGTGATAGTTGGTGGTGGCGGTGGGATAAACGGCACGGCGGCCGTTGGGACTAACGGGGCCGATATCATCGATCTGAACATTGCTGGCGCCGTCGACGACCAACGCAGAGAAGAGGGCTGACCACTGCTGATGGTGGTGGGCTCGGCAGTGAAGTAGTTGATCACTGGCTTGTTCGTGGCGGCGCAGCGGGCGACGGCGCTGTGGGGGCGGGGGTGGCGGTGTCTTCTTGTGGCACCCTGCGGCCAAAACCAACACGAGCGCTGAAACGGATGTCAGCATTACTCTGCGTTTCGTCATAAGTTCTAAATTTTCTCCTGGGTGGGTATTCCTAGTTACTTTACCTTGTTACTGCTCCGCATTCACCCAAACGGGCTTTTCGTTACTGCCGGTTTGGTGAGTTGATGCTTTCCGGTACCGTCGGCATTCATGACCCGAAGCTGGGATTGACGGCCGCGTTTGGAGGCGTAGATGATGTGGGCTCCGTCGGGCGCCCAACTCGGGTTTTCATTGCGGCCCTCGTTGGAGGTGAGCTGCGTGAGCTGCTGGGAGGCGATATCCATCACAAAGATGTTGTAATTGCCGGGTTCAAAGCCCTTGGTCCAGGCAAAGGCGATGTGATCGCCATCGGGATTCCAGGCCGGGTTGGTGGCTTCGCCGGTACCCGGCGTAACGCTGCACGTCGGTGCCTTCAAGACTCATGTGATAAATCTGCGGCAAAGGGCCGGAGCGGCCGGACACGTCCACGAGATCGGCGCCGGTTTTGGGGTTGATTTTGGCCTCGACTTCGATGGCGTTTGAGGCGGTAAGCCGGTGAAAGCCGCTGCCGTCCGTGTTCGACATGTAGAGCTGCGATGGGCCGCCGCCGGCGGTAGACGAAAAGATGATGCGTTTTGAATCCGGCGTGAAGGTGACAAATCGTTCATGGAAGCGCGCTGATTATAGAACGGCAATTTGCGGCCGGTGTCAAGAGATAGCATTTGTATGCCGGGATAACCGAGTGCGTAAGTGGTGAAAGCAACGATGCGGCCGTCGGGGAGGCGGACGGAAAGGTGGTGATGGAATGGAAATTCGTCAGTTGACGCTGACCGGTGCCATCCCAATTCATCACCCAGATTTCTTTCGAGCCGGTGCGATCCGAGACAAAGACGATGCGCGTGCCGACTAAGCTCTTGCCGCCGAACGTGGCGAGGATGTCGGCGGCATAGCGATTACCGGCATCGATTGCGCCCGTTGATCGAGCGAAGCAGTGTAGACCTTACCGAATACCTGCGCCTGCTGCAGCGACGGCATGGAAGGCGAGGTCGAATAAAACCAGCCGAAGACCACGAGCATGCCGCGATCCTCAGCGCCATAGCCGATGCCGAGGTAATTCGAGAGGACGGGCGGCAAGCTCCAATCCGAGAGACGATGCCCGTTGATAGTGATGGCGCCGCGGCTGGGCGGCGCTACGCCGGTGATGAGGTCGGACGGTTGTTGCGGCACTTGGAGCGGATACAGCGTCTTCGGGATGAAGTTGATCAGCGGAGAGCCCTGCAAATCGTCCGCGACGGTCTGATTGAACGCCGCGATCAGCGAAGCGGCGGAGCCCGAGCGCGAAAATCCGGCACCGCGACGTGCGGCTTGCCGGGATTCTTGTCCACCTGGACTTGAATCTGCTGGGCGACAAAGGGCCCGTACTGCAAACGAGTAAGAACGAATAGAGAAAATATCGCATCACGTTAATGACAATCAATGTAAATTGAACGTGAACTGCGCACTGATGGAGCTTCCGCTCACCTGAGCGGGAAGCGCCGGAAGCGGATTCGATTGGTACACCGCGCGCAGTGCGGTGTTGTCGATCGAGGGATTCCCGCTGGTCTGGACAATTTGCGGACTGCGGATGCTGCCATCGCGCATGATCCGAAAGCTCACTATGGCGGGAGTGGATTGCGAACGGGAGTCGAGTCCATTCGTATTCCAGTTCTGCGCGATGCGCTGGCGAATCAGATCGGCGTACCAGCCGAGACCCAGCGTGCCCAACGGACTGTTAGGACCGACGCCGACTTGCCCCGATCCGCTTTGCGCGGCGTACATGGGATTGGAGACTGCCTGGCGGACGCGGCTCGAGATCTGATTCTGCGGCGTGGGCTGCTGATACTGCTGCTGTTTCGTGGGGCGCTCGGCTTGACGCTTGAGTTTGTCGGGGATCTCGAAGGCGTTTTTGTCGAGCACCGGAGGCTTCTTCTGGACATCCTGCTTGGCAGGCGCGGTGGGACCATCGATTGCGTATCGTTGGCAACGGGATTCGGGGCGCATCGCGCTGCGGAATGGGGATCGTGTGGACCGGCGAAACTGCATACGCGGGACCACCGCCCGGATTGATGTCGCCGAGAGTTGCTCGATTGCGATTCATCCAATACCAGCCGAAGAAGAGCGTCACGATAGAGCGCCGTGAATGAGAACGGCACCGATAAGGGAGCGCCGAAGGGGTCGCGTTGATCGAGTATGTCGAGCGGCTCTGCCATTCTTCTACCGGCCCTTACGCCGAGCTGGCGCGCTGCTTCATCGGTGGGCGCGGTCACCATTTTCACTTCGAACTTCGCTTCGCCAAGTTCGGCGATGATTTGCGCGATCACGTCCCAAGTCGCTTCTTTATCCGCACGAATATAGACGGCCGTCGCGTTATGAAATCTCTGCCGGACCGCATCGGCTAGCAGGTTGATATTAACCGGCTTCTCATTTAGATACGATGTTCCGTTCTTTGTGATACTGATGACCGGCAGATCCTGCGCAGTGTTTTGGACCCGGCGCACCTGCGGGACCTGAATGTCGAGGCCGAACTCCATCACATTGGCGGTAATCATGAAGATGATCAACAGGACCAGAACCACATCCACAAGCGGCACGATGTTGATCTCCGACATCGTGGCAGGGCTGCCAAAGCGGCGTCCGCGATGACCACCGGTTGCGCCGTTACCTACTGAGAATGCCATGTGTTCTCAATTTTTCCCCTACTCGCGGCGGTCATCCGCCGAAATCTCTTTCCGCCAGGTTTTGGAATTCGATGGCGAAGTCTTCCATGCGCGTGCCGAGTTCCTTGATCCGGGAGCCGAAGATGTTGTAGAAGATAGCGGCCGGGATGGCGGCAAACAGGCCGATGGCGGTAGTCACGAGCGCTTCCGAGATGCCGGGAGCGACGGCCCGAAGACTGGCGCTGCCCGCGTTGCCGAGACCTTGGAACGCGTCGATGATGCCCCATACCGTTCCAAATAGTCCGATGAACGGCGACACCGACGCGATAGTGCCCAGCCAACTCATGTTTTGTTCCAGCTTGGTGACTTCTTCACTGATGCCGAGTTGCAGGCTGCGTTCCATGGCGCCTTTGTTGACCAGCGCGCCGCGCTGTTTGACTTGACGCTCAATCTCTCCATAGCCGAAGTCGAAGACGCCGACCAGAGGCGCGGCCGTGAACTGCTCACTGGCAACCGCGACCGATTGCAGGCTGTTGGCTTTGCGAAAAGCGCGCAGGAAATTGCGATTCTCGCGGCGTGCGCGGCCGAAAACGCTGCCTTTCGCAAACACGATAGTCCAGGAAAAAAGCGACGCCAGGATGAGGATCGCGATGATAGCTAAAGGAACGGGTCGGAGGTTTTGGATGATGTCCCACAAACTCAGGTCTGCGAGAAGCAGCACAAACGGCAATATGGATAAGTCCTTTCGAGTGACTTCGTCTTTATTATAGAGACGCCGCCCTCGTAAGCCATAGAGAGGCTTCGATTCTGTGGGATGATAGTACAATCTGTTGTTGAAAGGAAAACCCCATGACAACTGCACAAGTTCTGCTCGAGGATTTCGATACCGAAATGTCTAATACCCGCCGCACTCTGGAAGAGTGCCGGAGGATAAAAACGATTACCGGCCACACGAAAAATCCATGCCGCTGGGCCGGCTCGCCATGCACTGCGTGACATTACCCTTGTTCGGCCTCTATTTAGTCGAAGACGACAGCATGGATATCGCGGCTCCCGAGCGTCCTCACGGGACTCTGACGTTCACTTCGCGCGACGAATGCCTGAAGCAGTTCGATGAATCGTTAGCCAAGTGCCGCGCCGCGCTTGCCTCGGCCTCCGATGAACATATTGCGGCAACCTTGGCGTTTTACCTGGGGCGAGCAACTAATCTCGAACGAATCCCGCTCACGCAGTTTTCGCAGCATGTGTTTTGACCATCTAATCCATCATGTGGCCCAGCTTCGGCGTGTACCTGCGGCTTAACAATATTCCTGTTCCAGCCTTTACGGTCCCTCCGCTGATGAGCAGTGGTCGCCCAAGTAGCCCAGCTTTCCAAGCCGCTGAGTATGGTTGTATGGGTGGTAAGGCAGTATGGCGACAACAAAAGTTACATTTACGCTTGACCGGGTCGCAATAGACGGCTGCAAGATGCAGCGTAACGTCTAGCTCTCGCGAAGAGCGAGGT
Organism: uncultured Acidobacteriaceae bacterium; assembly: GCA_963730865.1. Classification (GTDB taxonomy): domain Bacteria; phylum Acidobacteriota; class Terriglobia; order Bryobacterales; family Bryobacteraceae; genus Bog-105. The sequence continues at coordinate 11,993 of CAVSTO010000006.1, read as the reverse complement.
GGTGCGCGAAGCGATCATGGAATCCCACGACCGGCCCGGGAATTTGAGCGAACGCGAACGTGTCGCCATGCTCCGTACCTTTGACGAAGTGGTTCCCAGAATCCCGCAAGGCAGTGCAGCGGCGGTGGACAGCGAACTCGCCGAAATACGGCGCGCACGAAGAACGGGCGGACGGCGAACACGTTCCGCTTAGAATGACAGTTCTCGACACGTCGGTTCTCGTCGATAGCCTCGCCGGAGCAAAACGTTCTGCACGAGATCTTCGCGCCGTCATCGAGCAGGGCGAGCGAATCCTGCTTCCTTCCCTGGTACTTTTCGAATGGCTTCGCGGGCCCCGATCTCCTTTGGAAATCGCGGCTCAGGAGTCCCTATTTCCCTCCGAGGGTGCGCTGGTCTTCGGCGTCCGGGAGGCATTACTAAGCGCCGAGCTTTATCGCACGATCTCCCGTCCCCGCGGGCGCGAGATCGATATCTGCATTGCAGCCTGCGCGATCGCCAGAAACGCTGAACTGTGGACCCTGAACAAAGCGGATTTCAAAGATATTCCGCAGCTTCGCCTGGCCGCTTTCTAAGCGCCACTGCCATGGACACCTTACAAACGGATCGCCGCAGTCCCGTCAACACACCGCGCCAGGTTCTATTCGCCAGCCTGATCGGCACCACTATCGAATTTTTCGATTTCTACATTTACGCCACTGCGGCTGTGCTGGTCTTTCCCAAATTATTCTTTCCGGCGTCCGATCCCGCCTCCGCCACGCTTGCCTCTCTCGCTACATTTGGAATCGCGTTTCTCGCCCGGCCCATCGGATCGGCGCTCTTCGGTCACTTTGGCGATCGCATCGGCCGCAAGACAACATTAGTGGTCGCCCTATTGACCATGGGTCTCTCTACCGTCACGATCGGAGCCTTACCCACCTATGGCGCCATCGGTTTCGCCGCGCCGCTGTTGCTCGCCTTGTGCCGATTCGGTCAAGGTTTGGGGCTTGGCGGCGAGTGGGGTGGCGCGGTGCTGCTTGCCGTTGAGAACGCACCTCCCAAAAAGCGCGCCTGGTATGGCATGTTCCCGCAACTGGGCGCGCCGATCGGCTTCTTCCTTTCCGGCGGCGTCTTCCTGCTGCTCTCCCGCATTCTCAGCGATAAACAGTTCTTCGCGTTCGGTTGGCGGCTTCCCTTTCTGGCGAGCGCGGTGTTGGTGTTGCTCGGTTTGTATGTGCGGCTCACGATCACGGAAACTCCTGTCTTCCGTGCCGCCCTGGGTCGCGGAGATCAGGTGAAGCTCCCCATGTTGGCGGTTTTCCGCGATTACACGAAGCCGCTTGTCGCGGGTATCTTTCTGTGCCTGGCGACGTTCGTCCTGTTTTATTTGATGACAGTCTTCGCGCTCTCCTGGGGCACGAGCGTACTCGGCTACAGCCGCGGCAAGTTTCTGTTAATGCAGCTATTCGATATTTCGTTCTTCGCATTGACGATTCCGGTCTCTGCGCTTATGGCCGAGCGCGGCCGGCGGCGCCTGATGCTCTGGGTCACCGTTTCCATCGGCCTCTTCGGCCTGGTCATGGCCCCTCTGTTCGTCGCGGGCACCACCGGAGCGCTCTTCATGATGGCCGTAGGGCTGGCGTTGATGGGCCTTACTTACGGCCCGCTGGGCACAATCATTTCCGAGCTTTTCCCGACCGCAGTGCGTTACACGGGCAGTTCCCTTGCCTTCAACTTCGCCGGTATTCTGGCGCCTCGCTCGCGCCTTACATCGCCACCTGGCTGGCCAAAACTTACGGCCTCGCCTATGTCGGCTACTATCTTTCCGTGGCCGCCGTCCTCACACTCTTCGGGCTTCTATCGATCCGCGAAACGAAGGATGACGATCTGGTAAGATAGCCGGCGATCTACTGCCCGGCTTTCACCGTCGCAGCGAGGTCTTCGTATTGGTCGGAGGCGATAAGATTTACACCAGCCTCGACGCATGCCTTCCAACGAATACGGGCCGCCGCCAGGCTTCCAAAGTTATAGCCGTTGAACCAACCTTGGTCATTCCCGCTCGCGAAGCCATCGAGCGTATAGAACCGGATCCAATAACCAAGCTGATGAGCATGGTCCACCAGCGCCCGTAGGCGGCTCGCATCGGCGGCGGTCCATTCGCCGGCGTGCGGTTGCCCACCCTCCTCCACCTCATACCAGGAGTTGTTCCACCAACGGCGATAATTCGTCGGCCGTTCAGGAAGCAGTTGCTCCGGCGGCAAGGTGGCCGCCAGATGATTCCGTTCTTGCGCATTCTTCGTTTGCGGCATATGCGTATGCGCGGAACCGAAAAGCCGCAGCTTCGAGCCAACCGGCACTTCGTTAAAGAAGACCTTCTCTTGCGCGTCGGAATCTTCCGTCAGCACCAGCAGCGGCTTGGGTTCAAACGCCGCTAACTCGTGTGGATCTTGCCCTTTCACCGCCGTCGTAATCCAGTCCTGATATTCGCCCAGCAAGTCCCACACGGCATGCAGCAAGGGAGCCTGATTATCTTTGAAGTCGAAATGCAGAATGATGAGAGGCCACTGTGCGCGGCTATTTTGCGCTAACGCCTTCTCGACGATGGGCCGGACGCGTTCGAAAAAGTACTGACGCAGCGTGGGATCTGAAGCGTTCGTCTCCGCGGAATGAGTGACAACCGCTCGCCCTTTCCCGGTTGCCGGATCCACGTACCAGGCCATGTCCTGTTCAATCCCGACAGGAAATCCCGTCAGCAGTGCCCGGTCGATGCGGTCAGCCCAGCGTCCATCGTACGGATAGCAATTGTGTGCGTCCACCGTCGGCCTGTTCCCGTTCAGGTACTGAAGCTGCTGAGCGTGCAACGAAAGCGCTGGCAACGAACAAACTATGGCAAGCCTGCAGATTCTTCTCTTCGAGCTTCTGGAACTCATCTCTTTAGTAACTTACCGTCTATGGCGCTTGTAAAGCGATATGTATAGCCGTTTTGTCGTCTGATTTTTTGCCCAAGTCTTCGTCGGCTTTTTCAGTCTTCCTGGCAAGGATCTCCAAACGGCAATGGAACAAATCTTCAAGAACGTCTGGCTTCAGAGACACAGGACCACGCTCTGGCGATATCGGAAGGACGGAGCCGAAGCCATCCGATAGCATTACCAGAACGTCCCCCGGCGCGAATCGTCTCTCCCCAACGGTGACGAACGTTAGTGCGGCGGACTCCCCCGTGAGTACGCCAAAACGATACTCGCTGTCTTCTGTGTTTCTAAATTTCTGACGCATCGTCTTATAACGCTCTGCTTCACTCAACTTCTCGCGCTGCGATTGGAACCAGCGTTGAGCGTTCGCGGTCTGGTCTTCTGTGAGACGAGTTGCATCACCTCGCTCATTCAGGTGTAAAAGCATGCAATCGCCCAGATGAGCATAGGTAGCGAGGTCCTGGTCGATGACCAGCATCGTAGCCACCGCGCCAGGATAATCGTTGCACCAGTAATCGGCTCTGGGGAGAGTATCGGCGTAACTCGCAATAGCCTCGTTAGCGGCGCGGAATGCCGATAGAATCACCTGTTCTGGGGAAGTCCGTGGTGAGGCGACAAGCATGCGAGCCGCGGTTTGTACCGCTATATCGGCCGCCTTCTTCGCAGGTGAGGGATTCGGATATGCTCCCTCCGAGCTGCGAGACCTGGTTACTCCATCGGCTATGCAGAACGCGCCCGACTTCGCATCCGCCCAAAATCCATCCTCGTTCGGTTTATCGATTGACCGGTTACGGCAACTGAAGGTCTCACAAACCACCTGCAAGAGGCCGTTCCTTGAGACAAAGCGACTCATTTCAAGTGAACGCTAAGTTTCACTTTTCGGCTCGTTCCGGGCAACCCATAGTCGTGAGATTTCGGAGAATAAATCTCGCGCCATCCGTAAGGTCTAAGTTCTCGAGCGCCGTGTTGATGCCTTTCTCGTCGTAGTCGATGTATTTGAACTCACTTGAGATGTTCTCGCTAACGGCCGGCCAACGCTCCCTCACCGCATCGACAGCTTTACACGCTCTTGCTTCCAATTCGTCTCTCGTAAGGTCGGTCTCGACAATTGCCGAGACGCTAACTTCGAAAGCGGCGCGCCAGAGCCAGAATTCGAAAAACTTCGCCGACCATGAAACGTCATCGTCAATTCCCAACTCCTCCTTCAATCCTCTCTTTAAGCACAGTGCGAGACTCGGCCGATGAGGGTCTCGATCTGTTTGGCTGAAGCCCTCGTTCATAGAGACATGCCATTTGTCATTCGCTTCGGGATTTATACCGCTTCTGGAACGTCTGGCAAGAACCAGTTTCGTCCTGTTATGGATGAGGACCATAGCGTTGATACCGAAAGATGTGGTGAAGCACTGATACGGAGACGATTCCGCGCCCACCTCGGAAGCTACCAATTTGCCGATAGGGTGCCCGAGCTGCACGAGTTTCCGGTACACGTAGCGCATCACGGCGTGCGTATAGTAGTCGGTTTCATAAACCGTGAGGCGCACATGAGGATCCTCATTTTGCCCCTTTCTGGTGAATGAAAGCGAGTATATTCCAAACTTTGTGTTGTTGTAGAGAGGCTGATTCGAAGCCTGCAGCCGGTCTACAAAAAGCTGCGCGACCTCGTGCCTGCATTGATCGATCAGCTCTGGAAACCCATGAATGCCTGTCCTCTCGGCAAGCCCGTCCAGCGACGTGGTTCCGAAAATATCTGGTCCCCTGAATTCGATCGTCGGATCAGCCTGCTGAATTCTTTCGCAATAGTCTCTTGGAGGCCTCAGAAAATATCGTGTCTTACGCTCGTTTACGACCACATGCCGCGATTCGTTCTCGATTTCGTAACAGTCGGGATTCGATTCGAGGTGAATGGCCGGCGAACTCTGGGATTTATCGATCAGGTTGTTAAACTCTTCCCGCCGACGCTTCACTTCAGCCCTGCGGGCGTTTTGGTCTTCCAATCGATAGAGATCGCTCGACACAAGATTTACAAAGAGAGCAAGGAGAGCCGTAGCCGCCGAACCAACTACGCCGCCAATCAGGTAACCGTGCCAGGGCTCAGGCTGCCGCGAGCCCAAAAGCCAGACGCCGCCCAGAACAAGGAACGTTGCGATTCCAATGTTGCGCGTGAGTTTTCGCACGAAAGCCGATTTTACAGGAGACGAGCGAACTTACTCCGATGTGCTCGTCCGAAACGCGGGCCGCGCCCTCATGCCAATTAAGTACTCGCCTCCACTTCACCAAGCCTGCGCTCCAGAAAGCGCCGTTCCGTATTATTGGTGACCAGCGTAAGCGCCAGCGCATAGCTGCGGGCGGCCTCTTCTGAGCGTCCCAGACGCCTGAGCAGATCGGCGCGCGCGGCATGCAATAGGTGATAGTTCTCTAGATTCCCGCTTGCGGCGAGTTCGTTTGTGAGAGTAAGTCCTTGCTCCGGGCCGTCGCGCATCGCGATCGCCACGGCACGATTCAGAGACACCACTGGCGAGGGCTGAATACGCTCGAGAAAATCGTAGAGTTCCACGATCTGCGCCCAGTCTGTCTCTTCGGCCCGGGCCGCCTGACAATGCAGCGCGGCGATTGCTGCCTGGATGGCATACGGACCGGGAGCGCCGCGGAACGCTTCTTCCACCAGGGGTAACGCCTCGGCAATTTGCTGCCGGTCCCACGATGCGCGATTCTGCTCTTCGAGCAGCACCAGATCGCCGGCCTCGTCAACCCTCGCCGCGCGTCTTGCGTCATGCAGAAGCATCAGCGCCAACAGAGCGGCCGCTTCAGTCTGGGAATTTGGCGCCGGCAACGTTCTTACAACGCGACCCAGACGGATAGCCTCCGCGCAGAGATCCATTCTGACAAGCGCCTCACCCCGCGTCGCGGCATACCCTTCAGTAAAGACGAGATAAATGACGGTAAGAACCGCATCGAGCCGCGCCGGCATATCTTCTTTGCCGGGTACCGCATAGGGAATACCCGCGTCCCTGATCTTCCGCTTTGCGCGCACCAGACGTTGCGCCATTGTCGGGAGGGGTACAAGAAATGCTCGCGCGATCTCTTCCGTCTCAAGACCAGCAAGTGTGCGAAGCGTCAGCGCGACCTGCGCCTCCAGAGCCAGCGCCGGGGGCAGCAGGTAAAGATTAATCGCAAGCGATCGTCTGGAATTTCGTTGAAGTCACAATCCAGAATCTGGAAGCTGTTGTTAGTTTGTCAAGATGTCCGCTTTTATTAACAAGTGATCTGTCCGCTTTTGGGTTTTGGTGTTAGGCGGCGCGAGCCGCGTTGGTTTTCCGTTTACTTCCATGTCTAGCGTTCGTCGGCGCGGTGGGAAAGTGGGAATCTCGCGTTGTGGGCGAGATTTCCAAGGAGGGGTGGGAAGAGGTGGAAACCTGTTTTGGGTTTTCGCCGCTTTCCATCCCTCCGTTTTTTCCACGGCGCTCCGCTCTGGCAGTTTTGATCAGGGGCCGCGCCTGACTGTCAAACCGCCCGACCACATGCGGGCCGTAGCGCAGCGATACCCGGCCATCCAGGTGCTCATGAATGGTGACGGTACAGCCTGCCAGCGTACTGCGAAAGCGAGACTTCTCCAGTTGCCACACTCGGTCGCCGATCGCGACGGTGTTGTCCTTGGCTACCGTGCGTTCCGTCTGAACCGTGAATACCCAGTCCAGATCCGAGCGGCTGGAACGCCGGAAGGCACTCCCCTTCTGCTCGGCGGCGACCTTGAACTTGCGATTGAAGACATCGATGTAATGTTCGCGCAAAAATCGATTGGCCTCTTCCAGCGTGCCGATTCCCGCCAGCCGCAGCTCTTGCGGCAAGCGTCCTTGCCAGGTCCCGAAGTTCCGTTCCGAACGCCCGCGCGCCTGGGGTGAATACGCCGGAATCATCTGCACACCCAACTCCTTCATCGCTCTTCCCACTTGTGTCGAACGATGCTTATCCACGGGCTCGCCGGACTTGGGCGTCGAAAGAAGTGACTTCCGCGATCGCTGTACAGCGCGCAAAATGCACCCTTGGTTTCGATCACCTCGCGCAAGGCTGTCATCACCGTGCGTGTCGATTCTTCCTCCACTAACTGCGCGTAGTAGATCTCACTGTTTGCGTCGTCCAGAATCACAATGAAGTCATAGCGCCGCCCTCCCTCGAACCAGCAATGCTTGCTGCCATCGATGTGCAGCAGCATCCCCGTCATCGGCCGCCGCGGACGTCTTCTGCGGTGCGTCCCGCGCTTGCTTCGCTTCGACACCAGGCCCGCCCCTTGCAGCGCCTTCTGCACCCAGCTGTAGCTCAACTCGATCCCGTGGTCCTCCTTCAGCTTCTCGTGGAAATGCCGCATATTCAGATCGAAGTACTTCTCCCGATACAAACCCAGCACTCTTTCGCAGGTCTCCAGCGGCACCCGTTTCGGGCTCACCATTCCTTTGCGCCGATCTGCCAATCCGTCGTATCCGTCCTGCTCCAGCCGCTCCCGCCAACGCCGCATCGTCCGATCAGTTACCCCGATAATCTCCGCTGCTTGCCACCAGGTGATCTTCTTCGCCATGGCCCTCAACAACACTTCTTGCACTTTCATCATCCGCTCCATCTCGGAGCTCGTGTACGTTCGGCTGGATTCCAACTCCCAGCCTCACCTCCCACGCTCCGCTTTTTCAAAGCGGACAGATCATGTGTGAATTAAACCGGACAAATCACATACTAACGACATCCAGAATCTGGAAGCTTGCGCTTGACTCGGAAGCCGCGTACAATTGCAGCTTCTCCGCGAATCTCGTGCGCCGCCGGAGCTGGTCGATCGCTTTGTTGCGAGCCGTTTCGATGAGCCAGGCGCGCGGAAATTCAGGCACTCCAGAGGTGCGCCACTGGTCGACAGCGGCCGTGAAAGCGTCCTGCGCCGCTTCCTCAGCCAGGTCGAAATCCCCACCAGGCGGATTTGGATCAAGAAGACGAACTTGCCGTGGCCGCGACGGTTCTGGAGATCGCGGCCGTCCACGCGGACTTCGATTCGGGACATAAGGCGCTGGTGGAACGAGAGTTCGGCACGAGAGACGCTCGCGCTCCAGCGGAAACTTGCCTGGCCGGGTTCGCTGAGCCAGCGATCGAAAGGGATCTTTTCAAACGCGGGATCGAGGGCGCCGCGCTGGGCGAATGCCTGTGCAAGGAAAGCGGAACTGAGGACCAGAATGAAAAACCTGCGGACCACTCAACAGGTTACTCAACTGCGGCCGAGGGTTTACGGCTGATGAGCTACTCTTGGGATCTTGCGTCGGTACGCATGACACGGGTTAAGAGCCACAGCAATCCGGACACGCTGGCAGCAAATAACGATAAGCTGGCCGGCTCAGGAACGGTGCTGACCGGAGGAACTGGGGTGCCGGGAGCGATGGGGTCAATCGTCAGAATCGGCGGTGCGACGGGAGGTGTGCCCAGATGCAATCCATTGGGTGTTTCCGGTGTCGTAGGCACGTTGCCGAGGCTGCCAGGCACGGGCGTGATCGGGGTGGGACCAGGTCGGACGGGTACGAGTCCCAAGCCTGGGGGGCCTGAAACGGCTCCTACAAAACCTGGTGGATAGGATTGGACAGAAGGCCAAATCTGCTGGGGCAATCGCAGCGCGGCGATTTCCTGTCCAGGAACATAGGGGGCTAATCGTGGAAGATCGAACGGGAGACCGGCGCCTCCAGGAACCTGGGTATCCACTGCGGGCGGAGGCGCAAGCCTGACCTCGCCCTTGCTTAACAACGCGGGAGTGAACGGCGGGAGTGATAACAGTCGGGCTGGGGGTTGCGCCGCGGCGGTTTCCTGCTTGGGCTGGAGTGATAAACGATTTCCGCAGCGGGTCCGAGCGAAGTTGTAGCCATCGCTGAGTAAGATCTCTCCCTCTTGGAATGCGCAGCTTATTGCGCGTCCAGTAAATGCGGTTGTTCAACCGATAGGAAACGTACTGAAAGCGATCGTCCGTGAGCGTGACCAGACGGGCGGGATTCTAGATTGAAATCCGCGTAGTGGCTGTTTATCAGGGCGTCCCGTTGCGCTGCGGACTGAAGCTCGGCAGGCGAATAAGCGCCCCCTGGAATGACTGAGTACGGATAGTTGGGACGCAGCGACCGAGAGGCCGGCGATACCGATGAAGCAGGAATTGTAACTCTGGCATCGATCGTCGAAGACTCGTGAGTAGGCAAACGCAGCCGATTCGAAACGATATGCAGCGTGTAAGCCGTTGCAAACGAGCAAACAACGATGAGAAGCAAGCGACGTTTATCCATTCCGCCTTCCTGAATGCGTCCGCAGCTTGACCTAGTTCCACTTACAGAGGCTGGCTTAAGTGGTTTGCGCGACGAGCGCGCAAATGAAGTTTCGGAGGCTACCGCGCTGAATTACTTATCGAACGGCGCACGCTGGAGTAGTAGTGTCATTGCAACATGCCGTCTGAGACGGTTAGGAGGCGTGTTGTAGAGCAAGTGAGCGTCCGCTCCGTGCGGTCGCGGCTCACCGAGACGAGACTGCTGCGGTGAAAGGTGATGGCCCCCGCTTAGCTGGACAAGTCTTCACGCGCATTCGTCTGGATGTAGTGGTCGGGATGATCGTCGAATTGGCGTTGCATTCGCGCGAGCAGAACACAAAAGTGCGGCCGTCGTATTCAGAAACGAACTGCGGATTATTGCTTTCGACCTCACGACGGTAGACTAGGTCTTCTTGCATGCCCACGCGTCCAGGTTAGCGCCGGTGGAGTATCGGCAGGCGGCCCGAACACGAACTTCTGAGGATCTACCCCGGCGCCCTCGAATGCAGACCTACTTATCTAAATCGAGAGTCACCGCTATTGTTGAGATTCACCGCGGCCCGCTCCAGCGCATAGATTTCCCGACTCCAGGTCTCGCAATATGAGAGGCGAGAGGAAGGAGGCCGGTGGAACTCGCTCGCGCCGGGTACCGCAAGTACCGGTATTTTGTGGACGGTTGGTGATTACCGACAGCTTTTGGCGATCCCATTGGGCACAGCCAAGATCATTCGAGGCAACATGCGTTGTCGCGCTCCAAGCCATCCGAGCCTATCAGTTCATAGCTATAGCGAACGAAGGGATCTCTTCTACGGAAGCGAAACAGGCAGAATTGTGAGACAAGGGACATCTCTAAAGAGGTACGAGAAAACATGGGAGACCTCCCGGAATGCTGAGAAACTGTGTTAAGCTTTCCACGCCGCCAGTGACGCGTGGGAGTGATTCGCAGTTCCTCGACTCTGGCGTTTTCAATTGGAGAATCACCCCTGCCCGTCTTTTTTAACAATTCCGCGAATCACCCAGACCAAGGTATGACTCCTGGGGACATGCAAGCCGTAGCTACAGTTGCCGCCCGGCGAAACGAGATCATCATGTTTCGAGATACGGGGTGCTGGTCGCGTCCGTATATTGCGCTTGGCCATCCGACTAAGCCTTTTCACGTAAAGGGCAAAAGCAGCGACTGGGGGCCTCACGCGGGGCTGGTTCCGTATAATTCGGAGTTCAGCAAAGCCTTCGATCAAACGGCAATTGACAAGGGCTTTAAGCTGAACAAAGAGGCCATCACGGGCAATTACGCCAGACCCATTCCGGCATTCGTCACCGACGCGTTTATTGCGAAGGAATTGCTTGTGAAGAAGGGGAGCGCGAATCGGCCGCCCATTGATCGCATGACGAAGCCTCGCGATGGCATCCTGTATTTCTTTTGCACCAAACCAAATGACAATCCGTCGAAACCCGGCAAGCCGTATGTGCTGTTTGGCAAGCAGGCCGCCGATGGCCGCTATCAGATTCACACGTTCCCTCTGGAAGCAGCGCAAACGAGCGAAAACCAATTGTTCCTGATGGAGTCGAAGGGGGAGCCGATGTTGGTGATGACGGTTCCGGGAGCCGATTTACCGATAACGGGAGATTACGACCTGTTTGCTGTTTGTCCTTCCTGGGCGAGCTACGGCGGAACCGACCGGAAAATGGATCCGACGCTCGATAACCCGCAATACGGCGTTTCACATGCGAAGACGGTGGCGAAATCGACGAGCTCGAATTTGGCGGTAGCTTCGAGAGCGCAACAATCGCTGGCGCGGATCGAAGCCGCGGTTACTCCCGAAGACCCGGATCGAGGGAATCTCACGCCGCGCTTAGCCTCAGTGATTGCGGCTTTGGTGGGAGCAATGGGCGGCAAGTTTCCGCGTGTCCATCACAATGCAGAATCGGGGCGCCCGTTTGCGCCGGGAGCCGAAGATGGATTCCCGTTGACGACATTTCATCCGCGAGCCGGAATCGGGGGGTACGGATTTCTGGACGCCACAATCAACGACCTCTCAGACTTACGGGACTACTTTACACGTCTATATGCAGCGGGGTACTATCCACCGCGCAATCGAGCATGGCAGATGAAATCCTTGAGAGACGATTCCGCCATCAAAGCGAAGTTGATGCAAATGAAATCTCCTGGGCGTTTCCAAAGTTGAGCTGTCTATGATCGAGCTCTCGACCGCCACTGCGCGATCGAGATCGATTGAGATGCTCGTTGCCGCTCTTGATTTCGTTTCCTCGAAAAGGCCGGGGAGCATCCAGTTCTCCGCCTCGAGCGAGGCGTCGCACACGGCGGAGCGCCAAAAAGGCCAATTGCCCATTAAATCAGATCAGCCGACCACGCAATCTGGAATCCGGCGAGTTGCCTTCATTGCCGGCAATCGCCCACGTTTCCGGAGATATCTCCGAGCGCTTCTGTCGGGGCATAGGCCCAAGCCGGGGACTTGCTAAAGGCCAGCAGCTTCATTCTCTCTGAGGAATCGATCGAGATGCTCGTTGCCGCGCTTGAATTCGATCCCTCGAACAGACCGCGGAGCGCGATGACTTTCGCGGCTCTGATTATTAAGGATTTGGAACTGATCGGCTGAAAGACGCACGATACAATCAAAACGTCACCGGTAATCGCGTTTCGCAAGCGGGAGTAACTCAATGGTAGAGTCACAGCCTTCCAAGCTGTTGGTTGCGAGTTCGATTCTCGTCTCCCGCTCCAT
>CAVSTO010000005.1:0-158479 GCA_963730865.1 uncultured Acidobacteriaceae bacterium | reverse complement strand
CGATATGCGGTTGGCCGTAATCGAAGGCTGCACGCCGACAGTGGGATACAGCGCGGCGTGCTGGAGTTGGATCTGCGCGCGCGATTGGCGAAAGTTCGCCTCGGCAACCTTCAACGTCTGGTTCGCTTGGCCGACCTGTTCTTCGAGGGCATTCAGTTGCTCGTCGCCAAACACTTCCCACCACTTGCCGCGCAACACGCCATCGCTCGGCTGGGCTGTCTGCCAACCGTTGGCTTCTTTGAAACTGGCGGGCGGCTGCTCGCTATAGGCGGGCGCCACCGGCACGTTTGGCTTTGTATACTTCGGACCGACCGTGCAACTGGCGAGCAAAGCGGCCATGCCCACGGTAACGAGTATGGCTTTCTTATTCATTCGATTCCTCTTACTCACTTCAGCGACTTGTCGGGCGCTGCGATCTGCACCTGCTCACCCGAAACGATGGAGTCACTCGGATTCGCAATGACCGCGTCGTTCGCGCGTATCCCTGAGAGGACTTCCACTTTGTCTCCGTAATCGTGTCCCAGAACCACGGGCACGAGCGCCGTACGGCCATCGCGCACGACCGCTACACGCAGGCCTTCGGAGCGGAACAGCAAAGTGTTGGCCGGAACGGTGACAGCTTCCACTTTGACAGGCAATTTCAGATGAACCGATACATAAGAACCGGGGAGCAACTCGCCGGTAGGGTTCTTGACGTCGACCTCAACATTCAGCGTTCGTGAATTGACGTCGATCGCGTCGGCGTTGCGAACGATGGTGCCGTGAAACTGCCGTCCCGGAAACTCATTCAAGGTCGAGGTAGGCACTGCCACCGGCTTTCGCGGCACGGGAATAAATTTCGGGTACGCTCACATACACGCGCAGGGTGTTGGTGGAAGCCAGATGGAACAGCTCTTTGCCGGCGGTATTCGTGTCTGCATCGACGAGCGCGCCAACGTCGACGTTACGAACTGTGATGACGCCGTCGAAAGGCGCATAGACCTTTTCGTACGCGACCATCTGTTCCAGGCGCGACACATTGGCCTGAGCCGATTTCACAGTTGCTGCATTAGCGGCCGCGGTCTGTACAGCGTTGTCCACGTCCTGCTTGGCGACGGAATCCGTCTTAAACAAACCGCTATAACGCTCGGCCGTAATCTGGGAAAGCTTCAAATTGGCTTCGCTGGTGGCCAGTTGTTCACGCGCTTGCTGCAGTTGCTGATCTACTTCGGGCGCTTCAATCTGCGCCAACAGTTGTCCTTTTTTGACGCGCGCGCCGATATCCACATACCAGGCAGTCAGATAACCACTAGCGCGAGCCCAAATGGGCGTATCGATAAACGCTTGCATGTTGCCCGGCAGCAGCACTTCATCTTCACCGGGCGTGACCTGCGGGCGGACCACTGCGACGGTTGGAATGGAGTTAGCCAGTGTGTCGCGCTGCAGGGCGGTATTAGCGCGGGCCCGCTCGGTGAGACCGGAGAAGATCAGATAAGTAAGAATCACGGCCCCGACTACGACAACCAGCAGCAGCCCGCGCCAGGCATTGCGCGGCTTTGTACTGCCCGACGCGCCTGATGCTGCCGGCGGAGGTTGGATGGTCGTCTGCTTTGTCTGTTGTTCTTCGACTGTCATTGTTGTTTTTCTCTACTTAAACGTGAACCCGTTCATTCGTTCGCCGGGCGCCTTCCGTAGTCCCGTCGGGCTTGCGAGTCCTATGCAGAAGACTGAAAACCGATGGCACGAAGAACAGCGTGGCGACTGTTGCCAGGAGGAGACCACCGATAACGGCTCGGCCCAGCGGTGCATTCTGCTCGCCGCCTTCTCCTAGACCGGCGGCCATGGGAATCATGCCGATGATCATTGCGAGCGCCGTCATCAGCACGGGGCGGAAACGCGTGGAGCCCGCCTCGAGCGCCGCTTCGATAGCACTGCCGTGCTTCGAAAGCTGCTCCTTGGCGAAACTGACCACCAAAATGCTGTTGGCGGTGGCCACGCCCATGCACATAATGGCGCCCATCAAGGCGGGAACACTGATGGTTGTGTGAGTTACGAAAAGGAAAAGCACGATTCCGGCCAATGCGGCCGGCAGCGCGGTGATGATGACAAACGGATCCAGCCAGGATTGAAAGTTCACCACAATCAGCAGGTAAACCAGAACAATGGCGCCGATCAAACCGCCGAGCAGTCCGACGAACGATTCATGCATGGTTTGGACCTGGCCGCGCAGGACGACTTCCGATCCTCGAGCCAGGTATTTCCGGTTAGCCGCCAAGACCTTATTGATGTCCTTGCCGACGCCGCCCATGTCGCGGCCCTGGACGGAGCCATAGATATCCACCGTGCGGCGGATGTTGTAATGAGTGGCCACGGCAAGCTCGTTCGAACGGCTGATCTCGGCCAGATCGCTCAAAATTTCCGGCTGCTTCTGCCCCGGCCCGCTGACTGGAATATTGCGCAAGTCCTGTAACGATTGGATGTCGTATTGCGGAGTTTGTGCCACCAGACTGTAGCTGACCCCGTTTACCGGGTTCAGCCAAAACGTGGGCTGCGTCTGGAAGCTACCACTTAAAGAGGTAAGAAGCGGGCGCGCGACGTCCACTTCCGTGAAGCCGCTCTCGGCGGCCTTCGTGCGATCAATGTCGATGTGCAGCTTGGGCTCGTCGAATTCCTGGTGAACGTGCATATCGACAGCGCCCGGGATTCGGGCGAGTTGCGGTAACAGGCGGTCGGCGAACGCGCGGCTCGCCTGCACGTCGTTCCCGACAATTTGCAGATCGATGGGCGCCGGCAAGCCGAAGTTCAGGATTTGAGTGACGATGTCGGCCGGCAACATGTAAAAGACGGCGCCCGGGAACTGCCGGGGCAGGTTCTTTCGTAGCGCCGCTACGTAATCGTCCGTGGGGCGATGCTTCTCAGATAAAGTGACCAGAATGTCGGCATCGGCCGTTCCGATCTGTCCCGAGTTGCTGTACGAGAGGTTCATCTGGCTATACGGCAACCCGATGTTGTCGATGACGGTGACCAACTCATTCGCGGGAATCTCTTTTCGGATGGCGGCATCCACCTGGTCGCACAGCCGCGCCATTTCTTCGATGCGAGTGCCGGTCTTCGCGCGCACGTGCAATTTGAATTGACCGGTATCGCTGGTGGGGAAAAAGTCCTGGCCCAGAGCCGGAATGAGCGCCATCGTCGCAATACAGGCGAGCAGAAACAACGGAACGAAAATTTTGCGCCGGTATACGAGAGTGGTCAAAACAGCCTGGTACTGTGTACGGACACGTTCAAAGCCGCGCTCAAAAGCGCGTTGAAAAAGGACGAACGGGTTGCGGGTCCTGGTGAAATGCTGTTTGGCGCGCAGCAGGTACATGGCAAGGGTCGGCACCAGCGTTCTGGACAGAACGTAGGAGGCAAGCATGGCAAACACCACCGCTTCGGCCAGTGGAACGAAGAGGTATCGCGCCACGCCGCTCAGGAAGAACATGGGCAGGAACACAATACAGATACAGAGGGTAGAAACCAGCGCCGGGACGGAGATCTGCGCCGCGCCTTCCAGAATGGAAGTAAGCAAGTCGTGCCCTTCTTCCAAGTGGCGTTCGATATTTTCGATGGTCACTGTGGCGTCATCTACCAGGATTCCGACTGCCAAAGCCAATCCGCCCAGAGTCATGATGTTGATGGTTTCGTGCAGGGCGCTCAGCAGCAGGATGGACGTCAAAATAGAAAGCGGAATCGAGATCGCAATGATCAAAGTGCTGCGCCAGCTTCCCAGAAAAATGAGGATCATCAATCCGGTGAGACAGGCGGCAATAATCGCTTCTCGAATGACTCCGCTGATGGCAGCGCGCACGAAGATGCTTTGATCGGCCAGCGGTTGGATCTTGAGTTGCGGAGGAAGCGTCGCGGCGACGCGCGGCAGCAGATCCTTAATACCCTGCACGACGTCCAGAGTGGATGCGCTGCCGGCCTTTAGGATGCTGACGAGCACACCGCGCTGGCCGTCCCGGCGAATGATGTTCGTCTGAGGAGCGAAGCCATTCCGGACGTTTGCGACATCGCGGACATAGATGGTTGAATTGCCCACGACTTTCACCGGAAAATCGTTTATTTCAGAGATGCGCTGCGGACTGTAATTCATGTCCACGTCGTATTCGAATTGGCCGATTTTTGCCGTCCCCGAAGGCAGAATCAAGTTCTGATTGCTAACGGCTGTGACTACGTCGAAGGGCGAAAGGCCTTTGGCCTGCAACTCCGCCGGATTCAAATCGATCATCACCTGGCGCTGCTTGCCGCCGTAGGGATACGGAACAACGGCGCCGGGTACGGTCACCAACTGCGTACGCAAGAAATTCAGGGCGATGTCGTTCAGGTCCTGTTCCTGCAGACCTTTGCCGGAAAGGGCAAGCTGCAGGATGGGCACGCTGGAGGCGCTGTAGCTCAGGATGATGGGCGGGTTTACTCCCGGCGGCATCTGCTTCAAGATCGTCTGAGAAACTGCCGTTACCTGCGCGACCCCTGTCGTCGCGCTGGCGGACGGCTGAAGGAAGATTTTGACGACCGCCGTCCCGTTCAGCGTGATGGATTCGATGTGCTCGATGTCGTTAACCGTAGTGGTCAAGACACGCTCGTAAACAGAGGTGATGCGGCCTTCGAACTGCTGCAGCTGACAGTCCGTTGTACGTCCAGATGGCGGAAATAACGGGAATGTCGATGTTCGGAAAGATATCTGTCGGGGTGCGAAGGATGACAAGCGGGCTCACCAGCAGAATCAGTAGCGCCAAAACGATGAAGGTATAAGGGCGATTAAGGGCTACTTTGACGATCCACATGCACTTGTAGAGATAATTAACGGTACTACGAAGTTTCGAAAATCTGCATCCATGACGTAACAGACGCCATCTCATAGGCGAACCCCGTTTGATGTCTACTTCGATCAAGGAAATAAATGACGAAAGTGTGCGCGGGCGTGGCCGGCCACGCGATGAGGTGGCGAGAGCCCGAATTCTGGAAGCCGCACTGGAACTGTTGGAGGAACTCGGCTTCGCCAGCGCAACCACAGATGCGATCGCGGAACGGGCCGGGGCCAGCAAAGCTACCATTTACCGCTGGTGGCCGAACAAAGCCGCTGTTTTGATCGAGGCCTTGCGCGAGGCGGTAGCCCAGGAGCTCCCGTTTCCCGATACCGGAGATCTTCGCCAGGACATCCGCGTGCAACTTGAGAACTTCGTTAAGTTGTTGACTGGCCGGCGGGGACGCATCTTCAAGGCGTTTATCGCAGCGGCGCAGAGCGACCCGGAGGTGGCCATCGCTTTCCGGTCTGTTTGGATGCAACCGCGGCGCGCCGCCACAAAGGCTGTGCTGCAGCGTCACCAGGAAAGTGGCCGTTTAGCGACGGATTTAGACCTCGATTTGGTGCTGGATCTGCTATATGGGCCGCTTTATTTCCGTCTGCTCGCCGGGCATGCAGAGCTGACCGCCGACTATGCGGATGCTATCGCGGAACTCGCACTGCAGGGTCTCCTGGACTGCGCCAGCCAGCAATAATCGTTTCGTGTAACCTTACGCGGCTTGTTTGGCGCTCCTTTCGAGACCGGTACGGGACAGATTTCGGGCACGAACAGCGGCGAGGTGCTGCTCGATTTGGGCGGTTGAAAAAACGAACCCATTCGCGACGGGATCAAAGGATTGATTGGCTTCCTTCGCCGCCAGGTAGAGCCTGGACGCGGTTTCGAGCGCTTCCGCTCCCTACGCTCCTTGCACCGGCGCTCTTGCTGAAGCTGGCGGAGTTCTGCCATTTCCTTTTCGCGGCGGCGGGCGAGGCGAGATTCCTGGAGCTGCAGATTGCGGAGCTGCTTTTCGTACTTCATGAAGGTCTGCACTTCGATCATGCCGGCGCGGAGAGACGCATCGTGGTGATTGAAGGCTTCGGCAAATTCCATGTGTCCTTGCGCGAAGATGGCGTTTTCGAGACACGGAATGCGCTTGAGACGCCACATGGTATCCGCGATGGATTGAACGAGGTCCGATTCGCGCTGGCCCACGGGCGAGAATTCTTCGGTGTAGGCGCGGAGATGGCGCTCGTATTCGGGTGCGTCGTCGGTCGGCAGAAGAACGGTGCGGCCGGTAAGGCCTGTTTTGACGGCGTTTAGACAGGATTTGGATTTACCTTCCGAACTGGTGGGACCGCAGGAGAGCTGGGCATTCGAACGATTGGCGGCGAGCTGGGCTGCAGATAGCGACGGCGGCGCGAAGAGCAGCGATTCGGCGGGGGTGTCTTCGCTGGGCTTTGTGTTCCCAGCAGACTGTTCGCTTCGGCTATGAAGGTGCGTTTCGCGGTGTTCGTCATCGAAGCTCTGGCTGATCGGTATGGAGCGCAGCTGAGGCTTTCGGCCTTGCGGGCGAGTTTCATAGCTTTGCGCTCAGCGGCGCGGCGGATGGAGCGAGGGGTCATGGGTGTCCTCCAACAAAAATGGGCCGCGAGGGTGAACCCGCGAGCCTGCCAGAACATAGCATGACGAGAGCTCAAAACGTTCTTTGTACGTTTCAGATTGGCTGTAAGTTGATGATTCAGAGCTGGATAAAAATGTAGGTCGATTTGACACCGACTTGCAAAACTCGCCGCGGGAGGTCTTGACAAGGCGACAGTGGTTGTGATTTTTGGCCGTTGGCGTGACGTGGAAGAGGTTTTTGTGAAGAAAGGGGAAAAGGGCGCACGCCGCGACTGCGTCCGCATGGACGCGTGTCGTTTTTCAGGCAGACGGCTGAAGTTATCCCGTAAGTTTGAGCAGTTGGTCGACTGTGAGCGCCAGCACTCCGAACATCAGGTGCGCCATGATCTTGCGGGCGCCATGTACGCGAATGACGCGTGCTCCGAACTCGTCTTTGAGACGACTGAAGACGCGTTCGACCATGGTGCGTTCGGCAAAGCGGTCCTGTTCAGCCCAGGTCATTTCTTCCGCGCGCAATTCCTTTTCGATGACCCGCGTCCAAGAGCGCGAGCTTTTGCGTAACGCCACCTTGCGCTCACCGGTTTTGCGATAGCGCCGGGGGTGATCGGTAATGGGCCGGTGTCCCAGTGCCAGGCTGTGCTGGCGGATCGCCACTGCGTCGTAAGCCGAATCCATCAGATCGTAGAGATAAGTCACACGCTGAGTACTCATGGTCATCAGCGGAATGGCGGCTTGCGAATCATGCACGCTCGCTCCCGTCAGCAGCGCGCTGATGGGAATGTGTCCGTCGGCCACATCCAGATGCAGCTTGTAGCCGCGCCAGTAACTGAGATGGCCCTTACTGCTCTTCTTCACGCCAATGCCGCAGTCCTGGGCTAAGGCGGCTAACTGCTGCGTCAGGTTTTGTTTCCGCTGACGCTCTAGGCGTGTGCCGCGCTCACTAGCTTGGCAGCGCTTGGGACGGCGTTTCCGCTTCTCTTTGACAGGCTTGGTTTCGGGAAACTTCTCGCGCGCTTCAATCGCCGTCGAGTCGCGCGCGATGTGGCCGATTATCCGCTCCTTCTGCGTCCCTTCGATCAGTGCTGCGTGCAACCGCTGCGGCAACTCTGTCTGTGCAAATTCCTCGAAGGCGCGCGAGAACGTCGATTCCGCCGGGAGTTGCTCGACCGTGTTCCAACCGCACAAGCAGAGCAACTGTCGGTCACTGCGCAAGCGCTCGATCACCTGTCGTGTCGTCCCCAACCCGTACACCGCTTTCGCCAAAAACGTGCTTGCCAATGCCTGCCGATCTTTCGCAGGACGTCCTCGCCAACCCCGCTGCGTCCCAATCCAGCGTGACAGTGGCAGCGCACTCAGTACCGCCACCAATAAGCGCGCTTTCTCGCTCAGTTCACCCACTTCCCGCTCCATAGCCGCGAATAACACGCCTTGCAACAAGTGTGAAAACTGCATTAATCGTTCGCGTGGAGTACTCTGCATACGAGGGCTTGCTCCTTGTTTTTTGTCTGTCTGGAAACAACAGAGTACAAGGTCTATAGCCCTCTTTCAAACATTTCTTATTCCTCCTGTTCTATAACCTCTCCCTTACTTCTCCCGCTCCATTAATTTTGCAAGCGGCTCTTGAAATGGGTTCGGTAGCGGCTCGAAGTCCAGGTGAAAACCGCCATTGCAAGGCGCCGGAAAGCGCATAAAATAGGGTCATGGAAAGCGAATTTTCTGACTATCCCGGCATAGTGGTGCAGCCCGGCCGGGTCGGTGGCAAACCGACACTGGGCGAATCTCGCGTTCCTGCTGCCTTGGTTGCCGAATGCCTCGACGAAGGCGAGACGGCTGAGGAAGTTGCCTATAACTACAGTCTGCCGCTCAAGGCAGTGCTGGACTTCAAAACCCACAGGGACGCTCATCAGCCCGCGATCAAGCCCTGAAGGTACTTTTCGATCAATCGACGCCGCGACCGCTTGCCCGCTACCTGAAGAAGCATGACGTCACGCTGGCGATTAGCGTAGGTCTGGATCGCACGCCCAATGGTGAATTGATCAGGGCGGCCGAAGCGCAAGGCTTCGATGCGCTGGTCACGCCCGATACCAACATCCGATATCAGCAGAATCTAAAGGAGCGCAAAATCGCTATCGTCGTGCTGCCGTCCGGTCGCTGGCCTGGGGTCAGGAACCAGCTTCAGGAAGTGATCGAGGCGGTGGATGAGGCCAAGCTTGGAACGTATCGGGAAGTGCCGTATCGCAGCATCAGGAACCCGGAAGCATAAAAAGCCAAAGGGATGTTCGATTGTGTCTTTGCGCTCTCTTGCCGTTCCACCTATGGTGACGCCCGAAGTGGGCAGGAAAGGCGGTTGTGCACCGAGCGGGAAACCCAGGCCTAAGTTGCCAGCAACATCATTGCCGAAAGCTGGCGCCTCCAGCATGCCTGCCCATTTCAGCCTAGAACGCGGTCAGGTTATTGCCAATCAGATTCGGATAGATGAACGAGAGCCTTTGGCCGCCAATGTGTCTGAGGAAAGAACTCTGTCATCTCCGAAGCGTTGTCGCGGTGGAATTTCCACTTCTCGTGGCAGTTCCAGCCGTTCGGGTGGTCTCGAAGATGTTGATCAGAGTGAGGACGTACTTTGTTACTGGCGACACGATGTACTGTTCCGGCCTGCCTTACAGCTTGAGTGGTAAGAGCGGCTACACAGATGTCGGTGGTCTACCGGATTATCCCGGGATAGGATTTCCCCTGTCCTTCGACCGGCTTTGCCTGATCGCCCCTGACGACCTCCGGTTAAAAGCGTGTGATAGCGGACGTTATCACATCACATAATAATGCATGCAACAGGGAAGGGAGAAAATGTTTTATCCTGGCGGTAAGGTGATCCCGTCATGTCCATGGAACTCGAACCGGACTTCGTCTTCCGGCCTCTGCCGCCACTAAGAGAGGCCGAACTTCGTCCCCTTGCCGCAGATTTCAATCCTCTCGATGTGCTGTCCAAATTGATCGGCAAATGGGAGGGAAGAGGCTTTAACACCATCTGGCAGCCTCGTCCCCTGAGTTCCGGAGGCCGTTTTTTGGAACTCAACATTACTGAGGACTCCATAGCGTACGAAACAATCGAGGGGTCCATTCCCAATCGAGGTTTCCTGCAAGGGGACATCGCCATGACAGGTCTTCAATACCTGCAGAAGATTTCAGACGCCAATGCTATTCCCAAAACAGCCCTTCACTTCGAGACCGGCATCTGGGCTGTAGTTCCTGCGACTACGGACCCAAAAGTGCCTGCGAGTCTCGTTCGCATGGCCTCAATTCCTCATGGGACGGCCATTCTCGCCCAAGGCCCTGCAACCCCACCTCAAACCGGCTCACCGGATATTCCGAACATTGACATTGTGCCCTTTGACTTGGAGAGCCTTCAGAAAAACCCAGACTCGTTTTCCGAATTGAAGCTTTCGACACCCGCGCCTTCTCGTACGCCGGACAATCAAATGCAGGGCATAACTCAGGAGATGATCGATGATCCAAATTCTGTTCTAAGGGATGCTCTCCAGGGACAACAAATACTATCCACAACAGTTCTGCAAGTTTCAACAAATAACAACTCCTTCCCGGGTGGTGGTACAGCTAACACTGCCTTTCTACAAGGCACACTAAATCAGCCAAATGCGGTGGCAGATCAAGTGACAGCAACCTTTTGGATTCACACGGTCAAGGACTCGCCAGATTTGCTTCAGTACTCTCAAACCGTCTTGCTGAATTTTGATGGGTTGAGCTGGCCTCACGTTACCGTGTCGACGCTGAAAAGGCAGATTTCGAGCTAACTGCTCTTCAGCTCCACCGGATGAGAACGTCCTTTAATGCCGTTAGACAAAAGGGCGGAAAGTTGTTAGACCCTTTGGGCCAGTTGAACTCGCGGCGCAGGTCAATGTCGTTGTATCGCTTGCCGTAATTTCTCGATTGCTCCTTTTACGGATTGGAGCACCGAGGGAGGAGAGAATCGGGTCGCTGCGGTATGGCGATCAAATGGACATGATTGCTCATCAGGCAGTAGGCCGAAATCAGAAGATGGAACCGGTTAGCGTATTCACCGGAGCAGGTCCAGGTAAAGGAGGTAGCCCTCGTGTGTATCGAATACAACCTGCCGCCCGTTTCCTGTTTGCGTGACGTGGTGCGGAACGCCTTCCAGCATTGCACGCGCGATTCGCGACATCCTTCAGTTACAGTGTGTGCGTCGGGGGCGTGGATTCTCGAAACTCGAGTTTGCGTGTGCTGTCCCGACTTTCTACTTGCGTGTGCTGTCCCGACTTTCTACGTCCGACTTTCTACGTCCCGACTTTCTACGTCCCGACTTTCTACCTTGCGTGTGCTGTCCCGACTTTCTACCCTCGATCCGGTAATGTGCGGATTGCCTGCCATCGATAAGGGATATCGAGCAACTGTTGGAGAATTTTCCGCCGACCGGCAAGCGATCACGGGCGGCTATTTCTTACTAGCGCAGCCGGCGGGCAGCGGGAATGGCGAGCAGGCCTAAGGCGAGCAGGGCGATCGAAGCCGGCTCAGGCGCCGGCGCCGAAAGCGGTGAGATGAAATCGATGGTGACGTAGCCGTTGCCTGTGTTTGCGCCTGCAGTCAGGCTAATGTCCGTGAATAGCGGATCGAGGTAGGAGCCACCGCCACCGCCGCCGTCACCCGGACTCGCTCCTCCGCCACTGTACCCACCGCCGCCGCCGCCACTTGCAAGGCCGCCGCCACCGCCGCCGCCATAACCGCCGCCGTTCCCGGCAGCGCTGCCGCCTCCACTGAAGCCATTGGCGTAGTCATCGCCGCCATCGGCGTGACTTCCGTCACCGCCATTACCAGAGAAGCCGGCACCTCCTCCTGCCTCGCCCCCGCTGCCGCCGCTGCCGTTTTGGCCGCCGGTCACCCCGCCGCCGGGAGCATTACCGCCTGCCGTCGTGGTTTGGCCCGCTTGCGCGTTTGTGTGGTAGCCGGCGCCGCCTCCGCCGCCCGCGGCCGCGAACAGCGATTTGGTGCTATCAAAAACAATGAATGTTCCGCCGGCCCCACTTCCGGTGCTTGGCCCTGCATCACCCGCGCCAGCGACGTAGACGTCGAGCACGGTGCCAACGGTGAGCGAATAGTCGCCTCCGATGAGCGCGCCTAATCCACCCAAATAACCCGAGGCGCCGGCGCCTTGTCCCCCGGCGAGTGCGATGGAGTAGATGCCCGTCGCTGAAACGGTGTATTGCTGTGCATTGCCGGTGAAATTCAGGCTGTCGGCGAGCAAAGAAGAAGACAGGAGCGCGGACAGGCAGAACACACCGCCTTTGACGCGAGTGCGCATCGATCGAGAACCCTCCAAGTGACGCTATTTTGAACGGGGTGGAAGCTTGATTATTATCCGAAGATCCGGCAGGAGTCAATGCAGGTTTGAGAGTAAAAGTAATGGAACTGCGGCTCGTATGACGGGCCCAAAGTGAACGCACGTTCGGAGGCTGAAGTCTGAGCAGCCTCAGCTCGTTGGACATGTCAGCATAGTGCACGATAGCAATCGACTTTCGGTACCGGAGCCTGTAAGCCAGATACGGAATGATAAGTCCCCTTGTAGTCAGTTTCCGGATTGCCCATCATCCGCCCCGAGTAAGCGCTATTCGGGACATCTCTCAGGGTCCACGCCGCTCGTGCTTCGGCGTTGCAGAAGGGTCCGTTGTCAGACTTAGACGGCACCTTATAGATTGGACACATGGCGCTCAAACAATGGACAACGTAGGAATCGTCGTCGATGACCTCGGAGGGACGATTGATTTCTTTCGCGAGCTCGGCCTCGAGCTCGAAGGGCGGGCCACGATCGAAGGAGAATGGGCCGGACGTGTCACTGGACTGGGCGATCAGCGCGTCGAGATTGCCATGATGCGCACGCCGGACGGCCACGGCCGGCTCGAGCTCTCCCGCTTCCTCACGCCGCCTGCCGTCGCGGATCATCGCAAGGCCCCGGTGAACGCTCTAGGCTACCTCCGCGTCATGTTCGCCGTCGACGACATCGACGAGACGCTTGAAAGGCTCCGCAAGCGCGGCGCGCAGCTCGTAGGCGAAGTAGTCCAGTATAAAGACGCGTATCGGCTCTGCTACATCCGCGGCCCTGAAGGGCTTCTCATCGGACTCGCCCAAGAACTCAGCTGAGCGCAATACGAAGACGTCGGAGAGACCGCCGCTTTCAGCTACCGAGTGGATCGTCGGCCATTCGGAAAGCGTAAGCGACATACGGACCGATATGTCCCCTTCACGTCTGCATTATTGCTGAGCTGAGATCAGCGCGTTCTTCATTCGTAAGGCTCTTCGGCGACCGAACATTGCTAGTTGCGCATGGATTCGCTACTACGACCTTCTGTCACGGTTTTTCCACCGTTTACGAAGCGGTCGGTTAATGTCGTGGCTTGCCAACGCTCAAGCTGACGCCGTTAGGCGTTCTTTAGAGAACGCTTTATAGGCGGGAACGAACGTTTCGGAGACGAACTGCTCAAACGATGTGGCCGTCGTATTGCTCGCTGAGCGTGGCTCCAGGGCGCGCACGTGGCCGGCGTTTTGAGCGTCTACCATTTCGGCCATCAAGGCCGCTACGTTTCGAGCCCATCCCATCTGCTCGATCATCCCTGCAAATTGCTCGCTCGAGATGACCTGGTATTGGAGATCAGGCTTGCCGATGGCGGCGCCGATGATGCCTGTGATTTCGAGGTACGTGAGATCACGTTGGCCCTGCAGTTCGTGAGTTTGATGGCCAGTGAAATTCAGTTGCTGAAGAGCGTTGAGAGCGGCGTTGCCAATATCGACGCTGGCGATGAGAGGGATTTTGAGATCAGGCTTGAGTGGGCCGACGACTGCGCCCATTTGATGGATCACACCGGCTTGTCCAAGAGTATTCTCCATGAAATAACCAGCACGGAGAGAAAGGGAGTTCAGCGTCTTGATCTGTTTGAGGCGCTCTTCGAGGAAATGAAGACCCAGTATCGGACCAGTCTTGACGTCTTTGTCGGCACCGAAGCTGCTGAGGACGACGACATGCTTGACCGAACCGTTCGCTTCCAGCGCAGACCCGTAAACGTCCACGAGCTTTTTCTGGTAACCGCGAAAATCCGGGTCGGTCATCGCCGGCGGGATCATGAGATAGGCCGCTTCGACTTGTGCGAACGCCTTTCTCGCGGTGTCTTGGGAAGTAATATCGCCGATGAGTGTCTCAGCACCTAGGGACCTCAACTGTTCCAGCTTTGCCTGTGTACGCGCGACGACACGCACTTTCTTGCCTTGTTCCAGAAGGCCCTTTGCAACGACCGACCCGGTATTCCCGGTGGCTCCGGTGATTAAATACATTTCTCTCTCCTCCGCAGTTGATGCGCGACGATTGAGTCGAGATGCACTCGTGAGTGCGAACTATGGAGTAGAATCCGCTGACAGCGGAAGATAAGGCGCTTCACTTTGATGTGTTGTCCGCGATCCGGAAAGTGTCAGCCAGTGGAGTGTCGCGGTTGAAATCGTTAGCGGCGGTTGAGCATGGAGAAAAACCGCTGGGACAGGCAGACGCGCCTGCTTGGGTTTACATCCTGTTACCGACTGACGTAACGGCGCTTAAGCCAGTCCCGGGTTTTTCGCGTTGCGGTCATCAGATAGTAACGATTTGGCTACGACGGGCCACTAGATACAGTCACTGAAGTCCGCCAGCATCCGCCTAAGCGCGGAATCTGTTCCAGCGTCTTCACGTTTTCAATAGCAGCCGTCGGGTCGATGGAGTGCAGCGTCCCCGCGTAAACTCACGGACGTATGCTCATACGGTGGCTGCGAGGCCGATGGACCGCGAGCTGTTCAAGGCGGCCGACTTGGCATGTTCAGGATCGGGTAGGTTCAGCGCGGATCTGGGAGTGCATTTGCGTCTTTTCCCGTCCGCATTATGCGGTCCAGGTCCCGACTTTTGACGTACACACCGAAGATGTGTATAGTGTCAGTACAATAAACGTTAGGCTTTAGAGACAAATGACCAAACGCATCAACATTGTCCTGCCGGTCGAAACGATCAAGGTACTCGACCGAGTCGCCCCGAAAGGGAACCGCAGTAGATTGATCTCTGACGCAGTCCTGCATTACGTCAGCTCTCGTTCAAAGGCCAATTTGGCAGAGCGCCTCAAGCAAGGAGCGGTTGCCAATGCGGCCCGTGATCTTCAGATTGCCGAGGAATGGTTTTGTCTGGACGAGGAAGCATGGCAGCCCAAAATACCCGCAAAGCGCAAAAAGTAGGTTTTCCTCATCGCGGAGATATCTACCTTGTTAACTTCGATCCGACCGTTGGCCGCGAGATCAAAAAGACTCGGCCGGCTTTAGTCTTACAGAACGACATTGCCAATCAGTACAGCCCGATCACCATCGTGGCGGCCATCACTTCCAAATTCGACGATCCGCCTTACCCGACTGACGTCGTCATGGACTCTGAACAATCCGGCTTAGGGCGGCAATCCGCTGTGGTTCTCAATCAAATCCGGTCCATTGACAAGCAGCGGCTTATCAAGCGGATCGGACGCGCCAGTGCTCAGACTTTGGCAAGAGTGGATCAGGCGGTGTTGATCAGTTTGGGGTTAATAGACGTTGTAAAGCAATGATCACTGTGCTTCTCCGTGTGTAAGCTATAGAAATAGTTCTTCGCAATCCACGATGAAGCGCCACGTCCTTATCTTCGGTGTCGTCGGCGGACTCCTCATCGCCACCCTTCAATACACCGAATACCGCTTCGTCATCATCGAACACTCCGTCGAGCTCTACGGCGCGCTCGTCGCCATCCTATTCGCGACCTTCGGCATCTGGCTTGGCCTCCGAATCACGCGCCGTCGCGAAACGATCGTGGTCAGAGAGGTGCTTGTCCCTGCGGACGCTCCGGCCCCCAAAACTTTTGCTCCCAATACGAAGCGACCAGGAGTCCGTCGGCATCACAGCACGCGAGCTCGAAGTCCTGACCCTGATCGCCCGCGGCTTCAGCAATCGCGAGATCGCGATGGAGCTTTTCGTTTCCGAAAACACCGTCAAGACGCATTGTGCCCGCACCTTCGACAAGCTTGGAGCTTCCCGCCGCACGCAGGCCGTGCAGCGCGGCAAAGAACTAGGCCTGCTGCCGTAATCGCATCCCCCGAAAGCACGATTTCCGCTCCATTCCTGTAAAATCACCCGAAAGGATGACGACATCCGGCCCCGTTACACTGCATGCTGGGTCGGTCCGCACTCGGGACCAGGAGTATCACATGAAGAAAGTTGTCCTCACCTTCGGCCTCATCGGCGGGGTCATGATCTCCGTCCTTATGGGCGGCTCGCTTCTCCTCGCGAACAAGATCGGCTCCGGCCACAGCATGGCACTCGGCTACACCATCATGGTGGCGTCGTTCCTGCTGATCTACTTCGGCATCCGCAGCTACCGCGACAACACCCTCGCGGGCCAAATCTCCTTCGGACGCGCTTTCGCCTGCGGCATCCTCATTACCCTGATCACCATCGTCTGCTACGTCGCGATGTGGGAGGTCCTCTACTTCAACTTCATGCCCCACTTCCTGGACAGCTACTTCGCCGCGCAGATCCAGAGGGTCGCAGTCCTCCGGACTTGACCCCGCCACCATCGCTGCGCGGGTTGCTGCCATACAGCGCTCGCAGCAGCTCTACCAGAATCCCTTGGTCAACATGGCCTACACGTTCATGGAGCCGCTGCCCGTCGGCCTCATCATTACTTTCATCTCCGCTGCCGTCCTCCGCCGCAAGGCCCCTTTCGAACCCGCGGCCGGTCGCGCAGTCGTGACGACATAAAATCAAAAGTCCGGGGCGTACGCCCTGAGCTTCCAACAAACGTTCCTCATAGGAGACTACATGGCTTCAAGCACTGGATTTGGCGGAGTATTTTTGCGCGCGGATGATCCAAAAGCTCTGTATGAATGGTACGAGCGGCATCTCGGGCTGGTGAAGTCGGAAGGTGGATCCTTTGCGTTTCCTGTCCCGACACAACACGCCGAGATTGTCTTCTCGTTTTTCAAACAAGACAATGCATACTTCCCGCCGGCACAGAAAGCAATGATCAATCTCCAAGTGGATGACCTCGATGGATTGCTGGACCGTTTGATCGAAGCAGGTGTCACGGTCGATCCGAAGCGCGAAAGCTACGACTTCGGAAAGTTCGGCTGGATCACCGACCCGGAAGGAAATCGGGTGGAGCTTTGGCAGCCCGTCGCAAATCAATGATGCTGAGCCGACGTGTTGCGGCATTCTCCGGCGGCCTGTTAGAAACTGCCTCTTCGAACCTGAGCCGGTCGGGATTTTGTCGGGTTTAACGGGAAGAACTCTTCGTCATCTCCAAAGGGTTGCCCGGGCGGGATCTCAGCCGCTTGGGGGAGTTCCAGCCGGTCGGGATTGGTCTGGAACGTATTGATCAAAGTAAGGCCGTACTTCAGGTCAGCGTCCACGTGCGAGCTGGTCAGGTAATTTTTTAATTCGCCAACTCTATCCGTCGCAATGGAACGGACTTCCGCCGGCGCGGAAGTATCTATAGCGAGCGCCATCAAGCGCGATAAGACGACGTAGTCGATGGTATGCGCAATCTCCCGCTCCAGGCCCTTGTGGTCTTCGGAATGCCAAGTCGCGGTCATCAGGGCATCGATGACTTCCCGCAATCCTGGATTGTCTCTGTCTCGAGCATGATATTGCACCAGGCGCGTCGCCCGCTGGGGATTGAGAATCAGGCTGGCGGTTAGATCGGCCGCCCCTTCCGCGGCAGACATTGGATCGAAGGTCACGCCGGTTTTGGAAGGAAACGTCTCGCGGGTACGAGGATAGCCGGGCGGTCTCGGCGGAATCAAATTCAAGATATGCTCCGGCAGGGTGAGCGCGGTGGGATCGAGCGTTGCGAGGAGTGCTTTCAAAGCGGCGCGCTGTTCGGCCGCTGGAACAATGCTGGTCACGGGCTGGCCATCGCCGCGCAACGCGTAGCTATAGTCGTTGCCGCCTAAGACCTTGCTTGCTGCTTGAGTCTCGTATCGATGCAAGAAATACAGCGGCACCAGCACTTCATCGAGCGTGGCCATGGGTGCGCCGACCGGAATGTTGTTCGGTCCGAAGCGCGCGAGAGCCAGTGCCCGGACCTTCATAATTCGATTCAACCCTTCCACTGCATTTGGGCCGTCATCCCATAGATGAGATTGGGGATGTGCACTGCCGGGCGGACGGCTATCAGCATCCGTAATGAAGGTGAATCCGCGCTTGGCGGCGTCCATAAGAATCTTGTTGAGTGACAGCGTGCTCGTCGGTGCCCGGGGCAAACTGCCTGTACCCCCAATTGATCGCCACCTTGTCCCACTCGCCGATGCCTTGGGCGTAAGCGTCCGACAAACTAAGGGTATTGTCCGGGCGGATGTCGACGTGAGGTCCCGGATAATCCATCACCGAAGCGCGGCCTTGCGTACTGGCGATATAGTTATGCTCCAAGCCGAGGGTATGTCCAACCTCGTGCGCCGCGAGTTGGCGCAGCCGGGCCAGAACCGCATCGGTCAAAGGCGCCGTGTTCTCGTGGCCCGGAACATACGGCGCCATCAAGCCTTGGAATATGAGGAAATCCTGATGCTGGCGTAAGGAACCGAGCGTCACGATACCCTTGATGATCTCGCCCGTCCGAGGATCGATGAGCGAGTTGCCGTAGGACCAGCCACGCGTGGATCGATGGACCCATTGGATCACGTTATAGCGTACATCCATTGGATCAACATCGACCGGTAATACCTTGACTTGAAAGGCGTTGTGGAACCCAGCCGCTTCGAATGCCTGATTCCACCAGCTAGCCCCTTCGAGCAGCGCCGAACGGACCGGCTCAGGCGCTCCCGGATCGACATAATAAACGAGCGGCTCCACTGGATCGCTGACCGCTGCTGTCGGATCTTTCTTTTCGAGCCGGTGACGCGCGATGTAGCGCTTCATGACCGGCTGGTCCAGGGGCGCCGAAAAATCCATGAAGTCGGTTGAGAAGTACCCTGCCCGCGGATCTTGCAGCCTGGGCTTGATAACCGGCATCCGGCAAGGCGACAAACGACTGATGCTCCCGGACGGTCACCGCCTCCGGCGAAGGTGTCACTTCGCGAATGAGAGCGCCGGTCGGCTCACCTGTGAAGGTGAGAGTCGTTTCCACTTCGGTGTTCCTGGGGAAGGCCTTGGTTAAGGGAAGGTAGAAAGCGCTGCGAGTGTTGTCGGGCTCGTAATGGCCCTGCTTGGCCTCTTGCAACTGGCGGGCAACCCCGGACGCATCCCGCAAGAAAAACGCCGTCGCGTCCACCAATACACGCGACCCATCTTCGGCGGCGACATCAAAACCCCATAATGTCGAGCGGGCAAAGGAATCCTGCTCAGCTCGGCGTTCGGCTCGGATCGGCGCTGGTGGCGCGGAACTTGTAATTCGATTCCACCAAAAGAATGCGCGGACCGGAACGCTCGAACTGCACGACCTGAAGGCGGGTTCATGCGTCCGCGGTCGAGTTCTAAGTCGTTCGATCCGACGCCCGCCGAAAGCGCGGTGATATACAGGAACTCTTGGTTGAAGCGGTCGATTTCGAGCCACATCTTGCCGGTCTTGTCGTCCCAATACAAGGGCAAAAAGCCGTCGATCTTACGCAACCCTAGCAACCCGGGCGGCGAAGGTTTCAGGGTCCGAGGCGGAAGAACGCTGACCGGCTGAGAGAACGCAGCAAGCGAGCAGGAACACGGCGATGAAGTGTTTGTTCACAGATTCGCCATTCTCTCAAGTTTGTTTTCTAGGTTCCAGTACACGAAATTTGCCGATAAAATTAGCGTATTCTATAAGTCATTTCAGCGAGCGGACGCGGCTTACAGAGAAAATAACGAGAAGACTCATTGGCCAGCGCAAGAGTAATACTCATCATCGAGGACAATCCCGGCGACATTCGCTTGATGCGTGAGGCTCTGCGCGATATGCAGCCACCGGTGAGCCTTCAGATCGCCATGGACGGCGATGAGGCGCTTTCCTTCCTGCACCAGCAAGGAAAGTATGCCGATGCACCGACACCGGAACTCATTTTCCTCGATTTCAATCTGCCCAAATCCGATTCGCGCGATATTCTTCGGCAAGTGAAACAGAATCAGGAACTGCGGTTGATCCCTGTCGCCGTTCTCACCACGTCCGATGCGGAACGAGACATTCGCGAGGCTTATGAGCTGCATGCAAACTGCTATCTGCGTAAGCCGGTCGACCTGGATAGCTTTTTCGGCACGATTCGCAAAGCGGCCCATTTCTGGCTGGATGTAGCGCACAGCGTGGCGACACCGCGAGTAGGCCCTTAGCGGGCATTCATCTGTTATCATTCAGTGCGCATGGACGCTTATTCGATAGGCGTTGATCTCGGCGGTACGAATCTACGTGTGGCTGCGATCGAGGCCGGCGGTCAGATGCTCCACAAGGTCTCGGTCGCGGCCAACTACGACGCCGGCCCTGATCGCGTCGTCTCGGACATCGTCCACACCATCCAAGAAGTTCGCTCGCGGGTTGCCGATGCCGGTCTGGCGGGCGTCGGCATCGGCATCCCAGGGTTCATCGATATACGAACGTGGGGTGGTTGTGAGCGCTGCCAATCTGCCGGGTTTCCAGGGCTATCCCGTTCCGGGACCATATTGAGCGAGAACTGAAGACCGCTATCATCCTGGAGAACGACGCTAATGCCGCGGCATTGGGGGAGATGTGGATGGGCGCCGGCCGCGGAATCAAGGATCTGCTATTGATCACGCTGGGAACCGGCATCGGCGGCGGCATCATCGTCGATGGGAAAGTCTTGCATGGGTTTCGCGGAATGGCCGGCGAAATCGGTCATATGACGGTCTTTCCGGACGGCAATCCTTGCGGGTGCGGCAACTGCGGTTGTCTCGAAAAGCACGCTTCCGCCAGCGCGATTGCCGCCATGGGGCAGATGATGCACTTCGGAAACCATGAGCACCAGATCACGGCCAAGCGTGTGTACGAACTTGCCCTCGGGGGCAACGATCGCGCGAAGCTGGTGTTCGAATCCGTCGGTAGGGCCTTGGGCATTGCGATCGCAAATCTGATCAACCTGTTCAACTTCCCGCTATATCTGGTGAGCGGAGGCCCGCTGCCCGCATGGGACCTGTTTGCGCCCAGCATGATGGCGGAAATTGAGAAACGCGCCTTCACCTCGTGGCGCAGCGGGACCAGAGTGGAAAGAGCGCAACTGGGGGCCGACGCGGGTCTGTTCGGAGCCGCCTATCTTCCCTTTCAAAAACATCTGTACTTAGACAAGATCGCCACTCCAGCCTGACCGCACTAGCATGCTTATCAACTGATTATGTATTGGCTTGGACTGGATGTCGGCACCAGCGGATCGCGCGCGCTGCTGGTGGATTCGGGCGGTCGCGTGCGCTATTCCTTTACCGCGCCGCACGAAGAGATGCAGATGCAGCGGCCGCTTTGGGCCGAGCAGGATCCGGACGACTGGTGGCGCGCGTCGCAAATCGCGATCAAAGGCGTGCTGCAGGCCGCAGGCGTGGACGGAACCTCCGTTTCCGGCATTGGCTTGTCGGGCCAGATGCACGGACTGGTGTTACTGGACGAAGCGCGATCGAGGTGATTCGGCCTGCGCTGATCTGGTGTGACCAGCGAAGCCAGCGCCAGGTCGACTTCATCAATTCCAAGGTGCAGCCCGAGAAGGTGCTGCGCAAGCATTGCGAACCCGATGCTCACCGGCTTCACACTTGCCGAAACTGCTTTGGGTGCGCGACAACGAGCCGGAGAAATTCGCCTCCGTTCGGAAGATGCTGCTGCCGAAAGACTACGTGCGCTTCAAATTGACCGGCGAATTTGCAACTGATGTTTCCGATGCAAGCGGCACGGGCCTGTTCGATGTAGTCCATCGCAAGTGGTCAACCGACATGGCAAGCGCGCTGGGCATAGACTCGGCGATTCTGCCCAAAGCGTATGAATCGAGCGAGGTCACCGGCAAAGTTTCAGCGGCGGCGGCGGAAGCCACCGGACTAGCCGCGGGCACGCCGGTGGTCGGCGGCGCCGGCGATCAGGCGGCAAGCGCTATCGGGAACGGCATCGTTGAGCCGGGGACGGTTTCCTGCACCATCGGCACGTCGGGCGTTGTCTTCGCGTATCTCGAAAAGCCCGCGTACGATCCGGCGGGCCGCGTTCATACCTTCTGCCATGCCATTCCCGGCGCCTGGCACGTGATGGGCGTCACGCAAGGCGCGGGCTTGAGCTTGCAATGGTTTCGCAACCGGCTAGCGCCGGGCTACCGAATACGACGACTTGACCGCGGAAGCGACACTCTCGCCGGCCGGTGCACATGGACTGTTCTGGCTGCCTTATCTGATGGGCGAACGAACGCCGCATCTTGACCCATACGCGCGCGGCGCCTGGATCGGGCTGACTGCCAAACATCAACGGCGCGACCTGGTGCGGGCCATTCTGGAAGGCGTCTGCTACAGCCAGAAAGATGGGCTCGAAATCATTCGCGAACTGGGCGCCCCTCCCGCACTCGTCCGCCTGTCCGGCGGCGGAGCGAAGAGTCCGTTCTGGCATCAACTTTTCGCCGACATCTTCGACGCACGTGTCGCGACATTAGAAACCCAGGAAGGTTCGGCTTACGGCGCGGCGCTGCTTGCGCTGATCGGCACCGGCGAATACGGCAGTGCCGTCGAGGTCTGCCGTCGAGCGGTTAAAGAAGTCTCTGTGAAAGAACCGCAACCGGCAGGCAGTGCGATTTCTACCGGCCGCGCTACGACGTTTACCGCTCGCTGTATCCGGCGCTGAAATCTGCGTTCGGAGTCGATTGAGCTTGAAGCTGGATGCCTGAAGCCGATCCCCGGTACTGCGATGTTGCGCTGCCGGTGCCGCTCGATCGTCTCTTCACCTACGAACTTCCGCTGACGTCACGTCATCGCGTCCAGGTCGGCAGCCGCGTGTGGGCGCCCTTCGGTTCGCGCCGGCTAACGGGTGTTGTGCTGCGCGCGCACAATGAACCGCCTGAGCAAGAGACGCGCGAAATTCTCACGCTGATCGATGAGGAACCGGTACTCGATAGTGAACTGCTGCGGCTGGCGCATTGGATTGCGGAGTACTATTGCGCGCCCATCGGCGAAGTATTGAAAGGCATGCTGCCGCTGAGCGGCGAGATGCGGCGGGCGAAGCGCTACTCACTGACCACGCTGGGGCGCGATGTGGCACGGCAGCTCAGCGTGCAGCCGCCGACGGATGCAGCATCGGCCGTGCTGCGCGCGCTCGACGAACGTTCCCGCTCCGCTGCCTATCTTGCGAGCAAAATCGAAAACGCACAAGACCGCCTTGCGCGCACTTGTGAAACGCGGCTGGGTGACGCGCGGAAGAAACGCAGGAAGATCGCGATCCGCTGCGTGCGCCCGCCGAACGCCTTGCAGGCGGAGTTCCTGCGCCGGCCAGAACCCCGAAGTGAAGCTAAAGAAGAGCGAACGCGAGTTGCTGTCTTTCCTCGAACTGCATCCCGGTCCGCACAATCTGGCGGCTCTTTCGGAAAAAATCAAGAAGGCGAGCGAAACCGCCCGCGCGCTTGCCCGGCAAAGAACTGATGCGGTTAGAACCGGAAGGCTTACCAACCCCCAGCGGCTTTGAGCGCCCCGTGCCGGTGCTCAATCCACACCAGCAGGAAGCGTTCCACGCCATAGAAGCCGCTCTCAAAGAAAATCAATTCAAAGCGTTTCTTCTTCAGGGCGTGACAGGGTCCGGCAAGACGGAAGTCTATCTGCGCAGCATCGAAGCGGCGCTTGAACTGGGTAAGAACGCTCTGCTGCTGGTCCCTGAGATCGGACTGACGCCGGCGGTGGCGGGGCAGTTCTTCCACCGCTTCGGCCAGCAGGTCGCGATTCTGCACTCGGCATTTGGCGATGCGGAGCGGGCCGATCAGTGGCGTCGCGTGCAAAACGGGCAAGCTCGCGTAATTGTGGGAACGCGTTCGGGTGTATTTGCGCCGGTTCAAAAGCTCGGGCTGGTGATCGTGGACGAAGAGCACGACGGCAGCTACAAACAGCAGGAGACGCCGCGCTATCACGGCCGTGATGTAGCGCTCATGCGAGCCAAGGAAGCAGGCGCCATCGCAGTTCTTGGATCGGCCACGCCCAGTATCGAAAGCCGCTACAATGCCGAAACGGGCAAGTACACGTTGCTACGCCTGCCGGAGCGCATCGCGCAGCGGCCTATGCCCGATGTCGAGATCGTCGACATGCGTGTCGAGTTCCTCGAGACCAAGAAGCAATCGACCTTCTCGCGAAAATTGCTAGAAGAAATGCAACAGCGCCTCGCCCAGGGCGAGCAGACCATGCTGCTGCTGAACCGGCGCGGTTTTTCGAGTTTCATGGTCTGCCGCGCGTGCGGAGAACGGCTGCATGTGTACGAACTGTTCGGTTGTCCTGACGCATCATCGCCGCGATCGCCGCATGCTGTGTCACTACTGCGGGTACGCCGAGAAAGTTCCGACCGAATGCCCGAAGTGCGGCAGCGATCACGTACAGTTCCTGGGCACCGGCTCAGAGCGCGTGGAAGACGAACTGCATCAGCATCTGCCGACGGCGCGCATTGCACGGCTAGATCGGGACAGCACCGCCACGAAAGGCGCGTTCGATCGCATCCTGCACAGTTTTCGCGAGGGCGCGATCGACATTCTGGTCGGCACGCAGATGATCGCCAAAGGCCACGACATTCCGAATGTGACGCTGGTCGGCGTGGTGCTGGCCGATATCGGGCTCAGCATGCCGGACTTTCGAGCGGCCGAACGCAGTTTTCAGCTTCTGACGCAAGCGGCCGGACGCGCGGGCCGCGGCAGTACGCCGGGACGGGTGATCATTCAGACCCTCAACCCCGACCATTATGCCGTCCGGCTGGCCTCCGAGCAGGATTACGAAGGCTTTTATAAGAAGGAGATGGAGTATCGGAAGTGGCTGCGCTACCCACCGTTCGCGGCGTTCGCAAATGTGCTGGTGCGCGCCGGGAAACAGGAAGAAGCTTTGCGCATGTCTACGCAACTTGGCCATGTGCTGATGCCGCCGCCTGAAAGGGTGCGCGTGATGGGACCAGCCGAAGCGCCCGTGCTGCGCTTGAAAAACGAGTTTCGGTATCAGATCCTGATCAAGGCCGCGAAGCGACCCGTGTTGCGGCAGATTCTGAACGATCTTCGCCGCTTTGCAGAGAAAGAAAAATGGCCCGCAACTGCGCTGATCATTGATGTGGATCCCATCAGCCTGATGTAACCCTGGCGCAAACCGGATGTTAAACTTGGTTGGATACGGCGGCTGTAGCTCAGTCGGTAGTAGCGCCAGATTGTGGTTCTGGATGTCGTGGGTTCGAATCCCACCAGCCGCCCCAGTAAGCTTACAATTTATCCTGCCCAACTCCCAGAATGCTCTTCGACGCAGCATCCTGGGCGAACACCACCACGCGCAAATTCCCCGTCCGCAGAAGCGGCGGCAAAGCGGAGCGAACATCCTTTTGCATGCCTGATCCGGCGCTGACCGTTCCGATTTTGACCAGAGAAAGTACAACAGCAACGTGCTCCAAATCCCGGCCGGCGTTTTCACCCCGCATCACGTGAGATCGCGCCTGATCCGAAGCCAACACCAGATAAACGGCGGTCGGTCTGTTTCCACCGACAGCGGCAACATCAATGTGCACTGCTATCTGCCCCGCATCCCTCCTCGCGCTTACCAGGACCGGGATTTTTCGCGTGGGCAGATAAGCTTGAACAGCGTGTTCGATCGCTGAACGATCGCTTCCTACAACCTGCTTTCTTCCATCGATCACAAGTTGGGGTGTATATACCTCCGAATCGAGCAGCGATGCGTATTCCTCCTGCCGCTTGGTCAATTCCGGCGACGAATACCGGTCTACCCAGCCATCATGGTTCCAGTAATCCACATGCTCACTCAGCACAATGAGATCCGCACCACTCAAAGGTTGTTCACTGTCCAGCTTCTTAAGTAATTTGTCGGCCGGCGGACAACTCGAACAACCCTCGGAGGTGAATAATTCCATCAGGACGGGAGTCCGGTGGGCCGATTCGGGCCTTTGAATCTCTGCGCCCGAACCGGCTCTCACCGCTGCTACAAGAACAAGAGTTGCGGCTAAAACAAGCGCCTTTCTATTCATAGCTCGATACATTGATGTACGGTCCTTCGCCTCTTCATTGACGATTTCGCTGTGGTGTCGCGAGAAGTCACGCGCTGGTTGGTTTGAGGTCTCTAGGAACGCGTCTACTAGGCCGGGTTTGCCTTTAGGGGCGGTAATCACCGCCGCCCCTGGCTTACCAAAACCTACGGAGCGAAGTAGCCGAAAACGTCGAGAACCAGTTGCGTTTGATCGGTTGCGAACACATTCACCGAGCCCGCGGTGGTTCCAGTAAGAAGCAGGTTCGATGTGATCGAGCCATCCACCCCATTCAGCGTGGAAGAAGGTGGTTGCGCCTGTCCGTCAGGCCAGAACGTTGAATATCCAAGCGACTTAGCAGGAAGCACGGTCGAGTTCAATAGGAAACCCTGGGCTGTGGTGGGGACATAACAAGCACTTCCCGTGATGTTTTGGGTCATCGTGCCGCTAAATTGTCCGGTTGAACTCCGTGTATCCAGTTCCCGGCATTGCGGGGAGGCATAGAACGAGAGACCGCCGGCGCTGGGAGGCGCGAAGTATCCGTTGATGTCAACGATCACGTCGGTCGGATCGCTTGCATTCACGGAGATGTTCCCGTTCGTACCCGCTTCGACAATAGCTGCATTGCCTAAGACTGTACCGGGGAAGTCAGTCAGCATCGGAGGATACGGCTGGCTCTGACCGGCGGGCCACGCCCTCAGGGCAGCGAGCGTATTCTGGTGCGGAAGTACCGTGAAATTCAGAGAATACGCATGAGCCGTCGATGGGATTTTGCAGCCGCTTGAAAGCACAGGAAGTGAACGCGTCTCTCCCGAGCTGAAAGCGGATCCAAAGAGCGCTCCTCCTTGACGCGTATCGGCTACACGGCATGGGCCCAACGGATAGAAGGAAAGCGCGGAAGTGGTATTTGCCGGAACGAAATACCCGTCGATATCGAGTACCACGTGCGTGGAGTCGCTGGCGTACACGCTGACAGCCCCGGCCGCTCCCGCACCCACCACTGCGGCAACAGTTTTGATCCTGCCATCGGAGTTCAAAGTCGAAACATAAGGCTGTTCTTGCCACGACGGCCAAACTGTCAGGTAGTTCAGTTGTTGATTGGGGACTGCCGTCACCTGGAGCGAATAGGCGGCGGCGTTGGCGGGAACGCCGCAGGGACTATTCGGAATCACGAAATCGCGGGACGTGTTTCCGGCGATCTCAGGACCGCCGAGGGCACTGTTCGGATCTCGAGTATCGGCCACACGGCAGGCGGCTACAGGGATGAACTGCAGGGCGGGCGGCGGCTCAACATGCAGCAGATCCTTGCTGGTATAGAGATCGTCCAAACGGAAACTACGATAAGTGAGCGCCCCGAAATGGTACGTAAGCTGAGGGGTGGCTAAGGGCAACGTAGGGTCGAACTCAGCCGCGTCGCTTTCGGCGGTGTTGACGTATCCCCACAAGTACCAAAGATTCGCGGTCCTGAGTCGCTCCGCAGTTCCGAGCGCAGGGGAACTGATACCTAACCGGCTATCCACATCTATATTCGCTGTCTTCGTGGTTTCGTTTATCGTCAATTGCAGTCCCCGGCTGCCGCCAAATTGCTGGTAATCGCCGTTCGCGTTGTCGAATAGCAGAACCGTCTGGCCGAGAAGGCTGACGTTGTGCTGATGTGAGAACCATTGCCCACTCGTAAGCGTAAAGTCGCCCTCATTTCCAAGATGCCAGAGTACATTCCCTGTACCGGTTCCGTTTGCATAGTCGATCTTGACAACCCAATCCTGATGCCGAAGGGAGACAACGATATTCCCGTCGGGCGTGTACCAGAGCGAGTTGGCATGAGTCCAGTCATTGGCTGAACCGCGGAGCGTGAGCGGTGGGCAGCCGTTCTGACCGGAACCACACGTCTCACCCAGCACAGCCGGTCGCATAACATCAAGCTTGTCGAAGGAATCCCAGGCCCACACCACTTGCCAGTTCTGATCGAGCACCAAAACCGCGTCGCCAAGCACATCAACGTTTCCTTGGCCCTGATTGGCGATTTGTTCAATTTCAGAGAGCACAACCGTGTAGCCGTTCGGCAAACGGATTGCGTCGTGGCTGAAATTTGCTACGCGATTCGGGATGGATGAATTGATGATGTTGAACGGAGAGCCCGCCAACTCCTCACCTATTCGGTTGATGTTTGTCTCCCGAATTGTATTCCCTAGCAGATCAATTTCCAGGAGCAAGTCTGTACGGGTTAGAAGCATTGTGCCGCCGTTCATGGGACGTACTAGGGTATAGACGCCGTCAGCAGGGAACAACGGATACTTGAACCACAGGACGTTTCCGGACATGTCGTATGCAGTTGGACTGCTCCCGAAGACGTAGGAATTGAACATTATGCCTTCTCCCCCGGCCGTCGCCCCTTGCATAGTCATGCTGGGTAGCGGCACATCGCTGGTGATAGCGCCGGTCGTGAACTGAAGCTGAGGACCTGTGGACAATCCAGTGCTCGATGCGATCTCGTGCATCAGATTGTAAGTAGTCTTTTGCCGCATTCCGGCAATCACAAAGTTAACGCTCTGTCCGCTGACACACGGCTTGGAAGGCGTCGCGGTTCCGCTTGTAATTGGGGTCCCGGACGGGGCAAACATCACCCGCGCGCTGCCGGAATCGCAAGTGAGGCTATAGATCGCAACGAGTGGATTGGTCGTGCCTGTGATAACCGGGGCGCCCCGGAACCGAGAAGCGGGCTTGCAGTGAACGAGGCCATTGCGGTCCCGGTACTGCTCTCGTTCGCGGCATCGCGCGCCACCACAGTGACGGTATACGCGCCTTGGTTGATCGGCGCGAAGCTGATGATCGCGTCTGTACCGAAGTCCCTGAACACAACCGTTTGGCTGTTCTGAACAATCGACCATCGATACTGAAGTGTCTTACCGTCGTTTGCGGCGTCGCTTGCCGTCCATTGAACGGGCGTGCCGACGGGTTGCGAGCTTCCCGACGGACCGGTTAGCTGGACTGATACCCCAGACGCCGCCGACCTGACGGGAGCAGCGTGAATAAGCGGGAGAGAACCGATTGCGGCGAGTACTGCCAGGCGGTTGATGATTTTAAAGATATGCGATCGCATTAAGATAGCTCCAGACCAGCTGTTGTGACAGGTCATCAGGGATAGATTAGAGTCCGTTCAGTTCCAACAAACCCCGAACCTCTCTCGGAACGACCTACCTACCGGACGGCACGGGGACATTATGGCAGAATCTACTATACCTGAGGGAATAAGCACTTTCCATAGCTATATTTGACTTATGCATCTCTCAGTACTTCCGTCCTATCTTCGAGCTGTTGAAAAGCTCCGACGATCTTCAGAATTTCGAAGCCATACCGCCTCACGAAGCCTGGGCCGACACCCGCAATCGCGAGCAGATCGTCTTCCGTGAACGGTGGATCCTCTACGATTTGCCGCAACACTTTGTCTGTGAATATGCGGAAAGCGGGCATACCCTTGTTCTTGGCCTCTGCCAACCGCCACTCGCGCAAAGCCTTCGTGAGTGACTCGTCGGCTGCATCGATTGTCGCCTCACGCACCGCGCTGGAGGATAACCTCACCTTTGCTTTTTGGCCTTTTCGGACATGCGTATCGCGCCCGCTCTTCCGCACTTGCAAAGCAAGCGGGTCGGCCAGATCCACCGCCGCACCGTCACGCGTCAGCCGCACTGTCCGATACCCAATGTTCTTCCCGTCTTTTTCAAAAGAGGTATCCGCAAGCGCAACCAGGCCCGCTCGAGCCATGGACGCGAGCACCTCTTCAAAACCGTTGCGATCGAGTTCTTCCGCTGAACAGATCTCACTGTGCAGCTTGCCCGTCGCCTTCGCGAACCCGCCTTCAAGCGCGGTGATCACGTCACGTGCCGCTCTCTCCTCGGTAAACGTGGCGTCGCGAAACTGCTGTGCGATGCACTCATCAGGCGCGCAGAAATCGCATATTCCGCACCAGGCCTGGGTATCGGTACGGTCTCCGAAATGCCGCACCAAGGCCGCCATACGGCACTGCGCGGCGGAAGCATAGCGAAGCATTAGTTCCAACTGAGCGGAACGATGCTCGCCTTGCAGCAAGTAAGAGTCGCGCCACTTCCCCGCCCCGCGCACCACGTTCTCTTCGGGATCGATGATCGCGCCGCCATGCACCCAGAGCTTGTCCAACGCCTTCTCAAAGGTATCCGGATCGAGCTTGCAAGCCTTTTGCAAATCCTCCTTGCCAATGGGTTTGTCCCGCAGCAGCTTGTATACTCCATCGACGACTTCTATCTCGGGGTAGTCGCGATTAAAGAAGAAATCATGCCGGTGACGGTCTGCATAAGAATGCATCAGAATCGCACGGCTCGATGCGCCATCGCGTCCAGCGCGGCCAATCTCCTGGTAATACGCTTCCGTACTGCCCGGCAGAGCTGTGTGAATGACGGTCCGAATATCCGGCTTATCGATGCCCATGCCGAAGGCGATGGTAGCGACGATCACCTCCAGTTCGCCGCCTAAGAACCGCTCCTGCACTTTCTGCCGACGGTCGGAGGGCAAGCCTGCATGATACGGCTCGGTTTTGAAATAGCGTCCCAGATCTTCCGCCAGGGAGTCGCTGTCCATGCGAGTAGGAACGTAAACGATTCCCGGCCTGCGCGATGGGTCCTTCAACAGATCGAAGACAGCATCGCGGCGAGCCGAGCGCGCGACTTCAACCACTTCAATGGCAATGTTCTTTCGGCGAAAGCCCTGAATTGAGCGCAACGGCTTTTCGAGACCTAACTGCTGCGCAATATCGTTCTGCACTACCGGCGTCGCGGTCGCCGTCAACCCGATGATCGGCGCGGGCCTCAGCATAGGCAGATAAGACTGCAGCATCCGGTAATCCGGACGAAAATCGTGTCCCCATTGGGAGATGCAGTGCGCCTCGTCCACTGCAATTAAACAAGGTTTATGCCGCGACAGAAATTCCGGAAAGCCCGGCACGGAGAACCGCTCCGGAGCAATAAACAGGAACTTGAGTTTTTTATCGCGATAGGCAAACGCGGCCGCGCGGGACGCCTCACGAGTGCGGCCCGAGTGGATGCGATCCGCGCAAAGCCCCTTCTCGTTGAGCTTCGCCACCTGATCTTCCATCAGCGCGATC
The DNA here is from genome assembly GCA_963730865.1 of uncultured Acidobacteriaceae bacterium. Taxonomy (GTDB): domain Bacteria; phylum Acidobacteriota; class Terriglobia; order Bryobacterales; family Bryobacteraceae; genus Bog-105. Next base: position 127,737 of record CAVSTO010000005.1, on the reverse strand, counting down.
AGCGGACTGATCACCAGCGCGGTACCGCCACGCGCCACAGCGGGCAACTGGTAACACAGCGACTTTCCCGCGCCCGTGGGCATCACCACCAATACGTCCTGACCCTCGAACACCGCCCGGCAAACCACCTCCTGGCCGGGACGAAATGCTGGAAAGCCGAAGAGCTGCGTCAGCGCGCGGTGCAATGCTTCAGGACGTGCTGCATCGATTGCGCGGCTTGCCATTGTCTACTCGCCTTGTCTACTCGCCGTTCATCGTCTTCTCTTGAGCCGCGATTTCCACGCGCTCGCGCTTGATATCCAGCCGGACACGCGAATAAATGTTCATGTACACGTTCGCCACCCAAACCAGCGCGAACTCGGAAATAAGATACCCTCGCCAATCTACGTACAGCAACTTGAAGCGCGTGAGAAACAGAAAAAACAGCGTCACATAATGACTGAAACAGTACTCGCAGGTGAACAAGTAAAAGAACTTACGCTGGACAAGTTTCTGGCACTTCTCGCTGCGGTTCTTGCACCACTCGCGCGGCTCCCGAAAGACCTCTTCGTGGGTCACTGTCCAGGCGACCGATGAAATCGGAAGCGCCAGGATAAATAAGAATGCGAGCTGTTCGCCAATATTCATAGGCCCTGCTACTACTATCGTCCATTCAATAGCCTCTCCAAACCGACCAGTTTCTAGGAAGAGCGGCGTCCATGCTAGCGATGCAAGAGAATTTGCCGCTCTTTGTAGCCGCCTTGCTTACCTGGATTGCCGGCTTTGTGGATGCCGTCGGCTTTGTATCTCTGGGACGAATCTATACAGCGAATATGAGCGGTAACAGTGTCGCTGTAGGGATTCAAGCGGCCTCACAAAACTGGCCAGAGATGGTTCACCGGCTCTGGCCGGTACTCTTCTATGTAGCCGGCCTTCTGCTCTGCCGCATCTTAATCGAGATCGGGGCCCGTGAACGCATTCGGGCGATTGCGTCCCTAGCGTTCCTGGGTGAGATCGCACTGCTCGTGCCCGCGTGCCTGGCAACTTCCAGTCATGCCGCCGCCGATTCGTACCTCTACATTGCGCTGTTGGCCCTTGCGATGGGAGTACAAAATGCGGCGCTCACCCGTTTCAGTTCACTGACGCTTCACACTGGGTTTGTCACCGGCACGTTGTTGAAGATGAGTGAGGAATTCACAAAATTTCTGACCTGGGCGTTCGACCAACTGAGAAGATCCGGCAACTCAGTAGGAAGCGTACTGGCGCGCTCCCGCGACCAGAAACCCTTCCGGATGGCAGTCTGGCTCGCTATGATCTGGAGCCTTTATGTTGTAGGCGCGTGCTGCGGTGCGCTCGGCCATCATAGCGTTGCAGCTCAAGGCGCTCATAATTCCGATCGCCGGACTGGCGGCCTTGATCCTTCTCGATTGCTACGTCCGCTCGCCATTGCGCGAAGAACAAGAGCAAGCAAAACTTTCCACTTAAACTTCCTGAACCTACCAGCGAGAATAAATTAGAAACGATGCCCCACGACAGAGCAAGCGGCGCCAGACCCGCCGACCCAAACGCGATGGTGATCTTCGGAGCCGGTGGCGACCTGACGAAGAGGTTGGTCGTGCCATCGCTCTATAACCTCGCCTGCGCAAAACTCCTGCCCAGCGAGTTCGCGATTGTAGGCGTCGATCTCGCCGAGCCACTCCGATGAGGATTGGCATCGTTCGCTCGAAGACATGAGCGAACAGTTCGTAAGAGCGGCGGATCCGAACGGAAAAATAGATGCGGACGTGTGGAAATGGCTCACCAGCCGCATGAAGTATCTGCAGGGAGATTTGAACGATCCGGCCACTTACGAGAAGCTGAAGGGGAACTTGGCAGAGTTGGATTCGAAACAAAGAACCGCCGGCAATTACCTCTTTTACCTGGCCGTCGCCGATCGTTTCTTCGCTCCCGTGGTAGAGCATCTCGGCGCGAGTAAGCTCGCTTGTGAGGAGAACGGGTATTGGCGCCGCGTGGTGGTCGAGAAGCCATTCGGACACGATCTGGCATCCGCACAAGACCTCAACCGCCGGATGCTCAAAGTTGTCGGCGAAAGCCAGATCTACCGCATCGATCACTTCCTGGGCAAAGAAACCGTGCAGAACATCATGATGCTGCGGTTCGCCAACGGCTTCTTCGAGCCTATGTGGAGCCGCGACCGCATCGATCACGTGCAGATTACCGTCGCCGAAACCGTGGGCGTGGAACAGCGCGGCAAGTTCTACGAAAATACCGGCGCGCTGCGCGACATGGTTCCCAATCACGTGTTTCAACTCGTGGCAATGACCGGCATGGAAGCGCCGAGTTCGTTCCGCGCCGATGCGGTTCGCTCAGAGAAAGCTAAGGTGATTGAATCCGTCCGCGTCTGCAAACCTGACGAGGTCTCTTGCATGGCGGTGCGCGGGCAATACGGTGCGGGCGAGATAGATGGAAAACAGGTACCGGGCTATCGCCAGGAGCGAGACGTCGCGCCCGATTCATCTGTCGAAACCTATGTCGCGATGAAACTGATGATCGAAAACTGGCGCTGGGCCGGCGTTCCCTTCTACATACGTACCGGCAAGCGCCTGGCGCGCCGCAAGAGCCAGATCGCCATCCGCTTCAAAGAAGCTCCTTGCGCTCTCTTCCGCGGCACATCCGTTCAGAACCCCGGCGCCTAACTGGCTGCTGCTCCGCATTCAACCGGAAGAAGGCATCGCGCTGGAATTTGGCACCAAGATTCCCGGTCCCACCATGCGGCTTGGCGATGTGCGCATGGACTTCAAATATGGCGACTACTTCGGCACCGCGCCCGCAACAGGATACGAAACGCTCATCTATGACGTCATGATCGGCGACGCCACGCTGTTCCAGCGCGCCGACAATATTGAAGATGGATGGAAAGTCGTTCAGCCGGTGCTGGATGTCTGGGCCAACGAAAAGCCGGGCAGATTTCCCGAATTACCAGGCCGGTAGCCAAGGTCCAGCCGAAGCGGACGAACTTCTCGCGCGTGATGGCCGCGCGTGGCGGCCCATTACATAACTGTTTCTACCGATGTAACGCGCGGTATTTTCGAAGCAGCTCGTACATCACGACCGCCCCGGCGCTCGCCACGTTGAGCGAATGCTTCAGCCCCAGCATGGGAATGCGCACATGCGTGTCGCAGTGCTCCAGCAGCGGCTCAGGTAACCCGTCCACTTCATGGCCGAACAGCACGCAAACCGGGAAACCGCGGCTGCCAATCGAAAAGGTCGGTCGCGCGTGTGCTCGTCTCAATCGCCGCGATCTCGTAACCGGCGTTTCGCAGCCGCCGAATCGCGCGTTCGCATCTTCAACCGACTCCCATGCGACGCGCGTCTCGGCACCGAGAGCGGTTTTTGCAATCGCGCTCTTCGGCGGACGGGCCGTGATCCCGCTCAATAGCAACCGCTCTATCCCCGCGCCATCCGCCGTCCGAAAGAATGCGCCCACGTTGTACATGCTGCGCACGTTGTCGAGCAGAATGGAGACGGGCAGCCGCAACTCTTCATAAGGGGCAGCGGCCGCCGTAGCACGATACGGAATGCGCTCCATCCGCTATCTGGAGGCAAGCCCGGCACGTCTTCCAAAGCTCATCGACACGCGCTAACCACTTCGGGCGACATCTTTATCACATTCGGCCAGCGCCGCGTAAACCCTTCCGACGGCCATTTCGTCGTGGCATCCACGCCCATCTTCGACCCGTAATTCGGCAGACGGCTGGCATGGTCCAGCGAATCGATCGGCCCCATCACGAACTCGATATCGCGCTGCGGATCGATATTGTTCAACGCCCGCCAAGCAACGCCGGGCACATCCTGCACATCCACGTCTTCATCCACCACCACCACGCATTTACTGAACATCGCCTGGCCCAGGCCCCAAATCGCGTGCATCACTTTCCGCGCCTGGCCCGGATACGATTTGCGGATCGAAACCAGAATCAGATTGTGAAACACGCCTTCCGCCGGCATGCAGATATCGCGCACTTCCGGCAACTGCATGCGCATCAACGGCAGAAAAATGCGTTCGATCGCCTTTCCCATGTAGAAATCTTCCATGGGCGGCGGCCCCACAATCGTCGCGGCATAAATGGGTCTTTGCGGTGCGTGATGCAATCGATATGAAACACCGGATACTCATCATCGAGCGAATAGAACCCGGTGTGATCGCCAAACGGTCCTTCGCGGCGCAATTCGCCAAGCTCCAGATGACCTTCCAGAACGATCTCTGAGTTTGCAGGCACTTCGATATCGCTGGTTTCGCATTTCACCATCTCGACCGCCTTGCCGCGCAAGAATCCGGCAAACAGCATTTCATCGATGGCGGGCGGCAGCGGCAGAATCGCCGAGTACATGGTGGCGGGATCGGACCCGATCGCAACGGCCACGGGCATCCGGGTACTCTTTCCTTCCGCTATCAGCCGTCGGTAATGTTCCGCGCCCTGCTTATGCTTCTGCCAATGCATGCCGGTGGTCTGGCCATCGAACACTTGCATGCGGTACATGCCGCAATTCCGCTTCCCCGTTCCGGATTGTTTGAAAACACCATGGGAAGGGTGATGAACCGTCCGCCATCGCCTGGCCAGCAATGCAGAATGGGAAACTCCGCCAAGGAGAAGCCGTTGCGCCGGATGACCTCTTTGCAAGGCCCATTCGAGACGGTCTTCGGGAACATCGCGGATACTTCGCCCAGCTTCGGAAGCATCTTCAGCTTGTCGAAGAAGCCCTCCGGCTTCTGCATTTCCAGAAACCCGACAATACGCGCCGCTACCTCTTCGACGTCCCCGACTCCGAGCGCGAGTTCCATACGCCGCATGCTGGCGTACGCGTTGATCAGCACCGGAACTCGAGACCCTTTGGGCCTCTCAAACAGCAGCGCAGGTCCGCCGTTTTTCACAGATCGATCCGCAAATTCCGTGATCTCAAGGTAAGGATCCACTTCGAACGGAATCCGCTTCAGCTCTCCGCTCTTGTCTAACGCGCGAATGAAATCGCGCAAATCATTGAAGGCCATCGAAAGTCCAACACCCATTATCATGAGAAGGACTTTTATGGGTAATAAGAACAGCGCTGGTTACAGGTGCAAGCCGCGGCATCGGGAAAGCTTGCGCGCACGTGCTGGCCTCAGCTGGTTTCCGAGTGGTGTTAGCGGCGCGATCGCTCGAAAACCTGGAGGAAGTGGCCGCCAGTATCAAGGACAACGGCGGCGAAACGTTTGTCATTGAAATGGACCTCTCAAACCGGGATTCCATCGCTAACGCGATTACGAAAGCCGCGAAAGAGTTCGGCCGCATCGACGTTCTGGTGAACAATGCCGGCATCACGAAAGACGGCCTCGCCGTGCGCATGAAGCAGGCCGACTGGGAACTGGTCCTCGAAACCAACCTGAGCGGCGCGTTCTATGCCACTCAGCAGGTGCTCGCCGGCATGATGCGCGAGCGTTGGGGCCGCATCGTCAACATCTCGTCGGTCGTAGGTGAGACCGGCAACGCCGGACAGGCAAACTACGTCGCTTCGAAAGCGGGCTTGATCGGCCTGACCAAGTCGCTCGCGCAAGAAGTCGGCAGCCGAAACATTACCGTGAACGCGATCGCGCCGGGTTACATCGAAACGGACATGACGCACGGCCTCTCTGCCGAACTGAAGCAGAAAATGCTCGATTTAACGCCGTTGAAACGCATGGGCACGCCGGAAGATATCGCAGCGGCAGTGAAATTTTTGGTCAGCGAAGAAGCCAGCTTCATCACCGGACACGTCCTGGATGTGAACGGCGGATTGTACATGTAGCTTGCCGCTCCTTCAGCAGCATCGAACTTCAGGAACCTCAAAATGCCGGTAACCACAGTAGCGCCCAAAGCTCACCGCGACAGTGCATTCAAAATCGGCTTGGTGCAGATGTCCTGTTCGACAGATCCCGACGCAAACCTCGAAAAAGCGATCCGCGGGGTGCGCGATGCGGCTTCGAAAGGAGCCGAAATCATCTGCCTTCAGGAGCTTTTTCGCAGTCAGTACTTCTGCCGCGAGGAGAACGCCGAGCTTTTCAATTTGGCGGAATGCATTCCGGGCCCTTCGACGGAGGCTCTTAGCTCTGTCGCGAAAGAACTGCAGGTTTCCATCATCGCCTCCCTATTTGAGAAGCGCGCGCAAGGTCTGTATCACAACACCGCCGCCGTCATAGATGCTGACGGTTCGCTCATCGGTCTCTACCGCAAGATGCACATTCCGGACGACCCGCTGTATTTCGAAAAGTTTTACTTCACGCCCGGCGATCTCGGTTTTCAGAACTTCGAAACACGCTTCTCGCGCATCGGCGTTCTGGTCTGCTGGGATCAGTGGTACCCGGAAGGCGCGCGCATCACCAGCTTGCAAGGCGCAAATGTCCTCTTCTATCCAACCGCGATCGGTTGGCATCCGTCTGAAAAAGCGCAGTACGGCGAGGCTCAGCTCGATGCCTGGCGCACGGTGCAGCGCGCGCATGCCATTTCGAACGGCGTTTTTGTCGCTGCGGTGAATCGAACCGGCTTCGAAGGTCCGCCCGATCATGGTTTGGAATTTTGGGGCAACTCCTTCGTATCGGATCCATTCGGGCGCGTCATCGCGCAAGCACCGACCAGTGAGGAACAGATTCTCATCGCCGATTGCGATCCGAAGCAAATGGATGAAGTGCGCCGTAACTGGCCTTTCCTGCGTGACCGGCGCATTGACGCCTACGCGCCCATTACTCAGCGCTGGCTCGCCTGACCAGGAATGAACACCAGCAACGTGCATGCCGGCCGAATGGGAGCCGCACGAAGCAACCTGGCTTGCTTGGCCGCATGAAATTAGCGACTGGCCCGGCAAATTCGCTCCCATTCCATGGGTCTACGGCGAAATCGTCCGTCACCTCTCGCGCGTAGAAAAGGTTCGCATTCTCGTGCCGGACGAAGACACACAACAGAAAGCTCGCCGTGTTCTGAAAAAATGCGGTGCGCAAATGCACGCCGTCGAGTTCTTCGAGATTCCTACCGACCGCAGTTGGACGCGCGATTTCTGCCCCATCTTTGTGCGCGGCGCGGAGAACAACCCAGTTCTGTTGAATTGGCAGTTCAACGGTTGGGCGAAATATTCGAACTCGAATACGACGATGCCGTCACTGAATCGCTTGCTTTGCGAGCTTGGGTACGAGATGCTGACGCCGGCATGGAACCATCGCCAAATCGTTCTCGAAGGCGGCAGCATCGACGTAAACGGAGCGGGCTCCCTCTTGACTACGGAAGAATGCCTGCTCAGCGACGTTCAAGCAAGTAACCCCGAACTGACTCGCGAAGATCTCGAGCAGATCTTTCGCGACTATCTCGGAGCGCACCATACGTTATGGCTGCGCAACGGCATAGCCGGTGACGATACGCATGGGCATGTGGACGATCTCGCCAGATTCACTGACCCACACACCGTGGTCATTGCCAGCGAAGCAGATCCCGCCGACGCCAACTATGAGCCTCTCAAAGAGAATCTGGCGCTGCTCCGTGAGATGCGCGATCAGGATGGCAACGCCACTACGGATTGAAACTCTGCCTATGCCGCAACCGGTCTTCTTCGATGGCCAACGCTTGCCCGCCAGCTACGCCAACTTTTACATCGCCAACGCGCTGGTCTTGGTCCCCACCTTCAACGACCCCAATGATCGGGTGGCTCTCAACAAAGTCGCAGAACTGTTTCCCCGCCGCGAGATCGTCGGCATCGCCGCTACCGATCTCGTTCTCGGCCTCGGGACGCTACACTGCATGACGCAGCAACAGCCGTGCTTCTGAACGTCATCGCCGCCCTCCCGCTGCTGATCTGGATTTATCTTTTGTTCGGTCGAGGTGGTTTCTGGCGAGTCTCACGCCACCTGCAGCGTGTCACCCGCGCAGCGCCACAGAAACGAATCTGCGCGGTTATTCCAGCCCGGGATGAAGCATCGGGTATCGCAGCCGCTGTCACTTCCCTGCTCAATCAAGACCTGCATGTGATCGTGGTCGATGACGGCAGCACCGACGAGACCGCCAGTATCGCGCGAACCGCCGCACAAAGCATCGATAAGAGCCCTCAGCTTACCGTCCTCGCAGGCCAACCTCTACCCGTGGGCTGGACCGGTAAACTCTGGGCCGTCTCGCAAGGCGTAGATCAAGCGCTATCGCTCTCGCCCGACTACCTGCTCCTGACCGATGCCGATATCCAGCATGCCGATATGCAGCACGGTCCGCAAAGCGTCGCGCAGCTACTCGCTATCGCAGAAGCGGGCTGTTACGACCTCGCATCATACATGGTCAAGCTCGCCTGTCTCACAACGGCGGAGAAGGCGCTGATCCCGGCGTTTGTCTATTTCTTTTTTCAGCTCTATCCGCCAGCTTGGATTTCATCGCAGACACATGCCGCAGCCGGCGCCGCTGGAGGCTGCATTCTCATCCGGACGGAAGCATTGCAGAAAATCGGAGGCATCAGCAGCATCCGCAACCAGGTCATCGACGACTGCGCCCTGGCACGAGCCGTAAAACGCAGCGGCGGCCGAGTATGGCTGGGGCTCACCGATTCCACTCGAAGCACTCGCTCTTATGGCACGTTCGCGGAAGTGGAGCGAATGATCGCACGCACCGCGTTCAACCAGCTACACCACTCCGCATTTCTACTCGCTGGCACATTGCTGGGCCTGTTCTTTACTTACTTACTGCCGCCGTTGTTGCTCTTAACCGGCCATGCGCTGCCCATCCTCTTCGGTCTCGCCGCCTGGCTGCTGATGAGCCTCAGCTATCTTCCGATGGTCAACTTCTATCGCCTTTCTAAATTCTGGAGCGTGTGTTTGCCCGCTATCGCGGCTTTCTATGCGAGCGCAACGGTTCACTCAGCCTTTCGCTATTGGCGCGGGCGCGGAGGCGAATGGAAAGGCAGAGTTCAGGACGCACGCATTCGCTGATCGTTGCGCAAGAGCACTTTCAACACGCCGCGGCGCGCCGCTTCCTCGAAAGCAGCAGGCGCTTCCCGCAGCGGAAACTCGGCGGAGATATACCCGAATACATCCACTCTTCCGCTGCGCAGCAACTCAATCGCCGGCTCAAAACGTCCGCAGCGTGAACCGACGAGCGTGAGTTCATTGACGATTACGGGAGCTGTATCCATCGACACGTTTCCGTGCACAGTCGATTTCATCACCACGGTTCCGCGTGGGCGCGCCATGCTCACCGCATCCTGCAACCCGCGCGCTGAGCCTGTGCAATCCACCACAAGCTGAAATGCGGCGTGCGGCCTTAATTCCGATGTAATCGCCTCCACACCCGACTTACGAACCAGAGCCAGCTTATTTTCGTGCCGGCCATAAAGCGTCACCTGACATCCGTGTATGTGCAACACTTGGGCCACTAACAACCCCAGCTTTCCGTCCCCGAGCACGGCTACGTGCTCGCCTGTTGGGATCTGAACCTGATCCAGAATCTCGCAAGCGGCGGCCAGCGGTTCCACAAAAACCGCTTGGTCATTCGGAATCTCGTTGGGCAGAACGTGAAGATTACTTTCGGGCAGAGTCAGGTATTCCGCAAAAGCTCCTGGATGTTTCACGATGCCTAAAACCGTCCGCCGCGCGCAATGCCGTCCCAAACCGATGGCGCACAAGTCACAGTGCCCACAGGCGAGGTTGATCTCGCCCACGACGCGTTTGTTTATCAGAGAGCGGTCATCCGCCTCAACCACTTCGCCGACAAACTCATGCCCAGGCGTCCCTGAAAAGCCGTAATAACCGCGCTGCAACTCAAGATCGGTATTGCAGATGCCCGCAAGCAGCGTGCGTATAAGTGCGAAGTTAGGCGGACGTAGCGGCACGGCCGCCTGCGAGATGGTGACTTCTCCAGCCTCTAACTGAACGGCCAGCATGACTAGCCAACAACCCCGCTCAGATCGCCAGAGACAATCGGGATCGTAACTGAGTTACCAGCGGTTCTTACTGCCGCCGAAATCACGTTGCCTGCCGCCGCCACCGCCGCCGGGACCACCGCCCGAGCGCTCACGCCGCTCCGGCGGGCGAGCTTCGTTCACCACTAACGCTCGTCCCATCAGGGCACGGCCATTACAAGCCTGAACTGCCTGATTAGCCGCGGCATCGTCACTGATTTCAACAAATCCGAAGCCCCTCGCTTCGTTGCTGATGCGGTCGCGCAGTATGTTCACGCTGTCCACGTGAACACCCGCTTCTTCAAAAAATGCCTGAAGATCGGCTTCGGTAGCCTTGTAGGGCAAGTTCCCTACGAAAAGCTTAGTCACTTAACTTTCTCCTAACTGGCTGTTCGGAAAACACGGGTGCTGAAAGGGTAGGCCGATTAACGGGGAAGTCATCCAAGCGGGAACCGGAACTCCAAACTAAACTACCTCTATGGTACTGCGACAGCCTCGCGGAAAGCACTCCAACTCGAATTTTTACTGAGCGTATTAACGCGGTGTTATAAGGCCGCCCAGCTTATCCTGCTCCGAGAAAGTTTGTCGCCGAAAACGCGTGGAGTATGCCTCCAGGTACTTTAGTCCTGATCCGGTGTTGTAGATCACGATCTGGTCATCCGATTTCAGGAATCCGCTTTCAATCAAGCGCCTTGTTGCCGCCACGCATGCCCCGCCCTCAGGCGCCGCAAAAATCCCCTCGCACCGCGCCAGGAGCAGTCCGCCATCCAGCATTTCCTCATCGGAAACGGAAATGGCGGTTCCCTCACTCTCGCGAACCGCTCTCAGCACGAGAAAATCTCCCAACGCTTTCGGCACACGCAACCCGCTCGCGATTGTATGCGCCTCTTCGCAAAATTCACTTGCTTCGCGGCCCTGCTCGAACGCACGCGTGATCGGCGCGCACCCCTTCGCCTGCACTGAGATCATCTTCGGACGCTTGCTGCCAATCCAGCCCAGTTCTTCCAATTCCGCGAACGCTTTCCACATCCCGATCAGCCCCACGCCGCCGCCGCATGGATACAAAATGGCATCGGGAACTTGCCAATTAAACTGCTCGGCCACCTCGTAGCCCATCGTCTTCTTGCCCTCTATCCGGTAAGGCTCCTTCAGCGTGGTGACTTCAAACCAGCCCTCGCGTTCCTTTCGCTCCGCCACCATTCGGCCGCAGTCGCTAATCAGGCCATTCACCAAGGTTACGCGCGCGCCGAACGCCTCGCATTCGATGAAGTTGGCCTGGGGCACATCGCGCGGCATGAAGATGTGCGCCTCCAGGTCGGCCGCAGCCGCATAGGCCGCCAACGCCCCGGCGGCGTTACCGGCGGATGGAATGGCCAGTTTGCGCGCACCCAACCTTTTTGCCATCGTCACCGCGCAACACAGGCCACGCGCTTTGAACGAATCCGTGGGATTCCGGCCTTCATCCTTTACCCACAGATTCTCCGCGCCTATTTGCCCGCCGAGTGAAGTCGCCTTCACCAGCGGCGTCCAGCCTTCCTTCAGCGTCACGGCTGCCTCGGGCTCGGCGGGCAGAACAGGCGCGTAACGCCACATGCTATCCACCGAGTTCTTCAGGTCGCTCGTGCGCCAATGCTTCCGGATCTCCGCCAGATCGTAAGCGACAAGCAGAGGCCCTCCGCACTCGCATAGGTTCTTCAGTTCATCTGGTGAGTACGTTTTGGCACACCGGCTGCACTTCAGCCTCGAAGCTCTTCCCATTCCTTGCTCATCTTAGCCGCGGAGTTCGGAAATCGCGCGGCGCGCCTCCGGAATGCTCAGCAATAAAATCCCCACGTTCGTCAGCGCGCCTGTGATGCAGTACCCGCACCAAGCCTTTTCCTTCGCCGGCATTTGGTAGAAGTACCATCCGGCAACCGCCGCCTCAACGGCCGCCTTTCCGGCCGCCAGTAAAGGCACCCAGGGCGTCTCCTTGACTCGGTTTTCGCCGCCGTAGCGCCGCAATCGGAACGTTGCTAGCCAGACTCGCGAGGCTCAGTGTCCCATCCGGAGCACCTAACCCGTACGCTGTGTCAGATGAATTCACCCGGTCCGAATCGAAGCTGTCCAACGGCGGATCCGGCAAATGACGGACGATGCCGGTCTGCAGCAGCGTCACCGCCGCCATGCTCGCCATTCCTATCAAGGACAGCCCGATAATCCCCCGTCGCCTGCGCAGATCCGCCGTCTGCCCTTCCTGAAGTTCTTCCCGTAACCGCTGAGGTTCAATGGAAGTCAAAAATTGTGCCATGCACTCCCTTTGTACCCTGCGGGTATTCTCTATATGGCATGCCTTCCAAGTTCCGTTTAGCGATATCCGCTGCTGCGCTTCTCGGCGCACTTTGGATGTTGCACGCCCAAGTGCGCTCGACGACCGATCCCGACGCACTGGTAAGGAAGATCCAGAATGAACTATCCGGGCCAGTAACCGAAGACGGTAAGTCCCATCCCGAAGTTCCGCACGGCGAGTTTTTACAAGGCGCGATTACCGATTCGAAAATCTATCCGGGTACCGGCAACGCTTTCCAGGTCTACGTGCCCGCGCAATACGATCCCGCTCATCCCGCCTGTCTGCTGTTGAAACTAGACGGGCTTGGGCGAGTACGAAGCGACCGTGCTGGACAATCTGGTTGCCAAGAACGAAATACCTGTGATCATTGGCGTGGGTATCGCGCCCGGTACCGTTTGGAACGCCTCTGCCGGGACACCCCACCGCCGCGCGCTTCGCTTCGATCGTTCCTACGAGTTCGACAGTATGAACGATCATTTCCCCGAGTTCGTGCTGCATGAGTTGCTTCCCGCCGTCCGGAACTTGAAGACGCACGATGGAAGAGCCATCAATCTCTCGGCCAACGGCAACGATCATGCCGTCACGGGCGCGAGCACCGGCGGCATCGGTTCTTTCACCCTGGCGTGGCGCCGGCCCGACCAATTCACGCGTGTTTACTCCGAGATCGGCACTTTCGTTTCCATGCGCGGCGGCAACGAATACCCAGCGCTGATCCGCAAAACGGACCCAAAGCCCATTCGCGTTTTCCTTGAAGACGGCTCAATCGATTCCTGGAATCCGTTGTTCGGTTCCTGGTACGAGGCCAATCTCAACATGGAGTCCGCCCTGAAATTCGCCGGCTATGACGTTGCCCACGCCTGGGGCGCTCACGGCCATGACGCTCGCCCTGGGCAAGTGATATTTCCCGATGTCATGCGTTGGCTCTGGCGTGACTACCCGGCGCCCGTCAAGGCTGGCGTTTCTCAGAACAGCACCCTACAAGAAATTACGTCGCCCGAGGAAGACTGGCACAAAATCCCGCAATCGTTCCAGGCTGCAGCCGGACTCACTGCGAACGCCGAAGGAGACGTCTATGTGAGCGATGCTCCCGCGAAAACGATCTATCGGATCGGCGCCTGACAGCAAGCCCGCCATCTTCCTGAAGGGCGCCGCCGTTGCCGCTCAAGCGTTCGGCCCGGACGATTCGCTATACGCCGTTGTCCCCGGTGAGCAAAAAATCATCAGACTGGATTCACATGGCAACCAGCCGCACGATCGCCAAAGGCATTGCGGGTCGCTGTCTGATCGTCACACATGCCGGCAGAATCTACGTCAGCGAACCTGGCGCGCACAGCGACGAGCCTAGCCGGATCTGGCGCATCGATGCGGGAAAACAAAAGACGCTCGCCGATGAAGGGCTTCTATCCGCGTCCGGACTCGCGTTTTCACCCGACGGCTCTCTTTTCTACGCTGCCGAAAAGAGCACCCGCTGGGTCTACAGCTATGTCGTTCAACCTGACGGCTCTTTCAAAGACAAACAACGCTTTTATTGGCTGCACATCACCGACCTGATCAATGACAGTGGCGCCGAAGATCTCGCTGTCGATAGTCATGGCAATCTGTATGTGGCCACCCGAATGGGAGTGCAAGTCTGTGATCAGAACGGCCGTGTACGCGCCATCTTGCCGCTGCCTGCGCCGAGCGGACCGGTACGCAGCCTGTGCTTTGGCGGCGAACATTTCGAGTTTCTCTACGCGACGGACGGCGCACAGGTCTTTATGCGCCGCCTGAAAGTACCAGGGGTTGCGCCGTGGGCTGTTCCCATCGGGTTCGCGAGTGAAGGCCCCGGTTGACCTTCAGCTCAAATCCAGGCAATCTTCCGGACGAAGTAGCGTGTCACCCGATCGCCAATCTTTCCGCAGTGTGATCACCGCCAGCACCCTTCTTCTAAGTGATCGCCCGGCAACGCACGCGCGACGGCTTGGCGATTTCCTCTCTGTACAGACCAAGCGTCGCTTGGCTGCCGGGCAGCTATTCATAGCGAAGAGCTTCCATCGGATCGATACGTGCGGCCCGGCGGGCAGGAATCCAGCAAGCCAGTGCCGCAACACCCCCGAGTAATAGCGCGACAGAAGCGAAGGTCAACGGATCGGCGGGACGCACTTGATACAGCAGCTTGCCGATAGCCGATCCACACCCCAAGGTAACCACAATTCCCGCCAGCAAACCGGTCGCGACCGGCATCATTCCTTGCCGGATTACCATTCCAGCCATGCGCTGCGCTAGTTGCGCCCAAAGCCATGCGAATGCCAATCTCGTTACGCCTAGCCGAAACTACTCCTGCGATAACGCCGAAAATTCCAATCGCCGCAACCAGTAACGCCGAGATCGCAAACGAGCTCACTGACAGCATCTGAAAGCGCCGCTGTGCGACCGCATCGGACAAGACTTCGCCGAACGTCTGCACATGTGAAATCGGAACGCCGCGATCGAGCTTTGCAACTGCGTGCGTCAGAACCGCCACGGCGTCCCGCACCGGAACAGAGGTGCGTAGGACAACGTCTAAACTGGTTGGCATCCCATTGCTGTGGTCCCAGTAGGGAACGTAAACGACCGATGGAGCGCTCTTGTCAACGTCAGCCCGTGTATCGCCCGCGACCCCGATCACACGCATGGACTTGTCTTCCAGCACCAACATCTGTCCAACCGGATTCTCGCGGGGCCAGAGTGCTCTCGCAACCGCCGCGCTGATTATCACAACCGCAACCTTTTTATCCGATAAGCCAAATGTTCTGCCGCTGACCAGCGGAATTCCCATTGCTTCAAAATAGGAGCGGCTGATAAAGCGCACATTCGTCGTCGGCTTCTGTAGCATCGACCGAGTATCTCCGTGCCGTGACATCGTATCCACCCAGGTCTCGCCGGTCAGCGGCAAATGAGAAGTCACGGCGGCTTGGCGGATGCCCGGCTGAGCCGAAAGTTCCTCAAGCAGCCTGTCATAGAAAGCAACGGCATTTTCTGGTTTGCTGTAGCTCGCTTCCGGCAGGCTGAGCTGGGCCGAAACGCGATTCGCCATATCGAAGCCGACATCCGTATTCAGTAAGCGAACGAAGCTCGCGAGCAGCAGACCGCCGAGCGCCAGCAGCACCGTGCTCAACGCCACTTCCACCGCAACCAGGATGCTTCGTCCGCGTGTACCGGATTTCGATCCCGTGCTCGATCGGCTGGATGCCGCCAGCGCCTCTCGAGGGTCACGCCGCGATTGACGCCATGCCGGATAAAGTCCGAATACGAGTGATGTGACCAGCGTTAACCCGAGCGCAAAGAGCACCACGTTCAAATCGATCGATACATCATCGCGCCTGGGCAGGGTTGCGGGCGCTGCGGCAAGAATCGCGCGAAACCCCGCCGTTGCAAGCGACATGCCTAGTGCGCCGCCGACCGCCGCGAGCAGCACCGATTCCATTGATTCCTGACGAATGAGCCGCCACCGGCTTGCTCCAAGTGCCGTTTTAATCGCAATGTCCCGATTCTTCAACGTCCCGCGTACGAGCATGAGCGTCGCGAGATTAAGGCAGACGATCAGCAGGACCGCCGCGACCGCTCCTAGCACAACCAGCAGCGACGTGCGCGAGCTCTGAACCGCCATATCGTTTAACGGAATCAAATCCGCGCGGATCTCCGTCTTGTCCGGAAAAGTCTTCGCTATTGCTGCCTGCGCCGTATTCAGCGCCGCAAGCGCCGTCTCGCGCCGCACTCCCGGTTTCAATCGCGCAATTGCTGAATAGTTGAAATCGCCTTCCATGCTGTGCTGCGATAGGTGAAACCATAGGGGTGTAAATAGCTCGGGCTGCGATTCGAGGCCGAGCGAAGATCCTGATGGCGGGAAGTGAAACGCTGGCGATAGCACTCCAATTACTTGGTGCGGCACGCCGTCAATGGGAACCTCACGTCCGATAACATTCCGGTCGCCCCCGAACTGCCCGCGCCACAAGGAATACGAGAGCAGCGCGACGTGATCGTGACCCTCCTGCGCGTCGGACGCCTGAATCAACCGACCCATCAGCGGCTGCACTTCCAGGGTCGCAAGGAAATCTCGCGTAACCGCTTCGCCGGGCACCCGCACAGCCTGCCCGGATCCTCCCAGCACCATCGGGTTGTTCTGCGCCAGCCCCAGCCGCTCGATACCAGGCACCATCTTTCTCCACTCCTCCGCATGACGTGGATTCACAGGCAGCATGGGATAGAGATTCGCTATTTTGGGCACAATTTCGACAATCCCGAACAGCCGCCCTGGCTCGGCAAACGCAAGTGGCTTCAACAAAATTCCGTTGACGATGGAAAAAATCGCGACATTTGCCGCGATACCCACCGCCAGCGACAAGATGGCGAACGTACTGAAAACGGGGCTCTGGCGTAAACGCCGGAATGCGTATTTCAGTTCGTTACCGACCATGCACATCCATTACGAAATCGGGAGGTCTCGAGTTCAGAAACTTCGTCCACGCAGTTGATTCTACTGTTTGTCCGGCGGTCCTTACCCATACAGAGCAAGATTTTTCCTGCTCTAAAAACACACCAACATATAGTGGAGCCCGAACTGCGCCCTCGACCGAGGCTACCCTGTAAGTGGACCGGCATTCACTTCGCCCTAACATGATTGATCTAGTCAGCCAACCCGCCTCGGCCGAATCGGCCCGGGAACACTTGGGGGAAAACCACTCTTTTTCTCATGATGAGCCGGCATATCCGCGCCCGCAGCTCCGCAGAGCACAGTGGATACCCCTGAACGGCCCCTGGGATTTCGCTTTCGACGAACACGCCGCCTGGACCGACCCCCGTTCGGTAGAGTGGTCCACGCAAATCAGCGTCCCGTTTAGCCCGGAAACACAGGCCAGCGGCATCAACAAAGGCGGCTTCTACCGTGCGGTTTGGTATCGCCGTAGCTTTATTCCCCCTGAGCTGCGGCCCGGAGAACGTCTTCTGCTTCATTTCGGAGCGGTCGATTATTGCGCCCATGTCTGGTTGAATGGCATCAAGGTCTGTTCCCACGAGGGCGGCTATACCCCGTTTCAATGCGACATCACGGACGCGCTCAAGGGCGCGGGCCCACAGGAACTGATCGTCCTAGCCGAGGATGATCCGCTCGATTTGGGCAAGCCGCGCGGCAAGCAGGATTGGAAACTCGAATCGCATTCCATCTGGTACCCCCGTACTACCGGCATTTGGCAAACGGTGTGGCTGGAACCAGTCCCCTCTACATACATAGAAATGGTGAAGTGGACCTCTAATCTCCAGGCCTGGGAAATCGGTCTGGAGGCGTTCACAAGTGGCGTGCGCCAGGAAGGGCTTCTGTTGGCGGTGCGGCTGTACGTTGGCGATACGGTCCTCGCCGAGGATACTTATTCCGTCATCGCCGGTGAGGTTCACCGGCGCGTGGCGTTATCGGATCCCGGTATCGATGACTCGCGAAATGAATTGCTGTGGCATCCCAGCTCGCCGACTTTGATCGATGCCGATTTGGAACTACGCGACCGCGACGGCCAGGTGATCGATCGCATCGCCAGTTACACCGCGTTACGCTCCATCTCGGTCCAGGGAAACCGGTTCATTCTCAATGGGCGTCCGCTTACCCTTCGACTGGTGCTGGATCAGGGCTACTGGCCCGAAACCGGCCTCACCGCGCCCAGCGACGATGCGCTGCTCGAGGATGTATTTCTCGCGAAGAGGCTCGGCTTCAATGGCGTACGCAAACACCAGAAAATCGAAAATCCCAGATATTTATATTGGGCGGACCAACTCGGGCTTTTGGTCTGGGAGGAGATGCCCAGCGCTTACCGCTACACGCGAAAATCCATTGAACGGCTCACGCGTGAGTGGATTGAGGTCCTGAATCGTGACAGCAGTCATCCGTGCATTGTGACGTGGGTTCCTCTTAACGAATCCTGGGGCGTGCCCGATCTGCCGGATAGCCCGGCCCAGCGGCATTACGTCCAGGCTCTCTATCATCTGACAAAAACTCTCGACCCGACACGTCCCGTCATTGGCAACGATGGCTGGGAGAGCGTCGCAACCGACATCCTCGGTATTCACGATTATGATGACGAGCCGGAGCGCATTGGCAGGCGCTACGGCCAGGGCGACGTTGAGTCGCGTTTGTTCAACCGTGAGCGGCCGGGGGGCAGAATGCTTGTGGTTGATAGCAAGCTCAACGTTTCTCAGCCCATCGTCTTGAGCGAGTTCGGAGGCATCGCTTACGCGCCCGGCAAAGACGACGCCGCCTGGGGTTACTCGCGCTCCGATACCCCTGAGCAATTACTCGAACGCTATCGTGCGCTCCTCGATGTGGTGCGTTCCCTTCCCGCTTTAGCCGGATTTTGCTACACGCAATTTACCGATACATATCAGGAAGCGAACGGTTTGTTGTTCTTCGATCGCACGCCGAAGGCGCCCATCAAACAACTCGCGCTCGCCACGGCCGGAAACGAAGACGATTTCGATGGGCTCGAAAATTCCGATTGGCGCGACCGCCTGATGGAAAAACAGCGCTAGTTTTTCTCCATCTCAGAAGCGCTGACAAAACCGCGCGGGTAAGCAAGCGGGTTCGCCCCAAGGATGTCGTGCGACACGATCACTGCGGGGCGGCATACAACGAGAAGCTTTCCAGCGGCAAAATCGATTTCCATTGCGCGACAAGTTGCTTGTACGCTTCGCCGACGGGGCGAATCTTTCGGTCGAGATCGTACAAGCCGAGCGGATTGACGTGTCCATTGTTCTCGCGCAATTGAGTATCCCAGTCGACTTGGTCTGTCAGGCTGTACCATGTAAAACCGAGGACGGGCAGGCTGTCATCTTTCAGCCTCTTCACACAGCACCATTCTTTCCAGAGCCAGGCGGGCGCGCGTTCCGGCTCTGCGAGATTGGTTTCCGTGTGCATGACAGGCATGCGATAGCGATCGAAGTGTTGCTTGGTAATCACGTAATATCCGAAAATTTCCCCCGAGGAGGAGATAGGCGCGTCCGCGGGTGGGGTGCTGTGCTCATTTGGGAAATAGTAGTCCGTCCCCATGATGCAGTGGGGACGCACAACCTCGCCATGATCCAGAAACCAGTGATACTCATCTCGTCCCATCCCGTTGTCCATCAGATATTCGTAAATGCGTGCATGCACCGGCTGACCATAACACAAATCGAAACTTAGAAAGCGAAGCTCATTGTAGAAGCCGGCCCGCTTCTCCGCCTCCGGTTCGGTGGGATGAAAGAACGTAGCAGTTTCGCTTTGGACAAACAGAGCGTCGGGCCGCACTTTGAGAATAGATTCCTCCGCGAGTATCGCCGCGCGGCACATGTTCCGGATTGCTGTTACAAAAGCACGATCCGATTTCATTCGTTCGTTCCACCATCCGAGCTGTGCGGAGAAGTCTGCGCAGACGAAGATTTCATTCACGGGAGTGTAGAACCTCACCCATGGGAAACGTCTCGCGAACGCCGCGGCGTACTCACTGAATAACAGCGGCCATTCCGTATTCTGAAAATCGCCTATCCAGTCCGGCACGCCGAAATGGCACAGATCAGCAATGGGCGTAATTCGCAGCCGTTTTAGCTCAGCAAAGGTCTCGTCGGCAAAATCCCAGTTGTATTTGCCTGGTCCCTCGTGTGTCCGGTAGTATTGGGGGCCATATCGTAGATAATCGAGACCAAGTTCCTTAACCAGCGAGAAGTCTTTCTTCCAGTTTTCGTAAAAGCGGCACTTCTCGAGTTCATCCACTCTTTCCGGTTTTCCATTCTTCGCTGCGATCACCGGATAACTGTTTTCGATGCCGGTTGCGAACATGAAGCGGTTTGCGCCAGGGAGTTGCGCGGGCTCATCCAGTTGAGTCATATTTATCTCCGGCCGATCATCGACGTGAGAGCCCCCGCTGCGATAATCGCGAGCACCGCCGCCGCTGCGGGTTTCGAGATAGTGAGCGCCTTTCGTTTCATCGAGCCGTACTCCACGTTGTGCACGCCCCAGCGCTCAAGCTGCTGCAACTTCATAATTGCGTTACCCGCCAGGTTTGCTCCCAACCCTTTCATGACTTCCGGCATGGCGCTACGCAGAACAGGATGTCCGGGTACGAAATGGACGCGTGGATCGTTCTTGTACTTCGGTTTGGCGGCGTCATCGAAGACGATATAGGGACCTTCTCTTAAGTGTTCCTCAAAATTCGGATCGTCGATGGCGCCCACCATGACTGTCGGAGTTCCCTTCGTCCAGATCACCTGCATTAGCTCGCCTCGACGAAGCATGCTGTCGAAGACACTCTTGACGTGGCCGATTGTTCCAGGCAACGTGACTCCCTCACCTACGAGGAAGTTGATGGGTAAGTAGTCGTAGCCCTGGTGTCCGGGCCAGGCCTGGAAAGCCACTTGCTCCAGCGGCACACCAATGTAATCGATTGGTTCCCGCACTCCCAAGCCGCGCGCTTCGGCCTCTTCGGCGAAGCGCAGCTTTCGCCAGTCGTGGCCCAATAGCTTCGCCACGGTTACGTCCGTCGCGACCGGATCTGTCGAAGCTATGATGCATCCGCACCAGCGCGGAAGATTTGCAATGGGGCCATCGCCTTCTCCGGCGATCAGAGCATCCACAACGCACAGCGCCGGGCGCACGATGCTCATGATATCCATGAAGCGCCCGATCATCTCCTCATCCCCATGGTTGTACTCGCGCCAGTTCTGGTTGACAGTCCCGACCCAGTTCTTCAAAGCGCATGAGATCGGTTCGATGTGATGATTCTTGGCCTTCGGACAATCGATAATCACGTCAGCATCTAGCAATGGAGCGGGAAGCGGAACTCGGTGAATAACACGGCCATTCGGGATCGGCGCCTGGCGATTGGGAACATCGTCGCTGCCGAGGTCCACGAGCTTCGCTCCATACTTCTCCGCAATGGCCGCAATACCCGTTATCTTCATGCAGTCAATCGAGGAGAAGAACCCTCCACTAGATTCCGCCACCTGGACCTCCGCTGCTCCGGCGCCTTTGACCAACCGGATCAATGCACCGACCACCAGCGGATCAGTCGTGCAGCCCTCCTCGGCCGAGTAGAAAACGGTGTTGTTGGGCTTGATCAATACCGTTTGACCGGCCTTCACGAAGCTCCCGATTCCGCCGAGTTGATCGATCGCCTCTGACACGAGTGAGAACACGCGATCTTCAGAACGATGCTTTTCGTTGGTATGCGCTATCGAAACGGTTGGCATGAAATTCCTGGGCAACTGACAGAGCTTAGGAGAGCAGATTCCCTTTAGCGTTAAAAGGAAGCGGCGCAGCCTCACCCAGAATTTCGAGCTTTGGATTCAGCTTCACCTCTTCCTGAAGGCCTTCCGATACCCAGAATTCATCGAGCATCGCTGTGTTCTTAATCCGGCATAGCCGGGGTTGAGATCCCGCGAGCGCTGAATACAGGGCGACTTCGATTGCCTCGCGGTCCGAGGTTAACGCCAAGGGCAATGGCCCCTCCCGGGTATTTCCGCCTGGTTCTTGCGCAGTCAGCAGATTCATGTATGTGACCTGAGGATCGTAAGAGTCGCTGAACCGCTTGGTAGTGAAGTCGGCCATACCAATCCCGAGTCCATTGCCGAGCGATGCTTCGGTCAACGACAACGCCACGATGCGCTTGAAGTTCGGGATATGTGGCGCATCGGAGTTCCGCCACTTTCCGATGATGTTTGGATCCATACCGCCGCCCGATACCGTCTTTCCAATCTCATCGACGATGAGTACATCCAGCTCATGAAACGGAATTGTGGCTAAGAGCTTCTTTGCCACGTCGAGTAGGCGCAGATCGGAATCAAGAAATGCGTCGTAATCGGCGGCAACTACTTCGATCACTGCTGGTTGACGAACAGCGTTCTCCACGACGGCAACGCCGAATAGCACCTTCGAACGCGCTAATTGCAGGCGCGGGACTGCACGAACTGACTCCCACAATCCATGGCTGTGCGCCTCTTGCGCGCCATGCTGCTTTCCGATCCCGATCGTGCACATTTTCAGGAGACCCGAAGCGAGTGGGCCCGTGCATTCGGGGTGTGTCTTCGTACGCCCAAGCACGATGATTCCATCCGCTTCGTGAGCGAGCTTGTCCACGTGAGCGACCGCGCCATTCTCAGTGGTGCCCACGGCAACGGTCTCCATGGTGGCGTGAATCGGTGCGCCGGCACTTGCTTCCGTGATTCCAAGCAGCCGTAGGATCTCCGTTTGCCCTTCGGCCGTCGCTCCACCGTGGCTCCCCATGGCAGGGAAAATAAATGGATTCCCGCCGGCGCTCTTTACCGCGTCGACAATGCCTGCCAGCAGTTCGACAGCTGCGCCAATGCCGCGACTGCCTGCAGTGATCCCAATGCGCGCTCCAGGGCTAACTTTCTCTTTCAGTCCTGCCGCGAGCAGCTTTCTAGTTACGTCCTCGCGAACATCTTCGATCCGGTCCATCGGAAGAAATTGTTTGACACGCAGAAAACGCGGCAGCGAGCGGTGTGGGAGTGAGGTAGTGACATCCATAACTGAGTGCTCTTAAGAGGCTTTGACCCGTTGGACGCCTGCACATCCGATTTGTTCCAAAACCGGTGCTCATGGGCGCGTTCCGCGTTTAGCCATGTAACAGTCAGCGCCTGAAAGAGTCAGCACAGTGATGCGACCGTGAAGTGCGACGGACGCGCTGAGAAATGATTATGGCTGTTCTCATGCTATTGGTCACTTTCGCTCTTTCCGTCAACGTCTTAACGGCCGTGCTGTACGTCGCCCTTGCTGCCTACTGGAACTGGTCTGAGGAGGCGCAGCGACCCTTTCTTAAGCCTGTCACTCTCTGTGCATCCGTAACCGCTGCCCGAAGTGGGACAGTATTTGCGTGGCGGTATATTCTCCATCTGTTGAACGTCCGCCTGTAGAAATCCGGAGGGTGCGAAGTGAAACACATCCTATCCGGTATCCGTCCGACGGTTGTCACGAAAAGATTGCTAATTGACTGAGGGACAAACAATGGAAGACATGCAGACTGCGATTCGTAAATACACGGAGATGGGCGATGTAGAGCAGAAGATTCGCTTGGGCATCGGTTCCGCGGCGGCCGGCGCTGCGATTTTTGCACCGCTTAGCTATAAGTGGAAGGGCGTACTAACCGCGGTAGCGACCGAGGCCATCTTAACCGGTGTCTATCGTATATCTCCGATTAAACGCTTCATCCAAGCGTAATGCTCTCCTTGCCTCTTTGACAGGCGGGCAATGGGCGGGACGGCCAGAAATCCCCTAAAGAACACTATCTATCGTCGAAGATCTGTTGGGCGGAACGCCGGCCCAGTAAACCGTGGTACGCCCGGCAGGGCAGTGCGCTTATGCCGACAATGCGGGCGAACACGGCTCCGATTACTTGCTTCCGACTCGCCGGTGAACGGACTTCCCATCGCGACTGTTGCGCATTTAGTTGTGCATTTCCCGATACGGGAGCGTGCAGAAGTTCCTGGTATGGACAAAATCAAAAACAACAAGCGAAGCGGCAACGGGAAAAAACCATGACGGCCGATCTGGCATGTTAGGGCACTTAGCAGGAACGGCTGATTGGCCGCGCCGCCTCGTTATTTGCGCCTGTGTCGCGGCGATCGTGTTCCTGTGTTTCTGGTACGTATTCGAGGTCATACTGCTGGCGTTCGCCGGCGCGCTGCTCGCTATCATCCTCCATTTCTGGGCGGACTGGGTACAGATGCATACGCCTAAATCGATCGGCCCGAAACTCTCTTACGCGACGATGCTTCTGGGCCTTGTCGTTTTGTTGTGCCTGGTCGGATACTTCGTCGTTCCACGCGCCATTTCGGAAGCTGGCGAGGTTACAGCTATTATCCCCGGTTCTATCACCCAGCTCAATAGTTACCTGCAAGAGACGAACTGGGGCAAATACGTCGTTCGGGCGGCTCAACATATTGCCAGTGGCTCTAACGCGGGTGCGCAGATGCGTACTATAACTGATGATGTCGCGACAGCGCTGGAATGCGCGATCGTGATTTTGGTGGTCGGCCTCTATGGAGCGCTTAACGCCCGCGGATATAGCAAAGGATTATTGGCTTTGATCCCGGAGCGGAAGCAGAAGCATGTCGTTCAGGTCTCTCAGCAGGTCATCTACACCTTGCGCTGGTGGCTGATCGGACAACTGGTTCCCATGGCCGTACTGGGCTCGGCTACGATGATTGTGCTTTGGGTGATGGGAGTACCGTTGGCTTTCGCTCTCGGGCTGCTCACCGGCCTCATGATCTTCATACCGTACGTAGGCAGTTGGATCGCATTCATTCCGACCGTGCTCGTTTCTCTGACAAAGGGCCCGGATACGGCGATTTATGTCACCATCCTGTATGTGGTCATTCACGGCGTTGAGGGATACGTATTAACACCGCTCGTGCAGAGGCGGGCCGTATTGCTACCTCCTGTGGTGACGATCCTCTCGCAACTATTCATGTGGAACGTAAGTGGACTGCTGGGAGTAGCCCTCGCCGCGCCGATCGCCGCCACCGCCCTGGTATTGGTCAAGATGCTTTACTTAGAGGAGGACCTAAAGCCTCAGGTCGGCGGAACTTAGGACTCTGTCTTTCCCGAGCGGGAGTGACGAACCCAATTCCAAACGGAAAATGCGCTTCCACCAAGGCACAGTACGACGAACCCGATCATCGTGTACCGGAACGCATCGGACTTTGCCACGCTGATCACCTCGCGGCCAAACTCGATGGCCAAAACGCCGACTATGCTGAAACGAATTGCGCGTCCGAGCCAATTGAAGCTTAGGAGACGAACTCGTGAATACTTCAACGCGCTCGCCGTCGCGATAACTAGCGTGAACGGAAATGGGGGCGGGAGAAGAGTTGCGGTGATGACCGCCAACCCTGCTCGGCTTCCTACTTTATTCTTGAGTTTCTCAAAGCGCTTTTTCCCCGCCATCTTTTCGATGCCCTTTTCGCCCAGCTTCCGTGCTACCAGGTCGAGAAAGACAACTCCCAAAGTGGACCCGGTAGCGGCCATCAGCACGTAAATGGGAAACGCCTTGTGGTGCGCCGCAATGAGGACCACCACTAAAATATCGTTGCCGAAGGGCAGGAACAGAAAGGAAGAGTCCAAGACACCGAGTAACAAGGGCCCAAAATATCCCAGGTGGAAGAAGAAGGCGAAAAGAGAGCTGATGAGCTTAGACAAAGTCTACTTTGGACGTGCAAACACTACGGGAGCTTGCGACCGCTCCGGGTGCGGTCCAACTTCGATCGGGGCAGATACAGGACCGGAAACGGTCGCGCGGCTTCTTACTGAGAAATCGGACCTTACGTACGGATCAAGCGCTTCAATGGCGATACTCCGTAAATGCCAGTAAGTATTGCATCCGTAGCGACAGCAGTTAGTACACCTTTCCACTTATAACTGAGCGGCGCGAAGATTGCCGCCGCTGCCGCCGCGGAGCCAATCCCCAAGCGGATCTTTTGCTCCACATCGCCTATTTCACTGTTTCGAGTTGATTCGACTGAATCCATGTTTAATCCTTTATGTCAGATAGGACCAGTTCACGTTCATCTGCCGCGGACGGATGCTGAACCGGTTCTGTT
Organism: uncultured Acidobacteriaceae bacterium; assembly: GCA_963730865.1. GTDB lineage: Bacteria > Acidobacteriota > Terriglobia > Bryobacterales > Bryobacteraceae > Bog-105. The sequence continues at coordinate 101,906 of CAVSTO010000005.1, read as the reverse complement.
TAGGAGACGCCGCTGACTTTGCGCGATTTCACTTCAATGCCCCAGCACTTTTTCGCGCGTAGCAAAGAACACTAGAATGCTGGCTGATTGAGTGCGAATCTGAGATTGGCGGCTCGCGAATGCAGCAAGATACACGTCTACTGTTTATGGCAGTCACGAGTCTTCATCCCAAAGAGCACTCTCCTCTTAAGAACGCTGTGTTCGTGCTGCTGATTGTCCTGGGAAATACCGTCGGCAATCTGCTGCTCGCAATTGGCATGAATCGCATGCCGGGCCTCGTGGCTGTGCCATTTATCGATTACCTTCGGGACGCTTTCTCCAGTGGGTCTCTCCTAGGAGGTACTTTTCTGGTGACGCTATCGATGGTAGCCCAGCTTTACATGTACACGTGGGCAGACTTGAGCTATGTTCTTCCCGTGACGGCGAGCGGCTATCTTGTCACGGCTGTCCTCAGCAAGTACTTTCTCCAGGAGCACGTGTCGATGTACCGCTGGTTGGGCGTGCTACTGATCTCTTTCGGCGTCTTGTTTGTTGCCCGAACCCCCAGCGACACGAAACACCTGGAGAGCGTGGCCCAATGAGATGGCTCTGGGTGGCCGTCGTCGTTCTGGCCGGCACGGCCGGGGATGTGTTTAGCGCTAAAGGTATGGCGGAACGGGGAGAAATTCACGATTTTCGCCCCAGCGGGATTGCGCGTGTGATGCATTACATCGCGACCCATCCCATGGTCCTGATGGGAATCGGGACAAACGCAATCTCCTTCGTTGGCTTTCTCGCTTTGCTGTCGATTGCGCCCCTAAGCTTCGCGGCGCCGGCTACTGCCGTCAGCTACATACTCAAAACCATTCTGGCGCACTTTTATCTTCACGAAACCGTCAATCGAAGCCGCTGGATCGGGGTCGCTCTCGTGGCGGGCGGCATTGTTCTCATCTCGTTCTGATCACTGCGGTCCTCCGCCTCCATGTCCGCCATGAAGTCCAACCAGCACCAACCCAATAATTACCAGGCAGGTGGCCGACACTTTGATAACTAGCGTCCGGCCTCGGAAGTCTTCCCGGAACCAGGATGGCTTCAGTCTCGTGATCAGATAAGCCCCGATGAAGATCGTGACGTAGCGGACGCCCGAGATCGCCTGCACGAGCGAGGGATTGGCACGGCTGACCGCAAATACAACCAGAAACGACCCCACTCCCGCCAAGAAACGATTGAACATGTACCAGAACTTGCTGCTGGGCTCCGCGCCTTGAGAATTCTGGAAAATCTGCCGCCGCCACGAAGGCGGCACGAGCAGCGCGAGCGATCCGACAAAAGTTCCTACCGTGAAGAACACATAGCCACTCACAAAATTGGTGTGATTGAACACGATCTTCTGAAGTACATTCATCAGGCCGAAACCGGTTGCCGCCAGAATGATCTTCGGAAGCATCTGCTTCAGGGGTGTCTTCTCGGCGAAAAACATAAGAAAACCGCCGGCGGTGAGAAAAAGGAACCCCGGCAAGTCGCCTCCGACCGCAGTGCCCAGCAAAGGAATGGCGATGAGGGCAGTTGCGACGGGTCCGAAACCACCCATAGCGGCCAGTTCGTCAGACGCTTCCCCCGATTTAAGCGCGGAGTAATAGAAGAAGGACGCGATCAGATCCAGCGCTCCCGCCGCAAACGCGATGCCTGCCAGCTTGAGGGAAGGCATCTTGAACCCGAAACCGATCAATATGAGTCCAAAGACGCTGATCGCCCCAAGCCAAAACACGTACGCGAGCAGGTTCTGGGTTTCGCGCCGTTTCAGCAGCACCTTATCCCAGACCAACGAAATACCAATCAGCCCATGGGCGAGTATCGCCAGAAAAATACCATTGAGGGCAACACCCTGCAAAGCACTCATGAAAATAAAACTTCAGGTTCCGGCGAATCCCGGCTCAGCGCTTACGGGAAAAAATCAGGAGCAGTGCTCCCGCGGCAATGGCCCCGGCGACAATCAGCCACGGGCTCTTGATTACTTGGGATCCGATCTCGCTTGCATGCTCAACGCGCTGCGATAGCTCACCCAAATTGTCCGTCATCTGCTTGCCGGCTTCCAAGAGCTGTTTGCTTGCGGCGGTGAGATCCCTGATATTGTCGGCCGCAGACCGCTCGTGAGCGGTTCCATTGCTCTCACTGGAAGAATCTGAACGGTGTGACTCGTCTGCCATGCATGTATGACGTGAATCTGAAGCAAAAGAAAACCTAGAAACCTCCACAGCTTCGACCGGCCGCTCACCTGAAATGTATTAAGTTATAGATGCGAAGTGAAGGCTTACATACGCTCGCAATCAATGGAGCCGTTGTGGGATTGTATATCGCAGATGAAGCCAACTGTTGTGATCGGGGAAGATCATCAGCTTGTTCTCGAAGGCTTGAAAAGGATCATCGAAAACGAGTGCGGAATCGTGGGCACAGCGGCAAATGGGCGCGAGTTGGTTGAATTGGCCGATGCTCTAAAGCCCGACATCGTCCTGCTCGATGTGACGATGCCGCTCCTCAACGGAATTGAAGCGGCGCGTCAGATCAAAGCGAAAAATCCGGGCACGAAGGTCATTTTTGTCACCATGCAGTTGAGCCGCGAATATATTCGTGAAGCCTTCGATGCCGGCGCGTCCGGGTACGTTCCGAAGCAAGCTGCGCCCCGCGAATTACTCGCTGCTATTCGCCAAGTCAACCAGGGTGAGTTCTTCTTATCTCCCACGGCATCGGAGCGGTTTCTCGGATACCAACCGCCGGCAAATCAGAACCCGGCTCTTTTATTCAGCGCGTTAACACCGCGCCAACGCGAGGTTTTGCAGTTGGTGGCGGAAGGAAGATCGGCCAAGCAGATCGCCTCACTTTTATTCATCTCCGTGAAGACAGTCGAGTTTCACAAGAAACGGTTGATGGAAGAGCTGAACGTTGCGGGCACTGCGGAACTGATACGGTATGCAGTTGAGCAAGGGTGGGTAGGAAAGTAAGGTTACCCGTTACTGGATCTGCATTCCCCTAAGGATGCCCCCGCTGTTCAGGTTGTTTTCAGACGCCGCGTACTCGACTTTGACTGCTCTGGCGGGCTGGGGACCGCACGTGAACTCGGTGGCACCGCGAATGAGCACATGCTGCGGATCGGCAATCACAAGTTGCAGCGGTCCGCCCGGGGTATCGATCGCCACTCCAGTGATTCTGTCGTTGCCGCACTCGATAGAACGAAGCCGACCTTCGGCGCGGCGTATTCGATCGTGAGGTTCGATAAACGGATTCCAGCTTTGTGTTCCTCGCGCTACCCGGGTTGTAGTTACCTGTGGATTGCCGTTGGCATCGCGTGTGAACTGCACGGTCAATTCTGTATCCGCGACATAGGCAAGTTCGGTAGCTTGCGTGCGCTCCTCTGGGGTCGCGGCGAAATGGAGCGCCTGTTGCGCTGAGAGTTTCGATTCATCATGCTGCCCTAGCTGATCTTCGGCGTATGCCATGGCGAGCCAATAGCCGAAAGCGCGGCTCGACGGAATTACCCGCATGGCCTTCAACTGCTTCAGTTCGGATTCGTAGTTGGAGGCGTTGCTTTCGAGCAACGCAAGTTTGAATCGTACGTCGTCGAAGTCAGGTTTGAGCGCGAGGGCACGCTCTAAAGCCGGACGAATCTCGTTGGCGGGAAGTCCTGCCTGGTCTGCAATGATCGCGTAACGATAACAGAGATTGGCGTCCGTGATGCCTTGCGCGATTGCTTGCTTCCACCTCAGCCGGGCCGTTGTGGAATCGCCCCTGCGCAGGGCGATAGTTCCTAAGGCGGCGGAGATCTCGGCGCTCTCTGGAGACTCGCGGGATAGGTCGTCATAGAGCGCTTGCGCGCGCTCGAGTTCGCCGCTTGCAACCAGCAGTTCGGCAAGCATAGAACGGGTGGCGAAGGACGTCAGCTCCGATGAGGTGGCCTTCACGCTTTCAATCTTAATGCCGGGCGCTCTGATCGGTTTCAGGCTGCCGCTGCTCATGAATGCACGCAGATCTTCGGTAATTGACGCGAGCGATTTGCCGTACACCTGCGTCAGCGCTGTTGCGCTCGCCTCTCCGGAAGCGAGAGCAGCGATCATCTCCGGAAGGCGCACACGGTAGTCGGCTGACAGCAGCAACATGTCGGTTAATGCCCAGCTTTGCGCATAGAAAAGGCTTGAGTCGTCGCGATTGTGAAGTGCGTCGCTGCGCGTGTCGAGCAGCCGTGAAAGCGGCATCCAGGCGCGACTGTGTAGTAGCTGGGAATGGCTGCGGATATCTGCTCCCATTTCGCATTGAGTATTACTGATGTGAACGGTGGAGAAGAACTCCGCGAGTCCTTCGTTGAGCCACGAGGGAAGATGGGTTCCAGATGCATGCAGCACAACGTGTGCGTATTCATGCGCTGCCACTCCGAACTTGCCTGGATCGAGCGACGGCATGACGATGTACTCGCGGCTTTCTGTGCCTACGTAGTATGCGTCCGCGGCAGGGTGCAGGCGATAGACGTCATAGTCCTTCACGGACCGGAACCCGATGACGCGAACGCGCGCAGCGGTATTCCCGTTTAGACCTGCAGCCACGAAGAAGGCATGCAGCTGCTCAAACCACATCAGGCTGGCTCGGACGTTTGCGCTGTCGCCTTGCTGTGAATAGATTTCAAAATGGGCGCTCTGAATCCGAGTCCACGTGGGCGTAGGTGCGGCGTTGGCCAATGCCGTTAGCAGGCAAGCGGCGCGGAGAAACTTCATGTGACCGGAGTCCAGATAGCGACGACTCGCAGCCAATCCTCCGCCCGCCGCCGTAATGGCTTCTTTTCGCACTTATCCGGCAGGATACCCGAAATTACGGCGAGCGAATCGGCTCCTGCATTGAGAACGTCGAGCGCGTTGTCGAGGGCAATGCCGCCAATCGCGCACAGCGGCTTTTCGGTCAAGGGCCGCAAAGCTTTGAGACCTTCGATTCCCACCACCGGATCGGGCTGAAGTTTGGATCGAGTGGGAAAGATCGGACCGATAGAGAGATACTCGACGGGTTCGTCCTTGGCAAGAGTAAGCTGCTGCTGATTATGAGTGGAAAAACCCATGACCTCATCGCTGATAACCCGGCGCGCCGCAACGGGTGGAAGGTCATCCTGGCCAAGATGAAGAGCGGCGCCCATCAGCCGGGCGAAGTCCGCGCGATCGTTCAACACAAACAGCACGCCTGCCGCATGACAAAGTTCGGCGATGCGCTTGGCCTCATTGAAACGCGCTTGCGTCCAGTCCCCCTTATGCCGGTACTGCAGGATGCGCACTCCCGCCTCGATCAGAACCTCGGCGGCCATTACGGGAAAACAGCGGCGATCGGCGAGAGCCACAGTATCGAGGATGGGGTAAAAGCGAGGGAGCTTAAAGGCGATCGGCATTCGTGCTCAGGTTGGTTTCGACCGGAACGGGAAAGGGAACCTGCTTCGTGATCTGAATACCAAATCCCTCCAGGCCGACCACCTTGCGCGGATGGTTCGTCAGGAGATGAATCGTCGACAGCCCCAGGTCCGAAAGAATCTGAGCGCCTACTCCCGTGTCATATTGCAGGGGCGGATGCCGTTCCGACGGTAAAAAGCTCGACTGTCCGCGGCCGTGAGTCACCAGTTCCCGCAAGCCGTCACGCTGAACGGTCTGAATGCCCGGACCGGTTTGATGAAGGTAGATCAGTACACCGGTTCCAGCGCGCGAGATGGTCTTGAGCGCTTCCGTCACAAGTTCGTTGCAGTCGCAATCGGACGACCGAAAGACATCTCCGTAGAGGCAGTGGGCATGTACGCGGACCAGGACGTCACTCTTCCCTTCCACATCCCCGTGAACCAGCGCCAGATGTGTGCCACCGTCCGTGCGGCTGAGGTAGCGAATCGTGCGGAAGTCGCCGAACGGTGTTCGAATGTGGCCCATGGCGTCGCGCTCGACCAGCTTCTCGGTTTGGGTTCGGTAGCGAATCAGATCGGCCACCGAAATCATCTTGAATCCGTATTGTTTACAGAATTCGGTGAGCTGCGGAACCCGCGCCATGGTTCCGTCTTCGTTCATGATTTCGCAGATGACGCCGCCCGCGTTCAGGCCGGCTAGACGAGCCAGATCCACGGCGGCCTCGGTCTGGCCGGACCGCACGAGGACGCCGCCTGGACGGGCGCGCAAAGGGAACATGTGTCCGGGGCGGGCGAGATCGTAAGGGCGCGCATCCGGCTGCATGGCCACGCGGATAGTATGAGCCCGATCATAAGCCGATATACCTGTCTCGATCCCTTCGGCAGCGTCTATTGCTTCCGTGAAGGCGGTACCCAAGCGCGCGGTGTTGATCGCCGACATGGGGCGCAAATCGAGCCGGGAACAAATCTCCGCATCGAGCGCCAGGCAAATCAGGCCGCGGCCGTGCTTGGCCATGAAGTTGATGGCTTCAGGGGTGATCTTATCGGCGGCAATGGTCAGATCGCCTTCGTTCTCACGGTCTTCGTCGTCAACGACAACGAGGATTTTCCCCTCACGAAAATCTTCGATCGCTTCGGGAACGGAAGCAAACATCATTGAGGAATCGGCGTTAGACGGTCGCAGCGACGCCGTACTTCGCCTGCCAAGGCTTGGCGGATGTTATGGCGTCGTTCACCGCGTTGATGTTCTTCACGCCTTGGTCCGCCAGCCAATCTTCGAGCGCCTTCACGCCTTGCTTGGCGTAAACCGGGACGGCGTCTTTCCAGGTGGCGCGTCCGCAAAGGACGCCGGAATAGTCGGTGCCGGCTTCCGAGGCCATGTTCAGCGATTCCACAAACTGCGCGTTGGAGACTCCGGCGCTCAGATAAATGAAAGGCTTCTCAGCGGTTTGCGCCGCTTTCCGGTAGAAATCCAGAGCTTGGTCCCGGCTGTATGCGGCTTGACCCTTGTACACACTGCTACCAGCGACGTATTCGGCATTCACGGGCACTTCCACTTTCAGCACGTCGACATTGTATTGCGGCTTGCCGAATTCCTTCATCGATCCGATGACCGCTTCGGGCTTTTTCTTGGCGAACTCCAGTCCTTTTTCGTCGCCGCCCTGCGGATCATAGACGACGAACTCGAGAAAGAAGGGGATGTCTTCCGCAACGCATTCCGACCCAACTCGTTCGATGAAGGCGTGCTTGATATCGTTCCGGTCCTTATCTTCGAACGGCGTGTAATAGAGGAGGATTTTTACAGCATCCGCGCCGAAACCTTTGATGCGCTTGGCGGAAAGGTGAGGCAGCAGGTCGGGCATGCGGCCCGGCTTGGTGTTGTCGTAGCCGCTTTCCTCGTAAGCGAGCAGGAGACCGGCATTTCGGGCGCGGGCTTTGGCGGCGGGCAATCCGAATTCAGGGTCGAGCAGGATGGCGCTGGCGTGGGGGGTGAGCGCTTTCGACACTGCGACCTTAAACTCGGACATCATGTCGTCGTTGACCTGATCTTCCGGAACACCTTTGGCTTTGGCGATCGATTTACGCAAGCTGCCGCGCTGATCCATGGCGGCGGCGGCGATCACGCCATTATTGTTCGATAAGGCATTCAGATGCTGTATCTTGCCTTGGGAAATCTGCGGCATCACGTTCTCCTCTTAAGCGCCTTCAGTATATCGAAGGGTCACCGTTTGGCACTGCTAAGCCATCGCGCAAAACGGCCGTGGGTGTCAGGCGCGCCCCGCAAACGCTAGCGGGATCCTTTCCCTGTCTCGGGGCGCGCATCCGCGGCCTTTGCGCTATTTAGAACTCTGCGCCAATAGACTTGTGCGCGGCCCACGTCTCTCATGATTTGCGCCTTCAATGCCTCGGGTGAAGCGAACTGGCGTTCTTCCCGAACAAAGCGCCGGAAGCGCACTTCAATGTCTTCGGGCGATGCGCCTTCGAAGGGGCTCAACAGGAAAGTTTCGACGGTGAGTTCTTCGCCACCGAATGTTGGGCGAACTCCCACGTTTGTGATCGATTGCCAACGCCGGTCTGTTGCGCAATCGATCGTTTCCGTGATGTAAACGCCGCGCGGCAGCATTTGTCCCGGAGCGGGACGAACGTTGAGCGTCGGGACGGTCTGCTTCGACCCGACGCCGTGTCCCGGCACGACCGGGCCTTCTATGGAGAAGCAGCGGCCGAGCAGACGGCCGGCCCGCGTGACGTTGCCCCGCGAAAGATAGCCGCGGATGACGGAACTCGAGACGACCTCACCGCGTTCGACGACGGGCTTTACGAATTGCGAAACGAACCCAAATTTGTCTCCGAGCGCCTGGAGAGTAGCAGGGGTGCCGGCCTGTTTGTGTCCGAAGTGGAAGTTCTCGCCGACGAAGACGGCCCGCGTATCTAGCGCGTCCACCAGGATTTGCCGAACGAACTCCTCGGGCGAGAGAAGGGCGGTTTGGGCTGTGAACGGCAGAACCAGGATGCGCTCGGCGCCGGCGCGCTCGAGAAAGCGAAGGCGCTGGTCTAAGGTGCAGATCATCTGCGGCGCGCGATGGGGGGCGACGATGGTAGCGGGGTGGGGATGAAACGTCAGAGCGGCGGGTCGCAGCCCGTTTTGCGAAACGAACCCATTCCGATCCTGGAGTGGTCCATTTTTCCAAACGAACTGGGAGGCTTGGGCGAGCAGCGCCTGGTGTCCGATGTGGACGCCGTCGAAGTTGCCGATCGCTACGGCGCATGGGCCGAAACGGCCGCGGGCTTCCTCAAGCGAGTGAAAGATCAGCGCACTCATAGGGCGCTGGACCGGCCGATGGGGATCTCAAGACCGTCATACGCCAGGTGGACATTAGCCGGCAAACTTGGCTGAACCTTTGCATGAAGTAAGTCGTGCGAAATATGTGTAAAGTAAGCACGCTTCGGCTTCAACCGCTCGACGGTTCTGAGCGATTCGTCTACTGTTGAGTGGGTGGGATGGGGGTTATGGCGCAAGGCGTCAAGGAAGAGGACGTCGAGCCCGGTCAGCTTCTCCAGGCTGTCGGTCGGGATATCGCTATGGTCGGTCAGATAAGCGCAATCGCCGAAGCGAAAGCCGTGTACGGTTCCTTTGCCATGCGAAACAGGGATGGGTGTAAAAACGAACCCAGCGGCGCAAATGGGTTCGTTTCGAAAAATGTGGGGGGCGAGGCGTGGGCGGCTGGATTGACTGGGCGTGCTATCGAAGACGTAGGCAAACGTGCGCTCGATGGCAGCCCAGGTTTCGGCGGAAGCGTAAATGGGTATCTCGCCTTGTTGCATGAAGTTAAAGGGTCGAACATCATCTAAACCAAGAATGTGATCGGCATGAGCGTGGGTGTAGAGAATGGCATCAATGCGGTCGATGTGACAGCGTAACGCCTGAAAACGGAAATCGGGCGAAGTGTCGATAAGGACGCGCTTTTCGCCGAGACGCAAGAGGACCGAGGGACGCAGGCGGTTGTCGCGCGGATCGGTGGAGGTGCACACCTTGCAGCGGCAACCGACCATCGGGACACCGACGCTGGTTCCGGAGCCGAGCACAAGGATAGAGGCGTGCTCGAATTCTTCGAGCATCTATACCGTCTTAGATCCTTTGCCGCCGTCGGGCGTGATGATGAGCGGACGATCATCCTCTTTCTTGCTTGAACCGCAGGTGTCGACCGCCGGGGTGATCACAGAGGATTTGGGTTCGTTTTTTCGTTTTTCCTCGTCGACAGCCTGAACGAAGCGGAAGCGGAGTTCGGTAACGCCATTTTCGAGCAGGCGCTGTTCTTCCGTTGTGAGATTACCTTGCGTCTTTTCCTGCAGCATCCCCAACAGGTCGATGGAATGACGGGCGAGCGGCAGGTTGACTTCGGGCTCTTCGTCCGGCTTCTCGCCGAAGTTGAGCAAGCCAAGTTGCATTTGAGCCTGCATGAGGATGGATTCGACGAGAAACAGGAAATTTGCGGGCGGGATCGGGAAATCGGGAGAGTCTGCCATACAAAACACAATGTTATCGCTAAGATCACGCTGGTTACTATCAAGCGTGGACGATGTAGCCGAACGAGCAGAACGGGCGGGCACGAAATTTGCCGAGTTGGTGAAGGTGATGGCGCGGTTGCGGGCGCCGGGCGGGTGTCCGTGGGACCGAAAGCAGACGTTTGCAACGATCAAGTCTTATCTGCTGGAGGAAGCGTACGAAGTGATGGATGCCATCGACGCGCAGGATTGGCCGGGAGTGAAGGAAGAATTGGGCGATCTGCTGCTGCAGCCGGTGTTCTTTGCGGAGATGGCGAACGAGCAGGGCTTGTTCTCTATTGCCGATTCGTTGAACGATATCAACGAAAAGCTCATACGGCGCCACCCTCACATATTCGGGGACGCGACGGCGGAAACGGCCGATGATGTGAAGCAGCGCTGGGACGAGATCAAGAAACAGGAGAAGGCCGAGCAGGGGGCGCCGGCACAGGAGTCTGTTTTGGACGGGGTGCCGCGCAGTTTACCGGCGCTCATGGAAGCGGAGAACATCGGCAAGAAGGCGGCGGGCGTGGGATTTGAATGGCCGGATATTGGCGGAGTGCTCGAAAAGCTGCAGGAAGAAGCGGTCGAGCTGGCAAACGCAAGAGAGAAGCAAGACGCCGCGGAGATCGAGCACGAACTCGGCGATTTGCTCTTCACCGTGGTGAATCTGGCGCGCTTTCTAAAAGTGGATCCGGAGCAGGCCCTGCGAAAAACAAACGGGAGATTCAGGCGGCGATTCGGGTTTGTGGAAGATGCGGTTGCGGCGGAAGGGGCGAGCATGGCTGAGACATCGCTCGACCGAATGGAAGAGTTGTGGCAGGAGGCGAAGAAAGTGGAGCGGACGGGAATGGCCGGCCGGCGAACGTGAAGATGGCATCCGACAAAATGTACTCATCTCCGTGCCGGCGCGCCGAGAGTTTCGCCGGCCGTCTTGGCATTCGGCTGCCAGTGCTACTTGCACCCATGGCGGGAGCGTGCCCGCCGTCGTTATCGATCGCCGTAGCCAACGCCGGCGGCCTTGGAGCGTGCGGCGCTCTGATGATGAAGCCCGATGAGATTACCGCTTGGAGCGCAGAATTCCGCGCCGGCAGCCAAGGCGAATTTCAGCTCAATCTTTGGATTCCGAGCGCGCCACCGGTCCGGGATTTCGACTCGGAGAAACAGCAACGGGAGTTTCTTGCCGAATGGGGGCCTTCGGTCCTAGCGGAAGCGGGCGATGCGGGGCTGCCGGATTTTGAAGCGCAATGTCAGGCCATGCTCACGGCAAAGCCGAGGGTTATCTCTTCGGTTATGGGGCTGTATGCTCCCGCGTTTGTATCAGAGTTGAAAGCGCGCGGGATGCTGTGGTTTGCTACCGCCACCACAGTTGTCGAGGCGAAAGCGGCTGAACAGGCGGGCGCGGACGCCATTGTTGCTCAGGGCATGGAAGCCGGCGGGCATCGTGGAAGCTTTGAAGGAGGAGAAGCCGAACGGCAAATGGTGGGTCTGATGGCTCTCTTACCGCAGATTGTGGATGCAGTTTCCCTGCCGGTCATCGCTGCTGGTGGGATCGCCGACGCACGTGGAGTAGCCGCGGCGCTGATCTTGGGAGCGAGCGCGGTGCAGATTGGAACCGGTCTGCTGCGATCGCCGGAAGCCGGGAGACATCCTGCATACGTAGAGAGACTCGGGCAAACGGAAGCCCACGAGACTATGATTACGCGCGCATTCAGCGGCCGAGCAGGCCGCAGCATAGCGACGGCTTACGTCCGCGCCGCGTTGGATGCTCCTCCTCCAGCACCGTATCCTGTTCAGCGCGGACTCACTTCCGCCATGCGGGAATCGGCACGGAAAACGGGAGACGCCGACCGGATGCAAATGTGGGCTGGCCAAGGGGCCAAACTGGCCCGCACTGAGCCCGCCGGTGTCATCGTCCAACAGCTATGGGACGATGCTTCGCGGCTCCTGGGACAGCCGGCAAGATTACAAAATTCTGACGACTCAAACTAATTCTTACTTTGTGCAATGGCGTTTCGTACTCGGATGCCATTTGCCTGTACAGAGGCCTGCTCCGCTTCGGCGAACTTTTGCTCGCGCCATAAGATGCCGGCGTACGCCGATACCCAGGTGATGAGCTCGGATGTGTCTTTCTGGTTGGCACGGTAAATGTCAATTGCTTCCTTATACGCTTCCTCTGCCTGGGCGAGTTGGTTCGTTCGCTCATAAGCGATTCCCAGATGCCGGAGTGTTCTGGCAACCTCCAGGCTGCTTGGTCCGAAAGCTTTCTCTTCAATCTGTGCCGCACGCCGAAACATCTCGATGGCATCGTTCGGTTTGCGCTGCGAGCAGAGTTGGATGGCAACATTCGAAAGATCATTCGCTACGGTTGGATGATCCGATCCGAGCGCCTTCTCATCGATTTCTAACGCCTGCGAGTAAAGTGCGCGGGCCTGTTTGCGATGATGCTGCCTGACCTCAAGCGCAGCTAAGTTTGAGAGAGTTGCCGCGTAATTGGCGTTCGCATTCCCGGTAGTTAGCCAGATATTTGCTGCCTTGCTGTAAAGTTCCTTCGCCTCATTCAGCCGGCCTTGCGAGGCAGCCATTCTGCCCAGATTGTTCCAAAGCAGGGCAATCAGCGGATCATTAACACCCAGCGTTTTCAACGCCACTTGCAAGCTTCGGTTTCGTCTTTCCGAGCTTCGGCCAGGCGTCCCGCTCTCATTTCGAGGATGGCGAGGTTGTTGATCGTCTGCGCAACATCGCACCCTGCCGCGGCCGAAGTTCTTTCCAGCGCAAGGGCGGCACGAAAGAGAGGCTCCGCCTCAGCCGGGTTCCCTACCTCCATTAGAGTGAGCGCAAGGTTGCTCATGGCGAACGCCTTATCCCAATCGTCGATGAACGGCAAGGAGGACTCGAGTTTGTACGCCTTCTCCTGCAGTTGGAGAGCCTTTTCATAGCTTCCTTTCTGATACTCGAACACACCGAAATTGGCCAACGCCTTTGCGTATTCCGGGTTGTCCTCACCATACGTCTGTTGAAGCAATTTCAGTCCAGCATCGAAAAGCTCCGCCGGCTCATCGAAGCGGCCCTGCTTCTGGATAGCGGTAGCTAAGTTAATCAGTACGGAACCGGCGATTGGGTCTGAGCGCAAGCCCGCCTTGTCTAACAGCGATAAGGAACGACGGAAGTACGCCTCGGCGTCCGAGAACTTCATAAGTCTCTCAGCCAGCGTTCCCAGGTCGTTCAACGAGACCGCCATTTCCCCGAGATTGACGGGATTGAGCCGTTCATTCACTCGAACAGCGCGCTGGTAATCCTGCCCGGCTTCGGTCAGCCGCGACTCGGATTCATGGACTTGACCCACCTCATTCCACAATTGAACGGCGCTCAGACCCGCGGGATCTTGCAGCTTTGTGATGGCTGATCGGAGTAGGCTTTCGGCCGACGGCAAAGATCCGGTTCGAGAGAGACGCTTAGCTTGCGCGAGAACCGAGTCCAACGACGAAGAGTCACCGGGCGGCGCGGGTGTGGGATTGCTTGCTGAGAGGTTGGACGTTTCACTGCTCGACTGGGCGTCGCCGCGTTGTGGCGCCAACCACAAAGCACAAACAGCCACACCCCAAAATATGACTCGAAGTTTCAAGGAATTCACCCGAAGGGGAGTTTTCTAGCTTTGGCGCTTAGCCAAATGACTAAGCCCCTGACACGAATGATAAAGAAGGCCGGCGCTTCAGAAAAGAGCCATTTAGAGCGATTGCGTAAGAGCCAATTTGCGCGTTTGCGCTACGCATTCCCGGCGATGGCATTGAAGGCTTCCCTCAAGGCAATCACCGCCGGCCGTATCTGGGCCGTATGTGCGCCGCCAAAGCCCAGAATGATGCCGCTGGGCGCCGGGACGTTCCCGTAGCACCTGGAAAGTGGGGTCGCTACGATTCCTCTTCGGGCCGCTTCCCGGCAAAGCTCGAAGTCGTCGACGTCCTGGTGAGGATAGAGGAGCAGGTATGTGCCCGAATCCGCGATCCCCACGCGCGCCCGATCGCCAAGTTCCTGTTCCAAACAGGCGATTAACTCGTCTCTGCGCTCTGAATAAGTGGCGCGCATTCGGCGTATGTGGCGCGCGAAATGGCCTTGATTGATAAATTCGGTAAGCACCATCTGAAACAGCGGTGGAGGAAAGACGTCAAGAGCTTTTCGCACAGCCGTGAAGCGGTCGAGCAAGGGCGCCGGTACGACCAGATAACCCAGCCGAAGCGAGGGAAACAGCACCTTGCTGAAAGTTCCTACATAAATGACGCGATTCTGCTCGGCCAAACCCTGCAAGGACGAGAGTGGCCGGCTGGCATACCTGTATTCGCTGTCATAGTCATCCTCGATAATCCATGCGCTGTTTTCAGTCGCCCAATCCAACAACTCCAGGCGGCGCGGAAGAGACATAGTGACACCGAGTGGGTATTGATGGGAGGGCGTGACGTAGGCTAAGCGCGCATTTGGAAAGGATTGACGGCCGAGTTCAACGTTCAGGCCATCGTCATCGACGGGTACGGGACCCAACGCAAGCCCGTGCAGGAGAAAGGCGTCTCTGGCGCCGGTATAGCATGGCTCCTCAAGCCAAACCAGATCGCCTTTTTCAAGGAGGACCTGGGCCGCGAGGGAGAGAGCCTGCTGCGACCCCGAAACGACGATGATCTGCCCGGCATCGCAACGGACGTTACGAGCGGTGCGGAGATAGTTTGCAATCGCTTCACGAAAGGGCTGCAAGCCGAGCGGGCCCGAATAGGCGAGGTGCGCTCGTGTCTGCTTGCGGGCGCACTGAGAGAGCAGACTGGACCAAAGGGACCACGGAAAGAGATCGAGAGCGGGAACGCTGGCGCGAAATGGACCGAGACTGTCCAGAAACAACTCGGGGGACGCCCGGGTCAAGATGCCGGAAGCTGTTGATCCCTCGTCAGCCGGTTCAATTCCGGATTCGGCAACCGGCGGCCTGGATGGGGAGTACGCTCCTAAATTGTGAGTGACAAATGTTCCCGCGCCTACTTTTCCGGTCAAGAATCCTTCCGCTAAAAGTTGCTCGAACGCGGTCATGACGGTGTTCCGCGACACGCCAAGATGCAGAGCGAGTTCACGGGTGGACGGAAGCCTGCTTCCGGTGCTGAGCCGGCCGTTCAAGATGGCATCGCGAAAGCGCTCATAGAGCTGTTTGTGGAGCGGGACGGCAGCGGTCTGATCCAAAGGAGCGATGGAAGGAAACAGTGCTGAAGAATGCTTTGCCATGTTCTTTCCCGGACCTTTTGCCATGCCTCCGTAGAGTTATAATTAGTCGATTTGCTAAGAGCTGATATCGATCTCGACGTGGCGATTCGCGCCATTGCTAACGATCGCCGTCTTCAGATTCTAGAGTGGTTGAAGCAGCCTGTCCAGGAATTTCCTTCGCAGGTTGACGGAGATCTCGTAAAAGATGGGGTTTGCGGCTTGTCGATCGCGAGGAAACTCGGAGTTAGCCAACCGACAGCAAGCGAACACCTCAGCATCATGACGCGGGCCGGATTGATTCACAGTAAAAAAATAAAGCAATGGACATTTTATAAGCGCAACGAGCAGGGGATTAAACAACTGAAGAAATTGCTTGCCGGGAAGCTGTGATGGTTGGCGAGAGTGATAGGTGGGTTGGTAATAAGTTGCTGAGGAAGCGCATTCGCGGTAAGGAAGCTTGCTCCAGGTGCGCGAGAAGACGTGCTCATAGCAAAGTCATGACTGCCTCGACGAGCGGTGTAACGTTTCCGCCTACTGAAATGGAATCCCCACCTTTGTCTTCCGAGATCTCAAAGTAGAGTAGGCTTCGCCGACCCATTTTCGCGCCTTGCTCGCTGACAAACCGCCCGAGGGCTGAGTTAGGCAGTAAGTTATGCCGCTTCATAAAGGCGCCCAGCGGACCCGTGGAACTTCCCGTTGCGGGATCCTCCGGTATTCCATAGTCCGGTGCGAACATGCGCGAATAGGCTCCCTCAGCAGTTGGAGTAAACACAAACATGCAGAACGGGGCCGCCGATGGGCCCTTGAGTGTTGAGAAAACCTCGATGTCAAGCGAAGCACGGTCCACTGCTTCCCTGCTTTTGACCGGGACCAGGAGCGTTGGGTTGCCTGCGCTGACAATCTGGGGAGGAATATCCAAAAGATCGTCCGGTTGCAATCGCAGAGCCTCCGCACAGACGCCAGCGCGGAAGACTGTTTCAAACGATATGGAGGGAGTCTCCAGCCACACTAGAGGGGGATTACTCATTTCGACGCGTATGGCGACCGCGCCAACCTTCTCTTCTACTGAGAAGCGCTCCGTGCCCTTGGGTACCAGCCCTTGTTGGAGAAGAACAAAGCCGGCGCCGATAGTCGGGTGACCGGCGAAGACCATCTCACGCGCCGGTGTGAAAATCCGGAAACTGCTGACGCAATCCGGCAAAGTAGCGTGATTTACGAAGACGGTCTCGGATAGGTTGAGTTCTCTTGCGATGCGCTGCATTGTGGCGTCGTCTATTCCACTCGCATCCGGGAAAACAGCAAGCGCATTGCCTTCGAGCGGCACACGTGTGAAAACGTCGACAACCTGATAGGAATATCGCCGGATAGGCATAGGCGGAACGTCTTCCAGTATACTTTGCCGTATGGCTAAGTGTCTATATTTATGCAGGCCCCCTTCGAGTTAAGTCAGAGCGGCCGCCGGAATGACGGCCGCTCGAGGTTTGCGCGACTCTAGGGTTCAGAAGAATCGCTTTCGTGGCTACGGCGCGAAATAGCTAGAGATATCGAGTATCAACTGAGTGCTGCTCGACGCATATGCATCGATCGACCCGTTGGTTGTGGGTACGATCGCCATATTTGAACTAACCGCTCCATCCACTGCGTTCAGTGTGGAGACATTCGGCTGTGTTTGTCCGTTTGCCCAGAGTGTTAAATATTCTAACGATGCCGGCGGCACCACAGTGGCATTGAAGATGTAACTTTGCGCCACTGAAGGCACGCTGCAAGAACTTGTAGCGACATCAACTGCCAGCGTTCCGCTAAACCGACCCGAACTATTGCGCGTGTCGAGGACGCGGCAGGGTGTGACTGGATAAAGAGACAGCCCGCCGCTTCCGGGTGAGGCGAAATAACCATTTATGTCGATGGCCAAGTCGGTATTATCGGTCACATAAACGGAGATCTCTCCACTGGCTCCCGCTGGTTCTACTGCGGCGTTTGCCACTATCGTTCCGGTTGGCGCGTTCAGCGTAGAGACAACCGGCTGAGACTGTCCGGTGGGCCAAGTTGTCAGGTATCCAAGCGAAGCGCTTCTAGGGATTGCGGTGAAATTCAGTGAATAGGCCAGGGCACTGGACGGAATCCCGCAGTTGCTGGACAGAACCGGGAAGGCTCGGGTACCCTTTGCACTGAGGTATGGGCCGCCCAAAAGACCGTTAGCCTTTCGCGTGTCAGCGACGCGGCACGGAGTGATTTGGTAGAAAGATAGCGCCGATGGAGAACTGCCGGCATCGACAAAGTATCCGTCGACGTCCAGAATAACCTCTGTTTCATTAGTTACATAGATACTTACTGCACCTGAAGCGCCAGCCGGTATGATGGCCGCATTCGCCTTGATCCGGCCGTCGGAGTTCAGGGTGGATACTGTAGGCTGCGACTGTCCCGTAGGCCAGGCCGTTAAGTAACTTAATGGCCCGTTTGGCACGACGGTGACATTCATGGAATACGCTTTCGCGTTGGACGGGATGTTACAGCCGCCACTCGGAATGGTGAAACTGCGCGTGGTTCCAGGTCCCATCTCCGGACCTCCGAACGGGCCATTGGTATTACGCGTGTCCACGATGCGGCAGGGACTTAGCGGGATAAACTGCAACGCTGTGTTCGTGACGGTCAGAACGAATGTATTAGACGTGATGCCCCCGAGCGCGGCCGTTATGTCAGACGTTCCTCGTGCGACCGCCGTGGCGAGACCGGCGGCATCGATAGTAGCCGCCTGGGCATTCGATGAGTTCCAAGCCACTTGCCCGGTGAGGTCGGCCGTAGAACCATCACTATAGGTACCGGTCGCGGTGAATTGCTCGCTATTCCCTATAACAAGCGAAGAATTGGGCGCGCTAATCGAGATAGATTGTAGAGTTTCCGCTTTGTTGGTCAGTGAGAAACTTGCAGGCGTCGCGATGCTGGCGACAGTTGCTATTACTTGATACGAGCCTGCCGTCCCGTTGGCCGTAAAAGTTGGCGAAGTTGCAGTTCCCGAAGAGGTGGTCGTCTCGGTGACCGCGGTTTGACCGGAGAAAGTTCCGGCGGCTCCACTTGCGGGCGCAGTGAACGTGACTGTCACGCCAGTCAAGGGGTTGCCGGATGCATCTTTCACAACAGCAGTGAGCGGATTGGCAAAGGCGGTATTCACGGCCGCGCTTTGCGGTGTGCCGCCGGCGGCAGCGATGGAGTGCGGTGGAGTTCCGTTCACGAGGGTAACCTGAACGGTTTGTCCGGCTGCTCCTTGCGTGGGCACGAACAGCGCTTCTCCGGTGTAAACGCCGCGTGCCAAGGAAGAAGTGTTAACGGTGAAAGTGAAAGTTCTGGGAGCGCTTGTCGAGCCGCTGGGCGATATGGACAGCCAGTTGCCGCCATTTCCAGTGAAGCTGGTTGCATTCAGGTCCAAAGATCCTCCCGAAGCAAGGGATACGGTTAGAGATTGCGAGTCGCTGCTGGGCGGTATGTTGAACACTAGCCCGTTCGATTGAACGAAAGCACTGCTCGCCGTATTCACAGTCACGGGGACCGTGACGCTTCCGTTCGCGCTCTGAAGGAGGACTTGGCCGGTGTAAGTCGCCGCGACGGCACCTTGACCCGGTAAGTTTTGCGGCAGAACACCAACGGTTACAGAAGACGGAGCGGTGCCGCCAGCGGATGAAATGGTTAGCCAGTTACCTCCATCCGAGGTGCTGGGTGTTGCCGTCCAGTTTAATTGGCCGGCCCCTTCATCTCGAATTGCAATTACCTGCGTGTTGCTGGTCGAGACCTGGGAGAAATAGAGGCCGCCGGGCAAGTTATCGAAGAACGGCATCGTGGGCTGTGCGACTGTCAGCGTAACCGGTATCGTTAGAGGCGCCGCGGTATTACCACTACTGTGAGGCGTCATGACGATCTCCGACGTGTAAGTGCCGGCGGGTAACGCAGATGCCACTGCCTGATTCACGCTAACGGTGAGTGATTGTGGCGGATAGAGCGTGCCGGCAGGCGCCACTTGCAACCAATTGCCACCACCGGCTGACGAAGTGGTGAGATCGAAATAGAAACCGACGCTGGTCTCAGTTGTTACAGGTACTTCCTGAGGCAGAGGAACAATGCCGTGAAGGGGCATAGTGAAGCTGAGGGGATTCACTTGCGTGAAACTGGGGACGCCCGCGGAGACTGTGATAGGAACTGTCACGGTTTCGGCACCGCTTTTGAACAGAAGGTTTCCGTTATAAGTGCCCGCCGCCGCCGCGCCCGGCAGCTTTGCCGCTAAGACGCCTACGCTGACCAGCGAAGGCGCCGCGCCGGTGGCCGGAGAGACTGTAAGCCAGCTTCCGCCATCCGCTGTTGTTGCGACAACAGACCAATTCAGTGTTCCGGAGCCCGCGTTTCTCACCTGGAAGACTTGACTGGCGGGATTCCCGCCCTTTGCCTGGAGCGCAAATTGAAGACCGCCTGGGAGGCTGTCAAAGAATGGAGCGCCGGTTGGTGAGATTGTCAGCGTTACGGGTATTGTCGTAGGAGCGGCCGTACCGCTGCTATGCGGCGTAAGAATCACTTCACCCGTGTAGGTACCTGCGGCGAGCGAAGAAGCAACGCTCTGAACGACATTAACGGTAATCGCGTCCGGCGTGTAAAGAGTGCCCGTCTGCGAAAGGCTCAGCCAATTGCCTCCGGTAGCAGTCGATGATGAAACATCGAAATAGAAGCTGCCGGCTGTGCTGGAGATACCGACGGACTGCGACAGCGGAACAGATCCATTCGCCGGCATGTCGAAGCTGAGAGGATTCACCTGAGCGAAGCTGACGGCGCCCGCTGAGACGGTCACTGGAACGGAGACCGCTCCACTGGCGCTTTCGAACAAAAGCGACCCATTGTAGATGCCCTTGGCAGCACCGCCTGGGAGGTTTTGCGAGACAACGCCGACGGTTACCAGCGAAGGCGCGCTGCCGCTACCGGGAGACACTGTAAGCCAGTTACCGCCGTCGGCAGTGGTGGCGGTGACCGTCCAGGTGAGGGTCCCGGAACCTGCATTTCTCACCTGTAAGACCTGGCTCCCCGGACTTGCGCCATTCGCCGGCAGCGAAAACTGAAGTCCGCCAGGAAGGTCATCGAAAAAGGGGCCGCCGCTAGCGGCGACTGTCAAGGTTACGGGTAAGGTCATGGAAGCAGCAGTTCCGCTGCTATTGCTGGAAAACACCACCTCGCCTGTATAGCTGCCTGCTGGAAGTGTTGAGACGACCGCCTCGTCGAACCCGATTTCGGCCGCGTTCGGCGTGTAGGACGTGCCGGAGGTTGTTGAGGCTGTTAGCCAATTACCGCCGGTTCCCGCGTGAACATCTGTATTGAAATAGAAGCCGCTTGTGGTGCTGGAAACGGCCGCCGCCTGGATGACGGGCGCCTCTCCATGCAAGGGCATAAGCACATTGATGGGGTTTACCGGCAGGAATGCGGTTTGCCCAGCCGAAACGGTGACCGGAAGGCTCGCAGTACTGCCGGCGCTCTCGAAAAGAATGTTGCCGCTGTACGTGCCGGCCGCGCCACCGCCCGGTAGATTCTGGGCTGCTATTTGGACGGTGATCAGAGAAGGAGCGGCGCCGCCGGCCTGTGAAATACTCAACCAATTTCCGCCATCGGACGTTGCCACGATTGCGGTCCACGCCAGGGTTCCGGAACCTGCGTTGCGAATCTGCAGAGTTTGGCTTCCCGGGTTCGCGCCATGCGCCGGAAGATAGAAGTTCATGCCGCCCGGGAGGTTGTCGAAAAAGGGTACGGTGGACGGCGAGATCGTGAGAGTAACAGGTATCGCCATCGCCGGCGCCGTTCCCGTGGAATTCGGAGTCACGACTACTTCGCCGGTGTAGACACCGGCCGGCAAAGCGGCAGCGACTGTTTGATCCACGCCGATTTCCGGGGAACTCGGCGTGTAAAAAGTGGTGTTGGAGGGAGATACAGTGAGCCAGTTGCCTCCAGTGGCGGTAAAACCCGAGGCTTGGAAATAGAATCCTGAGCTGTTGGTGCCGGCGACCGGAACGACTTGCGGTAGCGGCGCCGCTCCGCCTTGAGGCATGGCGAAGTTGCGTGGATTCGATTGAACGAAACTCGTGTTTGCGACGGAGACTGCCACGGGGATGGTAACGCTCCCCGTGGAACAAGTGAAGACAAGTTGGCCAACGAACGTACCTGGGCTGCTTCCGGCGCCGGGTAGATTCTGCGCCGCAACGCCGATCGTGACCAACGATGGCGCTGTGCCGGAAGTTGCCGAGACGGTCAGGAAGTTGCCGCCGTTGAAGGTGGTTGCCGCGAGAGTCCAATGCAACGTTCCAGAGCCGGCGCCATTGACCTGAATGACTTGTGAACCCGCGCCGCCGCCAGTCGCCAACGCATACGTGAGGCCTCCGGGAAGATCTGCAAAAAATGCTACGTTTGCAGGCTCGACGACTAATGTCACCGGCACTGTCTCGGTTACTCCGGAAGCCGTTATGACGACCTGGCCGCTATAAGTTCCCGCCGCTAAATTCGCGGCAACGGTGTCGTCGACGGATACAAGTAACGAGCTCGGAGTGTAGAGCGAACCACCGGGGACCGCAAGCCAATTACCTCCACTGGACGTTGAGGCGGCAGCCGAGAAGTAGAAATTGCTACTGCTGGAGCTGGCTACGGGCAGGACCTGAGGGAGTGGACTGGCACCCCCTTTCGCCATGGAGAAGTGTAGCGGCGGGGTTTGTTCGAACTGCTGCGCGGTGAGCGGCGCAGCGAGCGCGCTCAAGAACGCAAACCAAGTCAAAAAACGAACAGTTTTACAGGTTGGACACATTTTTCTATCTCCGTCCGCGATGAGCGAACGATTTAGAGCATAAAAACCCAAACCTGTGATAAGTAAGTTAGGCGGAGGTTTCTAACGGTGAATTCTTTAGATCAATATGGGCCCTCCGAATGGGAAATAAGGGAGTTTTTGGCCAGAATTCTTCTGAGTCCCCCTTTTAAAGGGGCGCCGACGTATGAGGCGACTGTTGACCTTTGTTGTGGATAAGAGCTTGGCCGGGCAGCTGGATCAACTGAAAGAGACTTCAGTTGCGGAAGCGGTGTTCGAAAGAACTCTCGAGATTGGTGACACCATTGTGCGTGTCGGAGCTAACAATCTTCGAAAGTGCCTGCGCCAATATTATGAGACTCCACAAGGCCGCGAGGAGGCAATTCGAATCGAGATTCCTTCTCCGGGCTACGTTGCAAACTTCAAACTTGCGGAGCCGGTAAGGCGAGTCGAGAAGGTAACCGGGAACACACAATTAAAGGAGCTGCGCGAGGGAAATCCGGTACCGGGGCGCGAACAGTGGAAGCTTGCCAGGTTGCTGGGCGAATCTCCAAGTTCGGTGGTTTGGCTCTCTGTACATTCCAAGACGGCTGAAAGGCGAGTCTTCAAATTCGCGTTTGACGAGGCGCGGTTATTGCGGCTACGGCGTGAAGTGGCGGTATCTCGCTTATTGAGCTGGCGCTCCGAGTTTGTCCGAGTGCTGGAGTGGAACTTCGATACGGTTCCCTACTTTGTAGAGAGCGAGTATGCGGGCGAGAACCTGCTGGCGTGGAGCGACGCCCATGGGGGATTGGGCCAGATCGAGTGGGCAGATCGCCTGAAATTGCTGGCGTCAGCGGCCCAGGCGGTTGCGGCGGCCCATAGCCTTGGCGTCATCCACAAAGACTTGAAACCAACCAACATTTTGGTGGACGAGACAGGCAAAGTTCGCGTATCGGATTTCGATCTGGCCTGGGTGACGGAGCCCGGACGCCTGGAGGCGCTGCAGATTACCAATCCGGGGTTTGGCAAAAGCGCTGGCGAGGATAGCAGTTCGCCGGCGGGAACGATGCTCTATGTAGCACCGGAAGTGTTGCGCGGGCAAAGTCCGTCGATGGCATCCGATGTTTATGCGTTAGGGGTAATGCTGTACCAACTGGCAACATGCGATTTGCGAGGCAAGCTCTCGGCCGGGTGGGAGGCGGAAGTCAGTGACCCGCTTATTCGTGAAGACATTCAACTCGCGGCGAATGGCTCGCCGGATCAGCGTCCAACAGCAGCGGCCCTGCTGCATCGCTTGCAGACTTTGGAAGAACGGCGTTGTCGCGGGCAGGAGTTAGAAGAGGCGCGGGTTCGCGCGCAGTTAGCGGAAAAGAAGTTAAGAGCTGCTCGAGAACGGAGGCCGTGGATCGTGATGACGGTTGCGGCGCTGACGGTGTGCTGCGTCATCAGCTTGTTACTGTTGCGTCGCGCTTCGCAGGAGAGAGACCGCGCGAACCGGGAAGCGGCGAGAGAGAGCGCGTTGAATCATTTTGTCTCAAAGGACATCTTGGGGCGCGTGAATCCGTTTCTGAGCGGATCCATCCACGAGTCTCTGGAGGAAGCTGTCACGCAAGCTTCCCCGGAGATCGACAAAGAATTTCAAAATGAACCACAGATGGCGGGGAGTTTACATCTGGAGTTGGCCAGAGATTTGGAGGCAAGGAGCGGTTACGCCGAAGCGCAAAGAGAATATCGGCGAGCTATCGAGTTATTTCAAAGCGAGAAAGGATCAGGCGTCGAGAATGCCGTTCGTGCGGAATTGCAGGAAGCCGGAATGGAGGCGCGCTGGTTTCGTCCCGGTACGCTCGAATCGGCGCGGAAATTATTGGCGGCGGCGGAGTCGGAAATGTCTAAACTGGGGCCTCGGCGCGCGCCTGATCTGGAGGTTTGGAGACTGGCGGCATCAGGCTCAATCGCAATCATCGAAGCACATCCCCGCGCGGCAGTAACCGATTTTTCGGCCTCAATCCAGGCGGCCCAGGGCATTCCCGGCTTCGATGCTGCGAATCTACAAATGCTGAAAGGATATCTCGCGGGAGCGTATATGCGGATACCGGACGGCGCGAGCGCTGAGCGTTTGTGTCGCGAAATGATTCAAGAAGCAATCAGTCGTGGCGAAGGGGACAGCGCCGCAACCCTGCGCTTACATACGTCTCTGGCGCAAAGCCTTTTTGTTCAGGGCAAGTATTCGGCGCTGATTGAAGAAGCCGACTCTGTCTATCCGCAGCTGGTTTCCAGATTGGGGGTTGACCATTCAGCCTGTCTCAGGCTCTTATTGACCCGTGCCGCGGCGGCCGGTCACTTAGGACTCTGGCAACGCTGCGTCAGCGACGATATGGCCGCTTATCAAGCGCTGGTTCGGAAGCAAGGACCTATCTCATTTCTCGCATTGGGAGCGCTTTCGGACGCCGGACTTTCTCAATGCCGCGCGGGACTCTATGCGCCCGGGGAAGCAGATACTCGCAAAGCGTACGAACAATCGAAACAGCTTCCGAAGCAGACCGGCCTCACGGATGCGACTTCTTATGCGCTGGCATATTGCTTGCTAGGCGAGAACAAGCTGAACGAAGCGGCAGGGTATCTCAAAGATATCGATGTACAGGCTGTTGTTCACCTGACGGGTGAGTCATCGGTGGCTGGAGATATTGCGCTCGCTCAGGGGGAAATTGCATTGCGACGACGTGACTACGCCTTGGCACAACATTATGCGGAGGTTGTATCCAGTTCCTTCGCGCACGCTCAAATTGATGACTTAGATCGCAAGGAACTTGTGCGTTTGCAGGAAGATATCCGAAAACATAGTTCCTGAAAAGCCTCATCGGGCATGAGTTGTCGAGTAAGTGGTTGGCTTATTTCGATTCCATCTTTTTCGGAAAATGCGCAGCGAGGTAATCGATCACCTCGTTGAACTCGTCGTCTGTGCCGTTGGCTCCGTGGTCGACCATTTTTGCGACGATCTGTTCCCAAGCGTCTTTGGTTTCGTGGCGGCCAATGACGATCTCGGCTGCGTGACAGCCGCTGCAGATCTTCTGGGTGGTGGCTTTTCCCGGGCCGTCCGGCAATTGCGGAGAATTCGATCCCGCTTGCGCTGCGCCTGCCGTCAGAGGGAGCACAAGAGAAAAGCAAATTGCGAGCTTCGTCGGCACGCCTTTATTATCCAGAATGTTTCGGCCGAGGGTTACGTTTGCTTCTTGCAGTCGTCTGTAGAATATTGCCATGTCAGCAAACGACATCAAACGCCGAAAATTCGTTCAGGGTCTGCTGGCCGTACCCGCTGTTCCCGCAATAGCAGATGCGGCGCAGGCGCTCCCTCCAACAACCAAACCTCAGCAGCAGCCGCAACCGCAACCCAATACCCCGGCTAGACAAGTTCCTCGCCAACCGCCTGAGGTTCCGCAGCTACAGTTGACCCAGGTCGACCTGACGGCCGAGCCCGGCACCGCACTTCTTTAGCGCTACCCAGTTCGCTACGCTACAAAAACTCGGCGCGACGCTCATGCCTCCGTTGAAAAACAACCCGGGCGCGCTGGATGCGAAAGCGCCCGAGTTTCTGGACTTTCTGATCAGTGTGTCGCCCGCGAATCGTCAGAAATCGTATCAATTTGGGCTAGATCATTTGGACCTGCAGGCGAAGGAGAAGTATGGGCGACCGTTCAGCGAGCTGGATGGAGCACAAGTGGATGCAATTCTGCGGCCGCTGCTGGTTGCGCGTCCTTGGCCCGCGGACTTGCCGGCAGATCCGCTGAAGAGTTTCCTCGCTGAAGTGCACGAAGACCTGCGGACAGCCACGATGAATTCGCGGGAATGGGCGGCCGCTTCCGAGAAATCGGGCCGCCGTTTCACTCGAGGATTCCGGGAAAGCGGCTATTATTGGTTCCCGATCGATCCGATCAGCCAAGGATAAAAAGATGCCAGTGAAACAGTACGATGTGCTGATCGTGGGATCCGGGCACTCCGGCGGGATGGCCGCGAATATTCTTGCTCAGAAGGGCATTTCGTGCCTGATGCTGAATGCCGGGCCTGAGGCCGATTATGAGAAGGATCGTGAGATCAAGCACGCCTACGAGTTGCCTTATCGCGGATTCGATAAGCCCGGCCGCCTGCCGCATGTGTTTCAGGCGAACGAGTTCAACGCGAATCAGTGGGTAGATGAAAAGGAAGTTCCTTACACGTATCCGGCCGATGCGCCGTATAACTGGGTGCGGGTGCGGCTGCTGGGAGGACGATCGCTGTTCTGGGCGCGGCAATCTTTCCGTTTAAGCAATTACGAATTCAAAGCGGCCGAAATTGACGGCACGGGCGACAACTGGCCGATCAGTCTGGAGGATCTGGCGCCGTATTACTCGCGCGTGGAAAAGATTTTTCGAGTCTCCGGCCGGAAAGAGGGTTGGCCGCAGTTTCCGGATGGAGACTTCATCGATACGAGCTATCCGCCCGATACGGAATCAATCAAGAAGGTCACGGCAATTGCCAAGAAGCAGGGTGTAGGCGTTTCGAAATGGCGCTCGGCTCTGGGCAGAGACGGCTTGGCTAGTTCCATCAACCTGCTGCTGCCGGACGCGTTGGATACCGGCAAACTCGACATCGTGGAGAACGCGATTGTGCGCGAGATCAGCACCGATAAGCGCACGGGCCTGGCGAACGGAGCGCATTTTGTGGACCGCCACTCGGGACGCGAGATGCATGTGAAAGCGCGAGTGGTAGTGCTGGCAGCGGGGACATTGGAGAGTACGCGCCTGCTGCTGAATTCCAAAATTGCGAATTCGAGTGGCGTGATGGGCCACTATCTGGTGGATCAGATGTACGGCGTTTCGGTGGTGGCATCGGTGCCGGAAGCGCGTGACGGAAAGGCGCCCCCTGGATTTATGGGCGGCAATGCGTTTATACCGCGCTTCCGCAATCTCTCAAAGGCTGACAAACGCAACTTCATCAAAGGTTATTGCGTGAGCATCAACAGCGGCGGAGGGGCGAGTCCTAACTTTTTTCCGCTGTACGGAGCGGAACTGCAGGCGAAGCTCGATTCGTATGCGAACTCCTGTGTGTCGGGAGGAATTTTTGGAGAGCGGGTGGCGCGGTTTGAAAATCACGTCCGTATCGACCCTAACGTGACGGATCGCTGGGGCATTCCCGTTCTGCATATCGAAGCCCGAGACTCCGACAACGAACGCAACCTGACCAAAGACGCCGCTGACACTCTGGAGGAATGGTTCCATGAGGCCGGTTGGGAGATAATCTGCAAGACGGATCGCGTAAATCCTCCTGGGTATAGCATTCACGAAGTAGGGACTTGCCGCATGGGGGACGACCCGAAGAGAAGCGTTTTGAATAAGTGGTGCCAGAGCCATGACATTAAGAATTTATACGTAGTGGATGGCGCTAGCTTTGTGACGTGCGGCTGGCAGAACCCCACGATGACGATTCTTTCGCTTTCCATGCGCGCGTCTGAAAATCTGGCTGACCAGATGCGCACTAACGCAATTTAAAAGCTGCGGCAACCCCGAATTTTGATAAGCTCGCAGGCAGTCTAATGCGAACAATGATGAGACTTGCTGTTGCGGCGATGCTGTCGGCTTCCATCCTGTGTTGTGCTCCACTGCGCGTCGCCATTGTCGGCCTGGAGCATGGTCATGTCTCCGGGTTTCTGAATGGTGGGAGCGCGCTGGTTCCGGCGGGGGGCGCGCTGCATCGTCCCGATATACAAGTAGTTGCGGTCGTGGAACCGCGCCGCGATCTGTTCGATTCCTACTCAAAGCGATTGCACTTACCGGAGACGTTGTACTTCGCCAGTATCGGCGAGATGGCGGCGAAGATTCATCCCGATGCGGCGCTTGTGTTCACTTCGACTTTCGGACACACCGCGGCTGTGGAGGAGTGCGCGCGGCACGGCATGCACGTGATGATGGAGAAGCCGATGGCGGTCAGCTACAAGGACGCGCTGGCTATCGCAACGTCAGCAAAGACGAATCACGTACATGTGCTGGTGGATTACGAGACGACATGGTATGGCAGCAATACGGCGGCGCATGAGATTGCCTCGAGCGGCGGGGAAATTGGAACAATTCGAAAGGTTGTGGTCCGCGACGGACATCAAGGTCCCAAGCTGATTCACGTGCAGCCCGAGTTCTTCGCATGGCTTACCGATCAGAAATTAAGCGGCGGCGGCGCGTTGTACGATTTCGGCTGCTACGGCGCGGACCTGATGACCTGGCTAATGCACGGCGAAGCGCCGCAAGCTGTGACTGCCGTCACCGAACAATTGCAACCGGACGTGTACCCGAACGTGAACGATGAAGCGGACGTGATGCTCACGTATAAGAGCGCCATCGCGATTCTGCAAGGCTCATGGGACTGGCCGTTCAATGTGAAGAACATGGATGTTTATGGCCAAACCGGGTATGTCAAAACCATCGAACGCGATCGCATAGAACTGCGCCGGAAGGGCGAACCTGACGGCCGCGTCACAACGGCGACTGCGGTTCCGGCGCCTTACGACGATCCGCTGCATTACTTCGCGGCCGTAATTCGCGGCGACATTCAAGAAGATGGAAGTCCGTCCTCGTTGGAGACAAATGTCATTGTGAGCGAGATACTGGACGCAGCCCGGCAGTCCGCAGCGACTCACAAAAGTGTTAGTCTGCCGCTGGGCGAGTGAGAAAGGTGCCGTTAATGTGCGAAGCGTATGCCGCGTCCCACAACAACGATGTAGGCAATACCGAGTACGGCAGCGGCGATCCACCATGCCGGCTGGCGGCGCACCAGGAGGATGTGCTCCGGGGGTTTACTTGGAAGGAAACTGTCCGCCCACATGAGACCGGATGAGCCTCCGAAGGCAGCAGGAATTGTCGAGAGTAGCAACAGCTTCAATCCGAGTGGGTCAAAAACACCGGCAGCACAACTGAAGAGGCAGGCCGCGTAATACGGCAGGCGCCCGATGGTGTTGTAGGTGGCGTGATTTGGGCAAAAGGGCCGGACTGCGATTGCGAGCAGACGGACGACGTATACATACAACGCGGCTCCGAAGAGCGTCATAGCGATACGGAGTGCAAGCTGATGCGGTAAGCCGCGGATCACCTCTTGCCAATCGCCGAAAGCAAAAACGCCTGAAAATACAAAGTAACCCGCGCCCGGCAAAAGATTGAGGGCGGCCAAGATCCAAAGGAAATAGCGAAGATTGGCGCGACGGTCTTCGGCGCGTGAAGCCAGCAGCGATAGCCCGCCGGCGAACAGGTTGACAAGAGTTCCCGCGGCATCCACCCAACGGTCCGGGCGGATTGCCGAGAGGTGATTGCTAGTAAGCGCGGTCGGGATATCGCCTCTCAGCCAAGCAGTCACGCCGTGGCCAACGCCCTCATGGAGCAGCGTGGCCACTGCGGAGGCCAGCACCGCCATGCTGACGATTGTCGCGCCATTGTTTTTTTCGGACACCGCATCTACTGTATCCGGCGGAACTGCGGCGCTTCCCGCTCCGTCCGAGTTAAGGCCTCGTTTTCCTGATCGAGAAGGCCGTTTGCTCCCCCTGGCGCGCGGCCGTTTCGCAGTCCTTGCGTTTAAAGACGATCACGGCATCGGGGTCCGATGTTTGTTCGGCCCCCAACACGCCGGATGTGAAAGCAACCTTTTCGAAATCGATGAACCGTTCACATCCGCCCGCACACTCGACCAGGTCCTGTTTCCTCAGGCCGCGGATTCTTGGGGGAACAACCGTCTCGAAGGTCTTCATCAATTCCTGTTCCGAAAGAGGCCCGGCAATGATGAGAACGCAACCTTGGACGTTCGGTCCATCGATTAGTTCGATTTTTACGCCTGGCTTCACGACGAAGGCACCGTCAGATGCGCGCCTGTATGTGCTCCGAAGGATTGTGGCGGTATTTTGCGCAAAAACGGCGGACGACAGCAGCAAACATGCTAATCCCAGGGGAAAATACAATCTCATTTCGGGTAATGTATCAAATGTTTTGGTTGCCTTCAGTAAGGCGTGAGCAGGATCGCGCCGCTCTTCCTATTCGAATCCGCTGAATCGAATCCAGAAGCTTTCGTTCCACGTCGCACCCGGACCGACCGTTTGCAGTTCGGGATACTTGCCATCGTGGGCCAGGTTTATGCCGTTGGTGATAGCCGTCATGGGTTCGAAACAGATGAAGTCTCGACCGGGGGGAGCATAAACAACGGCGACCTGATATTTGGGCCCGTACATCACCTCGATCTTTTTCGAGCCGGCCTGGACGGAAAACACAGCGAGGCCGTCGCTGTTGCGGATCAGATCAGTAAAGCCATCATCGAACGTGTGATCCTTGAGAGAAACTTGATCGGGCAATCGATTGGGCGTCAGTTCGCCTGTTGCGAGCAAGTCCGCGTCCGTCTCAACATGTTTGCGAGCGGGAACGTGGGCAGTCTCCTGAGAGCGCGGCACATCGGGAAGGTTGAAGTAAGGATGAAATCCGAGCACAATCGGCATCGGTTTGGCGCTTAAATTTTCGACGGTGGTGCTGATTTGCAGAATTCCGCCGGCAAGTCTGTAGGTCAGTTCATATTCGTGAGCGAAGGGCCAGTTCGCCATGAGATCTGGATATTTCCAGAAGTTCAGGCGGCTGGTTACATGGGCAGATGTTTTGTCGGCTCCGACATCCGTCACGTCCCACAGCGGAGATGACGACAACATTCCATGTATGGCAATGCCCTTTGGGCTTACGTGCACCGTACCAAGGTCGGAGTTGAAGATGTATTTCTTGCTATTGGCCCAGAAACTTCCTCCACTGATCCGATTTGCCCAAGGCGCTAGGAAGGGAATGGCGTTGAAGGCCGGCGGTTCGCTATTTTTTAGAGCGGCTGCATCGGCGAGTGGAAAGTAGAGCAGATTTTTACCATGCACTTTGAACTCGTAAATCCGGTTGCCGAACGAGGGTACGATGGAAACTTCGACTCCGCGTGCGCTGTCGGTCAAGCGGACGATGTCGACGCCGTGATCGGATGCTTTTTGCGCTGTATAAGGGCTAGCGGCATGGCAGATGAAAGGGAGTGCGAGCAGTATCAGAACGCGTATCATTCCACATAGAAGATAGCGTAAAAAGAAAAGAGTGGGGCGACGCTTGCGCGCCACCCCACGTGTGGAGGAAGAGTGTAAATCTGCCGGCTAACGATAGTTACTACGTTGCGCATGAAGCTTGCGGCGAACGGCAAACAGCAACAAGCCGATGCTGGACAAAGCCATGAGCGCGGCAGTAGAAGGCTCAGGAGTGGTGAGGTTTGCGGGTCCGACGAAGGCCCAGAGACCGGTTGTTTTGCCCGATGAGTTGATTTGGATCGGTTCGATTCCGACTGTGTAGCATCCGAGCAACGACGAACTGCAGGTACCTACGGTCTGGACGTCGAAGGTTGCGGAGCCATTCGGGTCCGCGGACCAGACGTAGGGATTGCCGTTGAAGGTGAAATCATAATTGCCGCCTGAGAACGGAGTAACCGAACCGGTGAAGCTAACAGGCGACGACACGCCGCTAAGGCCCAGGTTGACGTCGAGGGTGAAGGTTGAGGTGACGACATCCTTGTTGGGGGCCGCAGATGCTGGAGCAGTTACGAAAGTGCCCAGCTCGATGAGTTGAAGAGAAGAAGGCACAGCGGCGGAACCATTGCCGGCAGTGTAGGGCAAATAAAAACCGGGGCCGCCGAGATAAGTGCCTGCGGCGGTCGTGACCGTAGAGCTGTATGAGAACGAAGCGGAATAGGCCGGCGATGCAGCCAGTAAGGCGCACGCGGCGATGCCGCTCAAAAGTGAAGTGTGACGCAGATATCCCAGAAAACGACTTTTCAAAATCCTTATCCTCCGATGTGTTTGGATCGCTTTCAGCATAAGGGGCGTGAGTAGCATCGTCAATAAGGTTTCATGCAGCTAAGTACCATCCGTACTTACATATAGCGGCATGGGCAGGCAATAACTGTGTGCAGGAAATCACACACGATAGTGGAAGAAACCGTGAGGGTGGGATAGCTTTCGGAACTGGACTTCTTGAAGGATAAATTTGTGCGCTGCGCCTCGAATATGCCGGCGGGAGTACCGAATTGCATGGTTTGCAGAGCAGTACCCAACCGTGTTTGCAAGAAGCTGCAAACCGATTATTGTTGAGAGACCCACGGAAAAACAAAGAGCGGGGGCGCGCGATAAAAGATCGAGCGTCATTAGGAGAAAATTCGTGCGTATCTTGACAAAGAGCCTGAGCGGAACAGTCGTTATGTCGTGGCTCGCAGCATTCTCATTGATCATTATGCCGGGCGTGGCCTCGGCGGCAGTAACAGGTCCCACGGTGAGCGGTTTGCCGAGCCCGGTAACGGGAACCCAGACACCAGTGCCGTTTGCGGGTCCAACTGGTCCGACCTATTCGACGTTTACAGCGGCGAGTCCGGCGACTGGGCCGGTGAGTCTTGCCGGCAATCCATATAACGTTTGGTGCGAGAATCCTTACGGCTACACCACCGTCGGGTTAACTGCCTACACTGCGTATAATTCTTACGATTCGAATCTATATAATCTTTCCGGCGCCGGCACGGCGGTTGAATGGCAGGAAGTCAACTGGGTTTTGAACAACAAGCAGGGAGCGAGCGGAAATCTAAATCCGTCCGTGCTGGATATTCAAGGGGTGATTTGGAATATCCTGGTGCCCGGATATTATCCGTATCTGTCGACTGATGGGACAGCTCTTTACAACCAGGCGCTGTCTGACGGCCCCAACTTTGTGCCGGGCCCCGGTCAAATACTCGGTATCGTGCTTTATGCGGGCGGAATCAACCCGAACGATGGGCCGAACAACGCGCAGGATCTGATTGTTGAATACCGTCTGCCGAATAATCCAAAGATCAAGATCACAAAGACGGCAAATGTTTCGTCCGCGAAATGTTCCCAACAAGTAACTTACACTTATACGGTTACTAACATCGGAAATACGACACTGACGAATGTTGTGGTGACGGACGACAACGCGACCCCGAACTATACAGGCGACGACTTCACGGTGGGTACTGTTTCGAGCCTTGCTCCCGGCGCTTACAAGACGTTTACGAAAACGATCTACTTATCGTTGAAGATAAACGGGGCTGATGCGAATGGAAACGGCACGAATGACACGTTGATCACGCAGACTTTGCCGAATGGAAATATTCAAGTGACTTTGCTCGAGGATTTGAACCTGGTAGACAACACCTACGGATCGACGTCTGCGCCCGACTGGGGTAGCTGGGGCAATTCTCCGTGGAACCATCTCGCTCAAGATTCCGCGGAGTTCCAGTTCGTGGACGGCAACGGAAATGTTGTGCTCGATTTCGCCGCGGATTATGCCAGCCTTTCGGGCCAGTATCCTTCGGGAGTTGGCACGGCGGGAATCTGGGGCGGCGCTGGGCGCTTGTTCTATGGAAGCGCTTCGAACGTTGTCAGTATCGACACAACCATCACGGACAATCTGAACCAGAACGGAGGTCAGAACTTCTTGTGGAATTCACCTCCTACCGGATACAAGAACTGGAATTTCCAGTGTGGCTATACAGTAGTGATTAAGCCTTCCTGCTTCGGACGATACGGGTTTGGCGGCTGCAATATCAAGAACGTTCAGCATGGGCGGTGCAAGACTGGCAGCTCTTATCACTGCACTCCGACCCCGCAGTGCCAGACGGTGACGAATACCGCTACCGTGACAGCAACGTCGGGCGCCCTTACGGTGACTGCGACAGCTACTGCGAGCGTTCAGACTTCGCCGAATGGCCAATCGTGCCAACCGGTAAAGTGCCAATGCCCTTGCTGGAACTGCCAGCACGGCGACCACGCTCATTGCCAGAATACGCAGTGCCACGATGAGCAATGCGAGCAGCAGGGCTGTCCTCGTCAGACCCAATGCAATCCGAAGCCGACCTGCCGGCCGCAGGATTACTGGAAGCAGTGCAACCAGCAATGGCGTCAGAACCAGTGGTAAGGCGCTGAACAACTTCGCTGAAGAAAGGGACCCGCGCGATCGGGTCCTTTTTTTCGCGTGCGCTTACCTGTAACCACGGTTACGCGAGTAGCGCTACGCTAATTATCCGGCACTGTGTAGCCGGGGCGTGAAAAACTCTGAGCACCCGGCACGTCGACTTCAACCCTGATTCTGTGGTCACCGGGAGCGTGGGAATCGGGAGAGTAGGTTAGGACGTACAGACTTCTTAGCTCTTGCCCGATGAGAGTGAGTGCGTCTTCTAACTGGCTCTGTTTCCGAAAGTGGAGCTGAACCCCTCCTGTAGCGGACGTAAGTAGGGCGAACGGGTCTTTTCCCGCCACTGCCTTAGCGCTCCGGTTGAGTGCCGGAAGAAGCTTTGTAAGTTCGACGCTCGCCTGGTAACCTCCCTTATAGAATTGGCTGCCAAATCCGCTTAAGTGGAAGGAATCGGATACGAACGACTTTCCGAATTGAGGCAGGGTTAAGGCATAAACAGACACGTTGTCGATTTCGGCTCTCTGCTCAAGCTCCGAGAGTGCGGCATGGCTGCCGTGGTCTGCCGGTTGCCCTATAAAGAGCAGAACGCGTGAACGGGCGCCAGGCTGAGCTTTGAGGAGCGAGATGGCGGAAAGACCTGCATCAATCATACGGGCAGGCTGGCCGCCTGGGACTAAGGTTTTCAAGACGGGTTGGACATCAGCGCCATTGAACGGCTTACGAACAGTTACATCGTGGTTGTAAGTGATGACGGCCGCTTCACCGTTTTGAGCAACCAACATGGTATCGACGACGCTGCCTACTTTGAAGATGAACGGGAGATACTCACGGACAGCGTCATTGATTTGGATAGCGAGCACGATGGCGAGTGGCAGGGTAGCTGTTTCGAGTCTTATGGTCTGCGGACGATTGTTGTCGTACAGCTGAAAGTTGGCCTGATCCAGACCATCTATGACGCGGCCGCGGTTCGAGAGAACGAGTGTAGGCACGGCGACGAGACGAACGGGAACGCGGATGGTAGCCGGCTGCTGCGCGCCCAAGAGTGAGAGGGCGGCTAAGGCCCAGCGCAAGTGCGAAGTCATTGACGTTCTAGACGCCGCGGGTGAGGTGTTGGTCTACTTGAGAATTGGAGCAGGGCGACTTTAGCGCTCGGGAACTGCCGATGCGCTGCCGCGCACAGGACTTGTTTGGCTGGCGCCTCTCTGGACTATAAAGGGGTTATGGATCTGCGGACATTGGGATTCGCGATGGGCTCCGCCTGGTTGTCGGGCATCAATCTCTACGCCACCGTGCTGACGTTGGGCCTGCTCGCGCGCTTCCATCTCGCAAATCTGCCCGGCGATCTTTCGTATCTCAGCCACGGCTGGATTTTGGGCGTCGCCGGCGCGCTGTATGCGATTCAATTCGTGGCGGACAAAATCCCGGCGGTGGATTCGGTTTGGGATATAGTGCACACGTTCATTCGCGTACCGGCCGGCGCGGTCCTGGCGGCCACTGCCTTTGCGGATTTCGATCCGAAGGTGCGAGTTTTGGCTGTGTTGCTGGGCGGCGGAGTAGCGTTGACTTCGCATAGCGCCAAGACGGCGACGCGGCTTGCCGCAAATACTACCCCTGAACCGTTTTCGAATTTCATACTGAGTTTGCTTGGAGACGGGATCGCCATCGGCGGGACCTTTTTGACGGTGTTTCATCCGGTGGTGATTGTTGTACTGGTCGTGATTGCGGTTGTTTTGTCGGTGGTGTTATTCCGGTGGATATTTCGCGTCTTGAAGAGAGTGTTTCGACGGCGGTCGAGTCCGTCCTTGGCTTAGTTCGGCTGCACGAGCCGCTAATCAGGTTCCAGATCGAGTACGAGGCGCAAACCGGCATCCACGGAGGTCTGGAATCGGGCGGGAAGGGTGCTGACATGTTCCGTCAGCATGTCGCGATCAAGGGTGAGCATCTGCGAGACATTGACGACCGAGTCCTTCGGCAGGCGCGAAGCACGTGCTGGGACAACAACGTTACCGGGCGCGTTGCCCAGTTCCATGTTGCTCGTGATCGGCACAACTATGACAGTACGGATTTTGCTGCGGTTGTATGCGTCGGATTGGACAACTAACACGGGCCGTCTAAAGCCGGGCTCAGAGCCGGATGGTTCCGGTAAGTTGGCCCACCAAATCTCGCCGCGTTGTACCTCCAAGTCGGCTACCAGGAGCTCTCTTTGAGCAGCTTTATCTGAGTTGACTGTAACTCTGGATCTATCTCGGCGCGGGTGTGAGAATATACCTCGTCCAGTTTGGCCGTCACGGTCTCAGCACGGCTCGCAGCTAAGAATTCCGTGATCGCTTGCGCGTACAGCTTGCTGCGTGAAACACGTAATCGTTTGGCCATCCGCTCCGCCTGGCGAAACAGCTCATCGGGCAGAGATACCGCCGTCTTCATTACCTAGAGTATAACTCGGTTATACCGAGTCCTTACGGTTGGAACTCGAAGACACCGTACGGGATGGTTCTGGTGCTTTTGCCCTGATTGTAGGTGGGGGATTCGTTGATATGGGAGGCGCTGATGTAGATGGAGCCATCCGGGCCTTCGCTGAAGGTGTCAGGCCACTGCAGACGCTGGTCGGTCACCATGGTCTCGATTTTGCGATCGGGAGTTAAGACAGAGACAGCGTTCTGTTGCAGATTGCTGAGATAGATGTTGCTTTTTGCGTCCATCCAGATGCCATCCACGGGGAAGGTTTTGGCGTACTTTTCGGGCTTTGGCCTGCCGTTCGGGTCGCGAAGAGCGTCCGTCCTTACGCGGTACAGCGTGGTTGCCGCGATGGGTTGATAGTAAAGGTACTCGCCGTCGGGCGAGAGCGCAATGGCGTCGGAATGAAAGGGTGGAGTGTTGCCGGCAGGACCGAGCACCGGCTTGCCATCGATGACGATCTTCACGCTTTTATCAGGCATGACGGAGGGGTCGCCGTCGAGCGAGCGATGCGCTTTCCCGGTGGCAAGATCGACGGTGATGATGCCGCCAAGGCCGCTGTCGGTGATGTACGCGAAATTGCGCTTATTGTCGAAGCGGACGTCGTTCAAGTAGGTGCTGGTCTTCGCGACGTCAGGAGGGAACGCTATGACACGGGACACCTTGTTCGTTTTCAAATCGACTTTGATGAGCTTGGGGCCGCCGGGAACGATGCTCATCAGCATGGGAGCGGCTGGGTCGAGAATCCAAAGTGAATCGGTGTCGTCGACGAACATTGCTTGCACGCATACGAGGTGCTTGCCGGCTGTTTTGGGATCGAGGTCCCAACGATTCCAATCTTCATCGGGGAAGGGCTTTGAGGAGCCATCCGGCATTACTTCGATGACGGCGTTCAGATATTCGGGCGACCAGCGCGGAAAGTTGACGAAGAGGCGCCCGGTCTTGGAGACGCTGATACCCGTGAGCTGAAAATCGTTGTTCTGATAGACCTGAATTAGCTGATGTCCAGCTTGCTGGGCTTGGGTCGAGGCGGTAATGCAGAGAGCTAGTACCGAGGCGAAAAGGCATCGTTTTCTCACATTCGTCCGACATCGAGCAAGGCCGATGGTTACTTTGGGACAAGTACGGGCAAGTGTGTTTGGCGAGTTAGTAACGAAACAGGACCGAAAAGACGGGGCCTTGCAGGCGCGCGCTGAGTCCGCTACCGCCATTGCTGCTCTGGTGGAGATCCACATTCACGGCACGATATCCGGCCTGGAAAGTAAGTGGCCCGATTCCAAATCCGGCGTTGCCGTTTGCTTGCACGTAATGCCCGTAGCTGCCGAATCCCATACCGCGCATGCCTCCGTCCACTTCAAAAATCCGATGGCCACGGATCGGGAAGACTCGAAACTCGGCGCCGGCCACAGGCAGACCAATCGTTTCAGATTTGCTGGCGACGGTTGCGGTTTGCACGGCGTCGATGGCGCCGGTGGCGCTCAGGTAAGCGGCTCCCACCGAAAAGCCGAGATGGCCCGTTGGGCCGCTGAGCACATCGTATTGGTAACCGCCGAAAAAGTATGTCAGGTTAGCGGTCGATTGCAGGGTTTGGCTGACGTTGAAGGTTTCGCCTCGATAGCTGACAGTACGGTCAATGGTGTTCGTTCCATGGATGTCGAAGGGCGTTCCCTCCAGCACAATGCGATGCTTTTGCGCCGGTTTGAAGACCAACTGGCCGTAAAACGTGGGTTGATCCTGCTGAGCGCCCAGGTCGTTGACCAGATCGATGGGCGAGCCATTGGCTTGAATTGTGCCGCCTGTGTTCAAGATCCAAGCCGATCCCGTCACCTCAACGTGGAAATCTTCCGGATTTTCGCTGCTTTGGGCCGAGCAGATCGCGGTCAGAAACGCAGACACAATAGCGAGCCGCGCGAGTAAGACGTACTTTTTGAAGGGACTGTTCGACATGCGAGATAGACCTCTATAGCGATAGTGGTACCGCTGTGGAATTTATCGTTCGCGAAAACAGACTCTTTAGCCTCAATTTTCGGAAATAACCAGAACGGTAAATCTTTCTTGATTCCGTAACTCTTCACAGATGCGGCGCCCACATGGCTTGCTTTAGGTGGACCGAAATCAGGCGGTTTGACTCTTGCCGGCCGGCCTAAGACCTCTGCTATGCTCACGGTTGCATGAGCGGGGTGATCCTCGATGGCAAGAAGATTCGGGACGAGATTTTAAGTGAGCTGCGGCCTCGTATTGAGGCGCTGCGCGAGGGCGAACGTGCGCCCGCGTTGGCCGTTGTCTTGGTGGGAGATGACCCCGCTTCTCAAATATATGTTCGCGGCAAAATCAAGGCGTGCCACGAACTGGGCATACGCAGTATTGAAGTAACGCCGCCGGGCGACATCACGACTGACGATCTGATTCAGGCCATTGTGCCGCTGACGCGCGATGGCTCGATAGATGGGATTTTGATTCAGAAGCCGTTGCCCAAGCAAATCGATGAGGAAGCCGTGACGCGCTTCGTGGATGCGTCGCGTGATGTAGACGGGTTCGGAGCGTACAGCTTGGG
Organism: uncultured Acidobacteriaceae bacterium; assembly: GCA_963730865.1. Taxonomy (GTDB): domain Bacteria; phylum Acidobacteriota; class Terriglobia; order Bryobacterales; family Bryobacteraceae; genus Bog-105. The sequence continues at coordinate 62,949 of CAVSTO010000005.1, read as the reverse complement.
TTGCCTGGTGCTGAACAAACCGGCGCCGCGCGCCTGCACTCCCGCGGGAATCATCGAGTTGCTGAAACGCTACAAGATCGCGATTGCGGGCAAACATGCGGTGGTGGTAGGGCGCAGCGATATTGTGGGCAAGCCGATGGCATTCATGCTACTGCACGAGAACGCAACTGTGACGGTGTGTCACTCGCGCACGAAGGATCTTGCGGAAGAGTGCCGCCGCGCGGATATTTTGGTCGCAGCAATCGGGAAGCCGGCGCTTATTACGGCCGAGCACATCAAGCCGGGTGCAGTCGTGATTGATGTTGGTATGAACCGTTTGACGGACGTAGCGGAAGTGCAACGGCTCTTCGGTAGTGATTCCGGACGGCTAGCCGCGTTTGCGAAGAACGGGTCCACGTTGGTGGGCGATGTGGAGCCGCGCGCGATGCAGGATCTTTCGTCCGCCTACACGCCGGTGCCGGGCGGGGTAGGGCCGCTGACGATTGCCATGCTGATGGCGAACACTGTGCAATTGGCGGAACAGCACATCGGGGTAAATCGTCACAGCCAAGCGGTTCAAGCTTGATCCGCCAGGACTGACCTTACATGCTCAAAGTCGGTCTCACTGGCGGTTATGCCACCGGCAAATCCTTCGTTGCCGGTGAGCTGGAACGGCTGGGATGCCTGGTTATCTATGCTGACCGTTTAGGACACGCCGCGCTCGAGAGGGCCGGAGAGGCTTACCAGCCGGCCGTTGACGCATTCGGTCCGGATATCTTGCGGCCCGACGGGTCAATTGATCGCAAGCTGCTTGCCCAGAAGGTGTTCGGTTCTCCCGAACGGCTTCAGCTACTGAATTCGATGGTTCATCCAGCGGTTTTTCGTTTGGAGGAGCAGATGCTGGACGCCTGGAGATCCGAGCATCCCGAGGGCATGGCGGTGATTGAAGCCGCTATTCTGATAGAGGCTGGCCGCCACACGCTTTTCGATCGCATGATTCTTACTACTTGCGAGGAAGAAACGCAAATTGTGCGCGGCATGAAACGCGATCACCTGACTCGTGATGAAGTCCGAGTAAGGCTGGCGCGCCAGATGCCGTTTGCGGAAAAAAAGAAATACGCCCACTACGTCATTGATACAAACGGTACCAAGGAGAACACTGTACGTCAGGTAAGTGAAATGTTCCAGGAATTGAAGCAACTCGCCACAGGGAAGCGAGCATGAGATCACGAACGTTATTGCTGGCTGCGCTGTTTAGCTGCGCTTTCGTCTGGTTCACCTCGGCTGAGAACTGGAATCTCCGACAGGTGGCCGCGCCGCTGTTTCCGAACGCGCTGAAGTGGTCGGAACCGACGGCGGTAAAGGGCGCGGGCCTCACGCCGGAAGAACAGAACAACATCGACATCTATAAGTTCGCGCGGCTGGCGACGGTTTACATCACCAGTACCGCGGTTCGCAGGGACTTCTTCTTTCAGCCGGTCGCGTCGCAAAGTCTTGGATCCGGGTTTCTCGTCAATGACGCCGGCTTCATTCTGACGAATTTTCACGTGGTGTCGGGGAGCAGCCGCATCCAAGTAACGCTGCACGACCAGACACAGTATTACGCGAAGGCGCTGGATGTAGACCGGTCAGACGATCTGGCATTGATTGAAATCACTCCCAAAAAGAAGCTGGATTTTTTGCGGCTGGGCGATTCCGAACATATTCAGGTAGGACAAAAGGTGCTGGCGATCGGCAATCCTTTCGGTCTGGAGGGAACGCTGACGGTGGGGGTGGTCAGTTCGATTGGGCGTGCGATTGACGGGGAGAATCAACAGCGATTGGAAGGCATGATTCAGACCGACGCAGCCATCAATGGCGGCAACAGCGGCGGTCCGTTGCTGGATTCGAATGGCACGGTCGTGGGGATCAACACCGCCATCCTTGGGCAGACCAATATGGGCATCGGTTTCGCGCTGCCGATCAACCGCGCCAAAGCGTTGCTGACCGATTACCAGGCGGGACGCGTGACGGAGCGTCCGAAGGTTGGAGTCAGTACGGAGTATGTCGCGGGCGACCTCGCGGAAGCGCTCGATTTGCCCCGGCGCGGCGGGTTACTCGTGCAGGAAGTCGTGCACGGGTCTTCGGAAGAAGCGGCTGGTATTCGCGGCGCGCGCCAGGTGGTGGACATCGGAAACGTGGAACTGGGAATAGGCGGCGATTTGATCACCGCCATCGATGGCCGGCCAGTGGACCGGGAAGATTCATTAGTGCGAGCCATAGCGAGCAAACGCGTGGGGGACGTTCTTACGCTGACGCTTCTGCGTAATGGCCATTCGATGACCGTGCCGGTGAAACTTCTGCGTGCACCGGCCGATTTGGGCTAGTCTGTTGCGGCTTCACCCGCGGTAGCGAACGGGTTGAAGTTCGTGCCGCGGTCGAAGTAATCGACACCTTCCGTGCGCTTCAGGTAATTCACAATCGCGTAAGTGGCGGGGGTCATCAATGTTTCGTAGACGACCTTGATGAGGTAACCCGCCACGATCAGCCGAAGAATGGTATCGACGGACCGCATTCCATAGAAGGCGGCGAACATCACAACCGTTGTGTCGACGGCCTGGCCGACGACTGTGGATCCGATGGTGCGGGTCCACAGATATTTGCCGCCTGTGAGCAATTTGAGCTTGGCGAGCGTAAACGAGTTGGCAAATTCCCCGCACCAGTAGGCAAGTAAGCTCGCCACAACGATGCGGCCGACGGGCTTGAAGATGGTTTCGAACGCCCGCTGGTCCGTGTACTCGGGAGCAGGTGGAATCATGACCACGATGTAGCTAAGCGTCACCAAGATGAACGATGCGAAGAAGCCATACCAGATGGCGCGACGCGATGCAGAGTAGCCGTAGACCTCAGTGAAGATGTCGCCGAAGATGTAGGTGATGGGAAACAGAATTTGGGCGGCGCTGACGCGCAACGCGCCGATCGCGAAGAATTTTGCAGCCACGATATTCGAGACGAGCAGAACGACGACGAAGAGCGTGATGAAGCTGTCGAGGTACTTGTAGCGATGGTCGCTCTCCAGAAGCGTGGCGAGGGTGTGTTTTTCTTCCGCCGTTTTCATGAATGAGCCGATTATAAAGGGCGGCCGCCGCCGACATGCCAAGATACAGAAATGTTCAAGCTGGCTTGCTTCGTGCTTGTGGGCCTCGCATCCGTTCATGCCGCCTCGCTCTTGCCTCCAGAACAGGATCAGAAACTGGCGCGGGAGATTTACAAGGAGATGATCGAGAGCAAATCGGGATTCTCCACGGGTGAGACGACGAGCATCGCTAATGCGGTGTCCGCACGGTTCAAAGCCGCCGGATTCCCCGCTTCGGACATCTACGTCGGCGGGGCGATCGCGACCAAGTATAACGTGGTGGTTCGGTATCGCGGCACGGGCGCGCGCAAACCGATTCTGCTGTTGGCCCATACGGACGTGGTGGAAGCGAAGCGCGATGACTGGAGCGTGGATCCGTTCGTGCTGCTCGAAAAAGACGGCTATTTCTATGGGCGCGGGACGTCAGACGATAAGGCGCAGGCAGCGGTTTGGGTGGCGAATCTACTGCGGTATAAGCGCGAAGGCTTTCGTCCCGATCGCGATCTGATTGTGGCGCTGACGGCAGACGAAGAAGGCGGCGGACCTTACAACGGCGTGGACTGGCTGCTGAAGAATAAGCGCGAACTGATTGACGCCGATTACTGCTTGAATGAAGGCGGCCGGGGCGAGATCATCGACGGCAAGCGCGTGGCCAACGAGATGGGGTTGGCGGAGAAGACGTATGCGGATATCCGTTTCGAAGTGCGCAACAAAGGGGGGCACAGTTCACGGCCGGTGCCTGACAACGCGATTTATCATTTAGCGGGAGCGCTTTACCGGTTATCGAGCTATGCATTTCCCATGCAGTTGAATGAGGTAACGCGAGCTTACTTCGGCCAAATGGCGAAGATTGAGAAAGGGCCGATAGCGGCCGATCTGGCAGCGACGGCGCAGGGCTCGCAAGACGCGATGAAGCGAGTGGCAGCGCAGTCGCCGGGGATGAATTCCATGCTGCGGACGACATGCGTCGCGACGCAACTCGAAGGCGGACATGCGCCGAACGCCTTGCCGCAACTAGCGGCTGCGAACATCAACTGCCGCATTTTTCCCGACGATACGATCGAGAATGTTGTGGCGACACTGAAGAGAGTGGTTGCTGACGATCAGGTTGCGGTGACAATCAAAGTAGACGAGGGGAAAGCGCCGCCTTCGCCGATGAGGCCGGACATCATGAAGGCTTTCAGCCAGGTAACCGGTACGATGTGGCCGGGCGTAATCACCATTCCAAGCATGTCGACAGGGGCATCCGACGGAAGATACCTGCGCGAGGCGGGGATCCCAACCTACGGCGTGCAGGGATTCTTCATGGACATCAACGATGTGCGCGCGCACGGGCGCGATGAACGGATGCCGGTGCAGTCGTTCTATGAGGGGCAGACGTTTGTATACGAGTTGGTGAAAAAGCTTTCTACTTCTGTTCAGTAGTCTGAGCCGCTAGCCTGTCAGCTTCTAAGTAATCGCCCGGCAACGCACTGTGCGGAGGCTTTGCGCTGAAGCGAGCGGCGACTACTGGCCAGTGTTGACCAAGCATCGCTTGGCTGCCGGGCTAGCTGGCCGAACGGGAGAATCGCTCTTCGAACTGCTGCTGCCGTTGCCGCGCCTGTTGGAGCGAACGCGAAAGCTCGGGTAAGCCGCGCAAGCTGTTCAGGAGTGGATCGTGGACGATGTAGGAGTAACAGAAGAATCCACCCACAGTACTGCGTTGAAGCATGCGCAAAGCGGAGGCGCTATCCCCCAGAACCGCGTACGCTTGGGCCACTTTGTACATGGCCTCCGAATCGCTCACACCACGGGCATTCATGCGGAGCTCGATTTCCCGGAGGCGAGCGAGGCCTTGGGCGGGCCGATGGTGCAGCCCATCGAGCAGCGCCTCACCTATCTGGGCGGGCAGAAGCTCAGGGGCAAGTTCGTACGAGCGGGCAAAATCGGCGGCAGCCTCGGTGTAGTTGTGTTTGTAATAGGAACCAAACCCGTGATAGAAAACCAGCAGCGGCGAATCATTGGCGGGCAGGCTGTTCAGAAACTTGTCATACTCACCCAGGTAGAGGTAAGTGTTGAGCGCTGAACTGTTGATCTTAACCTCAGGATCCAGGCGGCGCGCCAGTTCACATTCCGCTACAGACTCGTTCAGCATGCCACCGTAGCGGTAGGCATAACCGAGTTCCCAATGGGCCTCCGCGTTGTTGGGGCTGCTTCGCAGGGCCACCCGGAGCAAAGGCACAGCTTGTTCCACGCGGCCCGTATCCGTGAACAGGTTCGCCATGTAAACGCGAGGCTCGGGGAACACGGGGTTAAGGGCGATGGCCTTCTCATAAGCGGCTTCAGCGCGCCGGTATTGCTCGCGGCCACCGAATTGGAGCGAGGCGTTCGTCGTATACGCGCGGCCAAGATGCGCCCAGGTGGGCGCGTAGCTGCTGTCGATGGCCACGGATTTCTCCAGCATGGCGATGGCGCTCGAGAACTGGGACATCGAGTAGAGATCCACGCCGCGCAAATAGTATTCGTACGCCAGGCTGTTGACGGGCGCGCCGGGTTTCAAGCGCACTTGCTCATCCGGACCGAGCCGCAGGGCGAGACCTTGGATGATCATCTTGGCCACGCGATCCTGCACGGTCAGCAGCTTGTCGTATTTGACATTCAATGTGTTTTGCCAGAGCACCGCATCGGGATGAAATCCAATCAGGCGAGCCGTAATTCTGAGGTCGTCTCCATCCTTTAGATACGTGCCTGTCAGCAGCATGCCCGCGTTTAGACTCGCCGCCGCTTTGCGCAAATCTGTTGGCCCATCGCGGTAACGGTTAATCGCCGAGGCAGGACGAACTGTCAAGGCCTTGACGTAGCCCAATTTCGCGATGACTTCGTCGGCCAGCGAGAAGCCGAGAAAGTCCGTGTTTGGATCCGGTCTCAGATTGCGAAACGGCAGGACCGCCAAACTTCTGGGAGAGACGGGCTCTCCGCGATGCATGGTTTGCCGCAGGACCAGGAAACCGAGTAACAATACGCCAATGAGCAAGCTGGCCGCCGCGATCCAGAGAACGTGGGGTGAAGGTTGAGTTCGGAACTCCGTGTCCCGGCGGAATCGCCGGAGTTCGGTGAGCAGTTGTTCAGCCGTCTGGTAGCGTTGCGCCCGGTCTTTTTCGAGCGCGCGAGAGACAACGGCCCGCAACCTCTTCGGAATCTTCGGGACAGCCTGCGCGAGGGGCATAGGATCGCCGCGTAGGATGTCGGCGATCAGGTCGCTGTGGGTGTCGCCATGGAAAGGAGCTTTGCCCGTCAACATCTCATAAAGCACCGCGCCGAGGCTAAACAGGTCCGTTCGTTCGTCTACGCGAATGCCGCGCGCTTGTTCGGGAGACATATATCGGGGAGTACCGAGTATGCCTCCGCCGATTGTTCCTGAGTGGGCTGCCGGCGTGCCGGTTTCCACCCTGCCGCCCTCCGGCCGCTCTGTTAATTTCGCAATACCGAAATCCAGAACTTTGACGCAGCCATCCGATCGCAGCATGATGTTCTCGGGTTTGATGTCCCGGTGAATCACACCCGAAGCATGAGCCGCACTGAGAGCAGCCGCCGCTTGCATTGCAATATCCACGGCTTGCGTTTGCTGTAACGCGCCATGGCTCAGCATCTGCCGAAGGGTTTCGCCTTCGATGAGTTCCGTCACGAGAAAGTGCCTGCCGTCGAAATGGCAGAACTCGTAGACAGTGAGCAGATTGGCTTGGTTTAAGGTGGAGACGATTTGCGCCTCCTGCTCTAAACGGCGGAGCGCTACGGCATCGCGGGTCAGCGGCTGCGGCAGCAATTTGAGCGCTACCTTGCGCTTTAGCCTTATATCTTCCGCTAAATAGACCTCACCCATGCCGCCTGCGCCCAGCAGGCGGATGATGCGGTAATGGTCTAAACACGCGCCTTCTGTAATCGGCTGCGCCGTTTGATCCTGCAGGTAAGCTTGCGCGGCGCTCTGAACCGCGGACTCGAGAAACGGAGCGCTTTCGTCCAGACTCGCGAGTAAGGACTCTACCTCGTGACGCAGTTCGGCATCGCTACCGCAAGCTCTTTCCAAAAACGCAGCACGAATCTCGGGATCTCGGTTGATCGCCTCATGGAAGATATCTTCGATCTGCCGCCAGCGATCAGAGCTTAGTCGAGATACTGCAGGCAAGTTTGAAGACCTTTGTGCACAGCTTACAACGAATGGGCGGCGGCCGCAGGAGCCGCATCGGAAGATTGGTTGAGGGCGCGATAGAGCCAGGCCTTCGCCATTTTCAGATCGCGATGCACGGTCGCTTCCGAGATGTGCAGTGCCGCAGCTGCTTCCGCCTGGCTCAATCCGCCAAAATACAGCAGTTCGACCAGATCCGCTTTGCGTTTATCGATGGCAGCGAGGTTTTGGAGAGCCTCGTCGATATCGAGGAGACGCTCTTCCGGCGCTGGAGAAATCACAATCGCATCTTCAATGGAGACTTTCGGGGAGGAACCGCCGCGCTTTTGACGACCGTTGCTTCTAGCGTGGTCCACGAGGATTTGCCGCATCACTCGGGCGGAAACAGCAAAGAAGTGTACGCGGTCTTCCCAAGGCAGGTCCGCCCCGACGATTTTCAAATAGGCTTCGTGAACAAGGCTGGTGGCGTTGAGCGTGTCATCCGGGTTCTTCCCGCGCATGCAGCGCGCAGCTAGCGAACACAATTTGGGATAGACGAGGGCGATCAACTGGCCGTATGCATCCGGCTGACCGGCCCGGCAGGCATGAAGCAAGACGGTGACATTCTCCGGGTTGTTCAGTGTCTCGTCCACGACTAGATTATCTTATATAAGTTTGGCAATTGGTTACTCAGAGACAGGCCTTAGCGGTGTCGCTTGGTTTGGCGCAGGGCCGCTTGAGCGTTCATCATCAGGGTCAGTGCTTTCACACCGATGGCCCACTCTGGAAAGAGGTCGATGTACTGCGTTTTTTTGGCAATTTGCAGCGGAATGGTGCATTCGTTCAAACGCACGGGCATGAGGAAGATTTCATCCAGGGGCACGCAGGAAGCCACTTCGAGCGCATACCGCAGTTCCAGTTGGAAATAGCCTCGCTTATCCACGGAGCGGCAGGAAAAACAGAGTACCACGTAATCGGCGAGTTCGATCGCCTGCTCAATAGCGCGCGGCCAGTTCTGTCCCGGAAGTAGTTTCTCCTGGTCGAGCCAGGGATCGAACCCCGCTTTTTGGAGTTCGCCGGATAACCTCTTGACCTGATCGCGATCCTCGCTAGCGTAAGCAAGAAACACGCGCGGACGCCCGTTCGGACGGAACACGACATGGTTCTCATTCAGTTCGAAGCGCCCTAAACCGTCAATCTCGACAGGATCGCCCTCGCAAAGGCTGCGGTAGATCAGCCTGAGCAGGGTCTTCCGGAGAGCTGGCTTTTTCACGGCTTTGCCTTGGGCTGCGCTCCGGTCAGCTCCGACGGGTCTTTGGCTTCTTCGCGGTTCGATTTGTCCGTACAGCGCTTGAAATCTTTCAGAAGTTTGTAGACGAGCTTGTCCACTTCATCCGCGGCTTGGGCGCGCGAGCGGTTTGCCTCCCGGGCCAGCCATCGCGCCAGATCGGCCTTGTTCATCGCCCTTACGCTATTACGAGCGGGCGGATAAACCAGGGATTGCGGCGTGGGAGCGCCGGTGAAAGTCCCTGATGTTCTATGAGTTAAGTATGCCGACTTTTTCGCGATTACTTGTGAATGCGCGCTCCGTTGAAAGTCATGTCCAAAATTGAGCCACGAGGGGGGCAGGCACGCACCATCACTGTCGCGTTTCAGTTAGCGGGCCATTCGGACTCCGTGACCGTCGCGCCTCCGCGAGTCGGTGCTAGGCGGCGGTTTTGCGATTTTTGTGCCACTCGATGAGACCGCGCTCGTATTCCGCGAAGAGAGTGGGGCAGAGATCGATGGCGCGGACCTCGATTTGCTCTAGTGAAAATTCGAAGCCAAATTGCGCGGGATCGAATTGGAGGTAGGTGTTGTCGTGAACGGCCTGGATGTAAAGGTAGGCAGCCGTTTCAAGACGATCCTGTGCTTGCTTCCGGCGTTGGTCCTGCAGTTCTTTGAGCGCGGCGAGATCCTTCTCGCGGTGGCGGCGCAAGCGGGTTTCCTGGATGCTGAGGTTACTTAAATCGCGTTTGTAGGTGAGCAGAATTTTGGCTTCGATCATTTGCCGGCGAATGGCGGGTTCTTCGTTGGGGAACAGTTCCGCGAGTTCGACACGGCCGACGGCGTAGAGGCCCATTTCGAGAGAAGGAATGCGCATCAGGCGCCACTCGGTATCGGCGAGGGCCTGGACGAGATTGCGCTCGTCATCTCCTTCGGGCGCAAAACGCTTCGCAAATTGGTTCACGTGGGCTTCATAGAGAGCGGCGTCGTCGCTGGGAAGCAGGACGGTGCGCCCGGTGAGACCGGTTTTCAGCGCATTGAGGGAGGATGTCGCCTTGCCTGTCTCCGAGGTGGGACCCGAAGAGAGTTGCGCATTGAGCTGATTGGCTGTGATTTGGGCAGCAGTGGACACGAGAGGCTCCTTAGAAATGGAAATGGCCCTCGGAACCTGGTGAAGATTCCGTGAGCCTGGCTGACCGTAGCACGGAGAACGGCAGATTCGGATCGGGCGAGTGCGGCAGGCGTGGGCTAAATTGCGACGACTCAGCGAGTTAAAAATATTTTTGTCTGCTGTGAACGACTTGCAAAAGTCAGGGAGGAATGGACCAGCGGGGGGGGCGGCCGGAGTTTCTGGGGTGGGGAAAAACGCTGGGACAGAGAATCATTTCCGCTCGCAAGAAGCTGTGGGTTCGCTGATCGTCGGTAGTGCTCGGAAATCGATCTCAGTCCGGGTTTTTCGCGCGCCAGTTGGCGGGCTCCACTGCCGCTACCAGTCACCCCACGGATTATTTTCAGTTTGTGAAGTACGGACTCATATCGCGCATCCAGGCCCTTTGCGCTATTGAAGTTTCGCTTCTTGTTGTGAGCAACTTTGAGCCGTGTTCGCCGGATCGGGATTGCGGGGATCGAAGGCGGTGCTTGCGCCCTTCGAATAGGACAAACACTGCTCGAAGGCACTTCTGGCGGCCCCGATGTTGCCGAGTTTCGCTTCTGCGATGCCCACGCGCTCATACCCGATGGCGACGTCGCGGCGGACCCAGGCATCGGAAGGGGATTTTCGGTACCAGATCAACATAGCGTCTCGATACTTGCGATAAGCGTCGAATGCGGAGTTCCAATTGTGCTGGTCGAACGCTACGTCGCCGAGCCCCTGGTTAGCGAGCGCTTGATCGCGGAGCCAGGCTGTGTTCTCGCTATCGCTAGTCGCCAGATCTTTGGCGACTGCGAGGTCTTCCCTATAGTCGGCGGCCGCGCCGGCCAGGTCGCCTAACCTGCGCTTTGCGAATCCAAGCCGTTCGTGTGCGACCGCGACTCCGCGGCGGAAGTCGGGAACAAGCCGCTGCTTGTCCGATAATTTCTCGGACAACGCGAGATCGGTTTCAAATTCGCGTTCGGCTCTGGCGAGATTACCTTGTGCAAGTAACATGTCACCCTCTTTCCCGTGAATGACGGCAACATTCCTCAACCAAGTGAGGTCCGCGGTTCGATCTTTTGGCTCTATCGAAAGTGCCAGGAAGCTGTTGAATTCCCGTAAAGCCTGCGGGAATTCATGTTCACCTCGATAAGAGTCACCGAGTCTTTCGTGAGCATGAGCCAGTTCGTTTTTCCAGCGCGTTTGTGGGTATTGCGCTGCGAGGCGGGTAGCGAGAAGCACGGCCTCTCGAAAGTGTGCTTCGGCTTGTAGAAGATGGCTCTCGTCGCGAGCGAGATCGCCAAGATTTTCCTGCGCTCGTTCGGCGTAATATAGCCATTCGGGACGCTGCTGCCCGGCCTGGGCCTGCTGCAGTGAAAGATGCAACTCTCGATTGGCTGCCTGAGAAGCCCGATTCATATCTCCGAGTATGTAGTGAGTATTCCAGAGAAGTTCGAGTAATTGCAGCTCGGCGAGAGCTTCCATATTACTGGGGTGCCCCTGGATCGTGGAAAGCATTTCGGATAGGGGCTGGAGCAACGCTTTGGCGAACGCGGTTTTCGATTGCGCAACACTGCTGGGCAGCAATTGATCCTGGGCGGTGGACGCTAACGATCCCGAGGCAGAGAAAAGAGTTAAACGGTCCTGCTGGGCTTCGTCTGTACGCCAGTTTTGTTCTCCACCAAGCCGCTGCGATGGCCAGCGACGCAATGGTGGCTGCGGCAAGTAATAATCCGCGCCGGCGTTTTTCCCGGCGTGTTTGAGCGTCGCGCCAGCGAATGGAGGCGAGTACATAGTCCCGTTCGTCCTCGCTCATGTCGGCACTCCGGGTCTTGAGCCATTGCTCGGCCGTGGCAAGAGAGTAACCGGATACCAAGCGCGAAAGATCGCGCTGGTCGACTTTCCACGTGTCCAGCGGGGATTTGAGCTGGCGCAGCCATGATTGGAAGGCGGCGTCTTCGTTTATCCAGTCTTGAAGCGCGGGCCAATTCTTGATCAAGGCTTCGTGCGCGAATTCGGCGGATTTCTCGCCGGTCATGACAATGCGATTGTCCTCGCTAGCGAGACGCTGGGCGAGCGCCCAGTCGCTGGCATGTAGTTCCCTGCGGTCAACAACACGCCTGGAGTCGTGGCCGCCTTCTCCGAAGGCCACCATGCGCGTGAATAGCCGGCGAAAAGCCCGAACCTCCTCGAGCCTTTGACCTCGATCCGTTAGCGCGTCGAACGTTTTTTGAGCCTGTTGCGCCAAGGCTCCACATAGGCCGCCAATCGCCTGGTAATCACGCCTCGTAAGAATCGCGTTCTGCTGCCGTTTCCACATCTCGACGAGAGCGAATTGGAGCAGCGGGAGGCTGCCCGGGTTCTCCTCTACGTCGTCCAGAAGCTTTTCGACCAATCCCGGCTCAAATCGAACGTCGCCCGCGGGCTTGACGATCGCATCAGTCAGTTCGCTCCGCGTCATTGAGCCAAGGTTCACGACTCGTCCCTGCAAAGCGTCGGATAGTTTTCGATTGAGTAAGGCCTGGCCGTAGAAGTCGCCGCGTAGGGTCATCACCAGGGGCATCTGTGGCCGGCTGGAGTCCGTGTAGAGCGGGAAACCGCTCAACAGCGTCTCGACGTAGCGGCGCTGCAGGGTCTCGTCGGACACTAGCGTGAAGACTTCTTCGAACTGATCGGCAATGAGTAAGATGCGTCTATTCTGGTTACGCCGGCGACATTCGCTGAGGGCATTCGGCAGGGATATGCTATTGCTTTCCAGACCCTTTGCAAGGGCCTGCACGCGTTCGAGCTGATCGGGCGAGTCTTGGGGCGTGAGTAGCTGTTGCACGGCTCGCGCCAAGGCCATGAACGGAGTGCGGTCCTGTTCGGTTCCGATGCGAAAGTGGCTGACCAGCCAGCCCATCTTCATCAAGCGCGGAGTTAGTCCGGCCAGCACCACAGAAGACTTGCCGCATCCTGATGGTCCAATAACAGCGGTCAGCGGGTGCTGGGTGACGGCAGCTTCTATCTCCGAGATGGCTCGATCGCGTCCAAAGAAAAGATGGCCCTCCCTCGGGCTGAATGAAGAAAGGCCTCTATATGGACAGTTCGCAAGGTCTAATGGGGAAGTGATGGGCAGCGATTCGGGGGGCGGGACGCCCGCGTCGAGATGAGCAGGTGGGACACCCGTGCCCAGATAAAGGGCTCCGATGTGGACGTTTTGACATTGCAGGAAGCCGTAGAACTCTCCGGTTATAGCGGCGCTTGTTCCCGGGTCAGGCACAGAAATCCCTAGGGCTTGCGCTTACCCGCGCCCGCTCCGAACGACACGGATTCTATGGACAAGTGAGAAACGCCGACAAACCCTTCAATGTGACCGCCGGTGACGTTCACTCGGATGTTGTCATGAGCAAGTTCCGATTCACGATTCTTCAGTTCCGCCACGAGCCGGACTAGCGCTTCCCGTACATCAGTATCTTCGTCTGCGTGAGCGGCGGCCACATTCTGCGCGAGAACAGCGGCACGGTCTGTGGAACTGGGGTTTGCCTCAAGTGATTCGATCGCCTGAGTTACACCGCTCTCGTGCCCCCATTTACCACGGATGACTGCTTTGAGCGCGTCGTAAGCGTCCTTCACAGAAGTCTTTACGATATCGGACGTGACTGCGGGTAATGCGGCCAAAATCGCAGTTGTGATTGAGTCCATACTGACCTCATGCGCCCCGTTAGAGCGTAAATGAATTAGCTTGGTACGCTGACGGACTTTAGTGTATAGCTGTTGCGGTGCAGTTGGCAATCCTGAACACAATGTAAGCCGGTCGCTCGTCGGGCTTTCGAGTTTGCCTGAGCAACACACCGCGAATGAGGGTGAACATCACACCAGTGGGGCCGATCCCAAGTGCCAGGATTTTGATCATGGTTGGAGTAAGATGTCCTGCGTGCGCTAGGTAGCGCTCCGATTCTGGACTCGCACAAATCAAAACAGCATCTTTTAAGCCTCAGAACAGAGGTGCTTTGCTTTTCGCGACATCCGGCGAGCGTTTGTTTTCGGGAGCGCTTACCCCGGCCGAGAACAATACGAGGCCACCGTTTAGGCATTGTGTCCGAGCGGTCGGCTACCCGGACAGAGCTCGTCTTCCGAGCGATAGATCCGCTATGGTCGCCAAGGGTTTCTCCAGACGATTTCTGCCGGGGCAGCCCGGGCTTGCTCTTCACCGGTTTCCTGGAGACTCTCTTCACGCAGTCAGCAATCATGAAGATGGTTCAGAAAACGCCGATCAAGCGCGCAAGTGCTGGGGTTGCGGCTTGCCTGCTAATTTCGCCGAGCGACCGCGCAGCAGTATGCCGACGCCTAGCGCGAGCAAGGCCAACGCAATCCACTGCGTCAGCGAAAATGGTCCCACTAAGGCCTGCTCGTGTTCACGGAAAAACTCAATAATGAAGCGCGCTGTGGAATAGAGAACCAGGTAAAGTCCAATCACCTGACCGGCACGATGCGAACGGCCGAACTGACGGTACAGAATGGCGAAGATGATTAAATCCGCAGCGGACTCATACAACTGAACCGGGTGCAGAGTTTTGTCGAGCGGCACTGGGGAGGCAAAATTCGACCGGAAACGGACACCCCACGGCAGATCGCATTCCCGGCCCCAACAGCAGCCGGCTGCGAAGCATCCGAGCCGCCCAATCGCCTGCCCTATAGCGACACCCGGCGCGAATGCGTCCATGGTAGGGAACGCGGGGAGCTTCTGCTTGCGCATGTAGAGCACCGCAACGATCAATGCAGCGATGAAGCCGCCGTGAAAAACACCCGCCGCCTGCAGCGTCTCGAGCGAGAAGATCTGTCCGGGATCCCGAATGTAATCCCCGAGGTCAAAGAGAAACATGAACAGCTTTGCACCGGCAATGCCCGCGATAGCGCAATAGACCGCCAGATTGGTGATCTGTTCGGGAGGCAATCCGATGCGACGCGAGAGGCGCAGCGCCACACCGAGGCCAGCGAGGAAGCCGAGAGCCACCAGAACCCCGTAGGTCGGGATATAAAAGGAACCGATACTGATCAGCTTGGGAAGCATGTTTGGCTACTTGTGCGTGACACTTTTCGGGGTACTGGTCTTTTGCATTAGAAGGTCGATCAGGAGCAGAGCGGCGCCTACCGTAATTGCGCTATCAGCCACGTTGAACGCGGGGAAGGACCATGACCCGTGATACACCTCAATGAAATCAGTTACGGTACCGAGGCTGATCCGGTCAAAAAGGTTCCCGACGGCACCACCCAATATAAGAGATAGCCCGGCGCGCGTTGGGGTTGCGGTAAAAGCACTCTTGCGGCTCCAAAGCGCCGAAGCGACAAAAGCGAGGACTAAAGTCGAGATGCCGATAAGAACGATGCTTCGAATCAGTGCGTTGCCTTCAGCCAGAACACCGAACGCCGCACCGGGGTTTTCCGTGTGGACGATCCGGAGCCATCCCGGAATGACCTGCTTGGCGTCAAAGACTGTCATCGAGCGCTGAACCCAAGTCTTGGTAACCCGGTCCGCCACCACAACCAGCAAAGCGAGAGTCAGGGGCAGTATGTTTCCCGCAGCTGAACGCTGGTTCGCCACCTAGATCAAGAACTCACGAATCACAGCGGCACAAGCCGCGCAAATCGTCGGGAATTCCAGGTCAGTTCCCACATCGGTCGTGTACTTCCAGCAGCGCTCGCACTTCTCGCCGACGGCGCGCACGATGCTGATTTCCAGTCCCTCCGCCGATCCTGGCTCGACCGTCACTTGCGAAACGATAAACCACGTGGGAAGTTCAGCCGCAAACTTGTTCAGCAGCGGGTATATCTCCGGGCCGGCGCGGAGCGTCACAGCGGCTTCGAGCGAGGAACCAATGACCTTGTCCTCGCGAGCCGTATCGAGCGCCTTCAGCACCTGCTCTCTAAATGTCAACAGCAGTTCACGTTCCGCGGCGAGCTCACGCTGGTGATCCGTGATCCCTTGGCTCAATTCGTCGGGTTGCGGAAATTCGGCCATGTGCACGCTTTGGGAGTGGCCGGTTCCGAAGTTCTTGTGCTGCCAGATTTCCTCGCATGTGAACGAGAGAATCGGCGCTAGCAGGCGAACCAGCGCCAAATTCAGCCGGTAAAGGGCGGTTTGGCCGCTACGCCGTTCGCGCGACTTCGGTCCAGCCGTGTACAGGCGGTCCTTACATACGTCAAAGTAAATCGCGCTCAAGTCCGTGGTGGCGAAGTCGTAGATAGCCCGGTACACCTTGTGAAAGGCGTACTCCGCGTACCAGGCACGGCAACGAGTCACCAGAGATTCGGCGCGCAGCAAAATCCAAACGTCAATGCCGGTCAATTCACTCCCCGGAACATCGTCCTCAACAGGGCGGAAATCGCCTAGATTTCCGAAGAGCCATTTAAAGGTGTTGCGGAGTTTGCGATACGCTTCCGATAATCTCTCTAAGATGACTTCGGATAGCCGCACGTCTTCGGTGAAATCGACCGACGCTACCCACAGGCGAAGAATGTCGGCTCCCCGCTTGGAGACGATCTGGTCCGGTCCCAAACTGCCGAGCGATTTTGACATCGCGCGGCCTTCGGCGTCCAGAGTCCAGCCGTGCGTCGCGCATTCGCGGAAAGGAGCGGCGTTCTTCAGGCCCACGCCGATTAACAGCGAACTCTGAAACCATCCGCGATATTGGTCGCCACCCTCCAGATACATGTCCGCGGGCCAGGGCAAATCATTTTCCGGCCGCAACACGGCCAGATGACTGGAGCCTGAATCGAACCATACATCCAGAATGTCGGT
Source organism: uncultured Acidobacteriaceae bacterium (assembly GCA_963730865.1). Classification (GTDB taxonomy): domain Bacteria; phylum Acidobacteriota; class Terriglobia; order Bryobacterales; family Bryobacteraceae; genus Bog-105. The sequence goes on along the minus strand of CAVSTO010000005.1, from coordinate 46,535 downwards.
CTCTTTCCGAAACGAAGTGCCGCCGCATTTTTGACAACTGCAGCCGGGGCCCATCAGTTCAGCGGCGCTCTTTGAATACCAAACGTCCGATGTGTGCCGCCGAAACTGTTCCACTACGCCGTTCAGCACACGCTTTTCCGTGAAAGGCTCCGTGCAGCTTTCGCAGTAGAAAACGATGATGGGTACGCCCCACACACGTTGGCGCGAAATGCACCAGTCAGGGCGGCCCGCCACCATATTCGAAATGCGCTGCTCACCCCAGGCGGGATGCCAAATCACCCGGTTGATAGCTTCGAGCGCACAGCCCCGCAAGTCCTCACGGTCCATCCCGATGAACCACTGTTCCGTGGCCCGGAAGATCACGGGATTGTGGCAGCGCCAGCAGTGGGGATAGCTGTGCTCCAGCCTCTGTTGCATTGCCAGCGCACCGTGTTCTTCCAAAAGCTGGATGACGATTGGATTGCTCTCCCAAACCGTCTTGCCTATCAGTGCATCCGGCAACGCGCCGGCCGCTCCTTCGGCGCGAAACATCCGCCCGGCTGCATCCACGGGGCAATACACAGGAAGCCCGTAGCGCTGGCAGATCACAAAATCTTCCTGGCCGTGCCCTGGCGCGGTATGCACCGCTCCAGTTCCTTGTTCCAGCGTGACGTGGTCGCCTAACAACCCAATAGAATCCCGTTCGAGAAATGGATGGCGGAACACTGCGCGTTCCAGCCGCGTGCCTGGAAACCGCGCGACAACGGTTTTATCCCAACCGAGCACTTCCGCCACTCGCGTCAGTAAGCCTTCGGCAACAATGGCCAACCCTTGCGGCGTATCTACCGCCACGTACTCCACTTTCGGGTTGAAGGAGATTGCCAGGTTTGCCGGAATGGTCCACGGCGTTGTCGTCCAGATGAGTGCGTAGACCCGACGGCCCACCAACGCGGGATCGATCGCCGCGGGGTCGGAAACAAGCGGGAACCTGACATAAATGGAGGCGCTCGAGTGGTTTTCGTACTCGACTTCGGCTTCCGCCAGCGCCGTTCTGTCCTTGATACACCAGTGAACCGGCTTCAGACCCTTGTACACGTAACCGCCGGTCAGGAAGTCGACGAACGCTTGCGCAATGACCGCTTCGTATTCGGCGCTCATGGTCAAATAGGGATCGTCCCAGCGCCCCAGCACCCCTAGCCGCTTAAATTCGCGCCGGTGAATGTCGACAAACTTCGCGGCGTAGGTGCGGCACTCCGCGCGAATCTGCGCTGCCGACATCGAGGCTTTCCGCTTGCCCAGTTCTTGATCTACTTTGAACTCGATGGGTAATCCATGGCAGTCCCAACCCGGCACGTACGGCGCGTCGAAGCCGGCCATACTCTTGGACTTGACGATCAGATCTTTGAGAATCTTGTTGAATGCGGTACCTAGATGAATGTTGCCGTTCGCATACGGAGGGCCATCGTGCAGTACGTATTGCGGGCGTCCGGCTCGCGCCTGCCGAATGCGGTCGTAGAGCCCCATGGCCTCCCATTCCTCGAGCATTTTCGGCTCTCTGGTAGGCAATTTTGCCTGCATCGGGAAGTCTTTGTTCGGCAGGTTGACCGTCTTTTTCAGGTCAACATCGGAAGCATTCATGGGCTCACTTCATCGTAGCGGACGGCATCACGTGGAGGTCGTACAATGGTCTAACTGCTGAAGCGGATCTCTCTCTTTGTCTTGCCGCTGCTCTTCGTCACGGCCGGCATCCTCCACTTCCTCAAGTCCAGCCTTTTCATAAAGATCGTCCCGCCGTACCTTCCGGCACCCCGTCTCCTGGTTTATGTAAGCGGCATGGCCGAGATCGCCGGTGGAATTGGATTGCAGGCGCCGCGCGTTCGCCGCCTGGCCGCCTGGGGCTTGATTCTGTTGCTGGTTGCAGTCTTCCCCGCCAACATCTACATGGCGACGAACCACATTCAGGTCACGGCTGTCTCCATTCCCCAGTGGGTGCTTTGGGCCAGACTGCCTCTGCAAGTTGTTCTAATCTGGTGGATCTGGTGGGCCGCCAACGCGCGGCGCGGAAATTCATCCATTTAATCGCGCGAAATCGTATTTGAAAACGGTACTATACAGATAGGCTTTGGAGTTCCTGAAATGATTGAAGGTTTATTCAGACCGCAGCACTTGCTGGTGATCCTCATTGTTGTAGTGTTTGTCTTCGGCGGCAAAAAGCTGCCCGAAGTGGGTAAGGGCCTGGGCGAGGGCATCAAGAACTTCCGCGAGAGCTTTAGACAAGGCGCATCCGGGGATCACGACAAGACCAACGTCACCCCCGTCGAGAAGAGCTAGCCCTTTCGGGCGATCCCCAAACGCGCCCTCTAGAGTTCGTCCGTTACGCAGCCCAAGCTGGCGCTCTTCACCAGCCGGATGTATTTCGCCAACGTGCCTCGGTTGGCTTTGTAAGCCGGCATGCGCCATTCGTTCCGGCGACGTTCTAACTCCGCTTCCGGTACATCCACCAGCAAGAGGTTCTTTTCCGCATCGATGGTGATGCGCTCTCCATTGCGAATTAAAGCGATCGGCCCGCCGTCCTGAGCTTCCGGGGTGATATGACCCACGATGAAGCCATGCGACCCACCGGAGAAACGTCCGTCGGTAATCAATGCCACGTCTTTCCCGAGCCCCGCGCCCATAATCACTGAGGTTGGCGTGAGCATCTCCGGCATTCCGGGCCCGCCCTTTGGGCCTTCGTAGCGGATGACGATCACATCGCCCTTGGCAATCTCTTTCCGCTCTACCGCGTGCAGCATCTCTTCTTCTGAATCGAAGACCTTTGCAGGGCCTGAAAACTGCAAGCCTTCTTTGCCGGTGATTTTCGCTACCGCGCCTTCCGGTGCAAGATTCCCTTTCAGAATTTGTATGTGGCCGGTCTTCTTGATGGGATTGTTCAGCGAATGTACGATCTGCTGCCCCGCTTGTAATCGGGGCAACTCCGCCACATTTTCCGCAAGAGTTTTACCGGTGACAGTCAGGCAATTCCCATCCAGCAGACCTTCGGCCAACAGCATCTTGCAGACCGCCGGTATGCCGCCTACGTTTTGCAGATCTTCCATTACGTAAGAACCGCTCGGCTTGAAATCGGCCAATAGCGGCACGCGATCGCTCACACGCTGAAAATCGTCAATCGTGAGTGGCACCTCTACAGATCGCGCCATCGCCAGCAAATGAAGCACAGCGTTGGTTGAGCCGCCCAACACGGTCACAATGACCATCGCGTTCTCAAAGGCCTGACGAGTCATGATGTCCCGCGGCTTCAGGTCCAGTTCCAGGAGCTTCTTAACGGCCGCTCCCGCGCGCACACATTCGTCCAGCTTCTGCGGATCCTCGGCCGGAGTAGAGGAGCTATACGGAAGAGACATCCCCAGCACTTCAATCGCGGACGCCATGGTGTTGGCTGTATACATCCCCCCGCATGCGCCCGCGCCTGGGCAAGAATGGCGCACGATGGTCTTGCGATCGTCTTCCGTAATGTTCCGCGAAAGGAATTGTCCGTAGCTCTGAAAGGCCGAAACGATATCGAGTTTTTCTTGCTTCCTCTCTTCCGAAACATGCCCGGCACGAATCGTCCCACCGTAAACCATCAGCGCCGGCCTGTTCAATCTGCCCATGGCAATCAAACAGCCCGGCATGTTCTTGTCACATCCCGGAATCGAGATATTCGCGTCGTACCATTGGCCGCCCATCACCGTTTCAATGGAATCGGCGATCAGGTCACGCGATTGCAGCGAGAAACTCATGCCGTCGGTTCCCATCGAAATACCGTCGCTCACGCCGATGGTGTTAAAGCGCATCGGAACCAGACCCGCGGCTCTCACGCCCTCCTTGACCTTTTCGCTGAGCAACAGCAGGTGCATGTTGCAGGGATTGCCTTCAAACCACACACTCGCAATCCCGACCTGCGCTTTCGACATGTCCTCTTCACGAAGACCCGTCGCATAGAGCATCGCCTGCGAGGCGCCTTGTGACTTGGGTTGCGTGATCACCGAACTGTATTTGTTTAATTGCTTAGTCATGTTGTGCAACGCGCTTAGTAATCGATCTCGAAAGACCGGTTCCACCGGAGAACCACTGGCGTATCGCGTTCAAATCCTAGAGTACTGACAGAGCCCGTGCCGAGTGCGAACAGGCGCCCGCCATTCGGGGGTAGTTGAAGCCAGCACGCCGCCAGAATGCGTAGAATATGACCGTGCGCGAACAAGGCCACCGCGCCGCCCGCGGCAAAGCTCCTGTCAATCACACGTTGCGCTCGCTCAGCTACTTCCTCGATCGTCTCACCGCCGGGCACGCCATCGCGCCAAAGCCTCCATTCGGGCTGCTCCTCGCGGATTTGCATCGTTTGCAATCCCTCATAACGGCCGTAATCCCATTCGCACAAATCCGGATCTACGATCGCCAGATCGCCATACCCGGCAATGCGGCACGTTTCACGAGCGCGTGTGAGCGGACTCGTCAACACGAGTGAGAACTCTCTGCCGCCCAGGTAGTCGCGTATCGCTTGGGCGCGCTCCCGTCCACGCTCCGTCAACGGAATATCGGTTCGACCGGTATGCGCGCCAGAGATCGTCCATTCGGTTTCCCCGTGCCGTATCAGCCAAAGCTCTCGCAATTGCTCCATCGCGCCTCTCCTTAGCTTGCCAGTTCGCCTGCTGCGTATCTGAAGCAAACTCCGCAGGGCAGCGCGTTGGCGGCGCAGGTCTATGTGTCGGGAATCCGTACGGCCCGCTGATTACACTCAACGTCATTTCGTTCAGTGCCCGTTGCGGGGCGGGGGCGATTCTGACGACCGCGATTATTCGGTTGGATGTGGTGGGCGTGCCATTAAGATTTGCGCGGTCGGATTTGACTGTCATCCTGCGGTGAGCACTGTTGCCGTGCTGTTGAATCAAAGCTTCCGTGACACTGAACAAATTGCAGCCATCTGCGTTTTAGCGCCTCTAGACACGGAGCGTGGTCTTTGTTTTCGGGGATCGAAATTTTCGTTTGAGCGAATCGTCGATAGTCTTCGTAGTCCTTGATCTCCGGAGCGAGGCACACCACAAGAGAATCATGGTTCACGGCAAGCAACCCAGCGTCAAAGAGCCTGTGCAGATCACGCCGGAGTAGCAGCCCGTTTTGCACATGATCGGATTGCGGTCCGGAGTAAGCGTCGATGTGAGCTCCATCGAGCACTTCAGGAATTCTGCACGCTGAGATGCAGCACTCATGCTTATATGCCGATTTGAGCTTCTTGCGAAATAAAACCTGCCCCGGACGTTCTCGAACGAGCCGTTGCCCTTTCGTTGCATCACTCTGCCCAGGCCCCTCATACGGAACAATACTCTTCGGCCCGATGACTGTGGTCTCGAGGTGCGTGGGCGAATACCCGAAGGTGTTGTCGTCCTTCCAGACAACCTGTTCAACCGCGGTTCGGTCGCTGTCTGAAAAAAATAGACGCATAGTGCCGATGTACATATCTCGTCGTCGGTTGAACTCCGGGAAAACCGTATAGTCCAGGTCGACCGTCCTTTCCCGAACAATGAGGTGACATTTCGCCTCGCTTGAACCACCCCGAGGGCCGCGTACTTCGTGAATCAGGGTCTTCTCCTTGCAAGGTTGGGAGAAACGAGCGATTGGGAGCACGTCGGTGTAACCTTTACTATCCTCACCCCGCCAGGTAATCTCGATACTGCCAAGGTCCAATTGCGCAGACGTCACGGGCATCGTGGGCACGATTATGACAAATCGCTCAGCTAGACCAAGCTCCCGGCGCGGAATGATGGGGCGCTGTTTATGCCCGACCACCAGGGAGTCGAAGCAGCGCTCTTCTTTTAAGAGCAAGCAGTATCGTTCCGAAACTCCCCACACACGAACGGCAATTCGCCCAGATCGTATACTTTTGGAGCGCGATACTTTCCATGCAGAACGACGATACAATCGACCTCCTGAATCATCTCGGTTCAATCAATAAGAACGCGGAAGCGGGCTTGCGGACTGCGGCCGGAAACGTGAATAACTCCGAGCTTGAATCCCTCTTCATCGGTTACGCCAAGCAACACGCCAGGTTTCTATCCGAACTGCAAGCCGAGATCGAACGGCTGGGCGGCAAGGCGTCGGATTCCGGGACCTTAGGAGGGGCGATCGAACGTGGCTGGATGGATCTCAAATCCGCATTGACGGGCCGCTCCGCGGCGGCGATGCTCGCTTCATGTGAAGACGGTGAATTGCACGCCGAAGTAGCTTATTCGGATGCCGCGAAGGCCAACCCTACCGGACAAACACGCAAGCTCATCGAAAAGCATCACGAGCAAATTATCGGGTTCCGTACGCGTCTGGCCAGATTAGTCGGCGAGACGAAAGACGGCGTGGAATTTCAGAAGAACGAATAAACCGGCAAGCTGGTCAAGCCCGCTCTGTACGGCCCGGCAAGCGTCTGAAGATGTAGTAAACGGGAAGCCCGAGTAGGACGATCGCCAATCCGGGCAGAGTGGTCGCGGGTTGATACACGAAGAGAATCAGCAAAATGAAGCCGGCACCCAAAATGTATAGCGCGGGAACAACGGGATAGCCGAATGCTCGATACGGACGCTCGGCGTTCGGATTCCGTTTGCGCAAGATGAACACTCCCGCGATGGTCAGAATGTAGAAAATCAAGGCGGCGGAAATTACATAATCCAGGAGGTTGCTGTAGAGATTGCCAAATTTGTTCTGCACTGGATCGTAGGTCCGCGCCAGCACCAGAACGCCCGTCCAAACGCCTTGTAATGACAGCGCCGCGCCGGGAACGTGAGCGCGATTCAGCCTGGCTGCGCGACGGAAGAACAACTTGTCGCAAGCCATCGCATAGAATGCACGCGCTCCGGAAAGCACCATGCCGTTGATGCAGCCGAAGGTAGAGATCATGATCGCAATCGCCATGAACTGGGCCCCAAAAGCCGGCAGCACCGAATGCAGCGCCGCGCCGGCCACGCGATCTGAAGGCGCATTTTGGACTTGTCCCAGCGGCAGCACGACCAAATAAGCGACATTGGCAAGCAAATAGAGCCCGATCACAAGCGACGTTCCCAACGCGAGCGATAACGGAACGTTCCGCCGGGGATTCCGTACTTCCCCCGCGGTAAATGTGATGTTGTTCCAGGCGTCGGAAGAGAACAACGATCCGGTTTGCGACAAGCAGATTGCGACCACCAGTCCCCAAGTTGAAATCGCCGAAAGCCCCGGCCCAAGCGGCGAATAGCCGCGCGGCTGCCAAAGATTTCCGAAATTCTCCTTCACCGCGGCGGGATTCCAACCAAACGCCACCAGCGCAATCACCAGCGCGAGCGCTCCAATCTTGGCGCACGTGAAGACATTCTGCACGCCTTTGCCGTACTTGACTCCCTGCGCGTTCGCCCAGGTCAAGAATGCAATCACGAGCAGACCCACTAATTGCGCGGTCGATAGGGAGACGGCATAGTGGCTCGATATATGAATCGGCGGAATCAGGTAATTGTCTTCTGAAATTGCTGGCGCCAGCACTCCGAGATAGCGCGCGAACCCAACGGCAACGGCCGCGATGGTTCCGGTCTGAATGACCAGAAACAATGTCCAGCCGTAAAGAAATCCGCCCAGAGGAGAAAACGATTCACGCAAGTAAACGTACTGCCCGCCGGCTTGGGGCATCATGGCGGCCAGCTCGCCGTAGGAAAGAGCGGCTGTCAGAGTCAACATTCCCGTCAGCACCCAACAGAACAACAGCCATCCGGGACTGCCCACCTGGCGCGACATCTCGGCCGAAACGATAAAGATCCCCGAGCCGATCATGGAACCCGCCACAATCATGGTGGAGTCGAACAGGCCCAGACTGCGCGTCAGACCCGTCTTCGTGCCGCTGTCTTGAATCTCCGAATTCTGGAGCATGCCTTAGTAAAGCAGTAAGCGGCACGGCTCAGATTACTGCGGAGTATCTAAGGGATGCTGAGCCTTCTCGAAGAACTCGTTCTGAAGCCTCAAGCTGGTCTGATCGCTTTTGATCGCGCGCAGCGCATTGGCTACGTCATCGCTCCAGGCCTTCATATCGAACTCACCGAGCGCTTTATCCGCTAACGCACCGTTTCCGGCATAGTGGTCCGGGAACCGCGCATACCACCAAATGCCTGTATAGACGCCCTCCGGAAGATCCAGCCGATTACGGTCCGCACCCGATTCGCTTCCGGCGCGATCTAAGTGCACCAGATCGGGCCGTGACACAAGCGTGTGTGATGTCTCCGATTCCCCGGCGTGCATATCGAGCTTTGAGTGCAGTTGCGGACGGCCTGCCGGATAGCGCGGATGAAGATACACATACACAACGTAATCATGCGGTTTCGCCAACTGAGACTGCGCAAAATACGGCAGAAGACTGTCATTCCCGCCGTGGCCATTCACAATGAGAATCTTCTTGCAGCCGTTCCGGGCCATCTCGTCCGTGGTCTCTTGCAACAGTTCCAGCTGCAAATGTGAGCTGTATGCGATCGTGCCCGGTTCCTGTCTGGCCTCGAAAATCTGGCCGAAATAGTATTCCGGGAACACGACTGCGTATTCCTGTTGTGCTCCATGCACGCCCGCATAGCGGGAATTGATCAAATCCGTCCCCAGCGGCAGTTGGGGTCCATGTTTTTCGATAATGCCGAAGGGCAAAACACAGGTGTTCTGCGCTTGCTTGATGGCGCGGGCAAAGTCGGCGGCGGTCAATTCCTCCCATTTAACGGAAAGCTGCTGGCCGCGGATGGCCAGCGCTCCCGACGTGGACATGATCAGGACAGCAAGCAATCGTGAGAAACGAACGTAGGGTCTTCGCATGATCTACGCAACAGAGTGTACTATTCCGGTTTCAGGCGAACACCCACTGGCGCGCGGTCTGCTACAGTTCTTTCGTTATGGTCGAATACTCCTGGCGCGCCTTGCCGATCGTTGTGATGCTGTGTACCGCGCCGCATCTGCTGTGGGCGCAAGCAGAAGGTACGCAAACAACGTCTACACCCGTGGTGCCAGAGTGGGCGCAGCCTGGCTCGGCTACGCACAAACAGGTACCGCCGCCGGCGGATTTTCACCGGCCAAGCAGGAATTTCGATACGCCGATTGGCATTTTTCAGGGTGAATCCGACATTGGCTCCGCAGTCGTGCCGGGCAGCGCCAGCTACGACGCAAGCACGAAACAATACACCATCAACTCGGCCGGTTACAACGTCTGGTACTCGCGTGACGAGTTCCGTTATCTCTGGAAGAGAATGTCGGGAGATGTCTCGCTGGCGGCCGATGCTACGTTCCCCAATCCGCAGGGCTATAACGACCGTAAGGCAATGCTGGTGATTCGCCAGAGTCTCGATGACGATTCAAAGGAGGCCGTAGTGGGCGAGCACGGTACGGGCATGATCCACCTCGCGCAGCGTCCCGAGACGAACGCTTTGATGACAGACGAACAGTTTCGTTTTGGGGGCACACTCGCCGGAGTGAAAGCGAAGCGCATCGGCATTGAAAAACACGGGGATTCGATCGCGATTTTCATCAGTCTTGAAGGCGAGCCGATGCACCAGTTCGGTCCACCGATCACCTTGCACTTCGATAGACCATTTTACGTGGGCATCGGGTTCTGCTCGCACTTACCGGACAAGTCGGATACTGCCGTGCTCTCGAACGTTGTCCTGCATAACTCGGCCGGCAGCGTGCAGTAGAGCCAGGAAGTTTATGCTATCCTGCTGATGTTCCGACGTTTGCCACATAAGGGGACGTAGTTCAGTTGGTTAGAACGCCGGCCTGTCACGTCGGAGGTCGCGGGTTCGAGCCCCGTCGTCCCCGCCAATCCTTCAAAGAAGTGAACAACAAATCAACTGAGCCCACAGGCTCAGCGAACGCCCGGAATTGCCGCCTCGCTCAGGGCACGAGCGTTGATGCTACGCGCCCGCGTAAACGCTATGGTAGCCGCAGCTTCCTGTCCGCTGCTTTTTAGCGCTCGACCCAACGTGTATTGCGCGCTCGCATCGTCCGGGTTCAACTCCACAGCTTTTTGCAACAGCGCGACGGCCTCCGCTGGCCGACCGAGATGCAGTTTGGCTCGGCCTAGATACAAATACACGGCATAGGAATCCGGTTTGAGTCTCTTTGCTTCCTCCAGATACGCAATGCCTTGCTCGTCCTGGTTTTCCCTAACCAGCAGACTGCCCAGAAAATAGTTCGCTTCCTGATTACTCGCATCCGCGCGTAACGCTTCTCTCAATTGCTTGATCGCATCGTCGGTCCGGCGCTCGCTGATGTACACTTTGCCCAGCTCGAGGTGGGCGCCCGGAAACTGGGGATCGCTCCGCAAGACTTCAAGAAAGCTCTCTTCGGCTTGAGGAAAGAGGGCCGCCTCGTAAGAGGCTTTCCCAAAAAGAAACTGCGCTCGCGCCGCTCCCGCCTGTTCAAACATCTGATGGAAGATGGTCTGGGCCGCCTTCGAGTCGCCATCCTTCAGATAAGCGAATCCCAACAGAAACAGCACTTGCTGGTCATGAGGATTCTCCTGCGCGAGCGCCTTGAGATCGTGAAGAGCCGGCAACACCTGACCCGTGTACAGACGGCACACATCGAGTAACTGCCGCGCCTGCCCATTACGCGGATCGATAATGAGAACGCGTTGAAAATAGGGCAACGCCCGGCTATGCAGTTCCTCTTTGAGATACACAATGCCGAGGTTTAGCAGAATCGGTTCGTCATTTGGACTCAGACGCAAAGCACGCTGATACTCGGCAATGGCCTTGTCGATGCGATTGGTTCGAGCGTAAAGAATACCCAGGTTTCCCACCGCCCCCACATTGTTGGGCTGCTGCTTGAGAACCGCTTGAAAACCTTGTTCGGCCGCGCTATAGTCTGCCGCCGAAAGAGCTTCCACCGCGTGATCGAAGGTGGCTTGCGCCGGTTCCGAGGCCGCATCGGCAAGCAAGCCGCAGAGAAGCAGGCATGCCGCGTACTTCATATACGGAATGATAGCGGGCGTTGGTCGGAAACACGAAGCGGGCAGCCTCCAATGAAAGCTGCCCGCCCATATATCGGCCGAATTAAAACTCGAACCGCAGCGCCATCTGGATGGTGCGCTGATCGCGCCAGGAATTCACCTGACCGAAGGTTGCGTCGTTTGCGGCGTTGATACCGAGCCCCGGCCCGAGGCCGGTAAACCCGGCGCTAAGGCCCGCTCCTGTAGCCGCCACACCAGACAAGCCCCAAATCTCCGGATGATTGAACACGTTGAAAACTTCAAAACGGTAGACAAGCTTGGCGCGCTCCGTGATTGCGAAGTTCTTGATCAAGCTGCTATCCAGGTTTTGTATCCAGGGCAGGCGAAAGGCGTTGCGGCCGGCGGTCCCGTAACTGCCGTCAGCGGGTTCTTGGAATGCCGCCGGATTGATCCACTGCGAGCTGTTCTGACCTGCGTACGGATTACCCACGACGTTTACGTACTGAACGCCGTCGTTGTATCCTTCGAGGTTTCCGTTCGAGTAAACCGAGAACGGCATGCCGGAGTGAATGCTAAGGATGGACGTAAATTCCCATCCGTTGGCCAGGATGCCCAATGCACGGTTAGCCGTTACCTTGGGGAAGAAGTAGACCCAGTCGGTGGAGAAGACGTGCGTTTGATCGTAACCCGCACGAGCATACTGGGAAGCGATGTTGAAAGGATTGTTGATTTGGTCGGAATCGTTATCCACGATGTCCATGGTCTTTGAGAACGTGTAATTCACGTTGCCGGTCAACCCTTTCAGGAAACGGCGGCTGGCGCGGATCATGAGCGCGTTGTAGCGCGAATAGGCATTCGTTTCGACGGCTGTCAGATTCCCCCAACCGAGATACGGCAAGAGAGCGGTGTACTGCTTGTTCACCGAAGGGAGCGCGTTCGGATTCGCCGCAGTGTACCCCGCAGGTAGGGCGTTCACTTGACGCTGATCCATCAGGTGGACGGCATGATTGCCGGAATATGAGACGTCCAACGTAAATCCCTCTCCGATCTCGTGCTGCACACCGAAGTACCAGGAATAGATGCTGGGCATGGTGTCGTCGGTCGGGAAGATGGTCATGTTTGGCGGAGTTTGACCGGTGCTGGCCAGACTGAAGCTGGACACATTGCCATAGAGCGCTGTGGAACTGAACTGGTTCGGATAATTGGTACCGGCTCCGAAATTGAAGTTGTTCTGACGCAACCGCTCGTTGAACATGCCGAAGCCGCCTCGTATCGCTGTTTTGCCGTTGCCGAACAGATCGTAAGCGAAGCCCAGGCGCGGTTGGACGAAGTTCTTCGTGGGAGCGAAGCCTTTCGGCACACCGGAGCAAGGATCACAGATCAAACCCTCATTCGAGAGTTCTTGGAAGACGTTGCCCTGGAGATAGCCGGTCTGCAGGTTGATTTGAGGCGCTGCGGCCGGGTTGTACTTCGAAAGATCGACGCTGTAGAGGTGGAACGTACCTTCACCGCCTGGAGTACCGCCGCGAACGATCGTGTAAGTCGGCACGATCCGAGCGAAGCGAAGCCCATAATTCACTGTCAGCCGACGATTTACCTTCCAACTGTCCTGAGCATAGAAGTCCTGCTCCTGGAATCCGAAGTACGGATAGATGGCCTGGTTCGCTTCCGAGTAGTTGTTGAAGTTGCCGAGCATCAGGTTGGCCAGGCCATTCCCAGTATCCAGCGGCATGGAGGCGCTGGAGCTGAAGTCGAGGCTGGCGTTTTGCGGCCAGGTGGCGGTCTGAGCCTTTTTGTCCCAATTGATATAGGCTCCGAACTTGATCGTGTGCACGCCGAGCACTTTGGTCATGTTCTCTGTGATCCCGTAATCCTTGCCCCAGTTGTGCCAGCCGGGATCCCCGAGGTTATAGTTGGTTGTCAATCCGCCGTCGGAGGTGCTGTATCCAGTTCCCGTGTTCGTGGTTACGTTTGGAATGGAATTCGTGATGTTCGTTTGTGGATAAAGCTGCGGGAAGTTAGCGCCAATGGCATTAATGCTCACCGGGTTGTTGCCGACGATCGACAAAGATTGCGATTGGTGGTTGAAAGATAAGATGGTTTCCGCCGCCAGCGTAGGCGTGAAGGTGTTAACGAAATTCCAGGACCACGAACTGCCTGGCTTCGGGCGAACTTGCGGCTGGATCGGGAACGGCTCCGAGCCCCAGATGCCGGTTTGGAACTGTTCCTTCTGATAGTCGTTCACCCAACGAAAGAAGGTGCTGAATTTCTCGTTCACCTGGTAATCCACCCGCGCCAAATCCTGGTTTTTCTGCAGCACGTCGGGGTTGTTGAAGTAATAGCGCGAGTATCCTGCGCTCGGAGCCGCCCCAAGGCTGGCATAACCGGGAATTAACTTCGTGTACACGTTCAGCAACGACGCACTCTGCTGATTCCACTGCGACTGTGGAACTATATTGCCAGCGTACGGCGTTCCACCCGTAATGTTGCCATTGTTGTCGCGCGTGATCGTCCCCGGTTGGAATACAGTACCCACCGGGTACTGCGGCGCATAGGGCATGTGGCTGCCGGGTACAATCCAGGGGCTGAAGTCGCCGCTCAGAATCTGTGCATCGGGAACGTCGGCGTAGGCGCTTTGCGGTAGCGTGCGGCGGGTCATTTCCCGGTTGTAGAAAAAGAACAGCTTTTTGTTATGGAGAGTCGAAATCTTGGGAATGTACAAGGGGCCGCCCAGGTTCCCGCCGAACTGGTCGTAACGCAGCGTCGGGTGAAGCGTGTTGCAGAGCACGCACTTCGCATCGAAAAAGTCGTTGCGAAGGTATTCGTACGCATCCCCGTGGAACTGTGCCGTACCCGACTTGGTCTCGACCGCGATCGCCACACCTTCCGCACGACCGTATTCGGCGTTGAACGCGCTCTGTAGAACGCGGAACTCACCGAGCGCATCGATGCTCGGCTGGGTGTACTGCGACTGATTGTCACCCACATCCACGTTGGGGGATCCGTCCAGGTAGAAATTGTTTTCGGAACCACGGCCGCCAAGCCCATGGAACTGGGAGACGTCATTGAAGTTCACATTGAAATCGCTCTGCGCCGAACTGGACATCCCCGGAACTGTGTTCATCAGCGCGATCCAGTTGCGACCATTCATGGGCAGTTGCGAAATCTGCTCTTGGCTCACCAGATACGCCTTGTCCATGCTATCGGTGTCTACCGGCGGAGCTACCTCATTCACCGCGATCGTCTGATTGACCTCGCCGACAGTTAAGGTGATATTTCCCAACGCTACTTGACGGTTCACGTCGACGGTAAAGCTCACCGTAGTCTTTTTGAACCCCGGTCTCTCGATGGCGACTTCGTACCGTCCCGGCTCGATGTCCAACTCGCTGAACCGGCCGTTCGCATCGGTAGTCGTGGTCTTAACCACCTGGTTCTTGTTCAAATCCGTGATCGTGACGGTAGCGCCGGCGACAGCAGCGCCACTCGAATCAACCACGGTACCGGTGACCGGCTGGGACTGCGCCATCAAAGGTTGCCGAATACACACACACAGGATGAGCAGGAACAGCCCGGGGATGAACGCCGGGATCCTCATTCGTTTGTAAGCTGAATACCTCATGGGTCTCCTTGGACCTAATCCTTTGCGGGAGTTCTCCACACCGGTACTGTCCGGTGCCGAACTTTCCAGGGCAAAGATAGTAATAGTCGAGATAATGTCACAGATCCGTTGGAATGTCAGGGGATACACGGTGAAAGAACTGTTCTTCGTCGGATTCGGATATAATCGGGCAAACGCCAATGGGGTTAACAGCCGTTAAGTCGCCGTCTTTAACGGGTGAACCGAGCCAGCAGGATGTCCGGAGCGAGCTCGACCGTATCATCGCCAGCCGGGTTTTCCGCACTAGTCATCGCTGTCAGACTTTTCTGCAGTACGTCGTCACGAAAACGCTGGAGGGAGACAGTAAGCTTCTTAAGGAGCGAACGCTCGCGGTCCACGTCTTCGGTAGAGACGCCACGGAAGACCTCAGCGAAGACAGTATCGTCCGAGTGGGCGCCCGCGAAGTGCGTAAGCGCCTCGCGCAGTATTACATCGATGAGGGCGCCAGTGACCCGCTTCGCATCGAGCTTCCAGCCGGATCTTACGTTCCAAGCTTCCAGCCTCACCTACCGGCCGCAACCACCGATGTCGAAACAGAGCTGCCTCACGAGCCAGCCAAACCTCATTCGCGGCCGTTGCCAAGACGCATACACCTCGACCGCAAAGTGTGGATCCTAGTCGCAACCGTATTGATTGCGTGCCTGGCGGCGATAGCGTGGCGGGCCATGTCAGGGCCCCCGGCGGCCTTCGAGGCCTTTTGGCAGCCGGCGTTCCAGGAAAAAACTCCGCTCATGATCGCCATCGCGCACCCGATTGTCTATCAGCCCTCGTTACGGGCGCAGCAATTGGATCGAACCCGGAATGGATCTCCGACCCCGCCGGTTCAGCGCCGTATCGATGTCTCGCCCGATCTGTTGAATGGCTCTGATTTCGTTCCAGCCGTGAACCAATACGTCGGGCTTGGCGATGCTCAAGCGGCCTTGCGCATTTCGTCTCTCTTCGCCCAGCACCACGCCGGGTCGCGGGTCCGCCTTGCCAGCAGAATGGATTTCAACGATCTGCGCGGCTCCGGCACAGTCCTGATTGGCGCCTACACCAATCGTTGGACCATGGATCTGACCAAGAATATGCGCTACCGCTTCGACTATTACGCCGAAGGAAAGCCGTGCATCGCGGAGGCATCGGTCGGTTGCCGCTGGACCCTCACAACCAAAGCCGACGATGGACGGTCCGCCGAAGATTACATACTCCTCTGCCGCCTGCCGCATTCCGCGACGAACGGTTTTACCATCGTATGCGCCGGTCTCAACGTCTACGGAACAGAGGAGGCGGGAAGAATCATCTCGGATCCGGACTCGCTCACGCCCATTCTCCGAACGCTCCCCAAGTACTGGCCCAATCACAATCTGCAAATTGTGTTGCACGTCGCCGTTGTGGGCGACGCGCCCGCGCAATCGGAAGTCGTCTCCGTTTACAGCTGGTAAACGGCGCGCACGCCCGACAGCCTACTACCCGATCTTCCAACCCTTCCGCACAAAGGGCTTTAAGAGATCATTCGCTTCCGAGCTATTTGTAATTTTCATTTTCTCGGCATCCCATTCCAACTTGCAATTCAGGCGCGTGGCAATCGCGCCAAGGGCAATCCATTCCGTGAAGGGCGCCGATACGCTGAAGTTTGAACACGCCGGCACTCCGCCCTTGGCGGCGCGAATCCAATCGCGGTAATGTCCCGGCGACCGAGGGATAAACTCCGGCGGGAAATCATAGTCTCGCATCTGTTCCACAGGAAGCAGCCGCGTCCATTCTCCGTAAGTCCCGGTGGTGATCATGCCTTTGTCACCCTTGAACAGGCTGCCGTTCGTGCCTTTGTTGATCAGCCTCATCCACTCCTCTTCTTTTTGCTGATGCTCAGTCATGTCGGCCGGCGGCGTACGCGGCGGCCGCGGTGCTTCGGGCGGCGGTTCAGTCGCTGTAAAGAATTCGTCTGTGAAAACCCCGCCAATAATCTGATGCTCCGCGGGTTTTAAGCCGGAATGGGGTCTCCCCGCCTTCCAACGCGGAAGATCTCCCAAAATCTCGCCCTGCGGCGCTCCCGCGAAAGTCGGCTGATCCTCCCTCATCGCGTCGTACCAGAAAATTTTGACCGGAGGCATTCCCGGCCGCTCCGGAAAATCGAACCGAACCACCGACTTACTCGGGAAATAGATCTCGCTGCTGCCTTCCTGCTTGACGCACTCCACCGACGTGGGCGATCCCAGCCGCAATGCCATGTTGGGGGCTCCTAAGATATGACACGCCATGTCTCCCAGCGCCCCGGAACCGAAGTCGAAAAAGCCGCGCCAGCTAAACGGCAAATAATCCTCGCTATACGGCCGTTCTTTCGCCACACCCAACCAGAGCTCCCAGTCGAGCGTCCCGGGCACGGGAGTGGAGGGCGGCACACCCTGGATTCCCTGCGGCCAAGCTGGCCGGTTGGTCCACGCATGCACCTCTGTCACATTTCCAATCGCGCCCGACCAGATCATTTCCGCGCACTGCCGAGTACCCTCGTTCGAATAGCCTTGGTTGCCCATCTGCGTGGCAACGCCGTACTTCTCCGCGGCCTTCATCAACTCGCGGCATTCCCAGACCGTATGCGCCAGCGGCTTCTGCACATACACATGTTTGCCCCGCTCCATCGCCGCGATGGCGGCCGCCGTGTGCATATGGTCCGGAATCGTCACAATCACGGCATCCACGTTGCCGGCCTCTTTATCCAGCATCATCCGGAAATCTTTGTACTTCGGCACGCTCGGATATTGTGTGTAAATCTTCTGCGCCCTTACTTCATCCACATCGCACAGCGCGACGATGTTCTCCGTCTGGCCACAAGCCTCTATGTCGCTGGTCGCCTTCCCGCCTGCCCCGATCGATGCGATATTCAGCTTCTCGTTAGGCGATTTATAGCCCAGATTTTTGAGCGATGGCACACTGCCAAACCCACCCAGAGGAACTGCACCCGCCAAAAGGGTTCCATAAAAGAAATGCCGCCTGCTAATTCCCTTGCTCTTCATATCAACTCCCTTCTCTTACTTGAAATGGACGCCCACTCCGCGCACAGCGTCACGCCAGCAAGACGCCGCACGCGGCGGCAGTCTTCTGAATATACCCGCGCCCTTCATCGTATTCCTCCGCCGTTTTCAAATGCTCCAACATCAGCGGAGTCTCCGCCGGGAGCGCCGCAATATTCGTCAGGTAAGCCTTGTAATCGATTCCGCCCCGTCCCGGAATGGTTTCCGCGAAGTGCGTCGCACGCGGCCCGACATCCTTCGCGTGGCACGACACGATCCACCGGCCCAACTTCTCGAATACATCGTTAATCACTGCTGTATTCGAGTAGTAACGCTCCGGGCTATCGATAATGTTGCAGACATCAACATGAGCCCCAAACGCCTCGCGATCCACGGCTCGAATCAGCTTGATATACGAATCGGCGGTGTTCGGCAAACTCCAGCCCATCATCTCAATGCTGAACTTAGTCCGGGTCGGCTTCACGGTGTCAATTAAATACCGGCAGTTCTCCACCGTCGCGTCGAAATAGGTTTGGCTCAAATTCTTCGGATCGGGTCCATCCCACAGCGCCGGGTTATAAGATCCGCCAATGTCCACGCAACAGCGAGCTTCCACTTCATCGGCAAGCGCCAATCTCTCGGCCACGTATTGCATGTGAGCGCGCCGCTTCCCCGCATCCGCATCCAGCATGTTGACCCATGCGCCCACTTCGGCAATCATCACGTTTTCGCCGGCGAACGCCTTCTTCGCCGCTTCGATATTCGCCGTATCGCCTGCTTTAAAGCCAGACGGACAGTAGGCTGCGCTGTATCCCAAGCGCCGGTGCTCGCGTGCCAACTCGCGCGGATCGTCCGACTTTAGAAAAATCGGGCCGCCCAATCGAACTCGCCGCCTCACGGGCGCCGCTGCCATTGAAAGCGCCGCAACGCCGGCCAACACCTCACGACGGCTGATAAGCCCAGACATTTCGTGCCGCTTACGAATGTTCCTTCAACAACTTCTTCCAGCGTTCCCACGCCTCTCCACGCGCCTTCACGTTCGCTGCATGATGCGCTTGCGTGCTGCCCGGGTCCTCGCCTTCGCGCATGAATCCGTGACCCGCGCCTTCATACACCACGACCTCGTATGTTTTCCCCAATTGCTTCATCGCATCTTTCGTCGCGGGAATGGTCGCGTCGATGCGTGAATCTTCACCGGCATAAAATCCATAGACAGGCGCGGTAATCTTCGCCATCGCTTCTTTATCCGGCGGCGGTCCGTAGAACACAAACGCCGCCGACAAGCCCGCGCGATTTGTCGCAAACCGGAAACTCTGGCCGCCGCCCCAACAGAAGCCCGCCACAAATAACTTTCCGTTTGCCGACGGAATTTTGAGGGCGTAATCCGCCACTGCATTCAAATCCGTCGTAATCTGCGCCGGGTCCAGGCCACTCACCGTTTTAATGACGTCCTCCGGTGCAAAACTCGCTGTCCCGCCACCATTCGGTCCCATTCCCGAGAGAAGATCCGGCGCCACCGCAATGTAGCCGGCGGCCGCAACTTGATCCGCTAAATCCTGAACCCAATCGGTGTGCCCGAAAATCTCATGAATGATTAGCACCACCGGTGTCTTCTTTTTCGTCTCCGGGTAAACCACGAACGTCTGTACCGCGCGTCCTCCGTGGTCGACCGTCACCCACTCCCGGTGCCGCGGCGATTTCTCCACCGTCTGGTGCGCCCAATCCTGCGCCCAAACCGGTAGCCCGGCCAAAGTCAGAACAGCGAGCGTCAAACTCTGAATTCGGAAGATCCGCATCATTCTTGTTGTACTACTCGCCACCTGAGGACCTCTTAGTGCACGCCAGCTAAGGGCTCTGTCTCTCCGACAAATCCGAGGTAAATTCTCTGAAGTTGTGAGACGCATCTCCCGATTAGTTCACTAACTGGATAAGATCACATGACTTACCGCTCCTTGCTCCGGGTTTTCTCCTCCGATTTGGCTATCGACCTCGGTACAGCAAATACCCTCGTCTACATAGCGGGGAAGGGAATCGTTTTAAATGAACCGTCCATCGTCGCGGTCAACCGCACCACCGGCGAGATCGTCGGGTGCGGTGCTGAGGCCAAGCAGATGCTCGGCCGAACCCCCGCCAACGTCGTCGCTATACGGCCTTTGCGCGATGGCGTAATCGCCGATTTCAAGATGGCTGAGCGCATGCTCAACTACTTCATTCATAAGGCCCACAAGCGCAAGAGTCTGGTCCATCCCCGCATCGTGATCGGAGTTCCGAGTGAAACGACGGAAGTGGAAAAAAGAGCGGTCCTCGATTCCACTTATCGAGCCAAGGCAAGCGAGGTACACCTTGTCGAGCAGGCCATGGTCGCCGCGCTCGGCGCGGGTCTGCCCGTTACAGAACCCAGTGGAAACATGGTCGTGGATATCGGCGGCGGAACCACCGACATCGCGGTCATCTCGCTCTCCGGAATCGTCTATTCCCGCTCGCTGCGTGTGGCCGGAAATCAAATGGACGACGCCGTCATGCAATACGTCAAGCGCAAGTACAACCTGTTGATCGGCGAGCGTACGGCTGAAAACATCAAGATGGAAATTGGCTCCGCCCATCCGCTCGATCAGCCGATTACCGTCGAGGTAAAGGGACGCGATCTGGTCCATGGACTGCCCAAAACGCTCACCTTGCAAGATGCGGAAATTCGCGAAGCGCTCTCGGAATGCGTCGTTGCCATCATTGGGGCGATCCGCGGCGCCCTCGAACGTACTCCACCGGAACTCAGCGCCGACATCAGCGAACGAGGCATCATCCTCACCGGCGGCGGCTCACTGCTGAAAAATCTCGACGAACGCATTCGCGTCGAAACAGGCATGCCCGTCCTCATGGCCGACGAACCCCTGGCCTCCGTCGTTCTCGGAACCGGCAAGATGCTCGAGAACTTCAAACTGCTCCGCAAGATGGCCGTCAACTAACCCGTACTGCCGGCCTCATTCTGACCTGGGGTCAGTTCCCCGTTGGAATGATGCCGGCATTTTCCACCATCAGAATTACCGTTCGTTCCGGCGCCCTGGTACGGTGCATCACGCCTTTCGGAACCACGATGCCTTGCCTGGGGCTTAACTCCACCACTCGCTCTTCGAGATCAATCAGCAACTTCCCTTCAACCACGTAAAAGAACTCGTCATCCGCGTCGTGTTTGTGCCAGTGATACTCGCCCTCAATCACACCCAACCGAACCACTGAGTCGTCCACAGCGCAGAGCGTCTGGTTGTACCACTTATGCGGAGCGGCGTCGGCCAATCCCTTCTCGTCGATAACCTGTAGCGACGGATAAAGCACGTCCAGCCGCGTGAGATACGGATACTCCGGTTGCGAGCTCATTGATGTTCTCCTTCAGGAAAAGTAACGGTCCGACATGCCACGCAGGAACCAGAGCGACTCTGCCATTTCTTCCGTGCCGTTCATACCGTCTTCGATGCTCACCCAGCCTCGGTATCCATGCTGCGCCAAAACACTAAAGATCGCGTCGTAATCGTTCAATCCCTTGCCAGTCACACCGTGCCGAAGATTGGCTGAATAACCCAGAGTGCCATCGCTCTGGCGCAGATCTTCGAGCGTCGTCCCTGCTTCCAGATACCTGTCACTCGCATGCATGCTGACTACGCGATCCGCCACGAGCGCCAGCAACTCCAACGGATCATCACCGGCCACAATCGCGTTCGACGGATCGTACTGCACGCCGAAATGGCTCCGATCCGAAATCGCATCAACGATCCCAATGAACCGGTCCATCTTCTGCGCAAATTCCGGGTAGGTCCAGAAGCCATCCTTATAGTGATTCTCCATTCCCAGCACGATGTCATACTCTTTGGCCACGGGAAGCAGTTGCTCGATGGCGTCGACAACCCACTCGCGGCCTTGCTCCCACGAGACCTCCGGATAGCGCTGCCCGCTCAACACACGGCACACAGCGCCCCGTCCGCCGAGCTTGCGCGTTACCCGGATCATCCCGGCTTCGCGCTCCACTTCGCGCTGTCGGGTGTCTCGATCGGGCGCGGTGAAATCAGGCGAACAGCACAGCATCGGCATCGCGAAACCTGCCGCTTCAATCGCTCCGCCGACCTTCTCGATATATCCGCCTTCGAAACTCGTGAAGAACCCTTGATACATCTCGAGCCCATCGGCATCCAGCTCCCGCGCCATCGCAATCCAATCGAACACCGTCATGCGCCCGTTGGAGATGTCTTCGAGATAGCACTTCGGAAAGGCCGAGATTTTCAGCGGCATCAGGTTGTCAAAACTGCCTTCACATATTCGCCCGCGTGCATCTTCTCAAAGCACTCGTGCCAATGCGGCAAGTCACACACTCGACTGATCACCGGATCCAAATCGATTTGACCCGACACGATCATCGCAATGACGCGCTCCCAAATCGGCCAGTTATGCGAGAAGCTGCCCGAAAGCGTGATGTTCTTCTGCACCAGTGGATCCAGGCTGAACTGCAACGGCTGCGGTCCCCAGCCCACCTTGATAATCTGCCCCGCCGGACGAACGGCCTGCAGGGCCAACTGTAAGGTCGCCGAAGCGCCCGAAGCATCAATCGCCACATCTACTCCGAGCCCATCCCCGACACCGGCGATGTACTCAATCACGCCGCCTTCGAGCGCAGCGTCCGCTCCCAGTTGCCGCGCGACCTCCAAACGCTGTGTATCGGCCGGAAGGCCCGCCACAATCAAATGCCCGGCGCCGCTCAGCTTCGCCATCTTGGTGCAGAGCAATCCAATCGGGCCCGGACCCAACACCAGCACTGAATCGCCGGGACGAATTCGCCCATTCACGCACACCGCGTTGTAAGCCACGCAGCATGGTTCCGTCAACGCCGCCTTGTGAAACGGCAGCGACTCGGGAATGCGATGCAAACACCGCTCCGGCACCCGCACATATTCCGTCATCGCGCCATCCACGCCATAGCCGAAGCCGCGCCGCGATGGATCTAAGTTATACAATCCAGCCCGGCTCAGAGGAGACGATTCATCGATCACCGCCGCCGTCTCACTTACCACTCGGTCGCCTTCTTTGAAGTTCTTGACCGCCGAACCGATCTTCGCAATCGTGCCCGCAAATTCGTGCCCCAAAATGCACGGATAATTCACCGGCCAGCTATGCGCCCCGCGCCATTGATGCAGATCGCTGCCGCAAATGCTCACCGCGCCGACGCGCAGCAACACATCCCGATCCTCAAACTCCGGAATTTTTACCTCGCGCAACTCGACCGAAAGCGGCTCGCGTCCGTAATTCACCAGAGCCGGCATACTGTTGCTCATGCGCGGATATCCCCGTAGGCATGGACTTTCTCACAAATCAGTCTGAGCATTTCCTCCAAATCTCCCCTTGCGCTCCGAAAGGCGTGCGCATCGATCGCCAGCGGTGCGCCGATTACCACCATAGGCGCGCCATACGCCGGAGTTTCCACCGCCTGTTCCACTGTCAATCCGCCCACCGCCTGCACCGGAATGTTCACCGCCTGCACAATCTCTCGCAATCGTTCGAGCGGGGTCGCGGCCGCAACACGCCGTTCCCGCCGCACCGTTCGCCAATCAAATCCAATGTGATGCACAATGTAATCGCAACCCAACTCTTCCAGCCGTTTCGCACCTTCCACCGGGTCCGGCATGTTCATGTTGTCGCCCATCACTTTCACGCCAAAATCGCGCCCGGCCTTTACCGCCAACTCAATCGACTCCGCGTGAGCTTGCCCCATCACCACCACCATGTTCGCGCCCGCTCTCGCCATCATCTCCGTTTCCAGATACGCGCCGTCCATGATCTTCAAATCCGCCACAATCGGAACATCCGGATGCCGCGCGCGCAATTCGCGCACACCCCGCGTTCCTTCCGCGAGAATCAGCGGCGTCCCGGCCTCCAGCCAATCCACGCCGGCGCGGAGAGCCATCTCGGCGGTCTGAATCGCCTCTTCCAGTGTTGTTAAATCCAGTGAGAGTTGAACGGTCGCTTGCATCTCTCAAACTTACTGCGCGTGATCCGGCGCCCCATCGAAATGAATGGAACTATCCGTCAGCGCAATCTCCACCCGCCGGTTCTGCGCCCGATGTTCACCGCTCGTGCCTTCCACCAGCGGACTCGTCTTCCCATAGCCCTTCACGTTGATAATCGCCGGATCGATCCCAGCCTGCACCAGATAATTTTCTACCGCTTTGGCACGCCGCAACGACAGTTGCTGGTTGTATTCAGCCGTTCCCACGTCGTCCGTATAGCCGAATACCGAAAGACCGTAGCCATTCGAGATCAGCAGAATACCCGCAATACGACTCAACAATTCGCGGTTGTGCTGATTCAAATCCGCCTTATCAAAATCGAAACGAAAAATGGAATTCGGCAAGGAGATGATCATCCCGCTCGGCGTGCGATGCGTCTCCACCACCCGGTTCAACGCCTCTTGCATCCGGTTGAGTTCCGCTTCCCGCTCGCGCTGCATTTGCACCATCTTTTCTTGCGCCTGCCGCGTCTGTTCATTCGCTTGCTGCGCCGCCACCTCGGCTTGCGCGCGTCCGGATTCCGCTAGCGCCCGCCCCGATTCCGCCTGCTCTCGCCCCTGTGCCGCCACCGCGGCACGCGCCGCCGCTTCTTCCGCGCTCTTACTCGACGCCGCTACCGCCGCCGATTCTTCTTTCGCGGTTCTGGTCGCGTCATTCACCTCCTGCTGAAGCGCTCTCAACTCCGTGCGCATTTCCTTCAGGCTGCGATACGCGCCGGCGTCGAACAAAGCTAGTCCGGCAACCACCACAACGCCGCAAACAATCCACACTATCCGTTCCACGCCCAGGTCTTGTTGCACACCCACATGGTAGCCCCGCTTTGCTGCCGGTGGACTGTTACAATCGCGTTACGGACAACCTTGCCAAACCTTGTTCAATGAAGTAGTCGTTCGCTTTCTGGTCGGCGGCATCATTGTCTCCGCTTTCGCCGTCCTCGGCAACTTATTCAAACCAAAAACGTTCGCCGGGCTCTTTGGAGCCGCGCCCTCCGTCGCCTTGGCAACCTTGGCGCTCACAGTCTCAAAGAACGGGGCCGCCTACGCCAGTCTTGAAGCTCGCTCGATGCTGGCCGGCGCGGGCGCATTCTTCTGCTACAGCATCGTGGTCATCTTCTTACTGAAACGCCGCCAATTCCCGGCGCTCGCTGCTACGCTCTCCTCTACCGCCGTCTGGTTCGGCGTCGCGTTTGGCCTCTGGTTCATCTTTCTGAAATGAGCGCCCCGTGATCGTCAGACTCGATACCTCCACTCTGCGTGAGACCCGCTGGTACGAATACGCCCTTCGGTTCCTGTTCGGTGGGTTGATTACCGCCGCTGCGGGCGTAATCGCCAAAAAATTCGGACCTACTGTGGGCGGCCTCTTCCTGGCGTTCCCGGCCATCTTCCCCGCCAGCGCCACGCTGATCGAGAAACACGAACGGGAAAAGAAGCAGCAAAAGGGAATGAACGGCAAGCAGCGGGGCCGTGATGCCGCTGCGCTCGAAGCCGCCGGAGCCGCGATGGGAAGCCTCGCCTTGTTTCTGTTTGCCGTTCTCGTCTGGAGCGTTCTTCCGCACCACAAACCCGGATTCGTCCTCACGGCCGCAACTGCGGTCTGGGCCGTCGCTTCCTTCGGCTTATGGCTCGTTCGCCGCCGGTCCTGATCAGCCCGGCAGTCTGTGCTGAAATTCTCGTATTAATGTTTATTGATCTAGTGCTCCACGAAAAAACGTGATACGTTTACCGCAGAGGCATTTTAAATAGCAGCAGATTATATGAAACGTCGGCGAGTTCACGTGCAACTCCCTGAATCTGCCGCTCGAATCTGAGAGCGCCTGCAAGCATCTTCGTTCGATGCGCTTGCACGCCTCTTAAATAGTCCTCGGTAACCGAAGAGAGTCCTGGGAGACCGACAATGCAAAAGCAAGCCCGATGCGCCAATGGAATGTGCGAGTGCAGTGTGCAAGATGGAAAATTATTTTGCAGTGACTACTGCGCGCAAGCCGTAGCACAGGGAATCGAACGGAACTACTGTCAATGCGAGCATGAGCACGTGGCGCCAATGTTCACCCCGAACTACGTTCTTAAGTTTTCAACCGAAGTACCCGAAGTGACCGCCAGAGAGCTGCACGCCCTCCGATAACTTACGCGCGCCAGCGGCGCCCCTTCTCCTTGTCGAGCTTAAATGCAATGCCAGCATGCGCTCTCGCTGGCTCTATGACAATACCGGGCGCAAAGTCACTCCGCGCCTTCTCCGGCGGTTGCACATACCTGAGCGGCGTGAAGGAGAACGCCACGAACCCACAGCATGGCACGATTGTAGTTCTGAGCGCGCTTATTGTTGGCGAAGGGCGCTGATGGGGTCAACTCTGCCCGGGCGGCGAGCTGGTAGGAAGGTCGCGAGCAGTGCGGCGAGGAGCAAGATAGAAATTTATTGCCGTGAAGGTAAGCCAATCGGTGGGCTGCACTCCGACTATGAAACGCTCCAGGAGACGAGCAGCCGCAACGGCGCCGGCTATCCCATGCCGGTGCCAACCAAGACCATGGCGAGACTCTGGCGAAACACGAGGATCATGACATTGCGGGTTGCTGGCGCCGAGGGCCATGCGCACACCGATCTCGGGCACGCGTTGGTTGGTAAGGTAAGCCAGGACGCCATAGATGCCGATGCAGGCGAGGAGCAAAGCCAGGCTGGCGAAGACGCCGAAGAGGAGCAGTAGAAAGCGCTGCCGAGCGAGCGTGCCGCTGACAATCTGCTCCATGGTGCGAACTTCATAAGAACCTGGTCGCGAGCGGCGCCGCGCACCTGGCGCGAATGGCTTCGACCTCATGCAATGGCGCCCTTTGGTCCGAACGAGCAAGCACATGCCGGCCGCGGTCAGGCGCAAGAAGGGATCTGGCAGTTGAGCTAGCGGAAGATACATCTGCTCGCGTACTTTGGCTTGATCGTCTGCATCGAGGCCGCAATGCCGCACGTGATTCACGACACCCACCACACGGGCAGATCCTACAAACTGCATCGACAACCGGCTGCCTATAGGATCATGGCTGCCGAATACAAGTTTTGCTAGAACGTCGTCGCAGCAATGAGATGCCCAGGACACGCAGATAATCAGGTGTCACGAGATTCAAGAGTCCTAGCGGCATCTCGTTGGCGGGAGGCGGGGCGGTTGCAGTCCAGTAGCCGATCTCTTCGGAATCTCCTGCCATGGGAACGAAGTCCGCCACGGCGCGGATTGCACGCCCGGCACTGCGCGGACTCGGCGCGAGACGTCAGGCCAAGCAGTGCGCATGGCGGCGGGGTTCTCCAAGGCTTGGGAGGACAGCGATACGCGGGTGACGAGGACGTTGTGGACATCGAAACCGGGGTTCACAGACGATAGGCGCAGTAAGGTTCGCGCCAGCGTGCCGGCGGAGACGAGCAGCACGACCGCCAATGCGATCTCCGACATTACGAAGCCACTGTGCAGGCGGCGCGATCCGCCAGTAACGGTTCTGCCGCCGGCTCGCAGGGTGTTCCAGCTCGCGAGCGGGGGCGCGCAACGCGGGGGCTAATCCGAAGAGGAGACAGCTCATCAGAGAGGCGGCGAAGGCGAGCAGCAACACGCGCCAATGCAAGCGAACCTCTTCGGCACGGGGCAGGCTGCCGGGCCAGAACAGAAGGAAAGGGTGCGTGCCCAGTGCCGCGAGTAGCACGCCCAGCAGACCGCCGCAAAGGGCGAAAACCGCGCTTTCAGTGAGACATTGACGTACCAAACGGCCTCTACCGGCGCCCAGAGCGACCCGCATGGCAAACTCCCGCTCCCGCGAGACTGCGCGAGCGAGTATGAGACTGGCTACATTGACGCACGCGATGAGGAGCACGAGGCTAACCGCACCGAGCAGCAGCCATAAGGTGGGCCGAAGATCGCCCACGAGTTCCTGGCGAAGCGGTTCAGCTCCGATGGAATGGCCGGCGTTCGATTTTGGATGTTGTTGGGCGAGACGATGGCCAATCAGCGCTAATTCGGATTGCACCTGCGCCAGGGTTACACCGGGCCGGAGGCGGGCGATGACCTGAATGCCGGGATGCATTTCGCGGTTCTGCATCGTCGGGGCATTATTCTGCCCGATAGGGGTGAAGACGTCAACGTCTCCCGAGAGCTTCAGACCTGGCGGTGCAACTGCCAACGCGTCGCCGGGGTCGGTGACGATACCGGGCCCATAGCGCCAAGCTTCCACCGATGCCAGGGATCGGCTCGCGCGCTTGCAATCGAGGAAATTAAAAAAAGGCGAACGACCAGGCGCCGACCGGTTCGCTCGTGAAGGCTGACCAGGCACTCTGGTTGAGATAAGACAACGGTTTCAAGAGGACACCGTTGACAACAGTGAACATGACAGTGGTCGCGCCCGTGCGAGCGCCAGGGTCAGGTGCAACTGCCGCGAAGCCGGGTTTCTGCCGCAACGTGCGAAGCGCATACCGAAGTCCTGGACGAGGTCCTCCAACCAGCGTGTACCGCGGGCATCGCGGCGATGCTCCTTCACCTGCTCAGCACCGCCAAACAGCAGCCGGGCCCGGCGATGAGTTTGATCAAGAGCGTGTCCGCGGGCGATCAGGTCGGACGCATGCTGCTCCAGGCGCTTTCGGAACCACAGACGACGCCACCAAGTCACCATGCACCTCCGCGCGTGCGGATACCTGATCCTTCTAGAGCTTAAACGAAGAATATGTAGAAGCGCAAAGTCTCTCCTCCTCTAGCGCAACCGCACCAAGGCGTCTTTTAGATAAGCCGGTTCACATTACCTCCACGAAAAACTTCTTGCATGGACAACGATTGCTCGGTATAGTATTCGAAAGGCAGTTTCCCTCCATGCGTAAGAATGCACTCAGCCCGCTGACCGCTAAACGTTCTAACCCGGACGGCATGGTCGCTGGGGTCGCGTTCTCGCCTGAGGCGCCCTGGCCAGCCATTCGGCAGCGGTAAGTTTCAGCCGCAGCTTCAATTAACCAAGAGTTCAATTTTTCCGAGCATGCATGAATCGTGTGCTCGGGCTAGCTCGTAAGCGCCGAAGGAGACGCTTTTTATGGCTGTACTCAGTGTCGAGGAACATCGCCCGACCATCTGGCAATCCATCCTGGAGGCAATCAAGGGCACGCAGCAGGACTTCACTGAGGGGTCCATCAGCCGCGCGGTCTTGCTGCTTGCCGTGCCGATGGTGCTTGAAATGTTGATGGAGTCGCTCTTCGCGATCGTCGATGTGTTCTGGGTGAGCCGGCTGGGATCAACCGCGGTGGCGACCGTGGGCCTCACCGAATCAATGTTGACACTGGTCTTCTCGGTTGCTCTGGGCGTCAGTATGTCGACGACCGCCATGGTGGCGCGCCGCGTAGGGGAGAAGGATCACGAGGGCGCTGGCACGGCCGCAACGCAATCCATTTTGCTCGGCGTCACCATCGCTCTATTCATGGGCATACCTGGTTTCTGGTTTTCGTCCACCTTGCTGCGTCTGATGGGCGGATCTCCAGATCTCATCGCGAGCGGGCATCGCTACACATCCGTCGTGTTTGGCGGCACGATCAGTGTCGTGCTGTTGTTCTTGAATAACGCCATCTTCCGCGGCGCGGGCGATGCTTCGGTTGCTATGCGGGTCCTCTGGGTGTCGAACGTGATCAACCTGCTACTGGATCCGTGTTTCATTTTCGGCTTGGGTCCCTTCCCTGCCCTGGGAGTAACGGGGGCCGCAGTTTCCACGCTGATCGGGCGTTCATCGGGAGTGCTCTACCAGTTCTGGATTCTGACCCGCGGGCACAGCCGGATTACCATTCGGCCGCGGAACGTACGCCTTGTACCCAGCGTTTTCGCTGCTCTCATTCGCGTGTCCTCGACAGGCGTGCTGCAGTTTGCCGTCGCACATACCAGTTGGATCGTTCTGGTGCGAATCATCAGTGCGTTCGGCAGCGCCGCGGTGGCAGGCTACACGATCGGCATTCGGATCTTTATTTTCGCAATTCTACCTTCGTGGGGATTAAGCGGCGCCGCCGCCACCATGGTGGGACAGAACCTGGGAGCGAAAAAGCCTCAACGAGCGGTGCGAGCGGTGTACTTGACTGTGTCTTATAACATGGTCGTCCTCGGTATCGTCGCGTTCATCTTTATCGCTTTCCCCACCCAAATCGTGGCAGCGTTCACCTCCGATGCCGTGGTGGCGCGATATGCGGTGAGTTGCTTGCGGATCATTGCTTTCGGGAACTTGGCGTATGCGATCGGCATGGTCATGGTCCAGACCTTCAACGGCGCCGGCGATACAGTAACGCCGACCTTGATCAACATCGCCGGATTCTGGTGTTGTGAAATTCCACTCGCCTGGACGCTGGCCTTTCGCGCTCACATGCAAGTGCGCGGCGTGTTTACGGCCATACCGTGCGCCGAGGCTCTCATCACGGTGATGGGCGTATCCATGTTCCTGCTGGGGCGCTGGAAAAAGCGCGTCATCTGACCCGGCAAACGTTTGGCCTGAGATTTGTCGATCTTCCTTCCTACCCTGTAACAGGAAGCACTCTGTCCTGGTGAACCAGCGCGATGACCCTCAGCCGGAGGCATTTGAGCAGGTGGAGCCTGAATATTACAGGCATTTTCACTGTCTGGCTGACGCTTGTCCGGATACGTGCTGCGAGGGATGGCGAGTCGGTATCGACAAAGAGACCTACGGGAAGTATCGGGAATCGACCGATGCTGTCCTGAAGCCGAAGTTTCAGCAGTTCGTCACGATTAACCCGGCGCGCACGAGCGACGATCACTACGCAGTGTTCGCGACATCGGGTGGGCGCTGCACATTTTTGTCGGAGGGCCTCTGCTCGATCCAGCAGCGGTTGGGTGAGAGTTATCTGGGCGCCGCTTGCGCGTCGTTTCCGAGAGTGACGAATCTGCTGAATGGCGTTCTTGAACGTTCGCTCGATTTGGCGTGTCCAGAAGCCACCCGGCTGGCCCTTACGAATCCCGCGCCGATGCAGTTCTCGCTGCTCGAGGCGGATCCAACGGAACATCGCGCGGCAGTCGCGGAACCGAGTCACGGCCGCGTTTACAACAGCGCATTCCCGGGTACACAAGTCATGCAGGTCCGTAAATTCGTTCAGCGCCTGCTGCAAAACCGCAGGTACCCGGTTGCGAAGCGGCTTATTCTTCTGGGGCACGTTTGCGACAAGCTGAACGAAATCGCAGGCGCGCGAGACTTTGAATCGACACAGAATGTTCTCGAGGGCTTCGATTGCGCTATCGACGGAGGGCTCTTCGACGAACATCTAAACCGCTGCGCGGCCGATCCAGACGCTCAATTGGAGATCATACTCGAGCTGATTACAGAGCGCGTGAAATCCGATTTCACCCACCGGCGCTTCTTCGAAGTCCACGAAGAGTTCCTCAAGGGAATTCGCTGGAGCCCGGACACGACACTGCACCAACTAGGAGTGCAGTACGCCGAAGCGTACCGGCAATCCTATCTTCCAGTCATGAGTCAACACGAGTATGTGCTGGAGCATTATCTAGTGAACAACGCCTTCAAGGCGCTATTTCCATTCGGGTCGCAGAGCCTGAATCGGGCGCTCCATCTGGAGCCGCCACGGGCCATCACGGGGCAATACCTACTGCTGGGATCGTACTTCGCCATTATGAAGGCGATGCTCATCGGAGCGGCCGGCTATCATGGCGACGCATTCGGTTTGGAAGCGATCATCAAAGCCGTGCAAATCTGCTCAAAGACCTTTGAGCACAGCGTGATCTATCCGAAGCGCATCCTCGAAATCCTGGCGTCGAAAGGCATTACGAGCGCAGCCGGAATGACTGTGTTGACGCAGGACTTTTAGCGCTCGCTGTCGAGCATCTTCATCTGGCTCGCGTCGTACCGCGTTCCGGCGACCGGCGGAACGGCTTCTTCGATGCGGGTCAGATCCTCCGTCGATAATTGCACATCGACAGCTTGCAAGGATTCCTGAAGTTGAGTTCGAGTGCGCGCGCCAATCACCGGGACGATGCTCTTCGATTTCGCCAGAACCCAGGCGATGGCCAACTGGGTAGGTGTGACACCTTTCTTCGGCGGACAGATTCTTCAGCACATCGAGTATGCGTCTATTCTGTTCGAGGTTTTCTGTGCGAGAACGAGGCAGATGTGCCCGCAGATCGCCTTGGCCGGTCGGGAGAGAACGGCTGAGCAACCCGCGGGAAAGCACTCCATACGCCGTTACGCCGATGCCTAGTTCTTCGAGAGCTGGGAAGATGGCCGCCTCCGGACCGCGGCTGACGATAGCGTATTCAATCTGCAAATCGCTGATGGGATGAACGGCATGCGCTCGCCGGATGGTGTCAACGCCCACCTCAGATAAAACCAATGAAGCGAACGTAGCCGGCTTTGATAAAATCGGCAATCTGGTATGACTCAAAGGTCACCGGCAGCTGGCGCCGCGCACTGGTCTACACGCCGCCGGATTATGACACCCGACCCAATATGCATGACCCGGTGCTCTATCTTCAGCACGGCGCGGGTGAAGACGAGACCGGCTGGGTTCGGCAAGGGCACGCAAATTTCATCCTCGATAACCTGATCGCTAGCGGCAACACAAAGCCCGTGATCATTGTCATGGCTTATGGATACGCGCGGCGGGCGGGCCAGACTGAACCCGACCTGACCGGGAAGCCTTTCGGGTCGCCCGAAGCGATCAAGGCGATGCAGGACTTGGCCTCGGCTTTCGAGGATGAGTTGACGAAGGTGTTAGTCCCGTACATCGATGCGAAGTTCAGGACGATGGCCGATCGCGATCATCGCGCGATGGCGGGCCTCTCGATGGGCGGCATGCAGACGTTTCAGGTGACGTTCGACCACCTCGATTTGTTCTCTTACATCGGAGGCTTTAGTGGCGCGGCGGGCGTGCCGGGGAATCAGAAGCTCGACACGAAGAGTGCGTTCAACGGAGCACTGGCGGATCCCGAAGCGTTTTCAAAAAGAGTGCATCTCCTCTGGATTGGCGTAGGCACGGCAGAGCCGGCCCGGATGCATGAGGGCCTTCTGCGGGTACACGACGCGCTTGCACAGAGTGGCATCAAGCACATCTTTTATGAGTCGCCCGGCACAGCGCACGAATGGCAGACTTGGCGTCGCGATCTGAAGGACTTTGCGCCGAGGCTGTTCCAGGAGGGCGGCCAATGAGCCGCGCAGCATCACGGATTTTTCTTCTTTGCTCGGCTTTGATTGTGCCCATCTGCGGATGGGGACAGCAAGCAGACTCGTGCGGCGGTTTGACGAAGTTAAGCGCTGCCGGCGTCGAAATCACGAAGGCTTCGCCGATTCCGGCAGGAACTACGGAACCGAATCCCTACGGACCAGGGCACAGCTCGCCTTTACCCTCCTATTGCCGGGTGGAAGGCATCATCAATCGCCGTAACGGGGTCGGCGGTGAGCAGTTTGGAATCAGCTTCGAGTTAGCGATGCCCGAAAAATGGAATGGCGATTTCCTGATGCAAGGCGGTGGCGGTGGAAACGGGATCGTACTTCCACCATTAGGGCAAACTGCCGCGGGACAACATCCGGCGTTGATGCGTGGCTTCGCGGTCGTAAGCAACGACACAGGTCATAAGAGCCATGGAGGTCCTTTTGATTTCGGCTTCATGAAGGATCAACAGGCTTATCTTGATTTCGCTTATCTGGCTAACGCCGAGGTGGCGGCGCTCGCGAAGCAACTGATCGCACGGTACTATCAGAAACCGGCGGCTTATTCGTACTTCGTGGGATGTTCGACCGGCGGGCGAGAGGGGATGATCCTTTCGCAACGGTATCCATCGGATTTCAATGGCATCATCTCCGGCGATCCCGCCATGCGTACCGGTCTTTCGAACTTGGCAATCGGAAAATGGATACCCGTTGCATTCAATCAGATTGCGCCCAAAGATTCGAATGGCAAGCCGATTATTTCGGAAGCGCTCACGGACGCCGACCGCGAATTGCTCATGCAAGCGTTGCTGAAGCGTTGCGATGCCAGGGACGGCATTGCGGACGGCCTGATTTCCGATCCGCTCGGATGCGATTTTGATCCGGCAGTTCTTGCGTGCCGAAGTGGGCAAAACGACGCATGCCTTAGCGCGCAGAAGATAGCTGCGATCAAGAAGGCGATGGGAAGCCCCAAAACTTCCGAGGCGCTGCAAGTCTATCCCCCGTTTCTGTACGATACGGGCATCACAGCAAAATCCCAAGTCCCTGGCATCTTGAGGCCCGGGCCGGGTATATTCGGTCCAGCGACGACTGCCATGGATGTGGACGTTGAGAAGGAAGCAATGGCAGACGTCCAGCCGCTCGTCGACTCCATGTCGACTAACCTGACGACCTATTCCGCGCAAGGCGGGAAGCTGATCTTCTATCACGGTGACAGTGATCCCTGGTTTTCTCCACTAGATACCTTCGGCTATTACAAGAACATGGCTGCGATGAACGGCGGTTTGGAAGCAGTGTCGAATTGGAGCCAATTCTACTTTGTCCCAGGCATGGCACACTGCGGCGGTGGTCCAGGGCTCGACCAGTTTGATCTGTTGAGTGCAATGGTCGATTGGGTGGAGAAAGGGATCACACCCAAATCGGTGATCGCGACTGGGAAGGCATTCCCGGACCGCAGCCGGCCGCTATGCGCGTATCCGAAACACGCACAATACAAAGGTGAAGGCGACCCGGAGAATGCAAACAACTTTGAGTGCCGGTAATCGATCACGAGCAAGCATCGGCGCTCTGCTGCCGGCGCTCTTGCTGGCACACGCGGCGAGCGCGCAGATTGGCCCGATCATCCCGCAGCGAGATGGCGGGGTGATTTCGCTCGAGCCGTATGCTCCGAATATCTTGCGCGTCAGCATGAGCTTTGACAGAGATGCCGCGACAGGCGCCTCGGGCTACTGGTTTGTGGCAAAAGCCTCTATGGAGGGATTGACACAGGAGCGCGATGCGGAACGCAACGATGTCTTTCGATTCGTCGGTGACTGGAAGCTCAATCCGCAAAAGAGCAAGCTGACCGACGAAATGAGGGTGACAAGCCTAGGCGGGAACAAATACTCGTTCGACTTTGGCGGCGGGTCCCCGGAAACGATTGTTGTGAACGGTACCGATCAGCCGGGGAATTTCGGGAGGACGTTTGCCGTTACGGCAGTAGTCCAGATGAGTGGCGGGGCGTGCGCAAGAAAGACGGCCGCGTCGAGATTAAGGGGATCTGGACGCTCTCGAAGGACGGCAACAGGCTGCACGACGATTACACCGGCACAGGAGAGAACGGCAAGACGATGCATCTTGTTTACCTATACGAGCGCGAAGGAGGGGGCCCGGGGTTTGCGGGCGACTGGGTGAGTACGAGCGAACAGGTGGACACGGTGTACGTGGTGCGTGTGCAGCCGTATGAAGGCGACGGGCTTTCAACAATCTCTTCTTCTGAAGGAGTCACGAAGAATGTAAAGTTCGATGGCAAGGATTATCCGAACGTAGGCTCAGGAGTCAAAACGGTCTCGTCAGCGCAGCGAGTGAACGAAAGGACAGTAGAGCTGATTGACAAGATCGGGGCAAAGGTCGTCGATACCCAGGAGATCAGTGTTTCCAAGGAGGGGAAGACATTCACGATGACCGTGCACGTGCTGGGACGGAGCGAGCCGAATGTGCTGGTGTTCGACAGGAAGTGAATCAGCGCGCCGTTCACGGTGACTCCCTGCCCGGTGCTTGGGTCCGTCTCCGCCCGCGGTTATTCCCTAGCCGGGGCCTGTACAGCACACTGCGCTTGATCTTTAGGCTCATTGCTGATGGCTGACACGCTCTCGGCATTCAGCATGCGTCCTGCCACCGGAACCCGAAACTCCTGTGTGAAAATACGGCTTGCCGGCATTCGAACCTCGGTTCCCTTGCAGTTTGTCCCTATTTTCCGTGTCTCAACTTTGGGTCCACTCCAGTGCACTCCATACCGCCCCGACTTTCCTAAATCCGAATTGTTTGAATGCTAAGTCGAGGGGGGAGCGCGTGGTGTACAAAAGCCGAACTCAACCGGACGTTGATTCAGAGACAACCATGGAGGCTCCTCAGAAACATGGGTATTACATCGGCTTGGATGTTCACAAGAAGACGATCAGCTATTGCATGAAGGACGCAAGCGGTCAGGTCCTTCGGCAAGGAACGATTGGAGGGACACTCAATAACTGGATGCCTGGATGGCGACTCTACCACAGCCCTGGACGGTAGCAATGGAAGCAACGATCTTCGCAGGCTGATTCACGATCACTTGCTTCCGCATGCTGCACAGGTGAAGGTGGCGCATCCAGTGATGCTGCGCGCCATTGCGGCTTCAAAGAAAAAGAACGATCGGATCGAGGCCGGCAAGATTGCGGACTGCTCACGCTGCGACTTGCTGTCCGAATGCTATATGGTCTCCACCGAGATTCGAGATCAAGTGTTTACTTCCCAGGCGCAAGATGATAGTCGCCACTGCCGGTGCGATCGATAAATGTGACGTAACCGTCAGCGCCAAGCCCGGCGACATGCAGATACCGCCATTGTTCGGTCCCGATAGGGCGAGTCGCATTTTGCGGATGAGAGTCGATTTCATCCGGTGGTCCGTACACGATGTAGATGTGACCGCGATCGGTCTGCCAGCCGGGCACGCCGGATGCCACAGCAAAATGCTTGTTTGCAAATGCGATCCGGCGGTAATGCTCTTCTTTAAAGGCGTTCTCAGGCGAACCGGGCGTCGGGTTGCGGCGCTCCCAAAACTGCTCAATGAATTGGTCCCGTTCTTCATCCGTAGTGAGCCGTTGAAAGGCGGCGCTTTCGGCATCGTCAATGATGTAGACCACTTCCTCGTTGAGCCATCTGGAATACCGCGCGCTACTCTCTTGCGTCTGGCCTGCGATTGTTGAAAGTGGGTGAGACGGTGCTAAGCGCCAACCCGCGGCGGCAACCGCGGCGGTCGCAGCAAGAATGACAACGGCCAGCAAGGGCGTCCAAGCGGCATTCGGACCTTCGGGATACAGCAAACGACGGATACGTTTCACGAGGCTTCCTCCTGTGGCGGCCACGGCCGGTTCACGGCTGCTCCAGCGGTTTTCTGCCAAAGCGGCGAGCGCGACTGCATATTCATGCGCATGGCCACTGATTGAGATGACGACATCATCGCAGCACTTTTCGCGCTCGGCGCGGATCACTCGCGAGATCCACCAAGCCGCCGGATGATAAAACAACAGCGCTTCCATTAAGCGCTGCAAAATATTAACCAAATAATCCCGTCGGCGGATGTGCGCCAGCTCATGCAGCAGAATGGCTTCAATCTGTGGCGCCGAAAACCCGGCGAGCATTCCCAACGGCAGCAGAATCAGCGGACGGAAATGCCCAAGCA
The DNA here is from genome assembly GCA_963730865.1 of uncultured Acidobacteriaceae bacterium. Taxonomy (GTDB): domain Bacteria; phylum Acidobacteriota; class Terriglobia; order Bryobacterales; family Bryobacteraceae; genus Bog-105. The sequence continues at coordinate 9,539 of CAVSTO010000005.1, read as the reverse complement.
CCATCGGCGCGTCCGCCAGGCACGATGTGAGCAGGAAAACCGGGCGCGAGATCTTCAACCGCGCACTCAAGCGTTTCACTTGGTTCTGCCAAAGCTCGGGCACCGCACACACACCGCGGCGGCGCAACCGGCTGAGCGACACAAAACCGGCCACATGCCGCAAAGAGAATGCCAACACCCCAGCTATCCAGAATGGCGCGAGCCACGGCGCAAGAGCCGCGAGATGCGGCGCCCAAGTGTCAGGGCTGCTCACCACCGCGCTGCCATTCCACGTGGGGGAGGACGTGGCCTTCAAGATAATTGGTGAATTCACATAACCGGGGATCAATCGCACCAATGTGAAACCAAGCGAAAAGACGATCAACAGCATGGCCCCAGAAGCAGCCGCATAGCGGAAGCGCGGTGAACGCATTAGTGACAGGGCAGCGACGAGCGTAGCTGAGACAATCGCCCCCTGCCACAAAGAATGAAGCACCATCCATCCCACAGCTACGGCATACGGCGAATTGACCAAGTATTGAAAAAAGCTCATTTCTCCTCCGGCCGGTACTCATCCAACAAACTGCGCAACTCGGCAAGCTCCTTCTGGCTAGCCTTCCGGGCGGAAAGCGCTCCCATCAAGAGCGCCTTAGCCGACCCGCTAAACGCTCGTGTCAGCAGGTCTCCGGCCAATTGTTGTTGGGTCCACTCGCGCGGCTGCGCGGGTTTGTAGACGTGCGCGCGCAGGGTCTCATCGCGCAGTACCAGTCGTTTTTCCGTCATGATTTGCATGAATTTGAGCACCGTGCTGTACTGCACGGTTCGACGGCGGCTGATTTCGTTATACACATCGCGCACCGTAGCGGGTCCGATGCTCCAGAGCGCGGCTAGAATTTCAAGTTCGGCGTCAGTCGGCCTAGGCGGCTTCGATACCATCTACGAAGAGATTAGTAGTAAAAGCTTCGTATGTCAAGGAGAAAAGAGGCGTCGCTTCCAACTACGCTCCGGCTCTTCGAAACCGCTTCGGAGACAGAAACTCTATCGGGTGCACTGTATAGCCTTCGATGGCGAGATCGGCCAGAACTTCACCTACGACGCTGGTGAATTTAAAGCCATGACCGGAAAACCCGGCAGCTATGGCGACTTGCGGGAATTCCGGATGGAGCGAAACGATAAAATGCTCGTCCGGAGTAAGAGTATACATGCAAGTTTCCGCTTTCAGGAGAGGACCGTTCAGCGACGGAATGAATGTGGCAAGATGCCGCCGAAGTTCCTCGATATCTTCAGCCGAGATGAAGCGCGAAATAGTTGTGGGCGAGCATCTCTCTCCCCCGCTGTGCATCGCAATTTTGACACCGCTCTCCGGGCCGTTCGTCGCTGGAAAACCATAGAAGCATTCCCTGCCATCGACATCCCAGACGTAGATCGGGAAACGTTCCGGCAGAAACAGTTCGATGCCGGCCTGCGGTTGGAACCAGCACATTACGCGCCGCTGGACTTCGAAAGGCAGATTGAGAGCAGATAGCATCTCCGGCACCCAAGCTCCGGGAGCCAGTACCAGGCTGGCGGATTCATACGTTCCCTTGTTCGTCACGACCCGGACACCGGTTCCGGATAGATCCGCGGTCCACTTTTCGATTCGCTCTTCGAAGTGAAGATCCGCGCCATACTTGCTTGCCAGTTGCAAATGGGCGCGAACCGCCGCTTCGGGACGTAGAAATCCCGCTCGGACCTCGTATACCGCAGTCTCGCCGTCTCTCGGATTCAGAGCCGGGAAGCGGCGGCGCAACTCCGCTGCATCCATCGCTTCAAAAGGCAATCCATGTTGAGTGGCGCTGCGAATTGTGCCCTGAACAATCGCGCTTTCGGGAGGTCCGATCATCAGTCCGCCTGTTAGCCGCAGAAGATCCGTCCCGGTATCCGTTTGCAGCCGCTCCCAGAGTTCATAAGCGCGTTGCACAAGAGGAACATACTCCGGGCTTTCGTGATAGGCCTGCCGTATGATGCGAGAATCACCGTGTGACGATCCGTGTGCATGCGCCGGCGCGTATTGCTCAAGACCTAAGACTCGCTTGCCCCGGGCTGCAAGATGATAGACGGCGGAGCTCCCCATGCCGCCCAGCCCGGCTACGATCACATCCAACATTTCTTCCTTAATTGTGAGCCACAGACATTCTCGAACAATACTGTGCCTGCTTTGGGCATTCGCGTTTCTCAGCTATGTGCTGCGAGTCAACATTTCCGTGGCCCAACAATACATGGCGCGTGAACTCGCCTTGAACGACATACAGGTGGGATATGTCTTTGCGGCGTTTCTCGTGGGCTACACGATTTTCCAACTACCCGCAGGCATTCTGGGCGACCGGTTTGGACCGCGTATCGTACTGACGATTTCAGCTCTGTTCTGCGCCTTGACCACGTTGCTCACCGGTTTGGTCCCAGGTCTGCTCTTGACGAGCGCGATGGCGGGATTCAGTTCGCTTCTGCTGCTGCGGTTTTTGCACGGCCTCGGTCAAGCAGCCACGTATCCCGTCGCTATGAACGCGGTTTCTATTTGGTTTCAGCCTTCCCGCCACGCGTTCGTCACTTCGATTATTTTTACCGGTTCAACCCTGGGCTCGGCGTTCGCTCCTCCTCTCGTGGCATCGATGATGAGCCGTTACGGCTGGCGGTCTACGTTCTATGTGTCATCCCTGCTGCCACTCTTGCTTGCCATCTCGTGGTGGCAGCAAAGTAAGAGAATAGGCGAGCGCGAACCTGCCGAGCGTAAGGTCCCGTGCGTAGCGCCATTCCATAGCTGGATGAGGTTACTGGCCGAGCCCGCCATCCTAGCGCTCTGCTCCAGCTACTTGCTGTATTGCTATGCGATATCGATTTTTGTTTACTGGCTGTTCAAGTATCTTGTGGATGTACGGCATCTGAGTATCATCAATAGCGGCTGGGCTAATAGCCTTCCCTGGATCGTAGCGTCCATCGCAGTACCGATATTCGGCTATATCAGCAGCAGGGCATCGTCCCGGGTGGGGCCGTTGCAAGCTCGCCGGCTCGTCGCAGTTGGCTGCCTGACCGTCTCCGCTCTTCTCATGTCCGTAGGCGCAAATGCACACAACATCGGTCTGGCGCTCGGCGCGATTTCATTCTGCGTTGCACTGCTTTTCAGCACGGAATCCTCATATTGGTCCGTCGCGATTGAACTCGCTCAGGAGCAGGCGGGCGCCGCCAGCGGACTCATGAATTTCGCCGGAAATCTGGGCGGTGTTTTCTCCACAATTCTCGTCCCCGTGATCGTACTTCATTTCGGCTGGTTGTACGCACTGTCATCGGGCTCGCTGTTCGCGCTCTGCGCTGCCGTGTTGTGGTATGTCATCAAAGATCCTTCAGCCGGCCGGCTTGCAACCAGCGAAGGCACGCAGGTATAAAACGCTATACTCCGCATTGTGTTTACTCTACATTCGATGGCATTGGCCATTCTCTTTTGCAGCATCACGATGATCGGATGGGGATCGTGGGCCAACACGCAGAAGCTCGCAGGCCGGACTAATTGGCCCTTCGATCTCTTTTACTGGGATTACTCAATCGGCGTTTTTCTTTTTAGTATTTTGTTCATGCTGACTCTCGGGAGCTACGGCTCCTCGGGCATGAGCGCCCTGACGAATATCGAGAAGGCGTCCGGTCATACCGTGTGGGCGGCCGCATTCAGCGGGCTGCTGTTCAATGTGGCGAACATTCTGCTGGTGGTAGCGATCGATGCTGCTGGTCTCTCCATTGCTTTTCCGGTTGGCATCGGGTTGGCACTGGTGTTGGGCACGTTGATTAATTACCTGCAGCAGCCGAAGGGAAACCCGGCGGCGTTGATTGCGGGAGTCTCGCTCGTGGTTGCCGCGATGATCTTTTCCGCGCTTGCTTATCGCCGGCTGCCCGGGGCCACCGGAAGGAAGTCGGGTAAAGGACTGCTTTTCGCCGTCGTCGCAGGGTGCCTCATGGGATTCTTTTATCCGCAGTTGTTGCGCTCCATTTCGCCGTTATTCAACACGAATCCTATCGTGCCGGGTTCACTTACTCCCTATACGGCGTTGTTTTTCTTTTCTATCGGGCTTCTTGTCAGCAATCTGGCGGTAAATACGCATTTTTATGAAGGCAGCGGGGCACTCGTACCGGCAGTATTTTGCAGGGACGAGTAAGTTACACGCCATCGGAATTCTCGGCGGCGTGATCTGGATGATTGCCTTTTGCCTGAATGTAATCGCCTCCGGAGTAGCCGGCCCGGCAGTCTCTTATGGACTCGGACAAGGCGCTACTCTTGTAGCCGCCATCTGGGGAGTGGTGATCTGGAAAGAGTTCCAGGCCGCACCGAAGGGAACCATGCCATTTCGTTTACCTGATGTTTGCCGGTTACGTTCTCGGGCTGACCTTGATTGGATTAGCGATGTTCTAGGCGCTATTCGCCTTTTAAGCCGAAGGCATACAGCGTGGAATCATGCGTCGAGGCATAAACCCGCCCATCGCTGACGGCAACCGCGCCCAAATGCGTAAAGGAGGGCATGATTTTTCCGCTTGAAAATAATTCTTTGCCGGTTTGGGCGTCGAAGGCATAAAGCGTAGCATTACCGGTGGTAAGAGCGATACGCTCCGCGGCCGTGTATAACTGACCGTTGTCCTTCACTTGGCGGATAAACTCGCCGCTCGAGATGGAGAACACAACACCGTTCGCAATCACCGGCGGCTCCGGAACAGCCATATTGCGTGAGGCCCACGCCGGTGTCAGTACTGGTTGGCCGTCTTTGTCCTCCACTTTGAAAGCCATGACGCTGCCGTCCGGAGTTGGGCCATTTGTTATCGGAAACGCTGGAGCTTTCGCGGTGGAAGGTCCCCAGGCAGGCGCATACAGCCAGCGACTGCCTTTCGCGTCTTCCCATGTTGCAAAGGCGCCCCAAAATCCGTGTCCCGCAATATCGGCGCCCTCGTTTGCATACAAGGGACCTTGGAACAGCGGCTTACGGTGTGTCTCGCCGCCCAGCGATTTCGCGTCTACCAGAAACAGAGCCCCTTCTTTTCCGGAACCGACGATCAACTCTCTGCCTTTATAGGGAAACACAACCGGCGTCATGTTACCCATATCCAGGTCCTTGCGGGTTAAGTAAGAAACATTTGAGGGCGTGTAATAATCCAGCAGCTTTAGGTCTTGCGGCGAGAGCGCCAGCAAAGTGTTGCCATACTTACCCGCAGCCGCCTCGAAGGGCCCGTCGCCGGTTTCCGCATAAATTGTGCCGTTTGACCCGATCGATGCGCCGCCTCGACCCCAAATGCCGCCACCGAACGCATCGGACTCGAATGAGATGACCGGCTTATCCGGGCTGGTGATATCCATTCCCCAAACCCCGGACTTTGTGTGAGCGCATCCCTGAGAGGTAGTGGTGTAAGATGAAGTTACCGGAAGAGTTCAGACTCCAGTTTTTCGAGTAAGCCGGTACAAACTGTTTCGGAGGAAAGCGATCTTCGCCATTGACTAAGTTCAAGGCGTGCAGCTTGCCGTCGATTGAAATCACGTACACTGTTGGCCCGGCCTGGCCCTGCTGATAAACGGCGTGTCATTCAGCGCATCCGGGCAGAAATACGATCCCGTTCCAGGTTTCCCGCGGAAGCAGGCGCTTCGTTCGTGAAATGTTTTTGCCACGCCACCTTTCCGGTGTCGGCATCCACCACGTATAGATTGTCGGAACTGCCGCCCACCACGACATAGGTTTCCGCGCCCTTATTCGTATAAACCGGGTTAATCACAACGGGTGTTGTCAGAGCGTTGAGTTGTTTCGGTTCGTTTTCGAGCTTGAGCGTCCAAAGTAATTGCAGCCCTTTGACGGTACTACCGAAATAGCCGTCTCGTCTTTTGCCCAGCCGTTTCGTTGCGGGTCTCCGCCGAATGTGAGCCAGCTCGCGGCTGCTACCGAGCAGCTAAGCGCGACGCAGCCACCAGCTTGGAGCGTTTCTGTATCGTAAGCGTACGAAGCCAATCTTTCGCATATCACTTCTATCGAACGTCACTTCTAATTTGCCATTGCTTCTTTCAGTGCCCACCGCAGCGCCTCGACAAGCAGCCTATACAAGAAAATGGTCCGGCGTACACAGGGTACGCCGGACCGTTTCCTCACGAAAGGAACAGAATCAGAAACTCAGCTTCAGACTGACCTGAATCGTCCTAGGCTGGTTCTCCGTACCGAATGCTGTCCCAAAGGCCCGCACGAAGCCTGCGAAAGATCCAGACAGAAGTTGTTGTACTGTGCGTAGTTGAACGCATTGATAAACTCGCCACGAAGCCACGCCTGATAACGCTCGCCACCGAGATTCTTGGCTATCGAAATGTCGACGTTGCGTGCGGCGCGCTCGCGAAGTTGCGTAAAGCGTTGCGGAGCGTTGCCGAGAACGTAATTGGAAGTTACGGCCGAGAACGCGGCCGGATTGATCCAATTATTCGCACTTTGATTCGTTGGAACAACGTTGTAATTCACGATGTTGGGCAACTGGGGCCCGGAAATCCGTAGTCGTTCAGATTGTTACTGTAGCTTTCGATCACAGGACCTATGGGCAGCCCGCTCGCCAGACGGATTGTGGATCCGACCTGCCAGTTTCCTAATACTTCCTTCACCACGAAAGGTGCGTTGCCGCCCCAATGCTTGCCTCGCCCGTATGGGAGTTCGTAGACCAGCGCAGTCGCAAAACTTTGCGGAACATCGTGCGAACTCACGCTATAATCCAGCATCGTGTTGTACGAATCGCGCCAGCTATTACCCGTCGCCCAGCCGAAATTGTCCTCCGGCCCGTTGTCCAGCGCTTTCGACCACTGATAATGGTCAGTAAGCTCAGGCCCGCGTTGAAGCTGTAGTTGTACTTCACCTTGAGTGCGTTGAACGAGGACCTTGCACCGGGCAGCGAACGCGTGATTTGCAGATATGTGTATTGAGGATACGGCCGCAGTAGCTCGTTGTAAGCAATGGTAGGCACGGAACCCAGATAGCTAGTCGCGGGCGCAACACCGTAAAACGGATTAGGAACTTGCGCATCGAGCTGCGACCCCAGGCTCAGATATTGACCCGGTAGCTGGTCCGCATCAAGGTTGGGATTGCCATACAACAACTTTTTGCCGCGGTTACCGTTGTAGCCCACCTCCAATACTGAGTGGGCATTGAGCTGATACTGCAGATCGAAGCTCCACTGCTCGGTATACGGCGTCGGATGCTTCTCTTTCAGCCAGATCTGCCCCAGGCCGTCGCCGACTAACGTTAAGCCACCGCCCGCGCTGCCTTGAGGGGCATTCAGTCCATTCGGAAAGGGGTTGTCGACCAGGTTCAGCGGCGTATATCCGTTGTTGTCAGTCGCTACATAGGATGTCTGCGAGCTGAAGCCATAGAACTGACCAGGATTATCGAAGGTAATCATGGCGGAAGGCGGTAAGAAGAAGATACCGGCACCGGCCCGCATGACCAGCCGGTCGGTGAGTTTATAGGCGATACCCGCACGCGGGGCGAAATCTTTGTTGTTCGCGGGCCACGCATATCGGCTGTTTCCATTCACGCCGGCGTATTGAAATTCTCCATTGAGCGTTTGCCCAACCGCTGCGCTTATCGGATTCACTGCCGTCGTATCGAAATACATCAGGCGATTAAAACGTTCGGTAGCGGGCCGTTGGTTTTCGTAGCGCACTCCCAGGTTGACGGTCAACCGTTGGTTCACGCGCCATTGGTCTTGAATGTATGTGCCGAAGCTGTGCAGGCCCATCGCAGGATCGATGTTGATGGATTGGCCCCCACCGCTAGCTGTCCCCAGCAACATGGACGCGATAGGGTTTCCACTCGCAGTGGAGGCATAGTTCAGGGCTGTACATGGGCCGCCGGTTGGATCGGATCGCATGATGTCAAAGCGCTGCTGAAGTTGAACGACCCTGCCGCCTTCGCTGACGCTGTTAATGCGCTGATCGTCGAAGTTCCCGCCGAATTTCAGCGTGTGCTTCGAAAACTGCTTGGTTATGTTCATCTGGATCGTGTTTGAGTACCGCACGTATTGTTCGTAGCTACCGTTGCCAAGCTGAGCTATAGCACCATCCGGATAGATGGTTGGCAAAAGCGGAGCTTGGAACAGCGATGGCGAAAGCCCGATGGTCGCCGCGGTGGCAACTCCATAACCCTGCGCAATGTGAGCCTCTTTCCACCGGCTGTAGCTCGCGTATGTGTCGATCACCCAGCTTGGACTCGGCGTCACCGTATCGTTCAGAACCACCTGAAACCCGTTGTTGGTCTGGTTTACGCCTGTATCTGCGCCATTGCAGAAGAAGCAGGGGTAATTCTGATCCTGCCGGAAGCGATCTGACCATCGAACGAACATGCGATGCGTTGCGCTCTGTTCCCAATCCACCCGGGTATCCATTTTGTCATTCAGAAAATTAGCCGCTCCTTGCGCGCATAGTTATTCAAATCGTTGGGTCCGGTGCCCGGGCGATTCGGCAGCGGAAACAGATTCACGATTTTCTGCCCCACCGGGTTAAGTAGATTCGCAGGAATGATTGCCCGGAAATTGCGTACGGGTGTAGTTCGCTCCGGTGTTATCGAGCCCAGTTGTGCTGAATGGATTGTAAATGAGGTCTGGGGAGCCATCGGCATTCAGGGTTCCCGAGAAATCACCGTTACGCTCCGCTTGCGTTGGAACTGTTGTGAGGGTCTTTGAGTGTTGGGTTGTCGCAGCCCCTCATAGCCGCCAAAGAAAAAAGGTTCCGCGCTTGAGAATCGGGCCGCTGACGTTTCCGCCAAACTGATTTTGTTTGAACTGACCTTTGGGAAGCCATAAGCGTTGTTGTACCAGCTATTGGCATTGAGCGCGGAATTCTGCAGGTAATCGTACAGCTCGCCGTGAAACGTGTTGGTTCCGCCTTTCGTGATGAGGGTGACAATACCTGCTCCGCCTTTCTCGTATTGCGCGTCGTAACTGTTTTGAACAATTTGCTGTTCCTGCACGGAATCCTGAAGCGGCGAGACCATCAGGCCACCCCAGTCCACGGCTTGCGAAGGAGCACCATCAATGAGAATCGATTCGTCGCCTGTGCGCCCGCCGTTCAGTCCGAAGTTGCTGGACATCTGATCGAAGGTTCCTGACTTCTGCGTCTGCCCTTGGGGCGCTTCCGTGGTGCCGGCAACTGCGAATACAAAGTTCAACGGGTTACGCGTGCTGTTCGGCAAGGCCTCAAGCAGATGGCTGTCCAAAGTTACCGTGTGATTGGCAGTTTCGGTATCAACGAGAACAGCCGACCCCGTTACCTCCACGCGTTGCTGTGCATTTCCGACCTGTAAGGCGATATTCACGTTTGTAGCAATCTGCGCCTGCAAGATGAGGTTGTTGCGAACGTAAGTCTAAAAACCCGGCATTGAGATCGTCATCTCATACGTTCCGGGTAGCAGGTTGCTGAACTGATAGGAGCCGTCGCTGTTTGTGGTCACATCTTGCGAATTGTTTGTGCCCACATTCTTAAGCTGCACTTTCGCAGCAGCAACCGACGCTCCGCTGGGGTCCTTCACCAC